>NZ_CP034759.1:1425239-2850478 GCF_004295665.1 Litorilituus sediminis
AGTGACTGAAGTCACCATAGCGGGTGAACTTGATATTTACTGTGCAATGGAGTTTTACCAACAACATATAAAGCCACTAAAAATACAACAATCATTAACCTTAAAACTCGCTAAATTATCCGACATTGATACTGCTGGGGTGCAAATACTCATCATGTTAATTAAAGCGGCAAAACAACAACAAAGCCCCTATCAAATAGACTCCATCAGCTCAGCCTTAGCTCAGTACAGTAAAACCTTTCAATTAGAACGTTATTTTGATCCAACTCCGCTTGAGGAGGCGAAATGAGCTTAGATGCAGCCATTGAAACCTTTTATATTGAAGCGCACGAACATCTCGAAGCGATGGAAAATATTCTGCTGCAAATAGAAGAAGCTGAACCATCGCCAGAGTTATTAAATGACATTTTTCGTTCAGCGCATACCATAAAAGGCTCAGCAGGCATTTTTGCACTAGAGCATATTGTTAATTTTACCCATGTTGTTGAAAACATTTTAGATAAGGCTAGAGACAATAATATTGTTTTTGATAATGACCTGCTCAATGTGCTATTTCTCTGTCAAGATCATATAAAAACCTTAGTCAACACTAGCCTTGATGACTTTCAGCAAAACCCAGAATTACAGGCGCAAAGCCAAGAGTTAATCACAAAACTAGCGCCTTGGACTGATACCAACACCAGCGAATTACCCACAGAGCAAACTTCAGAGCAAGATGAAACAAGTCAAAGCATACAAGAGAGCTCAAACGATAATAACTGTTGGCACATTTCATTAAGACTTTCTGAGGATTGTCTAAGAAATGGTATGGATCCATTATCTTTTATTAAGTTTCTAGAAACATTAGGTGAAATCAAACACATAGAAACTATTACAGAGAACTTTCCTAATGCAGAAGACTTCGATAGTGAAACCTTATATTTTGCTTATGAAATCGCCTTGCAATCAAATGCTGACCTAGAAGCCATTGAAAACACCTTTATGTTTGTTAAGGACGACTCTGACATCACCATATTGCCACCCGATGCAAAAATTGATGATTACCTTGCTTTAATTGACTCGCTACCGGAAGAAAACCAACAACTAGGTGATATTCTAGTCAAATGCGGCTCGTTAACCCGACACTCTTTAGAACAGGCTTTAAATGAGCAGCAACAAACTAACCAGGACATAAGTTCAAACAATGCGCCAAGTAGTAAGCTTGGCGAAGTACTTAGCCAAAACAATCTCGTGCCAGAGAAAGTAATTGCTGCCGCGTTAACAAAGCAAAAACAAACTCAGACAAATGCAAATGCCGGAAAACAAATTCGCATTGACTCTAATCGCCTTGATCATCTGATTAATTTAATTGGTGAGCTGGTTATTAACCAGCAACGAATTGACTTACTTGCAGGCAAAACCAAAAGTTCACCGCTTATTGAAGCCGTTGATGACTTTGAAGATTTCACTGAGCAAATCAGAGATGCTGCGCTAAAACTACGTATGATCCCTATTGGCGCAACATTCCAGCGCTTTAAACGCTTAGTGCGCGACACAGCACAAGAGTTAAATAAAAATATAGAACTAACCATTACAGGCTCAGAAACTGAATTAGATCGTGTCATGGTGGAAAAACTAGCCGATCCACTTACCCACATAGTGCGAAATGCTATGGATCACGGCCTAGAATCAATTGAAGAACGCGCTGCAACCAACAAAACTACCAAAGGCCAATTAACCTTATCCGCTTATCACGATGCCGGCCATGTGGTTATTTCCATCAGTGACGATGGTAAAGGCATTAACAAAGACAAGGTATTAGAAAAAGCGATAGCAAAAGGCATAGTAGCATCAGATGGCAAACTTTCAGATCAAGAGCTATTTCATTTAATCTTTCATCCTGGGTTTTCCACAGCACAACAAATCACTAACCTTTCTGGCAGAGGGGTTGGCATGGATGTGGTTAAACGTAATGTTGAAGCCTTGCAGGGCAATATTGAAATTCAATCTAATCAAGGGCTGGGCACGCAATTTATTATTCGCTTACCACTGACCTTAGCCATTATTGATGGCTTTCATGTTGAGTCACACCATACCCATTTTATTATCCCTCAAGCAACCATCATAGAGTGCATTGACTTAACTTCTCACCAAGACATTGATAGTAAACATTGCATTAACCTGCGTGGTGAAATGATCCCTTACTTAAATATCAGTGAAATATTTAATCTCAAACCAACAAAAACTATCAGTAACGGACAGCAAGCAGATAAAAAAATAAGAACTGAATTAGTGATAGTGCAATTTGGCAATGACATCGCAGGTATTGCCGTTGAAAAACTAAACGGCGAAATACAAACCGTAGTAAAACCATTAGGCCCTATTTTTCATTCACTTAAAGGCATTGGCGGTTCAAGCTTGCTCGGTAATGGTGAAATCGCATTTATTTTAGATGTGCCACAACTAATTGAGTTAGCCATAAAGCGTGATGGGCAAAATAACATGAGTAAAAACTACTAAGGTAAGCTAATGACACAAGATAACGAACAAGGTTTAACTGAGCACTCAAAGGAAGTTATCCGGCAGTTTCTCACCTTCACAATAGCTGATGAGCACTTTGGTATGGAGTTACACCAAACTCGCGAGATAATTGAGTATGCAGGTATTACCCAAGTGCCGTTAATGCCGCAATTTCTCTGTGGCGTAATTAACCTTCGTGGCGAAGTTGTTCCCGTTATCGACTTAAGTGTTCGCCTTGGCAGAGAGCCTATCACCATTCATAAACGCACTTGTGTCATTGTTGTCGAGTTACACTCCTTTGAACAACATTGCATATTAGGTCTGCTTGCTGATTCCGTTAATGAAGTGATTGAACTTCCTGCAAGCGATATCGAAGACGCACCGGCTTTTGGCGCGAAAATACGCTCAGAATTTATTTTAGGTATAGCCAAAAGCGCTGAAGACTTCATTGTCTTACTCGATGCAGAAAAAACGCTATCGCCAATAGAGTTAGCTCACTTAGTTGAAGCTGAGCTAGAACAAAATGATGCACAATAACTTGATTTTCTAAATACATCTAACGAGGAAAGGATAATGCTTGATAAAATAAGCTTAAAAGCAAAGGTTTTATTTCTAGGGCTGCTGGTCACCTTGGCACTGATATTATTAAGCCTTGAGTCTCTTAATGAATTATCTAACTTTCACCGAAATACCAACAACAATTTCCAGCTAGTTGAGCAAAATGTAAACATCTTAACCGATGTCAGTAATGCCCATGTTCACTTTAAAATACAAGTACAAGAATGGAAGAATGTCCTTATTCGCGGTAATGATGCCAAGCAGTTTGAAAAGTACTTAAACCGCTTTAAACAATCTTCCGATACAGTACAGCAACTACTATCAAGCGCTATCAAACAATCTCAACAACTCAATCATAATACTGATGAGCTCAAACAAGTAAAAGACTTGCATCAAGCCCTAAGAAAAAGCTATCTCAGTGCCATTGCCAACTTTGACGCCAATAATCAA
The DNA here is from genome assembly GCF_004295665.1 of Litorilituus sediminis. Taxonomy (NCBI): domain Bacteria; kingdom Pseudomonadati; phylum Pseudomonadota; class Gammaproteobacteria; order Alteromonadales; family Colwelliaceae; genus Litorilituus; species Litorilituus sediminis. Next base: position 1,428,747 of record NZ_CP034759.1, read on the forward strand.
TTAACAGGCAAAATGGTCGATAAAAATGTCAGCGGTATCGACCGTCCTGCGAGCAAAGCGATGACAGCACTCGCGCTTCACGCCGAAGAAGCCTTTAAGCAAATTCTTATAAACGCTCGTCAAACGATGCAGATAGAATACGTTAAAAATAAAACGACGCTGATTAGTTTTTCAGTTATTCAAGGCGTTATTATTCTCGCCCTAATGATATTCATATTTAACGATCTATTTAAAACCCTCGGTGGTGATCCTCGTTATGCCGCACAGGTTTGTAATCAAGTCGCTAATGGTAATCTCAGTATAGATATTAATTTAGCAGCAAATGATAAGCGCTCACTTTTATTTAGTATTAGCAATATGAAGAATCAGTTAGCAGCAATTATTCAAGAAGTCAGAGCCTCATCCCAAGCGCTAGCCTCAGCTTCAACACAAGTCAACTCTACCGCGCAAACCATAGCCAAAGGCGCCTCAGTGCAAGCAGCCAGTGTTGAAGAAACATCCGCGTCTATGGAGCAAATGTCAGCTTCAATCTCCCAAAACAATGAAAATGCTGGTATTACTGACGGTATGGCGCAACAAGCTGCAAAAGAAGCTACCTTAGGCGGCATTGCGGTATCAGAAACCGTAGATGCCATGCAAAAAATAGCCGAAAAAATTGGCGTCATTGATGATATTGCCTATCAAACCAATCTGCTAGCGCTTAACGCTGCGATTGAAGCTGGTAGAGCAGGCGATCACGGCAAAGGCTTTGCTGTGGTTGCCTCAGAAGTAAGAAAACTAGCAGAGCGCAGTCAAGTTGCCGCCCAAGAAATTGGCGAATTAGCAAAAGACAGTGTCAAACGAGCTGATAAGGCCGGCCGCTCACTACAAGAAATGGTGCCATCAATTAACAAAACTGCCGATTTAGTACAAGAAATCGCGGCCGCCTCTTCAGAGCAAGCTACTGGGGTGCACCAAATAAATGAAGCGATAGCTCAAGTTAACCAAACGATGCAGCACAATGCTGCTGCATCAGAAGAGCTAAGTGCCACCTCAGAAGAAATGAATTTTCAAGCAGTTCAATTACAAGAGTCTGTTAATTACTTTCAATTTGATACCGTAACAGCTTCTGAGCCCAATAGCGCTGCTACTAGGATGAGTAATCGCAACGAAGTGCAAAACAGTAACAGCCAAGAAACGGCGCAGAATATTCAGCGCACGCCCAATGGTGCTGGCAGAGATAGTGATGACGATAAGTTTGTTGACTTTAATTAGGTAACTATGGCGAAAAATATGTCAGGAAATATTGTCTCAGAAAGTTTTCAAGCCATGCCAAGCGAAGAAGTATTTATCTTATTTCAGCGCTTGGTACAAAAAAAGCTAGGTATTTATCTGAGCAAACAAAAAAGGCTTATGCTAGGGCATAGACTAGCCAAGCGCCTTGCCAAAACCAATATAGCAAGTTTTAGTCATTATTACCGTTACATCAATTCGCCAGAAAACAGTGCTGAGCTTGAATTAGCACTAGAGCTTATTACCACCAATGAAACCTTTTTTTTCAGAGAGCCACAGCATTTTGATTTTTTAGAAAAGCATATCCTGCCACAACTTAACCCAAATAAAGCGTTCAAAGTGTGGAGTGCCGCCAGCTCAACTGGCGAAGAAGCCTATAGTATTGCCATGTTACTTAGTCAGCACTACCAAGCCCCTTGGTCTTTGTGTGCTTCTGATGTCAATAAATCGGTGATAAACCATGCTAAAAAAGGCATTTATCAAAACGAGCGAGCAAAATTATTACCACAACATTATAAAGAGTCTTTTTGTTGTAAAGGCATTGATGAATACCAAGGTTACATTCGAGTTAAACCTGCCTTGCGACAACGTATTAACTTTTTCTGCTTTAACCTGCTCGACCCCATGGAAGGCCTGGGACAATTTGACGTTATTTTTATTCGCAATGTTATGATTTACTTTGAGGACGAAACCAGACAAGCCATTATAAACGCCATAAGCAAACGTCTGTCAGTCAATGGCTACTTATTTATCAGTCACTCAGAAACCTTACACGGGCTAGAGCATAAATTTGAGTTAATTCAGCCTGCCATCTATCGACTACAAGCTAGGTGTCTATGAGCAAAAACATACTGGCAAAAACTCACAGTAGTACGATTTTACTATCGCCTGGTGAGGTGATCTTTTCTGATAAAGCGCTGCAGGTTAAGACTATTTTAGGCTCTTGCGTTGCCATTACTATCTGGCATCCAAATAAATTTGGCGGCTTATGTCATTTCCTTATTGCCAACAAACACAAAACAACTGATACAAAAACAACGAATTATCGCTACGGAGAAGATGCGCTACACTTTTTATATATGAAAATGTCTGACCATGCCCCTGTCCATGAGTATGAATTACGCCTGTTCGGTGGTGCAAACATGTATGCCAGCAATACTTCTCCCACCGTTGGAGAAAACAATGTTGCCTACGCGAAACATTGGGCTAAACAGCATAATTTAAACTTTACTCAGCAAGATATTTTAGGCAAACAATCTCGCTCTCTTTTTTTTGACTTAAGCACAGGTAACGTATGCTTACAACAATATCAGCAAGGCCATCATCATGACCATTAATGTTATGGTTGTCGATGATTCGGCCGTTGTTAGACAAGTACTGACTCAAATCATCAACTCCTCTGATGATATGACTGTCTACGAGGTAGCCAATGATCCCGTTTTTGCCTACAGCAAAATGCAAAAACAATGGCCTGACGTCATCATTCTCGATATTGAAATGCCTCGAATGGACGGTATAACCTTTCTTAAACGTATAATGCAAGAACGCCCCACCCCCATTATCATATGCTCATCGTTAGCCGAAAAAGGGGCACAATTATCACTTAACGCATTAGCAGCAGGCGCTTTTGATATTATCACTAAGCCACAAATAGGGTTAAAAGGTTTTCTAGAAGAGGCCGGCAATGACATTAAATCGGTCGTTAGAGCAGCAGCTAAAGTCGTTAATATGCCATTAGCAAGATCTTCTGAGCAAACACTAGCTATTGAGCAAAAAATTAAGGCAAGTGAGCTTATAGACTTGACTGAAATATCGCACACCACAGATCGTGTCATTGCCATTGGCTGCTCTACTGGCGGCACTATTGCGCTTGAAAAAGTACTTACCGCCTTACCTAGAACCTGTCCGGGTTTAGCCATTGTTCAGCACATGCCGGAGAAATTTACTAAAGCGTTTGCGGATAGGCTAAACTCTATATGTGAATTAGAGGTTTTAGAAGCAAGCTCTGGCGATCGAATTATACCAGGCAGGGCTTTAATCGCTCCTGGAGGAAAGCACTTGCAAATTAAGCGCTCTGGTGCGCAATATATAGCGGTAGTATCTGAAGGACCAACGGTAAATAGGCATCGGCCATCGGTAGATGTTCTATTTTACTCTGTCGCCAAACACGCTAATCAAAATGCTATTGGCGTAATAATGACAGGTATGGGCAATGATGGTGCTCAAGGGCTATTAGCCATGAAAAAAGCGGGTAGTAAAACCTTGGCGCAAAACGAAAGCTCCAGTGTAGTTTTTGGCATGCCCAAAGAAGCAATCAAACTAGGGGCTGCTGATAACATAGTAGACCTAAGTGAAATTGCAGCATTAATAAAATAAATTTTAAGTAGTGTAATACGGAATACTGTATGGAATCTTTAAAGATCTTAGTCGTTGATGATAGCAATGTGCAACGTAGCCATGTCATGAACATGTGTAAAGCACAAGGCTTATCGCAAGTAACTGGCGCCATAAATGGTGAAGATGCCGTCGAGAAGCTAACTCAGGAACATTTTGATTTAGTTTTCATTGATCTTGAGATGCCGGTTATGGACGGTGTTGAGCTTGCAAGAAAAATTGCTAAAGAAAAGCTCGTCAATGCTGTCATTATATTAAGCTCTAAAGATCCTTCGCTTATTTCAAGTATTGGCACTATGGCAGAGTCAGATGGCTTACAAGTACTTGGAACCTTTCAAAAACCAATAAAAGAAGTAGATCTCAAAGCAAGCCTTAAAAGGCTTTCTTCACAGGTCAGCCAAAAAGAAAGTAAAGCGCTCTATAACCGATTATGTAAAGATGATTTAGTTTCAGGAATAAATGAGCAGCAAATTACTTTATATTATCAACCCAAGTTAACCTGTAAGGGCTTACTGTTAAAAGGTGTTGAAGCACTAGCAAGATGGACTCACCCAAAATTAGGCTTTGTCTCTCCTGTTGAATTTATAACAGCAGCAGAAGAATTCAATATCATTTCAGAGCTGACTCACTATCTATTTGATATCGCACTAAAGCAAAAAGTTGCTTGGCGAGAACACGGTGTTAATTTTCACTTAGCCTTTAATCTTTCTCCGCTTTCTCTCGCTGATAGCGATCTTGCCAACAATATCGCCAAGCAAGTAAACCATTACAACATTGATCCAAAAGATATTGTCTTAGAAGTGACTGAACATGCTATCTGTGGAGAACTATCAACCGCTATTGAAACCTTAGCAAAACTTAGGTTAAAAGGCTTTAAACTAGCCATTGATGACTATGGCACTGGGTTTGCCAATGCTCAGCAATTATCTCGCGTACCAGCAACAGAGCTGAAGCTCGATAGGATTTTAGTTGATAACGTTGCCACTCGCCCACAGCAGCTTACCATTTTAAAAAGCACGGTTAATTTAGCCAAAGATATTGGCTTAACAACCGTTGCCGAGGGCGTAGAAAATTATGACGACTTTAAATTGGTTTCAGAGCTAGGAGGTGATCTCGTGCAAGGCTATTACTTTGCCAAACCTATGACCGCCGATAACCTAACCTTATGGTTAAAGAATGATTTAGCCAATATCCGTAAAGCCCTGAAAAAAAGACAATTTCAAAATAGCAGTGAGTAGAAACTAGCTCGTTAGCTAGCTAATGATTGTTTAGCTTTAGCGAGTAAAAACAGTTGCTTCTTTAGCGTCTCAATATTGAAAGGTTTTACCATAAAGCCGCTTACCTGCTCAGCAATAAGCGACATTACTATTTTTCTATCATCTTCACATGAGGCCATCAAAACAGGTAGGTGCTTTAACTTTTCATCTTGTCTAATCTTAGTCAGTAATTGCTTGCCATCAAGATTAGGCATATGTAAATCAGTGATAAGTAAATCATAATGCTTATCTCTAAGCATTTTTAATGCGACTAAACCGTTATCGGCTTCATCGGCATCTCTATAACCTAGGCTAGCTAACATATGCAGCATAACTCCACGCATTGACAACATATCATCTACTACAAGTATTTTCATCAGCCCAAATCCTTTTGATTAAAAGAGACATCTAAAAATTATAGACAAGAATGAGCCGTTCACCAGACAAAGACAGCCTTTTAGTAAATTACTTATTCTCAAGTTAAATGCTTGGCATGAAAGTCTAAGTGCTTGTCAATAAAGCTGGCAATAAAGTAGTAGCTGTGATCATAGCCTGCTTGGTAGTTAATCTCGACATCAAAGTCCTTGGCATCAACTACAGCCTGTAATGCTTCTATCTTAAGCTGCTCAGTTAAAAACTGATCATCTGCTCCTTGCTCGATAAGTGCAGGCATAAAGCTTTGCGCTTTTTTCATCAGCTCACAAGTATCATAGTGCTGCCAAAGGCTTTTATCTTCCCCTAAATAGGCCGTAAAGGCTTTCTTGCCCCAAGGACAATTTATCGGATTGCTGATCGGACTAAATGCCGATACAGACTGATAAGCACTAGGATTCTTTAACGCTATCATTAACGCGCCATGCCCGCCCATAGAGTGACCTGAAATACTTTTTAGCTCACTGACAGGAAAGTTAGCTTGAATTAATTCAGGTAACTCTTTTACGACATAGTCATACATTTGATAATGTATTTGCCACGGCGCTTGTGTGGCATTAACGTAAAAGCCTGCCCCTTGGCCTAAGTCATAACCATCATCATCAGCAACCTCTTGACCACGAGGGCTTGTATCTGGACAAACAATGGCTATACCCAACTCAGAGGCCAACTTTTGCGCGCCAGCTTTTTGCATAAAGTTCTCATCAGTACAAGTAAGACCTGATAACCAGTAAAGTACCGGCACTTTATTTTGCTCACTTGCCAGAGGCGGCAAATAAATAGCAAAGCGCATAGTACAGTTTAATACTTTAGATGCATGGCTATATTGTTTATGCCAGCCAGCAAAGCTTTTATTTACACTAATATTTTCTAACATCATTATGCCCTTTAGCCACCTTGTAAAAGGTGGCAAATCCATGGTTATTTATCAAAGTGGATAACGCTACGAATACTCTTACCTTCATGCATTAGGTCAAACGCTTCATTAACACCACTAAGTGCCATAGTGTGGGTAATAAAGTCATCTAAACGAAACTCACCATCTAAATAACGCTGAACATAATCTGGTAGCTCTGAACGCCCTTTAACGCCGCCAAAGGCAGTGCCACGCCATACTCTACCCGTTACTAACTGAAAAGGTCTGGTTGATATTTCTTGGCCTGCGCCGGCTACACCAATAATAACTGACTCGCCCCAACCCTTATGGCAACACTCAAGTGCTGAGCGCATTACATCAACATTACCGATACATTCAAATGAATAGTCAACACCGCCGTCAGTTAATTCAACAATCACGTCTTGAATTGGCTTGTCATAATCTTTCGGGTTAATGCAATCAGTTGCCCCAAGTTTTTTAGCCAGCTCAAACTTTGACTCATTAATATCAATGACAATAATTCTAGAAGCTTTTGCCATAGTCGCGCCAATCACAGCGGATAAACCAATACCGCCTAAGCCAAAAATAGCAACACTTGCCCCTTCTTCAACTTTTGCCGTATTCATCACCGCGCCCATACCTGTGGTTACCCCACAACCTAGCAAACACACTTCTTCAAGTGGTGCATCTTTACTTACTTTAGCTAGTGAAATTTCAGGTAAAACTGTGTATTCAGAAAAAGTTGAGCAGCCCATGTAATGATAAATTGGCTCACCATCTTTATAAAAACGTGTTGTGCCATCAGGCATTAGGCCTTTACCTTGCGTTTCACGTATTTTCTGACATAAGTTGGTTTTACCCGATAAACAGAACTTACATTCACCGCACTCAGGCGTATACAGTGGAATAACGTGATCGCCAACGCTAACACTGGTCACTCCTTCGCCTACTTGCTCAACTATACCGCCCCCCTCGTGACCTAAAATACACGGGAAAATGCCTTCTGGATCTTCACCAGATAGTGTGAAGGCATCGGTATGACAGACACCAGAAGCAACGATTTTAACTAATACTTCCCCTTTTTTGGGCAGCATAACATCCACTTCTTCAATTGAAAGTGGCTGACCAGCTTGCCAAGCCACTGCCGCTTTAGATTTTATAAATTGCTCTGACATTATTTTTTCCTTTCATTAGCGAACCCAACATCAGGTTCAACAAAAATATTTATAAGCTTAGTTCAAAACAAAGCGCTTGGATGTAAACCCAGCTCTCATAACTAACTAAACAAACTATGCTGTACATTATATTTATTTACACACAAGTGATAATATAGTTATTTAACAATTTACTTTTACATATAGGTAATAATATGGACTGGCAAGGTATTAGTGAGTTTGTTGCGGTAGCAGAGCATGCCAGCTTTACTCTGGCCGCCAAAGCCTTGGCTATTTCAACAGCGCAAGTAAGCAGGCAAGTGAATGAGCTAGAGCAAAGGCTCAATGTAAAACTTTTTTATCGCACTACTCGTAAGGTATCGTTAACTTATGAAGGCGATATTTTTTTTCAACACTGTCGCCAAGTGCTTGATAACCTAAAAGATGCCGAAAATGCTCTGGCTGACTTACAAAAAAAGCCACAAGGTAAAATAAAGCTCACCGCTCCTGTCACCTATGGCGAACAAAAAATTCTGCCGCTCATTAATGATTTTGCGCTAAGTTACCCTGAGATAAGCATTGACGCACATTTAAGTAATCAAAGGCTAAATTTGGTAGATGAAGGCTTTGATCTTGCCATTCGCATAGGTAAGCTTAAAGACTCCAGCTTAATGGCAACAAAACTCACCCAGCGCAAAGTATTCCTATGCGCCTCAGCACAATATTTACAAACTTATGGTACACCGCATAGCTTAAATGAACTAAGGCAACATAACTGTTTATTAGCAAGTCGTGATTACTGGCGCTTTCATCAAAATGGTAAAGAAGTGACCATGCGGATCAATGGCTCACTCAGGTATAACAATGGCAAAGCCTTAGTTGATGCTGCTTTAAAAGGGCTTGGCATAGTACAACTACCCGATTACTACGTGATCGACTATCTTGAATCTGCTCAGCTCATCTCTATCTTAGATAACTACCAAGAGCCCGATGAAGTGGTCTGGGCAATTCATCCGTATAACCGACAACTCTCCCCTAAAGTGCGACTATTACTTGATTACCTAAAAGAGCAACTAAGCTAACCAGAGGTTAAGCTAAATAAATTTATTGCGAAAACATCCTGCAAAACGTATAAAGTATCCGATCAACACTTTACTTTTACTCATGACCAAGAGGCTTTATTTTGACACCTTCGCTAAGCACTTTAGTATCGTCGGCGCTAGTTTGCCTGACATTATTTGTTTGCCAAACTGCCTGTGCAACAGATAAAACTCAAGCAAACTTACAATGGCATTACTATCAGTTACCTGCCAAGGTTGCTTTTCGTGGCAGTGCCATTAAGCAAAATACCTTTTGGCTAACCGGGCAAAACAATCACGTATTTACCAGCCAAGATGCGGGTAAAACATGGCAAGATAAATCAGTTGCAAGCAATATCAGTACAGATTTTCGCGATATCCAAGTATTTGATAAAGATACCGCCATTGTTATGGGAGCCGGTAGTGGCGAGCAGTCAGTGTTATATAAAACTCAAGATGGCGGCACGAGCTGGCAACTGCTTTATCAAAACCAACACCCGCAAGGCTTTTTTAATTCTATTGCCTTTTGGGATGATACTACAGGCTTATTAATGGCCGACCCTATTGATGGCTACTTTGTGATCAAAAAAACCATTGATGGCGGCAAAACATGGCGACGCATAGCTCAGCATAAATTACCGACGATAAAAGCAAATGAAGTTGGCTTTGCTGCCAGTGGCAATACCATAATTGTCGGAACAAATGGTCAGGCTTGGTTTACTACCGGCGGTTTATCGGCCTCACTTTATTTTAGTAACGATTTTGGCGAAACTTGGCAGCGTCAAGCAATACCTTTATATCAAGAAAGCAAAACAGCGGGCGGCTATGCGCTAGCGTTAAATTCGCGACAGCAGGTTTTTGTTATAGGTGGCGATTATTTACAGCGCAGCGCTCACTACACCAATATGGTTAAATTACATCAAGGTGAAATACAAAGCATTGCTGGCAGTAACAATGGCTTAAGAACCGCAATGTCTTGCCAACAGAATACCTGCATTAGTTTAGGCAAAACTGGTATCGATATATCTAACGATCATGGTAATTCTTGGCAAAAAATAGCCAGTGATGCCAAGCAATTTAACAGCCCTTGGGGCTTTTTTACCTTAACCAGTGATAACCATCAGTTTTTGGCAGCCGGCGCTAACGGGAAAGTGGCCGTTATTGAACTTGCCAGGTCAAATAAAAGCACACCACAATAGTGCTGACCCTGTGAGTATTGACCCTAACTTAAAAGATACTAGGCCAACGACTCACAGTAAAAATCTCTTCAAAAGTTAAATCTTAAAACGCTCTACTAGCTCTTGTAAGCGGTTAGTTTTCTCTTCTAACTCACCACATATAGTCATTAGCCTTTGTGCTTCCAAGCTGGTTTGATCGCCAATATCATCAACATGTTGCATCACATTTTTAATGGTTTGCGATACATTATCTTGCTCTTGGGTAATATCAACAATCTCTTTCATGTTTTGCTGATTTTCATTAACCACCTCTGTGATTTCTGACAGTTGCTCATGGACAACATTGGTGTCATCCATATACTGATTTACTTGGCCTCGAGTAAGCTGCATGCTGTCTTCAGCGGCTTTGGCTTTCGCTTGTAAATCAGTAATATTGTCTTGAATACTTTGCGTTGACTCTTGCGTACGCTTAGCAAGTTGTCGAACTTCATCCGCAACAACAGCAAAGCCTCGACCATGCTCTCCCGCCCTTGCCGACTCAATTGCCGCATTTAAAGCTAACAAGTTAGTTTGTTCGGCAATATTGCGAATAACATCCATTACTTCACCAATAGAGTGGCTACTTTCTCTTAGCTCTTCAATAGTATGTACCGCAGTATCAAAGTTATTATTTAAGCTACTTAAACCAGACATCGCATTACTTAACACCCCTTGACCCTTTTTAGAGGTTTCACTTGCCGTTTGCGCCGATTCAGAAGCACTGATAATCTGCTCTTTAATCACATGTGCCGTTTCCGCCATTTGAGCGACAGTATCTGTTGCTCTGTGTACTTCATGTTGCGAAGAACTGGTTTTTTCCACCGTCACTTCACTTACGTTAGCAACTTGCGCTGTGGTATCTTTTAGCGATTCACTGGTTTCTTGTACCTTACGAACTATTTTTTGAATTTGACTGACAAAATCATTAAAAGCCATCGACAATTGACCAATTTCATCTTGGCTTTTTACCGGAATACGTTGCGATAAGTCACCAGCTCCACCTGATATTTCAACTAAGGCCGATTTAACTTGGTATAACGGATTGAGTAATTTTGCCGTAGTTAAATAAAGCACTAATAAACTAACCAGTAATATGCCAAAAATGATCAAAGCTGAATAAGTAATGGCGGTATTAACAGGCTCATCAACAAAAGAAACTGGCACCATAATAGCCAACTTCCAAGAAAGCTGTAGTTCAGGTAAAGCCACCGCCTTAAATTGCACATAATATTGCTTATCTTGCCAAGTTACTCGACTATGACCCGACTCATTCTGATTCATTTGCTGCGCTAGGTGGGCAAAGCCATCGTGCGATGCTTGTTTATCTAACTCATCCAGCTTAATGTTAGTGGTTTCTCTTTTGGCAACGTTAACATGCGCCAGCTTTTCTTCTGGAAACACTATCATGTCGCTATTATTATCAATTAAGAATGCTTGCCCCTGCCCCTCGTGCTTTATTTTTGAGACAATGGCATCAATTGAGTGTAAGTAAATATCTGAGCCACCAACACCAATAAACTGATTATTAAAGTTATTAATGGGAAAGTTTATCGATAAGTAAAAAGCATCATACTTGGGTTCAAAAATAACGCGGCTAACATTCCATTTTTGGCTGTCCTTGACTTCATTCCACCACGGGCGTTCAAGCACGTTATAACCTTCAAGGACAGAAACACCATCATGATCAAAATACTCACCGGTAAAGGCTGAGCCAAAAAACACTGAGGTAATATCTTCCCGTAAGTCTACTTCACGTTGTAATACCGCTTGAACTTCTTTAAAGCTGTCGGTATCTAGGTTTTGACCACGATCTTTATGCTGCTCAAACCATTTAATTAACGCTGTATTTCTAAAAATGGTATCAGCACGGGTCATATGCTCAGCAAAGTAGTTTTCAATACCTGCGGCATTAAGGCGAAGTGAGCCTTCAATTTCTTTCGCTAGTTGCTGTGAAGTTTGCTCGCTAACAAAGCGAACTGTGAATATGGCGGTAAGGAATAACACCATAAATATGCCAACCGATGTTGCCACGACAAGCTTAGAGGTTACCGAATTTTTTATACTCATAAAACACCTAAAAAAGTAGCAATAACGCAATAATGTTGCTCATTGCTAGATTAATCATTAAGAGCGTAAAAATTCCCTCTTTTCTCGCTAAAAGTAACACGTTTTATGCTAAAAGTTGTTACTATCATTATCTAAAAGATAACAAATGGTATACGATATATCCAATAAAAATAAGTAAAGTACGGCTTTACTATTATTAATATTTTGTTAAAAAAACATCATAAATCTGGCTAAATCACTAGTTTGAAAAGATATTTTATTTATGAATTATTATTTAAAAAAAGTAAATTATTTGTCAGACCAGCTGTCAATTTAGCTCACTTTACTCACAGTATTAAACATAATCGAATAAAACAGCGACTTGCCTCAATAAGCAATGTTAAACTTATAAACCTAACAATCTTCTCTGTAATAATCCTTGTCTATGCAGTTATTAAAATCAAGTTTACATGCCGATATTTTGGATCAATCAGCACCGAGTTTTACCCGCAAAGCCAGTCGGGCTATAGTGCTTAATGGCGATGATATCTTACTCCTTTATACCAAGCGTTATCACGACTATAGCTTGCCCGGTGGTGGCATTGATGACGGTGAAAGTCATATTGATGGCCTAGTAAGAGAGCTAAAAGAAGAAACCGGAGCTCGCAATATACAGAACATAAAAGCCTTTGGCCTATATGAAGAGTTCAGGCCTTGGTACAAACCAGGATACGATATAGTGCACATGCTGTCATACTGCTATACCTGTACTATTGACGAAGAGCTAGACCAGCCGCAATTTGAGTTACATGAATTAGATAATGGCATGAAGCCAATGTGGATAAATATTCACAAAGCCATTAAACACAATGAAGAAACCATAGCAACAAGCGAAAAAAAGGGTATGTCCATTGAACGTGAAACATACCTACTTAAGTTAATTGTCGAACGCTTACTCGAATAAACATAACTAGATAAAAGAAAAACGCCTTAACGGGGTAAACCATTAAGGCGCTGATTTTTTTATAGCATGAGTGCTATTAATTACCTTTAAACTGCTCAACTAGGCTATGCTGCTGATTTAACCTATCCAGTAAACTGTGACTAAGCTCCACGGCATGTTTGCCATGTTCCTCGCTTTCAGCCGACATATCGCTAATTGAGACAATATTCTGATTCACTTGTTCAGCAACAACCGATTGCTGCTCTACTGCGGTTGCAATTTGAATATTAATATTGGCTAGCTCAGATATTTCAGCTGTAATGCGTGACAACGACTCCCCGGTTTTATTGACCTGCTCAACACAGTTTTTCGATAACTCATTGCCTTTAGTCATTGCCGTTGTTGCCGAATCAGACTCAAGTTGCAACTGGCCTAATAACTTGCTGATCTCTTCTGTTGACTGCTGCGAGCGCATCGCCAGCGCCCTTACCTCTTCAGCAACTACCGCAAAGCCGCGTCCTTGCTCACCAGCACGCGCCGCTTCAATAGCGGCATTAAGTGCTAGCAAGTTAGTTTGATCGGCAATACTGCTAATTTCACCCAGTACCGTCGTTATTGCTTGACTACCATTGATCAAACGCGCAATTGCGCTTTCAACTTCACTTAACTGTGCGCTTAATTCCTCTATAGCGTCGACAGTTTCTTTAACCACAGCTTGTCCATCATTACTGATATTTAAACTTTCTTGAGCGCTATTCGAGGCGGTAGTAACAACTTGCGCTATCTCTTGCACGGTTGCCGACATTTGATTAATTGCCGTCGCCACTTGCTCAGTTTCACAGCGTTGATTATTCAAAATAGTGGCAACATTGCTACCACGTTCAGAGGATTGACGTGCGGTATCAGTAATAGAGGCAGAGTCATCACTGACTCGGCCAACCACAGCATTAAGCTGAGCTTTACGCATTTTCAGCGCCAAATTTATTGAGCCAATATCATCATTATTGCCTGAATAAAGATAACTCATTAACGGATTATCAAACACCGATTTAGCCTCACGTACAACTTCTCGATATTTACTACGCCATAAGGAAAATACCACTAAGCCGGTTAAGGCCGTAACTGCCATAGGAATAGTTAAAAACAAGCTTGCATCAGATATAAATACCGTCGCTAGCGATAAAACAACCATTACCATCAAGAGCAATTGCAGCCAAAGCGATATATCGGTTTGAAACTTAATTTGCCACGGCGTTTGTTGCTTATTTATTTTGCAGTATAAATCTGTTGCTCTATCAACCACTTCTCGCTCAGGGCTAGTGCGAACCGATTGATATTCATAAACTTCGCCACGCTCATTTTTAATCGGCGTCACAAAAGCATTGACCCAATAATAATCACCATTTTTACAGCGATTTTTTACAGGCCCCATCCAAGATTTACCTGACTTAATAAAATGCCATAAATCGGCAAAAGCAGCCTTAGGCATATCAGCATGCCTAACCATATTATGAGGATTGCCGACCATTTCATCTAAGGTGTAACCAGCAATATCGCAAAAGTTATCGTTTGCGTATTTAATACAACTATCTAAATCCGTTGTGGAAAGGAGGATTTCGGATTCATTAAATTTTACTTCTTTACTCAAAGGACATTCCCCTTTAATGAAAAACTTAATACAAAGTTAACAACTCAATAACACTCAACACCTGAGTGAAAACAGCAAAGCCTAGCTCACAAAAAAGAGTTAATTCCCTTTAAAACCAAAACACTAAAAACTTACCATAGCGATTTAATCACTATCTTACTAGTGTCTCCAACAAGTTTAGTTACATTTTTGTTAAATCTGGCTTAGTCACGCAAAAAATAGTCGAAAGTCGACTATTTTTTAAACCAAGTTGAACATAATCAAAAATCAGCTAAAATACCTTACCAAATGGTCAAGAAATTTAAGAGAAAATAATGCAAGTTCAAGTTGTCGATTACACGGCTAAAGATGCCCCAGAGAAGTTTGTACAAAGTTTACGCGAAACTGGCTTTGGCGTTTTAATTAATCACCCAGTCAAGCAAGACTTAGTTGAGTCAATTTATAAAAACTGGCAAAGCTTCTTTAATGGTGAAGATAAACACAACTTTGCCTTTGATCCTAAGAAACAAGATGGCTACTTTTCACCTGAAATTTCAGAAACCGCCAAAGGTCACAGCAAAAAAGATATTAAAGAGTATTACCACGTTTATCCTTGGGGTCGCATTCCAGCGACATTAAAAGACGAAATTCTTGAGTATTACCAATTAACCTCAGCGCTTGCCGCTGAATTACTTGATTGGGTTGAAAAGCATAGTCCCGCCGATATCTCTGCCAACTATTCTGAAGCCTTATCGAACATGATCAAAGATACGCCAAACACTTTATTACGCGTATTGCATTACCCACCATTAACAGGTGATGAAGAGCCAGGGGCAATCAGAGCGGCTGCCCACGAAGATATCAACTTATTAACCATATTACCTGCGGCTAACGAGCCAGGCTTACAGGTGCAGCAGCAAAACGGTCAGTGGATGGATGTACCTGCTGATTTTGGTAATTTAATTATCAATATTGGTGATATGTTACAAGAAGCATCTGCCGGCTATTTCCCCTCGACCAGCCATAGAGTAATCAATCCAACGGGCAAAGGCAGCAGTAAATCTCGTATTTCCCTGCCATTGTTTTTACATCCGCGCAGTGAAGTTGTTCTGTCAGAAAAACACACGCAAGCAAGCTACTTACTTGAGCGTTTACGTGAGTTAGGGGTAAAAGACTAGGCATATCGCCCATAACGCCCATAACGCCAAGTAAAATAAGGTGCTTAACGATAAGCACCTTATTTTTCAATGTCAGATAGTACCTGTTTATTACGCAAAATTGTCACTAAGCTTTTTGAGCCAGTTAATTGACATTGCGCATTCAGCGCCTCAGGCTCAGTCCACCCGGTTTGCCCGCCGATAAACTCTCGCTGATAACCCCAATGCAAACAGCTAAGCAAACTACTTGCAGATGCCTCTCGCTGACAAACAACACATGTTTCAAATAACACGCTAATATCTTGTCCTTCTTGACCATAAGAGTCTGAAACATATGGTGTATCGTAAATAGCCACGGTGGAGGCTCTATTTATTCGCCCTTGCCAAGGTTTATCGCTATCATCAATCGGTGTTTGATGACTGCCGCGACCAAACTCTCGCGCTTCAGCATCATAAAACGGTGCTTTAGCAGCTTCGGGTAAATCAAGTTGCAGTGCTTTTTCACCGGCAAAAAGTCTTGCTGTGGTTTGCCTTGCTTGAACAATGCGATATTGCTGACAATTAGCAATATTTTGATGACGCGTATCTCCTTTGGCATTAGCAAAAAAGTGAATTTCAACGCCAATGCCAGTCGCATTATCTGAGGCAATATAAGCGGCGTTAGAACGGCTAGTATGAAACCATGGCTGTGAAATCACCAAAATGCCTAATGACTCTTGCTCAAAAGTTACCGGACACGCTTTACCAACCCAAAGCTCTTGTGAATACACAGCAAAGGGCAAGAGCATGAAGACAGCAAGACCATAAGCAATAAGACTTATAGTCACCTTGTTAAGATAAGCGCTATCAACAAAACTTAAGGCTACCATAGCTAAAGTATAGAAGCCTGATGGTTAAGCGCTATTTCTTAGTAAAAAACAGTTAGCTGCGCTAACTAATATTCATAAATATTCGTAAATATTAACTAGTGCTAATTAATTTCCTCTTCACCGTCTTGCACTTGGTATTCTTGCTCAATAATGGGGAAACTTTCTCTGGCAACATAGTGCACACTCACAGGCTCAGAAAAATTGGGCACATCATCATAACTAAATACCGAATAGTATTTTTCTATATTGGCATTGGCAAAGTTATCAAAGGTATAGTTATCTGGGCCGCCATAAAGCTTGACCCCATCATAAGGAGATTTCGGTGGATGAAAACGATTTCGTACCACAAAGCTACCGACAAAATCACTATCATCTGGGTTAAGCCAACTCAATTTGATCATGCCATTTTCAATATCGGTTTTAAGGGAGGTTGGCGCTGGTAACGGTGTTTTTCGCCGCTCAATGTATTCAATCACCAACTGCGGGCTTTCATGCTCACCTTCACCAGCCCAATCAATCACTTCATCATATTCAGCAGAAGCTGCTGTTGCCCTAATAATTAAGTAACAAGGTTTGTTTTGCGCATGAAGTTTTTGCAGATGCAATTTACCGTAACTATCAAAAATAAAGTAATGGGTATCTTTTTCTTTTAACTGCTGGTTACTGACTTCATAGCCAATAAATTCGCGTTTCTTGCGCTGTTTTACGCTGTGATAATCTATATCTTTTAGATCAGCTAATTCAATAGTAAAGCGCGTATCTCGCTTAGTTTTAAGTGCGGTTTTATTACCCATAATCAAATAAGCTTCAGTGATCACGGTTTTATCGGCATCGGGCAAGCCATCTAAGGTAAACGCCATTTGCCCGTAAATGATTTCACCTTGCTTATCAAAGCCAGACTGCAATTTATCTTCGATAATATCTGTTTGCGTAATGGTATTAGTAGCTAATGGCGCTAATGCTAATTTAATGGGTTTACGGGTATAAATAAGCTGTAAGTTAGGGCGATAATGAATGCCAGCACCAAATTGACCATAGCCAATATCAAATTGCATCATTTGCGAGTCAGCCCCTAAAGGTAAGCGTTTAGGCCCTTCAATACGTAAAGTGACCTTACCGCTAGCCATAGCCTTTTTTAATAAATGCCGTTCAGCAATATTAAAGTGCCATTCACTCCAAATACCCTGAGTTAATTGCTCAGAAGCAATCGCCTGCCCTAATGTTTGCAACGGAGTCGCATTGTGAATTTGCTCAAAGTTACTGATATCATCAATCGCTTGACCATCAAGTAAAGAAACCGTCCACTCGCCAAAATTTTCAACTTTGGCATTTACGCGATTCATAGGGTACAAAGAAAATCGCGCCGATTTAATAATGGCATCTTCTGGCATGTTATTAAGATTAAATTCAATCACCCCGTAGCAGATGCCTTTACGTTTATTCACGCCAACAAACAAAGAATTATGACCGAAATGCTCTTTGTTTTTATCTAAAGTATATTGACCAAGGTAACCTACTTCATGACTGGCGGGAAATACTGCTCGTGAGAATTCATCATCCGCCAGCTCAGTTTTCACTTTTAATTCCGGGCTAAAACCTGATTTAATTTTAGTGACGCGATCTACCGCCCTAATATTATAAAAATATGGCTGACCACTTTTTAGTTGCACATCGGTAAACTGGGTATCACCCGTAATAGCAACGAGTGTTTCATCACTACAGGGCGATTTCGGCTGCTGAGCTCGATATATCTCAAAGTTGACCTCAGCATCACTTTGATACTGCCAAGTAAGCATGGCACTGTTATCATCAATACTGGCGATTGAGAAACGTTCAGGCCTAGTTGGCGCTAACGGGCAATAATTAATTGCTTCTGATAATGCATGTAAAACCGCGGGAATATTTTCATCAACACTTTGCGACATATTCACTAAATAATCGGGAATATTACGCGTGCCCACTTCAACCACAGTCGATAAAATCCCCAGTGAATAATAATACTCGCGGCCACTGCCATGTATCAGATTCGCAGGCGGTTTGCCCCGGTGAATACCGTATTTTCTACCCGTTACTTTATGAATTTCTCTATTCATATTGGCACACAAAACATTAAGATCTGTACCTTCAATTTCATGCTCATGATTGAATTTATGGGCAGGAAAAAAGACATTGCCTTGCGAGTGATAATCAAGCGCTAAAGTAATATTGCTATGCGCTAAGACGAAATCTCTGATGGCACAGGTTTCCGGCTCAGAAAAAGCATGAGGGCCAGAATAAGTATTAACACTGGTATCCATAGAGTGGCGAAACTTCACGGCAAAATTACGGTTTAAATCAACCCCAAAGCTGCCATCACCATTATCACGGCGATTTTTACGCCAAAAAGAAAAATGATTACGGGAATACTCAAAACCATCGGGGTTTAAACACGGCACCATATACAAGGTATTACGTGTTAACGCTTCTTTTAATTTTGGATTAAATCGATAGTTATTAATAACATAATCAATAAACTTAATTGCCAGCTCATTACCTATCCACTCTCTGGCGTGAATCGTACCTGTATATAACAAAGCAGGCTTATTATCGGCATACTCAACATCTAATGAGATAGTTACTAAGACAATCGGCCTTTTCTCCCACGTGGTGCCTATGGTTTGCAACCTGATTAAGTGTGGATGCTCAGCCATGCACTTTTCAACAAAATCTAGAGTGTCTTGATAGGAGTTATATTGCTTTTTCATCTCAAATTCCTATAGCAGTTTATCTGTCATGGCATCATTGACTTGCTGACTAACGAACGCTTGCCAAGCCTCAGTTATTGTCAGTAACTTCTTCTCTTTAAGGCCTTTTACTTTTAATAGCTGGTGCGGATTTTGATTTAACGCATCCAGCGTGCCCTTAAGGCCAAGCTCTTCAATAATCAAGCCTGTTAAGGCCTTACCCACCCCTTTAATAGCATAAAAGAAATCTACTAACTCTTGCTGGCTCAAATTAATAAAGGCTTTGCTTTGCGCAGTTAAATCGGCCGCGCTATCTTCTAAGCCGAGCTCTTCACTAGCACATACTTGCTGACAAAGCATAGCGACGGCTTTACTGACGTAATTGTCTTGAAAATTCCAGATTTCACTTGGCCACTCTTCATAAGCTCTTAATTCCATAGGTAACAGCTGATACATGGCACTATCTTGTTCAACTAGGCTATCACCACAATCTTGACTATAAGACGGCTTAGAAAAAGCAATTTGTCGCATGGTTCTTAGTAGCTTACTATCAATTTTGCCCAACTCTTCCCAGTTATTCAGGGGGATATAGGGTTTCGCAAATTGGCCATTGCTAAATAGCCACATTAGATACTGACCAATCCAATCTCGAATATAAGGAAATGCGGCAAACGCGGTAGCACACTCTAAAATCCGAAACTTACCGTCATTACCTAAAGCAATATCGCAAGCCCAGTATTCAGCGTTCGCAGCTTTAGAGGCTTTTCGGGCAATGTCTAATGCCGCACGCGGGACATTGTTATAATCAATTGCCCCTCCTTGACTGGTATTAGTTAACCACTCCCCCTCTGGTGGGCGACGCCAAAATGCGCACACAGGCTTATGACCAATAAGCATGACGCGAATATCAGCCACCATAGGAACAAACTCTTGCACATAAACGGGGTAGTATTTTTTCTCAGCAATTAATAGCTTGGCTTCGGCAAAACTATCCACCTTATGAACAAAATATCCGCCATAATTTGATGGCCCATAAGATTTTTTAATTATCTTAGGGTAACGACACTGAGCAAGAAAATTTAAGGCGTCGTCCAGCTCATAAAAGACATCAGTTTTAGGAATAGGCAGTTGATACTTTTTACAAAAGTGAGTGACATTTTCCTTAGATTTATTAGCAAACTGCGCATCCAGTGAAGGCACAAACTGTACGTTTGGTAAAGCCCTGCTAATTTCTCGAAAGGTTTCATATGCCGTTGCCGGAATATTACCAATCAAAATATCAATGCCTTTGCGCTTAACCTCATTGATAAAGCGCTGCTTATCATTGCCCCAATGATAGGTAACACTGTCTATTTTATCTGGCCAGCCTTTAAAATTAGAACGATCAAAAAAACGCATCACGTGATCTAAATAAACAAAGCCAATTTTCGGAAGTTGTACTGACTTATCCATTAGGCAACTCCCGCTACAGGTAAATTAACGACATTGCTTTGTTTTACTTTGCGCTCAATTAAATCAACGATTTTGTTTATCTTATTTTGATTAAAGTTCAGACCGAGTTGTTGTTGCTCAGGCGTGGCAAACGCGGGAATGCCATTAACCTCTAGCACTACATATTGCTCTTTCTCTAAATCATAAATTAAATCAACGCCGGCTATTTCTAGCCCAGTCACGCTTGCTGCCTTAATTGCTAACTCCACCGCATCGATACTTGGCTCTCTAAGCATAATACTGCCGCCACTGGTAACATTAGTTTTCCAGCTATCACTAGGCGCTCGCCTGCCATAACAACTAACATACTGCCCATCCACCACATCAATACGAAAATCCGTCATATCGTAATTAATGTATTTTTCGATATAAAAATAGGGAATATTGGTTTGATCTAAAAAAGGGAACAGCATGTCGAGCGAGCTTTCATTTTCAATTTTTACAATACCAATACCACCCCAACCATCAACAGGCTTATAAATTAACTTACCGCCCCACTCTTGCATGGTTTTTTTCAGCTTACGTTTATCGCTACGCTTAAGCATTTTATATTGTGGCGTTACTATGCCAGCTTGCGTTAATTTATGTGCGGTGCGAAATTTATCTTCGGTTAGCGCAAACGACTGAAAATTATTAATACAAGGCACCGACTCATTAAGTATTTGATATAAATACATTTGATACTGTGTTTGCTTGCTGGCGTTATACGAGAAGAATAAATCTAACTGCTCCATGGCCACTTTTTTACACAAAATATGCCCATCACTTGCCATGGCATTGGCTAAATTCAAATCGGGTATCACCGCAATATCTCTGTCATTAAGCTGTTTTATCATCTCATCTTGAATGGCAAGCCCACCGCCATTTTTATACATCCACATACCAACCGTATATCTCGACATTCTTTAGTCCTTTCCTTTTTACTTAAATATCAGCTAACAACCTATACAGCCTCATCTCTTTACTGGTTAAATTTTACTGGTTAAATTTCACTCATTAAAGCCAAGCCTAAATTTGCTCTGTTACAGTGATATGACGAAATGAAACTTGCGAAAAACTTTCACATTTATGTAATCAAACTGCCTTATTTCTCTTGTGCAATAGCAAAGGCGTGTTGACCTTTGTTGATATTTTCAACCTATAGACAAAAAAGGATTGCTTATGTCTAAGTTAAAGCAAGTAACCCAGGCGTTTGATTTTTCTGAACTGGCGCAGTTAATTGAAATCAACTCCTATACAAAAAACAAAGCAGGCGTTGATAAAGTGGCTCAATTATTTAGTCAATGGATGCAGCCATTAGGCTTTAGCATTAAACGCTTTGAGCGCGAAAACATAGGCGATCATATTCTTTACCTATCGAACAAAGTAGCTGGCAAAAAAATCTTGCTGTTAGGTCATTTCGATACGGTATTCCCACCTGATACTTTTGACTCTTTTAGTGAAGATGATAATTGGATTTACGGCCCCGGCGTGTGTGATATGAAAGGTGGTAACTATGTTGCCCTGTGCGCACTTAGACAGGTGTTTGAGCAATTTGGCTGTATCGAGAATATTGATGTGCTGATGGTCAGTGATGAAGAAAGCGGTAGTGACGACAGTAAGCACATAACGCAAGCTATCGCTAAAGATTATGATCTCTGCTTAGTGTTTGAAGCAGCCGGTAAAGACAATGAAGTGGTTATTGCCCGTAAAGGTGTTGCTACTTACCAAATCGATATTAAAGGTAAAGCAGCCCATGCGGGTAATCATTATCATGAAGGTTGCAACGCTAACTTAGCCGCTGCCCATATGATAGTGCAGCTAACCGCCTTAACGCGCAACAGCTTTGGCACTACCGTTAATGCTGGTAAAGTTACTGGTGGCATTGGCGCGAATACCATTTCACCACACGCCAATATAACGGTTGAAGCGCGCTTTACTAACAACACCGAAAAAGAACGAGTGCTGTCTGAAATAGAGCGCATCGCCACCACTAGCTATGTTACCGGTGTCAGTTCGAGCTTTTCTGGCGGTTTACAGCGTGACGTTATGCAAACCAATCAAAATCAAGTACTGCTAATCAAAGAAATTGAAGAAATTATTGGTAAACCGCTTAAACTCGAAAAACGTGGCGGCGTTAGTGATGCCAATACCGTGGCTGGACAAGGTGTACCTACCTTAGATGGTTTTGGCCCCTTTGGGGATGGTGATCACACCATACATGAACGCGCCAGCAAAGCGAGTTTTCATTCACGTGTGAGCGATGTCAGCAAAATACTGACGTATTTTACCAAGCAAGGTGCAAAGAAAGAGCTTAAGCGTAAAGCTGAACAAGTCGCCTAAGAAAAGGTAATAGCGCTTCGCTATTACCTTTTACCTCGTTATTACTTTTTTATCTCGTGTAGCCTTATACGCGAGTAACTGGCTATGAGGATAACTGAGTTAACTGGCCATCTTGTACTTTAAACTGATGTAAACGTACCATAGCCAAGAAGCCATCCGCATCATGGTAGTAGCTTTTAGTCACGGCATCGACATGATGAAATTCACTGTCAGTATTGTGTAAGCTTACCAAGACTTGTTCGGCATCAACCTCAACAATAGCAACGCCATGCTCCCACATACGAGAAAATACCATATTATCTTGAATATCAGCGCGTTTAGTAGCGGTATTCACCAGCGTATCGAAAAAGTAAGGTAAATTACTGATTGACTCAGGCACCTCACCTAATTGGGCAAAAATCTGCTTCATACCATTTTCAAGGAATGAGCCAAAAGTACCAGATGAAATGGACGAGGTAGTAAAGTTAAACGACTTTTTACCTGTTACCGCATTAGCTTGGTGCTCAGTAATATAGCTACTATGGACATCACCACTTAAACTGATAACACCAAATTGACTCATCACATTATCAACAAAGCTTGATTTAAACTGTGGGAAGCCATCCCATTGATCGGCCTCTAAATAAAAGCGCTGTTTCAGTGCAGCAGGAATTGCAGGTGAATCAAGCACGCCTTCAAGCGTTGGCAAGCCACTGTCAGCACGACTCGCTGATAAATCAAACATTAATGGCGCAAAAGTAACTGAGCTACCTAACATCTTCCAGGTACTACTAGAAGTCATAAAGGTCTGCGTTAACCAAGCGGTTTGCCTATCATCAAAGGCTTTTTGTGCACTCGTGCCCTGAAGGTTGGCAACATACTCTTTATAAGCAGCGTAAATATCATAAGTATCTTTAATAACAAAATAACGACTACCTATGTAGTTAAACAGTGAGGTTTTACCTAAGGTATAAAAAGCAAGACCTTGCGCTACACCCGTTTCTGGCAAAGCAGGCAGCATTTGCAGCGGATGCTCTGCAGGTAAACTTGCTTTAGCACTGACTAACACTTGGTTTAAGTAGCTAGTTGCCAAGTTACCCTGAACCGCAGCTACTGCGCGCTGCTGAGCTTGTGCCAGTGCCTCAGCTTGACTTATTTCAATGCGCGCCATCAGCTCTGTCATATATAAACCAGTAAAGACTTCTAAGAACGCCGCTTTGTATGGCGCAAACATGGCTTCATCAATATTTACGTACGGTGACATCTGGCTAACCACAGCATCCACTTGTGCTTGTGGCATACCACTTGCCAATAAGAAGCCCGCCAGTGAGGCTTGATCAATCGCAACTGTCGCTGGGAAGGCATCTTCTGGCAAAATATGATCAGGACGATTAGTGCGAAAGTCTGTCATCGCCAAATGCAAGTGCAGACCAAATTGGAAATCTCGATAAATACGGGTATTAGGGAATAAGTGCTCTTCATTTACCGCCATAGCGCCCGATGCTAACTCACCTTGGGTATGTGGCTGCTCATGGTCAATGGGCATATATTCAAAATAAGCCATTTCAGAATTTTTCTTACGCGCGGTTTGCTGCTCATTGGCTGCGCCATCTAAATAAGTGGCATTATCGGCCCAGCTATCATCAGAAAACTCATGATCATCCCAAATAGCAATCATAGGGAAGCGTTCATGCACGCGTTGTAATACTTCATCACTACGATAGGTTTTATAAAGCTGACGATAGTTATCTAAGCTGTTAGCTGCTTGAGTTTTATTGTCACCAACGCCAATTGTTAATGCCCCAGCTTGATCGGTAAATTCAATACTGCGCTCACCACCGCTTAATTGGAATAAAGCATCCCCTGTGGTTTCATAAATGTAGTCACCTAAATGAATAATAAAATCAATATCATCGTTATCTAAAATAGATAAGTAGTTATTAAAATATCGACCGATATAATCTTGGCAAGATACATAGGCAAATTTCACTTTGGTGTCACTATCTGGGCTTGCAGCGGTTTTAGTGCGGCCAGTACGGCTAGCGTAATTTTTGTCATCTTGCTGATAGATAAAGCGATAATAGTAATGCTGACCTGCATTTAACTCAGTTACCCGTATCTTTAAGCAATGATCTGAGCTTGCCAAAGCAGCAAATGTTTCTTCTACCACTAAATTAGCAAAATTTTCATCACTGGCAACTTGCAGTATTAAGGAAGTATCAGCGCCAGAGCCGTTATCAACACGCGTCCATAAAATCACAGAATCAACTTTAGGATCCCCCGAAACCACAGACTGTGGAAAATACTGACTGCCGTCTAAAATACTCGGCTGAGTCGGCTCTGGCGTAACGACCACTTCTTTTTTGTCGGAACTACCACAGCCAACGAGACTTGAGGTGACAATAGCACCAGCACTTACCGCAAGGGTTTTAATAAATTTTCGACGGGTATAGATCATAGTTAAATCCTTCCTACTTATTGTTTTTGTTACTTATTCACTACATTGTAATTATCAATTGTGACAACTTATTGATGCGTGATGTCTTGTTATTATTCTGGGTAGCCAGTTATCTTTTTAATATCTTGGTATATAGGTTTTAGCTGCTTATACATTTTTCGATAAACCTGCTGATATAGCTTGTTGTACAGTTGCACGTTCGCTTGGTTAGGTAAAAACGATTGTT
This sequence comes from Litorilituus sediminis, assembly GCF_004295665.1. Classification (NCBI taxonomy): domain Bacteria; kingdom Pseudomonadati; phylum Pseudomonadota; class Gammaproteobacteria; order Alteromonadales; family Colwelliaceae; genus Litorilituus; species Litorilituus sediminis. Next base: position 1,454,269 of record NZ_CP034759.1, read on the forward strand.
CAATGCGCGTCATATGCTCAACCGCTTGCGCGTAGCTTGGATAATGACCACAGCCCACCGCGACATTGATTGCCGCTCCCAAGCCTGAAGTTTCATAGGTATGTGGCCTGTGCGCAGGTAAGTTAAAAATATCCGCAGTAAGTTGTAGTGCCGCATCTGATTGCGAGCCACCACCTGAGACGATCAAACGGGTTATTTTGCATTTCTGTCGCTTTGCTAAGCTTTCCTTGCCTTCGCGAAGGGCATAAGCCAAACCTTCTAAAATTGAGCGATAAATATGAGCACGGGTGTGAACATCGCCAAAGCCTAAAATAGCGCCTTTCGCCTCAAGATTTTTCAGCCCAGGAGACCAATAAGGTTGCAGCATTAACCCCATAGAACCAGGCGGTACTTGCGCCACTAATTGATCAAATAAACTTTCAGGGCTAACACCTAAAGCCCGCCCTTGTTCAATTTCATTTTGACCAAATTCTTGTTTAAACCAATTGACCATCCAAAAGCCGCGATAAATCATCACCTCACTATTAAAATGATCTGGCATAGCAGAAGGATACGGCGGTATAAAGGCTTGTGGCTCGACATAGCTAGCATTATTGGTATTTATGGTTGCCGTAGTACCATAACTTAAACTTGCGGTATCAGGCTCAATACAACCAGAGCCTAATACCTCACACGCTTTATCTGAGGCAGAAGCAATTAACTGGGTGCCAACGCAAATACCAGTATGCTGTGCCGCTTGTTCGGTAATTTCACCTAACAACTCGCCCGGTTTAACTAAGCTAGGTAACATAGTGCGCTTAATCGGTAGCGCTTGCCACTTCCAATCCCAGTCACTGGCCCAAGCTTGCTTTTTATAATCAAAGGGTAAGTAACCAACTATGCTACCAACTGAGTCTTTATATTGGCCTGTTAATCTATGCGTGAAAAAGCCAGACAACAGTAAAAACTTATTTGTGTTTTGCCATACTTTCGGCTCATTTTGCGCTAACCAATTAGCCTGTGCCTTGCGACGAAAATAATCGATAACCTTGCTTTGACCGAGCACAGCAAACGCCAAACGCCAGTACCATGGCATGGCTTTATTTTGCTGACATAAGCGTTGATCTAACCATAAAATGGCAGGTCTTAATGGCTTACCCTGCCCATCAAGGTTTACTACTGTACCGCGCTGGGTGGTCACAGTAACCGCCATCACTCGCTGCTGGTAACCCTGCTTAATAACCTCGGCTTGTTGCCAAAGCGCCTGACAACATTGCCCTAGCATTTGCCAAAAATAATCAGCCTCTTGCTCTGCCCAACCTGGCTGGGTAGAAAAATACGGCTCTAGCTCAAGTCGACTTTTAGCAACCAGCTCACCACTTAGGTTAAACAACAAGGCGCGGACACTCTGCGTGCCATTATCTATAGTTAAAATTAAATCTTTATTGTGCTTATCTGTCATGGTCATCATGTAATTTATTTGCTGTCACCGCACTCAGGTACGCGATAATATTTTCGCCACAATTGCATATAACGAGCAATTTCCTGCTGCCAATCAGTGTCACTCCATGGCATATAAGGTGCGCATAAGGCTTGTATTTTTGGCAGTAAATCTATGCCTCCTTTTGGCAATACATTACCAAGGCGTGTTCTTCTTAATAATAGATCATCAAGGTGTTGCACTTGCTCGTATTGTACCGCCCAAATAAGCTCCGCCCAGACGTGCTTACTATAGCGTATCGGCAATAACTGCTGAGCATCTGAAAGCTTGATAAAATGCTGACTAAGTGAGCCATAACAAGCCAAAATATGCTGTTCAACCTGTGCTGGCAGCAACCGCTCAGACTGACAATTAGCCGGTGAGAAAATGGCATATTGATTAACCGCTTGCAGCTTATGGTGAAAATCAGCTACAGCAATATACTGAGCGGCTTGTTGTAACACTTGCTCTGCAATTAAACGAAACGTTGTTAACTTACCGCCGGTGACACTAATAACGCCGTCATGATTATTTATCTGATGCTGACGTTTTTCTTTTGACGGAGGTGCATTTTTAGCTGAGGTGGTTACAGGGCGAACACCGGAAAAGGTTGAAATAACATCGCTGGCGTTAATATTGGCATCGGGAAACTGCTGAGCGACAGCCTTAAGTAAATAGTCAAACTCTGCCTGACTGATACTCGCTTCTTCAGATAGTGGCGATAAATGCTCTACATCAGTTGTGCCAACAATAGTGACATTTTGCCAAGGGTAGACCTGCACTGGCCTGTTATCATCACCATGACGAATGGCAATCACACTGGCAACAGGTAAACGCCAGCTAGGCAGCACCAAATGACTGCCCCTTAATGGCCTCATATGCGCTGTTTTTTTAGCCTTAGTATCAAGATCTGTGCAACTTGCTTTGACTTGATTCGACCATGCCCCAGTTGCATTAACCACCACAGAAGCATTAACCGTTACGGCTTGACCATCAATAGTTAGCGAAACTTGCTTAGCATTCGCCTTACTTGCAATCGCGGTGACTTGTGCATAATTAAGCACTTGAGCGCCCAAGTGTAATGACTCTTGAATTAAGCGTAATACTAATCTGGCATCATCGGTTAAGGCATCAAAAAATTGCGTACCACCGAGTAGCTTATTTTCATCAATATGTGGCGCTAATGCTAAATATGATGCTTTCGGCCAAAACTTGTGCTGGTTAACGCCAGCAATCAAGTCATAACAAGCCAATAATTTATTAAACAGCCAAGGACTTGGAAAAGCGCGCTGATAATGACTCATCACAAAACTGTGTTTAGTTACCAGCGGTTGTCCTTGTGCGACTAAACGCTGACGCTCAACAACAGATTCTCGCGTTAATGCCAGCTGCCCTTGCGCCATATAACGCAAGCCGCCGTGCACCATTTTTGACGAACGACTCGAGCTACCCCAAGCAAAATCTTTTTGCTCTAGTAACAGGACTTTTAAGCCCATTTGGCTGGCAAGCTTTAACACCCCAGCACCAGTAATACCGCCACCAATAACAACTAAGTCCCAATGGGGTTGAGCTGCTATTTCTGCAATGCGTTGCTGACGAGTCTGGCTCAACTTACCAGGCAAGTCACAACTGGCGTTACTATCAAGCCTAGAGACATTATCTTGGTGTAATGCCGTGTAGTCATTTGAAATATCAACGCCTGCTGTTTGCATAGTCATCTATTCCAACAAGGTGCCAGGATTTAGCTGATTATCAGCATCAAAATGCTCAGTTAAGCTGGCAATAACCTTCATGCCCAACTCGCCTTTTTCAACATGTAAATATGGCGCATGATCTTTACCGACACCATGCTGATGACTAATGGTGCCACCATTATGAACAATAGTGTCGCTAGCAATATGCTTAAGCTTCTGCCAGCACTCCATCGTTGCTTGATAACTGCTAGCATTACGAAATACATAGGTAGTGTACAAACTGCAGCCTTGGCTATAGACGTGCGATAAATGAGTAAAGGCATGCACTTGTTCAGATTCAGCGGCAAGCCCTTGGCGGATATTGCTTTCTACCTTAGCCATAAGTGAATCAACATTGCCCCAATCGGTCGCTGTTTCAAAGGTATCGACAACATAGCCCTGTTGCCATAAAGCATCACGTAAATACGGTGAACGAAAACGATTGCTCTGCCATTTTTTACCTAAAAGCTGACCTGTGTTTACGCCGTTAAATTGCTTAATCAATCGGCTCAGCTGTTTTTTGCTTGCTGATATTTGCTCTTTAGAGCCAGTTAAACCAAAAGTAAGCATACACTTACCTGCATTGCAGCCGCGCCATGATAAGTAACGCTCTAACCAAGCAATGGCCTTTTCATGACCTGCTAATTTCAGCTGAGTTTGTGTTTCAACCGCATTGCTAACACGAAGCATAGAAAGCGCAATACGTTGTTGCACCGCTTCTTTACAAAATTGACTCGCTTGCTGCCAACTCGGAAAGAAAATCACCGAGAATTGCTCTTTTTCAGCCAGCTTACTTACCCTAACTTTCACTTCCGTTAAGATACCAAAGCGCCCTTCTGAGCCTAGCAGTAATTCGCGTAAATCAGGGCCCGCAGAAGAAGCTGGAAAAGTAGCAACATCTAATGAGCCAGCAAAGGTTTCCAAGTTACCGCCCGCAAAAAGTTGCTCAATACGACCATAACGCAGCGACTGTTGACCACTAGAGCGACTAGCAATCCAGCCGCCAATTGTTGAAAGCTCAAACGATTGTGGGAAATGCCCTAAGGTATATCCTCGGGCAAGTAATTGCGCTTCAACCATAGGACCAGGTGTGCCTGCACCGAAAGTAGCAATTTGGCTGTCCTCATCTAAATGCATTAGCTGATTCATTCGTGCCATATCAAGGGTAAGAATAGCGCGCTGCGAAGCATTAGGGTTTATATGACCAGCAACACTTGTGCCGCCACCATAAGGGATCAGCTCAACATTATGTGCTTTAGCATAGGTGAGAATATCTTTTACATCTTGACGATTTTCTGGATAACAAACACCATCAGGAAAGCAATCAATATCACCACTGCGCATGGCCAGATAATCAGGTAAAGACTGGCCTTTAGCATGGCGAACTCGCTCGGTCGCATCTGTTGTTATTAACTTATGTGCGGCTAATCTCGATTCAGGCACTTTAGATGCAACCTCTGCAAGTGTTGCATCTGGCAATAGCTGCCCTGCACCTACCGCATTATTTAAAAATTCGCCGGCAGATTCAGGCAACGCCATCGAGGTACTGTCATCACCCCAACCATTCCAACGCCTCATTTAATACCCCTGCTATCAATTCATTACAGCTTATGATAAAACGAAGATAACAACGGCAAAATGTCCTAAAAAGACAGTCAAGGTGACATTTTAAGACAAATTGCTCACGACTCATAAAAGCACGATTTAAAAATATGCCCACAAATGCATCATCAACAGCAAATCAAGTGACGGGATTAGATGACAGTCTTGGTCAAGCTTCAGTACCAGCAGTCAAACAATACTTGCAATTAGCACAAGAGCAACAGCTGGATGTTGATGCCATATGTCAACAAGTTGGTTTAGAGCAAAACCTACTGTTAGATAACAGCAACCATATACCTGGGGTGCTTTTTCAGCAGCTTATAGCCGCACTCATTAGCCACTCTAGTGATGAGTTATTTGGCCTACATACCGCCAAGCATGTTCAACCAGGCTCATATAGTGTGCTGGGCTATATTTCCATGAATTGTGAAAACTTAGGACAAGCCATTGCAAAGATCCAACCCTTTGAAAAGTTGGTTGGCGATATGGGAGTAACCACCTTTGAGCCATTAGGTGATAAGGTCAAAATTCGCTGGCATTGTCAGTTTACCGATGCTGAAGTTAAGCGCCATATGATAGATAATTGCTTGGCTTCTTGGCTCACCTTTGCCAGATACTTAGTCAGCCAAGAAAGTAATCCGAGCGAGTTATTACTCAGCCGAAAAGCGCCTGAGCTAAGCCAACAACAAGAATACCAAAGCTTATTCAATTGCCCCATTCAGTTTGCCCAAGCAGAAAACGCCATTATCTTTGATAAAGCTTTGTTAGCTTTACCACTTAATAAAGGTGATCAGCAGCTACTTTCAACGTTAGAAAGTCACGCACAAGCTATCATCTCTAACTTAAGTACAGAAGTTGATTTTGCCACACAATTATCGAAGGTTATCGCACAGTCTCTGCAAACAGGAAGATTCCACCAGCAAGATATTGCCAATTCATTTGACATAAGCGTTAAGACATTACAACGTCGCTTAACAGCACAAGGTGTTAGTTATCAAAGTATTTTAGATAACACCCGACTTGACCTCGCCAAAGACTACCTAAGTAACCAAGCGTTAAGCATGAACCAAATCAGTGCAGAATTAGGCTTTAAAGAGCCTAGCTCTTTTTACCGTTGGTTTAATAAGCTCACCCAACAAGCGCCGGGTGAGTTTAGAAAGTCACCGAAACAGCAAAGCGAATAAGCATAAAGCAGAGCTTAGCAATTAAGGCTAGCGTTTAAATTTCTCGACAGGGAACAAAAGCCCGTCACTGATATTGACATTATCCCACACCTTGCCAAGTGTATAAGGATCGGAATTAATCCAAGCATCAACATCAGCTCTTGAGGGAAAGTCAACATGGGCTGATGATCCTATCATTTTCCCCTGTTGATCTAATATTGCACCGCCACTTAAAAAATTTCCTGCTTTGGTCATTCTTTCTATGCCAGCTAAGTGCGCATCGCGATGTGCTAACCTACGGTTAATGGCGTCTTCATCGGTAAAGTCATAAGCGGTAATAATAAACTGCATAAAAATCCTTTTTGAAATATTGAATATTATATCCCAAACATTATACCTAGCTAATCAGGCAAAAGTTAACAACAATATATGAAGCTTTATTGATATTTTCAGCTGCATTATTAACGGCTCTAATAATCAATAGTTATTTGACGCAAGCGCATTTGAGGCAGCAACATTTGACGCAACAACATAGCTTTTTGGCTCTGTCGCAAGATGCTTTTGCATCCAGTCTAAAGACGTTAACCATGACTTAATCGACTGTTTACTGCGTTTAAAATTAAAGCCGTGCGCGCCTTGGTTAATAACCATTAACTGAGATTGATCATTACCACTAGATTGCAATAAGCTGACAAATCGTTTAGAAAACTCAATAGGCGCTATATCATCCTCATCACCATGAATCACCAAAACTGGTGGCCTAATCTCATCCGCAAAATTAACCGCAGAATAATTACTAACAAGTTCAAGGTGTGAGGCATGGCTATGGCTGTCTGACTCCTTTAAATAAGCTGATTTAACCTGCTTAACCACCAGAGATAATAGCAACTCATTCTCAGCCGATTTCGCCCAACCAACAAAGTCCGTCATAGGGTAATACACCACCACAGTCTTTATATCTGGATTAACTTTGGCAATATTTAAGCTGTGCGCGCCCCCTAATGAGAACCCTAACAAGCCAATGTTATTAGCATCAACCCAAGGGTTCTCGACAACCTGACTCATAATAAAATCTATCTCATCACGCGCTCTTATGGGCATAGTAGAGACCTGCCACTTACCGGCGATTAATCGTTGATAATCTACAGCAACAGACATAAAGCCCTGCTCTGCAAGATCAATAAGCACACCACGCATATCTTCAACGTTTTGTAGCATACCAGGGTGAACAATAATGGTTGCTAAAGGCCCTTTAGCTATAGGTTTAGCCCATAAAAAATTAACTTTTAGCTCATCTTTTATTGCACTTTGCTGCCACACGGGCACTGTTTTATCCGCGCTATTATTATGCATTTGCACCACACTGCTACACCCGAAAAGACTTGCAAGCAATGCATATAAGCTTAATGTGCTAATTAATTTAATAATATTCATAACAGTCACCAAACAACGAGTAATAACTTACCTATACGTCGGTAAAGTGACTTTGGTTCATATAAAGAACAAACGAAAGCTTGTAAATGTAGATATTTGACAGGAGTACGCGAATTTATAGCAGCTTAGATTATCTCTGAACGGAGTAATGAAAACACTTTAAGATCATGATATGCGCCTTTCCATTTACCATATTGCCTTAGTCTAAGCAATGATTAGCAGCTTATTGGTAATCAGCAAGACTCAAACCTTCTTTTTTACACACCTGAATAATAGATTCACGTTGTGCTAGTTTACGCAAATAGCGCGATAAATGAGTATAAGCTAAAGGTGGCTTTTTAAATTCATCAGCCCAAACAGCTAACATAAATAAGAAAAAGTCACAGGCGCTGATAGAGTCACCGACAAGGTAATCTTTACCTTCTAGCTCATTATCAAGTAAGGCAAGCATTTCAGTAATGCGTTTTTCTTGCACAGCAACCATGCCAGCAATATTTGTTTCGTCAGCACTATGCTTTTGCGGATAAAAATAAATCATCAATTCCGCTTGAACGGTATTGGTTAAGTACATCATCCATTGGAAAAATAACGCTCTATTTGGGCTACCTATGGCGGGGATCAAATTGGCTTGCGGATTGCTTTCTGCTAGATGAATACAAATCGCAGGGCTTTCAAAAATAGCTTGGCCATTATCAATTAATGTTGGGATCCTACCTGCAGGATTTAGCGCCAAATAATCCTTCGATTTTTGCGCATTGTTTTTCCTGTCGACCTTAATTAGTTCAAACTCAACGTTTAACTCTTCAAGCATAAAGTGAGGTGCCATGCTGGCATTCAGTGGATAATAGTACAGTTGGTACAAGGGGAGCTCCTATTTACGTTGATAAAAATAATTGTATAAACAATTTCTGATATATATTACAAAAGCGTAATGATAAATCTCATTTTCCTTAAATCTGAGGTTTAAAATTGATAACCAGCCTGCAACAGAGCACCAACGCCAACACCGTCTTTTTCATTTCCTGCAACTAGCGTTAAACCAAAGTTAAACCCAGCATTACCAATACCTCGAAGAAAATAATGGTATCCTAAGGCCGCGCCATATACAGCTTCATGATCAAAGTTATCATACTCATTCCCCACAATCCCAAGATATAAACTTGCGCCATGCTTAGGGGTTTGAAAGTCAAAAATATCCGTTTTAACCCAGCCAACACCGATACCACATGTACTGCCATAAATTGAAGAGTAGCTAACACAACCAGCAGACACATATTTCAGGTCGCTTTTAGATTGAATACCTGCATTAACACCAACACCACTATAAAAGGCGCCAGCGCCTAAACCAAAAGTAAAGCTATCATTTGCTGTTGTTTGTGCCGATAAAACTAAAGTGGCTGAAGTTAATAGTGTTTTCGTGATTATTTTCAAAAGTGTTCCTTACTTTATTTAGATTGTTAAACGTTACTGTTTGCAAGTACGAAATGCACGCCTATTCCAGATTTCTAATTGCATACTTTTATAATGACGCCATTAATAGCAAATTAGCTAACATATTGCCATATATAACTTTTCACAAGACTAATTAAGTTATGTTAAAGACAAAAGTACGCAACAAGCGCACATTTTTATGTAGGTAAGAAAATAGATAGGAAACATAAAACACTAGAAACTAAACAAAGCGCACTGATATACGCGTACCTTGCTTACTTTCTACCGATAACTGCCACTTTTGATGTTCGCACAGGCGCTTAACAATTGATAAGCCAAAGCCATAGCCAGTACTTTGGCTGCCCTTTATTGCAGGCTCAGTCACTTGCTTTGATATTCCCGCCTCAATGCCTGGGCCAGTATCCGCGATGGTTAGGGTGTTATTAGCAAAACTTACTTCCACCATGCCAGAGTCGGTGTATTGAAAGGCATTACTGAGCAAATTATCAAGCAGCACTTTTAACATGCCTTGTTGTACCACAATTTCAGTGTTGCAGTTATCATCCACCTGCACTTCTACTGATTTATCATCAAGCAAATAACTATGCTCAATAATTGACTGTTCAATAAGTGGCAGCAGTTTTACAGCGCTTTGCTCAGCTGCGGCATGCTCTTCACGCGCTAAGTGCAGTAAGGTTGTTACGGTTTGTTCCATTTGCAAACTGGCATCATTAATGCGATTAATAATTTCTGCCTCACTGCCTTGAGCATCATATTTTTCTCGGCTTTTTTCTCGGCTTTTTTCTCGGTAAAGCTCAACGGCATTTTTAACAATCGCAACTGGCGTTCTTAGCTCATGACTGACATCGCGCGTAAAACAGCGCTCACGCTCTATGGCTTGGCGAATTTTCGCCATGGAGGCTTCTAAGGTGTTTGCCAATACACCAATTTCATTGTTAGGGAATTGATGAGCAAAGCTGTCAGGAATATTTTCTGGTGCAACGCCATCAACCAAATCTGCTAGAGCTTTGAGTGGTTTTGCGGTTTTTCGTCCCAACAACCAAGCAAGCATGCAAGCAACTAAGGTTAACGATACACCACTAACAACAAGTATGGTGATTATGCCTTCGCGAAGTGGCCGAACTAGCAGTTTTTCACTTACTTCTGCTAGCAAATAGGTTTGCTCGAAATTAGGGAAAGCATACAAATGATAATGCCTGCCTTGCTGACCGTAAAACTCAACTCTTTCAGGCTCTTGCATTGATTTTTCACGCATATCATCAGGTAAGGTTTTTTTAGAGAAATGCAAAGTAAAATGCCTAGCTCTCATCTGTGGCCATTGCTTAGTTTGCTGATACTGTGCAATTAAATAATCGGCTTCTTTAACAATCTCACGCTCTATAAAGCTATCTTCTAAGGTGAACAATAAAATAAAGGTCAGCAAACTAAAAATAACTGAAAGCACTAAGGTGAATAGGCAAAATTGCGCAACAATACGTCTGCTTAAACTGTGAAACTTTTTGTTTTTGCTATTACTTTTATTAGTGCTTTTATTTGTCATTGTTAATATCCAAAACAAAGCCGACACCGTGCACAGTTTTTAAAAGCGGCTTATCAAAAGGTTTATCTAATACGTTGCGTAGTTGGTAGATATGAGAGCGCATGGCATCTGACTCCGTTGGCTCATCACCCCATAATTTTTGCGTTAACTCTGAGCGACTCACTACTTGCGGGTAGGCTTCGGCAAGAATGGTTACGATTCGAACTCCCATGGCATGTAAATCAAGCACTTGTTCGTCACGCTTTACTTGTTTGCTTTTTCTATCAATCGAAAGTGGCCCTAAAACAAGGGTATTATTAGTTTGTAATAAGTGTCTTCTTGATAAAGCCAAACATCTCACTTCTAACTCTTGTAAAACAAAAGGTTTGGTTAAATAGTCATCGGCACCAACACCAAAGCCAGTGACCTTATCATCAATACTATCGCGCGCGGTTAACATTAAGATGGGAATATGACGGCTCGATTTTTCCCTTAATTGCTGACAAATCTCTAAGCCATCCATGCCCGGTAAATTTAAATCAAGAATAACTAAGTCATAAGGCTGCTCTAACGCCAATTCCAGTCCTTGCTTGCCGTTAGTCGCAAAGTCAAACACATGCCCTTTTGCTTCCATATATTGGGCAATGTTTTGCGCAATGCTTAGCTGATCTTCCACTAGCAGCACATTAAGTTTAGTTTGTTGACTTGCCGTATTAGTCATATTCTTTCCATTGTTAACAACTGTTGTAGCGCTTTCGCCTAAAGCCAAAGCGCTAACATTTTTTATTATTGTTATAGCGTTTTTAGCATATCTAACGCGGGTTTGTAATCAGGCTTTGCTTCAAGCACATGCTCTAACGTGGTTTTTGCCGCCTGATTTTTACCTAGCTTATGCTGAGTTTTAGCAATTTGCATATCAAACATAGGGTTATTTATGGCTTCTTGGGCAATTAACATTAAGGTTAATGCTTGCTCAAACTCTCTTGGCTGCTCAGCCACTTTTAAGAAATAGAAACCATACATGCCTACTAACGGAATATGATATTGATCTTGCTGAGTAGTCAGGGTTTGTTCAGCGGTTTTATCGCCTGCTAACAGTTGCGCAATAACGGCCATGGTTTTATCGTCTAGGTACTGCTCGGTAGCTACTGGCGTTAAGCCTAGCGATTTTACTAGCGCTACTGCTACACCCGTTGTTGACGATGGGTTTTGCCCTGTTACTAAGCGACCATCAACGGCAACATGACTTAACATAATATTGCTTGACTGAAATTTACCGCCACGCTCTTTTAGTTTATCTTCAAGCATAAACTCAAATTGCTTTAACCACTTTTTACCAAATAAAACTTCTTCTTTATTGGTAAAACCATTAACCGCTTTACCTGCGATTAAGTAGCTGCCATCAGCAAGCTTTACATCAACTAAAGCCGCAGGACCATGACATACCGCCGCTACGCTGCCTTGTTGCTGATAAATATCTGCAATAACCGCTTGTAAGGCTTTATCTTTAGGTAAATCAAACATAGCGCCCTTTCCGCCAACAATGAAAATACCATCATAAGAAGCAGCATCAAGGCTTGCCGTAGGTAAGGTATTTTCAAGCTTTGCCATTATGGCTTTATCTGCCAGTACAGGCACATTAAACGGCTTAGTTTTATCATACTCATCCGCTTGCACCTTGCCACCTCGTGGGCTTGCTACATCAACAGTTATGCCATTAGCTTTAAAAACGCTATAGGCTTTGGCAAACTCATCAAACTCATAGCCAGGTCTTTCATTACCTTTGCCATAACTTGTGACCACCATAAGCACTTGTTTATCTGCTGAGCTTTGTTTATCTGCAGAGCCTTGTGTATCTGTTGAGCCCTCTTTTCCTACTGCGTGAACTTGTGTTGACATAACAATCACAGCGCACACTGAAACAAACTTAGTTACTCTCTTTATTAAACGAATCATATGTTGTCCTCCTAACTGGTGTTGCCATCATGACAAACACCGTGTGAAACAGATGTGAAATGTAAAAATTATTTCTCGGCTTGCTATTAATTCTCAGCCATTAACTCACGCACAGAGCTTTGCAGGCTGTGTCTGCTAGCGAAAACGCCCAAGCCCGTAATGCTAGTTAAAATAATAACTAAGGTGGCGATTAACCAAGTAAAGTCTGGCTGATAGGTAAGTGAGAACTGAGATTGGTATATCAATAAGCCCGCAATGTAAGTACCGGCAATTGCGCCAACAGCCGTAATGCTGGCCGTTACCAACCACTCAATCACATTAAGCTTTAAGCAAGTTGCGCGAGAAAAGCCAAAACTCATAATTACGCTGTTTTTCTTTTTCTCTTTACTTTGCAGAGCATTGATAGACGCTAAAATCACCACGGTGGATAACAAAATGATCAGCAAAGAAAAGCCGCTGATCACTTTGCTGATCATCGCTAGGGTGCGATCAAATAAGCTGGTTAATTCCTTCAATGACACCATGCGTAAACTTGGGAACTTTTGCCAAAGCGGCGTCAGCAACGACCACTGTTCATCAGCTAATTCAATGCTTGCCATAGTGTAGTGAGGCGCCTGAATATGCGCTAATGCACTGGATGGCATTTGTACCCAAAAGGTAATTGAGCCTGCGCCAGGTTTGAATTCATGGCTGGCAGCAACAGTAAACTGATAGCTTTGCTTATTGATATAGAAACTTAAAATATCTCCCAGCTCCAAGCCAAGATCTGTCATGACTTCTTGCTCAATAGAGACTTGCTGCCAGTTGCTATCACCTGCTTGCCACCATTTTCCAGAGACTAAAGCATTATTGCTCGGCATCAGCTCTGTCCAATGCAGGCGAATGGCATCACTAAAGGTTGCTAAACTATCACTGGGTTTATCACTATATTCTGATAAATCTGTACCATTAATTTTCAGCAACTTGGCATACATATACGGTTTGCTTTGACGTATGTTCACGTCTTTTTCTTCAGCCCATGTCGTTACATAATCCATTTGAGCTTGCGTTGCTTGTGAAATAAATAAATTACCATCATGCTGACGTTGATAAGCCGTCATGGTATTACCTAAATCTTTTAATAGCATCAGGGTAAACAGCAATAAAAAAGCACATAAACCAACCCCTAAAATTTGCGTACTTTTACTGACTAACCTTTGTTTCATCATAAAAAGGGCAAACGGCACTAAACCCGACACCTGTTGGGTGATTTTTTCACCTAAGGTTAAGCTGCTCCAACTGATAAAAATCATCAATAGCACGGTAATAGTGACGGCAGTTAGTAACATAAAGGTCAGTAAAGCATTATCTGAATAACTAAAGGCAACAATAAACAGCACCACAACACTGGCTAGCTTGCCTAGCCAATGGTTTAGCTTGTTACTTTGACCAATAAACTGACTTGCAATAGAGGTATTTAAGAGTGCCAACCAAACAGGGGCATGAAATACCGCAAAAATAACTAATACTGAGCCTATCGGCTTGAAGGTTTGCACAAGGTCTAATTGCCAACTCAGTTGTGAGAAAGTCTCTTTTAAAAACTCAATCACAAAGAAATGACAAATAGACGCTAATATCAATACCACAGGAATCAAGGTGGCCACTGAAAACAGCCATTTAACTATTGATATTTGTAAGCCGGTAATTTTATCAGCCCCTAAGCTCATACAAACGGCACTAAAGAACTGCTCTTTTTTCATATGCACTTGACCGATTTGCTCAATAGCAATTGCAGCCATAAAAAATAAAATAATTGACGCCAAGCCGAGAAAATTCTCAGTTCGTTGCCAAAACAGTGCTAATGGGTGTTGACCTTGCTTATGCAGTAGTTGAGCCGCTGGCAGCTCTGCTTTTTGCCAATCAATCAGCTGAGTTATTTGTTTATCACTAGCTGCCAATAAATAACGATATTTGATTAAATCACTAGCAAAATTAAGCGCCTGCATATCTTCACTATTAATCATGGCGCGCATGGCAACGCTATGCCCTTCCATTAACCTATCAGGTTCATGTTGCAATATGCGACTGACGACAAAAGGCTTATTGGCGATTAGCAGTGATTGGCCTAGTGTTAATTCAAGACTTGCCATTAACCTTGCGTCTAGCCAAACTTCACCTGTTACTGGGCCATTTGCACTGACTTGGCCGTCGTCGCCTTTCGTTGTAGAAGTAAGTAATTCTCCTTGCAACGGATAAGCATTATCAACAGCCTTTAATTGAGCTTTTTGCCATTTTTTTTGATGCGTTAATACCGTTGATATTTGCTGAGTTACCGAAATCTTCTTGCTTAGCTTGGCTAATGAAGCGTATTGCTGCTCAGACATGGCCTGCTGCTGACTAATAACCGCATCAGCGCCCAGTAAGCCTTGCAAGTTTTGTTGTAAATATTGCTGAATACTATGACTAGATAAGCTCAAGGTAACGATAAACAGTAATAAAATACCTTGAATCCAGCGCAGTAACCTTTGATGAGTATAATGATATTCTTGAGTAAAAAAGTGCCAGGCTAATTTAACTCGGCCAAGAAGACTGCCTTGATTTACTGCTATCATGACGCCTCCTTAACATTAATTGTTTTATTGTCCGTTAACTGATTATTAGCAAGCGACAATACCTGCTGCGCTCTACTTGCCAAGGCACTACTGTGAGTTACCATAACAAGCCCTGCGTTATTTTCCTTACAGCAAGCAATCAGAATATCGGCAACATCATCAGCACTTTTTTGATCTAAGTTACCGGTTGGCTCATCAGCAAAAATAAATTTAGGCTCAAAAATTAATGCGCGTGCTATAGCAACACGTTGCTGCTCACCACCACTTAATTGATTAGGGGTATGATCTTGTCTATGACTTAAACCCACCTTCTCTAACCACACTTTTGCTTTTTCAATGGCATGACGATCACCACGCAGCTTTAGCGGTAAAGCGACATTATTTAACGCGGTTAATTCTTGCAGTAAATGAAATTGCTGAAAAATAAAGCCTATCTCTTCCCTGGCCTGTTCTAGGGGCATTATTTTATCGCAATCAACATAATGCCCTTGCCCCGAAGCAGGCTGCTCTAGCCCTGATGCCACCATAAGCAAGCTTGATTTACCAGCACCCGAAGGCCCAGTAATGGCGTAAGATTGCCCTTGATGAAAGGTTAAATATAATCCCTCAAATAACGTCACTTGGGCTTCATTCATTTCAAAGGATTGACTGATATTCTTTAGTTCAATGTAACTAGACATAAGCATTACTCTTAATTGATGACTCACCCATAAAGTAAATGCCCACTTGTGAAATGGATGTGAAATTTACCATCACTTAACTAACCACTTTCTAGACTTACTCGCATCATTGCTACTTCACAAACATTTCACATTTGTCAGGTTAGGCTATGGCTCAATTGCTATTGCCAACTAAATTACACGAGAACAAGCCCATGAAAACTGACAAAAATCACACCTCATTCAAGCCACTACTTAGCTTTATGATTATCGCGGCAAGCATATTAGTTAGCCCTGTTATTTTCAGCACAGCGCAAGCAACCGATGTGACAATCGCCGTTCAGTCACCAACAGCTCTTAAACAAAAAGTAACGCAAGCTATTGAAAAGTTTGAGCAGACTAAGAAAAACCACTGGTCTTTCGAGGTTGCCAGATATGAGAATGAAGAAGGCGATGTTACCAGCAGTATTGAACGCTACCAGCCATCAGAAACCGCAGCAACGCCTTGGCAATTACTGCGCATCAACAAAGAAAAGCCAACTAAAGCGCAGATAGAAGCATTTATAGCAAACAAAGTTGAGCAACAAAAAGACAAAAGTGCCGGAAACAGTTATAGCGTAGCATTAAGAGAAATTATTCAGCTTGATACGCTAACCTTTACAAAAGAGGATGAAGCGCATATTGAAATGAGCTTTGATGTATTGCTTTCCCAACTTGGCGATGTTGCCAGTAGCAAACTACAAGGTAGCTTACAGTACAACAAAGCGCTTAAATTTATCGAAACACTAACTATTACCAATAACGCAGCATTTTCCCCCATATTTACTGCCAATATTGATGACTTTAAACTGAGCTTTACCTTCACCCAAATTAACCAGCAGGTGTTACCTTATCGACAAGATATGGCAATGAAAGGCACTTTTGCCTTTTTCACTGAAATAGATGAAGTATCACACGATACCTTCTCAAATTATCAATACCTGCCTAACACTGATTAATAGTTCATTATTTATAAACAACCTTATAAAGTTCTCTTAATAAAATAAAATTAAATTACTAGCAACTTAAAGGTATGATAATCATATCTTTTCTGCTACTTTAACTGCATAGTCGTAGACGGACATTACTGTGAGGTCTACATAATACTGTTATGCAACTCGAGGTAATTATGAGTACTCCAAATATATTTTCATTTGCAACAAGTGAATTATCACAAGATGCATTCATATGCTGGTTCTTATCTTGGGCTAAATGTGAATATTCTACGGAAGATCTAAGTCTTCATAATTGTGCAAGAGAATTCATATCGAAAATTTTTGAGAAACACTCAAAAGTAATCCCTAGCGAAATAACGGATATAAAAATTACAAAGCAAGATAAACATATAGATGTTTTATGTGTGATTAATAATGAATACCCAATCATTATTGAAGATAAGACAGGTACAAAACATCATTCAGGGCAACTAAAACGTTACCTAAATGAAATTGAGAATAGAGATTATGAGATTAATAATATATTACCAATCTACTATAAAACTGAAGAGCAAAGCTGTTACTCCAAGGTACTAAAAAATGGTTATGCGCTGTTTCTCCGAAATGAAATGATATCTGTTTTATCCATGTATGACGGAGAAAATCAAATTCTAATAGATTACCGAAACCACCTCTCACAAATTTCAAGCAAAGTAGATAGCTATATTCATCTACCAATTTCTGATTGGGGTTGGCATAGTTGGGTTGGCTTTTACTCTCGTTTAAAAGATGAGTTAAAAGCAGGTGATTGGGATTATGTGGCAAATCCTAGTGGAGGTTTTCTCGGGTTTTGGTGGCACTGGCACGGAGATAGTAAGTGTGAACAATATTTGCAGTTAGAAGAAGATAAGCTTTGTTTCAAAATTTGGGTTGGTGAAGGCGAAGATAAACGAGAACTTCGTTCTCGCTGGCATAGTTTATTAAAAAATAATTCAACTAGCTTTTCAGAGCTGACGATTAAAAAGCCCGCAAGGTTTGGTAGTGGGACATATATGACTGTTTGCGTAAATAGTGATGATTATAGAATTACGGATGCAGACAATAAAATTGACTTCCAAAAAACGGTTAACTTATTAAAGTCAGCAGAGTCTTTGCTATCATCGGTGCAGTCCGTTGATTAACAAGTCACTCAAAAGCATAACCGTTGGCTTTTGTTCATACCTCACATATTTTAACCAACTATAAATAGCCTTTTAATGGGCGGAGGTTACTTCATTGGATACGAGAACAATCATATGCATTATTTGCACAATTTTATCAAGCTATGGTTTGGCTGGTACTTTGATCATCCTTTTTAGCTCTATTGTGACATTTGGTGATGAAACTAGGTTTAAATTAACTGATGTAACTATATTTTTACTCCCCTTAGTTAGCGTAGCTGCTTGGTACTTTTATTTTAAAATATCTGGTTATTGGATTAATTATGATATCGTTTCTAAAAAATTAAAGGTTAGAGGGCTATGTCTTGGCTCTTTGGCCGTTATTCTATCTATGGGATCTGGTTTAGTGTTTTGCTTCCCAAGTATTCTTTTAATGATTTATATATACTTTACTGCACCTGAGTCTAAAAAAGCCGCTCCTCTGTAACCGAACAAGAACTTATATCTGAACTTTCATTCTATCATTGAAAACTGGTAACTATCAGAGCTAACAAAAGTGAAGCTACTAATCAGCAGCTTCACTCAACTTGTATCTACACGCTATTTATTCCTGACGAAGTGCCAGCGCTAATAAGCATAGACATCACAAGCTACTTACCATATTTAGCTAACCAGTCATTTAACGCATAAGCCTGAGCACCACCAAATGATAATGAAATAAGGTTAGCGGCAACCAACTGCTCACCAGAAAAATCTTGTACTGGATGAGTTAGCTGAGGTGCAGCAATAGCATCGGCAATGACTTCACACTCATAGCCCTTATAAGTTGCCGTGCGACAAATGGTTTGTACACAAGCTTGCGCCATAGCGCCAACAACAACTAGCTTTTCAATACCCAATTCAACTAAAGTTTGCTCTAAGTCAGTATCGGTAAAACTATCAATAGCGTGTTTAACAATAACAGGCTCGTCATCTAATGGCGCGACACGTGTTTCAATTTCAATACCGTGAGTGTTTTCATTAAAGAATGGTGCAGCACTGTCTTTAAAAATATGTTGAATGTGAATCACAGGTAAATCATGGGCTCTAAAATGAGTTAATAATATTCTTGCTTGCTCAGTGGCGGCATCAATACCTTGCAACTCAAACTTACCGCCCGAATAATAGTCATTTTGCAAATCAACTAATACCAAAGCGGTGCGCTCAGCTTTTTCTAATGGCTGTTCAAGCTGGGTTAACACGCTAAAATCATCTTCTTGTAAGTACCACTGACCATCGTCAGCTAAGCTCCAAAGCTCTTTACTGATAAAGCCACTGGCAATATTCATGCTCCAGTTTGCAGATAATACCGCTTGCTTTTCATTTAACACCTTAATTTGAACATTGCGATACACCAGCTCTGCAGGGGCACTTTTCGCAAACTCAGTCCAGAAACTACTTATTTGTTCAATACCTTGAAAGCGTCCGAAGGGGGACACAGACATACTCGCCTTGGCCTGATAGCGAGCCAAACAGGCAGCAAAATTGCCGCTATTAAAATCTGCTATCCACTGTTGGCTTGCTTGCATAACGGCTTGTCTAATTGATTGATTCATTTTTTTGTCTCCTTGTTTATTGACGATGGCTAGTATATTGTCATTACAACAAGAGATAATTAGGCAAAAATTGAAATAAATGTTCATTAAAAATAAACAAAAGGGTTTAGCCTACCAAATGCTGGTCTTTGATGAGGTGCTCAAGCAAGGTAGTTTCACCGCTGCCGCCGAGTCTTTAGGTCATACTAAATCATCGGTAAGCCAATATATTAATCAGCTGGAATCTGGCCTTGGGGTTAAATTACTTAACAGAAGCACCCGCCAGCTTAATTTAACCGCAGCAGGACAACAGTTTGCCAAACGGAGTCAACAACTTACCGAACTACTAACGCTTTCAATGGAAGAATTAAGTGATTTTGAGTCCAGCCCATCAGGCAGATTGGCAATAACAGCTCCGCACGGCTTTGACGCCCCTTTGGTCACGCCGATAATGGCTCAGCTCTGTCAGCAATACCCGAAATTACTGCCTGAGCTAAGCTATACAGATGTTAGGTTAGACTTACTACAACACAAGTTAGATATGGCAATTTCTGTCGGTGAGCAGCAAGACAGCGCGTATCATGCCATTTTAATCGGAACACTGGATAGCGTATTAGTTGCCTCCCCTAAATATATTGCCACTGTCGATAGCATTAACGAAGACAACTTTGCCAAGCAAAGCCTGATCATCTTGCCATGGCAAAATAAAAAGCAACTGACTAATGGCCAAGGAAAACAGCTAAATTTTCAGTCTAACCGCCAGCTAAAAATGAATACTTCCACCAGTGCCATTAACAGCGTTAAATGTGGTATGGGTATCGCGCTGGTACCTACAATTTTTGTACAAGATGAACTAAATAAGGGCATTTTGCTGCCTGTGCTAGAGAGCTTTACTGGAGAAAAACGTGACGTTTATGCCCTACACTCATACCAACAACAACTGCCCTTGGTGCTGCGTTTATTTGTCAATAAATTAAAGGATGCTTTTGCGCAACTTGCCCGTTGTTAAACTAACCTTATTTAACCTCAGCTTCACATTAGCCATTAGCCAGAAGCACAGAGCTTAACAAGAAAAGGGGCAATAACCTTGATGTTATTGCCCCTTTATCCGAATCACTTTATCTTAACTTTTATCTTAAATCTTAACTACTATCAGTATCAGCTAATCGTTAGCTATCAGCCCTTTTAAGCCGTTAAGGGCAAAGCTTGGTAATG
This sequence comes from Litorilituus sediminis, assembly GCF_004295665.1. NCBI lineage: Bacteria > Pseudomonadati > Pseudomonadota > Gammaproteobacteria > Alteromonadales > Colwelliaceae > Litorilituus > Litorilituus sediminis. Next base: position 1,474,760 of record NZ_CP034759.1, read on the forward strand.
CAAACGCCGCTGTGTGTAAATTGGCATTGTAATAATCAAAGCTTAAGCCGCTTTCGCTAACACGCTCAGGGTTAAAATCACGACACGGATGATACTGCTTTGAGGCAAAAGTAAAGCTCCATAAGCCACCTGGGTAGGTTAAGTTACTAAAGCTGTATAAATAACTGTTAGGAAATACCGAGTTTAATACCTTTAGTAACGATTGCTGAATATCCATGGCATACCATGACGACTCACCTTGCGAAACAACAATACCATCATCCGCTAAGCAGTTATAAACGTCTTGATAAAAGGCTTCACCAAAAAGCGGTTGCGCTGGCCCTATTGGGTCGGTACTGTCCACAATAATCACATCAAACTTTTCCGTGGTTTCGTTAACAAACTTCACGCCATCGCCGATAATTAAATTCATTTTCGGGTGTTCTAGGTCTTTTGATGTTTGCGGGATATGCTCTTTACAGGCGTCAACCACCATGGCATCAATTTCCACCATAGTACATTTTTCAACACTGGCATGACGTAATACCTCACGAGCCGTGCCACCGTCGCCACCGCCTATCACCAAAACATTTTTCGGGTTCGGATGAACAAATAACGGCACATGAGCAATCATATCGTGATAAGCAAATTCATCACGCTCTGTTACCATGATCAAACCATCATTAAGCAACATTTTGCCATGGCCTTTGGTTTCTACCACATCAACTGATTGAAACTCACTTTTACCAGAGAACAACACTTTTTCTACTTTAATTCTAAGGCCTAAAAAGTCTGAAAATTTTTCTTCTATCCAAAGATCAGAGTGCATGGTTTTCTCCGTTAATATCAATAATTTTTGCTTGGCTATAGCTAGTTTGTGGCTTAATAAAATTAGCAAAGGCGACTTGGTAACCGTTAGTTAGCTCACTTTGCACCAATGACTGGCTGACATAGTCACTTGGGATATGCTTTAAGGTTAGCCCATGAAAATCAGCTTCATTAAAGGTTAAAATATCAAATGATGCCGGTGATAAAATCGCTAAAATTTTCGGTGCCATCGCCAGTAAATTAAGGTTCGATTCAAAACTCACATAACTACTACTTTCTTGTGGTGTCACATGAATGGTTAAATAATCATTATCTTTAATGGCGTTAAGCGAGTAGCCAAAGGGCTGAAAAACGAAATCATCAATGATAAAACCATCTAATAATTCATCAATCGCTAAAAATGAGCGAATCTCTTGAGCAGATAAATTGGGCGTAGTTAAAGCAATAGATGCTTGTGAGCTAATTTGATAGGCCAACAGCTCATACGTTTTATCTGTACTACTCGCGGTAAAGTCATTATCTTGATGAAAAACATAAGTATGATGGCTATCTAGCTCACCAAAACGTAACGCTTTACCCTCAACATATTGGCTTAATAACTTAATATCATCACCAAAGCAGCTAAGCTGCTCATGAGAAAAATATTCGTTTTTACGTTGATAAATAACCTGCTTAATTTTTGCTTGACCAATTTGCGCAATAAAATATTCTACTGAGTTAACTAACTTAGTTACCCCGCAGGTTAAAATTACAATACGATCAGCCCAAACAAATAAGCTTGATTCAGATAATAAAAAGGCTTTGCAAGTTTGATTACTGATAGTTGAAAGAATTTTTGCGTGGCATTGTTCAACCAGTGTTGCCCAAAAACTATCGTCAATATCTTTGAGCAAGGACATCTGCTCACTATCAATAATAATCTCCGCCTTTTTTTCAGAGCCTTCAAAGTACACCTTAGGCACCCCATAAAAAACAAAAGTAGACAATTTTACAAATTTTTTTATTTTTTGGGAATAAAAATTGCTATTACCTAAGATTTAATTACTGATATTATGCCGCCAATTTAAACTTGACTAAGGTTGTGAGATGTTGAGCAAGGTTAAAAAAGTAAATATCTCTCTTGAAGCTGCCGCCATTCCCTATGAGTGCAGCAAAACAACAAATGACATTCATGCAAATGCAGTTCACCTAATCGGCTTTGGTTTTGATGGCACAGCATGCTTTCGCAAAGGCACTAAAGCTGGGCCTGAGGCACTGCGCGCCGTATCAGACGGTATTGAGTCTTATTCGCCTTATCTAGACTTGGATTTAGAAGATGTCAGCTTTTATGATTTAGGCAATTTATCAACTCAGGTAGATGAACAAGGCAGTGAACACGCCACCATTGCAGCGCAATGGCAAACGGCGACCGATGACTTTTTCCAGCTGTTTTCAGATGCCGAGATAAAAAATAATCATATTAAAGTGCTGACCTTAGGCGGTGAGCATTCAATTTCTTATGCGCCGCTAAAAACCTATTTAGCACAATACCCAGACTTAGTGGTTATTCACCTAGACGCCCATGCAGATTTACGTGATGGTTACTTAGGGTTTCATTACTCGCATGCTGCCATTATGCGCCGCGCTTTAGATCACTTTGGTGAACAGCACCAGTTAATTCAATACGGTATTCGCTCAGGTACTAAAGAAGAATACCAGTGGATGTCACAACACAATACGCTAAAACAAAGCCGACAAGCCTTTTTAGCAAGTGTGGAGAAAATCGCTAACACTCGGCCTATTTATCTCACTTTTGACTTAGATTACTTTGATCCTAGCTTTTTCCCCGGCACTGGCACACCTGAGCCAGGCGGTGAAGATTTTCATTCCTTTGTTAGCTTGTGCAAAATACTGCGCAAGAAAAACTTTGTTGGCTGTGATGTCGTTGAACTGTCACCTGAAATTGATAGCACAGGCAATAGCGATGTTTTTGCCGCCAAAGTTGTACGTGAACTTATTCTTTGCTTAAACGAAAACCACCAGTGAGAGCCTTCTTATGAGCAAACCAACAAATCAAAAAAAAGCCTGGAGCATAGCTGACGCAGAACAGCTTTACCGGGTAAAACGCTGGAGTAACGGCTATTTCGATATTGGCGAGTGTGGCAACTTAATGGTTGTTCCTCGCTACAACGAAGCGAATTTGAAAATTAATATGCGTGAAGTGATTGATGAAATGCAGGCGAAAAACATTGCCTTTCCTGCAGTAATACGCTTTCACGATATTTTACGCTCGCAAGTAGAGCTAATAAATAAAACCTTTCGTAGTGTCATTGAAGACAGTGATTATGAAGGCAAGTACTTTGGTGTATTCCCGGTAAAAGTTAACCAAATGCGCGAGGTTATTGAAGAAATCGTTGATGTCGGTAATCGCTTTAACTATGGCCTAGAAGCGGGTTCAAAACCTGAATTAGCCGCCGCTTTAGCATACAACACCAACAATGATTCACTAACCATTTTAAATGGCTACAAAGATGAAGAGTACCTGCGCTTAGCCTTACTGGGCAGAAAAATTGGCCGTAAAGTAGTTATCGTGATTGAAAAGTTTAGCGAACTTAACATGCTAGTAAAGCTCGCTAAATCTATGGATGTTAGACCAATTATCGGCCTGCGCATTAAAATGATGGTCAAAGGTCGTGGTAAGTGGGAAAGCTCAAGCGGCGAGCGCGCTAAATTTGGTTTAAGTATAGGTGAAATATTAACCGCGATTAGCTTATGCGAGCAGGAAAATCTACTTGATTGCGTACAGTTACTGCATTTTCATATTGGTAGCCAATTAACCGATATTCGCGCCATTAAAGAAGCGGTGCAAGAAGCAGCCACGGTATACACGCAATTAATCAAGCGCGGCGTGCCGATTCAATATGTTGACGTTGGCGGTGGCCTAGCTGTCGATTACGATGGCTCACAGTCCACTAATGATTCTTCCTGTAACTACGACTTAAGCCAATACGTTGCTGATATTGTCACCGGCTTTAAACAAAACTGTGATTTGCAATCGGTACCACATCCGCATTTAGTTAGCGAAAGTGGCAGGGCAATTACCGCGCATCACTCTTGTGTAGTTACTAAAGTTATTGGTGAAATTAACCCGGGCGGGACGCAATTTCCAACCAAAAAGGTCACGGGCGAGCACATTATTGTTACCAATATGCGTGATATCTACCAAGGACTAAATGATGATAATTATCAAGAAGCGTACAACCATATTGTTCCTTTAAAAGAGCAAGCAATACAGGCATTTAAGCTTGGGGTATTATCCCTTGAAGAGGTCGCAAAAACAGAAACCCTTTACTGGAGTACTCTTAATGCTATTGAGAGCATTACTGAGCACCTCAACTTTATTCCTGAAGAGCTAAAAGAAATTCCTGAATTGCTATCCTCTCAGTATTTAGCCAACTTTTCTGTGTTTCAATCTGCGGCAGATTCATGGGCAATTGAGCAAGTGCTACCGGTTGTGCCTATTTCAAGGTTGAATGAAAAGCCAAGTAAACTCTGTAGTTTAGTGGATATTACCTGTGATAGTGATGGCAAAATTGATAAGTTTATCGGTGATGAAACCGTTGCTAATAATGTGCCTTTGCATAAGTTAAATAAAGATGAAGATTATTTTATCGGCTTATTTTTAACGGGTGCTTATCAGGATGTGATGGGCGACATGCATAACTTATTTGGCCGCTTAAATGAGGTACATATTGTGAGTTATGATGATGATCCAAAAGATTTTTACATTGAGGAAGTAGTAAAAGGCTCCTCGATGGAAAATGTCTTATCAACTATGCAATATACGCCAGAAATTATGGCGCAATCAGTAAAACGAGCCATTGATAGAAAAATTCAACAAGGGCAAATAAAGCCGCGTGAAGGCGTGGATTTAATCGACTTTTATGAAGATTGTTTGCGTGGTTACACTTATCTTAAGTAGCTTGCTCAATGCATAGAAAATTCAGGTAACTAAAATGAAAAATGGGAAATAACAACACGGTTATTTCCCATTTTTTATCTCATCACTTATTCAGTTAACTATTTACTACTTTATTGAATTAACTATAAAATTAAGCACTTTATCCCCTGAGGATGCATAGCTAATATCAAACAAAGGTATGGGCTTTTCTAACATACCGCGCTCGACCATTTCAGAAACAACATCAAAATCAAGTAAGCCGGTTTTACCCACTAATAAGTTATCTAGCGGCTGCTCTTTCACTACCTTTAAGATATCTCTAAGCCCCGTTAAATATAAATAATCTTTGGTAAAGCCACCACCTCGATACACTCGCGTTGTTAAGGTAAAAGCAACCTCTTTTGCCAATGAAAAATCATTCATCAAGGCATGATAAGTTTTAACAAAGTCGCCATGCTCTAACATGTACTGAACAGCAATCACCCTAAGCGCTAAACTTTTTAATCTTTGTATTGTTAAACTACCAGAGCAATATTCACTGTATATGGCAATACCTTCTTGAGTATGAGTATTCCCTGTTAAACCTAAACTAAATACTTTTAACGGATGCTTTTTAGCATTAATACTGGTCAGCATATGAATGCCTAACTCATGATAAGCAAATGCGTGTAACTCTTTTTTGCTAAACTGCGCATCCTTATTGATTAATAATAAGGCTTTTTCATTATTGACCATGGCTTTGGCAACAATCTTTGCTGACTTTTCTACCTTACACTTAAGCCCCCAAGCTTTTGCCTGGTCGGCGAAATAATCAACCGCCTCATCGGCATTAAAATAAAGCTGATCATCTTCCTCTTGCTCATCATTGATATGCAGTAAAAATTGAGCATTGGCTATGTCAGTATGATTTGGCTCACCATAGTATTTCAGCGAGTTATAAACAAAATCATCAGTACCAATAGATGCCAACAAATCAATTTTACTGGCTAAATTATCAATAACATGACGGTAAAGTTGCTGAATCCCGGCATCAGCGACATCATCTACCGGCAACTTATATAAATGCTCACGAAATTTATAAGGGTTTATATTCAGTTGCTTGTAGTTAAAGTTTGGCGAGATATAACTATTTTTCTTTAAAAAACGATTTTTTTGCGCGAGCAAATTTATCGGATTAATATAATTTAATGTCTCAACACTTTTGCATAGCGAAAATAGCTTTTTATCCAGCGCTAATAATTCAGGGCTAATATTGGACGAGAGCATATCTGCTTTTTGCGTGCTTTTTTTCTTAGTATAACGACGCATAAAAAATGCAGCCGATTCACCAATTGCATTTTTAAAACCAGATTTGAGCTCCTCTAGCACAAGCGGATAAAGCTCACCTGAGTTTTCATCCATAAAGACTTTTTTTACTTCAATTGGCAATACTAAGGTATTGTCAAAATGCGCATTGATATGGGAAATAAAATAACCTCTACCATGAAAAACCTTGTCGGTTTCTGCACTCACATCAAGGTTAGGTAATTCAATTTTATTGAGCTGACGCTCAAAGTGCTTAATGACCTGCCCCCAGCGTTCAACATCAATTTGCTCAGAGCCAATGTTAAATGTGGGCGTATTTTCATCTCGTTGTTTGTAATTATACGAATGAATATCAAAAACAATGGCGTTACCAAATTGCTTTTCAATCACTGAAACTATCGCTTCGAGCACCTTATAAAAAGACTCATGCTTTTGATGACTGATTAAACGCTGTTTTGGTGTTAATGACTTTTGCCAAATTTGTTTTTGATTTGCTCTTTTAAAGTACGTTGATAACGCCTTAGCGCGATTTAAGTCATACTCAAAGCGCGAGTCATTAGCAATTAACTGAATTGGAAAAGAAGACAGGAGCTCGTCTGTATAAGGAGCTTCTTCATGGTACTTTTCTTGTTTAGACAGTAAAAATAATTTACTTAGCTCAGCGCGCAACCTCTGACCATTATGAATTGCCGCGCATATTAACGGCGTGTACTCGTCTATTTTGACAATAAACGAGCCACCATTAACTTCAGCATGAAAGCATTTACGCTTTTTAATCAGCTGAATGCATTCTTCATCAGATAGCGTTAGCATCTTCAATAACCTGTCTAAATTCGGTTTTTCGGTTCATAACAAACTCTTTAGCCTGCACCACACTTTCAACAAAGTCGATCACTTGCGCTTGCAGCTTGACGCGATTTAATTTATTAATCCTAACGATACCACCTGGGCTCATTACATTGACTTCAATTAACTTACCGCCAATAACATCAATACCAGTAAAGTATAAGCCATCTCGAACCAGCTTAGGACCTATGTATTTACATAGCTTTTTCTCTTGTGCGGTTAATTTATGCTTAACCACCTTACCGCCAGCATGAACATTTGAACGAACATCATTTGAGGCCGGTACTCGTTTCATCGCACCAATGGGTTCACCATTTAACATTAAAATACGAACATCACCTTCATGCGCGCCATGAACATAATCTTGTAAAATAACATAGTTACTACGAGGTAATAGCAACCTGAGGTAAACATGTACCTTGTGAAAACATTACAACAATATAGAAATATTGGTTAGCATAAATACATTTGCTATATTAATTATTTACACTTAATTTTTGCTATAAAAGCTTATCAGAGGTAAATATGAGTAAACCTCAAAAAATAATATTTTTCGGATTCTGCCTAGGCATCATAATGTGGAGCTTTTCTCAGTTACTCTTTAGCACTAATGAACCCTGGGATTCTCCCTATTATTATGCAGGAATGTTATTATTTCCATATTTATTGTATATGTACGATAAGAATTATGTATTAATTGGAATCTTAGGTTTGCTAGCTGGACAACTTTTTTCACTATTATTTAGACAACATATACTAGGTATAGGCTCTAAAGAAATTCTAGAGCCTATATTAGGGATTATGCTATTCTCTGCTTTCCCCGTATTTCTTAGTTATTGCATTATATTTATAATAAATAGCATTTGGTGCAAGATTGTACGGAAATAGAATTTGATACTAATCTAAAATAATGTAATTGCAGCCTGAAGTATATGTTCCTGTGGCAATGCCATTAGTAAGCACAATCCATACTTCACATGTAAATCTATACCTTTTAGAGCTAGGTTCACCTCTACCTCCTTGACCAGTACCATCATCATAGAACGTAGTTCCTGTAAATGTACTAAATCTTTCACCTAATTTTTCAGCTTCATTCATAAAGCTTGCTATGGCAATTGCTCTAGCATTCTCTTGGCAGGCTACTTGTTCACTAGGATTTGGTGTCGCGGCACAAAATGCATCCCATGCAGCTTGAGACCACTTTACAGCAGTATGATACACAATAGTCAAATCAACCAACAATAAATACTCTAAAGTCTTTTCTGGGTTTCTTGATTTAAAGTACCTTACTTGATTCATCATATTTAATTTAAATGCGTCGTCACAAGCTCTTTTGTCTACCCCCGAATCATAACAAAAATCATGAGCCTTACAAGCCCCCGGAAATACCTCTGGGGATGAAGAGCACCAGTCTGAAGGGTAAGAATCAGCTGCCTGAAATATATCAAAATTCTGCCCTTGTTTTATTTCTTCTTGCAAAAGGTTTAAGTTATGGTCATGTGACACTAGAGACTTTTTTTTTATAAATGATGCTTCCTCAATGTACTCTAAAAGTTTTTGCGTAAATATCTTTAAACTTTTCTTTTTGATTTTAGAGAGTTCAAAGTTTTCGCTTATTAAGTAAGCTTTATTTTTGTATGTATCTAAGTAAATCTGTCCATCAGGGAATAGCTGTTTACAAAGTTCAACCTTTACTGAATTACTATTGCATATCGCAATGTTATCCATATCGTAAGAGTTGTTATATCTTTTTAAGTCTTCATGGTAATTAATAGATACCCCTTCTATCAAAAAATCCTCAGGTAATATATTTGCTAGAAGCAGCATAGGTAAGAAGTAGAGTAAAGCAATAATTAGCTTAAATATTTGCATATAAATTATCCTTAATTTAAGTTTATAGTTCCTGACATCCTCAAAAGCCTAGTAATTGAAATATAAAGTGTCAAGCTGAGAGTTAAGATAATACTAGACCCGTTCACAAGCTATTCTTTATGCTTTTGGCTTTTGGCTTTTGGCTTTTGGCTTTTGGCTTTTGGCTTTTGGCTTTTGGCTTTTTAGCTTTTAGAGTGGATATTTACATAAAGCTAAAGCTTTTTTTTAAAGTGAAAAGTATTCCTCTATATACAAAGCTCTTCTTTATAAAACTTTTCTTGTTTAGACAGTAAAAATAATTTACTTAGCTCAGCGCGCAACCTCTGACCATTATGAATTGCCGCGCATATTAACGGCGTGTACTCGTCTATTTTGACAATAAACGAGCCACCATTAACTTCAGCATGAAAGCATTTACGCTTTTTAATCAGCTGAATGCATTCTTCATCAGATAGCGTTAGCATCTTCAATAACCTGTCTAAATTCGGTTTTTCGGTTCATAACAAACTCTTTAGCCTGCACCACACTTTCAACAAAGTCGATCACTTGCGCTTGCAGCTTGACGCGATTTAGCTTATTAATCCTAACGATACCACCTGGGCTCATTACATTGACTTCAATTAACTTACCGCCAATAACATCAATACCAGTAAAGTATAAGCCATCTCGAACCAGCTTAGGACCTATGTATTTACATAGCTTTTTCTCTTGTGCGGTTAATTTATGCTTAACGACTTTTCCGCCAGCATGAACATTTGAACGAACATCATTTGTGGCCGGTACTCGTTTCATCGCACCAATGGGTTCACCATTTAACATTAAAATACGAACATCACCTTCATGCGCGCCATGAACATAATCTTGTAAAATAACATAGTTACTACCCTTACCTTGTTCATCACCACCAATATAAAAATCAAGTAGAGATCTAAAACTTTGCCGAGCACTTTTTTCTAAAACAATAACACCTCTACCGCCATAGCCGTCAAGAGGCTTCAAAATCATTTTGTCGCTATCTGATTCATCAAAAATGCGCTCTAAATAGTCACGATTTTTTGATACATGAGTGGCAGGAATAAACTCACTTTCAGTATCTTGAAACGATGCCGTGTAAATTTTATTGTTGGCAACACGCAAGCCGTCCAGGTCGTTCATGATAAAGGTATCACCACGCACCGAATCAAGGAAGTTTAATGCCAAGGTATCTAACGGAGGGTTGGCGCGCATAATAACGGCATCAAAGCCTGCTAAAGGCAATTGTGCACGCTTAAAGTCAGCCGTTTTATAAAAACTCACCACATTATCTGAATATTTTGTTTTCTTAGTAAAAACATCACAAAAGGCACTGGCGACACTATCACGAATGGTAAGGTTATTTACCGTTGAAATAGCCACGGTGTGCCCGCGTTTTACACATTCATGAATTAATCGTAATGTTGAATCTGTTTCAGGCTCAATATCAGACCAAGGGTACATAATAAAACAAATTTTCATTGGCTTAGCTCAAATCAGGGATACATTAATTTAGTATCGTTATTTTTGCCGGAGCATACAGAAAACTTGTCTTATTTACTGCAAAAAAATAATTATCGTTACCTTAAAAAATATCTATGGATAGCAATTCTCAAATCAGCTCACATAACCTCATGCCCGCATAAGAAACAGCACCAAATCTAGAAAAGTCAATAGGTTATAGCTACTTATGATTTCTAGCTAGATATTTTTGCCTGAATTCAAGGCTTTTTGAAGCAGAAATAGCTGGCTATTTCTCTTCAAAATAACGAAGAAGTCAGTAAAATAACTGCTAGAAACGCATGGCTTATGTGAAGCTGAGGTTAAATAAAAAGATGCTCGTTACTATTGATATCTCTTGTTCTACCATGGCTTCTAGAAAAACCATGATGCACTCGGCTCTTTTCAACCGCTCTTAAATACTTTTTCCATAAGTTGCTTAAGTATAACTGGCCTTCACCTGCTTGCTGTACTTCCATAATAAACTGAGATTCTTCTTCATTTTCGGGAAATAATGTTCCCTGATGTAAGCCTTCTAACGTTGCCCCATAGATTGCTAATTCTTCAGACTCGCGTTTATTAAAATGACCGCTACGAGAGATACCATGTGCGAAAGAACGATCACCAAAAAATGTTGCCTTACCTTTTCTAATTAATGTTTCCATAATTCTTCACCTAAAAAAAGTTTTCTCGAATGTATGAAAAATTCTCGCCATTGAAAATCAAAAAATATTTGTCGCACCGATAACTTTTCTTTACATTAAAGCCATCAAGTTAATTTGAGTAGATTTATGGATATTCGAGTATTTAAAACCTTTATTGCCGTGGCGGAAAACAAACACTTTGGCAAGGCAGCAACAAATTTATACATAACACAAGCAGCGGTTAGTGCTCGTATTAAACAACTTGAAGAATTTTATGCAACCCAACTAATTATTCGCGAGAAAAACAACTTACGATTAACCCCGTCAGGCGAATCACTACTGGCTCACGCTTACCTAATGGTAAGTCAACTGGAGCAGTCAAAATTATCCATCTCAATTGCCAATCAGCAAAAAATTGCTTTTAATATCGCGGCAACACCTAACGTGTGGGATGCTTTTTTTAGTTACCGCATCCATGAGGCTATTGAGATATTTGAAAATGTTGCTCTAGGCACGGAGATATCTGTGCTTGATGCAATTCAGCGAAAACTAGACGATAGAACACTTGATGTTGGCTTATTAATGGATCCAATCAAAGATGATGGCTTTAGCAATGAATTAATAGGCCATTTTGATCTTTCTTTAGTTGGCAGCCGCGCTAATTTTGATAAAGAGGTTGAAGATTACATTTTAGTTGACTGGGGAATAACCTTTCATAAAGAACATGCGCTTCATCATAAAGTAATTCCTAGCTTTAAAACATCAACTGCGATGATTGCGCTGGAAGTGATGCTATCTAAAGGAGGCTTTGCCTACTTACCAACTGAGTTCATTACAGAGCAACTTAATAGCAAAACCTTATTTGAAATAGACGCTCCCGTACAAATTAAGCGCCCCATTTTTATGGTATATAAGAAAAGTAATAACAACAAAGAGTTAATTAATCAATTCAAGCGTTTATTACTGACAATACAGTAGCTTACAGGTTAAAAAGCAGATACAAAAGTTAACGGGTTACTTAACACATAGTTATAGGTATTAATGCCTCCGTTAATACCTATAGTTTTTATAGCTGCTTAGACTTACTTCATTCATGTGTATCTGATCTCATTTACCATATAGCAGAAATAACAAACGCACTTGTTTCATTTGCTGTTGTAACAATACCTCAATTCTTCATTATTACTTTACAACTAAATGATTAACTAAAAAGCTCAAGTAGAACCTCATAATTAGAGCGTGAGGCTCTACTTAATCTCTTCAAAAAAACTAACGCTCTATTCTTTTACTAAGCACTGCTTTATCAGATTGACAACTTCAGCAGTTGAGGTTTTTTCTGCAACACCTAAAACAGATAAACCATTTGATAAAATTGAATCTTTACAGTTAGCACCTTGCTCAATAAGTAAATTAACCAAAGTAGGGTTTTGTGTAAACACACCAAAAATCAATGAATCATAGTTATCAGGCGGAACTTTAAGGTTAACATCAGCCCCTTGAGAGATTAACTTTTTAACTATTTCTACTCTGTTGCAGCTAACTGCCATCATTAATGGCGTAACGCCATAACTTGAACGCTCATTAATGTCTGGAAATAGACTGATAATTTCATCATATAGTTCTGGTTTACTTGATAGAGCTACATAAAGTGCATCAAAATAAACTTCTGACGAATTGCTATTTTTTATGAAAGCAATATCACCTATTTCAGCTGCCAAAATGCCATCACTTTGCCAATATTCCCCTCTTTTAGATTTACCAGAAAGATACAGCTTAACTTTAATAAGCTCTTCTCCCTCAATGTTTCGCTCTGTCTTAATACAATTGGCTAAACTTCCATTAGCAAAAGTCTTTGTTGACAAGATCATAAGTATAATAAATAAGCATCTCATAGTTTATTGACCTCATTGATGAATGTTTTCAACACTTGTTCAGGTGATTTAGTTTTTGCTCCATATTGATTCCAGTCTATTTTAAGAGTTTGCCAAGGTATTACTGACCCTTGAGGGTTACCTACATGCAATCCTATCTGTTGATATGTTTGAATATCTTTCAGCCCCCAAATAAATGTATCCTTTAACAAACCAGCAGATATATCACCTAAATTATAACCATTTTGAATTGCAGCCAAAACACTCGTTTGGGTTTTATAGGTTTCGAGTAATTGTGCGATTAATGTTAAAGTGCTAACTTGTTTTGAGTTAAGGTGAGATTGACATGGCGAACTACTTCCACCTTCATCAGGGCCACCACCGGTATCACCTTCTGCAGGTCCTAACCCGAGTATATCGACAAAAGTTAACGGGTTACTTAACACATAGTTATAGGTATTAATACCTCCGTTAACACCTATCGGATCACTTTGTAAATATCTACCTATAGTTGCATCGTAATCACGAAAACCGTTATACCAAGAGTGTTTTTCTTCATCCCAATATTGCCCCGGAAAGCCTATATTAAGGTTACCAATATCATCACGTATTACCTCACGTCCAAAAGCTTGGTTATGAGCTTGCCATACGGTATTTTGGTGACGATCGGTGACTATTTCAGGTCGACCTAAGTGGTCATTATGAACATATAAAAACGATTTACCGTTTTTTTTCTGTTTATGTTTTGCAGATTTGCTTTTTGATGATTGCTTATTATATAAAGCCACTAGTTGTCCGTTTAGATAAATATATTCTTTAATAATAGTACCATTACGGCTTTCAGCTAATAATTGCCCCTCTGCACCATAAATAAAATGAATAACGGTACCATCAGCAAAGGTTTTGCTAACGCGTTTGCCATGAGCATTATACTGGTAATGCGCTTCTTGCCCGTTAACAATACTTTTAATCATGCGATTTTCAGCATTATAAACAAACGTTTTGTGAGTATTTTCAGTGATATCAGTTACCATATTACCGTTATCATCATAGGTAAATACTCGCTCGCCATTAGGCCCAGTAATAGACTCTAATCGGTTAGAGTCAGTTGCTATATGGTACTGACTACTATTAGCAAAATTTTCTTCGGTAATACGATTACCTAAGCTGTCGTACTGATAACTTGCAAACTCGCTACCCGCAATAACCGTTAAACGATTTAATGCATCGTAATCAAAGTTGTGAATACGATCATAGCGTAGATTTTCTAACGAGATAATATTACTTGCACCATCGTACTGATAACGCAAGTCTTGCACACCTGTAGCTAAAATTCGGCTAATGCGTTGCTTATTATTGTATTGAATAGCACGTTGTTGACCATTACCAAAAACCCATGATTTAATGCCACCAAATGGCTTATAAGCAACATGGTTAATTAGGGTTTCATTGTTCGCTTTAACTTTAATCACTTGACCTAATGTATTGTAACGATAGTTTACTTTTAAGCCACTTGGGTAGGTTATTTTTTTGACTAATCCCAGTTCATTATGATGATAATTTAACTGATATTGACTATCAGCCAAGGTAACAAACTTAGATTTTAATTCACCTGTTTTATGGTAAATATAGTGAGTTTCTCCACTAATATCAGTCAATTGACATAGCTTTCCGATACCATTTGCACACGTATCGTAACTGTATTGATATAACTGTGTTTCATTATGACGAGTAGCAATGATACGCCCCAACACATCATAACTAAAAATTAAGGTAGTACCGTCAGCTCGAGTATGGCTAACTTTATTCCCCGCGGCGTCATAAGTATAATGACTTATACCACTATCCGGACTATTTAACTCAACCAGTTCACCAAAGTCGTTATAAACATAGGTAGTATTATTCCCTCTAGCATCAGTTATCTTTGTAATTTGATTTTGCTTATTGTATTGGTAATACGTTGTTTGATTATCTGCATCGGTTTCAGCGATTTTACGGTTTAAGCTATCGTACTGATAATAGGTTGTTTTACCTTCACCATCACTCGCTTGCGTTAAGTTATTATTGGCATCGTAAGTAAAGCTGCCAACCAGCTCTCCGTTTCTATTTACTTGTGTAATACGACTCAAAGCATCGTAGGATTTTTGTACCTTAGAATCAAACAAAGTTTCTTGTATAAGTTTCTCCGTGACAGAGCAACCAGAGCTATCAGCTTTAATTTCGCAGTCAGAAAATGTCCATGCTTTTTCATCAGCTATCGTTGTTTTTTCTAGTACATTTCCTGCTGCATCTAACGTATAGTTAATTTCATGGCCTAGTGCATTAGTTTGCCCTACTTTTTGAAAAGCATCATTATAGTGATAATAGGTTTTGGCGCCGTTTGCAGCAGTAGTTTCGATTAGCTGATTTAAACTATTATAGCTAAACTTAGTTATTCGATTGTCTTTTCCTGGCACTTTAATTTTAGACTCGACTAATCGACCTTTGTTATCATACTTAAAGGTGGTTTTTACGCCATTAATATCAATTTTATAGCCTGCTTTGCCCAAAGCATTGTAATTACCATACTGTTGGCGATGACCTAGTGCATTTATCACTCGAAGTAAATTCCCTTGTTCATCATATTCATGCGTTACAGTGTCCATATTACCAATTTGCGGACCATCAATAACTTTCGTCGCAACATTACCGTTATCATGTAATTCATAGCTATAGTGCCATTGGCGAATATTGCCAGTGCTTTTCGATGTAATAGTTTTAGTAATTAACCTAAAGTTATCATCGTATACAAAATCGGTCGTTATATGATCTGTTATCGTGTTAAGTAGCAATGGATATTGGTAATGCCACTGGTATTGAGTTGTTTGAGCATTAACAGTACCAAACGCTTCAACTTTCTGCTCAAGTAACCCCCGGCTATTAAAATCATAATCTGTAATATTACCCTGCCAGTCAGTAATTTTATCTTTGTTACCGTACTCATCATAGCTATACACCTTATGCGCAGCATAACAATTACCAGACTCATGACCTTCTACTAATTCTGGTAATTTTTTCCCATTAACCGTTGTAAAATGGTAAGTTGTTTCTTTGCCTAAGGCGTTCTTAATTGTTGTGCTGTTATTATCATGATAAGTAAACTCGGTGCGTTCTGCACCACCAGCATGCTCACTATATATCGCACGAGCTTTATCATCATATTCCCATTGTGCATAGAGTTTATGGTTAATATGAACGCTAGTTAATACTCCTTGATATCGCTCATCATTATAACCATATTTATAGTGAGTATTATCTGCTTGAATAACAGTTTCCAACAAATTTTCAGGGGTATAGCTGTATTGATAGTTAACACCACCAACCTTGATAATTGACACGAGCCCTTGCTCGTTATACTCAATGAGCAATGATTGGCCACTCGTTGTTTGAACTTCAACTAAATCACCTTCCTCATATAGATAGAATGCACCTTGACGTTGCGCATTAAAACGAGAAATAAGTTGACCTTGGTTAGAGTAATTTTCTGTAATACCATTAGGCGCTTGATAAAGCCAGAGTTGAGCCTCATCAGAAAAGCCAAAGGCTGCAAATTGTCCATCTAAATGAAACCAATTTTCGTCAGAGCTATTATAAAGTAAATAAATATTGCTGCCATCGGGACGATTAAGCATGGCACTTGTAGGCTCACCATCATCATTACGATGAATAATCAAACTAAGGTCATGGTTGCTCATCCATTTATGACCATACATGCCTATATTATTTTGAGTTTGACTATAAAAGCGCTCGACATTCAACCACGGGTTTACTGATTGGTGATCTATGCTATGCTGATATTTTTTACCAGAGGCAATTAAAACAGGATTACCACCGCAGCTACTTTCAGTTGGTGGTGTTGTAGGAGTTGTAGTTGATGTACTTCCACCACTACCGCCACCGCCTCCAGAATCAGAACCGCTTGAGCCGCCAGAGTCAGAACCACCTGAGCCTCCACCTTCTATGTGGTATAAAGTCCACCAACAGACTGTTTGGGATACATTACCTCCTCCGGAGTTAGTGTATCGAGTTTGGCAATTTTTGACTCCTACAGGTCCTGCACTTGACTTCTCAGAAAAAGAAATTACTACAGCAAATACAGTTAGCAAAAGTAACTTTATTCTAAAGTTCATAAATATCCTTATTAAATTAATTGATAGAAATACAAAAATAGTGAGTTATTGCTTTCAATTGCTATACCTTGAAAACAATACTTCTACTATTCACCTTCCCTAGCCGATTAACCATAACAAAGAAACAAATTGCATACAATATAAAACCTAGAGGTAACGCCAATAATCTACTTATACTAACCTCCGACTTTGAGTTAGAGCTAACAAAAAAGGGCAATAACATTGCTGTTATTGCCCTTTAAAAATACTTATCTGTTTAAATCACTAGTGGTTCTCAGAAACCATATTCACAGTATATTTAGGAATTTCTACCACTAGGTCTTCATCTTCAACAATCGCTTGACAGCCTAAGCGAGATTCTGGCTCTAAACCCCATGCTTTATCAAGCATATCATCTTCTAGCTCATCACTTTCTTCGATTGAGTCAAAACCTTCACGAATGATGACATGGCATGTGGTACAAGCACACACTTTCTCACAAGCATGCTCAATACCAATGTCATTTTTAAGTGCGACATTTAATACGCTTTCACCTTGTTCAGCCTCAACTACTGCACCATCTGGGCATAGCTCTTCATGAGGTAAAAATATAATTTTTGGCATTGTTTATTTAACCTTATCTACAGATTGACCAGATAGCGCTTTACTAATCGAACTATCCATTCTTCGCTCGGCAAATACTGCCGTGCTTTGGTTTACTACTTCAATAGCATCTTCTATTGCTTTTGTTTCACTGCCTTGGCTAATGGTGGCTAAGGCTTTTAAATCTTTCTCTATGGTATTAACTTCATCTTCCGTTAATAACGCCTTATCAGTGGCAAGTGCTGCTTGTACAGACTCAATCACACGAGCGGCTTCTACTTGCTGCTCTTTAAGCATGCGTGCCTGCATATCTTCCGCGGCGTTACTCATTGAGTCCTTGATCATTTGGCTAATTTTACTGTCATCTAAGCCAAATGAAGGCTTCACTTCTATGCTTGATTCAACACCGGTTGATTTTTCCATTGCTGAAACAGAAAGCAAACCATCAGCATCCACTTTAAATGTTACCCTAATATGCGCAGCGCCTGCTGTCATTGCTGGAATACCTCTTAGCTCAAAACGAGCCAGTGAACGACAATCATCAACTAACTCTCGCTCACCTTGAAGTACGTGTACTGCCATCGCCGTTTGACCATCTTTAAAGGTGGTAAACTCTTGTGCTTTCGCCACAGGTATCGTGGTATTGCGTGGAATAACTTTTTCTACCAAGCCGCCCATGGTTTCTAAGCCAAGCGAGAGTGGAATAACATCCAGTAGCAACATATCACTATCAGGCTTGTTACCCGCTAAAATATCAGCTTGAATAGCAGCGCCGATAGCAACCACTTTATCTGGGTCAATTGAAGTTAATGGTGTCTTTTTAAAGTATTTCTCAACTTCTGCACGTACTAGCGGCACGCGAGTTGAGCCACCCACCATAACAACTTCAATCACTTCATCAACACTAATTTGCGCATCTTTTAAGCTGCGACGACAAGCGCGAAGTGTTTTGTTAACTAAGCTAGAGACCAGCTGCTCAAAGGTTTGCTTATTTAATGTATGAGACCAAGCGCCATTTTCAAGCGCTAATTCAATCTCGACTTGCTCGTTATCCGTTAATTGTTCTTTAGCAAAACAGGCTTGCTGCATTAACTGACGTTCAATTTCTGGTGATAATGGGCGAGCAAGTTCTGCTTTTTCAACTAAGTAATCAACAATAGCAACATCAAAATCGTCACCACCTAACGCTGAATCACCACCCGTTGCCAATACTTCAAATACGCCTTTATTTAATCGTAAAATGGAAATATCAAAGGTACCGCCACCTAAATCATAAACGGCAATAACACCTTCTTGACCAGAATCTAAACCATAGGCTACGGCAGCTGCTGTTGGCTCATTAAGCAAACGTAATACATTAAGGCCCGCTAATTTAGCAGCATCTTTTGTGCTTTGTCTTTGCGCATCATCAAAGTGCGCAGGTACGGTAATTACCACACCCGTTAATTCGCCACCTAGGCTAGCTTCAGCTCGTGCATTAAGTGTTTTCAAGATTTGTGCAGAAACTTGTACCGGATTAACAGCGCCTTTACGAGTCATAATTTCTGGGTGATTTTCATCACCGCAAAACTCATAAGGTAATGATGGATATTTGCTTTGAATATCAGTTAAAGAGCGACCAATTAAACGTTTAGCAGAAGTAATGGTATTTTTCGCATCTTTTACAGTTAACGCTTGAGCAGCCTTACCTACTAAAGTTTCGTTTTCTTGATAGCTAACAATAGATGGCACAATATCACTGCCGTCACTATCAATTAAGGTTTTCGTGCTACCACTTTGCACACTGGCAATCAGTGAATTTGTTGTGCCTAAATCTATTCCGGCAGCTAATCTGTGCTCATGAGGAACGGTACTTTGACCAGGTTCTGCAATTTGTAATAAGGCCATGGCTTTTCTTAATGTCGATTTTTAATGAAAAAAGTAAAGTGAAACAGTTTAAGGGGCTTAATCATCAAACAAGGTGTCTTCTAAGCGCTCTACTTCTACGTTCAATTTTTGATAAAACTTTAACTTACGCAAATTATCACATGCTAAGCTATTAGACTCTTTGCTGTTTTCGGTAATTTGCTGCTGTAGTTGAGTAAAAATTGCTTGATACTCGGTTGCTAGCTCTTCTTGTAAGGCAAACAGCGCCGCGTCAATATCATCAGCATGAGCAACCTCTTCTAGCATTTCTCTTAACTCCATCTGGCGCATCAAAAAGCTGGTATCGCCATAGGTATTTTGCTCGTCAGGCATATCGACACCGCGAAGTGTTAGCAAATATTCAGCACGCTTTAGTGGTTCTTTTAGTACTTGATAAGCATCATTAATCTCGGCAGATTTTTGCACGGCGATTAATTGTTCTTGTGATGAAGCATGAGCAAAACGATCAGGGTGCACTGTTTTTTGCAACTGCTGATAAGTTGAAGAAAGCTGATTAAGATCGACTTCGAATGAAGTTTCCATATCAAAAAGTTGAAAGTAATTCACAGTGTATATCCAGCAAGCATAAGTTGAGTAAATATTTTTACTTTGTTTAGCTAGCAAATTACTTACTAGCTAAACAAAGTAAAAGCACTAAAGAGTGCTTTTACTAATTAAATACGATTTAGCGTTTTATTAAATGCGCTAAACGTTAAAGCTTTCGCCACAACCACATTCGCCTTTGGCGTTCGGGTTGATAAACTTGAAGCCTTCATTGAGACCTTCTTTAACGAAGTCTAACTCAATACCTTCAAGGTAAACTAAGCTTTTTGCATCGATAATAATGTTAACATCATCAATTGAGAACATTTCATCATCTTCATTTAGCTCATCAACGAATTCCAGAACATAAGCCAAACCTGAGCATCCTGTCGTTTTAATCCCTAAGCGCAAACCTAAGCCCTTGCCTCGGTTTGCCATAAAAGACTTTACGCGCTCATTAGCAGCAGCAGTCATGGTTACAGACATGAGATTCTCCTGCTACTTACCGTGTTTGCTTTGGTAATCGTCAATAGCCGCTTTGATTGCATCTTCAGCTAAAATTGAGCAGTGAATTTTTACCGGAGGTAATGCTAATTCTTCTGCAATTTCAGTATTTTTTATTTCGCCTGCTTCTTCAATTGATTTACCTTTAACCCACTCAGTAACAAGTGAGCTAGAGGCAATAGCAGAGCCACAACCATAAGTTTTAAACTTAGCATCTTCAATGATACCTTCGTCTGATATCTTAAGTTGCAACTTCATTACATCGCCACATGCAGGTGCACCCACCATACCTGTTGCTACTGATGGATCATTCTTATCCATTGAACCAACGTTACGTGGGTTCTCATAATGATCAATAACCTTTTCACTGTAAGCCATAACACTCTCCTAGCTTGAACTAAGCAACACGCTATATTTTGTCACTTAGCAAAAATTTATTTCTCAGGCACGTTATTAGTGCGCTGCCCACTCGATTGAGTCTAAATCAATACCGTCTTTGAACATTTCCCAAAGCGGTGACATATCACGTAAGTGACCAATTGATTTTTGAATTAAGTCAATCGCGTAATCAATTTCTTCTTCTGTGGTGAATCGACCAAAACTAAAGCGAATAGAGCTATGCGCCATTTCATCGTTTAAGCCTAAAGCACGTAATACATATGAAGGCTCTAAACTTGCCGATGTACAGGCTGAACCCGATGATACCGCTAAGTCTTTTAACGCCATAATAAGTGATTCGCCTTCAACAAAGTTAAAGCTAACATTTAAGTTACCTGCATAACGTTTATCAAAATCACCATTAACGAACACTTGCTCCATTGAGCTAATGCCGGCCCATAATCTGTCACGCATTTTTGTTACGTGCTCTAAATCTTGCGCCATCTCTTCTTTAGCAATACGACATGCTTCGCCCATACCAACAATTTGATGTGTTGCTAAGGTACCGCTGCGCATACCACGCTCATGACCACCGCCATGCATTTGTGACTCTAAACGAATACGCGGTTTACGACGTACGTATAAAGCACCAATACCTTTAGGGCCATACATTTTATGCGCTGAAATAGACAATAAGTCGACTTTCATTTGCTGCATATCAAGGTTGATTTTGCCAGCACTTTGCGCGGCATCAACATGGAAAATAATTTTCTTAGCGCGACACATTTCACCAATTTCAGCAATATCTTGAATCACACCCACTTCATTGTTTACATGCATAATACTCACTAAAATTGTGTCATCACGCATCGCTTCATTTAACTTATTTAAGTCAATTAAGCCATTTTCTTCCGGGTCAAGATACGTCACTTCAAAGCCTTGACGCTCTAATTCACGACACGTATCTAATACGGCTTTATGCTCTGTTTTACAGGTAATAATGTGCTTACCTTTTTTACTGTAAAAGTTTGCTGCACCTTTAATAGCAAGGTTATCTGATTCTGTTGCCCCTGAAGTAAAGACGATTTCTCTAGGATCAGCATTAATTAATTCAGCAATCTGATTACGTGCAATATCAACCGCTTCTTCGGCTTGCCAACCAAACTTATGAGAACGCGAGGCAGGATTACCAAAATGCCCTTCAGTGGTCATATATTGCATCATTTTTTCTGCTACGCGTTTATCAACAGGTGTTGTAGCAGAGTAATCAAAGTAAATAGGAAGCTTCATTCGCTAACTCTCTCTTTTGTAATTTCAATATGACAGGTTAAGACCAGTCATTAACTATATTCTTTGTAGTGATCAGGGTTTCTAAAGCAATTTCTTTGTTTTGCCCTGTATGTAATTCATCTTGGCGCTGTGAAACAGTTTGTACATCTCGCTTCGCCACTAATTCGGATAAGGTAATGTTACGTAAGAACTCTTCGATACGTTCACTTAAGCCTTGCCAAAGTGAATGTGTTAAACACTGCTCGCCACCTTGACAATTACCTTTACCAGAACACTTAGTGGCATCAACGCTTTCATTCACTGCGCTAATAACATCGGCAACAGCAATTTGAGCAGAACATTTACCCAAACGGTAACCACCACCTGGACCACGCACACTAGTAACTAAACCATGCTTTCGTAAACGAGAAAAAAGCTGCTCTAAATAAGATAAAGAAATACCTTGGCGTTCAGATATATCAGCCAAAGATACCGGCCCATATACTGCGTGAATCGTCACGTCAAGCATAGCGGTAACTGCATAGCGACCTTTAGAGGTAAGTTTCATAATCTGCTCTCAAATACTCAACAGGGTAATAAGTAAAACTATTTAGCAGGACAACCAAATAAAACTTATTAATTGAATGCCGCGCATTTTACATAACCATATAAAATAGTCAAATATATACCCGACTAATCTACTCAAGTATTATACATCAAGAAAATCTGTGGGAAAAGTAATAGCTGGCATTCATGCCAGCTATATTAGAAGGTTTTGTTATTAGCCTTTTATTTTCAATAATAAACGACTATTAAATTTCAGGATCAAAACTGGCGACTTTACTTTCACGTCGCTTGGCTGCGGCGATTTCATCTTCAACAAACTCACCGACTCGTAACTCAGGTAAATCTTTTGAGCAAACGTCACCACCAAGATTATTAATTTCTTTGCATAAATCAGTTACGCGGCTGTCCATTAAATGAACGTGATCTATTAAGCGACCAATGGCTTTAGCAACCGGATCTGGGCTATCCGCGGAAACCGCATAGGCGTCAAAGCCATACTTTTGCGCCACTTGTTCACGCTTGTCATTTTCTTCACGTACCTTTTTATCTGGTACAATTTTGCCCGGAATACCAACCGCAGTAGCATTAGCGGGTACATCCTTTACAACCACAGAGTTTGAGCCGACTTTACCACCTTTACCTATAGTGATAGGGCCAAGCACCTGCGCACCTGCACCAATAACGACATTATCTTCTAAGGTTGGGTGACGCTTTCCGGCCTTCCAGCTAGTACCACCTAACGTAACCCCTTGGTATAAGGTTACGTCATCACCTATTTCAGCAGTGCCGCCAATAACCACCCCCATACCGTGATCAATAAAAAAACGTCGACCAATAGTTGCGCCTGGGTGAATTTCAATACCAGTTAACCAACGTGAAAATGTTGAGAAAAATCGTGCCAGTAATTTCCAGTTTGCCTTCCACAATTTATGACTAATGCGATGAAACCAAACGGCATGTAAGCCCGGATAATTTAGCAATACTTCAAAACTGTTACGGGCAGCTGGATCTCTATCAAAGACACTATTAATATCTTCTTTGATACGACTAAACATAATTTTTCCTTACATTAACTATTATCTTGACGCCTATGCGTGTAAGACAATTACTCTTTATTTTCTTTGGCGGCTCTTTCCATTGAGGCAAGAATACCGCGCATCATTTTAACTTCTTTAACATCTGGTCTTGCGCGATTAAATAAACGACGCAATTTGGTCATCACTAAACCTGGGTGATTTTCAACAATAAAGCCTGTCGCTTTTAATGCCTTTTCAAAGTGCTCATAAAAGCGCTCTGTTTCTTCTGTTACCGGATATAGCTCATCATCTTCACTGGTGGCTTTAACTAAGTTGCCGTTGCCTGTGCTGCGCTCTTGGTAATCTTGATCATGCGCGAGTAAATAACTTGTGCGCACTTCATAACTTAAGGTTTGTACCGCCATAGCAAGATTTAAAGAGCTATATTCAGGGTTTGCTGGAATTTGTACATGAAAGTGACACATTTGTAGCTCTTCATTAGTTAAGCCGCTACTTTCTCGGCCAAACACTAAAGCTACTGGGTATTCACTTGCCTCACTGACCATTTTCTCACCACAGTCTCTTGGCTCTAACATAGGCCAGGGTAAGGTGCGAGAACGGGCACTGGTACCAACCACTAAACCACAATCATCAATCGCCTCTGCTAAAGTACTAACCACTTTGGCATTAGCCAATACATCGGTAGCGCCTGCAGCGAGTGCTTGGGCTTGACCATTAGGCATTTCGATAGGGTCAACCAAAACTAGCTGACTTAAGCCCATGGTTTTCATCGCACGTGCTGCTGAGCCGATATTTCGACAATCAGAGGTATTGACCAAGACAATCTTTACTTTATCTAATAAGTTCTTTGATGATTCAGACATTCTTTACTCTATTCTTTACTAAATTACTAAGCTGCCATTTGATGAAATTAAGATTCACATCTAGATGGCTAAAATTGTTAGCAATTCTATCATAGAAGATTACTGCTGTACTTAATAAAAAGCACGCGAATTTTGCCTATGGCGCTATGGCGAATTGATCTTTTATAGTTGAATTATCTATATAAGCTGATCTCGGCTTAATAAATAACTCTCTAGCAACTAATTTTACTTACTTCTGCGTTAAATTTACTTGCAATAGACTGGCTATTGACGCGAAATTTGCCTTGAATTAAGTGAGAATTATCAAGCTAGAGTGCAAATCTTATGATTAACTATTTATATTTCAAATTGTTAGCATATCTCTTAAACCGAATTCAGGTATATATAACATCACACTATTTGCACCGGACAGTTTTTGTACGATTTTTTACTTGAATTGTTCGCCATCTTAGTTTCATTTTGCTATACTACGCGCCGCTTGATTTTCCGAGTGCGGAAAATCACTTTTGTTCTTTTAAAAGCCATTTACAAATAGGTACTCTATTATGCATCCCATGCTAAATATTGCCGTGCGCGCTGCGCGTACAGCCGGTAAAGTTATTGTTCGCTCATTTGAGCAACTCGACAAAGTTGAAGTTGAATCTAAAGGCACTAATGATTTTGTTAGTAGTGTTGATATTAACGCTGAACAAGTCATTGTTGAGACTATTCGTAAATCATACCCAGAACACACTATTATTGGTGAAGAAACTGGCGTATCTAAGGGCTCAGATGAAGACTATCAATGGATTATCGATCCACTTGATGGCACTACCAACTTTGTTAAAGGCATTCCTCACTTTGCCGTTTCTATTGCCTTAAAAGTAAAAGGTAAATTAGACCAAGCCGTTATTTTTGATCCAATTCGTGGTGAGTTATTTACTGCAAGTCGTGGTAAAGGTGCACAATTAAACGGCTTCCGTATTCGTGTAAACAAAAACAAAGAATTAGCTGGCGCAATTCTAGCGACAGGATTCCCATTTAAGCATAAACAGCACAGCCAAGCGTATATGGCAATGTTTAGCACATTATTCTTAAAGACTTCAGACATGCGTCGTGCTGGCTCTGCAGCGCTTGATTTAGCTTATGTTGCTGCTGGTCGTGTAGACGGTTTCTTTGAAATTGGTTTAAAGCCTTGGGATACCGCTGCAGGTGAGTTACTGGTAATTGAAGCAGGCGGTTTAGTGACTGACTTTGTTGGTGGTCATAACCATGCTAAATCAGGCAACATAGTTGCAAGTAGCACTGGCTTACAAAAAGACATCTTAAAAGACATTCGCCCTCATTTAGGTGAAGCGCTAAGCAAGTAGCAGCACCTGATTTAAAGCGGCTCTGATTAATAAGAAAAGCGCTTATGGCTTATTTGCCTAAGCGCTTTTTTTATGGCTATTTTTAGCCAACGAAATGCCTTAGTTTTTCTTGTTCTAGCTAGGTAAAAATAATTACTGGCGTTTAATTTGCTATAACTACAATATCTAGTTCTCGATAGTTATGTAAAAGCAGTCATGAATAACATCAATCCAAATAAACAAGCCTTTGTCAGGGGAGAAGTTGCACTGGTAGGCGCAGGCCCTGGCGACCCTGATTTATTAACACTACAAGCTTATCGCTTTATTCAACAAGCCGAGGTTGTTATTTACGATCGCTTAGTCAGTGAAGAAATAATGGCATTACTACCGAGTGAATGTCAGCGTATCTATGTTGGAAAAAAACAAGCGAATCATAGAGTTCCACAAGAAGGCATCAATAAACTACTACGCGATCATGCCCGTGAAAATAAACGCGTATTAAGATTAAAAGGTGGCGACCCCTTTGTTTTTGGTCGTGGCGGTGAAGAAGCACTGTACCTGCTTGAACATGGTATTGCTTGTCATATTGTACCGGGTATGACAGCTGCCTCAGCCTGTACAAGTTATGCAGGCATACCGCTAACCCATAGAAAAGTGGCGCGCAGTTGCACCTTTATAACAGGTAATGTGCAAGATAATGGTGCATTAGACTTACCTTGGCATACCCTTAACGATAGCCAACAAACTATCGTGTTTTATATGGGCATCACTAGCCTACCTATTATCACAGAGCAATTAATCAGTGCTGGAAGAGACTCCAACACGGCAGCAGCAATCATTTGTAATGGCACAAGACAAAGTCAGCAAGTATTTAAAGGCACACTAACTAAGCTAGCTGGGCTTGTTAAAGAGCACAATATTAAACCACCGAGCTTAATCGTTATCGGTGATGTTATTAACACCTTTAACCAAGCAGAATTATCAAATTTAGGCTACTTAACAGCAAAAACAAGCTAGGCTGAGTAGTTAAAATACTACCAGCCTACTCTATGATTGTGCAGAGTATTAGCGGTTTTGATTCTTGCTGGTACGGCTATTAGCTCGGCTTGGCTTTTTAGCCTGTGCTTGGTTGTTATTAGCATTGCCTTTGCTTGGGTTTTGCTTTGGCTTTTTTCCTTGTTTATTTTTATTGCTATTAGCGCTATTTCCAGTAGTTTTTTTATTGGCCGGCTTACGCTGCGCTTTTGCAGGCTGATGACCACGAGCATTTTCCCCTGAGCGCTGGCCGTCTTTATGCTCTACTTTGGCCTGCTTAGGTTTTTTCGGTTTCTTTGGCTTTTTCGCTTTTAATGGTCTTATAGGTCGAGACTCACCCAACTCATTAACCGGCACAAAACCTTCAATAACACGACGCTCTATATGCTGTTGAATAACATGTTCAACATCCCAGAGTAACTGTAGTTCATCTGCACACACAAAAGATAATGCCTGACCTGTATTCCCAGCACGTGCTGTTCGTCCAATACGATGCACATAATCTTCAGGTACATTTGGTAATTCAAAGTTAACCACTTGCGGTAATAAATCAATATCAATACCACGGGCGGCGATATCAGTTGCCACTAAGATTTTAACCGAGCCGTCCTTAAAGGCAGCAAGCGCTTTAGTGCGCGCCCCTTGGCTCTTATTGCCATGAATGGCTGCTGCTGATAAGCCCTCACTTTCAAGATGACGCGTCAATCGATTAGCACCGTGTTTGGTTTTAGTAAACACTAACACCTGCTGCCAATTATTTTCTTTAATTAGGTGTGTTAATAATGCAGGCTTACGCTTTTTATCTACTGCGGTTATCCACTGAGTCACTTTTTCCGCAGTGCTGTTTTCTGGGTTCACTGAAATCTCAAGCGGCTTATGTACTAAGCCTTTGGCTAATTCACGTATTTCAGGCGAAAAAGTTGCTGAGAATAATAAGTTTTGTCGCTGTTTAGGTAATAACGCCAAGATCTTTTTAATATCACGTAAAAAGCCCATATCTAGCATACGATCGGCTTCATCTAGCACTAACACTTCCAGTTGCGAAAACTTAAGCGCATTTTGGTTATATAAATCCAGTAAGCGCCCCGGTGTCGCCACTAAAATATCAACGCCTTTTCTAAGGCGCATCATTTGTGGGTTAATTTTAACGCCGCCAAAAACCACCGTAGAGCTAATATTTACGTGTTTTGCATAAGTTTCTACACTATCACCTACTTGCGCCGCTAACTCTCTGGTTGGCGTTAACACTAAAGCGCGAACATTGTTCGATGAGACTTTATTACCAAACGATAAACGCTCAAGTAAAGGTAAAGTAAAGCCTGCGGTTTTACCTGTGCCAGTTTGCGCTGCCGCCATAATATCGCGACCTGAAATAACCGCAGGAATTGCTTGCGCTTGAATAGGCGAAGGTGTTTGATAACCTTGCTCAGCAACGGCTTTTAGAATTGGGGCAGATAAACCTAGTGAGGTAAAACTCATAAATACTCTCTTTGAAACATATAAGGCTAGAAATAGTGTGCTTAAAACAACACCTAGCCGTGAGGGCGTGCAGGATACAGTAAGGGTAAGTGTAGTGCAATTATTATCAGGTGTATGTTAGCAACAAAAAAGCCGACAGCTAAGTGTCGGCTTTTACTAAATTGCTTTAGTTAAGCTAAATGCTAAGGCATCATTTCTTCTTGATCAGCACCTTCTTTTTCAATCACTTCAGGGATCAAATCTTCTTTTGAAATGCCTAAAGTTAATGCTACTGATGAAGCAACATAAATTGACGAGTAAGTACCAACAAAAACACCAAATAATAACGCAGTAGCAAAACCATGAATTAAAGCACCACCCCAGAAAAACAACGCTGCTAATACCAATAAGGTTGTCAATGAGGTAATAAAGGTACGACTTAAGGTTTGCGTTAATGAGATATTGATGATCTCTTCAGCAGTACCAGTACGTAACTTACGGAAGTTTTCACGAATACGGTCAGAAACAACAATGGTATCGTTAAGGGAGTAACCAATAACAGCCAAAATTGCCGCCAGTACCGTTAAGTCAAACTCTAAACCTAGTACAGAGAATAAGCCCAGTGTTAACAAGACATCATGGAATAATGCTGCCACAGAGCCGATAGCAAAGCGCCACTCAAAGCGAAAGGCAACATACACTAAAATACAAATTAGTGCCGTTAACATGGCTAAGCCACCCTGCTCAGCTAGTTCATCACCAACACTTGCTCCAACAAACTCAATACGGCGCATATCTATGTTTTGCCCAGTATTTTCTTGCAAAATATCAAGTACTTGGTTACCTAACATTTCCGCTTTAACGTCATCACGTAAACCTAAGCGAATGACAACATCACGGCTACTCCCGTAAAATTGAATTTTCGCTTCAGGATAACCATTACTGGTCATAACACCGCGTAGCGTTTCCAAATCAGCGGCTTGTTCAAAGCCTACTTCAATTAAGGTACCGCCAGTAAAATCTAAACCAAAGTTTAACTTATTGGTGGCCAGAGAGGCGACTGCCGCCAGCATTAATAGTGCACTAAAGATCATCGCATACTTGCGATAGCTCATAAAGGCAACAGTTTCTTTTAATCTAAAACTAAACATAATCTTTAAACTCTCACCTTACTATATAGAAAGCTTTTCAAGGCGTTTACCACCCCAAACAGCATTAACTACCGCTCTTGATGCCACAACAGAGGTAAACATTGAGGTGATAATACCAATTGACAATGTTACCGCGAAACCTTTCACAGGGCCTGTACCAACAGCAAATAAAATAAGCGCGGCAATTAAGGTGGTGATATTGGCATCAATAATAGTTGAAAACGCTGCTTCATAACCTTGGTGAATGGCTTGTTGAATTGACTTACCTTCACGAATTTCTTCACGGATACGTTCAAAAATAAGCACGTTAGCATCAACTGCCATACCTACGGTTAATACAATACCTGCCATACCCGGCAAGGTTAATGTCGCACCTGGGATCATTGACATAACACCAACAATCAATACTAAGTTAGCACCTAAGGCTAAGTTAGCGACCACACCAAAGGCACGGTAATAGAACATCATAAAGGCAAAAACAAAAGCAAAACCTAACATAATGGCTTTAAAGCCTAACTGTACGTTTTCAGCACCTAGCGTTGGACCAACCGTACGTTCTTCAACAATAGTAATTGGCGCAATCAAGGCACCCGCTCTAAGTAATAGTGCTAAGTTATGGGCTTCAGCTTGACTGCCAGCACCAGTAATACGGAAAGTTTTACCTAAACGCGCTTGAATGGTGGCAATTGAGATGATTTCTTCAACTTTTTCAAAGATGATATTACCTTCAGCATCTTTCTTATCTGTCGCTTTGTACTCAATAAATACCGTAGCCATTGGCTTACCAATATTGTTTTTCGTACCGTTAGACATCTTGCTACCGCCAGCACTATCAAGCGAGATATTTACTTGTGGGCGTGAATATTCATCAAAGCCAGATTTAGCATCGGTGATGTGATCACCCGTTAGCATAATACGCTTTTTAAGTAGTGATGGTTTGCCATCACGGTCGGTAAGTAAAATTGAGCTCGCTGGCACACGACCATTTAACGCGCTGGTTAAGTCACCTTCAGTATCAACTAATCTAAACTCAATCGTTGCCGTCGCATTTAAGATCTCTTTCGCTTTTGCTGTATCTTGTACACCCGGTAACTCAATCACTATGTGCTTTTTACCTTGACGTTGTACTAATGGCTCAGCGACACCTAACTCATTAACACGATTACGGATGATAGTAATGTTTTGTTGCAGCGCATATTCACGAATTTCTTTTTGCTTTTGCTCAGTCATCGACGCTTTAATTAACAGCTCATCTTCATCAGTTGTTAAAACAAGATCACGATAGCGCTTTTCTAGTAACGACTCCGCGGCTTGTAAATCTTCAACTTTACGGAATATTACTACTATGTTGTCGCCGTCTTCTTTAACGCTACGATAACGAATTTTCTCATTACGTAAATCGTTACGAAATTCACCCACTAAGCCCGCTTTGGCTTTTGCCATCGCTTCTTTCATGTTCACTTCCATTAAGAAGCTAACACCACCACTTAAATCAAGACCTAGCTTCATTGGCGCACCACCAATGCTTGCTAACCAGTCTGGTGTATTTGGTGTTAAATTTAACGCGACTGAATATTGCTTGCCTAAATGGTCATCAAGAATATCACGGGCTTTTAGTTGCGACTCAGTGTCTTTAAAGCGCGTTAAAATCTGCCCTTTGTCCAAGGCAATGTTGTCGTAAGCAATATTATTTTGTTCTAATTGTGCTTTCACTTGATCAAGTGTTGCGGCATCAGCTTCAACACCTCGTAAGCCAGACACCTGAACAGCTGGCGCTTCACCATATAGGTTAGGTGTGGCATAGAGCGCACCTAAGGCAACAATAAATGCCACCATCAGTGTTTTCCATAAAGGGTACTTGTTTAACACTATGTGTCCTTTTTTATCTTAAATTGAGCACGGCTATAACAACTTTTATTTAAGCAAAAGGCTTATTTACCAAAGAAAATAAGCCTTTAAATAAAAAATCAATTATAAGTTTTTCATTGTGCCTTTAGGTAAAACCGCACTAATGGCTGCTTTTTGAATTGTCACTTCAGTACCTTCAGCAACACTGATAGCAATAAAATCTTTCTCATCAGATACTTTAACGATTTTACCAACAATACCACCTTGAGTTAGTACTTCATCACCTTTAGATAAGGCTTCCATTAAGCTTTTATGCTCTTTTACACGTTTAGCTTGCGGGCGGTAAATCATAAAGTAAAACACTAAACCAAACACGGCTAGCATAATGATCATTTCCATGCCACCACCGGCTGGTGCTGGAGCGCCTGCTTGAGCGTGTGCTGTACCGATTAATAAACTCATAATATCCTCTTACTTCTTATTATTTAAAAACTGAACATGACACCAATAGCTATATCAGTGTCAGAAAATTCTTACCACTAAACCTGCTTACTACCTTCAGCCAAAGGCGGAACAGGTAAACCACGCAGAGCGTAAAACTCTTCAACAAAGTCGTCTAATTTACCTTGCTCAATGGCATCACGCAATCCTTGCATTACGCGTTGATAAAAGTGCAAGTTATGTAAGGTGTTTAATTGCGAACCTAAAATTTCTTTACACTTATCTAAATGATGTAAATAAGCGCGTGAGTAGTTTTTGCAGGTGTAGCAATCACAGGTTGGATCTAATGGTCCAGTATCTGTTTTATGGCTAGCATTGCGGATTTTTATTACACCATCATTAACGAATAAGTGACCATTTCTGGCATTACGCGTTGGCATAACGCAATCAAACATATCAATACCGCGACGAACACCTTCAACTAAATCTTCAGGCTTGCCTACTCCCATCAGATATCGGGGCTTATTTTCAGGTATCAAGGGCGCGGTGTGATCTAATATGCGAATCATGTCTTCTTTTGGCTCACCTACTGATAAACCGCCAATGGCATAACCATCAAATTCGATATCTTTTAAGCCTTTGATAGAGATTTCACGTAAATCTTCGTACATGCCGCCTTGGACAATACCAAATAAAGCATTCATGCTATCGCCGTGAGCATCTTTTGAGCGCTGCGCCCAACGAAGCGATAATTCCATCGACTCTTTAGATTCTTCATGTGTTGCTGGGTATGGCGTACACTCATCAAAAATCATCACGATATCTGAATTTAAGCTACGCTGTACTTCCATTGAACGCTCAGGCGTTAACATAATTTTTTCACCATTGACTGGCGAGCTAAACAATACACCTTCTTCAGTAATTTTACGCATTTCACCTAAGCTAAATACCTGAAAACCACCCGAGTCAGTTAAAATTGGCTTATCCCAATTCATAAAGCCATGTAAGCCACCATGTTGCTCAATAATATCTGTACCTGGACGCAACATTAAATGGAAGGTATTGCCTAATATAATATCAGCGCCAGTTGCTTCAACTTCATCGGTTTTCATGCCTTTTACTGTGCCGTAGGTACCAACAGGCATAAAAGCAGGGGTTTCTACGACACCGCGATCAAAAATAAGGCGGCCTCTTCTGGCTTTGCCATCTTTTTTGATCAATTCATATTTCATTCTATTTTTTACAGTTTCTGTCATTTTTTACTCTCTTCACCCACTAGCAAAACAGGCCGGCGGTGCTTAGTTTATTGATTGGTAAGTGAATATTTACCAACACACAATTGTTATGCTGATGTTTGTTTAGTTAAAAACATGGCATCGCCATAACTAAAAAATCGATACTTTTCCTTAATGGCATGCTGATAAGCAGGCATAATATGCTCATAACCTGCAAAAGCACTCACTAACATTAATAAGGTTGATTCAGATAAATGAAAGTTAGTAAGTAAGGCATCCACCAGTTTAAATTGATAACCTGGGGTGATAAAAATATCTGTATCACCATAAAAGGCGCTTAAGGCTTCGCCTTTATCACTAGCAGCTTTAGCAGCGCTTTCTAACGAACGTACTGACGTTGTGCCAACTGCAACAATTCGACCACCGCGCGCTTTAGTATTTTGAATTTGCTGAACAACCTCATCAGGCACTTCAACATATTCAGCATGCATAATATGATCAGCAATTTCGTCTACTTTAACTGGCTGGAATGTACCGGCACCAACATGCAAAGTAACAAACGCTAACTCAACACCTTTAGCTTTTATTTTCTCTAAAATGGCTTCATCAAAGTGTAAACCTGCGGTAGGCGCGGCAACGGCGCCAGGTTTTTCATTATAAACCGTTTGATAGCGCTCTTTATCACTGTCTTCATCAGGTCTATCTATGTAAGGAGGTAGCGGCATATGGCCAATATCTTCAAGAATATTTAACACCCCTTGCTCACCATGAAATTTAAGTTCAAATAACGCGCCGTGGCGCGCAACCATAGTGGCTTTAATTTCAGCATTTTCTTTACCGGCAAAAAGCAGCTCAGCATCAACTTTAGGTGATTTACTTGAGCGGATATGCGCTAGAACACTATGTTGGTCTAACATACGCTCAACCAGTACCTCTATTTTACCGCCAGTCGACTTTTGACCGAACATGCGCGCAGGTATTACACGAGTATTATTAAACACTAATAAATCACCGGCATTGAGTTGTTCGATAATATCCACAAAACCTAAATCTTGAATGCGACCCGAATTGCCATCTAAAGTCATCAAGCGACTACCAGTACGATCAGCTTTAGGGTAACGAGCAATAAGCTCTTCGGGAAGGTTAAATGAAAAATCGGATACTCGCATGAATTGACTAATCGCTCACTATTGGTTTCTGACAGTATTACGCCGCAAACTACAAGCGCGTAAACTTAAATTAAAAAGCGGCTAATTTTAAAACCGCGCGCCCCTGATAGCAAGTTAAACTCCGTTTTAAAGCTGTAATAGCATTTTTTATGTTACTTACTTGGTGATTGCGTTAAGTACGCCATAATAAAATGGACTAACTCTTGGCTAAAATCAGCTATTTCTAACAGCTCTGGTTCAAACAAAACCGCTTCATGCACTAAATGTTCGACAGTTTTGCTGACCATTTTTGCCGCCAAAGGAATATTAAGATCAGCACGCAGCTCATCTCGTCGCTGTTCAAACATGGTTTGCACTAATAAGCGCACAGAATCTTTATCGTTATTATCTTCTTTTACACCTAACTCGGGGAGTTCATGACTTAACACTCGATGCAATTCTGGCGCGATTAAATGCCCCTCGAATGCTGCTAAGACAAAGGCCTTGGCAACGTCAGATAAGGGTTTGTCTAAGGTTTGTTGGTAAGCAGCTAACATTAAATCACGTAACTGAGCAAAGTGATCTTCTTTTATCGCGGCAATGAGTGATTCTTTACGAGGAAAGTACTGATAAAGTGAGCCTATGCTTACCCCCGCTCTTTCGGCGACTTTATTCGTGGTGAATTTTTCATAGCCTTGTGCAACTAAAATATGAGTAGCCGCTTCTTTAATGGCATTAACAGTAAACTTAGCTCGCTCCTGAGCAGGCAATTTCCTTGGCTTTACGTCTATTTTCATTGATTTATTCCTTGTAAGTAAAACGCGAGTATTTCATCTATTCGAGCAATTTTATACTAACCCAGTACTAACCTATTGGAGAAAAGTTATGGGAATATTACCTAGACACAAACTAATTTTATTAAGTTCAATCATGAGCTTAAACACGCTATGTTTAGCAAATAATTATCAAGAAAATAGCGACAGTTTTCTTATCTTCGGGGCATTAAGTAAAAATGAGTATTCAGGTAGTAAAGACCATGATGTGGTACCGGCTATTATTTCTGAATTCAGCCTTTTTAAACGACCAGTAGAAATCGAAGGCTTAACCGCTAGAGCATCCTTATATTCTAACAATGCTTGGCACTTTGGCCTAGCGATGCAATATGATTTTGGCCGGGATGATGAGGTAAGTAATAAACAAGTCGCTGCGATGCAAACTATTGATGCCAATATTAACTTGGGTGGCTATATTAGCCATTTTAGTGATAGTATTTTACTCAATAACGATGAATTAGAGCTAAGAGTTCAAACTACTGCCGACGTTTCCTCAGCCCATGAAGGCTATCTAACCACCTTTTCATCTACCTACACATTCCCTTTATTTATTCCTTGGCGAGTTGAACTCGAATTAGAATCAAGCTATGCCGATGATAATTACATGAACACTTATTATGGCGTTTCAGCACAAGATGGGCAAAGTTCAGGGTTAACACCTTTTCAAGCCAAGGCAGGTTTTACTGATATCACAGTAAACGCCAACATTATCTTATTTTCTAGCCCACAATGGGGTGCTTACTCACGATTAAGCTATGCTCGACTGCTTGGTGATGCCGCCGACAGCCCAATCATTAAAGATATAGGCACAGCAAATCAAACTCAATTTGGCCTTGGCCTTTTCTACCGCTTTTAGGAGTCAATCATGAAATATTTGCTAACGCTTATGTTCTTCGCCATGAGTTTCACTGCAAGCGCGTTAACCCTTTTACCTGCTAATAAAGGCATCACCTTAGCCATGACAGAGCAAAATGATCAGCTCTTGGTACTGCTAGTAGTTAAAAATCATGGCGATAACATTGATGCCATTAACTTAAGCGAGAAATTTGCTTTAACTGGCGATGTCGTTGCGGTTTATCAAAAGCTTGGCTATGAAAAAATACAGTCTATTGCTTTAAATAATCGACAAAAGACACAATCTTATCCGATAGCTAATTTACTCAGCCCAGCTGGCAATCATCCCGCTCATATTGCCGCAGGTTTAAATTACCACAAACATGCCGATGAGGTAGAGGCTAAGCAAAAGCCCTTTTTATTTGCCAAATCAACAACACCGACGAGATCAGAAGCTATTAAGGTTTATAAGCATGAGCTATTAGACTATGAAGTAGAATTATGCGCGCGGCCCTTAACTAAAATCACTGATACTACCGACATTTTAGCTACTGAGTTTGCTTTATTTTTATGTGGCGACTTTACTGACAGAGCACTGCTTATGCGCGGTATTAACCTCGACAATATTCAAAGCGGTCAAGGCTTTGAACAGGCGAAAAGTAAAACGGGTTACTTTCCAACCGGCCCTTTTATGATCATCAGTAAAGACTGGCGAACACTCGTCAATGACATTGAGCTGACAACCAAGCTGAATGGTCAAATAAAACAACGTGCTATGGCTAGCGAAATGGTTTGGCCGATAGATAAAATCGCCAAAAATACCTTATTGCAAAGTAATCAAGTTAATGCTTCTACTAGCCAACACAGCCCGCTATTAACTAACAAAGAGCTCAATTCAGACATGAGTATTTTAACCGGTACGCCCGAAGGTATTATGTTTTCGCCACCCGATACCCGTTTTAAAATCGCAACCGCGATGAAATATGTGTTTTCTGGTAGTTTTACTTCAACTGAGCTAAAAAAGTACGTAATAGAGCAATATATAGCTGAGCAACTAAAACATAAGCGCTTATTACAACCTAGTGATCAACTTACCCTATCGGCAACCTACTTAGGTAGCATTGAGCTAACCATTAGCGAACCTGAGTAAGCATAAATATAGACATAAAGGTACGGTATAAATATTAATGATAGCCAACATTTAGCAAACCATATCGCTCACTACCAAGTATTTATCGTATGCTCAAGACATATTATGCTCGATAGTGAGCTTTATACTTTAAAGGAGCCTGATTATGAATAACCTTGCCTATGCACTGGCGAAAACCATTCTTAATGGCTTTGAGCGCCATATTCAACTTTTCATTGAAATAACACAATCTGCCAAATATAGATTTGAGCAATGCCAATGGAGTGAAGTGCAAAAAGCAGCACGAGATAGAACCACCTTTTATGATCAGCGTGTTAATGAAACCTTTAATACCATCAAACAAGATTTTTTTATCAGTGAATTAGATGACGAACTATGGCAGCAAGTTAAACGCAATTACATCGACTTACTCAGCCAACACAAACAACCTGAGCTAGCGGAAACTTTCTATAATTCAGTATTTTGTCGTTTATTTGAGCGTAAGTACTATCATAATGCCTTTATTTTTGTTGAAAGCACCGCAAGCCGCTTAGATGAACAACAAGCGCCGAAAATTTATAATCAGTACTGTCCAGCTGAAAAAGGCTTAAAGCAAACGATTGTTGAGATCATGGAAGCTCATAAAACTGAAATTCCTTATCAAGACTTAGACGCTGATGTAGAAACACTTATCCGCGCTTTTCGAAAACAAGCTCACAAAACTCGCTACAAACTAGAAGAGTTAAGCTTTGATATTTTAAATTTTACTTTCTACCGCAATAAAGGCGCTTACATCATAGGGCGAGTACTATCCCCCGGCGGCGAAACACCATTTATTGTTTCAGTATTAAATAACGAACAAGGCGGGCTTTACATAGATGCACTATTAACCACCAGTGAAAGCATGGCGGTAGTTTTTGGTTTTGCCCGTGCCTACTTTTTCGTTGATTGTCAGCATCCACATGCTTTAGTGAATTTTTTGCAAAGTTTAATCCCCCACAAGACCAAAGCCGATTTATATTCAGCGATTGGTTTTCATAAACAAGGCAAAACTCAGTTTTATCGCGACTTTTTAAATCACTTAGCCAGCAGCAATGACAGCTTTGAATTAGCCGCCGGTATTAAAGGTATGGTGATGTCAGTATTTACCCTGCCTTCTTATCCTTATGTGTTTAAAATTATCAAAGATAAGTTTTCCCCAAGTAAAAATATGACTAAAAAGGACGTCAAAGGAAAATATCGCCTGGTTAAGCTACATGACAGAGTAGGACGTATGGCGGATACCATGGAATATTCAGAAGTTGCCTTTCCTAAAGACAGATTTAGTGACGAGTTACTTGCCGAACTTGAAAAAGTTGCCCCGTCTATTATTCGCTATGAAGATGATTTAATTATCATTGAACACCTTTATATTGAAAGGCGCATGATTCCCCTTAACCTTTATTTAGCTGACGCGTTAAAGAATAAAGATACTGAAAAGATCAATGAAGCCATGTATGGCTATGGCGAAGCAATTAAACAGCTTATTTCCGCCGATATTTTTCCTGGTGACATGCTGTTAAAGAATTTTGGTGTTACCCGCCATGGCAGGGTTATTTTCTATGATTACGATGAAATAACCTACATGAATGAAGTTAACTTTAGAGTAAAACCTGAGCCAGTAACCGAAGAACAAATATACGCGGCAGAGCCTTGGTACTCAGTTGAGCCTGGCGATATGTTTCCGGAAGAGCTTGCCACCTTTGCCTTAGCAAATCCTGCTTATTTAAAAGCGTTTAAGCTTCATCATAGCGATTTACTTGAAGCTAGCTATTGGCAACAGTGCCAAACCAATGTTGCCAACGGCATATTTAAAGATGTTTATCCTTATCCAGATCAATTTAGATTTTGTTATTTAAGAGGAATTAAAAAGGCGGCACCATATTAACTTGTGCCATATTATCTTGTGCCTTGTTAAACGTTTAGATTTAATATTATCGGCTAGTTTCAAATCACTTTGTTGATTAATTAGCCGAACAAACGAATTTTTACTTTTTTTTCAAAATACCTCTTTACCTTTGGCTGAGCATAAGTATAATTCGTCTCCGTTGCAGGGGTGTAGTTCCAATTGGTAGAACAGCGGTCTCCAAAACCGATGGTTGGGAGTTCGAGTCTCTCCACCCCTGCCATTTTCCTCTCTTTTATTTCAAATAATCAACCCTTTTACCTAAGTTATTTATCTGTCATGATAGATGTATCCTTATTGATTTTTGCTCGCTATGACAATTTCTAAACGACAATTTCAACATCTTAGTGAAATGGGCATTGATTTGTGGCACGCACGCGCCAATTCAAAACCAACTGAAGATAAGCAAGAAAAACAGCCAATAACACTTGAGCTAGCTGAGCTTGCCAAGGATAGACTCTTTGCTGATATCTTAACGTCTTTGTCACTCTCTATTGCTGATATTACAGAAAAGCAAGATCATATCGATCTTGGCTTGTTTAATTGGTTCTTTTATGACGACATAGCAAACTTAAGTTATCAGCATGCCAAGTTAATTACGCCAAGCCTTGATGAAATTAAACATTCAGCCATGATGAAAAAACAGCTATGGCAGCTAATATCTAACCACTTATATGAACAAACTAACCTTTAAGCCAGTCACCCTTGAATCAGTAACATCATTAATGGTTATTGAAAACGCCTGCCACTCGCACCCATGGAGTGAAAAGACATTTTCAAGCTGTATTGGTGGCAGATATTTTGGTGACTACGCACAGCAAGATAATGATATTGTTGGTTTTTTTATTGGTGAGTTTGTTGTCGATGAAGCGACCTTAATGGATATTTGCGTAAAACCTACTATGCAAGGTCAAGGTTTAGGTAAACAACTATTAAATCAATTTATTGAGCAGGCAAAAAACAAAGGAGCAATTAAAATTTGGCTAGAAGTGAGAGCGAAAAACATCAGCGCGCAAATGCTCTATATCAATACAGGTTTTGTTGAAATATCTCGTCGTACCGGCTATTACCCTAGTGCTACTGGCTTTGGCTATGAAGATGCCATTGTGATGTGTTTAGAGCTTTAAAGCTTAACATACGCTACCTCGTTACAAATCTCTACAATTGGTAACCCAATCTCTCTAGTTTAAAAACTAAACAAGACTAAGATAACCACTATAGGCAATACCCCTAATATTGATGAGGTGTTTAGTATGTTTAACAGAATCACTCCTAAGACAGATAGCCAATTAACACAAAGTGATGTGGCAAACTTAGTACTTGCACAAGCAATTGAAAATGTAAGTAGACTTACTGGTGTCTCTAGCGACGATGCGCTTAAATTACTTGCAACACAAATATCAGCTAACCAAAAAAAGCCACAAGCTTCCCCAAGAAGCTTTCAACAGCCTTTGCTTGAGCAAAACGAATTTCAATTTATTGCCGAGCTTTTCTAAATTAAGAAAATCAAACCTAAGATGATGAGCCTGCAAATCAATGACAGGCTCACGCTAGACTTCAATTATTAACAAACTTCCCCTAATTAAAGCAGCTGATATTAGTCCAGCGAATAACGCGTAAAAATATGCGCTTTCTATCAAATATTTTCTAATTTAATGTTACAATGCGCGCAATTTTTTTTATTTCAAAAAGTGCGCTAACTAATTAGCACACTTAACCCCTAATATTTCAGGTAATTTGCATGTCTGTACAACAGCAGGAAGTCGACTTACGTAGAACGTTTGCGATTATTTCCCACCCGGATGCGGGTAAAACCACCATCACAGAAAAAGTTCTTCTTTTTGGTCAAGCTTTACAAAAAGCAGGTACCGTTAAAGGTAAAAAATCAGGCCAACATGCCAAGTCTGACTGGATGGAAATGGAAAAAGATCGTGGTATTTCGATTACCACCTCTGTTATGCAGTTCCCGTACAACGATTGCCTGGTAAATCTACTTGATACCCCAGGCCATGAAGACTTCTCAGAAGATACTTATCGTACCTTAACCGCTGTTGACTCATGTCTTATGGTTATTGACGTTGCTAAGGGTGTTGAAGCACGTACCATCAAATTGATGGAAGTTACCCGTTTACGAGATACGCCAATCATCACTTTTATGAACAAAATGGATCGTGATGTGCGCGACCCTATGGAAGTAATGGATGAAGTGGAAGACGTACTAAAAATAAAATGTGCGCCTATTACCTGGCCAATTGGCATGGGTAAAGAATTCAAGGGTGTTTATAACATTCTTGAAGATGAAACTATTCTTTATCAATCAGGCCAAGGTCACACCATTCAAGAAAAACGTGTAATCAAAGGCTTAGACAACCCAGAGCTTGATCAAGCCATTGGTAGTTATGCTGAAGACTTACGCGAAGAGCTTGAATTAGTGGTGGGCGCTTCCCATGAGTTTGATTTAGACGAATTCTTAAAAGGTGAATTAACACCGGTATTTTTCGGTACCGCCTTAGGTAACTTTGGTGTCGACCATATGCTTGATGGTTTAACTCAGTGGGCTCCTAAGCCTTTACCTCGTCAAACCGATGTGCGCGAAGTGAAAGCTGAAGAAGAAAAATTCTCAGGCTTTGTTTTTAAAATTCAAGCCAATATGGATCCAAAACACCGCGATAGAATTGCCTTTATGCGTATCTGCTCAGGCAAATATGAAAAAGGCATGAAAATGCGCCAAGTACGTATTGGCAAAGATGTTAAAATTGCCGATGCTGTTACTTTTATGGCGGGTGATAGAGCCAATGTTGAGCAAGCTTTTGCTGGCGATATTATCGGTTTGCACAACCATGGCAGCATTCAAATTGGTGATACCTTTACCAGTGGCGAAGAAATGAAATTTAGTGGTATTCCAAACTTTGCCCCGGAAATGTTCCGTCGTATACGTTTAAAAGATCCACTTAAAGCCAAGCAATTACAAAAAGGCCTGATTCAGCTATCTGAAGAAGGTGCTGTACAGGTATTTAGACCTTTAGCCAACAACGACATGATAGTGGGTGCGGTCGGTGTGCTTCAGTTTGAAGTTGTTGTGCAACGCCTTAAAACCGAATACAAGGTTGAGGCAATTTACGAACCAATAAGTGTTGCCACAGCACGTTGGTGTACCTGTGATGATGAACGTAAGCTTGAGCAATTTAGGAAAAAAGCTGCGGATAACTTAGCCCTTGATGGTGGTGATAACTTAACTTATGTTGCGCCAACTATGGTGAATTTATCGCTAGCACAGGAGCGTCATCCGGATATAGTGTTCCATGCGACCCGTGAACACTAATTTTGCTTCCTAAATGATATTTTAGCGGCATTGTCAGCGAAATTTTATCAAGTCACTTAGCTTACTAAGCTCCCTGATAAAATTTCTTGACCGCTTTGCTAAAAAACCATTTAGTTTGCAAAATAAAGTAAATTTCGGGTTACTTGGACGACAGGTAAGATAGAACATCAAAACCTGAACAATAAAGATTAATGACTAACTGCGAATAACTTCTTTATCGCAGTTAGTTGGTTCAAGACACACACTGTTGGCTATAGCCAATAAATACGGTTGATAAATCTATTGAGCCAAATAGCAATATAAAGAGTCTATTAAAATGAATATTAAAGAAATATTGAGCGCTAAAGTTAGCCAAGCTATGGTAGCAGCGGGGTTACCTGAAGATACCAACCCAGCTATTAGCCTATCTAATCGCCCACAGTTTGGTGACTACCAAGCAAATGGCGTCATGGGTGCGGCTAAAAAACTTAAAACTAATCCACGCGAATTAGCCACTAAGGTTGTTGAAAACTTGAACCTTGATGGTATCGCAGAAAAAATCGAGCTTGCCGGCCCTGGTTTTATTAATATTCATTTAGACAAGGCATGGCTTGCAGCCAACTTAAATCAAATCAGTAGCGATGAAAAAATTGGTGTTGCTCAACGTGCTACGCCACAAACTGTGGTCGTTGATTATTCAGCGCCAAACCTTGCTAAAGAAATGCATGTTGGTCACTTACGTTCAACCATTATTGGTGATGCCGTAGTGCGCGCTTTAGAGTTTAGAGGTGACAAGGTTATTCGCCAAAATCACATGGGTGATTGGGGTACACAGTTTGGCATGTTACTAGCGCACTTAAGCGATAAGTTAGCCGAAAATGAAGTCGCAGAAACAGCCCTTGCCGATTTAGAAAACTTCTACCGTGAAGCAAAAGTGCGCTTTGATGATGAAGAAGGTTTTGCCGATAGAGCACGTGACTATGTAGTGAAACTACAAAGCGGCGATGCGCAATGTGGCCGTTTATGGCAACAATTTATTGATATTTCAATTAGCCACAGTGAAGAGATTTACGCTAAGTTAAATGTTTCACTAACACGTGAAGACATTATGGGTGAAAGTGCCTACAACGATGACTTAAATAACGTCATTGATGAGCTTATGGCAAAAGAAATTGCTGTTGAAGATCAAGGGGCAAAAGTTGTCTTTATTGATGAGATGGCCAATAAAGATGGTGAGCCTT
This sequence comes from Litorilituus sediminis, assembly GCF_004295665.1. Taxonomy (NCBI): domain Bacteria; kingdom Pseudomonadati; phylum Pseudomonadota; class Gammaproteobacteria; order Alteromonadales; family Colwelliaceae; genus Litorilituus; species Litorilituus sediminis. The sequence continues at coordinate 1,518,301 of NZ_CP034759.1, forward strand.
CTGTATTTATCGTGCAAAAATCAGGTGGTGGTTTCTTATATGCCACCACAGATTTATCTGCATGTCGTTACAGAAGTGGCAAATTAAATGCTGATCGTATCATCATCTTTACCGATGCTCGCCAAGCCTTGCACTTTAAGCAGGTAGAAATTGTTGCTCGTAAAGCTGGCTTCTTACCAGAGCAAGTAGGTTATCAACATTGTCCATTTGGTATGATGATGGGTGATGATGGCAAACCGTTTAAAACACGTACTGGCGGCACAATTAAGCTTGCTGAGTTACTGGATGAAGCAGTTGTTCGAGCCAGTGACTTAATTAAAGAGAAAAATCCTGAAATCAGCGAAGATGATTTAGCCACTATTTCGCAAAAAGTAGGTATTGGCGCAGTTAAATTTGCCGATTTATCTAAAAACCGTACCAGCGATTATATCTTCAACTGGAAAACCATGCTTAGTTTTGAAGGTGCAACCGCTCCTTACTTGCAATATGCGTACTCACGTATTCAAAGTATCTTCACTAAGGCAGGTAGCAGCCATGCATTAGGTGAAATTAAGGTAGTTGAAGCACAAGAAAAAGCCTTAGCATTAAAATTATTGCAACTTGAAGATGTCTTAGATGCCGTAATTAGTGAATGTACACCAAACTTGCTATGTAACTACCTATACGAGCTTGCTAGCCTTTACATGAGTTTTTACGAAGCTTGCCCTATTCTAAAAGAAGGCATTAGCGAAGAAGTAAAAGCATCACGTTTAGCCTTGTGCCAACTAATTGCTAACACCTTAAAGCAAGGTTTAGATATTTTAGGCATTGAAGTGATGGAAAGAATGTAAGTTAACTTGCCACTACTAAAACAAGGAGGCAATCGCATGCAGTTTACCGACAGCCATTGCCACCTTGATGATGCGAAGTTTATCGAAGCACTACCTCACCTACTAGACGAGTGCGCTCAAGCCTCAATTGAGCGCATTATTATCCCAAGCGTTGCCCCAGATAATTTCAATCAAGTTCTCACCCTAAGCAAACATAATAGTGCTAAGCCAATAAAACTCTTTGCCGCCTTAGGCATTCACCCATGGTTTCTCGATAACTTATCACAAAGCGATTTAGAGCAACTAACTCAGTTAGTCAGGCAAGAAAAAAGCAATATTATTGCTGTTGGTGAAATTGGTATTGACGGTGCCATTAGTAAGCGTGCTGCCAACCCAGAAGTGAACTTACAAAAACAACAGCATTTTTTTGATTATCAGCTAGCCTTAGCGAAACAAGAAAACCTGCCAGTTATTATTCATCACAGGCAATCTCATCAATATATAGTGCCACAACTTAAGCGTCACAAACTTAGCAAAACAGGCGTCATTCATGGCTTTTCTGGTAGCTATCAACAAGCAAAAGATTATATCGATTTAGGCTTTAAGTTAGGTATTGGCAGCACCATTACTTATTCAAGAGCGAAAAAAACCATTAACGCCATTAAACGCCTGCCGCTTGATAGCCTAGTGTTAGAAACGGATGCCCCTTCTATGCCATTAAGTATCGAGGTATTAGACCAGCCACAAGCGCACAATAGCCCGCTTAATTTAGTCAAAATATTTCACTGTTTAACGCAAATAAGGGATGAAAGCCAAGAGCAAATTGCCGAGCAAATTGAGCTCAATATCAATCAAGTGTTCTTTGCCGAGTGATGCCTTAACTATTGGCTTGCTGTTTTGCCAATTGTTTATTTATGCGATAACTTCTTCGGCTAAATCTATTCAAGCCACGCGTTAATAAAAAGCCAACCACGCCAGCGAGTAATAACATTAGCCTAAATAGCGTTTGTCTATCTGTATCTGCTTGTGACAGCACTTGGGTTAAGTACGACTCCTCTATAGTAAAGCGAACATAGCCATAGAGCTTTTTGCCACGAATCTCGCGAATAAATGGCGTGTACTTAGCGCTTAAATTCGCCTTATTTTCATCAATTCCATAAAGCTCATTAATAGAGCGGCTGCTACGCTTTTTTTCCTCTGGATTATCGTTTTGACTTGCTGATAGTAACAGCTGACCTTTTTCATCATATAAATGTACTTGATTAACAAAATCAACTTTAACTAAATCATCTAAATAGCTTTGCATCGCTTTATTTCTAGCCGCCTTAGATGAATATTTTTGTTGTAATAATAACTGAGCACTGCTTGCTGCCTGCTGCAAATATTGTTTAGCAACAAAGTCAAAATGATTTTGCAAATTCACCTGATCTTTCACATTAATAGACTGCCACATACTCATTAGTACGATAATAAGCAAAATAGCACTAGCTAATTGCAGAATTTTATTATAAATCGATGATAATTTAGGGTATAAAGGCTGTTCAGGTTGCTTCATAAAACAGTGATAACGACTTAATGCGCGAATAATGCCACTATAGTGAGATTATTACCTATTGTGAAGTTTTAATATTTTCCACTAATCTTCATAGAGAATTAACGTGTCAGATTCTGCCAACGATATCCCCTTAACCACTGCTTTTTCAGAGTTAATTGAACAAGCGTCATTACCACTGTACTTAAGCTATGAAAACAAGACGATTTCCTTAGCAGATAAAACACAAACCCTGCCGCAAGCCGAGTTAGTGGTTTTTTCTGATCTTAACTTAACCTCACTGCATCACCTACTTAACAGTGCCAACTTAACCCCTGTTGCACTTACGGCGGTTAACAGCAGAAACAAACTAACAAGCTACAGATTTAACGTTGACTGTACTGATTTTATCAGCGCAAGAAAAGCCGTAGCACAATTTGCATTAAAGCAAGGTTTTGAAGCAGCATTAGTTATGGATGTTCCGAAACTAAATCAGCCTGGTTTACTGGTGATGGATATGGACTCAACCACTATTGAAATTGAGTGCATTGATGAAATAGCAAAATTAGCCGGCGTTGGCGAGCAAGTATCAGAAGTAACTGAGCGTGCCATGCAAGGTGAGTTAGATTTTGCCCAGAGCCTTCACCAACGGGTAGCTACGCTAGCAGGCGCGCCGGAGCAAATTCTTGCCGATGTCGCGAAAGATATTCCATTAATGGCAGGTTTAAGCAAACTTATTGCTGAGCTTAAAGAACACAATTGGCGTATTGCTATTGCATCGGGTGGCTTTACCTATTTTGCTGATCATCTCAAAGATACACTAAAACTTGATGCCGCCTTTGCTAACACGCTTGAAATTGTAGATGGCAAGTTAACAGGTAAGGTTTTAGGGGATGTGGTTGATGCCCAAGTAAAAGCAGACTCTTTAGCTATTCTTGCCAAAGAATATCATATTGAAGATGGCCAAACTGTGGCTATGGGCGATGGCGCTAACGATCTTGTTATGATGGCTGCAGCCTCATTTGGCGTTGCTTTTCACGCCAAAGCTATCGTATTAGAGCAAGCTGATAGCTGTATTAACTTTAAAGGTTTAGACTGCCTGCTCCATTGGTTAGCCTAATCAAGCTTAGCTTCACATAACCCAGCATTAATCGCAATTAATGCTGAGTTAAACTCATCTCTTGCTCAGAAAGCACCTTATAACGAAATAGCGTTTCTGTCGTCACATCAAATAACTGCACTATACCTGCAACACTCCAAATCTCTTGCTCAATCTGCTTACCACGGTGAATAGCATAAGAGCCAATATAACTTAGCTCTGGATTAAGATATTCCATCTGCGGGCTATCGGCACGCGACAACTTAAGTTTTATGCAATATAACTCGCCTTGTTTGAGTGACTTTTTAATAAAAAATCGCGTTAATTCTGGCGTATTAAGCTCACTCGCCAACTTAGTGGTAACTGCTCGCTCTATTTGTTCAATATTTGGGTTAATCGCGATATACAGTAATTCAGTTACCGACTCATCAGTTGCGAGCAATTTCTTTAAGTGATTATCAATCGAGCTACTTGCTTGTAGATTACTTAATATTGGGTATAAATTGTAGAAACCTTTCCTATCACTTAACCTTTGCATATGGCCATAAAGGCCTTCACTGGTGATCTGCTTGGCCGCTTCACTCACCAACAAGGTTTCAACCTTATAACGACTACCACTGGTTTGTACTGCTAACGCCGGCACAGCCAGTTGCGTGGCATAAAGGGTTCTTAATGCTTCAGCAAGACCAGGAGTTAACATAGCGTACTCATCTGGGGTCAGTTTGTCGCGATTCTTCTCAATTAGTAATTTAAAAAAGGAGCGACCAATATGCTGGTGCTCTTTAACAGACACCCGTAAATTAATGGTTGTTTTGGCTTTATTGATGCGCACCACTTTATAAGGCAAACCTTTTAAATCAAAGGCTGAGGTGATCTTTTGTAAATTAGGAAAAGATAAATGGACAACATCACCTGCTGCTAACACCGCGGGCTCATCTAAGTTTAATTTTAAACCTGACACGGAAAAATCTTCAGAAACCCCTGACCAGGTAATCGATTGGCATGCTATTATTGCCGGTGTTTTATATTTAAATCTTGGCTCTTGGCGCTGGTTTTTATAATTAATACCAATTTCATCAACGGGTAACTTATCTTTTAATCGCTTATGACCAAATAACTTCAATTTTTGACGATCAATACCTGAATAGGAAAACTGCTGATAATCATGCAAACTTTCTTTATCTTGCAATGACTTAACAACAATAATATGTGATAACTGGCTCAAATTCTTAAACACTTCATCCGAAGGTGGCGAGTTAATATATTGCTGTTGTTTGGTTACCGCACTCGAAAGTGTAAAGGGTGAGTGCGCCTTATTGATGTCTAAGTCGAGTAAAGACAACTCAGTCACGGCAAAGCTATCTTTACTGGCAGCAAAACCAATAAACTGAGTAAAGAACGCCATATCGTTTTTACCCTGCAGCTCATCCATAGAATAAAAAAAGCTCTTTCCTTGATGCTGATGAATAAAACTGTAAACCAGCAAACTACCCCGCTGTGCTTGTAAGTGAAGAAATCGCTCTTTAGTGATTAAATAATTTAATGCTGAAGAGTTATCTTCATGTTTCCAATATTGATAGCTTGGCTGACTATTCGTGGTTGTTAACACATATTTAGGTATGACATGACCATCTGCGCCCTGCTGAATAAAAACAGGTAGCTCATTTAGTTTCATTAAAGCAAATTGCTCAAAGCTTCGAGCTTGTAAGCTTTGTATGCTGTTATCTAAGTTGATTTTATAGCGGCGTTTGTTTCCTTGAATAAAGCCCTTTAAAAACTGCTCAAAACCATCTCTTTCAGGTACATCAATGCGCTGACAGCCAATTAACTGAGTGCTGCCATCAAGTAGTTTATTTTGTACTTGATAAATAAAAACGCTGTCTTTACCAAAGTGAAACTCCTGCTCTAAGCCAGTAAATACTAACTGAATTTCTTGACCTACACTTAAAGGCGTTTCATTAGTTAAGCGTAATTTAATGCCTGAGACACTGATATCAACACTGGTGGCACTAGCTTCACTTTGCTTGCCAAGTACTAAGGTAATGGCAACAGCAAAATTCATGCGTTCTTCACGTCGGTCGGGATAATTATCAAATAAATATGCTTTAGCGCTGTACTGTTTTTTCTCTACAGTACTGCTTGCTTTTGGCGTGATCCGAGAAATATTCGCTTGTTCATTTTTATAAATATTGCGAAAGTTGTTTTCAGTATTTTTTACCGCTTCATAAACACCAAAGGTATAACCGCCATACACCTCAACATTGTCATTAAATACCGAGATAGCAACCTCATCTAAAAAGTGCTTTTGTCCTTGGTAGTCAAAAATCTGGCAATCACCATCTACCAAGCCTCGAAGATCAATAGAGCGTGTACAAGGGCTGGCTAAACGTTTTAATTCCATTTTGAGTAGAAAAGACTCTGTTTTAGCCAATTTATTGGTAGCGGCACTAAATTTGGCATCAAAACCTGCTTTATTCACTAAACCTCTAAACTTAGTTATCAAGGATTGATGTTTGCTAAAGTCTGTACTCATATACGTCTATTTACTCAAGTAAGATTATTGTTGTTATAAATCTGGATGTTATATTAAAAATATATGCAAAAACCGTCTGTTTACAGGAAAGCCTTCTATAGCTTTGTTCTTTTCTATACAATCAAAACAAAAGCATTATAATTTAACCCAGCTAAAATCACTATTTCAAGCAAATATCGCAATTGTTCATGCTTTATAAAAAGCACAAGCGTAAACCGTCAAAGCGCTGACCATGAATAGTGATCTATTTCTAAAATGCTAATAAAAGCAATTATTAAGCCAATCACTGGCAAAATATAAATAAGGACAACATGGCAAAAACAAAAACGGCTTATGTTTGTACAGACTGTGGCTCAGAATTCGCCCGTTGGTTAGGTCAATGTACCGACTGTAAAGCATGGAATACAATCTCTGAATTTAGACAAGCCAAAGCCCCGGCTCGTGCCGGCAATTTCTCTGGCTTTGCCGGTTTAACTGAAGCAAAAGTACAAACCCTTGATGATATTGACCTAGCTGAAGTCCCTCGCTTTAGCTCTGGCTATGCAGAATTTGATCGCGTTTTAGGTGGCGGCATTGTGCCAGGTAGCGCCATTTTAATTGGTGGTGAGCCAGGCGCAGGTAAAAGTACGTTATTATTACAAACCATGTGCTCGCTGGCAGTGAATATGTCGGCCCTGTATATCACAGGTGAAGAGTCGCTGCAGCAGGTGGCTATGCGCGCTAAGCGTCTTGGTTTACCAACTGATAAGTTAAAAATGCTGTCAGAAACTAGCGTTGAAAACATTTGCCAAATTGCGCAAAAAGAGCAACCTAGAATCATTGTTATCGACTCTATTCAAGTCATGCATATGGCAGATATACAATCAGCCCCCGGCAGCGTATCTCAGGTCAGAGAAAGTGCCGCCTATTTAACGAGGTACGCCAAGCAAAACCAAGTGGCGATGTTAATTGTTGGTCATGTTACCAAAGATGGCTCTTTGGCTGGTCCTAAGGTGCTAGAGCACTGTATCGATTGTTCTATTATGCTTGAGGGCAGCACAGATTCACGTTATAGAACTCTACGCGGACATAAAAACCGCTTTGGCGCCGTCAATGAGCTTGGTGTTTTTGCCATGACAGGTGGTGGCTTAAAAGAAGTGAAAAACCCGTCAGCCATCTTTTTAACCCGTGGTGAAGAACAAACACCGGGTAGCGTTGTTATGGTGCTTTGGGAAGGAACTCGGCCTTTATTAGTAGAAATACAAGCCTTGGTTGATCACTCTGCCCTAGGCAATCCAAGACGTGTTGCAGTCGGGGCCGATCAAAACCGTTTGTCTATGTTACTAGCAATTTTACATCGTCATGGCGGCTTACAACTTAGTGATCAAGATGTTTTCGTTAACGTGGTTGGCGGCGTTAAAGTCACCGAAACCAGTATTGATTTAGCATTAATCTTAGCTTTAGTATCAAGCTTTAAAAATAATGCCTTACCGCAAGATTTAGTTATCTTTGGCGAAGTCGGCTTATCAGGCGAAATTAGGCCAGTACCAAGTGGCCAAGAACGAATTTACGAAGCGGCTAAACACGGTTTTAAAAAAGCCATTGTGCCGTATAATAACAAACCAAAACAAGCGATTGCCGGCATGGAAGTTATCGCTGTTAAAAAGCTTAGCGATGCCTTAGATGTCATCTAAGGCTAACTATCAAACCATTATTAAGTTAAAAGTTGCCAAATAAATGAAATTAACCCTTAAAAAAGCACTCTTTGTTTTCGGCTGCTCTCTCAGTAGCCTTGCATGTTACGCAGCAACAGAGTCTGTCACAGAGACAACAGAAGCACTGACTATTGAGCGAATTTATAGTTCACCATCACTTAATGGGCAAACGCCAAAATCATTAAAATTCTCTCCTGATGGTAGTCGAGTCACTTACTTACAAGGTAAAGCTGACGATTTAAACCGTTACGATTTATGGGAGTACAACTTAGCCAGCAAAGAGAACAAGCTACTGGTTGACTCACAAGCGCTTTTTAGCGGTAAAGAAGAGCTTTCTGATGAAGAGAAGGCACGACGTGAACGCCAACGTATTTATGGCGTTGGTATTATGGAATATCAGTTTTCCCATGATGGCTCAGCGTTATTATTCCCGTTAAATGGCGATATCTACTATTACCACTTAGCAACACAAGCTGCCAAGCGATTAACGCAAACACCGGGCTTTGAAACGGACGTTAAATTCTCCCCTCAAGGTAACTATGTTTCTTATATTCGTGAGCAAAACCTGTATATTCGCCATATTAAATCAGGTAAAGAGCGTCAATTAACCATTGATGGTGGTGGCGTGATAAAAAATGGCATGAGTGAATTTGTTGCTCAAGAAGAAATGGACAGAATGACAGGCTATTGGTGGGCGCCAAATGAACAGCACATTGCTTTTTTGCGTGTTGATGAGACCCCAGTACAAACGGTTATTCGCAATGAAATTTACGCAGACAAAATTGATTTAATTGAACAAAGATACCCCGCCACAGGTACTAATAATGTCCATATTCAATTAGCAGTAACTGATATTAAAGGCAAAAAAATTCGCTTTGTTGACCTTGAGGATGACCAAGGCAATGAGGACAAAGATATCTATATTCCTCGAGTAAAGTGGATGCCTGATAGCGAAAATCTCACTTATCAATGGCAAAGTCGTAACCAACAAAAACTCATTTTACGCAGCTATAATATTAAAAAGCGTAAGCAAAAAGATTTAATCACTGAAAAATCAAACCATTGGCTCAACTTGCACGATGATCTTCACTTTCTTAGCAAGAGCAAATCCTTTATTTGGGCATCAGAGCGCGATGGCTACAAGCACTTATATCACTTTGACTTAAAAGGTAAACTGATTTCACAACTGACCCAAGGTAACTGGGTTGTTGATAACTTAAAAAGTGTTGATGAAGAAAACGGCTGGGTTTATTTCACCGGCCGAGCTGATACACCATTAGAGCGTCACTTATACAAGGTGCCATTATCAGGTAAAAACCCAGAGCAAGTTGAGCGATTAACCCAGCGTAATGGCTTTCATAGCATCACTTTTGGTAATAAAAGTGCCGTTAGCGGACTTAATTATATTGATAGCTTCTCAAATATCTCGACCCCAAAACAAGTCAGCTTACATAAAGCCGATGGCGAACATATTACTTGGTTAGCGCAAAATGAAGTTAACGCTACTCATCCTGTTGCTCCTTATTACAATGACTTAGTGATGCCGGAATTTGGCTCGTTAAAGTCTGACGATGGCGAAGCCACCTTATTTTATAAACTCTATAAGCCTAACAATATGCAGCCGGGTAAAAAATACCCTGTAATTGTTAAAGTATATGGCGGTCCACATGCCCAGCGTGTTACCAATAAATGGCAAGGCGCTGATATGATCCAATATATGCTGCAACAAGGCTATATTGTCTTTCAATTAGACAACCGAGGCTCTAATTACCGAGGTACAGCATTTGAGTTTCCTATCTATAAAAAACTTGGCCAAGTTGAGGTTGAGGATCAAATTACTGGTGTTAAGCACCTAAGAAGCTTACCTTTTGTTGATGAAAAGCGTATCGGTATCTATGGTCACTCTTATGGTGGTTATATGGCGTTAATGGCCATGTTTAAAGCAGGCGATTACTTTAGCGCGGGTGTCAGTGGCGCGCCAGTAACAGATTGGTTATTGTACGACACACACTATACAGAGCGTTACTTAGCCCATCCAAAAGATAATGCTGCTGGCTATCAAGCAAGTAGTGTCTTTCCTTATATTAATGGCTTAAATGGCCCGCTAATGGTTTATCATGGTATGGCTGATGATAATGTATTATTTACCAATACCACTAAATTAATCAAAGCCATGCAAGATGAAAACAAGGTCTTTGAACTGATGACTTACCCAGGCAGTAAGCACAGTATGCGCGGAAAAAAGGTCAAGGTGCATTTAAATCACACCATTATGAACTTTTTTGATCGTCACTTTAAATAGCACTTAAGGGGCAAGGATTTTGACTTCCTTGCTCCCATTATCTTAGCGTCCATTACTAAAAACCTGTCTATACTTAGCTATATCTCTTTAATTACTTTAGTCATTATTAAGGTTGCTAAGTATGGGACTGCTTCCCCAACTTATATTACTTGTCGTTATGCTTATAAGTTGTTCAGCCCATGCTACAGCACGTTTTGACCATTACACAATTGAACATGGTTTATCTCAAAATACCATTACCAGCATTGTTGAAGATAAATACGGCTTTATTTGGTTTGCTAGCCAAGACGGTTTAAATCGCTTTGACGGCTTTGAGTTTGATAACTTTTATGCTGACACCAACAATAGCCAGACATTAAGCGCAGATTATATCTATGATCTTTTTATCGACCAACAAGGGCAATTGTGGCTTGCAACTCGTGGCGGCGGATTAAACCTATTTGATTATGAAACCGAGCGCTTTGAACACTTTACATTTTCTGATGATAATAAAAACAATCAAGCTAATGATATTCATCAAATCATTCAAGCCAATGATGAAGAGCTATGGCTAGCCACCTACGAAGCTGGCATTCAAGTGTTTAATATACGCAGCCAAACATTTAGCCCACTCAAGCAATTCAATCAACATAAAGATACGATTAATGCTGTTATTACGAGTTTGTTATTAGATAAAGACACCCTTTGGCTTGGCACACAAAGCCAAGGACTTATGCAGTTTAACCTGAACAACAGTCAACTAAAGCACCATAGACAAAACAGCGCAACCTTAGGTGCAATTAGTGACAATCAAATAAGCGCTATTTTTAAGGACAGTCAAAAGCAGATTTGGGTAGCGAGTGCTAATGGCCTAAACCTGTATCAAGCAAGTAGCGACACTTTTAAGCACTTTCTGCATAATAAGGACGACAGTAACTCACTTAGCCATAATGCCATTGTTGATATCGTTGAAGATAACCAACATAACTTATGGTTAGCGACCTCAGGTGGGATTAACAAGATAAGTCATGATGGTAAAACCATTAGCCGTTTTCTTCATGCCGCTAATAATAAATACTCACTTGCAGGTAATTTTATCAATACTTTATTTATAAGTGATAACAACAATTTATGGGTTGGTCACTTTACTGACGGCATCAGCAAAACATCATTAGCAACGCCATTGTTTAAACATATAGACACCGAAACATATGATCAACAAGCGCCTTCAAGTAACAATATCTGGGCCATATTTGAAGATCATCGACAAAATACCTGGGTAGGTGTCGATGGTGGTGGCCTGCAAGTCTATGATAAAAATAAACAATTGATAAAGCGTTACCTGCACAACAATACAGATGAAAATTCATTATCCAGTAATAGAGTTTGGGCTATTGCCCAGGAAAGCCCAGGAATATTTTGGATTGCCACCTTTGATGCTGGCATCAATAGATTAGATACCCACACAGATACCATTGAACGCTATCTTCATCAGGCAAATAACAACAATAGTCTTATTGATAATAAAGTGGTTGCCCTTCATATAGACTCAAATAACTACCTATGGATAGGCACTAAAGCAGGGCTTGATAGACTCGACCTTGCCAGCAGAGAATTCAAACATTTTCGCCATCAACCGCAAGCGAAAAACAGTATTAGTTATAACTATGTGCTCAATATTTTTGAAGATTCATCTGGCATCATATGGTTATGCACTTATGGCGGCGGATTAAACGCTTATAATCCTAAAAGTAAATTATTTAGCCATTACCAGCATCATGCCAATAAGCCAAATACCATAACTAGCAACAAGGTCATGGCTGTAAGTGAAGACAGTAGCGGCAATTTATGGATATCAACAACCGACGGCCTAAACAAGCTTGATAAACAACGGAGAAACATTACCCGCTTTACTAAAGCGCAAGGACTAAAAAATGAAACCATTTATAGTGCCCTTGAAGGTAATGATGGCGGTATTTGGTTAACCTCAAATAGAGGGATTTCTCGTATCGATAAAAAAGACTATACCATCACTAACTTTACTTTAGCTGATGGCTTGCAAAGCTATGAATTTAACTCTGGCGCTTACTTTAGCTCACCTCATGGTCAGCTATATTTTGGCGGTATTAATGGCTTTAATTACTTTAACCCGCAAGACTATATCAATATCCAAAAAAACTTACCGGTCACCATCACTAAAGTGCGACTGTCTAACACTCCTGTTGAAATACAGCCTAAGAACAAACAAAGTGATAAACAATTTACCTTAGAAAAGGCAATATATTTACTTGATGAAATCACCTTAAGCCACAAAGAAAACTTAATTTCATTTGAGTTTTCTACCCTATCATTTCAAGATGAGGCCAGTATTAGCTATCAATACATGCTGGAAAACTTAGACAAGGACTGGATTCAAACAAATCATAAGTCACGCATTGCAACCTATACCAATATACCTCCAGGTAACTACAGCTTATTGATAAGAGCCAAGCAGCAAAGTGCCCAATGGGGCGAGCAAGTCACACGTTTAGCCATTGAAGTTACGCCAGCACCTTGGCTATCTTGGTGGGCCTATAGCCTGTATATCTTAATTTTTGCCAGCCTTGCCATAATTATCTTTTGGCGTAGGTACCAAAACTTTATCTTATTAAAAGAGAACGAAGAGCGTTTAGCCCTCTCCTTATGGGGCAGTCAACGAGAGTTGTGGGACTGGCATATAGTTGAAAAATACATCATCAGAGTTAACTCCATTACCAATAACCACAATGGTAAAGAAGCCTTTACTTTAGAAAGTTTAAGAAAAACCACCCATCCAGATGATGTAGAAGCGGTTATTCATGCCTTCAAATATCACAAAGATAATGACTCAGACTTTTTAGATATCACCTATAGACGACAAGATCCTAAGCTAAATTGGCGCTGGTATAGAAGCCGAGCGAAAGCGGTATCGCGTAATAAGCAAGGTAAAGCCCAACGAATTGTTGGCACAATTGAAGATGTACACCAACTGATTGAAGCGCAACAACAATTACAGCAATTAAACAGTGAGCTTGAGCAAAGAGTAAAAGCGCGCACTGCTGAGTTAACTGATGCCTTAGCTGAGCTAACTAACACACAAGAACAGCTATTAGAATCAGAAAAAATGCTCTCTTTGGTAAGCTTAGTTACTGGCGTTGCTCATGAACTTAATACACCATTAGGTGTTGTGCTAACAGCACTATCACAATTTGAGAATAATCAGCAACAACTTAAAGCTGCACTACAAAACAAAACCTTAAGCCAAGAAGCATTAGATAAATATATTCAAGCTAATAGCGAGTGCATTGCCCTCATTGCCAGCAATAGCCAAAAAGCGGCTCGCTTAGTTAAAAACTTCAAAGCCTTATCACACTCATCTGAACATGAGCCGAAGAAATTATTTCATGTTAAACAGCTGCTTGAGTTTGCTTACCAAGAATGTCAATTACAAACTCAGCACAATACCATTTCGTTACAACTCATCTGTAGTCAGCATATTGTCTTTAATAGCTATCAAGAAACATTAAAATCAATCTTTAAGCAATTAATTGAAAACTCCTGTTTACACGCATTTGAAGAAACAACTAAGCAAACGCTCACCATCACCATTGAGGTAACTGAACAGGATAATGCTCTTATTTTTGACTATAAAGACGACGGTCAAGGGTTAAAAGATGAGATTGCCGATAGTGTTTTCGAGCCTTTTGTCACCACCAAACGAGGTAGTGATTGCGTCGGCTTAGGTATGCCAATACTGTATAATCAAATAGTTCACAGCTTCAAAGGCAGTGTGCAATTAGTGTCTAATGCCTCTGCTGGATTTCACCTTATCATTAGCCTGCCCAAAGATAGCTCAAACTAACTTGTGCAGGTGCTGTCTCTATCAGCACCTGCTATGGCGTTAATTAAAAGCTCATATTTACCCCTAAGGTAACACTTGGGCCAAAGCCAGGTAAAAAGCTAGGCTGAGCTTGGTTAGAGTAACCACGAATAACATACGAAGTTTGATAAACCTCATCCGTTAAATTTTGCCCATCTAGGTATAGCTTGATTTGCTCATTCACTTGATAGGCCATTTGCAGGCCAACTAGCGTATATGAATCTTGATATTGACTGTTGGCATGATCAATTGCTGTATCGTCTATCTGCCACTTAATATTCGGGGCAATATAGAAACCATTCGCCATTTGATAGCGCAGCTCAAACTGAGCTAAATGAGTTGGAATACCGGCAATTTGGTTACCATCATACTCGCCACCATCAAAGTAAAAATCACTGTAGTTATACACTAACTTAGCATCAAAGTTATCGCCTTTGGCTAGCATATCTTGAGCAAAGCCTTGAATCACTTCTAACTCAACACCTTGATGTATAGTACCCGCATGGTAGTTATCAGTTTTACCATTAACAGCAAAGTCATTAACAATAGAGATAAGTTCGTCATCCACTTCACTGCGATATAACGCGACATTCCACTGGGTTTGAGCAACCTGCCCTGACGAGCCAAACTCAATTGTTGTTGATTCTTGCGCTTGTAAATCATTTAAACTTATTTTAGCGGCCGCAGGATTTTTAGGGCTTACCGTTGAAGAAACCAACTCCCAATAGGTTGGCGCTTCACTGGTACTACTAACATTGGCAAATACACGTACCTCGTCACTTACTTGATAGTTAATACCAATTTTAGGATTGATGCTATCGTAGCTGTTTTTTTGATTATGCAGCAATGACATTTCATCTGTTATATCTCGGTTCGCCTGCACCCATTGTGCTGCAACTGCTAACTGCACATCGTCATGAAGCTGTGCTTGCCACTGCAGCGCTAACATTAAATTATTAGCATCGAACGCTAAACGACCATACTCCTGCATCTTGCTACCGTTCATCGGGTTATTGGCATAATACCGGCGGGTCATATCACTTTGGCTTGCTGAAAATGACACAAAAAGCTCATCATGTTCGCTAAGGTAATCACCGGTTAAGTTCAATGAATATTCCATACCATAATCATCAGTATCGGTAACACTGTGCGATAGTGGATCAGTAAAGGTATCATCTACTTGTTGATAAAACACACCAAGCTCTTGCATTAAATTATCATTGCTAAAACGTGTTTTATTGGCAACTCGAGCCATTTGCGAGTCGCGATGCGGGTCACGGTTATAGACATTAAGCAGTTTATCTAGCGGCGTATTACCATCACCTAATACTTGCTCAGGGTTAGATAATGCTCTTGCTTTCGGTACTACAAAGGGAATGTCAAAAACGTTATCTGTCCACTGAAAATAAGTTCGATTGGCAATATGCTGAGTTAGGTTGACACCTATATTTCCGTTAACACTGCTGCGATCTGACTCACTGTGATTACGATAACCATCATAGCTGTCTTTAGAAGCGCTAATAAAATAATCCCAATTATCACTTTGACCGGCAAGCTGACCACTCGCGCCAAGTCGAGCATCACTACCGTACTCTAAGCGCACACTAGGGCTGGTACTGGTACCATTTTTACTGATCATATTAATCGCGCCGCCTAAGGTCGTGCCGCCATACCTAAGCGCATTAGCACCACGATATACAGCCACCATCTCAGCAGATTTTGGCTCTAAAAAGCCAATAACGAAACTACCGTCTGCTTGGTTTAACGCCAAACCATCTTGTAATAGTTGTACACCGCGATTGACCGGATTACTTTGTACGCCAGAGCCACGAATATTCAATCTAGGTTGATCATTACCACCAAAAAAGCTTTGCATAATAATACCCGGCTCAAAACCAAGTGCATCTTGCAAGGTTGCTTGGCGGGCAGGCAGTTTTTCAATCTCAACTAAATTAGTGCCGCCAGCCACTTTTTTTAATTCAGCTCTGGCTTCATCTAAGGTTGGAAATGCTCGTTCTACCGGCCTGCTCGATACCTCAATATGTTCATCAATAACAATATCGGCTTTACCCGTATCAGCCACTACGGGTGAAGAGCACATAGCTAAAGTTAAACACAGTGACAAATATTTTCTTTTGCTCTTACACAGTGATTTACTTTGTTTTACTAAACCACGGTTATGATATGTAAACATAATATTTCCTTAAAACTACCATTGAATATAAAACATGTTTTTGGCGAGTAAGATAATTCCCACTTGATGACAAAAAACACTTAAATGAATAAATTTGAAGCGACTGCAGCTCATTTTTCCGTTACGAGAAAGGTACATTGCGGTAAAAAAGTGCCCTAAAACACTAAATGCTAAGAGCATTTTTACTGATAACAATTGCCCAAAAGAAGACGACATCAAGCCAGAGAAATGCGGAAAATGATGGTGAGCCATCGCCAGCCCAGAAAGAAACAACACAGCCAAAACATAAGGCATTATTTTTCGCGCTCGCCCAGTAATACCTTGCTGTAATAGCAGCATGGTATCAGCAGGAATTTTCTTTCGAATAGACTCTAAAAAGAGTACTTCAAAGAACACCACGCCAATAAAAGTAACGCCAGCAAACAAATGTAATGTAATTAAAATAGGATAGGACACGGTTAGTACACCTCATGACGATAAAATTGATTAAGAAATATTGCCCGCTCTTCCTTGTTAGCAACACTATGCCAATCAAGGTCATTGCCGGTTTTTAATACCAGTGCCAGCTCAGTCAAAGGCAGAACTTGTTCAATGTTATGGCTGACATAAATCATGCTGGTTTGTGGGGTTAACAACTTAGCTAACAGCTCGGTTAATTGGCTAGCTAAAGGGGTGTCAAGGGCACTAAAGGGTTCATCTAAAAGCAGTAAATCGGGCTTAACGGCAAAAGCGCGCACTAAAGCAACTCGCTGCGCCATGCCGCCTGAAAGTTGATGTGGATAATGATTAATACAGGCTAATAAGCCAACTTGCGCCAGTAATGCTTTAATACGCTGCTCAGCTTCACGCTTAGCAACGCCACTAGCTTTTAGCACTTGATAGATATTTTCTTGTACCGTAAGCCAAGGTAGCAGCCTCGGCTCTTGAAATACGTAACCAATACGCTGCGCATGATTGACCACTTGTCCCTGTGTCGGAGCAACTAAGCCTGCGATCAGCTTTAAAATGGATGACTTACCTAAACCACTTTGCCCTAAAAGCGCTAATTTTGAGCCCGCTTTTAAGGTAAACGACATATTAGCAAGCACATCATGGTGATTAAATGACAAGCTCACTTGATGAAATTGAACCAGCTCGCGGATTTTTTCAGCCTTCATCGCCTCATTAAAACGCATCATTAGCTTGCCCTCTTCCAACGCAATAAATAATTTTGCACAGGTCTTAACAAGACTAATTCTAATATCGCGACCAATAACAAACTGACCAATACCCAGGCATAAAGCTCTGACGTATCAAAGTTACTACTTGCATTAGCCAGCTGATAACCTATGCCTTGATGCGCCCCCAATACTTCAGCTAGCACCACAATTCGCACGCCGCTACAGCAAACAATCACTAAGGTGGCACATAAAGGAGCTGCAATGGCAGGGATATAAATTTGACTAAAGCGCTGCCATAAAGAAAAGTGATAAACATGGGCTAATTCAAGATACTGATTATCAATTTGCTCAATATTTTTCTGCGTATTTACATAAATGGTCGGAGATAACAGCAGCACAGTAATAAAAACGACCATGCTCGAGCCCATGCCAAACCACAACATAGCAAGTAGCACAACAATAACGGGTGGCACGCTCATTAATAACCAGCGGATGGGTGATAAAAACGCTTTTAACCAAGCGCGTCTTCCTGCAATGATCCCTAAACAAAAACCGATAAAACTTGCTACAGATAAGGCCAGCAATAACCGCTTAAGTGATGTTAACAACACCAGCCAAAAATCACTCTGTTGGCAAAGCTCAATTAACCGCGTTAACGTTTGTACAGGCGATGCTAAAATAAGCTCGCTAAGCTCCATAGATAAAAGCTGCCAAAGTAAAATAACACTCGTGATACCAAGCCCTTTAGCAAGTAAAGTGGTTTTATTGTCTATAACAGTCGAAAACTTTCCTTGTTTAAACTCTTCCTGCTTTACCTTAACGCTCGCAGCCTGATCACGCTTTGCAAGGCTCTGCTTACTCGCTAACAAGGCCATATTTTCTTGTGCCGTCATAGTGCTAGTCCCAATAAAAATCACTATCAGGTAGCTTTTTACCAATGCGATTAGCATCGGTATTTGCTAATAATCGATAAAACGACTCTAAATGAGGTCGCGCTTGTTTAGCCGGAACAACGTCTAAGCCAGTATTTTTGATGGCTTGAATAAGCGCGGGTTTGGGCATTTTAGGTAAATAATTAGTAACAATATCGGCACATGCATCAACATTTTGCTGGCACCAGAGAGCCGCCTTGCTATACGCATGATTAATGCTATTCACTAACACTTTGTTTTGATTAACACTGGTATTAGCAACAAGCCCAGCTTGTGGAATTTTAGGGCTATCGGGAAATGTTTGTTGCCACGCCTCACTAATATTTAACGCTCGTACAAGCGGTTGTTTGCCTTGTTGCTTACTTTGAAAAAGTACAATGGAAGTTAACGGCTCTATTAATAAGGCATAATCAACCTGTCCTGCTAACAGCAGTTGCGCTGAATCAGCAAAGTTATGACTTTGCCTGATGTTAACTTTATTTGCTTGCTTACCCAATTGCGCCGTTAACAGTTGCTCAAGCACTATGTTAGGCATGTCGTTTTTAAAAGGGACAACAATTTCCTTACCAACAAGCTGTTCAATCACATTGCCAGCGCGGTAATGTTCATCCCGGGTCACCACCGCCATAATGTCCCATATCGCAACATTAAGCAGGCTTAAACTATGACCACGATTATAGAAAGTTGCCGCAAGGTTTGATGGCATAGCGGTAAAGTCCACTTGCTTGCCCACCACCATGGCACGCAATTGCTGAGGATTTTTCCAGCGAGTAAAAGAGAGCTTAACGCCTTTATTTGCTAAAGGTTGCTGAGTGGCCATCACCATCATAGGGTAACTGATCACCGCAGCAGGCCCCGCTAAAGCAACATCTTCCACAGTGCTTTCATCGCTATGAGCTGCAAAGCAAACACCACAAGCAAAAAAACTAATAAAAGTAATAATATTTTTCACAACAAACTACAAATGATAATGATTTTCATTTATAGTAATACACATTGTTACTTTATCTACTTGATAAATATCAAGACACTAATTAACAGAAGGAATTTTAGGAGACATCATGCCTAATTCAATAAACAACTGCACAACTTTACTGCAATTACTTAATACCGAGCAGAGGGAACTAATCGAGCAACAAAGTACGCAAATTGAGCTAGCCGCAGGTGATTGCCTATTTAATAAGGGCGATAGCGCAGACAACATTTTCTTGGTCAAAAAAGGCAAAGTAACCCTATACCGCTTAATGCCAAATGGCGAGCAAAAAGTATTTAAAGTATTTATGTCTGGTGGTGTTATTGCCGAAATGGCGGTGTTTATGCAGCCAAGACAATATCCTATGTCGGCACATATAGACCAAGCAAGCTCAATTGTTTGTTATAGCTATCAAAGCTTTACCAAACTATTTACCAGCTACCCTGAACTCGCACTCAATGTCATCAGCTTTATCAGTAATCGAGTCGGTCAGTTAATGAACTCCATGGATATGCTAACGCAAGTCAATGCGAATCAAAGGCTAGTTATGCACTTTGCTGAAATTTATCAAAAACAAAAACGCCAAGACAATCGCTTTACCCTACCAAACACTAAAAAGGTATTAGCTTCTCAACTTGGCATCACACCAGAAACCTTATCGAGATTATTTAACAAGTTAAAATTTAATGGCCTAATTAAAGAATCGGGTGCTTGTATTACGGTACCAGACATTAATGGCTTATGCCGAGAAGTCGATTTAGTACCTGATATTTTTCATAATTAATGCAACAAAATATCGGCCACGTTGTCATAAGCTTCAGTTACATTTAATTGCATTTCACCACACTTAGTTGCTTGATATTCCCCGCTTAAAGGAGGAATATGAAGGTGAAGATAACAAAAGAGGTAATACTATGAAAATTAGAATTTCGGGTCATCATGTTGAAATCACTGAAGGTATTAAGCAAGCCATTGAAAGTAAATTTGCTAAAATCTCTAAGCATTATCCATCGATTATGAATATTGATTCCACCGTCACGGTAGAGCCAAAACAGCAAAAGCTTGAAGTAACGACATTATATGAAGGTGAAAAAATTACCGTTAACGCATCAGATAAAACCCTCTACGCAGCGGTAGCTAAAGTGACCAAAAAACTACAGGCGGCACTTGCCAGACGCAAAGGCGTACTATCAGCTAAGTTAAATGAAAAGTATGTCGTTAAACAATCAGATATGTTCCAAGTAGCATAGGGCGTGTTAGCCTTTGTTAACATTTTCAGCAATGAGCTATTTTTATCAATAGCAAAGCAGTATGAACGCGGTTTGGTTATTCCAAATAAGTGAATACTAATGAAGCTAGTGTTAAAAATAGCTATTGCCCTAGGACTGAGGCTAAAACTCCTTTACTCTGCGTTAAAAGTTGCTAATTTAGCTGGCTAAACTGAGCAACTTTCGCCTTGATTAAAGAAGTTTTATCTCTCAGCTGAAATAGTAAACAAAGATAAACACGCCCTGGCAAACGTTACTCTCCTAGTTTGCTAACGCTAACAAAACAGGCTGCCAGCGGCAGCCTGTTTTTCTTTTAAAGTTTGAGCAAGTAATTAGTTATTCCGGCTCATAATCTAAATTCGCCGCTAACCAACGCT
This sequence comes from Litorilituus sediminis, assembly GCF_004295665.1. NCBI lineage: Bacteria > Pseudomonadati > Pseudomonadota > Gammaproteobacteria > Alteromonadales > Colwelliaceae > Litorilituus > Litorilituus sediminis. Next base: position 1,539,050 of record NZ_CP034759.1, read on the forward strand.
CAGCTTGCTCAATAGTAAAGCCTTTCCGCGCGGCGTAATCTAACACTTGATCTTTCGCTAATTTTGCCACGGCAAAGTATTTCGCATCAGGGTGAGCAAAGTACCAACCACTGACCGCAGCGCCAGGCCACATGGCATAGCTAGAGGTTAATTCCATGCCAATATTTTCTTCAACATTTAATAACTCCCACAACAAACCTTTTTCGGTGTGTTCAGGACATGCCGGATAACCCGGCGCAGGACGAATACCTTGGTAACTTTCGCGAATCAAATCATCATTATTAAAGTCTTCATCAGCCGCATAGCCCCAGTACTCTTTGCGTACCTTTTCATGTAAATACTCTGCTGAGGCTTCAGCTAACCTATCAGCAACCGCTTTAAGCAAAATGCTGTTATAAGCATCATGTTGCTCATCATAAACTTTCACTAACTCATCAACACCAAAGCCAGCTGAAACGGCAAACGCACCAATATAGTCATCTACCCCAGCATCTTTATCCGCAATGTAATCCGCTAAACAGCGATTATACTGCCCTGCTGGCTTTTTACTTTGCTGGCGCAAATGCTGAAGCTTGATAAGCTGCTGTTCTCTTAGCTCTGTATCGCCATCAACTGGATGCAAAATAGTATCATCACCCTCACGGTGCGCTGGAAATAAACCAAAAACTGCCTTTGCCGTCACTTTATCATTATTGATTACGTCATCTAACATAGCATTGGCATCATTAAACAGCTTAGTCGCTTCTTCGCCAACCACTTCATGGCGCAAAATTAACGGGTACTTGCCCGATAATTGCCAGGTCATAAAAAACGGTGTCCAATCAATATAATTTCGCACTTCGCTTAAATCGAGCTTTTCAAGTACTGTTACCCCAAGCTTATTTGGCTTTTTCGGGGTATATTCTGCAAAGCTTAATGGGCTTGAGTTTTCACGCGCTTGTTCAACCGTAATTAAACTTGAACGAGGACCTTTTTTATAATGGCGAGCACGAGTGCGTTCATATTCATCTTTTTGTCTGGCCATAAAGTTATCACGTAACTCATCCGAAAGTAATGAGCTCACCACAGACACTGAGCGCGAGGCATTAGCAACATAAACAACCGGATGCTCATACTGAGGCTCAATTTTTACTGCGGTATGCGCTTTAGAGGTTGTCGCACCACCAATAAGTAATGGTAAGGTGAAGCCTTGCCTTTGCATTTCTTTTGCAACATGAACCATCTCATCTAGTGATGGTGTAATGAGCCCCGACAAGCCGATAATATCGACATTCTCTTCTTTGGCGACACGTAAAATATCTTCACAAGAAACCATCACGCCTAAATCGATAATTTCATAGTTATTACACTGCAAGACCACGCCCACAATGTTTTTACCAATATCGTGCACATCACCTTTAACTGTCGCTAAAAGCACTTTACCGTTAGAGCTAGCCTCTGTTTTTTCTGCCTCAATAAATGGGTTAAGGTAAGCAACCGCTTGCTTCATAACTCGTGCAGATTTCACCACTTGAGGTAAGAACATTTCACCAGCACCAAATAAGTCACCCACTTGGTTCATGCCATCCATCAACGGACCTTCAATAACATCTAGAGGTCTTGCTGCTTGTAACCGAGCTTCTTCAGTATCTTCTTCAATAAACTCATTAATACCTTTTACTAACGAGTGTGCTAAGCGTTCTTTGATGGGCAATTCGCGCCACGCTAAATCAACCTTTGATTGTTGACCACCCGCTTGACCTCGGTACTCTTCTGCAACGTCAAGTAATCGCTCTGTCGCGCCATCATCAGTATTTTGAATGACATCTTCTACTGCTAGACGTAGCTTTTCTGGAATATCAGAGTAAATGGCCAATTGACCCGCATTAACAATGCCCATATCCATACCATTTTTAATGGCGTGATATAAAAACACTGCATGAATAGCTTCACGGACAGGGTTATTGCCTCGAAATGAAAATGAAACGTTAGAAACACCACCAGAAATCATGGCATACGGTAAGTTTTGCTTAATATCAGCAACCGCTTCAATAAAGTCCATGGCATAGTTGTTATGCTCTTCAATACCAGTAGCAACCGCAAAAATATTCGGGTCAAAAATAATATCTTCTGCTGGAAAGCCAATTTCATCCACTAAGATATGATAGGCGCGATGACAAATTTCATATTTTCTTGCTCGAGTATCCGCTTGGCCTTCTTCATCAAAGGCCATTACGATAACAGCTGCGCCATAGCGACGTAATAACTCAGCCTGCGTTCTAAAGTTTTCTTCGCCTTCTTTTAAGCTGATTGAATTAACGACACCTTTACCTTGAATGCACTGTAAACCTGCTTCTAAGATATCCCACTTAGACGAGTCAATCATAATAGGTACTTTGGCGATTTCAGGCTCACCGGCAATAAGGTTTAAAAAGCGCACCATCGCCTGCTTTGACTCCAACATGCCTTCATCCATGTTGATATCAATAATCTGCGCACCATTTTCAACTTGCTGTAAGGCGACCGCAATTGCTTGATCGTAATTTTCTTCTTTGATCAAGCGCTTAAACATAGCAGAGCCGGTAACATTAGTACGCTCACCTACGTTAACAAAAAGCGTATCTTCCTTAATGGTTAGGGCTTCTAAACCAGATAATCGACAAGCTATTTCTCTAGGCTCTACTTTACGTGGTGTAAGAGCTGCAACGGTATCCGCCATGCCTTTTATATGTGCCGGTGTTGTACCGCAACAACCACCGATAATATTTAAAAAGCCCGCATTCGCCCACTCAGCCACATGCTTATTCATGTCTTCCACGGTAAAATCATACTCACCGAAAGCATTCGGTAAGCCAGCATTCGGGTGCGCTGATACTGCCACATCACACACTCGACTTAATTCTTCAACATACTGCCTTAATTCTACTGGCCCTAATGCACAGTTAAGACCAAAAGAAACCGGCTTAGCATGACGTAGTGAGTTATAAAAAGCTTCGGTTGTTTGCCCTGATAATGTTCGCCCAGAGGCATCAGTGATAGTCCCTGAAATCATCACAGGTAAGCGTAAACCTAGTTCATCATAAACAGTTTCAACGGCAAATACGGCAGCTTTAGCATTTAAAGTATCAAAAATAGTTTCAATTAAAATGATATCTGCGCCACCTTCAATCAAGGCTTTAGTAGACTCTATATAGGCCTCTTTTAGCTCATCAAAGGTTACATTACGATAGGCAGGATCATTAACATCAGGCGAAATCGAGCAAGTTCTATTGGTTGGCCCCAATACACCTGCTACAAACCTTGGCTTTTCAGGCGTTAACTTGTTGTACTCATCTGCTGCTGCTCGCGCTATCTGCGCAGCTTTTAAGTTGATTTCTGCGCTATAATCTTCCATGTCATAATCTGCCATGGCGATTGTTGTCGCATTAAAGGTATTGGTTTCTAGTATGTCAGCACCTGCTTCAAGGTATTCATTATGAATCGCTTTAATCACTTCTGGCTGCGTCAGTACCAACATGTCATTATTGCCTTTGACATCACAATGCCAATCAGCAAATCGCTCACCACGAAAATCTTGTTCTTCAAACTTATACGCTTGGATCATAGTGCCCATAGCACCATCAAGAATTAAGATATTTTTCTCTAATTGCTGCTCTAATAATGTAAATGAAGGGTGTTTTTTCATGATCTATCCAAGCTTTTTTTAATAACAACAAGCTAAACCAACAAGATATTGCTGATAAAATATTTACGGCTAATCCCTAACCTTAGTCTTCTTGCTTTGCATCTTGCGCCGCTTTAATGTTTGAAGCATCTAACCTATAAGGGGTTATTTGATACACATAATAATTTAACCAATTAGTAAACAATAAACTGCCATGACTGCGCCATGACCCTATTGGTTTATTATTTACATCATCTTGATAATAATAGTTGATAGGCAACTGTGTATTGGCATCTTTCTTACTATCTCGCAAGTATTCTTCATGCAAGGTTGAGGTATCGTATTCAGGGTGGCCTGTTAAATACACTTGTCGCTTATCTTTACTTGCAACCAAATAGACACCAGCCTCTTCTGACTGCGCTAAAATATTTAGCCTATCAACTTTTTCAAAATCAGCCTGATTAATATAGCCATAGCGCGAGTGTGGCACATTAAAACATTCATCAAAACCACGTGTTAATTGCTCATGGGCATCCAGCGGATAATGCTGATAAACCCCCGATAGCTTCTGTTTTCTCAAATGCCTATTTAAACCATAGTGATGATATAAAGCCGCATGAGCAGCCCAACAAGAAAACATGGTTGAGGTTACGTTTTTATCTGCCCAATCAAAGACTTCACAGATTTTATCCCAAAAGCTCACCTGCTGATAATCTAACAAAGCTAGTGGCGCTCCCGTAATAATCAGGCCATCGTATTGTTTATGCTTTATGTCATCAAAAAGACAATAAAAGTTTTCTAAATGCTCTTTAGGCGTATTTTTTGATTCATTGGCATGAATACGGACAAACTCAACATTAATTTGCAGCGGCGTATTCGAAAGCATACGCAGTATTTGCACTTCTGTTTCTATCTTGTTTGGCATCAAGTTCAAAATCGCAACTTGCATGGGGCGAATATCTTGGTTCACGGCTCTGTGCTCCGACATAACAAAGATATTTTCATTGGCCAATACCGACAAGGCTGGTAATTGATCTGGTATTTTAATGGGCATAACACGACCTAACAAAATGACAAAAGTGAATTGCACACCATGTTACTTAGATTGCTAGATATGTCAACTTCTAAACGTATAGACGTCTAAAAGTTATTAATCATTAATATATTAATTTGATATGAATTGCTTACCAAGCAAAAGTACACTCAATTTACAAAGTTATTGCTATTACAGTACAAAGTCAGAGCCAAAAAAAATGCAGTGCTACGTCTAACACTGCATTTTATTGATATTGACTATTTATTATATAAATCTGAGGTTTATTTACTGTGAAGCTACTCTTCTACTACCGCTTCTGCTTCCGTAGGAATGGTTTTACACAAGAACATTTCACGAAGCTTAGCGTCTAGCTCTTTGGCCATTGCTGGGTTTTCTGCTAAATATTTAGTAGCATTAGCTTTACCTTGACCAATACGTTCACCATTACAGCTATACCAAGCACCTGCTTTTTCAACTAAGTTATTTTTCACACCTAGCTCTATTAATTCACCTAAGCTATTGATGCCCTCTCCGTAAAGAATTTGGAATTCAGCCTGTTTAAACGGAGGTGATATCTTATTCTTAACCACTTTTACTCGGGTTTCATTACCGACAATTTCATCGCCATCTTTAACTGCACCAGTACGGCGTATATCTAAACGAACCGAAGCGTAAAACTTCAAGGCATTACCACCCGTTGTCGTTTCTGGGTTACCAAACATAACACCAATCTTCATACGAATTTGGTTAATGAAAATTAACATGGTATTAGATTTTTTCAAATTCGCAGTAAGCTTACGCATTGCCTGAGATAACATACGTGCTTGTAAACCCATGTGCGAGTCACCCATGTCACCTTCAATTTCAGCTTTTGGTGTTAAAGCGGCAACCGAGTCAACGACAATAATATCAATAGCACCTGAGCGGCTTAACATATCGCATATTTCTAATGCTTGCTCACCTGTATCAGGTTGAGAAACAAGTAGGTCATTAATATTAACGCCTAACTTTTCAGCATAAATTGGATCAAGTGCATGTTCAGCATCAATAAACGCACATACTTTGCCATTACGTTGAGCTTCTGCGATAACTTCCAAAGTTAAGGTAGTTTTACCGCTTGATTCTGGACCGTAAATTTCAACAACACGACCAAGAGGTAAGCCACCTGCACCTAACGCAATATCTAAACCTAAAGAGCCGGTAGATACTGTTTCAACATCCATTGCATTGTTATCACCCAGCTTCATGATTGAACCTTTACCAAATTGGCGTTCAATTTGTCCTAGGGCTGCTGAGAGTGCTTTTTCTTTATCGTCTTTCATTAATTGCTCCACGAATAAGTCGTTTTTCGTTTTAATGAGACAAGTATACTGTATGACTGTACAGTATCAAGACTTTTATTAAAATTTTTACTAAAAACAGTCAATAAAAACCTTAATTTTTTGTTTTAAAAGAAAAAATTAATAAGAGGATATTTACTAACAAGTGTGCTTCAGATGTAGCTAAAGATTAACTGGACTCTATATACAGTACTTTTTATCAGTGCATACAGTAAAATTATTGTTGACTCTCATACCAAGGTTCAGGTTTATGAATGTGATAGCCTTGCCCGTAATCTATGCCAATTTCAGTCAATATACGCTCAATATCAGCATTTTCTACAAATTCGGCCACAGTTTTCTTGTGCATAGCACTAGCCGTTCTTTTGATGTTTTCAACAAAAATACGGTTAACCTTGTTGGTATCCATATCTCGCACAAAGACGCCATCAATTTTAATGGTATCCACAGGAAGTTTTTGTAAGTAACTAAATGAAGATAAGCCACTACCAAAATCATCTAAAGAAAAACTACAGCCAAATTCAATCATCTGCTCAATAAAATGTAACGCTGATGCTAAATGGCTAATGGCTGAGGTTTCAGTTATTTCAAAACAAATGCGCTCAGGAGCGATTTGATAACGAGAAAATAATACTGAGATCTGTGCAAAAATATCTTTATCCGCTAAGGTTAAACCTGATAAGTTGATACTGTAGACACTGTGTTCAGATGGCAAAGATGCTATCTTTTTAAACGTATTTTCTATCACCCAGTAATCAATCTTTCGAATCATACCGTATTTTTCTGCGGCTGGAATAAATTCATTAGGGGCAACTATATTGCCGCAGGCACTTCTCATTCTAACTAAGATTTCAAAATGATCTGTTTCTTCACCTTGTAAAGACTTAAGTCGTTGACGATATAGTATGAGTCGATCGGCTTTAATTGCCTCGGCAACTTCATGCACCGCTTCCATTTCTTTAGCATGTTGTACTAATTGTAAGTCATCGCTTTGATAAATTTGAACCCTATTTCGGCCTTTTTCTTTCGCTAAGCTCACCGCCTGCCCTAAAGAAGAAAACACTTGCTTCGCATCAAAAACCGACTCATCTAAAATAATAACGCCAATGCTTGCGGTAACATTGCTTTCAGATTTCAACTCATCAAGCCGTACCTTTTGCACCAATAAACAGAGAGTTTCTGCGTATGTATTCACTTCTTCTCTAGGCAATGTTGGCAACAAAATCGCAAACTCATCATTCCCTAAACGACTTACCGTGGCATTATCTGGAATAAATTCACGTAACATCAGTGATATTTTGTGAAGAAATTTATCGCCAATACCATAACCAAAACTATTATTTATCACCTGAAATTTATCTAAATCAATATGCATAACCACGCCTGAGTTGTTATCAGGCTGCTTGTTATTGATATGCTCAGTTAATTGCCGATCAAAATTAGCACGGTTTGCTAAACCTGTTAGTCGATCATGGTTATCAACGAATGCCAAGGCACTTTTAACTTTCTGGTGCTTTTTAAAGCCCAACTTTTGCTGACGATAAAAGCCATAAATAAGCAAGGTAAGAGCTAGCCATAGGACTATTGCTTTCAGCAAACCTTGCTGATGTAGATTACTACTGTATTGAGGTGATAATCGAATCGCTAACTGCCAGCGCGTATTGGGTATAGGCTTAACAAAACTAAAACTAGAATACTCATCACCTTGTAACAATAAAGAGGCATATTTACTGTTATCATGCCCAGTCGTTAACTCAATTTCTCTGGGGTTATCTGCCCGCATTAAAAAAAGCTGTTGATGCGGTAGTTGATACTTGGCCAATAATTCAATTAACACATCAGGGTTAAAAGCAACAAAAAGATAATTCTGCTCAGTTAAATTGGTTGATAATGGCTGTAAAAGATCGAAATGAATACTGGATTTACTCCGATGTAAAAATAATTGCGTTTGTACGCCAGAAGCAAGCATTGAAGCAATTTCAGCCTCACAATCAGGTAAAAAGTTCCCGGTAATATGCGCTAAACTTCCTTCACCTTGAGCATCAATTAAGGCAAAGAGTCGAGTATTTTTAATATCAGAGCGTAGTTGATTAAGCACGGCCATATAATCATCTTTATTTGCCGTACTTCCTTGCTGCTGTAACTGCTTAATCGCATTAAATTGTTTTTGCTGGAATAAGTCGATTTCTAAACGCAATTGCGTAAAGTACTCTTGATAATCTGACAGGATACGATCGGTAATAGAGTCCATTAATGACTCTTGGTAACTTTGATGAATTTTGCTTGCAGAATACGCTTGCCAGACCAGCAATATCAAAATCACGATACTTGTTAATATAACAACACGCTTACTGGTATTAAGCTCCTTCTTATGTTTTAGCTGTTGTTGGTTATTTTGCTTAATCAAACATCTCCCAAAGCCTAGAAAACAATCTAATCAAGCTTCAATATAAACAGCAGCTATTAAATTCGCAAGCAAAAAAGATGAAGAAATTGTACGGTTTCAAGCAAAGCTTATGGCATAATTAACGGTTCAAATTTGTAATCAAAAAAATATTTCTTCACCATGACTAGCGCTAGCAAAGATCTCTCCAGCCACACCCCGATGATGCGTCAATATCTCACCATCAAGGCCGAATTTCCAAATATATTAATCTTTTATCGAATGGGAGATTTTTACGAGCTCTTTTATGATGATGCAAAAAAAGCAGCCGACTTACTTGATATTTCTTTAACCGCTCGAGGTAAGTCAGGCGGAAACGCCATTCCTATGGCGGGTGTTCCATATCACGCCGTTGAAAGCTATTTAGCTAAGCTGGTTAATTTAGGTGAGTCCGTCGCGATTTGCGAGCAAGTCGGAGACCCTGCAACCAGTAAAGGGCCAGTAGAGCGTAAAGTTGTCCGTGTCATTACCCCTGGTACAGTAAGTGATGAAGCATTACTAACAGATAAGCAAGACAACCTTATTGTCGCCATTGTTGAAAATCAAAGTAAACAAGCTAGCCCTGCTTATGGCCTTGCCTATTTAGATATGGCAAGCGGCCGCTTTGTTCTTACAGAGCCAGAAAGCAGTGAGCAATTACAAGCAGAGCTACAACGCTTAGCCCCTGCTGAGTTACTCTACCCCGAGTCCTTTTCAGACTTTTCTTTAATTTCCTCACAAAAAGGTCTACGTCGTCGCGCGGAATGGGAGTTTGATTTAGATACCGCGATTAACTTACTCAATAAGCAATTTGAAACGAAAGAATTAACCGGTTTTGGCGTAACAGAAAAAGTATACGGACTGTCTGCGGCTGGTTGCCTACTTGCCTACGTAAAAGATACCCAACGAAGTGCTTTGCCACATATACGAGCCATAGTCAGTGAGTCTGCACGCAAAGGCGTGGTGCTTGATGCGGCAACTCGTCGAAATTTAGAGCTAACACAAAACCTGCAAGGTGGCAGCGAAAGTACCTTAGCACAGGTACTTGATAAATCAGCAACGCCTATGGGCTCACGATTATTAAAGCGATGGTTACACTTTCCACTAAGGGATCTAACCACACTACGCAGCAGGCAAGATACCGTCGAAGAGATCATCAACCTAGATTTAACAACGCAAGTTCATCCTCTTTTAAAAGGGCTAGGTGATATTGAACGTATTGTTGCTCGTATAGCGTTGCAATCTGCTCGTCCTCGTGATTTTGCTCGTTTACGCAATGCACTACAAAGCTTACCCGAACTGCAACAAATACTAACGCCAGCAAAGCAAGGCTACTTGGCGACCTTAGCAAGTGAATGCCGACCTATTCCAGCCATTCAAACGCTACTTGAACAAGCGATTGTAGAAAATCCACCGGTACTAATACGTGATGGCGGTGTAATTGCCCCTGGTTATCATCAAGAACTCGACGAATTACGCGATCTCAGTGATGGCGCAACTGAGTTTTTACAGCAATTAGAACAAAAAGAGAAAGAGCGTACCGGCATATCGTCGCTCAAAGTCGGCTATAACAAAGTCCATGGCTTTTTTATTGAAATCAGTCGCAGCGCAGCACAAGAAGTGCCTCAAGATTACATCAGGCGCCAAACCTTAAAAAATAACGAACGCTTTATCACTGAAGAATTAAAACAGCATGAACATAAAGTGCTTAGCGCGCAAAGCAAATTCTTAGCGCTAGAGAAGTCTTTATATCAAGAGTTATTTAGCAAAATATTGCCAGCACTTGCTGATTTGCAACAGCTAAGTCAAGCTATTGCAGAGCTAGACGTATTATCTACATTTGCAGAACGCGCTTTAACGCTAAACTATGTTAAACCAACACTTGTTAACGAGGCAGGTATAGATATCTCAGCTGGTCGCCACCCTGTGGTTGAGCAAATGACCAAAGAAGCATTTATTGCTAATCCGGTTGCTTTAACAGAGCAGCGCAGAATGCTGATCATCACTGGCCCTAATATGGGCGGTAAATCAACCTATATGAGGCAAACCGCGCTGATTGTTTTAATGGCGCACGTTGGCTGCTATGTTCCAGCGCAAACAGCAACCATAGGTTTAGTTGATAGAATATTTACACGCATCGGCGCCTCAGATGATCTCGCCAGTGGCCGCTCAACCTTTATGGTAGAAATGACAGAAACCGCTAACATACTGCACAATGCCACCAGCAAAAGCTTAGTTTTATTAGATGAAATAGGCCGGGGAACCAGTACTTATGATGGCTTATCGCTCGCTTGGGCATGTGCAGAATTACTGGCATTAAAAACTAAAGCATTCACTTTATTTGCTACTCATTATTTTGAAATGACCATGCTGGCAGAGCAAATAGCAACGCTCGCTAATGTCCATTTAGATGCAGTTGAACATGAAGATAACATTGTCTTTATGCACGCTGTTCAAGAAGGTGCTGCAAGTAGAAGCTTTGGCTTGCAAGTTGCCCAGTTAGCAGGCGTACCTAAATCGGTAGTCAAACGAGCAAAGCAACGTTTAGCTGAATTAGAATCATCACAAATGCCAAGTAGTCTACCAAGTCAAACGCAAGCTAATAACCAACTTAGCTTAATGGTTGAGGAGCATGTTATCGTTGAGCAACTAAAATCAATTGATGTCAATGACTTAAGCCCTCGACAAGCCCTTGATTTACTTTTTGAGTTAAAAAGCAAAGTCTAACCAGTTAAAGTATAACCAGTTAGAACATGGCAATAAAAAAGCTATCAGAGCAATCTGATAGCTTTTTTGCTATTTTAATCTAATGAACTAGCTTAGCTTACCTTTAATAGCAATTGAATTAACTAGGCTTGAAAGATAGCTTCAATCGATAAGTTTTGCTGGCTAAGTATATCGCGAAGACGTTTCAATGCCTCTACTTGAATTTGACGAACCCGTTCACGAGTTAAGCCAATTTCACTACCCACATCTTCTAACGTTGCAGCTTCATAGCCCATTAAGCCAAAGCGGCGGGCAAGAACTTCTCGTTGCTTGCTGTTCAGTTCATTTAACCAGTGAATGATATTGTTGCTCATATCTTCTGATTGCAAGTCACCTTCTGGTCCACTACTTTTTTCATCAGCAATGACATCAAGTAGTGCTTTATCTGAATCACCAGCAAAAGGAGTATCTACCGAAGCGATACGCTCATTTAAGCGCAGCATTTTATTTACATCGCTAACAGGCTTATCTAAATGCTCAGCAATATCTTCTGCGGTTGGTTCGTGATCTAATTTTTGCACTAGTTCACGAGAGGCTCGTAAATATATATTGAGTTCTTTTACTACATGAATGGGTAAACGTATGGTGCGCGTTTGATTCATAATAGCGCGTTCTATGGTTTGGCGAATCCACCAAGTGGCGTAGGTTGAAAAGCGAAAGCCGCGTTCTGGGTCAAATTTCTCTACTGCTCGAATTAAACCTAAATTACCTTCTTCAATTAAATCAAGTAAAGGTAAGCCTCGATTATTATAACGTCTCGCTATTTTTACAACTAAGCGTAAATTACTTTCGATCATACGCTTTCTTGCAGCTTCATCCCCTTTTAGGGATAAACGTGAGAAATAAACCTCTTCTTCTGCACTTAATAATGGCGAAAAACCAATTTCGCTTAGATAAATCTGAGTTGCGTCTAAATTTGACGAAACTTCTTCCTTAGATATTGTAGGCGCGTCTTCAGCTTCAACGATTTGTTCTTCTTTTAATGTGACCATGCTCTTCTCCCATAGATAGCAAAGCTAGATTCAATAGTTAAATATTCACGATTACTCCGTCTGTTTTTTGGATTTAATATTATTTGTTATTATTTATTGTTTTTTGGGTAAATAATTTAATGGATTTACCGACTTACCTCTAAAGCGTACTTCAAAATGAAGCATAACTTGTGTCGCATCAGTATCACCCATTTTTGCAACCACTTGTCCTGACTTAACAACTTGCTGCTCTTTAACCAAAATTTTATCATTATGGGCATACGCACTAAGATAATCATCGTTATGCTTTATAATAATGAGCTTACCGTAACCTCGAAGCGCACTACCCGCATAAACTACCTTGCCCTCTGCTGCCGCTTTAATATTTGTTCCGCGACGCCCTGCAATATTAATCCCTTTATTGCCTTGTGCTCGAGTTGAAAAATACTCTATTATTTTGCCCTTTACTGGCCATTGCCAACGACTTATTTTTTGTGAAAAATCACTTTGATTATCGCTCGCTTTTTTCGGTATTTTTTGACCTCTTACATTTTTACCATACGCCTGCTTTTTGGTTGATGCAATAGCCTTGTTTGAAGTTTTTATGCTGGTCTGACTAGAGCGATTAGTCGAATTTTTAACCAAAGCCTTGCTGGTACTCGCCTTAGCATCTTTAGCACTAGATTTAGCAACAAGTAATAATTTTTGCCCAGGATATATCCGATAAGGAGGATATATTTTATTCAATTTAGCTAATTGTCTAACATCGGAGTTTGCGCGCCAGGCAATTGAGTACAGGGTTTCGCCTGCTCGAACCACATATTCACTGGCGTTGATGGAGTTTTTAACACGCTCATTTAAAGGTACAGCGCTATAAATTGACGCAACGGGTGCTGGTTTATCGCGAGTAGAGCAACCGGTCAAAAAAAACGCAATCATGATGTAACAAAATATATCTAACGATAAACGTTCACACTTTATTCGTGGTTTTTTGCCACTATTAGCGTGCTTGTATATACATATCACCCTGTTACTTATGCACATAAATAGAATAAAAACCCACCCAAGAAAAGCTACCTTAAGATTAAATACGCTATAACGATGGCGGCAACTACCCCCCAGCCTAGCACGTCAACCCATTGCCTTAACTTCTTCTCCATCGCTGTTCCGCCCCACTGAATCAAACCAGCAACTAAGAAAAATCTTAAGCCTCTCCCTATTGCTGAAGCAAGCATAAAGGGTAAAAAAGCCATCTGCAAAAAACCAGCACTGACGGTAAATAATTTATACGGAATTGGTGAAAAACCGGCAATAAAAACAACCCAAACGCCCCAAGTAGCAAACCACTCCATCGCCGTATCAAATCGTTCTTGATAACCAAATTCAGTAATCAATGGCTGTATCCAAGGTTCAAACATCCAGTAACCCAATAAGTAGCCTACCGCGCCACCAACAATAGAAGAAACTGTAGTCAAGGTTGCCAAAGACCAAGCTTTCTCTGGTTTAGCCAAAACCATAGGGGCAAGTAAAACATCCGGTGGAATAGGAAAAAACACTGACTCGGCAAAGGTGATCACAGCTAACATACGCGGTGCTAACTTGTGCTCAGCCCAACGTAAAGTCCAATCATAAAGGGCAGAAAACAACTTCACTACAATAAATCTCCTGGAACTAAAGGTACAAAACGCACAGCTTCAATTTGCTCTTCGCTGTAGCTGTCTCCTGTACGGGTAATAATTTTTAATATTTGTGTTTGCTCCCCTACTGGGATAACTAAGCGCCCACCATCAGCAAGTTGCTCAAGTAATGCTTCAGGTACTTGTGTTGGTGCCGCAGTAACGATAATAGCTTCAAAAGGAGCTTTACTTGCCCAGCCCAGCCAGCCATCGCCATGCTTCATTGAAACATTGTGCAAATCCATTGCCCTAAGACAGCGCTTAGCCTGCCATTGTAATGATTTGATTCGTTCAACTGAAAAGACTCTATCAGTCAGTTGCGCCAATATAGAGGTTTGATAGCCAGAGCCTGTGCCAATTTCTAAAATATTTTTTGGTCTACCGCCAGCCAATAGTAATTCTGACATTTTAGCGACAATATAAGGCTGAGAAATGGTTTGTCCTTGCCCTATAGGCAGTGCAGTATTGTCATAAGCTTTATGCGCTAATATCTCTGGAATAAAAATATGCCGCGGTGAATTGGCAATTGCCTGCAACACTTGCGGGTTGCTAATACCTTCTGCCTGTAGCTTTTGTGCTAATAACTCTCCGCTACGTCTTGATTTCCCACTTACTCGGCTAGTTATCATAACTTAAGCTCACTGATCCAATCTTTCATTTCATCTATGCTTTGATATGCAGTCATATCAACGGTTAACGGAGTAACTGAGGCATAGCCATTGGCAACAGCATGAAAATCAGTACCTTCACCACCATCAAGCTCTTGTCCTAATAAACCATACCAATAAATATCTCGCTGCCATGGGTCTTGCATTTTTTGCATACTTTCCGCTTTATGCCTATGGCCTAAACGCGTCACCTTAATGCCTTTTAATTCACTCAGGGGAATATCGGGTACATTGATATTTAAGATCTGATCAGCAGCTAAGGGGTGAGACGTTAATCTGTGAATCACTTTAGCAGTTACAATTGCCGCCGTTTCATAGTTTTTTTCATACTTGCCAACAAGCGATACAGCTATTGCAGGCATGCCCATATGACGTCCCTCTGTTGCTGCTGCAACTGTGCCAGAATAGAGGGTATCGTCACCAAGATTAGCGCCTTTATTTATCCCTGCTACAACAAGCTCAACATCACAAAGCAACTGGCTAAGCCCTAAGTGAACAGAGTCAGTCGGCGTGCCATTAACAGAAACAAAGCCATTATCAAGTTCTTGTGCCCTAAGCGGATTTAACAAGGTCAGTGAATTACTCGCGCCACTACAATTTCTATCAGGGGCAACCACTGACACGTCAAAATGTTTTGCCAATTCCTGATGTAAAACTTTAATGCCTAAGGCATGAACGCCATCATCATTACTTAAAAGAATTTTCATTAGTGCTTTTCAGCCTCTTTCGCTTGTACCCTTTGTGTCATATCTTGATAATTAACTAGCTCACGTAACACTGTGGTGGCATAACAGCCCGCAGGCAGGAAAAAACTTACTTTAACCGTACTGTCTTGTTCTTGGTCATCAACAACAAGATCAATGTCCGCATCCGATATCACTAAGCGAATACGCCTTCTTTCCTGCTTTAAACCAAACTTTGCTAAGCCTTGGCAAAAACTCATATTTTGATCGGCCACGTTTTGCTCAAGCTCCTTTGGCTCAGCTAAAGTCAGCAACTCGCCAGCGCCCCACATAGGTGCGGTTATATCAATATCATGTTCGCGAAAACGTTGATTAATTTCTTCATCAACTTCAGCTAGCTTAAAAACAGACTGGCTACCCGCAAGCATCATGACATCGCCTACTAACGGCTGATTAAAGTTATTTTGTTTAATGCGCTGCTCAACAATTTGATTAAAAAGATAAGAGCGCGCAGCTGAAAGATAAATACCACGCTTTTTCTTATCTTTTACTTTAGTGCCAGCAAATAACGCTTCAGCCCGTGCAATATTACCGCCATCAATACCAAAACGTTGCTCACCAAAGTAGTTGGGTACGCCGCCTTGTGTTATCTCCTGCCAGCGCTTTGCTAAGGCGTTTAACTCAGTGACCTTTCGTAAAGTTAATTCAAAGCGATTACCACTCAGCGCACCTGTTCTTAGTTTTTTGTTATGGCGCTGAAAACTAAGTACCTCAACACCTTCAATATTTACATCTGATAAGTCGTAAGTTTGCTTGCCCGGCAGGTGTACTGCAAACCACTGCTCGGTAACAGCAAAGCGATCTTTAAGACCCGCATAAGAGACCAGCTGCTCTTTAACTTGAAAGTATTTTGCTAACTCACGAGCAACAAAGACAGTATTAGCGCCTGTTTTTCGAATATAAATATACAGGTGTTCCCCTTCGCCGCACGGTGAAAATGGTAATTGTTCAAATACTTTAAAATCACTCATTTGGCTACGTAATAAGCCAGAAGATTTAGGCTTACCATATAGGTAAGCAAATTCAGTGGTCATGGTTTTTCTCTTTAATACAAGATAACTACAATAGTAATTTCACTATATATGCTGTACTTCATCTGCCGGTGGCATAGCAGAGTCTTGAACGGTTAATAATACCACGCAGTGTGCAGCGACACCTTCTTTTCGGCCGGTGTAGCCTAAGCGCTCAGTAGTGGTTGCTTTAACGTTAACTTGCTCAATATCACAGAGCAGTTCTTCAGCTAAGGTGGCACGCATCTCCTGCAAAAATGGTGATACTTTAGGAGCTTGCGCAACAATAGTTAAATCAATATTACCAATTTGATAACCTTTTTCTTGCATTAAGCTAACCACATGACGTAATAAGATTCGGCTGGAAATATTCTCATATTGGCCATCGGTATCAGGAAAGTGATTACCTATATCAGCCAAACACAATGCTCCTAAAATAGCATCACATAAAGCATGAATAGCCACATCGCCATCAGAATGTGCAATAAACCCTTGCTCAAACGGAACTTCTACACCCGCAAGAACTAATGGCCCTTGACCGCCAAATTTGTGTACATCAAACCCGTGCCCTATCCGCATAGTAAATCCTTATAAATTCTCATTCTTTGATGACTTACCCTTAGATAAGTTCTCACTTTGTCTATTTAAATAAAATTCAGCTAAGGCTAAATCATCAGGGTGAGTAATTTTTATATTCTCACTGCTCCCTAGCACCAAGTGGCTAGGTAATTGTGCCAATTCAATGGCTGATGATTCATCCGTTATTGTCAGATCATTTGCCAAGGCTTGCTCAATTGCTTGCTTTAGCTCATTGGTTTTATACATTTGCGGGGTCAGTGCATGCCAAAGCTGTTCCCGCTCTACGGTATGCTTAACGCAAGTATCGCCTTGCTGTTGATAACCACGCTTCATGGTATCTCGAACAGGCGCAGCCAATAGGCCGCCTTGCTCTAAGGTAAAACAGCATTCAATAAGCGCATCGATATCTTGATGGCTAACACAAGGTCTTGCCGCATCATGAACCAACACCCATGGATATTCATCTACATCAATTGCATGTAAAGCGTTTAAAACAGAATGAACTCGCTCTTTACCGCCATCAACTCGGACTATATCAGGGTGTGTTGCCAATTCAGACTCAGCAAAGTACTGATCTTCATGACCTAATGCTAAAACAACATGGCTAATATTAGGGTGCGATAAAAGTCGTGTTACCGTATGGTGGAGAATGCTTTTACCGTTTATTTCTAAGTACTGCTTAGGGCAGTTTGCTTGCATACGCTTGCCAACACCCGCTGCTGGCACAACCGCGACAACCTTTTGTTGAGACGATGCAATTAAAACCTTAGACACTAAGGTGTTTCCTTTTGTTTAATTTTATCTTTGGGAATGATGCGAAAAAATGTTTCGTTCTCTTTGATCATACCAAGCTCGTTTCGAGCTCGCTCTTCGATTGCTTCAACACCAAGTTTTAAATCGTCGGTGTCAGCATACAAGAGTTTATTTCGCTGTCTTAACTTTTCATTGGCAGCCTGTTGGCGCGCTACATCTTCTTTTAATGCTAGGTAATCAGGCACACTGTTTTTACCGAACCAAAGTCGGTATTGCAATAAAGAAAAAAGCACAAACAATATTGCGGTAAAGGCGCGCATAACTACTCAATAATGAATGAATAAGCTCTTTAAAAAAGTGTTATTCATTAGCTAAAATTATTTGCCTTATTATACGCAAGCCACTTTAAATTGCGAGTACGACAAACGCGCTAAAGGAGTTTAGCTTACAGGGTCAGCGGTTTTTTAAAATTCTGCCAATTAATGCTACAAGAAAGTAACAATTCTCGCAGAGATAGCATAGACGGAGGGACTTTTTTATTATCTTGCCAGCGATGACCTGAGCAAGCCGCTTGCATAAGTTTCTTATTGGGTTTTAACAACTGATAGGCTTTTTTGCTACAAATGCTATTGTCACTTGCGCTAGCTGACAATGAAAACCAACCAGCCACATTGGTTCTTATACGTAAGTTTTCTCTATCAAGGCGATCAACACAATCGAGTAAAACTCTTTGTTGAAAATACACAGGGACGACTAAACCTAAGCTAATATCTTTTGATAAGTACCAAGCACAAATAGACGCATGCTCTTGCCCTGACATAGGTAATTTACTCGCTTGTTTACTCGACCAACTGGCATTTTGCACATCAAGCTGCATCGGAGTTTGTGCTTGCACCATTAGGTGGGCTGCTCGACTAATATAGTGACTTAGGCTTAATAATCGCCCCTGCAAGACACTAATATTGTTAAATTCACCTTGAGCAAGTATGCGAACTTCTCGCTCATACAAAGCGTTACATAGCTCTGCATAATCAGAAGAGTTCGCTTGTTCTTGCCAAAGGCTCACTTGGGTCATAAAAGTGCCTCGAAGAGTTAATTCATGTTTTTACATATATTCTAGCAGTAAACAACAAGCAGAATAGCCAGCACCAAAAGAGCATAATACCGCTTTATCACCTGAGACTAAGCCTTGTTTATGCTTGTGCAATGCAATAATACAACCCGCTGAGCTGGTATTAGCATATTCATCTAGAATGATTGGCGCTTCTTCAGGTAAAGGATCTCGTGCTAGTACTTTTTTAGCAATAAAGTTATTCATGTTGATATTGGCTTGATGCAAATACAAACGCTTAATATCTTGAGGAGCTAATGCCAGTTTACTCATTTGTTCAGCAATTAAATTACTTACCATAGGGAGTACTTCTTTAAATACTTTTCGCCCCTGCTGAATAAAGAACTTATCTGCTGCTAAAGCTGTCTCTGGTGTACAAACATTGGTATAACCGATATTGCTGCGAATATTATTAGAAAACTGCGTTATTGGTTGCTCAGCAATGATTTTAAAAACATGTTCACTAGTTGCCGTTGTTTCATCTTCAATAACACTTGCCGTAGCAACATCACCAAAAATAAAGTGGCTATCACGATCGCGGTAATTAATTTGTGGCGAAAGTATTTCAGGATTAATCACTAAGACTGTTTTTGCTGTGCCGCTGCGAATCGCATTGGCGGCATTGATAATACCAAAAGTTGCCGCTGAACAGGCAACTAGCATATCAAATGCCCAACCACCACAGCCAAGTGCTTGTTGAATTTCAATCGCCATGGCAGGATATGAACGCTGCGTATAAGCACAAGCGACAATAATTAAATCTATATCATCAACACTTTTATTCGCCGCCTCTAGCGCCTGCTTTGCCGCCTTTACGCCAATTTCAGCTTGCATAGACAATTCATCATTAGCGCGCTCAACAAAGCGCGGTGCCATAGTGTTAACGTCTAAAATATGCTTTTTCGCCATAACATAGCGGCTTTTGATCCCTGAAGCCTTTTCAATAAAAGCACTATCTGACGGTGAAAGCGCTTCAAGTTCACCCGCTGCAATAGCTTGATGATTTTCTTGATTAAATCTTTCAACGTACTCATTAAAGCACTGAACTAATTCATCGTTTGAAATACTTTCAGGTGGTGTAAACAACCCGGTTCCACTAATGACCACAGACATAATTGTTTCTCACGTTAAGGATAACTAAATCACTAAATTTAATTTTAAATTGTTATGCTTAGGCACTGTATTTTATTTTACCGACGATGTCGATTTTTGCACAAATAAACTAATTAATACCAATTGAATTAACTATTTAATCATTCAGCGAGAATTAAAAGGCTTATAGGCAAGGCATTGATTGCAGAGAATGGTTATCCCTTGTCAAAATCAATAACACAGCATATGAGCCTTTTAAACTCGCCCTTGGGAGCTTGTCAGGAAGATGATAATTTTACAAATTTCTTGGCTGGAGAATGACTACAGCGGCATAAATTTGCTTTATTCTCACCTCCCTGACATAGCTCTGAACTGGTCAAATAATTATTTCACTTGGTATAGCTTATCGCCTGCACCGTAATAATTACACTACAAATAATACTAGCGCTCGGTATTCCAACTAAAGAAATAAGAGCCTAACAGTAAAAATAGCGCACTCATCAGCAGTAAAATATTCACGTGATAACTAATATCAGCCAGCGTAGCGCCTTCTGTTATCACTTTTCTCGCGCCAGCAACCAAATGCGTTAACGGCAAAAAGTCAGCAAGTACTTTTAACGGCTCAGGTGCACCTTCTAAACTAAACCAAACGCCAGATAACAACATCATTGGCCAGGACGCCATATTCAGTAAACCGCCAATCAATTCTTCACTTTTACTGCGACAAGCCACTAATAAACCTAGGCTAATCAAAGAAAAACCACCTAAAGCACCTATTACTAGTAAATCCCAATAACTACCTAGCATGAAAAAATCAAATAAGAAATTACAACCGAGATACACCACAGACGACATAAACATGACAATAAATAGTCGCGACAATAACTGAGCTGAGACAAACTCAAATGCTGACAGAGGCGTTGCTTTTAAGCGCTTTAATACCGAATTTTTACGATAGCGAACAATGACGTAACCGACACCAAACAGACAGCTAAACATCATATTCATCCCTAAAACACCCGGTAAAACCCAGTCAACATAGCGAATACTCTTCCCTATGGTGACTAAACGCTGAAAATCTTGCTGCTCTGATAGAAAAATTTTCTCAACCAAGTAACTTTTTGACGACAGCTCATTAATCCAATACTGCTTATTGTCAAAATCAACCAGTAAGTCCAGCGCATGTCTGTTTAATTTAGCCTTAGCTTCATCTAAACCTTGATAGTTAATAAAATCAATAAAGCGCGTTTGAGTAAAAGCATGCCCAAGCACTTGGTCTTGTTCACTAATTATGCCAACTTTATAGGCAGAGCGACCATCTCCAGAAAAGATAAGTGACATACCAACCAGTAGTAATACGGGGAAAAACAAGTTCCAACCCAGTGAAGATTTATCTCGAAAAAACTCTATGTTTCGCGCTTTAAATACCGCCAAAAAACGACTTAAATTCATATTGCGTCCCTAATAAGGTTTGCTTATAGCAATGGTTAAGATTGTAGCGAATGACCGGTTAACTTTAAAAATAAGTCATCTAAATTTGCAGACTTAACGTGTAAGCCATCAAGTGGTACTTTATTCTGCATTAATAAGGCAAGCGTTTGCTCAACATTACCACTACTTATTTCAATGCGATCAGATAAAACGCACCAACCATGCTGCTCAATCAGGGCAGGATCAACTTGAGCAAGTGGCAAATAAATAAATACTTCTTGAAAATGTTTGCTTAATAATTGATGTGGCGTTCCCGTTTCTATGATCTTGCCTTTATCCATAATGACAATATCATCACATAACTGCTCGGCTTCATCCATGTAATGCGTTGTTAATATTATGGTTTTATTTTTCGCTTTAATGTTTTTTATCAATTGCCAAAAATTTCGGCGCGCATGAGGATCTAAACCTGTGGTTGGCTCATCTAAAAAGACTATTTGAGGATCATTAATTAACGCCAGTGCCAATAACAATCGCTGTCTTTGACCGCCAGATAACAAGCGATTATCTCGATTTAAAAAATCACTTAAATCACAGATCTCAATTAAGGTTTCTTGCGGCAAGGTTTTATCATAAAACGATGCAAATAAATTCAAGGTTTCTTTTACCGTTAAAAAATCTTGCAATGCGGTATGCTGAAACTGAATACCAATTTGTTGTGAAATATGCTTATCGACTGCTTTTCCTTGATATAAAACCTGACCAGAGGTCGCGCTTATAATGCCTTCCATTATTTCAATGGTAGTTGTTTTTCCTGCGCCATTTGGCCCTAAAAGACCAAAACAATGACCTTGCTGAACTTCAAAGCTAACATTATCTACAGCACGAACTTCTTGATAATGTTTACTCAAGCCTTGAACAGATATTGCTGCACTCATAGTAATTCCTTAGAAAGATAAATAGGGCGTGTTGAGCTTTGTTTATAATATCAACAAAGCTCAAAACGCCCTACCACCATTGTACTAAATAATGCCAAGATTGATAGTCAATCGACACTTAAGCTTATCCTGCCAAGCAGCAAATATATCCGATACATTTATTGATACAGAACAAAATGATAACAATTATCATTTGCATAAAATAAAATTCTATTTTATTTTTAATTCATATTGACATGCAAACACGGCAGTTTGGCAAGTGCTCAATAATTAAATCACTAGGAGGGAATATGGCATTACCAGCATCAACAGAATTCACCCGTATAGAGAACTGGTTAACTTTATTGATAACCACTTATAAACAAACCCCTAGCTACGGCTTAGCGCAAACTATTTGTTATTACCTAAACAAATTACTTAATCATGATGATTTTAACTATTGCAAAAGCAAACGTTGCGATTATTTATCTATGCAACGCTATTGGCGCTGGCAAAGTCAAAAACGCTAATAAGGCAAATAGTATTCGCCAAATATTATCTAAGTATGAATCTAAATATTAATCTAGATATTTGGCGATATACTGCTGTATTGCTTGATTTAACGCCTTTTTACCTGATAAGTGATGTTTTTTACAGGTATCTGCAATGGTGTGCTTTTGCATTAACCTTGCTACTAAAAACAAACACTCTGCTTGCTGCGCTTTACTCGCGCCAAGTAAATGCTGTTTAAACCACAAGTACAAGCTATAAACACAATGACTGTATTGCCGATAACCTTGGCAAAAATCCTTAACGCTTTCACTATCATGCTCACTTAACTTGGCATTAAGCTCTTTTGGGCAACTAGCTAAGATCATGGCGATAAGCGCACTATCGACTAACTGATACTCATCAACGAGCAAATGATAAAAGCTTAAATAAAACTGACTCGCTAAAGTGTTAAGCACAGACTTGGCCTTATGATCAGTTGCGTTAAGCACTAAGGCAGAATGTTCACCGCTAGCCTTATCTTTACTAAAACCTAGCTTTACCATATGGAAACCTTGCTGCAACCAAAAGCTTAATAAATCTGCATTAGCAGCAAAACTTGCCCCAACAAAATCATAGCCTTGCTTATGCGCATAAGCTTTCACTTGTGACATCAACAAAGCCCCTAATCCTTGCTGCTGCATCTGCGGATGAATTGCAATGCGCATTACCCGCAAATAATCAAAATTAAAGGCATTACCATAGCCGCATTGGCTTAATAAAGCTTGTGGTAAAAACTGGCTCTTAAAGCGCCTTTTACCTTGTTTTATTGCCAAAACATCTTTTGCAGTTAAGCCTGCGCTCTTGCCTTCTTTTAATAATAAGGCAACCCCGACAACTTGTGACGAAGCTGCCTTGGTGCGCATGATAATAAGTCGAACACTTGGGTTATCGAGCAACAATTTTAAATCACTTGGCTTAGTTTGATAGTGAGCAGTCACCAACACTGAAAACACCTGGGCTAATAAAGCCTCATCTGCTGCTAGTTGAGCTATGTCTATTTGCTGAAAGTGATATGAGCTATCAGCAGAATCGCTTTGAGCTGAATCATTTGTTTTGCCTAACGGCTCAATCTCTGTCAGTTGAGCGTTTAACAAGCCGACCTTAAAAACGAGTGCTTCTAAAGGGTCATTATTACCCCAACGAATGGGGTCATTAATATGATATTTTTGCCACTGCGGCGTTTTTGTAGCAAGTTCTTTGGTAAATTTTAACGTAAAACCGCGCCCAGCACCTTCATAACCATGCACAGTGCTTGAAAAAACCAAACGGTGATAATGCCCTAACAATGCTGATAATAAATAAACAGGAATAGCGGCCGCTTCATCTACTAAGAGCAAACTTAATTGCCTAGGTGTTTGAATAACATCATCAATGGCAAAAAACTCTATTTGACCATGTTCATGTATAACACGATTTTGTACCACTTGAGATGCAGGTAAACTCCGTTGTAATTGCGCATAAAACACTGACAGTGACTGTTTATCGGGGGCAGTAATACCAATATGCAAATTTTCCTGATTATCACCTTTAGTTAATAACAACTGCGCACAAGCAATTGCAAGGGCAGAAGACTTACCACGTCCCCTATCAGCAGTTAATACTAAAGGACGCTTTCTATGCCCCCGATAAACATTAACAATGGCCTGTACCGCACAGCTCTGCTCCTGGGTAATACTACCATTTTCATCATGTGATAAAGCGGTGAGCTTAGAATCTAAGTGATGATTTTCAGATAAATTAAGGGCCTGATTAAGAGGGTCATTTTCGCTGTGTTGTTTAAGATATATATGTCTACTATCTAAGCTGACAAAATGCAGAAATCGTTGTAAAAAAAGACTTTTGGCGTCTTGTTGCGCTGGTGAAATAACGACAAACATTAGGCCACCGGCTTTAATCGTGCCAGAAAGTGCAGCAAAAGCATCAATATTAAATTGTGAATCAGCAAACACAATAGTGCGGCTTTCAGTGCCTAAATGATCATGAAACCTTTGATAAGAAACATTGGCAGGAAAGACTTGGCTATCACCATAAACCAGTAATGCAGAGTCAGCTTTTATCTGTAAGAAAGAACAGATAGGCGTTATAAATGACTTAGCCCATAACTCATCACCTGCTAATACCATCAGACGGCGCTCATTACTTACCCAAGGCAACTTAAAAAAGTCATCACACCAAGCAGACATTTGCTGACTGACCATAAACACAAAAAACCTAAGGCAAAGTAAAATTAGCCTAAGTTTATCAAGCTATTGATAATAGACCAATATATAAGCATTTAATCAGTTACAAAAAAATGTTTGAAAATACCCTTGTATTTGCCTATGTTGATACATATCTATCATAATTATTTTTAAGGGCTAGTTGAGCTCTGCTGTTCGCTTTAGCAACAAAGTGCAATTAGCCCAGTTAACCACCATGAAAATGATAAGGCAGAAACAATGGTAAATGATATTGACGATGACTTCTCTGATGATTTGAGCACTGATAGTGAATCAGCAGATAGTACTGACACCAATATAGAAAGCAGTACACTTGCAGATAAAAAAGCGCAAGAACAAGCACAAAAGAATGTGCTTGCCAGAAAAAAAATTGATGAATTAATGGAGAAAAAGCGCCTAAAAGAACTTTTAGACGACAGTGAAGACTGGTAATTGATGACCCGCTTCACAAGCTAAACAAAAAATTCCCTGCAAGTGTTAAACACGACAAAGCACTTGCAGTTATCTCCTCTCAAACAAATCTGAAGCTAAAGCAGCTTTACTATTGCAATCATAGTTTTAATATCTAAAATACACCTACTTTGTTGTACAAATACACACAAGCTATGACTCTTTTTGAAAAACTCCGCTGCTTATTCACGTTTGGTCAAGGTGTCGCACTACCCTTACCTAAAATATCAGCAAACACTAGCCCGCTTGAGCTCTTTGAGCACTGGTTTGAGGATGCCAACAAATCAGGTATTTTATTGCCCGAATCAATGTCAGTAAGCTCCTGTGGCAATGATGGTCAACCGAGTTCTCGTATGGTTTTACTAAAAAGCTATGACGATGCAGGTTTTGTTTTTTATACCAATTACGCCAGTCGAAAGAGCCAAGAGTTACAAGATAACAGCAAGGTTGCCTTACTGTTTCATTGGAACGTGCTACAAAGGCAAGTTCGCATAGAAGGTACAGTAGAGAAAGTAAGTGCACAAGAATCAGCAAACTACTTTCACAGTCGTGATAGAGGCAGCCAAGTCGGTGCATGGGCTTCAAAACAAAGCCAAAAGCTTGAACACGATAATGAACTAAGCGAACGTATGGCACACTTTAGTGAAAAGTTTGCTACAGGTGAAGTACCACACCCTGAGTTTTGGGGGGGCTGGCGAGTAAAACCACATTATATTGAGTTCTGGCAAGGGCGCGCTAACCGCTTGCATGACAGAGTGTGTTTTCAGTTAGTTGATGGCAACTGGCAACAGCATAAACTGCATCCCTAATATTAACGCTATGACGATAAACGTGTTTACTAATAACACGTTTATCGAATAATGTTATTATTCTTCCTTTACCCTAACTTTTCCTTAGCTGCAGGCGGCTTAGGAATGACTTTAGGCTTTTTACAGTTAGGACTATTTTCTTGCTGATATAACGGCATTGACTGTGCTAAATGTGCATTTAATTGCTTGATCCGTGTCTGGTTTGACGGGTGCGTAGACATAAACTCTGCTGGTGCATTACCACCTAACTTATCCATATTTTGCCATAGCTTAATACTCGCCTTGGGATTGAAGCCAGACTTTGCCATCAACTCTTGACCAACAATATCCGCTTCACTTTCATGTGAACGGCTATAAGGCATAATAACGCCATATTGCAAGCCAACACCAAGACCCGCCATCCATAAGCCTTTATTTTCTAGATCACTGGCGCCAACAGCAACCGTCGCCACCGCCATACCTATGTTAGATAACTTATTGGCAGATAAACGCTCATTTGAATGATGTTCAATTACATGACCAACCTCATGACCTATAATGGCGCCTAATTGGTCTTGATCTTCCGTTACATTTAAAATGCCAGTGTAAACACCTATTTTGCCACCAGGTAAAGCAAAGGCATTAACTTGCGCCGAATCAAAAACCACCACTTCCCACTCGCCCTTATGAGCAGAAGCAGGCACATTTTTGGTAATCGCACTTGCGACACATTGAACGAATTCATTGGTTGCTTTATGGCTACTTATCGGCGTTTGCTTTTTCATATCTTCAAACGAAGCTGCGCCCATTTTACTCAGCTCAGTTTCTGAAAATAACATCACTTGCTTTCTACCTGTCGTCGAGGTTGAACAAGCGCTTAAGGCAAGTAAAGCAATGCAAGCGAGAGAGGCTGTTTTCATAATCATTCCATCTTTATCAAAGTATCGCTATTTTAAAAACTAATTCACTAAATTACTATATGCCACTGAGGTAAAATTTTTACCAAGACCATAAAACAAAAAGCTCAGCCTAATGCTGAGCTTTTCATCTTTCAGATATAGCTTAACTGGCTATACCAATCGAATTAACCACCAACTAAAGCCAATAAAATACCCGCAGCAACCGCAGAGCCAAGAACACCGGCGACATTGGGTCCCATGGCATGCATCAATAAGAAGTTATGCGGATTTGCCTCTAAACCAACTTTATTAGCAACCCTTGCCGCCATAGGTACCGCAGATACACCGGCCGCACCAATTAGCGGGTTAATCGGCTCTTTAGAGAACTTATTCATCACTTTAGCCATTAATACCCCCGATGCTGTACCAATTGAGAAGGCAACCGCACCTAAAGCTAAAATACCTAGCGTTTCTACATTTAGGAATGATTCAGCACTTAGTTTCGAACCTACACCTAATCCTAAGAAAATGGTCGTAATGTTAATTAACTCATTTTGTGCGGTAGAGCTTAAGCGATCAACAACACCAGCTTCACGCATTAAGTTACCCAAACAAAACATACCTACAAGCGGTGTTGCTGCGGGTAAGAAAAATATTGTCATTAACAACACACCCAATGGGAAGATGATTTTCTCAATCTTAGTTACATGACGTAACTGCGCCATTTCAATCTTACGCTCTTCTTCATTAGTTAACGCTTTCATAATTGGCGGCTGAATAATGGGTACTAAAGCCATATACGAGTAGGCTGCTACTGCAATGGCGCCCAATAGTTCAGGAGCTAATTTCGAGGCTAGAAAGATCGCTGTTGGTCCATCTGCACCACCAATAATGGCAATAGCAGAGGCATCTTTTAAGGTAAATTCAATCCCCGGGATCACATTTAAAGCGATAGCACCAAATAAGGTGGCAAAAATACCAAATTGCGCAGAAGCACCTAACAGCAAGGTTTTCGGGTTTGCTATCAAGGCACCAAAGTCAGTCATAGCACCCACGCCCATAAAGATGATCAGTGGAAAAATCCCCGTATCAATACCAGCGTAGTAAATATAGTGTAATAACCCGCCTACTTCTGAAAAGCCAGCCACAGGAATATTCGTTAAAATGGCACCAAAGCCCATAGGCAATAACAACAGCGGCTCAAAATTCCTAGCTATAGCTAAATACAGCAAGCCACAGCCAACGAGCATCATAATCACTTGGCCTGTTTCAAAGTTAGCTAGGCCCGTTGACATCCACAATGTATATAATGAATCCATGCTAACTCCTATGAAAAGCCTAGCAAGGCATCACCAACAGCAACCGAGTCGCCTTCTTTGGTGTATAAGGATACAATCTGACCTGACGTTGAGGCGCGCACTTCTGTTTCCATTTTCATCGCTTCCATAATGATGACAACGTCACCCGCTTCAACATGATCACCTTCACTCACAAGCACTTTAAAGATATTACCGGCAAGTGGCGCGTTTAATGTTTCTTCTGCCGAAATAGAAGCTGACTGTTTAATTGCTTCATCACCAACAGGGACACTAACCGACTCAATAGAGCCGCCAGGAGCAACGACAACATCGTATACTTTACCATCAACACTAACGGCATAACTTTCTGGCGCAGTAGCTGATGCAGACGCTTTAGACGCTGGCTCACTAGTTTTAACTGCTGCTTGTTTTGTTGGCACTGGCTCAAACGCTTCTGGGTTATTTCTATTCTCTAAGAACTTCAAGCCTATTTGCGGGAACAGTGCATAAGTTAATACGTCATCAATAACATCATCAGCTAAAGTAATATTCTTTTCTGACGCTAGCTCTTGTAGTTCACTTGATAGCTTATCCACTTCTGGATCAAGTAAGTCAGCAGGGCGACAAGTAATGACGTCATTACCATCAAGCACTCTGTTTTGTAAATCTGCATTCACTGGTGCTGCAGTGGCGCCGTATTCGCCTTTTAATACACCTGAGGTTTCTTTGGTAATAGACTTATAACGCTCACCTGTTAGTACATTTAACACCGCCTGCGTACCGACTATTTGCGAGGTTGGTGTCACCAGCGGGATGTAACCTAAATCTTTTCTCACTTTCGGAATTTCAGTCAGCACTTCATCGAACTTATCAGCAGCACCTTGTTCTTTTAATTGGTTTTCCATGTTAGTTAACATGCCGCCAGGAACTTGCGCACTTAAAATTCGCGCATCAATACCTTTTAAGCTGCCTTCAAACTGTGCATACTTTTCTCTAACATCACGAAAATAAGCGGCAACCTCAGCAAGTTTATCAACATTCAAACCCGTAGCACGTTCTGTACCTTCAACAATTGAAGCTATGGTTTCGGTAGGTGAATGACCATAAGTCATACTCATAGAAGAAATTGAGGTATCAATAACATCAACGTCACTATCAATGGCTTTCATTTGCGTAGCAACACTTAAGCCTGTTGTTGCATGACAATGTAAAGCAACCGGTAATGACACCGTTTCTTTTAATTGACTAATCAACTCTTGCGCATCATAAGGCTTTAACAAACCAGACATATCTTTGATACATAGAGAGTGTGCGCCCATATCTTCAAGCTGCTTAGCCATAGTTAGCCAGCCTTCTAAAGTATGCACAGGACTTTCAGTGTAACTTAACGTCCCTTGTGCATGAGCACCTACTTTTACTGCGGCTTTA
This sequence comes from Litorilituus sediminis, assembly GCF_004295665.1. Lineage (NCBI taxonomy): Bacteria > Pseudomonadati > Pseudomonadota > Gammaproteobacteria > Alteromonadales > Colwelliaceae > Litorilituus > Litorilituus sediminis. Next base: position 1,568,842 of record NZ_CP034759.1, read on the forward strand.
ATCGATGTTTGCAAATTACGTACATCATTCATGGCATCAAAAATACGGAAAACATCAATACCATTTACATGAGCGCGCTCAACAAACTTTTCTACCACATCATCAGCATAGTGACGGTAACCTAAAATATTTTGACCACGAAACAGCATTTGTTGCTTAGTATTTGGCATAGCCTTTTTTAATTCGCGGATACGGTGCCAAGGATCTTCACCCAAATAACGAATACAAGAATCAAACGTTGCTCCCCCCCAAGATTCAATTGACCAGTAGCCCACTTCGTCCAGTGTTTTGGCAATTGGCAACATATCTTCAAGTCTCAACCTAGTTGCAAGCAACGATTGGTGCCCGTCTCTTAATACAACTTCAGTAATTCCTAATGGTTTGCTCATGATAGTACCCTTTATAATTTTATGATTTAGGTTGCGAGTGTTGCTGACGATAGCGTGTAACAGCACTACTGATGGCAGCAACAACGGCAGGAGAAACCTCACCTTGCGCTAATTTTTTCGGTTTGCGATCTGAACGAGCTTTTGGTTTGGCAACCGGATCAGGAAACTTAACCGATAACTTGGCCAAAACCGTATTAATAAAAATAATTAGTAAGCTTAAAAAAGCGAATACAAATACCATACCGGCTAACATTAATGTGCCAGCTTCGATAAATTGCAGCTGCATATTGTCCATTTTTTAGTCTCATTCAAAATTTGTACAATTAGAATAATCACTCCAATCACTAAATTGCAAATGGTTTTAGTCCGTTTCAGAAAAATAATTCCCCGTCAATAGCAAAAAACGCATTTATTCAGGCTTTTTTCAATAAATATGCATGCAATTTCGCATATCTTAATATTGTATACATTATCACTTATATGAATAACAAGACTTTCAAGAGAAAATAACACAATTGGATACAATATACATGCAGACTCACTTTATTCACAAAGCGTGAATATTATTTCACACATGCGTTTTAAAAATAAGCAAGTTTTATCAACTATCCTATATAGAACTAAGAGAGTTAGCAGTGAAAATAACCTAGGTTTGTTTTAAACATAGAGCAAGTTAATCTGCTTTTAATAAAAGCAATACAAGTGGCAAGATATTCATTTACATCTTATACCAATTTGATTAAATATTTAGTCACTTAGAGTTACAAGAATAGCATTAGAACAAACAAGGTTTATGAAGATATAGTCGTTCTACATCAAGTAAATATTGTGCAGTTATCATGTTATTCTTGAACTCCCAAAGGGCGAGTTTAAAAAGCTTATATGCAGCGTTGCTAATTTTAACAATGGAATAACCATTCTTTGCAATTAGCGCCTTGCCTATAAGCTTTTTAATTCTCGCTAAATGATCAAATACTTAATTAACTTGGTATTAATTTCTCATGCAATGCGCTTGTCTCAATAGAAAGTGAGCAAGAAGTTGTTTGAAGCGCAGATATTTAGCTGGCTAGTCGAATGGGAATTTCAGGCAAAAAAAAACCTAGCTAAAAGCTAGGTTTCTTATGTGGCGGACGCGGCAGGAGTCGAACCTGCGACCGCCTGGTTCGTAGCCAGGTACTCTATCCAGCTGAGCTACGCGTCCGCGGTATGAAAATTTCTTTAGTCAGCCTTAACATTAGCTGATTTGCCATTGATTGCCACTTAAATTGCTAAATAAAAGTGGCGGACGCGGCAGGAGTCGAACCTGCGACCGCCTGGTTCGTAGCCAGGTACTCTATCCAGCTGAGCTACGCGTCCGCAATGGCGGAGAGGGAGGGATTCGAACCCTCGATCCGGGATAAACCAGATACTCCCTTAGCAGGGGAGCGCCTTCGGCCACTCGGCCACCTCTCCAGTGGGTGCGAATATTAATGGATCTCAGAAATAAGTCAAACATTTTTTAGCATTTATTTGTCTTTTTGAATCGTTTGCTGACAATTCAAACAATAATGCTAGTTTTTAACCATTCTGCTACTAATGACCAGTAAAAAGACAGCTACTGAGAGAGCTTTTTGTCCTTAGTATATCGATCATAAATTGTGTATAAATTAGCACTCTAGAAAAATAGGCAAAAAAAAGCACCACATAATGTGGCGCTTCTATGGGTAATATCACTCAATAAATTAAAGCTTATTACCAGATACTTCCGTATCACCTTTTTCAGCTTGTATACGCATGTAAATTTCTTCACGGTGTACTGAAATCTCTTTTGGCGCATTAACACCTATTCTTACTTGATTTCCTTTAACGCCTAAAACAGTTACGGTGACTTCATCACCTATCATTAAAGTTTCACCTACGCGTCGTGTTAATATAAGCATTATATCTTCCTTTTCTAAAAAATGAGAATCACTAAAAAAATATATATAAGCTAGTAATATATAGAATTAGTTTCTTTTTACTCAACTCCCTATTAAGTAATAGTAAAGTTTTCATAAAAAATCATATTTCATCAAAATTACTTTATTCCCAAAGCAAAATTAATGAGCTTTAATCAACTGACAAAAACCAAACTAAGGTTGTCAGTTTAGTAAGCGGCATATTAACAAGCTTTCTATGCCCTTGAATAGTTTTATAGCGACTTTTTAACCGTAAAACTGTTATTTATTGTCCTGAATCAGTGTTTCTTTGTACTGTTTTAACTACAAGGTTAATTTCGTTAACATTAGCTTTACAAGAGACAAAAAAAGGAAGCCAAGGCTTCCTTTTTACTGTTGATAACTTTTTATAGCTTTAACAGGAAAGATTAGCCTAACTTTTCTGTTAACCAAGGCTGTACTGATGCTAAAGCACTAGCGATATTTTCTGGCTGACTACCACCTGCTTGAGCCATATCAGGACGACCGCCCCCTTTACCGCCAACCTGTTGAGCAACCATATTCACTAACTCACCCGCTTTCACTTGAGCAACTAAATCTTTAGTTACGCCGGCAATCAAGCCCACTTTACCGCCATTTGCCGTTGCCAGCATAATAATACCTGATTGCATCTTATTCTTAAGCTCATCAACCATACCACGTAAGGCTTTGCTTTCTACACCATCTAAGTCAGCAATAAGCACTTTCACACCATTAATTTCTATGGTGTTGCTTAGCAAGTCTGAACCAGCCTGCGCCGCTAATTCTTGCTTTAATTGGCTAATTTCTTTTTCAAGCTGCTTAGTACGGCCAATTAATTGCTCAACCTTAGTAGCAACATTAGCAACATCAGTCTTAACTAAAGAAGCGACACCAGATAAGGTTTCCGCTTGTTGGTTAATAAAATCTAAAGCGGCATTCGCAGTGACCGCTTCAATGCGTCGCACCCCTGCGGCAATACCTGATTCTGATACTATTTTCAGTAAGCCTATATCACCGGTGCGCTCAACATGAACACCACCACATAATTCAATTGAGAAATCACCTAAGGTAACCACGCGAACTTCATCATCGTATTTCTCACCAAACAATGCCATAGCACCTTTCGCTTTGGCTTCTTCGATATACATAGATTCTGTTTCTTTCACGTGATTTCGGCGAATTTCCTCATTTACCATGCGCTCAATAGTTTCTAGCTCCTCGGCTGTTACCCCTTCAAAATGCGAGAAGTCAAAACGAAGCTTTTCAGCATCACATAAAGAGCCTTTCTGAGTTACATGCTCACCTAACACTTTGCGTAGTGTCGCGTGTAATAAGTGAGTTGCTGTATGGTTTTTAACAATCGCCGCTCGACGTTCAACATCAATTTCAGCTTTAACGCGACGATTAACGCCCATATCAGTACGAGCAACGCCTCGGTGAGCAAAAGCATCACCTAGTTTTACCGTATCTTTAACTTCAAAAACGCCGCCATCTAAATGTAATAAGCCTGTATCACCTACTTGACCACCAGACTCGGCATAAAATGGCGTTCTATCTAAAATAACAATGCCTTCTTCACCTGCATTAAGCTGGCTTACTGGCTCCTGATCTTTGTTATTAAATAATTCAACAATCGTTGCTGAGTATGAATCGTTATCGTAGCCTTTAAAGCCCGTTTTATGATCTGATTTTAACTGTTGATTGTAATCAGTACCAAATTGGCTCGCCTGTTGAGCTCGCTCACGTTGCAGCCCCATAGCAACATCAAAACCATTATGATCAATATTAAGCTGGCGCTCTCTGGCAATATCTGCAGTTAAATCAGCCGGGAAGCCGTATGTGTCATACAGTTTAAAGACATCATCACCACTGATAGTATCGCCTTCTAGGTTTTCTAGAATCTCTTCTAGCAACATCATGCCGCGATCCAGCGTGCGACCAAATTGCTCTTCTTCAATACGCAATAATTTTTCAATAATATGCTGTTGTTGTACCAACTCAGGATAAGCTTCGCCCATTTGCTCAATCAGTGAAGCCACTAATTTGTGGAAGAAATGCCCTTTCGCTTCAAGTTTATGACCATGGCGAATGGCGCGACGAATAATACGACGTAGTACATAACCACGACCTTCATTAGACGGGACAACACCATCAACGATTAAGAAACAACAAGAACGAATATGATCACTAATTACACGTAATGATTTATTATCTAAGTCATTACAATCAAGCAAAGCGGCAGTATCTTTAATTAATGCTTGGAATAAATCGATTTCATAGTTGCTGTGCACATCCTGCATAATGGCAGAAATACGTTCTAAGCCCATGCCGGTATCAATCGATGGATTCGGTAATGGCTCCATATCACCATTGGCTTGGCGATTAAACTGCATGAAAACAATGTTCCAGATTTCAATAAATCTATCACCATCTTCATCTGGTGAACCCGGAGGACCACCAAAGATTTCTTCACCGTGATCATAAAAGATTTCAGAGCAAGGTCCACATGGGCCAGTATCACCCATAGACCAGAAATTATCTGATTCATATTTCTTATTTGGTGATTTATCGCCAATACGAATGATCTTTTCTTCTGGAACGCCTATGTTATTTTTCCAAAATGAAAAAGCTTCTTCATCGGTTTCATAAACAGTAACTAATAGCTTTTCTTTTGGTAAGCCTAACACCTCGGTTAAAAATTCCCACGCATAGCTAATGGCATCTTCTTTAAAGTAATCACCAAAACTAAAATTACCTAACATTTCAAAAAACGTATGATGGCGTGCAGTATAACCAACATTTTCTAAATCATTATGCTTGCCGCCTGCTCGCACACAACGCTGTGCTGAGGTTGCTCTGGTATAACTGCGCTTCTCAGCGCCTAAAAACACATCTTTAAATGGCACCATACCAGCATTGGTAAATAGTAAAGTTGCATCATTACCAGGAACAAGAGAGCTACTCTTGACTATTTGATGCTGTTTGGTGGCAAAAAAGTCTAAAAATGCCTGACGTACTTCGGCGGTGCTTCTAATCATGGGGTTCTCAATAATTCAATCTATTAAAACTGGGTACTGCTTTCTCTTTACAGTAACTTATCTATTTTGCTTAATAAGCTTGCTCACTGGCATTAATTACCGTCATGGTTTCTTCGTGAGAAAAGCCACGGTATTGTAAAAAGCGAATTCTTTTGGCTTTATCTTTCTGATCGCTAATGGTCTTTATACCAAAACGCTTATTATACGCAAGCTCGGCTTGAAGATACCAATCAATTTCACAGTTTTTACGCAAATCGTGAATAATTGTTGAACAAACCCCTTTTTGTTGTAACTCGTTAGCAATATATCGCCAGCCATAACCCCGACTTGCTCGATACCGACAAACACTTTCGGCATATCTTTCATCTGACAGATAGTTTTTTTCTAGCAATATGCTCATTGCATCATCTATTTCTTGCTCATTGAACTCGCGCTGGCGTAATTTTTGTGCCAGTTCATGTTCAGAATGTTCGCGCCGAGCTAACAAGCCAACAGCACATTGTAAGGCAGTTTGCTTCACTGTGGGTTCTTCTTCGTGGGTTAAAAATCAGGTAGGGACAGCTGCTGCTCACGCTGTTGGCTCTCTTCAAAACCTAGCGTTAAACCAATTAAACGAACTCCTCTTGAGTTAGCTCGCTTATAAGCTTTAATAAATAAATCCTTAAACAATGGCTCAAAACAACGGTTAGATTGCTGCTCCACCGTGGTTTGATTAAAGTCAGTAAATTTTAGTTTAATCCCCTGTCGCACTATAATTCGTTCATTGTACTTATCAAGTCTTTTTAATTACTTTTGATACAAGCTAGCTATCAAGCTTAAGCTTTCTTCTTGATTATCTATATCTCGTGCCAGGTCGTTTCAATTACCAAAGGTTTACACTGCCTACTCACTTCTCATGCTCACAAACAAAATAAAAGCGACACTAAGGTCGCTTTCTTAAATTTATGTGATGTGATAATAGCTTCTATTCTTCGAGGTCAAGGATAAATACAGTAACCCCTACTAAACTATCAATCATAATATGAATAATCATCTAATTCCGTTTGTCTCTTGAGTATCGCTTCATCTTTAAGCTGCTCAATCTTTTGCCATAATGGTATTACTTTTTTTCGACGAGTTCTCATTGGAGAAGGTTTACCCGTTGTGTATGAAATTTGGAATTTATCTTCCCACTCCTCTTCCTCTTCCTCATCGTAATCAAAGTCTTCAATGCTCATGCTCTTTATCTCTTAATTGAATTAATCAAACTATTGGTAATTTTACCCGTTTAAATTTTTAATAAGCTCGACGTTCTGTGCATAAGACAAAAGATTGTTGTCATTTGCTTCAAGCTCATTTTTAATACAAACTACTAAGTAATCGATTAGCTCGTTTTCATCAATCTCCCATTCTTTGGTATCTATGATGCCTAACGATAGAATTTCCTTAGCTAACTTCAACTCATTACTCATATGTTGTTCGTTATTCATCACCCTTTTTATTTATGTGAGCTATCATTTCAGCGTATGTCGAAAATTGCTTAAAGCCTGAATCAACTAGCTGATAATTAACACAGTTCAAGATATGCTCATCAGTACCTTCCTCATCAGACAGTGTATCAGTACAGTAATAGAAATATTCCTCTACCTGAGACGGCGGAGCTAAATTTTCTGATCCAATTTCTGTCGCAACTGCATTTAGTGTCACTAACAAACTAAACACGATTAATTTGCTAAGTTTCATTGCTTTTCCTTAGGGATTAAATTTATGGCTAAATCTATGGCTGAGCTTGAAAAAAGAAAAGCAAATAATAATTGTCGATGTGACAAAATTTATTTAGCTTCATGAAAGGGCAATTAGCTAACCTGATGTGATAATCTCCTCCCTTATTCGACATCAAGGTGTCATGATTGAAGTGTAAACAAACAATCAAAGCTGAAGTTAACTATGAAATGCAATAAATACATTAGCCGCATCAATGTAAAAATGCTCACCTAAAGCTTGTCGTCCCTGCAACATTAAGTAAGTCATATCCGACCTATATGTTAACGTGATTGACTCTGTTATCAGCAAACAAGGCATTGTAAAATATGTTAACTTTATTAGGTAACAAAGCAAAAACAACTAAAAGCTTAGCAGGGTAAAGTCTTCAATATGAATGTGAAAAAACTAAATCAATTAGCAATTTATAGTGGCTCTATTGAAATAGCCAACTGGGTTACTTCTACACTCAATTTAACCTCATTAATTATCGACAATATCTACAAGTTTGAAAAAGCAAGTGATTTAGCCGATAAAAAATTCTCACTTATTATTGTTACTCAAGAGAAATTCAAACCTCTTCATAATCACCTATCTAAAACAGGAAAATTATTACCTATCCTAGTAATTACCAATGAATTTGACGGTTTTAACCTACCAAAACACAGTAAGTTAACCATCGATACCATTCCATTACCAGCAATTACCATAAGATTACTTGAACATGGTATCAAGTCTGTTATGCAAGATTTCAGGCTAAATCAAAAGCTTACCAACTTGGCTCATTATGACCCCCTGACAGGGGCTGCTAATCGCTTATTATTTAAAGATAGATTGACGCAAACATTAAAATCAGCAAAGCGAAATAAACGAGCCGTAAGCCTACTTTACTTTGATTTAGATGATTTTAAACCTGTTAATGATCTGTACGGTCATGACGTTGGTGATGAGCTACTAAAAAGGTTTGTCAAGTTAGTATCATCGGTATCTAGAGAAACAGATACCATAGCTCGGTTCGGTGGCGACGAATTTGTACTATTACTGCCTGACACCTTAAAACCTGAATTAGAATTAATGGCAAAAAAAATAGTCAAGTGTCTATCTAAGTCACAACAAATTAACAACCTAGATATCGAAATAAAATGTTCAATCGGTGCAACTTCTATAGCGATTATTGGCGAACTAACAAAAGCATCAAAAGAGTTATTAGAATCAGCTGATAAAGCTGTTTATCAAGCTAAAAAAATTAAAGGCACTCATTACATTATTAATTAATTTAAGGCGAACATCACCATCAAAAATTATTGTCGTTAGGTTAATTATTTTTAGCTTTTCAATTAAATACTTAGCCACTAAAGTTATCTAACTTAAACGTAAATGAGTATATCTATGAAGTGGCTAAAAATTAATACAGTCGATATTGCTTTGCTACTATTTCTATTAATAAGTTATTTAATTGCAACATATTTTACTGCCTAAGCTTTGGTGTATTAACTTAAGAAAATTAAAGTTGCACCGCCTAAAAAGACAAAAAATCCCACAACATCAGTTACTGTCGTTAATATCACAGAGCCAGCAATAGCAGGATCTACCCCAAATTTTTCTAGAACTACAGGAATGTAAACACCTGATAACGAAGCGACAAGCATATTTATAACAATTGAAACCGCGAGAATGAGAGCTAACGTAGCGTTTTCAAACCAATAATGGCAAACAAAAGCAACAAGTAAAGCCCAAAACAAACTGTTTATTAAGGCAACTAAAAACTCTTTATTTCTTAATACACTCAAGTTACCTTTACTTATTTGACCTGTCGCCAAACCTCTTATCGTTAAGGTTAGCGATTGGCTTCCGGTGATCCCTCCCATGCTTGCTACGATTGGCATTAATACCGCTAGCGCGACAACTTCAAGTAACACCTTATCAAATACGCCGATTACAATTGACGCTAAAAATGCAGTAATTAAGTTAATTCCAAGCCATACAGCTCTTCTTCTAGAACTAAGTAGCACTGGAGAAAATAAATCCTCATCACTTACGTTACCCATATGGGCAACTTGTGCTTCATAAAAAACTTGGAAAACATCTAAAGCGTCTTGGATTGAAAATATACCGACAAAGCGCCCATCATTACTTATAACGGGCAAGTAGTTTCTTTGACTTTCTTTTACTAAATTAGATGCATCTAATAGTAGTTGAAGATCATTTAATGTTGAATCGCTTGTATTGACCAATTCAGCGATTTTTTCTTTATTTTTTGCGTTTAACAGCTCATTGATAGAAATTTCACCTATGAAGTGCATATCTTTATTAACAACAATAAAATTGCTTGATTCTAATGTGTTTTCACCACTTTTAATTTCAGCGATAACTTCTGCAACATTTTCATTTTCGTCAATGGTATAAACTTGTTGATTCGCGTAACGTCCAACCTGATCTTCTTTATAACTAAATGATACTTTTACTTGAGATTGCGCTTCAGGAGATAGCTTTTTAACAATCCTACGAGCAGTTTTTTGAGGAAGTGCTTCTAATATTTCAACAGTTTCTACCTGCGTACTGGAACAAACGGTTTTTTCTATCGACTTTTGCGGAAGTACAGCAAGAAATTGCTGCAAGGTATCTTCATGAAGTTCCACTAAAATGGCACTGTTTAACGACGCATCAATATGCGGCCACAGTTTTAACCTAATATCATTAGTTAAGCCTTCCAAAATGCGCGCCCACTGCCCAGCATTAAGCTCGCTATAATGTGAAGGTAACTGAACTTGCTCCTGCTCTAGTAACTCTATAAGCTCATTAATTTCAGTTATCTCTGTTAAACCTTCCACAAATACTCTCCTAATTAATGCTGCAAGCAGTGATTCCAAATTTCAAAAAAATCAGTCGTCAGTTTTTGTTCAATCTCAATGGCATCCTCAATAGGACAAAATGAACTAAAGGACCCCTTAATCTTGCCTATGTCTGTTGTTGATACCTTAACACTTGGCTCAAGGCCTGCAATCTTACATCGAGCCTATTTTCAATTAATGCGTTATAACGCTTTGCAACCTCTTTAAACCCACTACAATACTCTTGCGGTTTACCTTTTAATTGAACAACTAATTCGATTGGCATTATACCAGTGTCTTCTCGAATAATGTCAAAAGAGTGATTGACATTGAGCCTCATAAAATTAAGGTTTTTTATTGACGGCAATCTTTACAAAAAGCTCCTTCAGCCTATTAATTAAATCTTCATTGTTATTGTTTTTTCTATAAACCATAAAAATTGAACGCTTAATTTGAACAGGGGCTTCTATTTCAAATAACTCGTATGATTCAACATACTCCTTAATCAGCTCTGTCGGCAAATAGGCAAATCCCCCTTTTGACATAATAACTTCAAGGGCAATCATTGCCGCAGTGGTTTTAAAATGAGGCGTGACTTTATGATGTAAAGCATGCTCCTTTTTAAAAGTAATTCCCCAATCAACTAATATGTAATCTTCAACATTTTTGTCAAATTCAGGTTGACTACCGACGAGAGATAAATCGAAATGCCCAATAAGTTCGTTAGTAAAATCATCGTCTTTTATTGGATCCATTAAGAGTCCAACATCTAAACTTTTATCATCTAATTTTCTTTGAATGACTTCTCTAACCGAAATTTCAGTGCCTAGTGCAACATTGACAAAGAGCTCCATCGCATCATGAATACGATTACTAAAAAATGCATCCCATACATTCGGCGTAGCTGCAATGTTGAAAGAAGTTTTTTGGTGGTTGGCTAATGAAATTGCTAGTTTAGATTGCTCCATTTGACTCACCATCAAATAGGCATGAGCAATCAATGCTTCGCCTGAGGGCGTGAGACGTAAATTGTTTTTCTCTCTTACAAACAATTGAGTAGAGTAAAATTCTTCTAACTGTTTTATACGAGCGCTTACCGCCGCTTGAGTGATATATAAGGTTTCAGCAGCACGGCCAAAGTGCTTATTTTCTGCTACCGCTATGAAAGTCTTAAAAACTCGGGTATCCATTTGTTATGTCCGTCATTCATCAATGTCGCTAATGTAATTAAAAGTAGTCGTGGCAACAAATATTTTTTAATGAATGTCTTTTCTCTTACATTCTGCAAACACTATTTAGGTTTGCTTTTGTGAAAAGATTAACTCTGTTTTTATATATGGCTAAGGTTTAGTATTAGTCAAACTCTAAGCCGAGCTGGACGCTATTTTCCTCAGGCTCTTTTAACCCGATATGAATACCAAGTAACCTTACAGGCTTTCCCTTTCCCCTACTCATTGCTTCCAATAACAATACTTTTAACAAATCTAAACTAATTTCACTAGCTTTCTGATCTTTTGTTGTTTGTTGAAAGTCGTTAAATTTAACCTTTACGCCAAGCTTACTCATAGCACGAGTCTCAAGGTACTTCGATGAACGACGCCTCAATTCTGGCAATAACTTGTCAACTATTATCGATTCAAGTTCACTCTGCTCACTGATGTCAAACTCAAAAGTTCTCTCAACCCCTACGGACTTTCGTATATGTGATACTTGCACCTCTCTATCATCTATTCCGTGACTTCGCTTCCATAGTACGTGACCATACTTTCCAAACTTGCTTGCCAAGAAACCTTCATCAGAACGCCTTATATCACCGCAAGTTTCAAACCCAAGCTCCTTAAGCTTATCAAAAGTTACCTTACCTACACCGGGGATCTTTTTTAGTGGCAACGTTTCTAAAAACTGCCATATATTCTCTGGTACAATGGTACATTGACCATTGGGTTTGTTAAGATCGGAAGCGATTTTAGCGACAAATTTAAGCGGAGCAATCCCTGCCGAAGCTGTTAAGCCTGTAGCCTTTAGAATCTCCTCTCTTATTTCCTGGGCAATTAAGGTCGCAGATCCTTGATGAAGTGAGGATTCAGATAAATCTAAATAGGCTTCATCGAGTGACAATGGCTCGATTTTATCTGTGTATTTTTCAAATATGCTATGAATAATTTGGCTAGTCTCTTTATACACCTCCATTCTTCCCTGGACGACAACAAGATCAGGGCATTTTTTAAGTGCCAATCCAATTGGCATCGCCGAGCTAACGCCATACTGTCTTGCAATATAATTGCAGGTTGAGAGAACCCCTCTTCGATTAGATTTACCGCCAACAGCAACTGGCTTATTAGCTAAAGATGGATTGTCTCTGATTTCAATCGAGACATAGTATGCATCCATATCAATGTGCGCGATCTTTTTCTGCATGAAGTTAATAAGAGGGCATTTGATGATCAAAAACTTATGTACGCATATATTTTTTTGACATTAACGATTTATATCGATACACATAATCTTTCTGCTCTTTGCCTTTACCCTCGCCACCAAACACTGTATGTAAAAACAGTATACGATGAATTTCAAAATTGGCAAGTACTTCTATTGTTTATTTATATAAGGCTATAAATTACTTACATGCCGAATTGAGCGCTGGCTGTAATACATCAACAATGGCATCAATATGATCATCACGCTCATTTAACGCAGCAATATAATGGTACTGCTTACCACCTGCCTCAATGAAAACTTCTTTATTCTCACAAATAAGCTCTTCAAGGGTTTCTAAACAATCAGCACTAAAGGCAGGGCTCAAAATAGCAATATGCTTACTACCTTGCTGCGGTAATTGCTCTAAAACCTCATCCGTATAAGGCTGTAACCAGGGCGCATTACCAAAACGAGATTGAAAACAGCTAAGAAAGCATTCTTCAGAAATGTTAATGGTTTTATTAACTTGTGCAACAAGCAACTTAGTCGTTTCAAGACATTTGTCATAATAGGGATCTCCCCACTGACGAAATGCTTCTGGCATACCATGGTACGACAAAACAAATTTATCTGGCTGACCGTGTTGCTCAACATGTTCAATAATTGAATTGGCTAATGCGGCAATATACTTTTTATTAGTATGATAACCACTTAAAAAATGAATATTAGGCAGCCATCGCCACTGAGTTAACTCTCGACTAATGGCATCAAAGGTTGAGCCTGTTGTTGGTGACGCATATTGAGGATACAGGGGCAAGACAATAATATTTTCAACGCCCTGTTGTCTTAACTTTTGTAAAGCACTGCTAATGCTTGGCTGACCATAACGCATAGCAAGTTCAACCACCACATCTTCACCATACTCAGCTTGAAGGCGCGTAGCGACTTTATCACGCTGCTTTTTGCTTATTTCAATCAAAGGTGCGCCATTATCTGTCCAAATACTTTGGTATAACTTGGCAGACTTTGCTGGCCTTACTCGTAAAATAATACCGTGTAAAATAATCAGCCAGATAATGCGAGGGATTTCCACCACGCGCGGATCTGATAAAAACTCGCGCAAATAACTACGCAAAGCTGGCGCTGTTGGCGCTTCTGGAGAACCTAAATTAGTAAGTAAAACGCCTGTTTTTACCTTAGAGGTAACACCTAGGGCAGCGGAAAATCTAGACTTCATTATTATTGTTCCAAAAAATATACCAAGTGAAATAGTTATTTGACCAGTTCAGAGCTGTGTCAGGGAGGTGAGAATAAAGCAAATTGATGCCGCTGTAGTCATTCTCCAGCCAAGAAATTTGTGAAATTATCATCTTCCTGACAAGCTCCCAAGGGCGAGTTTAAAAGGCATATATGCTGTGTTATTGATTTTGACAAGGGAATAACCATTCTCTGCAATCAATGCCTTGCCTATAAGCCTTTTAATTCTCGCTGAATGATCAAATAATTAATTCAATTGGTATTCAAGGCGACTCATGCCGCCCTTATAAAAATGCCGAAATAACAAGTATTAATTACTCTACTTGATGATCTATAGATAACTCAATGATTTCTTGAGAATTCACGTCGATATTAAGTAACTGTCCTTTAAAGTCACCAGGCTTGATACCAACACCACCTTGACTAGAAACTATCGCATATAAGTGGACATTCTCGACACTACTTAAGTTAGTTTCAGGTGTCATAGCTTGTTGATTACTCAAGACAACTTGAGTGGGCAAATCACTCGACATCATTTTTACTACCGCAAGTGGTACGCGGCGACCATCAGTCGGTACAGCATAAACAAACACGACTTTATCTTCACTTTGCTCTAGCTGCTTAGCTATGCTATCTGACAAGGTAACATTCAGCTTAAGCTGCGGACCTGCAACGGCCTGCTGCTGACTTTGTGGCATATTCATGCGCTTATTCGCTTCTGCAATCGCTTCTTGCAACGCTGCGGTATTAACGCCAGGTTTATTTGCATCAATTACTAATTGCCAATGCACGATTGCCTGCTGGAAATTGCCCTCAATAAAGTTATGCATACCCAGTAATATATTGGTAGAAGGATCTGCCGGATCTAACGCTAACGCTTTATCTATATATTGCTGGACTTGCTCATCAATCTGTTGATTATTGCGATAATAACTTGCTTGCGCCTTAGTACCAATTAAATCAGCATGCTCACCTTCAATGCGAATTACTTGGTCAATCGCGGCAATGGCGGCATCAAAATCAGCAACGCTGATTAATGTTTGCCCTAAGTTATACCAAGCTTCACCGTCGTTCGGGTTATCTTTTAAGTGCAATTTCAATTCATCAATATAGGCCAATGCTTGTTGTGCTCTTTGCTCTTGGCTTTGCTGTGCAGACATATGTTGGCTATCTGCTGGCGCTTGACGGGTCAAGGTTTCATAAGTGCCTTGCTTGGTATATAAAGCAAATGAAAATGCTAATATAAATAAGCTTATGCCAACAGGCCAAAATATCGAAAATACTTGCTTATTAGCTTGTGTCGCCGCTTGCGTTGACTCTAAGTCATTGTTTTCAATATCTTGCAATAAGGTGCTGTCTAGCTCAGCTAATAAATATTGATAGTTCTCTTCATCGATACCACCATCAGCATAGTCTTGCTCAATTTCTTTCTTATGCTCGTGATATAAATCTATGTTGGTTTGCTTGCGTAAGCCAACATCTACACTGCTTTGATTTGCTTGCTTATATTGTTTAAAAAAAGGTCGCCAAACAACGGCTAACAACAAAATTAAACAACCAAGGCTTATCAGTACGAATTCCATAATAGTATCTACTTCTCTACTTATCTTTTAATAGCTGCTTTAGCTTATCTTGTTGCTCTGAGCTTAATGCCAGTTTTTCTTTGTTGGCCGGTTTTCTGCGAACGACAACAATCACGACAATAATTGCTAACAGCACTAACACCGCAGGACCAAACCACAATACATAGGTTAATTCAGATACTTTTGGACGATATAACACGAACTCGCCGTAGCGATTCACCATAAAGTCAACAATTTCACTATCTGCCTTACCTTGCTTTAATAAATCATACAGCTCGCGTCTTAAATCAGCGGCAATAGGTGAATTGGAATCAGCCAAGTTTTGGTTTTGACATTTAGGGCAACGTAGCTCTTTACTTAATGCCTGAAAACGAATCTTCATCACTTCATCTTCAAACACATAAGTATCTACCGGGCTTGCATTCGCTGTGCCGATAGCAGCTATTACTAGATAAAATGCAGTACACATCACTAAGATGCTTGATAATGTTTTATTCATCATAGTCATTAAGTTACTTTCCTTGCTGCTTTTCACTAATAAGCTGTGCGATCAAAGGCTCAAACTCTTTACGCCAAACACGAGTATCAATAGCACCTGCAAAGCGTTTACGAATAATACCGTGATGATCAATGACAAAGGTCTCTGGCGCACCATAAACACCTAAATCTAAACCTAAGGTACCTACGTCATCAAAAATAGAGAACATATAAGGGTCTTCATATACGGTCAGCCATTCTTGTGCTGCAGCGCGTTCATCTTTGTAGTTAAGGCCATACAGCTTTAACTGTGGATTTTTAGCAATATCAACTAAATATGGGTGCTCATATTTACACGTTGGACACCAAGTTGCCCAAACATTCAGTAAAACAATATCCCCTTTTAAATCAGCACTGGTGACAATTCTCTCGCTATTATTTAAGGTAGGTAAAGAAAACTGCGGCATAGGCTTGCCTACCAAGGCAGAAGGCATATCTTGTGGGTTTAATGACAAGCCACGATATAACACCACACCTAAAGCAATCACTAAAATAAGCGGTAAAAAACGAATTAACTTACCCATAGTTTATGCCTCCGATGGCTGTTGATTGATCACTTTATTAGTCACAGCATCAGCCACTACCGTTTTATTGGCTTTTGCTGACTTTCTTTGACGATAACGCTTATCAAACATAGATAAAATACCGCCAATACTCATAAAGATCGCCCCTAACCAAATCCAGCGGACAAATGGCTTGTAATGAATACGTACTGCCCAAGCACCATCAGGAAGTGGGTCACCTAGAGCAACATATACGTCCCTAAATAAGCCAGGATCAATACCTGCTTCAGTCATGCCCATAGTTTGTACGCGATAAGCACGGCGTTCAGGTTTTAATAAAGCAACAAAGTCACCATTTTTATAAACATTAATTTGACCTTGCTCAGCACTATAGTTAGGGCCTTCAACATGCTTAATGCCTTTAAATTCAATTTCATAACCTGATACCGACAGTTTCTCATCAACGGCCATTTTCACGTTCACTTCGTTCTCGTACATAGAAACGATGGTGACACCGACAATAGTGAACGCAATACCCGCATGAGCAACCGCCATACCTATATGACTCATGGTTAGCTTGCCAGTTTGCTTGTATTGATTACGTACTTCTTTCACGACAACTAGGAATACCCAGATAGCTAAAATCATGCCCATAGAAACTAGCGCATTAAACTCACCGCCATAAATAAACGGGAAAGCAATACCAGTAACAATACTGATAACTGATGGTTTTAAAATTTGCTTGCTTAACTCACCTTGTTTAGCTTTTTTCCAGCGAATCAGTGGACCTATGCCCATAACAATAAAGAGCAAGCTCATAATAGGGATAAATACCGCATTAAAGTACGGAGGACCAACAGAGATTTTACCGTAACCTAAGGCATCAATTAATAGCGGATACAAGGTACCTAGTAACACAGTTACTGTCGCAACCACTAAAATAACATTACATAAAAGCAAGGCAGTTTCGCGGGAGAAAAACGCAAAACGTGAAAAACTTGCCACGGTATTTGCTCTAAAGGCATATAAGGTTAATGATGCGCCCATGGCAATGGCTAGTAGCATTAAGATAAAGATACCACGAGATGGGTCTGCCGCAAACGAGTGCACAGAGGTGATGACGCCAGAACGTACTAAGAAAGTACCTAACAAGCTTAAACCAAAGGCAAATATAGCAAGAAGAATGGTCCAGTTTCTAAAAGTACCACGTTTTTCGGTCACGGCGAGCGAGTGAATTAACGCAGTACCAACTAACCACGGCATAAATGAAGCATTCTCAACTGGATCCCAGAACCACCAGCCGCCCCAGCCAAGTTCATAGTAAGCCCACCAACTTCCAAGCGCGATACCTAAGGTTAAGAACATCCAAGCGGCAACTGTCCATGGACGAGACCAACGTGCCCATGCAGCATCCATTTTACCAGACATCAACGCCGCAACAGCAAAAGCAAAAGCTACGGCAAAACCAACATAACCTAGATACAGTAACGGCGGGTGAACAATTAAACCAACATCTTGTAATAGTGGGTTTAAGTCTCTGCCTTCTACCGGTACATTTGGCCATAATCGTTCAAATGGGTTTGAAGTAAGTAAAGTAAAGGCGATAAAACCAACGGCTATCATGCCCATTACCGCTAATACACGTGTTATAAACTCTTCCTCAATACCATTTGAATATTTAGCAACAGCCATTGTCCAAGCGGTTAACGAAAATACCCAGAGTAATAATGAACCTTCATGTCCGCCCCATACAGCACTAATCTTAAAATAATAAGGTAAGTGACTATTTGAGTGACTGGCAATATATTTGACAGAAAAGTCATCGACAACAAAGCTATAAGCTAAGATAACTAAACTGATGGCAGTAAATATAAACATGCCAAAGGTTAATGGCTTAGCAAAGGTCATTAGTTTTCTAAGACCGCTATCTTGTGCACATTGCAAACCAATTAATGGCACTATGCTTAAACAAACCGCAAAAGCAAGCGCAATAATTAACGCAAAATGTCCGAGCTCAGGAATGAGGATTGGTACCAAATCAGGTATCATGTATTTCTCCGCTTTACTTCAAGAAAATGAATAACATTCTATTTCTTAACAAGCTATTTCAATCTAAGTTTAAAAAGAATGCCGATTTTAGCATTTTCGTCGCAAAAATATTAACTCAATTATCATGGTCAAGTTGTTTCATAATGTTACATCTTTACACATGTTAATTTAGTTTGCATTTCGCTGGCTATGGTATGATATCATGCAAAGTGATTATACGATCCATATCAAGAATTATTCGACAAACATGGGTTAATATTTGCCACAGCCTTTTAGATATAAGCTTTGAAAGAAATAACAGACGTGACCCAAGCACAAAAAAACATCGATAAAAATAAGCAAGTTAGTTTACTCAGTGGCGTAAATTTAA
Source organism: Litorilituus sediminis (assembly GCF_004295665.1). Taxonomy (NCBI): domain Bacteria; kingdom Pseudomonadati; phylum Pseudomonadota; class Gammaproteobacteria; order Alteromonadales; family Colwelliaceae; genus Litorilituus; species Litorilituus sediminis. The sequence continues at coordinate 1,587,494 of NZ_CP034759.1, forward strand.
CCTGCATTAGAGAAGAGCGTTTATTATTTGACGAGCTCAATCTAGCAATTAATGCCGGTGATATTGTGCAAGTTGAAGGGCCAAACGGCTCAGGAAAAACCAGTTTATTACGTATACTGGCCGGTTTATCGCAACCCTATGATGGTGATGTTTGCTTTAAAAACACGCCAATTAGTCATTGTCGTGAAGAATATCATCAGCACTTACTCTACTTTGGTCACTTACCCGGCGTAAAAGGTGAGATGAGCGCAGAAGAAAATCTTAACTTTAATCTAGCACTGCACGGCATAGATACCTCACAATGCTTAGAAAACCTAACCAAAGTCAACTTACTCGGCTTTGAAGATAGCCTAGCATCACACTTAAGTGCAGGCCAACACAGACGCATTGCTTTAGCACGCTTATACCAAAGTAGCGCACCAATTTGGATATTAGATGAGCCATTTACCGCCATCGACAAACAAGGTGTTGCCAGTTTAGAAGCGCTTTTTTCGGCACATGCAGCACGCGGAGGCTGTGTTATATTAACGACGCATCAAGATTTAATCACCATACCTGCTGAGCAAGTTAAGAAAGTCACCCTAGAATATGCTTTTGAGTAAGCGATGAGACATTACGCAGATGAATAGCAAAGCAGAACTAAGCCATAATCAAGAGCACACTATAATGACCAAGCAAAGTGACAAACAACAATCTTTGCCAACACTGTCTTATCGTCACGCCTTCTTACTGGTATTAAAGCGTGATTTAACCATCGCCTTGCGCCATCGTGATGATATTATCAACCCACTACTATTTTTTATTATTGTCGTGACTTTATTCCCGCTAGGAATTGGTCCTGAACAGCAAACACTCAGTAGAATTGCCCCTGGTATTATTTGGGTGGCCGCGCTTTTAGCCACGCTATTATCGCTTGATAGACTATTTAAATCTGATTACGCTGATGGCTCGTTAGAACAAATGCTACTTAGCCCTCACCCAGTCTTTTTGCTCGTGCTTGCAAAAGTTATTGCCCACTGGCTAATTACCGGTTTGCCGCTGATTTTTATCGCCCCCTTGCTAGCAGTATTACTCCACTTAGATGAGCAAAGTTATGGCGCGTTAATGTTAACTCTGCTACTTGGCACGCCGGTATTAAGCTTACTTGGCGCGGTAGGTGTCGCCTTAACGGTTGGCATAAAAAAAGGCGGCGTGTTACTCAGCTTGCTGGTTTTACCGCTTTATATTCCTGTATTGATTTTTGCCACCAGCGCAATTGATACCGCAGCACTAGGCCTTCCTTATAGCGGACAACTAGCTATTATTGCAGCACTATTTTTTGGTTCTATTACATTAGCCCCATTTGCTGTTGGGGCAGCTTTAAAAGTGAGTACAAACTAATGTGGAAATGGTTACATCCTTACGCAAACCCTGAAGTATCTTATCACTTCACTGGACGCTTATTACCTTGGTTTAGTGGCTTAGCCGCGATACTGCTTTCAATTGGTCTGGTTTGGGCATTATTATTCGCACCTGCTGATTATCAGCAAGGGGAAAGTTTCCGCATTTTTTACATTCATGTCCCTGCTGCTTCACTTTCAATGGGCATATATCTGGGTATGGCTATTGCCGCTTTTTGTAGCCTTGTTTGGCAACTAAAACTGGCTGACGCCTCTGCTGCTGCTATGGCGCCAGTAGGTGCAGTATTCACTGCAATCGCTTTAATTACCGGTGCTGCCTGGGGTAAACCTATGTGGGGTACTTGGTGGATTTGGGATGCCAGATTAACCTCAGAGCTTATTTTACTGTTTTTATATTTAGGTGTTATCGCCTTACACAGCGCTTTTGAAGATAAAAACTTAGCAGGTAAAGCGGCTGGCATTTTAACCTTAGTAGGCTCAATTAATTTACCTATCATTAAATACTCTGTTGAGTGGTGGAATACCCTTCATCAAGGCTCAACCGTAAGTAAATTAGGTAAGCCTGCCATGTCGTTAGATATGCTATGGCCTTTCTTATTTTGCTTCTTAGGTTTTTCAATGTTGGTGGCTGTGATTGTTTGTTTACGCTTTAGAAGTGAAATTTTAGCACGTAATAGTATTCGTCCTTGGGTACGTGAATTAGTTAGTGAACAAGCAACTAAATAAGTTAATTTATAATTAAGGCTAGCGAATAGCTGGAGAGAGCACATGCAATTTAGTAGTTTTAGTGAATTTATCAATATGGGTGGTTATGGCTTTTATGTCTGGCTTTCTTTCGGTGTCGCTGCCTTGCTACTTGTTATCCTGTTCTTAGACTCAAAATCAGGACATCAAAGAACCATAAACAATATTGCCAAACGCAAGCAACGTGAAGATAAACTGCGCCAAGCGCGTGAGCAACGTAAACAACAGCAAAGCCAGCAAGCAGCGCCTTAATAGCTTGTTAAATAGTTGGCTTACTAACCAGTTTTAAATTTTGTAATTGAGGTAAACCCATGAACCCACGTCGTAAAAAGCGTCTTGCCATAGTAGGCTCAGTGTTGATAGGCATAGGTGCCGTTGCCGGCCTAGTACTTTTTGCATTAAGCCAAAACATTGATCTTTTCTTTACCCCTTCTGAAATCACTCAAGGTAAAAAAGATACAGGTATGAAGCCAAGTATTGGTCAACGTATTCGTATTGGTGGCCTAGTTGTACCTGGCTCGGTTAAGCGTGATCCAGAAAGCTTAAAAGTAAGCTTTAAGCTATCTGATATGAAAACCCCAATGACTTTTGATGAAGGTGAGCCAAGAATAACTGTGTACTATGAAGGAATCTTGCCTGATTTATTTCGTGAAGGGCAAGGTATTGTTGCCAACGGCGAACTGGTTAAACATAACTTAACTGGGCTAAGTGTTGAAGCAACAGAAGTACTTGCTAAGCATGATGAAAACTATATGCCGGCCGAATTAGCAGAGGCTGAAGGTAAAGGTCATCACAAAGCAACTTACTCTGAAAAACAGCTAGAGAAAACACCTAACTAGCAATAAAAAAGCGCTAGCTAAATGCTTAGCTAGCGCAACATATCAAGTCATACTCTTTAAGCAAATTAAGCTACTAATAATCGCTTATTAGCCTATCACCAAGGCTATTGATCACTTCAACATCACCTTCACATAGCGCGACAATTGTCTTTCCTTGTTTAAAATCTTGCGGAATAATCATATCGCCGTAGGCATTCACCGCAAAGCTCTTCGTCTTTCGGTATAAGGTTAATTCACCATCACTACAATAAATGACTGTTACTTTGCGCTGCGCTTCACACATATATATTCAACCTCAGCTTCACATAAGCCATGTGTTTCTAGCAGTTATTTTTACTGACTTCTGCGTTACTTTGAAGAGAAATAGCCAGCTATTCCTACTTCAAAAAGCCTTGAATTCAGACAAAAATATCTAGCTAGAAATAACAAACAACAATAACTTTTTGATTCGGTTAGTTTTAGCACCATTTCTTATGCAAACCTGAGGTTGTTCAGCTAATCATGCTGGTTACCAGTTACGCGTATATTTCTATACATGGTCTTAGCACATTATGGTACGACCAGTTAGTCGACAACTAGTACAACCAGAAACCCATATTTAAAACACCAAAAAGCAATAACATGTATCCTATGTGAATATACTGTTTAACTCAGCAAAAATAAGGCATAAAAAAACCTCGGGCTAGCAAGCTAAACCCGAGGTCGATCAACTGACCGTTTAACGCACCCTCAACGGCTTAGCTTGTTAAACCACATGAAAGCCTAACAAACTAAACACTAGAGCAGATAACTAAGTAAAACGCCCCCGTAGTACTTAGCTAAAAATCACTTGTACCTTAACGACAAGCTTAAATAACAAATAAACAACAAAAACTTTATTTCCAAGAGCGCATTTTGCAGCCTTTTACTGCATAAAATAAAATAAACAGATAACAAGGTAGCATAACGATATAACCACCTTGTTGACCCATTGAGGTACCGCTTGCTAAGCCCCAAAATAAAGGACCAAATGCGCCGCCAGAGATACCCATCACAAGTAATGCCGAACCAACACTGGTTAACTTGCCCATACCAGAAAGTGCTAATGGAAATACTGCTGGCCAGACAATTGCGTTAGCTAAACCCAGAAAGGCAATCAAAATTAAGGTATCAGGGAATGCAACATCACCTAAAATAAACGATAAGGCATTAGCAATGGCAAAAGAGTTATTATCCCCTAAGACAACACCTAAACTAAGTACTACACCTAAAGCTGCCGAGACCATCAACGCAGTTTGTTGAGAGACATAACGAGGGATTAAGACAATACCTAAGATATAACCAATAACCATACAGCCCATAGTATAAGAGGTCATAACACTATAGTTTTCAACACCTAGTGATAGTGCAAAAGTACCTATGGTATCACCTGCAATCACCTCAACCGCGACATAGAAAAATAATGCCAGTACACCAAGTGCCAAGTTAGGGTGAGATAAGGCTTCTTTGATATGACCTTTGTTATCGCCCTCATCAGCTTCCTTTTCTAATTCTGGTAGAGGAGACTTTTTAACCGCAAAACCTAATAAACCAATAAATAGCGCCATACCTAAATACGGGAACACTAAAGCATTTGCCATAGCGTCAATCTTTTCTTGTGATAAATCACCACTGGCGGTATCACTAAAGCCACTTAAAATCAACGCGGTAAACACAATAGGCGCCACCACACCTGCACCTTTATTTAAAATTCCCATAATGGAAATACGCGCTGCTGCTGACTCTTCTGGCCCGATACGGACAACGTATGGGTTAACAGCAGTTTGCAATAAGGTTTGCCCTGCCCCCATAACTAATTGCGCAAATAAAAATAGCGCAAAGACTTGAGTTTTCGCCGCAGGAATAAACAATAATCCGGCAAGCATCATAGTTGCCATACCTAACGCCATACCATTTTTATAGCCAACTCTGCGGATAATGGCGGCAGAAGGTAATGCGGTAAAAGTAACCGCAATATAAAATGAAAACAGAATTAACGAAGCTTGAAATGGCGTTAATTGCAAAATTTGTTTTAAATAAGGCATCAATGAGCCATTGAGCCAAGTGGCAAAGCCTAAGATAAAAAACAGCCCTGCCACGATAATCATGGGTAAGGCATTACTTTTCTGCTTCTCTTGCTTATCTTGCGTAAGTGACATTTCCATAACTTCCTCGTAATTATTCGGTTATTGAGTATTTATAATTATTGTTATCTTGTATTTGTTTTTACAGTGCTTTACCTGAAATCCAGGTTTGTGACACAGTTAAGTCATCATTTAAAATGAGAAAATCTGCTTGCTTACCCACTTTCAGTTCACCGCGAACAACCTCTTTACCTTGATAGATATACTGAGCTGGATATAAAGCTGCCATTTTCAACGATTCATCAAGGCTGATACCTAGACCTTGATAGGTATTTTTTACCGCAGTTGCCATATCAAGTGATGAGCCAGCTAATTCACCCGTGGTTGATGTTAACTTGCCATCTTCCACATATACGGTGCGATCATACAAGGCAAACTGAGTTTGCTCTGTTCCTACTGGTGGCATGGCATCAGTCACTAAAAAAACTTTCCCTTGAGGTTTTGCCTTAATTGCGAGCTTACAGCTGGCATAATCAACATGGTGACCATCAACGATCAAACCACAACTTGTAGCATCGTTTAATAGTGCACAACCAACAACCCCCGGCTCACGCCCTTGTAGTGGTGACATGGCATTAAATAAATGAGTAAAACCACTGGCACCGGCATTGACCGCTTGCTCAGCTGTTTGGTAATCCGCATTAGTATGGCCGAGGCAAACCTTAATGCCGAGCTCAACCATGCGCTGAATTTCTGCTGGCGATACCGTTTCTGGTGCAATAGTTACCATCACCTCACCAATATCTTGGCGAGAAAGCACCTGCCACTCTTCATCTGAAATTGCTCGAATATAATCCGCGCAATGAGTGCCTTTTTTAGCAACAGATAAGTGCGGCCCTTCAAAATGCACGCCAATAATACCCGGAACATTTTCTTTAATTGCTTGAGCAATAGCATCGGCAGCTTGTGCCATAACCGACACTTTATCGGTAATTAATGTTGGCAGCATAGCGGTAGTACCAAACTTGGCATGTGCCGCCATAATAGTTTTTAACTTTGCTACGCTGGGCTGATCATTAAATAAGGCACCGCCACCGCCATTGACTTGCAAATCAATATAACCTGGCACAACTAATCCGCTAGCAACAATATCTACTTGGCTGGTATCTTCATCAATAGCCAAAATCTTGCCATCAGCAATAGTTAACACTTGCTCTTGTAAAAAGCGTTCACCATCAAATAATTTTGGCGTATGAATGCGTAATTGTGTCATTTATGATCCTAAAATTATGCTCTATTTAAACTAGTGTTTGAGTATACCAACTTAATAGCATTACGCTTGAAGTTTAGCGTGTTGCTTACGGGCAAATAAAACTGAACCAACCTCTGGCGGACTTAACGGCTCAGACAGTTGCGCTTGAATCTCTTTTGCAAGCCATGGCTTTAATCGCGGGGTTAAACCGCCAATCATTGACATGCGCTTTGGATTCTTAGCCCAAAGCGTTCTTGCAATACTGTTAATGTATTCGGCGCCTTCTTCTACTATACCAAGCGCAACCTTATCGCCTGCTTCAGCAGCATCAAAAACAAGATTCGCCAGTTGTGCATAATAGGTCGCCACTTTACCTGCGATGGCTTCGACTAATTCGGTATCATCTTTACAATTAAGCTTCTTAAGTAGTACTTGGTTCATGCTTGATGGTTCAATAACACCGTCAATTGAGAGCAATACATGTTTAGCCGCTTGTAAACCAAACCATGCACCACTGCCTTTATCACCATGTGGGAAACCGTGTGCACCAATAATAAACTCTTCATCGTCTATGCATGAGAAACCGCACGAACCGGTGCCTGAAATCATTACAGCACCATCTTGGCCTTGATGCGCGCCTAAGCAAGCAATAAGCAAATCTGTTGCTAAATACATGTGCTTAAACGGATGTTGCCATGATTGCATTTTGTCAAAGAGTACAGGTAAATTAACGCCTGCTAAACCGACACCAGCTATAAGCTCATTTAATTCAATATGCGCTAAGCCTGCATCTTCTAAGGCCAGCTTGGCTGATTCGGTAATTGAGTTGGTTGCTTGTTCAAATCCATGTAAAGGGTTACCTGGGCCTGCAATGCCAGTACCAAGTATTTGGTTATCTTTATTCATAACAATGGCTTTACACTTACTGCCGCCACCATCAATACCTAAAAATAACTCATTGTCTATATCACTGCTTTTCAGCATACCAACCTCTAACTAACTATGTTGTCTCAATATAGTTTTCACAAACATACTCACCTAATATTTGGGAAAAATATATCGCTCACTTTTTGATTGTTTTCATCTTATCGCCAAATGACAGCGTTGTCATTTACTTTTTTTACAAATTCAGCGCTTTTTTTACATTCTGCCAAATAAAAGAAGTAACCAGTTGATAATTAAATAATTATCAACTGGTATGATTTCGAAAAACTTAACCTGCTTGCTTAACTGATGTGGTACGGCCTGCTCGATTACCATTTAGGCTACGGCTGCGTACTTTCACATCACCTGTCACTTCAACTGGCCCTTGATAGCGTTGCCACTGTCCATCTGCCACTTGATACTCAATCGTTAAGCCTGGAAAAGCAATGTTGGCATGTAATTTACCTGCTTTGATTATCGCGCCTACCGTCGGTAAACGATAATCAATATTAGCCAACTCTAACTTGGCAAATTCTTTTTGCCCTAAGGTTTGTGCAAACACGCGCCATTGCTTATCGCGCTGTTGCTGCATTTCACTAGTAAAGGCATTCGTGTCTTGGCTATATTTCGCCCCTTGATAATTGTAAGGTACAGCCCAATCAGCTAAATGCCATGCTCTTTCAGCAAGTGCTAATAAACGTGGGAAGACTTTATGTTCTACCGTATTATCGGTGCGAGTATTTTCACTCCATAACTGGCCTTGAATTCCTAAAAAGCGTGTACCGCTGACCAAAGGTGTTTTAGTGTCATCAGCTTCATATGGGTTTTCATTTCTATCAAACCAGAACTCCGCATGTACTGGCAAATTGTCGGGCATAAACTGGAAAACTTTTTCAGTGTTAGTTTGACGAGATGCCCAGTAATAGCCATGCTCTTTCGGATCTGCTTCATACGGGAAGTCAAAATACAGTGCATCTGGGCTTGAGATAACCACTTGCCAATCACGATTTGCTAAGCCATGTACTTTTGAGTGACCGCCCCAAAATAACGCATCCCAAGCATTAGCCTGTACAATGGCTGGCATATTCTCTTTGCGCGTATGCTCCATGCCATCGCTCCAGCCAGCGGTTTCAATATCAAGATCAGATAAGATACCCGCAACACGTTCAATAAAATAAGCGCCCAACTCTTTCATATCGGTAACGCCTTTATCATTGTTAGCAACAAAGGCTTTACAAGCAGGCGAATCAACCCAAGCACCCGCGGTTTCATCAGCGCCAATATGATAACGGGTCAGTGGCTGACCAGCCTCAGCGTGAATTTTCTTCACTTGCGTCATCACTTCAATAACGAAATCATATGAAGACTCTAAACAAACATTAATGGTGTTATCACCATAAAACTGAACAGAAGAGTATTTGGTGGTATCGTCAAAATCATCAAGTAAAAATTGTTTCGCTTTAGCTTCATCTTCTTGCGCTTGGTATTTTTTATAACGCGCCGTCATAGCTTTAACCGATGAACGCGAATGTCCTGGCATATCTAACGATGGGATAACCTGAATATGACGTGCTGTTGCCGCCTTTAATATCTCTTGATAATCAGCAACTGAGTAGTAGCCATTGACTGAACTGTTTTCATCAACACCAGCACCAAGCTGTGGCATTAAGCAATTTTGCTCTTGGGTATCAAAACAGCGTTTAGCGCCAATTTGTGTCAGCTCAGGTAGGCTTGGTATTTCTAAACGCCAACCTTCATCGTCACCAAGGTGTAAGTGTAATTTGTTTAACTTATATGCCGCCATTTGATCGAGTAAATCAAGAATAAATGCTTTCGAGTGAAAGTTTCGAGCAACGTCGACTAACATACCACGAAAGGCATAATGCGGCTCATCAACCACCTCAAGCAAAGGCAATGAATTTGAGCCTAAAGTAACCAATGAGGCAAGCGACATTAAACCATTAAACACGCCAGTTTCATCAACACCTTCAACGGCAATCCCCGAAGCGGTTACCGATAAATGATAACTACCTATCGGCTTACTATCATCCGCAGCAATATTAAGCACCAAGGGTAAGGCATCTTTTGCAGAGCTAATATTTACAGATAAATCAGCTAATCTTGCTAAAGCTGCATCAACACCTTGCTGGGAGACATTGCCCAAATCTAATTTCAAACCTTTTGCTACATCAACTGTCGCGCCGTTATCTCTATAAGTCACCGACTTAGGCGTAGGAATTATTTGCTTGGCTATAGTAGGCTGTAAAGCTAGCTTATGACTATCAAACATCTCAGCGTTACGCTGGTATAAAGATGCGCTATTTAGCCATTGGGTCTTATCTTTGGCATTACGCTTAAACTGTTTTTCATGATCAGTAATAGCGACAACATGCGACAGCATTTCTAAGCCAGTTTCTTCGTCAATATAAGGTTTAGTACTTTCAATAACATGCGCTTTGCTATTATCAGCACTGACGATATAGTTTGGCATCGCATCAGATTCAGCCAGTGACCAGTATTGTGCTCTAAAGCGCAAGCGCTTAGTTTCACCCTGGGCAAAACCTGTAAAGTTATCCTTTAAAGTGAGCAAATGTAAATCACCATTAAGGTGTTTAACACTTAGCTGGTCACTTTCGTAAGACTGAATGGGTGATATTTGACTAAAATGAATACGCCAATCTTTAGCGCTAATGGCTTTAGTTGCAGTAAAAGCAATTTCAGCTTCAAAACAAAGGCCATCGGCAATATCTTTATTACACTGCTCAGACGGAATATTGGTTAATACTTGATATTTAACCTGCAAACTTTCAGCAATTGCTTTAACATCTTTTTCAGTCGCAGAATGTAAAGCTATTAACGGATGTTCTGCCTGCTTAGTTTCACTGTTAACGCTGTTTTCACTGGCAGGCGTATTCGAGTCACATGCCATTAAAGTTAAGCTTGATGCGATAGCTAATGCTAAAAATCTTTTCTTCATTATATCTTCCGTCTTGAAATCAGCAGCAGTGATGAAACTATCAATGTGCTTATGCGCTGAAAAAAACCAGCCTGATATTTATACTATTCCACAGTTTTGACAGCGCTGTCAAAACTAATTATGCTTAAGCAAGTAAAAACATTGGCGGATGAGTTCATTTATGTTGAAATGTTGAGTTCATCCGTAAAATTAATCAAATAGAATGGCTGTTCCCTATGAGTAATAAAACCCCACTGCATAACGAAGCACATAAAGCGTTAAAAGTAACGGCAAGTAACGATTTTAGCCGTTTTAAGGCACAACACTTAATACCCGTTGTTGTACAAGAGTTTGCTCCTTTAGCTGCTGAATTCCCGATTGTGTTTGTTAAAAATTCAGACAATGGCCAATTTATTCCTGTTGCTTTAATGGGTTTAAAAGAAGGGGAAAACTTATACTGTCAAACAAACGAATGGCATAGCCCAGTGACACCGCTTGGCTTTAGAAACGCCCCGTTTTCTTTAGCTAAAGCTAGTGAGGATAGTAACGAAGCTACTGTTTGCATTGACTTAGATGATCCTCAAGTCAACTCAGAAGATGGTCAGGCACTGTTTGATGATAAGGGTGAGCAAACTGAATTCTTAAAAAATCGTTCAAATGCGTTACTTGAGCTAGCACAATTCTCTCAACAAACCACGGCCATCACGCAATATTTCGCACAAAAAGACTTGCTTGTATCACAACAATTAACCGTGAAATTAAATGAGCAACCGCTTACTATTAATGGCTTATATTTAATTGACGAGAAGAAACTAGCTGAGCTAGCAACGCCAGAATTTGAAGACATACGAAGCAAGGGCTTATTACCATTAATTTATGCCCACCTAAACTCTTTGCACCAAATCAACCGCTTAACCATGAAGCAACTGCAAAAAGACAAGTAATACGATACAGCACCTGTTGATTTAGCCTATGACAACTCTAGGCTAAATCATCACTAACGTGGTGGAAAACCAACCTCGATAATAATGCAACTACGTGGCAAGTCGCTATTATGCACGCTAGTTGCATGAAAGGCTTTAGCATCATGACACACTAAACGCCCTGCTTTTGATGCAATTTTATATTGCTTGTCTAGGGGGTATTCCTTAGCGCTAGCCCCCCGCATTAGCTCAAAATTATCATCATCGATAAAAATCAAATCAGCACTCTCATCAGGAACCTGAGTGTAGAATATGGCCACTAAATGCGGAATAGACCAATCTTCACCAGCATGGCGATGGGCAACGGCATCACAACCTTTTGTCATTCGATTAACCCAAGTACGATGATACTTCATTTTTTTAATATTGCGGGTTTTATCCAAACCCAATGCTTGCGCTGATTGATATAGGTTTCTTAGAATCCAAACTCCTAAGCGGGTTTGCTTAAAGTTTAGAATTTCTGGGATCACTAAACTTTGCGATAAATGCACTGTGGAAAATGCCCTACCCCCTTGAGCATCATCAACATTTTCTTTGTTAATCACTTCAGGTAAAGCAAATAATTCATCGAGAATATTGTCCATGGCGACTTTTGTTTCAAGCTGAGCGTAATCGTCAAAATCATACACACAAATAGTTTGATTAAATACCTGTTGCTGCATAAGCGTTACCTTTTGATCTTACCATGCTTCAATTAACGAGCTTGCATCGCTGCTTTTAAGCCCAACAGCCAATCTTTATGTTTCATTAAATGCTCTGGTGCTTTGGCAACTAAGTCATCATTTTGCAGCAACAAGCTTTTGCTGTGTTGTTGCTCTGCATCTGATATAGCAAGGGCTTTGGTCTGATATTTCATACCATAAAGCACATAGAGAAAGTTTTTATCATCGAACATATCAAAACGGCTAAAAAAATCTGACTGCTGTGGTGGTTTAGATTTAAACTTATTAAGCCTTTGAATTAGCTCATCGGAGTAAGTTGCCGGATCGCGATTTTCACACCAAAATGCCGAGTCGGTCTTGTCAGATAAGCAATAGTGCAATTTAATAAAATCGACAGTGCGTTGCCACGCATAGCTAACCACCTCATTATAGTAGGGAGTTGTTGAATCAATCTCTGCTAACTCACGCGGAAAGTTACGGGCTAACAATTCCGCGGAAAAATCAGATAACAATATTGACGTTGCTTCTAAAGGCTCTAAAAAGCCTTGCGCTAAGCCTAAGGCGACACAGTTGTTTTGCCAGAAGGTTTCTCGATAGCCAATTTTCATAGGCAACTTTCTAGGATTAAAATCTTTACTATCAATGCCAAGGTACTCGGCATAAAGCGCTTTGGCTTCTTGTTCATCCATATGACGACTGGAGTAAACAAAGCCAGTACCACGCCTAGTGGTTAATGGAATATCCCAAATCCAGCCTGCTTTATGTGCTGTGGCGGTAGTATATGGGTTTAATGCTTCCTCTTCTGAAATAGGGACTTGTTGTACCAACACCGTATCGGTTAGTAGCTCATCAGCCTTAGAGATAAAAGGTACCTTTAAGGCTTTATCGATTAAAATTGAGGAAAAACCGCTACAATCAACATAAAAATCATAAGCAAGTAGCTCACCCTGCTTAGTTTCTAAGTGGCTAATATTGCCCTTATCACACAATTTTGCTCCGGTCACCGTGGCAAATTGATGCTGTACTTTAAATCTTTGTTTGGCATTATTGGCTAATAGCTGGGCAAACTTTGCCGCATCAAAATGATACGCGTACGACAACTGCCCTTGATACTCACCTGAACTCTTTAGCTTGGGCGCAAGCCCTAATTCACATACTCGCGCTTGTATACCGACATCATCAAATGGTCTGTGTTGTTCGTGAGCAAGCCAGTAAGGCGTGGCATTAAAGCCTTGCGGATATGGCGCATCAAATGGGTGATAGTAATAATTATCCTGACCATGCTTTTCGCTGTCTAGCCAATTAACAAACTTAATACCTTGCTTAAAGGTGGCATCGCAACTGACTAAAAGCTCAGCTTCAGAGATACCAAAGCGTTCTAATCCTTTCATGATATAAGGCACTGTGCCTTCACCAACACCAATAGTCGGTACATCTGGCGATTCAATGACGGTAATTTCAATATTTTCTTCTGCGTTAAGCTCTGAGCCTAAGTGGTTTGCCGCCAACCAACCGGCAGTGCCAGCCCCAACAATGGCAATTCGTTTTATTTGCATAACGTCCTCACATCATGAAAAAATCAGTAATTTCGGATATAAAAAAACCCAGCCGAAACTGGGTTTTTATTTCAACTAGTTAAGATTAGAAGTTAAAGCTAACACCTAACTTGTACGTAGTTTCACCACTAAATGACCACGTTGGGTAACCATCTTGTAGTGCTGGTTTAACATCAGTACCTGGAGCTGCTGCACCGTATTGGATATCGTCTTCACCCGTTAAGTTAACTACTTCTAACTTAACTAAGATGTTATCAGTTGCATTCCAACCTAAGGTAAGATCTAAAGTACCAAAGTCATCATGCATACGGTTACCATAGTATTTACCGTATTCACGAACCATGTACTCTGAACGCCAGTTATAAGCAGCACGTGCAGAGAAGTCATCATTTTCCCAGTAACCTACTAAGTTAGCGGTATGGTCTGAAGACTCAGTAAATACACCAATATTATCAGTGTAAACTTCAGCAGGAGCGGCACCGTCAGTGAAGGTATAGTTAGCGTTTACACCAAAACCGTTATCCCACGCATGGTTAATTTGTAGCTCGATACCATCGATAGTACCACCGCCAGCATTTTCGTACTGGTGAATAGTCCAGCTATCAACATTACCTTCAGGGTCAATATCTAAGTTTGGTACACCAATTTGTTGGTCAAACTCAGTTGATGCAACGATAAAGTTACTGATGTCTTTAACAAAGTAAGTTGCAGACACTAAGTTACCGTCACCGTAGTAGTACTCGATACTTAAATCAGCTTGCGAAGATTTCATCGGTAATAAACCTGGGCTACCGTAAGTGATTTCTTCGTTACCTTGACGATCATCTGGATAACCAGAAATCGCTGATAAGAATAAGTTATCATAGCTAGGACGCGTAATCGCTTGTGCAGCAGAGAAACGTAATAGTACGTCTTGTGCTAAGTCAAATGACACGTTAAAGCTTGGTAATACATCGTTATAGCTTTCGTTATGGCTAATAACTTCTTCACTCCAACCTGCGTTTGCTGGTAAGTCATCCTCTGGTGAGTTATCAATTTCATGACCATGTGAAGTTACATCTGTGTAGATATAACGTAAACCGAAGTTACCGCGGAAACCGTCACCTTCAAAAGTGAACATACCGTATAATGAGAAGTTATCTTCTTCAATTAAACCGTAACCTGGACGGTTGTATGTAAAGTGGTCAACTAAATCTAAAGTGCCATTAATCATAGCATCTAGGTTTGCTTTTGGAATCGTGTACTCAGCAGCGCCTAGCTTCATTGTACCTGAGTATAAATCTTCAGTATTAAATGAGTTAGGAGCATCGGTATAACGTGCATTGTAGAAAGACTTCTTAAATTCGTGCGAAGTATAACGAACACCCGTTTCAAACTTAGTGATTGCGCCTAAGTCTAAGTCGAAATCTACATCTAATTGAACGTATTTTTCTTCATCTGAGTTAGGACCTTGTACACCAGTCCACTGTGACGTACCAACAGTAGTATCTAATTGATCACGTGTGAAGCTCATATCACGACCGTTAATCGCAATTTGCTTACCAGTTGCGTCAACTTTACCAGCCCATTTCACTTGACCGAAGTTGTCACCCCACCAACCGTAACCAAAGTTTGCACTCATTTGAGTACCACCTTCAGCAGATGTGTTACCAGCTACAGCTGCGATAGCGAAACCATCACCTTCATAATTTACGTTAAATTCGAACGTCTCTGAAGTCATTTCACCTTTACGTGCCCAGTTTTGGAAGAACACATCAGTTGGTGCGCTTTCTGGCGTATCACTAATAGTACACACACCAGCATTGTTAAATTGTTGACAGTTTGACTCACCAGCACCCCAGTTAGTGTCAGTGTTGATGTACATGTTGGCACCGATGCTGTCTGCACCTAGCTCAAGAGATAACATGTGGAAGCCAAACTCTAGGTTATCAGTAGGACGATACTGAATAGTTGCATCTAATGCGGTACGCTCTTGGTTTTGTAAGAAGCTTGATGGCTGAATAGAAGAACGACCACCCCAGTCTAAATCAGACTCAGTACCTACACGTAAATATTCACGATCTACGTATGAACCAGCAACTAAAATACCAAATGTTTCAGAATCGTTTTTCCAGCTATATAAACCAGAGAACTCAGGAGAAACTGTTTCATTGATTGAACCGTACTCACCTTTTAAGCCAGCAAATACAGTGTTGGCATCCATATCTAATGGCTTACGTGTTTTAACGATTACCGTACCACCAATACCACCTTCTACTAGGTTTGCTTGGCTTGACTTATAAACTTCCATGCCACCAATTAACTCAGACGGTAACATTGAGTAGTTAAATGAACGGTCAATGTTTAATTGATCGTACCAACCAGTTGAGGCAACATTTTGACCGTTTAAGGTAGTTAATGTCATCACAGGATCTGTACCACGAATTGATACTGATGCACCTTGACCAAATGAACGGCCTACAGTAACACCAGGAATACGACCTAAGGCTTGACCAACATCTGAATCAGGGAACTGACCAATATCTTCTGCAGAAACAGCATCTACAACTGCATCAGCAAAACGCTTAGCATTTACGCTAGCACGGTTAGAACCACGAATACCAGTAACTTGAATTACTTCAACTTCGTCTTTGTTTATTTCGGCATTAGCTTCATCAGCAGCAATAGCTTGCGATGATGCGCCAGCTAAGATCATAGCAATTGAACTTGCTAGCATGCCTTTTTTAAATGTTTTTGATGACATCGACTTTCCCTTACACACGTTTTGTTTTTTAAAATATTTTTTAATAACTAGGTATAATAATTTTCATGTTTTACGACAGCGCTGTCATCAATTCATGACAACGCTGTCATAAGACACCTAAAACCATACCGTTTATTTTTACATTTGGCTAGATTAAATTAACAAAAAATTGCCTGAAAACAGTCGAAAACAACATAAGTACCTGATTTTATTAAATTTTAAATATTGTAACTTTTGTATTATTTTTCAAGTTTTAAGAAAAAACAGCCAAAAAACGTCTAAAAAAACAACTCGATATTCACATATTTGCATATAAATTCAATTATAAAGGATGAATTTTCACAAGGTAAACTGTTCTTTACACAAAAAAGCCAATTGTTAGCTTAGTAACAATTGGCTTTTTAAAACAATAATCACAACAAAATGACAACAAATGAACAGATAACGCGCTAATCCTGTTCATCTAATTTAGAAACTACTTTGCCTTTTGATAAAATCTCATCAAGCTAGCAGTTGAACAGTCATGATGCTCAGAAATAGCATCATTTTCGAGTTCATGCTGAATGTCAGCCGCTAAACCTTTACCTAATTCAACGCCCCATTGGTCAAATGAACAGATTTGCAAAATAATACCTTGAACAAAAATTTTGTGCTCATAGGCGGCAATAAGGCTACCTAACGTTTTCGGATCAATACGTTTTAATAAAATCGTATTGGTTGGTCTATTGCCCTTATGCACTTTATGTGGTGCTACTTTATCAATGTAGTCAGCTGTGCGCCCTTTCGCTTTTAAATCCGCTCTTACTTGCTTCTCGTCAACCCCGGCCATTAATGCTTGAGTTTGGGCAAAAAAGTTAGCCATTAAGGTTTCATGATGACCTTTAACTGGCGTGACACTCTCCACTGAGCCAATAAAATCAGCCGGAACAACATTATTGCTTTGGTGTAAGTACTGATAAAACGCATGTTGACCATTAATTCCTAACTCCCCCCAAATCGAAGGAACGGTTGCGTAATCAACTTCGTCGCCATGCCAAGTTACTGACTTACCATTACTTTCCATTTCAGCTTGTTGTAAATACGCCGTCAGCATATGTAAGGTTTGATCATAAGGTAAAATGGCTTGTGATTGAGAGCCTAAGAATGTGGTATTCCACACGCTAATAAGCGCCATAATTGCCGGCATATTGTCTTTTAGTGGCGCCTTGATAAAGTGCTGATCCATATCGTGCGCACCTTCGAGTAGCTCCTTAAACTTCTCAAAGCCTAAATCAAGTGCAATGGCTAAACCTATGGCAGACCAAAGGGAGAAGCGGCCACCAACCCAATCCCACATATCAAAAATATTGTCTTCTTCAATACCAAAGCTCATGGCATTTTCTTTATTCGCCGTTACCGCAACAAAGTGCTTAGCAACAGAAGATTCATCGAAAGAAGAGCTGGTTAACCAATTAATTGCCGTTCTTGCATTGGTCATGGTTTCAGTTGTGGTAAAGGTTTTACTTGAGACAATAAAAAGTACTTTCTCAGGATCTAAAGGACGTAAAATTTCGACAATTTGCGCACCATCAACATTAGAAACATAGTGCACATTAACACTATTATCACTGTAATGTTTTAAGGCCTCAGTGACCATTTGCGGCCCTAAATTTGAGCCACCTACACCAATATTAACAATATCGGTAATGCGCTTACCTGAATAACCTTGCCAATGGCCTTCACGTACTTTATTAACAAACGCTTCCATTTTTACCAACTGTTGCTGAACATGTTCAGTGATATTTTCGCCATCAAGTATTAACGGCTCATCACTTTGACGACGCAGCGCGGTATGCAGTACAGCGCGATCTTCGGTTTTATTGATTTTATCACCACGAAACATGCGCTCACGCCACTGCTCAACTTCAGTCTCTTTGGCAAGTGCCAATAAGCTATCAATCGTTTCGCTATCAATTAAGTTTTTCGAGTAATCAAGCAGCATATTGGGCAATTCAATAGAAAACTTATTAAAACGGTCACTATCCTCGGCAAACAATGTATTCATATGCTGAGACTTTTTCACCTGCGCGAGTTGTTGCAACTTCTTCCAACTGGCTAATGTTTGACGAGCTGACATATTTTTTCCTGTAAATAAAATAAGTTTTCGATTAAATGATACATTGAACTAGCGGCTAACACATCAACAAGCCACCCCAAATGTTCAACTGAGCCATTATGTATTTTTATTGATTTTATGCTACCCTATTAAATAATGACAGCGCTGTCAATTGCTATTCTTGCTTAAATAATGGTAATTTTGCATGATATGGCATAATAATTTAGATAAAAATTGCATTAGTTATTGCCGCTTTGCGCAGGAAACACTACCCTATTGCCGCTAATAACAAGATAGTATACAAAAAATAATAACGAGTAAGGCTTAGTCAACCCATGAAAGCGACGATAAACGATGTAGCAAAACACGCGGGAGTCTCGATAAAAACAGTATCTCGAGTCATAAATAATGAGCCATCCGTTAGGCAATTAACACGGGAAAAAGTACAAGCTGCTGTTGATGAATTAAATTATCAACCCAATTTATCTGCAAGAAATCTCGCGGGTACTAAATCATTCAGTATCACCTATGTCTACGACAACCCGAATGCCTACTATGTTATTGATATGCAAGAAGGTATTTTATCAGCCTGTCGTCAACAAGGCTTCGAGTTGCTGATCCACCCATGTGATGCAAAAAATGCCAATATCGCTGATGAAGTGGTTAACATGGTCAAACACTCGCGCACCGCAGGTTTAATCTTAACCCCCCCTTTTTCAGAGATGCCTGAATTCGTTAAACGTATGACAGAGCTTGATGTCAAGGTTGTTCGTATTATGTCGGGCGATATCGCGCCAGATGAATTAACTCCATGTGTTATGGTAAATGATAGGGAAGCGGCGCAAACCATAACTCAACACTTAATTGACCTTGGCCATAAGAAAATTGGCTTTCTCGCGGGTGATGCTGAGCATATGTCAACCATTGAACGATATAAAGGCTATCGACGAGCATTAAAAGCTAATGATATCGCTTTTGATAAACGACTAGTCGTTGAAGGTGAGTACTCATTTGAATCAGGCGTACAAGGAGCAAAGCAACTTATGTCGGCAAGCTCAGCTGATGATATTACCCCAACAGCCGTATTCTCATGTAACGATGAAATTGCTGCCGGTGCTTTATTTGCAGCAAGATTAATGAATATTGCTATACCTGAGCAACTTTCAATTGCTGGCTTTGAGAACAGCCCCTTCTCGCGTCAAACCTGGCCTAAGTTAACCACGGCCGATCAACCGAACAAAGAAATTGCTCAAGATGCTGCCAACTTATTGATTGCCCAAGTACGTAAACAAGAAAGCAAAACCACCACTAGCCAGTATATTCCACAACTGGTTGTTAGAGACTCAACCTCTGCGTAATAACGCTTAAACAGCAACTAAGCTTGTCCCGTCCTGAAATGTGTTTACACTTTTAGGACGGGACAGCTAAAAACAAAAAAGCTAACCAGTTTGGTTAGCTTTTTGCTCTATAAAGTTCAATGTAATTCAATACTTGCGATGAAAACTTTCTCTTGGATTAAAGGTTTCATCTATTTTTCGCATCCGCTCTACATGATTTAAGTGCGCCCTGCGAGCTGCAAAAATAAAAATAGCGAAGATAATAAAAACCAATGCAAATAATACAACTGGCTCGTGCAACAAGGCACCTTGAATCCATTCCATGGCAAAACTCCTTTATTTATGATCAACAATGCATCAATCAATGCTCAATTTATTCTAGCCTATTATAGATTATTTATTCAATTATTCTTCGAAGTAAGTTCCCCAGCCGTCATAATCAACCTGACACTGCTGAGCAAGCTCATACATTTTTTCTGTTTCTTGCTTAAGTATTTTCACATCAAGCATTTGCTCGGTAACAATATCAAAAGCAAAGATTTTAGCGCCATTTTCTAGCTCAGCTTCTTCTGGCTCTTCAACATCTAGCCCTAATTTAAACGCAGCAATTGCGGCTTTTTCTAGCGTATCAAAATTACTGCTAGCAAAATGATGCTCGATAGTGTGATAAACTTCATCATTCGTACCGTCTTCTAACAACTCTTGAATCAGCTGTTCTGTGTGCTCTAACCAATGCTGTAGCTCTTCATTTTTCATGTTTGTACCTAATGTTATCTAATATTATGTCAATGATGGCTTATCTTCTAACGCCGCTTCAGCTGATAATTGAGCTATCTTTTCTTTCATCAAAGCATGGACAATATCAGCGGTATTACGTATACCTTCTCGAGAGCCATCATCAGCATAAATCGGCGCAAGAAACTCTATAATAACTTTACCATTATGCCAACGATTTAACTTAATATTGCCCTGTTGATTACTCGCGCAAATAGGCACTATGGGGACGTTAGCTTGAATGGCTGTTCTAAAAGCGCCAGTTTTAAACGGTAATAAACCTCGGCCATTACTTCGAGTCCCTTCTGGGAATAACCAAACAGATAAACGCTTTTCGCGAATCTTTTCTGCGGTCATGCTGATGGTATTAATCGCCTTACTGGTATTGACTCGATCAATTAAAATATTGCCTGTTAACCAATACATTTGACCAAAAAAGGGAATCCATTTTAAACTTTTTTTACCCACACTTACCGTTGAAGGTCTGACTGCGTGGCTCATGGTAAGTAAATCATAATTGTTTTGATGATTAGCGACATAAACCACGGGAGATAGCTGAGCAATCTCTTTAGAGATCCTCACTTCTACTTCTATTCCCACCAGTTTACTTAAAAGGCTCACGCCTCTGGCAGCATGATATACATTATCGCGGTGAAATGGTTTAAACAAACAATAACAGCACGAAATAATGCTTATCAATATCATGGCAATCGCCATTAATAATAGGCGTACAACAGCTAGCAATTAAAGCTCCCAAAGCATCAATACAAAAACAAGAGAGCGAGTATACAGAAAAACAACTGTTTTGGGTAAATTTACTCTGTCAAAGATATTTAAAATTCTTTTTAGCTAGGTAACTTTTTAATTCAACAAGTTAGTTAAATTTGCCTATATTTAAAGTAAAAAATCTGCAAATTAGTTCTCTTTTAGCCAGCATTTTTATCAAGCTTGGCTATAGTTAGAAAGACCACAATAAAAAACATTATAATAATACCAGCAGGGAATAACATGAGACTAGTAATTGCAATTTTAGCGGTAATGCACTCGTTTGCTGCGTATTCTTTGGAGCTTGAAGATAATGCACCAATGGTTCGTAACTTAAGCTTAACGTCAGTCACAGCAACACAAACAAGCCAAGCAAGCTTTGCCAAACTGGCTATTGATACCAGCTATACAAGTAATGCTGATATCCAGCAGCTGCTTGTTGCGCCATTGGAGATATCAAACGAGAGTTTTCACTTTTCCGGACAATTAACCATACATAAAACTGACAATTTTAATATTGCCATGACAGCAAACCACAACCCAGAATTAAATAATCAAAGTACTTCTTTAAGTCAGCATTTAAATCATAAGCAATTATCTATTGAACGACAAAATACCAGTCACTATGGCTTAGTTGGTAGCTATTTA
Source organism: Litorilituus sediminis (assembly GCF_004295665.1). Lineage (NCBI taxonomy): Bacteria > Pseudomonadati > Pseudomonadota > Gammaproteobacteria > Alteromonadales > Colwelliaceae > Litorilituus > Litorilituus sediminis. The sequence continues at coordinate 1,609,274 of NZ_CP034759.1, forward strand.
TTAACACCGTCATGGCAAGTAAGTGGTGGTATTGTTCACTCAGTACCAACAACAGAGCTTAATAGAGCCTACCAAGGCGAAAACACTAACAGCATCGCCTTGATAGGAACAAGCTATTCGTTCTAAACACTAGCTCAACCTTAGCTCGGCTTAATTTAACTTAGTTAGCATGTAACCTTGTCCCCAAATGGTTTCAATCTGTACTTGCTTTAAGCCTTCAAGCGCTAACTTTTCTCTAAGTTGCGACATTCTTACATCCACAGTACGCTCAACACCGTTATATGCGCGCCCAAGCAACTGAGTATATATCGCATCCCGCGTTAAAATCCTACCTTCATGCTGCATTAGTAATTTCAGTAAGTTGAACTCAAATCCCGTTAACTTAACCGCTTTACCGCTAACAAAGCACTTTTGCGATTTAGGCTGTAACAATATCTCGGCTAAAGATATATCACTAGCTTCATTGTAATCTACTCTATCTTGTTGTCGTCGAAATAGTGACGTAATCCGAGCCGTTAGAATATTTATTGAAATAGGTTTCACTAAATAATCATCAGCCCCTAAGTTAAAGGCTTTAACTTGCTCTGCTTCACTATCGCGAGAAGTCAGTACAATCAGTAAACCGGTAAAGGTTTCACGGATCTCTTTAATTATTGACAGCTGTTCAAGGCTAACAAAGCCAATATCAAGCAATACCATATCTGCTTGTGCGCTGGTAATAACCTCATTCAAATCGGCCTGATGGCGCGTTTGTTCTACCTCAAAGCCTTTTCTAGATAAAAATGACTTAAGAGAATTTGATAGAAACAAATCATTCTCAATAAGCAAGATATTACCTTGAGGGGCAAGTTGTTTTGGAGCCTGATACATTGACTCTTTTTCAATAAGGTTTGTATATGCAGTCATAACTTTTCTCCTTAAACATTCAGTTCAAAACAAAAGCGCATAAGGAAAAGCACTTGCTTTGAGATTATTTTTTCTACACTGAAATGATAAGAGAAAGCTAAGCGCTACATTGTAAGATGTTGTAACGCCTGTGTAACACTTAGTAGAATGTCAATATGACAGTAAAAGTCATCATCACTGACGGGGATCGGTTTGCTCAATGATTAACTTAAACTCTCCTTGTAAACTTTGTTGATAAAATGCCGATAGATGCGGAAATGGCTCAACATCATATAAAGCTCGAAAACGAATCCAATCAAGTAAACAAAATAAACAGATACTTGGATATGACCAGCTTGAAAACGCTTGCTTAGCGGCATCTTTTTCCAGCTCAGTTAGCACAGTCTCTATCCGCTCACGCTGTAAATTAAAAAACAGCTTATCATCTTTGACATCATGGCCTGAACGCGTTGAAAGCAATAAGCTAACAAAGGAGTCATTAGCGGCATCAATTAATGTTAATAGGTTCTCTTGCTGCCAAGTCAGTGGCTCTTGATTAAAGTGCTGTTGCAGGTATCTAAAAATAACACGTGAATCATAAATGCAATCAACCTCTTGGCTGTCATTATTATCCAGCACAAGCGCAGGCACTTTTTGTGCAGGATTATTCTCGGTCAGTACTTCCCTGTCATTGGGCGAAAAAATATCAAGATTAATAAACTGATAATCATGATGTTGCAGACTGGCTAAATAGAGCCTAATACGGCGTACATAGGGTGATGTTATCGAACCAATAAGTTTCATATCCTTAAACCTTATTTTTTAATCTTTATTCCCTAGCCTGTGTTAACACAACGAGAATTGATTACTATAAAAACACCAAAATAAACAAAAATCGACTACTAGACAATATCTTCTTTGGCAAATAATAATAAATTATCGGATTCGACCTTAATCGCAACCGCCTGTTTTATCGCGAGTACCTGATCACTGTAAAAACTGAGTTTATCAAAGTGTAAGTCATGTTCATCACTTATGCTGGCAAGATGATAATGATAGCCCTGCTCAGTAACACTGATATGTTCAACATAAGCATTAGCCTCTGCATCACTGACAAGCATTAAGTTCTGCGGCTTAATTAATACCTGATGATGATTAGCTTGAGGGATCTCTGTATTTTTCGGTAATGCTACTTCCCCTAACGCGCTATGTGCTTTGCCATCAAGAATTCGACAAGGCAACCAAGAGCCAAGCTGTAAGAAATCTGCTACTTGCCAACTGTTAGGCTTTTGGCAAATCATCGCCGGGCTATCAAGCTGTAATAATTTACCTTGTGACATCAAGGCCATTTTATCTGCAAAAGTAAACACTTCATCTTTGTTGTGGGTAACAAAAATGGCCGTTGTATTAAATTGCTTGAGTAGCTGTCGAATCTCTAACATCAACTCAGTTCTTAATCTAGCGTCGATATTCGAGAACGGCTCATCCAGTAACAGTAATTTAGGCTGAGGAGCTAACGCCCTCGCTATTGCCACTCTTTGCTGTTGACCACCTGAAAGCTGGTGAATATATTTATCGCCATGCTCTGAAAGCTTCAATAAGTTAAGTAGATTATCAATTTGAACAGCTTGTTGCTCGGCTGACAATTTCGCGATACCAAAAGCAATATTTTCGCGCACAGTTAAATGAGGAAATAAGGCATAATCTTGAAATATCATACCTACATGTCGCTTTTCCGCCGCGATAAAAGTACTGTCACTGACAATATCAACACCATCAATATTAATAAAGCCCATGCTTGGCTCAATAAAGCCAGCAATAACATTTAACAAGGTTGTTTTACCGCAACCACTTGGTCCCACTAAACCGAGAATATCCCCTTGAGCAAGTGTTAGCTGTAAATCTTGCAAAATACTCTTATCTTGTAAATTAACGCTGAGTTGGTTAATCGTTAGCAACGCTGTCATCAGGTTTCCTTAGTTCGGTTTAATAAAACAATGGGCAATAAACCAAATAAAACAATTAAAATAGCACCTAAAGCGCCTTGCTCTAACATTTCATCTGAAATCAATTGATATATCTGACTACTTAAGGTTTCAAAATTAAACGGTCTGAGAATTAATACCGCGGCCAGCTCTTTCATCGACTCAACAAACACCAATAACCAGGCAACCAAAATAGCCGGTTTAAGTAGTGGCATATGCACTCGCTGTATGGCTTTATTTAAGCTCACGCCAAGCGTTGCCGGGGCGTAATCTAATGACGGTGGAATTTGTTTTATCGCACTGGTTATCGTGCCGTTAGCTATCGCCGAAAATCGAACCACAAAGGCAAATATCATCGCAAACATGGTGCCCGATAAAATCAAACCTGGCGCTTGTAGGCCAAATGACTCCATTATATCGTTTAACCAATGATCTAGCGGTCCAAAAGTCGATAACATCGCCATAGCTAAGACAGTACCGGGTATCGCATAACCAAAGCCAGAAACTTGAATAGGTAAATGACGAAACTTATCAGCGTGTAACCTTTGATACAAACCGAGCAGCAAAGCAATGGCGACTGCTGCTGTTGCCGCAATAACAGAAACTTTAATACTATTTAAGCCAGTTTCTAGCAATACTTCTAACTGTGCTAAGGTGCTGTACTCAACCGCCATAGCAAGCAACAAAGCAAACGGCAGTACAAAGCCTAAAACAACCAGCAACCAACAAAAACTACTTGCCAGTATTTGCGTCACAACACCAAGCTTAATAATATCTCTATTATGGTTTGGTCTGGCACTTTGATGACGAAGCCCGGCTCTACTGCGCTGCTCCATAACAATCACAAAAAGTACTAACAGCATTAAAATGCTCGCCAGTGCATTAGCCGCTGCCATATCACCATAACCAAGCCAGGTATCATAGACAGCAGTTGTTAAGGTATTAACGGCAAAGTACTGTACTGTGGCAAAATCAGCTAAGGTCTCCATTAACACTAAACTGGCCGATACCGCAATTGCCGGTCGTGCAAGCGGTAATGCCACTTTAAAAAAGCTCTGCTTAGTCGTTAACCCTAGCAACCTGCTTGCGCGAGCCAAGCTTTGATCTTGCTGCTCAAAAGCCCCACGAGTGATCATATAAATATAAGGAAATAATACCAGTGCCAGCATAAGTGCGGCACCAGGAAGTGTTCGAATATCAAAAAACCAGTAGTCCGCCGGGCTTTGCCAGTTAAAGCTGGCTCTAAGCCAACGTTGCACAGGGCCGGCATAATCAAATAAGTCGGTATAAATATAGGCGACTAAATAAGCGGGCATTGCCAGTGGTAGCAATAACATCCAGCGCAAATAGCGCTTAAAGAGAACATTAGTCTGGCTGATAATCGCGGCGCTAATGACACCAAAGATTAACGAAAAAAACACCACTAATGCCGCTAGCATTAGGGTGTTTTGTAAATAAGTAGGTAACACAGTTTGCCATAAATGAGCAAATAACTGTGTTGAGGAGCCTACACCACCAATTAACATAACCAACACTGGCACCATAAGTACCAGAGCGGCTAAATAACTAATAAATTTCCATTTTTTACTATGATAGAGGGATATCACAAATCAAACTTGGCTTTGTCTAACAACATGAGCGCAAGTTTACGATTTTTTGCCACTTCTTCCAATGGTAATGTGTCAGCTTTATAACTTCCCCACGAGGCAACTAATGGTGAAACCTTAACTCCCGCGCGTACTGGATATTCCATATTTGTTTCAGCGTACATTTTTTGCGCTGATTCAGATACTAAGAACTCCATCAGTGCTTTGGCATTAGCACTATTTGGTGCATATTTTGCCATAGCGACGCCAGAAATATTAATGTGTGCGCCACGGTTTTTCTGATTTGGAAAGTTAATATAAACAGCGTCTGCCCATACTTTTTGCTTTTCATCTTTCAACATTTTGCCAAAGTAGTAGCTGTTGCCCAATGAAATATCACATAAATTTTGATGGATCGCTTGCACTTGGCCTCTGTCATTACCTTGAGGTTTACGCGCTAAATTTGCCTTAACGCCTTCAAGCCATTTTAGCGTTTCAGCCTCGCCATGTTCACTGATCATAGACGCCACTAAAGCCACGGTATAAGGGTGCTTACCGCTACGAGTACACACTCTGCCGCGGTACTTTTCATCGGCTAAATCTTCATAATTAAAATCAATTTTACCTAAACGCTTAGCAGAATAGATATTACGAACACGCGTTGTTAAGGCAAACCAGGTTTTATCTTGCGCTTGATATTGCTCAGGGATAACAGTATTTAGCACATTTGAATCAACCGCTTGTACTAAGCCTTTATCACGTAATTCAATTAAACGGCTAATATCTGTGGTCAGTAACACATCCGCTTTACTTAATTTGCCTTCTCTTGCTAGACGCTCAGCCATACCTTTTTTGGCAAAAACAACATTTACCTCAATACCTGTTTTTTCGGTAAATTGATCAAACAAGGGTTTAACTAAAAACGGCTGGCGATAAGAGTAAACATTAACTTCTTCACTTGCAGTCGCAGCTAAACTTGTGGCTAAAAGCAAGCCAGTTAAGATGTGTTTAAACATAGGATTAGTTCCAAATTGCTTATTTAAAAGGAATAAATTGTGACAAGAGCCCACAGGAGTGTCAAGTCATTTGAGAATCATTCTCATTATTGATTTGTATCAAAATAATACGGTTTATTTCACCCTAAATTATGGCAAAACCACCAGAAACCAATAACCAAGCAGCAAAAAATAATTTTAACTTTACCGCAGATAAATGGCTAACTAATATTCGAGCGAATAAACCTCCCAGTACCGCAGCAGGACCGGCAAACAACACAACTTGCCAATAAACTTGTCCTTGTACATAACCAATAACACTCCATACTGATAATGCTGACACCACCACAGCTGCGCCAATGGCCATATTAATATCAAAACGCCTAATAATAAGATAAATAACTAAAATTTCACCAACACCGACACTTAACCAAGCGGTTATTGCTCCGCCAAAAAGTCCAATGATTACCAAAGCGATATAATCATATGGTGTTAGCAAGCTACGCTCTCGCGTTGGTTTAGAAACATAAACGCTAATAAAGATAAATATACCGAGTAATAATGAAAACCAGCTAAACGCTAAAGGTAGTGACGCAGGACCTTGCTGGTCGCCATTAAAAACCCAAGCTAAAGCAAATACTGAACATACGCCAGTTACGGCAATAATACGTTTAAAGCCTTGCCATAGTCGTAATGCTTTTTGCTGGCTTTGGTAGTGATAATACCAACTTGCAGCTCCTGCAGTCATACCAAAGCATTGAATAGCAAAACTGGTTGCTACAGCTTGCTGCTCGGAAAAGTTAAGTTGATTAAACAGTGGAATAAAAACGACACCACCACCAGCACCGGTAGAGTTAGCAAATATAGCGCCTATCACGCCAAGCAAGCTAAATGTAATGTAGTTAGTTAATTCAGTGAGGCTAAAAGGTGAACTTATTAGCAGTATTAGCCAACAAAGTGCAAATAACAGTAAAAAGCTTGGCTTTGCTAATAAGTTTTGATTCGCCTTTTGCATAATAAGCTCAACTAAAGCCTTTATGTTGACGGGGCAACTTGTGCTTTAATAAACGCTTGCGCATCGCTCGATAAAATACTTTTTGATAAATAGTGCTTACTTTGGTTTTTTCCTAGCTGAAAGAAGATAACAAACCCGAGTTCAGTCTCTTTAACATCGGTGACATCAGCCCATAATAAGCGAGCGTTAACATGAAACGACTCAGTTAAAATGCCTTGTTCATCAATTGTCAGTGTTACTTCACTATTAGATGCTTTACTTAGCATCTGCCTAAAAACCCACCAAGGCTGATGATAATAAACACTTAAGCTTTCCACCAAACCTAAACCAATAACAAACCATGCTGTGTACGGGTTAACAGGTGTAAACAAAAGGATAAATAAACCAAATATTGTCAGTATATTGGCCTTAAAATAAGTTTTTCGATTGTGCTCTACTGTGCTGGTTTGCGTATAGCACTCAGTAAAGTGGGCTTTATCTAAGATAAATTTTGCCTGAAAAGAAGTCTGTTCTGTCATAACAAAAGGGTTGCTGAACCTAAGCTTTAAATAAAGGCATTATCTTAACAAAGAACTAGCACTAGATAATAGCCCGACGTGAACTAAGATAAATTTAATCTACAAGCTTACCTTAACATGATCATAGTTAAACACATATTTAGGTGCTCAATTAGCCCGGTAAACTGCTTAAAGTCTTGCACGCTGATTTCTTGCTCATCATGAAAATTTTGCGCACATACTACACCAATGTTTTTATTACCAATATGAATAGGTACTAGAATCATCTGACCATCAAGGATCAAGTCAGTAAGTTGCTCAGTAAACAGATCACGCCATTGAGCATTCTTATGATCATTAATAAGCACAGGTTTATTTTCTTTTAGTACCCGGGCAATAACATTGTCATGTTCAGAAATATTTATTCGGGCTTTATAGGGATCTTTTTCTGCATCTTGATTATAAACAAAACGTGATTTGACAAACTTTTTGTCATCAACCAACATGAAAAACGAACAACGCTGCCATGCGAATGCTTTGACACTTTCAACAAGCGTTAACTGCAAATATTCATTTAAGTCTTTACTTGATTTCATCAGCTGGGTAAGTTTCATAAAAGTATCAAGTAAATATTTCTCTTTACTCATGTCACTTTCAATTACTTCAGCGTGATTAGCCTGAACAAAGTCTCTAGATCTGGGCAGCTCTTTTAAGCGCTCAGTTAAATCTTCCGCACCGTATGAGCTTAAAAGCTGGCAAGCTTGCTCTCTGGTGTGTTCAATTCTGACCTTAAGCTGGCGTTGATTTATGCCCATCAAGTCAGCAATATTCTCTAACAGTTGATTATATTCGTCTTCTCTGTCTGCTGGCGTTGCAATAATGCTACTTAACTTATCGGCAAAGTAGATGGTCTTGATTTCATTGGTACGTGCGGTGGGTTGATCAAGCGCTTTAATTAATAAATCGCTTAAATTCCACGTTGCAGCTAAGCCGCGACTTAAGTCATTAAAACTTGAGCCAATTTGTTGTTTACAATAGCTATCAAAATCAAGGGAATGCTCTTCTCGTTGCGCTGCTATTTGTTCAGCAAGCTGCCCACCTGAGCTCCAAAACGCCGTTTCACCTATACGGTATAACATAGCGGCTAGGTAAACTTCTTCCTGAATTTCATCACTATAATGTGGCACCATCATCTTGGCTAACATGCCGGCATAAAATGAGTTAGCCATCAACTGAGTCAACTCATTATAAACATTGATATCTAAACTCTTACTCGCCAATAAGCTGGAAACAAGTTTGGCTGTTAAGCAGATATTTTTTACCGCCTGAATCCCTAAAATGACGGTAGCGCGAGAAACGGTAGTGACTTTGTTAACGCCAATGTGCTGAATATTATTAGCAACTTTGAGTAAACAAGAAGAAAGTGCTTGATCGTGCAAAATTGCTTCACTTAGCTTAGGAAGAGAAGACTTATCATCATTTGAAAACTTATCCAGCATAAGTGCAGTAGACGTTATTGCCGGCAGCTCATTATGAGCAATAATATCAATCCACTGCTCAGTGGTTTTAGCTTCATTATCTTCCATCACCGCTCTCTTATTCGATAGTTTTAGCTGATAGCACAAATAAATTTATATTTATAATCATGCACCTATTCTAGCTCTTTGTCGAAGTTTTTAGCTGACTTCGCCCAGCTCCGCAAAAAATCCCCCCATTTAACGAAAGCAACGTGTGATACGAGTAACTTTAAGATCAAAAAATATTTAAATATACAAAATTAATAAATGACAGCGCTGTCTTTTGTGGTAAAGTTACAAAATAAGATTGCACCTTAACTTAAACCTTAAGTAAGGCAATCTAACCTATAATTCAATATAAGCTATTTATTTTGCGTAGATGGTGTATTTTTAAGTTTCTAAGGAAAATGTATGCAAGTTATTATTTTTGATGATGCTCAACAAGTTGCCGATAGTGCAGCAAAATGGGTTGCAGAACTAATCAATAAGAAAGCTAAGCCAGTGTTAGGTTTAGCAACTGGAAGTACGCCTATTAGCCTATACCAAGCGCTAGTAAAAAAATATCAAACCGAAGAAATCAGCTTTAAAGACACCTGCACTTTTAATTTAGATGAATACTTAGGCATTGATGAAAACAATGTACAAAGCTATCGTCACTTTATGAACACAAACTTATTTGATCATGTCGATATTGATAAGAGCAAAACCTTTCTACCTACTTGCGCTCAAGGAGAAAACCCAAGAGCACAAGGCTTAGCATATGAGCAAATGATAAAAGAAGCCGGAGGTATCGATTTACAAATTTTAGGTATAGGTGCTAATGGTCATATTGGTTTTAATGAGCCAACCTCTAGCTTAGCCTCACGCACACGTATCAAAACCTTGACTCAGCAAACCTTAACTGACAATAGTCGCTTATTTTCTGCCGATGAATTTCAACCAACCTTAGCGATGACCATGGGTATTGCCACCATTTTAGATGCTAGATATGTACTACTTATGGCAACAGGTGAAAACAAAGCTAAAGCAGTAAAAGACATGGTAACAGGGGCTGTTTCTGCCATGTGTCCAGCTTCAGCATTGCAAATGCATGAAAATGCCATTGTCTTACTTGATAAAGCCGCCGCTAGCCAGCTTGAAGATCAAGAATATTACTTATGGGCAGATCAGCAAAATAATAAAATTAATGACGAGTTTGGCCTTTACCACAACTACTAACTCATCTCATGCTAACCTCATGAAAGCTTAGCGAGTATTCACTTGCTAAGCGTTCAAAACTATACACGACTTACCCACTACTCTTCTTACCAGCTAGTCTGCTATGCTTTAAAGTAAATCTTATTTACTTAGCTGCAAGTCATGAAAGTATTAATCACGGGTGGCACAGGCTTAATCGGCCGTCAATTTATTGAAAAGTTTCACAAGCGCTATCAATTTACGGTTTTATCCCGCCAAAAGCAGCCACAGCCGCCATTTACTGGCAATGTTGACATCATCAATAAGCTTCCTGATGAGAATTGTTTTGATGTCATCATCAATCTTGCCGGGGAGCCTATTGCAGACAAGCGTTGGAGCAAAAAACAAAAAGACATCATATGTCAAAGCCGCTGGCAAATAAGCCAAGCACTTGTTGATTTTATTCGACGCTCCGCTTACAAACCACAATGTTTAATTAATGGCTCAGCGATTGGTATTTATGGTGATACCGGAAATACAAGTGTTGACGAGTCAAGCTCTATAAACACTGATAGCTTTAGCCAAACACTTTGTCAGACTTGGGAGAAAATAGCCATGTCAGTTGCTGATGAATGTCGAGTGCTGACATTAAGAACCGGTATCGTTTTAGCAGCACAGGGCGGCGCACTCAGCAAAATGAAAATGCCATTTTATTTTGGCTTAGGGGCAAAAATTTCTCATGGTAAACAATGGATGTCATGGATCCATATCACCGATATGATCAATATTATTCACTTCGTGATTTCTCAGCCTAATATCTCTGGCGCCATTAATTGCACCGCGCCAAATGCCGTTAGCAACCAAGAGTTTAGCCTTGCTTTAGCCCAACAGTTAAAACGCCCCTTATTTTTGACTATACCCGCTGTCGCTTTAAAACTTATGATGGGTGAATCCTCAAGCTTATTACTTGAAAGTCAGCGTGTATTTCCACAAGTACTTTTAGATAATCAATTTCACTTTGACTATGAGACATTAGCGCCCGCATTAACGAATTTACTTGCTTAGCTCAATGAACCTAACGTTAATAAACTCAATAACGTGATCCAAATCACATTTTTACCAAATAGCGACACCTGACCATACTTTATACCGTGATTTTTATTTATCATACCGCCGAGCATTAACTGTCATTTATAGGTGATTAAGCTCATATTCCCTGTAGATGTAACTGTGGTTTGTAGAGGTTCAGGTGAAACTATTAAAAGAGCGTTCTGAGCAATGTAACTTAGTTGTAAAAGATATAATGCAGTGTGACATTCTTACCTGCTCTGCCAACACCAGCATAAATAGCGCAGCACAAGAAATGCGACAGCGCAATATCAGCTCAATTGTTATCACCGAAGGTAGCCAAGCAATCGGTATTTGGACCGAAGCTGATTGCAGTAAAATAAATTTTGCCAATGCCGACTATTACTCCCTAGGCATCCACAAACTGATGAGCTCCCCGGTACTAACCATAAAGCCCAATGTGCCAGTACATGAACTCGCGCCCAAATTTAGAAGCTTGAGCATTCGACACTTTGTTGTTGTCGATGATAACGACAGCCCAGTTGGTATTGTCAGCCAAAGTGATGTCATCAAAAAGCAAGGTATAGAACACTACTTACAAGCACGATTAGTCTCAAGCAGCTATAAAAAAGTTAGCCAGTTTTTAAATCACACCTGTCAGTTAGGTGCTGTTGCCGATTACATGAAAAATAACGCCGTCTCATCTGTGCTGATATATAACGAGGATATAAATGAATACGGCATAATCACAGAGCGAGACTTATTATCTATTTTAGCCAAGGGGGAATACTCAAATAATAGCGCTTGGTGTTACGCCAACTTTCCTCTAAAGCGAGTTGAAGAAAATACCTCGCTATACTCTGCCTACCAACAGCTCACGAGTCACAATATAAGACACCTTGCAGTAACTAACGATAAAGGGAGCATTATCGGCATTTTATCGTTAGACAATATTATGTCAGATATAGAGCTTGCCTACGTAGAAGAACTACACCACATAGTACAACAGCGAGACAAGGCGCTAAAAGAATCTAAGCAGCATTTGCGCGTCGCTGAAAAAATTATTGATGCCTCCCTTGATGGCATTATGATAACCGACGCCAACGGCTGCATATTATCTGTTAATCCGGCATTTTCTCGAGTAACCGGCTATCAGGCATTAGAGGTTATTGGCAAAAACTCCAATATACTTAGCTCGGGAAGACACTCTTCTGACTTTTACCAAGCGCTATGGGAAAGTCTTAAAACCAAAGGCGTTTGGCAGGGTGAAATTTGGAATAAACGCAAAAATAATGAAGTGTACCCCGAGTGGCTAACTATTATTGATATCGGCGATAAGAATGACATCAATAAAACCTATGCCGCTATTTTTAGCGATATCAGCGATCGTAAAATTGCCGAGCAAAAAATTGAAAATCTTGCCTTTTACGATGAGCTTACGCAATTACCCAACCGAAGATTGCTTTATGATCGCCTAGACGTAGCACTTGCTACAGCACATAGAAACCAAGAAAAATTAGCACTGTTTTTTATCGACTTAGACTACTTTAAAGAAATAAACGACAACTTTGGTCATAGAGTTGGCGATAAACTCTTACAAAACCTTGCTAAACGATTGCAAGATAGCTGCAAAGAGGGAGATACCGTTGCTCGTTTAGCCGGTGATGAATTCACCTTATTACTAACAGAAATGCGTGAAATTGATCATATTTGCAAAGTCTGTGATCGCATTATAGAAAAACTACGTCAGCCTTATCATATTGAAGGTCATAGCTTACATATTACCACCTCCATTGGTATTGCCATTTATCCAGATGACGGCACAAGTGAAGAAGAGCTATTGAAAAATGCCGATATTGCTATGTATCGCGCTAAAGATATAGGTCGAAACTCCTTTCAGTTATTTACACCAGCCATGAATGCTCATTCACTTGAGCGCTCCATGATGCAAAGCCACTTAAGAACAGCCTTGGAAAATGATGAGTTTGTCCTTAACTATCAGGCACATAAAAATTGTGTGCTCGGCAAGGTTTCAGGTGTTGAAGCGCTGTTAAGGTGGTTTAACCCTCTTATTGGCCATGTATCACCAGGTCAATTTATACCTATGGCGGAAGAGCTAGGTTTAATTGCCAGTGTCGATCACTGGGTATTGGAACACGCCTGTAAGCAAAGAAAACAATGGCTAGATGACAACATAGACTGTGGCCGTATCGCGGTAAATATTTCGCCATTACATTTTCACCAAGGCGATTTAGTTGACTCAGTAAAAACCGTGCTAGCACAAACTAAATTACCCGCCAACTTACTCGAATTGGAAATCACAGAAGGTTGTTTTATTAAACAAATGGAGCATGCCACCTCAATATTAAGAGAGCTTAAAGCCATGGGAGTAAGCATTGCCCTTGATGATTTTGGCACAGGGTTTTCATCACTTAGCTACCTAACCAGTTTACCAATCGATAAAATAAAAATTGATGCCAGTTTTGTCGCAAAACTACCGCACAATTACCGCGAAAGCCAAATAACCACGGCTATACTCAACTTAGCGCAAAGTCTAGAGCTAGATATAGTTGCCGAAGGTGTGGAAACTGATGCTCAGCGCATCTTCTTACTCGATAGAGGCTGCCAAGTAATCCAGGGCTACTTATTTAGTAAGCCTGTCTCGGCGCAGTATCTCCCGCAAGTGGTTTGCGCTTTAGCTTAACATTCCACGGCATTAGCAGTAACAAAAAGCAGAGAGATATTTAACCTAAGCTCAGCTTAATAAATAGCTCTCTAGCAGCTATTTTAACTTACTTCGGCGTTAAGTTTACTTGCAATAGGCTGGCTATCGATATTTCAAACGATTAACTTATCTCTTAAAGCAAGTTCAGGCTATTTACATTTTTTGACCATATTTAGCTGCTGCTAAATTGTTTAACTGTGAACAAGCTTTTATAATACAAATTGTATACAAAGTATTTATTGTAAGGGTTGTACTATGCAAGCAAAGGGCTTTACATTAATTGAGTTAGTCACCGTTATTGTCATCATTGCCATACTGGCGGTAACAGCACTGCCTAAATTTATCAATGTTAATCAAGACGCTCATGATGCCGTTGCCAAAAACATTTTCGGGTCTTATAAAACGGCTATTTCCTTGTACCACAGCTGCTACATCACCTCAGGTGAGCAAAGTGCAGTGGATGATTTATCTTGTTTTGGTGCTGGAGATGTCGATTCATCTTCAACGGGCTTCCCATTAAAAACTGACAATAGTCAATCAAGTAACGATGGTACAAAACTTACTGGCGATTTCTGTAGGCAGCTTTGGTTTGGCTTACTCGACACAGAAGATTTCGTTTTAGCACTTCATACTGATGCTTCTTTTGGCGGTGATACAGATATTATTTATTGGTATTCAAACCCTGACGCCACCTTGCCAACAAGCTATTGCTACTATAACTATATCGCTGATAATCAAGCAAAAGGTCAGGAAAATTGGCAATTGAGATATTACCCAAACACTGGTCGTACTACAGTTGGCAGAGCCACGTTAGGTTAATTTGCATTGCACTAAACTAAATATTCATGCTAGCTTATTGCATTCAATATACAACAACTTCACTGGAGAATTATAATGACTAAAAGTAAAGTTGCGCTCAGCTTAGTGGCTGTAGCAGCATTAGCTGGCATTGCCTATAGCCAACTTATGCAGCAAGAAGATAAGCCTGCCACAGCTAAAAAATCTGAAGCTGTACCTGTGAGCATACCAGCCCCTAGTAGCACAAAGGCTAATGCCCCTGCTGCGACCAAAACGGTATCTAACACGAGTGCAACTCATGTGCATCATATCAGCCAAGATGAACTACCAAAACCAGCTGAAAGTGCCGAAAAGCAACAAAGCCCAACAAGAAGTAGCCTAACCGCAAGACAACAAGATTTACCTAAAGATCATCGCCAAGATCACAATCATGCGAGGCCACATGGTCATGAAGAACACACCAATTCAATTCAGCCGAGAAGACCACCTGGAGAGCCAAAAAAGCCACTACCTAGTGATAACGCCCCAAAAGGTTAAACCAACACACACTAAGCTGATAGGGATATCAGCTGTCCTTAGTAAAACGACTCCCTGCCAATTTTTGCAATAGCGACACATTCTGCAAATCACACTCGACTGTAATCCAATAATTTATACCCATTTCAATAAATTATTCTAATTTTTGTATAAATATACACTCACATGCAGTAACGCTTAGCATTACATTTACAAGACAATAAAAATAACCACTATAACCAACTGATATTATTAAACATTTTCAACAACACACTAACTACGAAAAAAATCTTATTCATTTTTTAGTTGAATAATGTATACAAAATGTAATATAACGTTAATAAGCATATGACAACAAGTATGCACCACAACGATGGATGTGCGGGTTAGAAGCAAACTAAAGTAACAACAAAAACAAGACACTTTAATTGCTACCACGGACGACTTACCAAGTCGCTTGAAACCAATCAGGTCAAAATAATATGAAAATCACAACCAAGAAAACGCTGTTAGCTAGCGCAATTTTATTGTCATGCCATATGGGAGCAGCACAAGCGACAATGTGTGGTGCAAAAACACTCGATCGTCAAGGGGAAGTACCTGCCAATCAAACTCACTGCATTACCGACTACGGTCACTACTTCTATGTTAATGTTCCTTACAATAATAGCCAGGTTACCATTACCACATCAGGCGGTAGCTTTACTGGTAGCGATGCCGATATAAAACTATACGACGGCAATGACTGGAGCGGCAATGTTGAAGCAAGCAGCATGACCAGCGGCACTAACGAAGAAACCTTATCATTTACCTCAAGAGCTGGTGAGCGTTATTTTAAAGTCGATGGCAATATTCAAGAAACCAGCTTAACCGTTACCATTACAGGTGGCGATATTCCACCGCCAATGGGCGATTACATTGTTTATAACACTGAAGTTGTTGTTGACGTACCTGCTGCTGCAATTTCTTCTAAAGCACAATACGGCGCTAGCATCGCAGATATACTCGCAGCAAGTTATGATGATTTTGCTGGTATCGCAGGTGCTGCAACAGATCCAATTTCCGATGTAGCCAATGCAATTCATTACTTAGCCAAAGCGGATGATTTAACTGATCCTGACCTTAATCAATTATTATATTTCCTCGCTTCATACAAATATCATGCTGCAGCCATGACAGATAGCGAAGCGCAAGCACTAAGTACTGCGCTATTAGCTGTCACGCAAATGACAGACTTTGTGGCACCTGCTGGTAGTGTCATTCAAGAAGGTTATGCAGCTGCTTTAACTAATTTTAGAAATGGTGATAGTGCAAATTATTTTAAAGATCACCTACCGCACTTATTAGCGATTATTCAATTTTACTCTATTCAAGCTAACCCATTTGGCATAAGCAACGGTGGCGATACCGCCATGGCATTAATGGGCGCAATTGCCGATGCTGCCTACTATGGTAGTGCACCAGTAAAAGCAGCCTATAACGAACGTATGCTAGATGTGCTTTCAGTAATGCGCTCTTTCGTTTTCTTAGGTGAAACATCGCTTGATATGCGCTGGTCAGCTGAAGCTGATAGAAAGTGGATTATGCCGCATGCATTTATTGCTATGGGTAAAATATCGTCTATCGCAACAGATGAAGCCAAAGCACGCTTTGATAGCACCATCTTAGAAACGCATGAAAAAGTGACACAAATCATCAGTAAAGAAACCACTGAAACTATCGTCACTAAAAACTACCTAGAAAATGCTGGCCGTGCTTGTGAAGTAGGCGATGCCCTATACGGTAGTTGTTTTGTACCACCAAAAGAAGAAGACATCTTAACGGTACGCCATGATTGCTCTGATAAAATCACTATCCGTGCTCAAGCAAGCATTAGCCAAGCAACCTTAGCTCAATCATGTGCCGACATGGCACTGCAAGAGTCAGAATTCCATGCATTTTTCAATACCGCAGGTACACCAGTAGCTGGTGATAAAAATGCTCACTTAGAAGTAGTTGCTTTTGCTAGCCCAGAAGATTATGAAAAATACGCTGGTGAATTCTTTGGCATCAGCACAGATAATGGCGGTATGTACTTAGAAGGTACGCCAGGAAATGATGGCAACCAAGCCCGCTTTATTGCCATGCAATGTCCAGACTCTTGGGTAGGCGGCTCATGTCAATATGAAGATCAAATCTACAACTTACGTCATGAATATGTTCATTACCTAGACGGTAGATACGTTAAAGCTGGCTCATATGGCAGTTTTGATTACAATGTTTCTTGGTCTGAAGGTATGGCTGAATACTTAGCTATGGGCGCAGAGCATACTCGTACGCTAAACACCCTTAAAGGTGAAACAATCCCACCGTTATATAACTTGTTATTTATGAGTTATGAGTATGACAACTTATACCCTTGGGGTTATTTTGCCATGCGTTACTTAGGTGAAGAGCATAAAAATGAAGTTGAAACCCTAGCCACTGCCCTACAAGCTGGCGATAACAACGCTTATGTTGAAGCACTTAAAGGCGTAGCTCAGCGCACTGAAGCAGGTTTTGAAGCCTATATGCTGGCTAACTCAGAAACGGTAGCGCCAGCTGCTACAACAATGCCAGCGCAAGATACTATCGGTAGTTGTGGTTTAGTTCAGCAATATGCTCGCCATATTGATGCAAATAGCACGAACTTTACTTTCACAAACACAACAGACACTCCAGTTTCACTATTTTGGATAAACAGCACCACAGGTGAGACTAACTTTGGTAAAAACTATAAAACCCTTAACCAAGGTGATAGCTACAACTCAAGTTCTTGGAAGGTGGGCGATCGCATGATGCTATCTGATGGCAACATGAATTGTTTAGGTGTTGCGGTTATGGCAGAAAATGAGAACACCTTTACCATTGAAGCTGACTTAGTTAAAGATGTTGTTAAAGAAGATATCCCAGCATTAAATCAAATGGGCAGCTGTGCGCTAGCTCAACCGCATTTAATTATGGATCAATCGCACGAATTTACCATTACCAATACATCAGATACACCAGTACGATTATTTAGAATCGATAACACCAAAGGCACAATGATCACCACAAGCGGCGGTAGTGACTTTGACCATGGCTACGGTGTATTAGCACCAGGTGCTAGTTACAGTAACGATATCTGGTATGGTGACAGACGATTAATGGTTACCGACAGTAACTTAAACTGTTTAAGTGTTGGTGTACTCAATAACCCAGTATCAAACTTTACCGTTGATCAAGCTATGGTTGCTAATGCTGCTGAGCCAGAAGTTATCCCAGCAGCAAATACTATTGGCAGCTGTGACTTAATGGCTAAGCACTTAACTGGGCCATTTGAAGCTGACTTCTCATTTGTTAATAACAGTGACACACCAGTTCGCATCCATCGTGTAGATAGCGCAACCGGAGAGCTAAGTGAAAGCTTTGGTTTTACTACCTTAGCTAAAGGTGAAACCTACGACAGCGCGACAACATGGAAATGGTTTGGTAACCGCCGCGCCGCCATTACTGATGAAAACAATCAGTGTTTAGGTGTTGCCGTGATGACCGAAGAAACCACCAGCAATGATTACATTATTACCAACGAATTAACCAATGGCACAACGCCAGTTGATAGCGATGGTGATGGTGTTGTTGATAGCCAAGATGCTTTCCCTAATGATCCTACCGAGTGGGCTGATACTGACGGCGATGGCGTTGGTAACAATGGTGATGCCTTCCCTAACGACCCTACTGAAACTGTAGATAGCGACGGTGACGGTGTTGGTAACAATGGTGACGCTTTCCCGAATGATCCAACCGAAACCGTAGATACTGACGGCGATGGCATTGGTGATAACTCAGATCCAACTCCAAATGGTGATGTTGACAGCGATGGTGACGGTCATTTAGATAGCGTTGATGCCTTCCCTAACGATCCAACGGAGTGGGCTGATACTGACGGTGATGGCCATGGTGACAATTCAGATGCTTTCCCATCAGATAGTTCTGAATGGTTAGACACAGATAACGATGGCCATGGTGATAACTCTGACGTGTTCCCAACTGACGCCAGTGAATGGGCAGATAGTGATAACGACGGTTATGGTAATAATATCGATGCCTTCCCAACAGATAGCTCTGAATGGTTAGATAGCGATAACGACGGTCATGGTAATAATATCGATGCCTTCCCAACAGATAGCTCTGAATGGTTAGATAGCGATAACGACGGTCATGGTGACAACAGCGACGCATTCCCTAACGACAGCACTGAGTGGTTAGATACTGACGGTGACGGTATGGGTGATAACTCAGACCCTTACCCGAACGACGCTACTAATGGCGGTGGTGTAACTGTACCTGATTGTGGCGCAGCAACGATTTCTAGCGGTAAATTAACACTAGAGAATAGTGAATGTGTTGCTGGTGGTCGTGGCTCTTACTATGTGTGGGTAGAAGAAGACAATACCCAATTGTTCTTAACTACAGCAGGCGGTAATGGCGATGTAGGTATCTACTTCAACGCTGACACTTGGGCAACGACAAGCAATGCACAAGCACAATCAGCGAATACTAGTACAACTCAATCACTACAAGTAACGGCAAACCGAGGTTGGAGATATATCACCCTTGATAGTGCCTCTAACTACGATAATGTTACCTTTAAAGTGAGTTTATCAGGTGAGACTACTACACCAACAGAGCCACCAGTAAACACTGATGTAGCCAATGCTTGCAGCAGCTTAGAGCCATTTACGTATGGTGCTATTGAGTCAGGCAAAGCCGTTTGTACAGGTAATGGTCGTAACAGCTACTACATCTACTTAAACAGTGACGTGACTAGCATTGAAATCAATACAGCACACGGTACAGGTGAAGTTGAGCTATACACTAATACTAGTTGGGCGAGTGCCAGCAACTACATGCATAAATCAACAACAGCAGGAACTACGGAGCAAAGTATTACCGTAAATAACCCGACAACAGGTTGGTTCTATATCGCGGTTGAAAGCACAGGGAGTGATATAGCAGTACAAGTGGATGTTAAATAATCCACAGACAATTTAGTTAACTTCATATCTTTCCCTTATCAAGATATTAACTAAACTTTGGCGGGTCACTTGACCCGCCTTTTTTTATTAAATTTCAGCAGATTACTTCAATAGTTTCTTTTTCTAGATTGAAAGTGCTAAGCTTGCGAAACTGTACAAGCGTATAACTTTAGGAAAAACTATGTCTGTTAATGTAAAAGAAAATTCAAATTCACGCAGAAACTTACTCAAAGGCCTAGTCGCCGGTAGCGCGGCATTAGCAGCTGGCTCTGTTATGGCTAAAGCCGATCACTCTCATCACCATCACCACAAAGTGAAGCCGCTCAATAAGGCGCTTATCGATATTGCTAATGAATGTGCTCAGCACGGTGATGAATGTATTGCCCACTGTCTGGAAATGTTCACTATGGGTGATACTACCTTAGCCAAGTGCGCGCAAACCGTGAATGAAATGGTGATTATGTGCCGCGCCCTTGCCAAAATGGCCAGTTATCAATCTGAGCAAGTTAAGGCGCTTGCACCAATTGTTATTGATGTCTGCCAAATCTGTGCTGATGAATGCGGCAAGCATGACAAACACCAGCAATGTAAAGCTTGTGCGCAATCATGTTTAGATTGCATTAAAGAATTAAAGAAAATAGTATAAATTTAGTTAGCAAGTATGATTTATATTCCCCATATAAATCATACTTTGCGAGTTAACATAAACCCCACAACGATTATTAATCCTTATGGCAACCATCCCTTTAATCAACCTAGGCCTATCTTTTCTTCCTGTTTTTTTAGTATTAACGATTATGTTTCGTTGGTCTTTATCAATAAAAGATGGACTAGTAGCCTTAGCGCGTATGCTAATTCAATTACTAATAATTGGTTATGCGTTAAATTGGATTTTCGCCGTAGATACACCGCTGATCATTTTATCCTTACTTGCAGTTATGCTGATTGTCGCTTGCTCTATAGCCCTGCGCCCTATTAAAGATAAACAGTTGCACAGTTATAGCAACGCGCTTGCTGCCATTGCATTAGGTGGCGGCTTAACGCTTGGCTTTATTATTGTTTGGGTACTGGAAAGTCAACCTTGGTACAAACCTGATACCATTATTCCACTGGCGGGCATGGTCTTTGCCAGCGCAATGAATACCGTCAGTATATGCGGCGAGCGATTTTCAATGGAGTTAAACCATACCTCTTGTGTAGAGACTGCAAAAAAACAAGCCTTTCAAGCAGGATTAATTCCTTTATTTAATACTTTACTCGCCGTTGGCTTAGTGACCTTACCCGGCATGATGACAGGACAAATTTTCTCAGGGGTATCGCCCTTAATTGCGGTGCGCTATCAAATTGTGGTTATGTGTATGCTAACCGGTGCTGCTGGCATTTCAGCGGCAATATTTTTGCAGCTTTCGGCTAATAGGGTTCAGGGCAAGCAAGAAGCCCAGCCTAATAAACAATAGCAACAGATTTTACCTGCGCCCAAACTTGTTTACCCACGGTTATTTGCAGATGCGCTAAAGAGCGGCGGGTTAACCTTGCAAGCAAAAATTCTTCACCTACTTGCAAGCGAACTAATGCTAAGGCTTCATTGTTATCTTCTTTGATTTCGATAACGCTCGCTTGCAAACGGTTTAAAATACTGGAGTCTTGCTGCGCCGACAAAGCCAAACTGATATCCCTAGCCAACACCCGCACGCGTACAGTTTGCGAAACGGTTTCACCGCTGTCTTTTAACCACAAGTCACCACCAGAAAACGCAACTCGCATTAAGTGCCACTGTTCATCTTTTTCAAGCACTTGAGCTTTAATGATAACGCCAGTATCTTGCTGAAATTGTCCCGGTAAATCCAACCGAGAGAAAACTTGGCTAACCTCCCCTTGGGCTATTAGCTGACCTTTTTCTAACATCAAGGTATGATCGGCAAGACGCGCGACTTCATCCATTGCATGGCTAACGTATAAAATTGGGATATCAATATTATCCCTAAGCTTTTCAAGGTAAGGTAAAATTTCTTGTTTTCGCGCTAAATCAAGTGCTGCCAACGGCTCATCCATCAATAAAATTTGCGGCTGGATCAGTAGCGCTCTAGCTATGGCAACCCGCTGACGCTCACCGCCTGACAACTGACTAGGGAAGCGCGACAATAATCCCTCAATACCCATAATCATAAGCACTTTTTGATAAAGCGCCTGATCAAATGGCTTATCCGCTCGTTTAATGGCAAAGTCTAAGTTGCCTTTTGCCGTTAAATGGTCAAATAAGCTCGCCTCTTGAAAGACATAACCTAATGAGCGTTTATGCGTTGGCATAAAGTAGTTATCATCTTGCCAAGTATCACCAGCAATTTGTAATTGCCCTTTGGCACTCGGCTCAAGGCCGGCAATGCATCTAAGTAAGGTGGTTTTACCTGAGCCGGAGTGACCAAAAATTGCAGTAATTCCTTTAGCTGGTACTGTGGCATTTATCGATAAAGAAAAACTGTCTTTAGCATTATCTTGCCTGTGATAGGACAAATTAAAGGCTAATTGAATATGCTCAGTTTGACATGCAGACTTAGTCAATGTTGCCTCACTGTTATTACTCATCATTATCTTAGCCACCTAGCTTCATTACTTTTACGCCTCGCTTTCCCTGAAACCAGTACAAGCTAAACAAAACAATAAAAGCAAAGGCTATCATACTGAGCGATAACACATGAGCTTGAGCATAATCAAGCGCTTCAACATGATCATAAATTTGCACAGAAACCACGCGAGTTTCATCAGGAATATTACCGCCTATCATTAAAATAACGCCAAACTCACCTACCGTATGAGCAAAGCCCAAAATAGCTGCGGTGATAAAACCCGGTTTTGCTAAGGGCAATACCACGTTAAAAAAGCTATCCCAAGGGCCAGCTCTTAAGGTAGCAGCGGCCTCAAGAGGCCTTTTGCCTAAACTCTCAATAGCATTTTGAATAGGCTGAACAACAAACGGCATAGAGTAAAAAATAGAGGCAACCACTAAGCCCCAAAAAGTAAAAGGCAATGTGCCTAAACCCAGTGCTTGAGTAAACTGACCAATAAAACCATTTGGCCCCATAGCTAATAATAAATAAAAACCCAAAACAGTTGGCGGCAAGACTAAAGGTAAGGCAACAAGGGTTGAGATAACCCCCTTAAACGGTGAGTGAGTTCTTGCTAACCACCAAGCGATTGGCGTGCCAATAATCATCAACAAGATAGTGACTATTGTTGCTAGCTTTAACGTTAACCAAATGGCGCTTAAATCAGCTTCACTAAACATGGCTTTTCTATTCCACTCTCAAATAACAGGCGATCAACCTATACATGCTCATAACCATACTGTGCGATTATCTGCTTTGCCGCTTTACTGTGCATAAAGCTAATAAATGCTTTAGCCGCAGCACTATTTTTAGCCGAGTTTAGCACTATGGCATCTTGTTTTATCGGTTGATGCAGCTGACTTGGCACTTGCCAATAACTACCATGAGCCACTTTACCGGTGCGCATAACCTGTGATAATGCAACAAAGCCAAGCTCAGCATTACCACTGTGAATAAACTGGTAGGTTTGCGCGATGTTTTCCCCTTGCACCCATTTAGCTTTGCTTTGCTGTAATAAACCCAAAGATGACAAGACCTCTAGCGCGGCACTACCATAAGGAGCAAGCCTAGGGTTAGCTAGTGCTAACTTATTATAATTATCTGTTGCTAAAAAATGCTGACCATCTAAAAACAAGTTATCACGATTAGACCATAACACTAACCGGCCAACCGCATAAGTAAAACGGGACTTTTCATCAGCTAATCCTTGTGCAATCAAAGCGCTAACCTTAGCTTGATCTGCCGAGAAAAATAACGCAAAAGGCGCACCTTGCTTTATTTGCGCATAAAACTTACCTGATGAGCCATAAGCGACACGAACCTTATGCTTTGATGTTTGCTCAAATGCAGCCACTAAACTTTTCATTGGCGCAGTAAAATTTGACGCCACAGCTATGGTAATACGCTCGGCACTGGCAGACAGAGAAAAAAACAAACAAAGTATTAAGCCAAGTACTAAATTTAGGAAACGCATAGGTTGTTATTTAGCCTGCCATTTTTAAAGAAAAAACAAGGCTTTCAAGGAGTAATGTTGGTTGCTATATACTAGGTGATAGCACCTCATAGTACAAGTACTCAAGCCTTAGCGATTATGATTGTTATCAAGTAAAGGGGCATTAACACCCACGTGTTTTTAACCAGTAATTATTTACAGGATAAATTTGCCAAACTCTAAGTAGCCAAGTACCCTTCGCAGCATCAATTCATAGTAAACCGACCAAAAATCCATGCCAGCAAGTTTAGCGCTTATTATCGCCACCTTTTTATGGGGCAGCTCATTTATCGCCTTAAAGTATGCCATTAATATTTATGATCCCGCCTTTGTTATCTTTTTTCGCATGCTAACCACCTTAGTGTTGTGTTTGTGCTTATGGCCTTGGGTGAAAAAGTTTAGCTATCAAACTGGTGATTGGAAGTATTTACTGAGTATGTCATTAGCTGAACCCTGCCTCTATTATTTATTTGAGGGTAACGCTATGAAGTACACCTCAGCTTCACAGGCAGGCGTTTTGGTCTCTTGTTTTCCACTCCTTGTCGCTGTTGTTGCTTATTTCATGTTAAAAGAAAAAATCACTAAGCAATTAGCCATAGGGTTTAGCTTTTGTATTGGTGGTGGTATTTTGCTAACGCTAGTGTCAGAAAATTCCAGTCATGCACCTAATCCAGCTTGGGGTAATTTTCTTGAATTTTTAGCCATGGTTTGTGCTGCTTACTATGCTGTTAGTGTAAAAAAATTATCAACACGTTATGCGCCATTAACACTCATTGCCTTACAAGGCATTGCTGGCTCACTCTTTTTTGGACCTTTCCTCTTCTTTATCGATATACCAACGCCACATGATATCACGGCATTAGCCGGTATTTTTTATCTTGGTGCCTTTGTTACGATTGGTGCTTATGGCATGTATAACTACGCCATCACTAAAGTGTCGGTATTAACCGCTGCCGCCTTTACCAACTTAATTCCTATATTCACCTTAGGTTTATCAGCACTTATGCTAGGGGAAAGCTTAGACTTAAGCCAATGGCTGTGTATTTTTATGGTCTTTATTGGTGTTTATATCAGCCAAAGACGAACGCGCAAAGGCCTTATAGATTAACCTTTACGCAGCAAAAAATAATCTCAAAAGCTCAATATCCTTTAAGAATTGATTAACTAGCTATACCTTTTTTTAAGCTTTATTAACTTTTTTAAACTTAGGCGATTTTTGAGTAAAGTACCATGCAGCCCATAACGTTGCAGAGAGTAAAATAGCAGTAATTATTGCTGGTTTTGGGTTATCAAGTGTACTAATAGAACCCGCATAAGTAGCAATTACGGCATAAGGTATTGAGCTCACTAACCAAGCACTAAGAAAGGTTAAAAATGGCATTCTTGTTAGGCCAGCTAAACATGCCGATATCTCAGGTAATATCGGCATAGCTCTCGATAGTATTATCATTAGCACTCCATATTGAGAAAATTGCTCTCGTGCCGCCAACCTGTCTGGCTTCTTTTTTATAAGCAATCTCTCTAGCTTATCGCCCCAGAAGTAACTAAGCCAATAGCCGCTAATACCAGCTGATGTAACCCCTAAAATGGCAATAATTGCGCCATAGCTTGCACCTAGAAAGTAACCTGAAAGTAGCATAAGCGTTAAAGTCGGCATGGCAATAAACAAGTCAGCAAAGAGTAACACTATGATTATCGCAGCAACAATACTTACATCCATCGAGTTTGCTTTATTCAACCATAGCTCTATTTTTTCAATGCTTATCACGCCTGTTAATTTAATTAAAACAAAGGTAAGTGCAAAAATAAAAAACAACATAGCCATCAGTTTAATAAGTGCTTTCATATGCCCCCCTAAGGATAAATAATACGAATTGAAATAGTGCCTAATTGCTGGTTTTTCTTTAGTTTGGCTTGCTTAAAGCTTGGTGGTCCAAAACCTAGTTTGGCGCCATTGGAAAAACCCAACCCTTCAGCTGGTATTATTTGAGTCCAGTTTTTAGTGACTTTTTGAGAGTTGTCTTCGTCATGTAACACTTTGATAGCAAATTCACTTGGCACCTTAGTAAAGCTAAACGACAATTTACTATGTTCAACAGGTAATATTTGAGTATCAAGCGCTTTATCATGCTCTTTAGGAAAACCAGATTGGGCGAATAACATCACCATAATGCTGCCTGGTCTAGAAACATCTATGCCTTCAACAACCAAATTAAGCTCAGTATCAGCTTCAATAGCAGTATCCCCAACGAATATGGAATTTTCAGATGAAGCTACAGCTTGTATGGCCAATGTTTGACTCGCCATCATAGTTAAACAATAAACAATGCGATTCATTGCAATACACATATTAATACCCCCTCATAATACGGCGCCCTAAAAATGGTAGATAACGCATAAGTAGCCGCAGCAATTTCACCTTACCAATATCATTATTTTGCTTGCTGCTCTCTATCCCGTTAATGATTTTCTTTGCAGCTTGCAAGCTAGTGATTTTATTTTCGCTGCGTCCATAGGTCATTGCGGTATCAACTACGGGCAGAAAGGCTTGCAAGACCTCAATGTGTGTGTTGATAAGTTGATTGCTTAACGCCTGAGAAAAATTATCCAAAGCTGCTTTAGTCGCGCAATACACTGCCGATGAGGTTTTGGGCGCCAACGCTAAACCTGAATTAACATTTAAAATCACTGCTGGACTACCTGTATTTAATAAAGGCAATAGCAAGTAACATAAACAACAAATCGAAGTGAAGTTAGTATTCACTTCCCTGCTAATACTTTGGTAACAAAAGTCAGCTTCAGTGAACATAGGGGTATATTGCACTGCGGCATTGTTAATGAGAATATCTAAGCTCTCCGTCTGCTGCTTGATGTTTTTAACCATTGCTTGCAAGCTGTCAATATCACTAAGATCTGTATTAAATGCCTGGATATTTGGGAAGCTTTTTAGCAAGGTATTGATTTTGTCCTGACTGCGCGCAACTATATAGAGAGTGTTATTTTGATAGAGTTGCTCAATTAAGCGCAAACCTATACCGGAAGTGACACCTGTAATTAGAATTTTTTTGCCAATAAGTTTCATTGCCTTACCTTGTGAATAAATAGTGTCTAGCAAGGTAATCAAGAACGGCTATAAAATCGTTAACATAGGTTAAAAAATGAATTTAAATGCTTTAATGGATGAGTTTGGAACAGCGCAATCGTTTGAGAAATCTGCTCATATTTTTATGCAAGAGCAAACAAACAATAATATCTATTTCATACGTTCAGGTATTTTGAAGGCATATTATATTAATACTGACGGTAAAGAGTTTATTAAATCCTTTATTTTTGTTAACGATATCATTGGTAGCATGCAAGCTTTACAAGGGGGGTTAACCAGTTATAACTTACAATGCATCAAAGCGACTCAAGTAACTAAACTTGCCTACAAGCACATTAGAGATAGGTGTAAGGAAAATATTTCATTAGCCAATGAAGTGATAGAACTACTTAGCGCATTAGCCATAAAAAAAGAGCGAAGAGAGTTTGAACTTTTATGCTTACCTGCCGAGCAAAGATATTTACAACTGCTTAAGAAGATTCCTAATATTTATGATTACGTTACCCAAAATGATATTGCTAGATACCTAGGTATTACCCCTGTAGCATTAAGTAGAATAAAGCATAATAGTTCAATTGAGGCATTAACAATACACAGCTAGTAGCATTTATTGTTTGAATTTATTGCCTTAAATCAAACTCCAACTAATTGCTGGCAAATTCCCTTTTGTCATATCTTATGCCTTGCTACAATATGCGCCGCCAAAATTCAACCTACCCTTGCTACGACTTAATTAGATAAACTTTGCTAAGCTCTATTTAGGCAAAGCTTAAGTAACGCAATGAATTTGCACAAAAAACCAAAGTAACACTGTATTACCATTAACGAGACACGCCCAATGTTAGAAAAACTTTTTAAGTTAACTGAGCACAATACCAATATAAAACGGGAAATTGTTGCTGGAATTACCACCTTTTTAACCATGGCCTACATTATATTTGTTAACCCAGCCATGTTAGCCGATGCAGGAATGGATCACGGCGCAGTATTTGTTGCCACCTGTATTGCCGCCGCTATTGGCTGTTTTATTATGGGCTTTTTAGCCAACTACCCTATTGCCTTAGCACCGGGTATGGGTCTGAATGCCTTTTTCACCTACACAGTTGTCCTTGATATGGGCTATAGCTGGCAGGTAGCACTTGGTGGCGTGTTTATTTCCGGTGTGGTATTTATTCTACTTAGCTTATTTAGTATTCGAGAATGGATTATTAACTCGATTCCGCAAGCATTGCGCTTTGGTATAGCTGCTGGCATAGGCCTATTTTTAGCGCTTATTGCCCTTAAAAATGCTGGCATTGTTGTTGATAGCCCTGCCACTTTAGTTACTCTGGGTAATATTACTGCGCTTGAACCAATTTTAGCTGCCCTTGGCTTGTTCCTAATCGTTGGTTTAGCCAGTAAAGGCATTAATGGCTCAGTAATGTTGTCGATTTTAATCATCACTGCAATCGGTTTACTGATTGGTAACATTGATTATCAAGGTATTATTTCTTTACCGCCATCCGTTATGCCAACCTTTATGCAATTAGATATTGCGGGTGCGTTAGAAGTAGGCATGTTAAGTGTTATTTTTGCTTTTCTTTTCGTTGATTTATTTGACACCTCAGGCACATTAATTGCGGTTGCTCAGCGTGGCAACTTACTGGCAAAAGACGGCACTTTACCAAGATTAGATAAAGCACTGTTGGCAGATTCAACCGCAACCGTAGCAGGCAGTATGTTAGGTACTTCAACAACAACCAGCTATGTTGAAAGTACTTCAGGTGTCGCTGCTGGAGGCCGTACAGGCTTAACTGCAGTTGTAGTGGGTGTGTTATTTTTATTAGCCATTTTATTTTCACCACTTGCAGGTATGGTTCCTGCTTACGCAACCGCAGGTCCGCTATTTTATGTTGCGGTGTTAATGCTTTCAGGTTTAGTTAATGTTGATTGGGATGACTTACTTGATGCCGTTCCTGTCGCCGTTATTTGTATCACCATGCCGTTAACTTTCTCTATCGCCAACGGCATCGCATTTGGCTTTATCAGCTATGTTGCAGTACGCTTATTTAGTGGCAAGGTAAAAACACTCAACCTTAGCGTAGTGTTATTGGCATTATTATTTATCGGCAAATTTGCTTTTTACGGGTAATCATATGAACAAGAAAAATCTAGCTAATATAATCGCAGCAAGCTTATTACTAAGCGCAACCAGCGCCAGCGCTGAAACACTTTGGAGTGATAACTCACTGTCTTATTTAAAGAACTTACAAGACTTTGAAGTTTTAACTAACGATGATATTAATGTCTTCACCTTTGAGCATGTCTCAGGCCATAACTGGGGTGATATCTTCTTCTTCATTGATCGCATTAATGGTAAGGCCGATGCTAATAACGGTGAGCACAAAGAAACTTATGGTGAATTCTCACCTCGTGTTAGCTTAAGTTACCTTTCAGGCAGCAAACTTAGCTTTGGCCCGATAAAAGATGTTTTCTTAGCAGGTACCTATGAGTACTCAAGCGGAAGCTCTGGCGATTTCTCTTTTGGTTTTGACAACTACCTGTACGGCGTTGGCGCTGCCTGGGATATTTTTGATAAGGGTTACTTTAATACTAACCTTTATTATGCCAACAACGATAAAACAGATAATGACCAACAGCTTACCGTAACTTGGGGTTACCCAATGGCCTTTGGCAAGCATAAAGTGTTATTTGATGGCTTTATTGATTGGTCATCAGCCGCTGATGATCATGCCGCAGACTTTCACTTTAACCCCCAGTTAAAGTTAGATGTAGGTAATTATTTTGGCTATGCTGGCAAGTTTGAAATGGGTATTGAATATAGCTATTGGCACAATAAATTTGGCATAAAAGGCTTAGATAACGAAAGTGTGGTCAGCTTTTTAGTAAAAGCGCATTTATAAAGAACAAACAGATAAATAGATTAGCCTGAGCTCGCCACCAGTTTGTTAAAATTGTGATGAGTTCAAGCATTAAAAACGAAAAGATCAGCTAAATGTTTAGCTGATCTTTTTTTATTTACTCATATTGTTTAAATTTAGGTTTACGTTTTTCAGCAAACGCTTGCATTCCTTCAACTTGATCTTCCGTACTAAAAAGACCATGAAATAAGACTATTAGCAAGTTAGGTATAGCGCATGGCTAATACAAATAAGAATCGACATAAGTAATGTGAAGTATGATATGCCAAGCGAGATCAGGCTTAGTAATTACCAGTAATGCTGTAAAAAAGAGCAAGAGATTACCCTCTTGCTCTGTACTACTATTTATGCCATTTAATAACTTATAATTCTTCTAAGTTATTAAATAATGTATAGAAAAAGCCAATTGAACGCGCGTATTCTTTCACTAAAATACGTTCATTTACACCGTGAAAACCTTTAAACTCTTCAGTGTTTTCTAACTGAATACCGGTAATAGTGTATACATCAGGTGCAAAATCTCTTGCTTGAAAGTGCTTAGAGTCTGAGCCACCGACAACAAAAAATGGCGAAACAATTAAATCATTACCCCATGTTTGACGAATGGTTTTTTCTAACATTTTATAACCCGGCCCTTCAGCATCCGCAATATTCGTCGCAGGCGTAGAAGCTGAAATATCTTTCATTTCAATGCGATCATCACCTATGGCTTTTTTAAGATGCGCCATAATCACTTCTGGTGTATCACCTGGCATAGGTCTGAAATTTACCACAGCTGTTGCCGACGGCGGCAACACGTTATCTTTAATTCCCGCATTAAACATGGTTGTGGCAATAGTCGTATGCAGCATTGCACGTGTCACTTCATTTTTTGACATCACGTCGATGAATTGTTGCTCTAAGTCAGTTATTTCACCATCTTTACCAAAAGCAACTGCTGAGTATAGCGGCTGCATTTCTTCTTCTAACTCAGGCCCCATATAACGATACTGAGCGCGAACAGCTGGATGTATTCTGTAAGGAAATTGTGCTTTTTCTAATTTAGTAATTGCTGTCGCTAAGATACCAATATTTGATTCTTCTGGCGGCATAGATGAATGACCACCAATACCGTTAATCGACAATTCTAAACTGACAAAACCTTTTTGAGCAATACCAATTAATGCAGTATTGTCTTTAATACCTGGAAAAATACCAGGGGTTAACGGTGCTGATTCATCAATAACAAAGGCAAATCTTTCAATACCGCGTTTCTCAAGCACGTCTGCCACATTTTTAGCGCCTTCTGCGCCGCCAACTTCTTCATCTTGGCCAAACACAAAATAAATAGTCCTAGACGGCTGCCAACCTTCTTTAAGTTTCATTTCTGCCGCTTCTAAAATGGCATGCACTTGGTTCTTATCATCTAAAACACCACGCCCCCAAATGTAACCATCTTTCACTGTGCCTGCAAAAGGTTCTACTTTCCATTGATCTCTTGATTCTTCAGGAACGGGAACAACATCCATGTGAGCATACATAAGCGCTGGTGGTAATGAAGTATCTTTACCTTGCCATGTATATAACAAGCTATACGGGCGAGGATGACCTAATACTTCTTTTTTTAAATGCTTGTGAACATTCGGATAAGATTTTTCAAGATAATCGTGATAATCAGTAAAGGCCTTTTTATCAAAGTCATTTCGATCTTGATTTGAAATAGTTTTAAAGGTTACCGCTTTTGATAAACGCTTAACCGCGCCATCAAGATCAACCTTTACTTCAATTTGTTCAACACCTTGCATTTGCTTTGAAGAAAAGTCTTGTTTTTGTGCAGCGCAAAGACTCGTGCTAAAAACAATGGCAGCAATGCTGGTAAAAATTTTCGTCTGTCTAAACATAGTTATTTCCTTATTGATAAAATAAACTTAATGAGTGTAATTTATTTTGTTTACTTTCTTTACGAGCAAGTAAAAACAGTAAGTTGCTGAATTCACAGGCTCTTTGGTTATTAGGCTTTAAAAAGTATAACGAACCATAGCTTGTACTCTACGGCCATCTCCTTCTTTTTCGTTAATGTTGATGCGGTCACCAAACATATACTCAATCCCCATATCTATATGCTTATCATACTGATATAAAAGGTTTATATGCGCAACTGCACTTTTTTCAATATCGGTTTCATCACGCTGATAAGAAGGAGTTACGTTCAACCAAGCGTACAGTTTAAAGCCAAAGTAAAGTGATGGGTATAGCTAAACGCAATAGTATGTATGTCAGTGTCAATAGTGCCATCACTGGTTAAGTTTACCCCTAACCGCAGCTGTTTTTAGAAGGAGCGCTTTAAATATTTAGCTTCTTTGATATTATTAATAAATACTTAGTATTAAAATTATTGGAGGCACGAATGCGTATAACAGCGCTACAATACGCTCAAAAATCACAGGAGCTATGTGTCTTACCCGACGTATATATTCGCTTAAAAGAAATGCTAGAGAGTAAGCAAGCAACCTTAGATGACATTGCTGACATCATTTCTTTAGACCCTGCTTTAGCCTCATGCCTATTAAAAATTGCTAATAGTGCGCTATTTAATTTTCCTAAAGAAGTTGATTCAATACCTCGTGCCCTGATGATTTTAGGCATAAAAGAAGTTCATAATTTAATTAACACTTACGGTGTTACTGCTGCATTTTCAGGACTTAATCCTAACATAATGGATATGGATAAATTTTGGGAAATAAGTGTTGACTGTGCTCTGCTCACTAAATTTCTAGCCCAAAAAATAAATATCAAAAATAGTGACGGACTTTTTCTAGCGGGGCTTTTTCACAATATTGGTGCACTTGCTATTGTGCATAATGCTCCCAAGAAGGTGCAGTATTGCGAAGCTTACAACAGTGACGAAACACCATGGCAACGTCAACAAGACGTTTTTGGTTTTACTTTTGCTGAATGTAGTGCTGAGCTATTAACATTATGGCACTTGCCTGATGCCATAATTAACCCTATACGTGAATATCATAATGCCTATAGTAAAGAGTTAGCGCCCGAAAGTACCTTGTTATATATTACCTCTCGTTTAGCCATTATTAATTCACACCCTGGTCTATATTCAAAAGTTAACTTACTAGGTAAGCACTTATTAGCAGATCTTAAGCTTACGATGAATGATATAGATGATGCTTTAGCGTTTTGTAATGCCGAAGGCATGGCCATTATGTCTGCTTTAAAAGTAATAGGTTAGTTGTAAATACTTAGAGCAGAATAGATGCTTATCTTTCCAGGTTTTGCCTAGCATCAAAATTTACTAGACGATTGTTATTCATCAAAATCTAAAGAGTTAGCTGCTTTTTCAAATATCATGGTTAACGGAGCTAAGTTACCAAGATAACCTTGAATATTAGCCTCTAACCAACTGTCTTTAGATATTCCTTTCCAATCCAACTCATATCCCGCCTGTAACGCTAAAACTTCACAAAAGAGTCTCAAAGTGCGTCCGTTGCCTTCCCTAAACGGGTGTACCACATTCATTTCGCAGAAGAAATCAGCTAATTGAAAAACAAACTCAGCGCTACTTAGTTCTCTTAAATAATTACTCTTAGCTAGCCGTTGGAATTGCTTTACGGCCTCTCGCTCAATATTGCTCGCGGTACAAAAACGTGTACTACCTTTACTGATATCAATAGTTCTGAGCTGTCCAGCCCATTTATAAATATCCTGAAATAGATGGTGGTGAATTTCTTTTAAGTAGCCAAACGTTAATCGTTCAAACTGAGGAGAAAATTGCTCTAGGCGAAAGCTAGTAAGCTCTAATTCAGCTTCTTCAAGTTCGCTGTCAGAGCGAATGTCTAAAAGGTTAATTAGAATATCTGTGTTTTGGTAGCAGTTAGGATCTTGCTCAACCCCATACTTATCACGCATACTGCGCTTTTAGCTCGCTTATTTTTCGTGCAACACGCTTACTTTTAATTTTCCCTGTACGCATAGAAATGCCTTCCAGCCTTAAGCTTTCAAGGTAATTCTCTTTTTTCTTGCTCTCAAATCGAGCTTTAAGTTGCTTTTCAGTTAGCATAATCAATCCTTATTTCTACCCTGTAATTGTAGTCAGAATCGCTCAAAACCTCAACGAAAAGTGGCATACGGTACGCATGTTCTCAGTTTTATTATCAATACAAGTAACCATTAATTTAATAACCCTAAAGGATACATCAAATGGCTTACTTTACTGATACACGTTATTTATCAATTCTTAAATGAGCACACTAAAGCTAAATTACATTATTCAAAGCGATTGTAGAGAGCGTGTGAACATTATTTCCTTAGTGACATATTTGCACATATTAAGTTAGAAATAACCGCAACTTTGAGAGACTAAATATGTTACTTAATTCACTACATTCCTCAACCAATAAGATTTGTAACAATAGTACAGGAGAACGAAATTGAACTGTCACGCTTGCCCCAAAAAAATCATAGAGAAAACCTACTCTAGTGCCACTTTTATATCGATTTTTTTATCATTCCTTAATATGCCAATCGAAACAGTTTCACCTATGTCAAAATTATCCAACTCTGACAACAAAGACTTAACGCTCGTTACTGCTTTACCATTTACTGACTGAATTACATCACCCAAGGTAATGCCAAATCGGGTAACTTGGGCGCTTTGCATATTCGCTTTAAATGCGGGTGAGTTAGGTGCGATTTCTAATATGGCAACACCTTGAATGCCCAACTGGCTACTGATTTGCCTGTTAATATCATCATCAATTGAGATACCAAGAGACGGTCTGGTATAACGACCCGTCGCGATAAGTTGCGGGATAACGCGATTAACAGTATCAACAGGCACTGCAAAACCAATTCCCGCATAAGCGCCTGAAGGGCTATAAATTGCGGTATTGATGCCAATTAATCTGCCAGCACTATCAAGTAAAGGACCACCAGAATTACCCGGATTAATTGCCGCATCGGTTTGAATCAGATTATTAATGATTAAGTCTGAATCGGCAGACAGAGATCTATTAAGCGCAGAGACAATACCGCTGGTTAATGTGTAGTCCAAGCCAAATGGATTACCAATAGCAAACACTGACTGCCCCACTTGTAAATCATCACTGGTACCCACAGGAACCGCAGGTGGTAAATCAAACTTAACGTCTATTTTAAGTACCGCCAAGTCGTGATTTGGACTAACACCCACTAAATGCGCGGGATAAGTCCGTCCGTCATTGAGTCGTATATTGGCCTCAGATGCACCTTCAATAACATGGTAGTTGGTAACTATGTGGCCAAACTCATCCCAAATAAATCCAGAGCCTGTGCCACGAGGTACTTTTCGTACATCGCGGCTCCAAAAACTTCTTACCGTTTTACTTGTCGATATATAGACAACCGAGGGGCTAGCTTGGTTAAAAATATCAATGGTAGACTTTTCAGTATCCGCTAGCTCACCTCTTGCTGACACAACACGCGGTTGTGCATTTTGCTGGATAAGATATTTTTCAAATACGGGCAGCAATAAATTTAGCAAATACATGGCAACAATTAACCACAGTACTAAGCGTAAAAATTTTATTAAATTTAATTTACTGTCCATATTTTTTCCTTTTCTTTAATGAGTTATTGCTAACATTTTTGTCCTGAGTATAGTCAAAGCTTTCTCTTCTATTTGTCTAATCCGTTCTTGCGAAACACCATATTTTTCAGAGAAATATTTGTGCGTGTACTTTTCTTTTGCTAACCATCGGTTTTCTATTATATCCCTTGAACGTTCGTCTAGTTTTTCTATTATTGATTTAACTTGTTTGAATGCTTTATCTGTATAGTCTTGTTGAATTAACGTTGCAGTAAAAGCTTCAGATTCATCTGCTAATATAAAATCTGAACTGGCGTTGTTATCACCTTCGTCATTGACTGACGAATTAAGATAAAAGTCAGACTGGGCAAATTGTGCTTCCATATCTGCAACATCTTCTTCAGATACTTGCAGTTGCTCAGCTATTTCCGTCTTTTCCTTATATGATAACCATTGCGTATTCGACTTAAGTGTACGTAAATTAAAAAATAACTTTCGCTTTGCCTTGGTGGTTGCCGCCTTAACTAAACGCCAGTTCTTTATAACATATTCTTGAATTTCAGCTTTAATGTAATGCACAGCAAAACTAGACAACCTTACGCCAAAATCTAAGCTAAACTTCTTCACCGACTTCATCAAGCCAATAGTCCCTTCTTGCACTAAGTCATCTAAAGGTAAACCGTAGCCTTTATAGCTTCTAGCAATATAAGCGACAAACCTTAAATGCGAGAGCACGAGTTTTTCTGCTGCCGCTAAATCATTTCGTTGTTGATAGTCTTCAAATAAAGACCTTTCTTGCTGCTCATCCACTATGGGTTGGCTATTTACATAAGATAAATAAGCATCAAAGCTAGCTGTATTTTGTAGCACAGGGGTTAGATGAGTTGTCATATTGGCCTCCTTACTTGTGTGAATTCTTTGCTAACACAAAATTAAGAAAACGAGGGTTAAAGTGTTTGTTTCCCGGCATTAACAAACTAAGCTCGCGATGTATTTTTTTCTCATATTGAGATTTAGGCTGGTAAGCGTGCCTTTTCTTGTCGCTGTTCACACTCACTTTTGTTAGCTCGTTGGCACTTGCCTGACTCTCCTTAACCGTTGAGAAAACCGATAAGCCAATACCAACAGTAATAGCCAATGAAACAAATAATAGTTTTAGTGTGGGTTTATAAATTGAAGTCATGATATATCCTCACTATAAGCAATATAAAATAAGTTCAAATATCGTGCTTGTGCAGCCATTAACTGCCCAAGCTAGGGTTCAAATTTAAAAAGTCTTAATGGGGAAAGCTGGCTTTCCCCATAAGCTTAATACAGTTTATTGTTTTTTTAAGTTAGTTATTCTGATGCAACGTCAGGCTCTTCCTCCTCCAGTTGTTCTTCTTCTGAAACAAACTTGTCTAATGATAACTTTGCTAACGCCTCATATTTAGGCTTTGCCAATGTGAACCACTGATTAACATCGTCTCTTTTAACAAAATAGCTTTGCTCATCAGCGGCAAATGAAAATACGTACTGCCTATCTTGCTCATTTTTTACCATCAAGGTATTTGTTGCTGTAGGCGTCTTTTTCGCAATACCTGAAACGGATAAATTAGTTAACTGATTGACGAAATCCTCAACAGAAGATTCATCAAGCGCTTGTTGTTTATCAAGCGCTGAAGGCGGTGCTAATTGCCAACTTTGTTCATGCTTGGTGAGATTAACCACTGAGTGCTTTATCTCTTTGATACTATCAATAGACAGCATTGACTTATCAAGCCAACTATCAGGGTCGACATTGACTTGATAGGCACTGTATTCAATAGCATAAACGTCATTATCAGCTAAGTTTCGGGCATAAAGTTGCTTAAAGCTTGGTGACTTGCCAAGCAATACGGTGTGTTTATGTCCATCGCTGTCAGTAAATTCCACTTGTTTTTCAAAGTCATTGGCACTGACCTT
Source organism: Litorilituus sediminis (assembly GCF_004295665.1). NCBI lineage: Bacteria > Pseudomonadati > Pseudomonadota > Gammaproteobacteria > Alteromonadales > Colwelliaceae > Litorilituus > Litorilituus sediminis. The sequence goes on from NZ_CP034759.1 coordinate 1,646,696, forward strand.
AAAGCGTTCATGGCTATTTTCTGTGCGAGTGACAGGCCAAGAAACTTGTGTATTTGCTAATTGGTTGGTTAGCGCATCCACCTTGCTATTTGCCAGTGTAATTTCCGGGTAACTTTCGAGTTGCCAACGATCATTTTCCTTTATCAGCGATAGCGTTTCTTCTCCCTCTGTTATGCTGATTTTATTAAGCTTATTGGCACCCACATCAACCAATAGTCTTGACTCAACACGGCTCATGGCATTGGAATCGTTAAAAAACAGTATGCCTGCTAAAGCGAGCTGTAATGTGAGAAATGCCGTTAATATAAGTATTTGTTTATTCATGCTCTATCTCCTATTACCTTGCTATTGAGTTAACCAAGTTAAGTATTGGCGTTGTCTGCGTCTTCTTCTTTGACGATCCCACAAGGCAATACCTGCCAGTAAGGTAAAAGCTAGAACGTAGTTACCGTATTCCCAAAATAGCTGTTCACTGTGTTCCATTGGTGGCAGCGTGCGATTAAAGTTGCCACGTGAACGGATGCTCATTAATGCCCTGTCTTCTAGTGACCAATCAATTGAATTGACTAGAAGCTGTAGGCTATTTAAGTAAGCTGTTTGTGATACGCCACCTGTGAACTGCAATACTTGATCTTGTACAAAATCATTTGAGCTAAATAGAATAATACGGGCACTATCAGGCGCATGTTTTATAACACTGCTAACATCCAATTGTGCCGTCTGTTCAGCTTGCTCATTTTCACTTTGCGCTTGTGCATTAGCATCATCTGGTGTGCCGTCACTGACGGTTGATTCATCAGTAGCCAGTAGCGGTGAGTCTTTATCAGCAAAGTAAGAAGAGAATCTTCCTTGTGCGATAACCCCCATTAGGTGCGCTTTGGTTTCACCTTCAGCGGTATAACTTGTTTCTCCTAACTGGTTTACTTTAGGCATGATATCTAGCGATGATGAAGTCCAGGCGTTATCTGAGCTGGTAATTAAAGGCGTAAAATGAATACCTTCTTTAGTTTCATCAAGCGTAATTGGTGAAGACCATGCCATCGTCAGTTGAGGTAACTCTGAGGTAATAAGGTTATCTTGATTCAAACCTTGACGGACATCAGCAAAATAGGGGTAGTCCAACATACGCATTTCTTGTAATTGGAAGCCGCCTACATTGCGCGTGACAGGTATCGGGAAAGCGGCATTGCTGGCATCCATGATAAGTGCATTGTCAACGGACAAGCCATGATGGGTTAGCCAACCTTCAAGACCACTATTAATAGCTGACATTGAAAGACTTTGTCCCGTGAAATTAACACTATAAGGTGATGTAGCCGCGATTACTGTGCCGCCCTTCATTAAGAACTGATCGACAGCAAACAGCTGCTTTTCATCTAATGATTTGGGGGACACTAGCATTAGAATGTCTGCCTCACCTGATACAGAGCCATCAGATAAATCTTCATTCAACACATTTAACTCAGCGCCCAGCATGCGTTCTAATTGCTTAAAACTTGCTTGTGGCATACCGTAGCCAGTATATGGCGTGGCTTGTGGCGTTACCAAGGCAACGTTTTTGGTAAAGCCTGTCGCAAAACGTTTGATAGCGGCATCCAAGTTGCGCTCAAAGCTTGACTCACTAAAGTCATCCAGCGGGATTTGAACGCTTTGTTCACCGCCAGATACCGTTAAGTAAAAATAGAAAGCGCTATCTGAAAACAAGCTCGTTGCCATCGGCTGAAAGCCATAGTCATCGGCAATTTTTTTAGCAACTTCACCAGCACCTGCTTCTGGCTCAATAAACTCGACCTTGAGTTTATTCGCTGATTTTTCACTAATGCTATTTAATTGCTTGCTAATATTGGCTTTAAATTCAACTAATTGCTCTGGCAGTTTGTCGTTTGCTGAAATATAACCGGTAAAGGTGAGGTTTTGTTTTACCGTATCAAAAAGGTTTCCTGCACTTTGATAATCTTGTAATACGGTTTTAATCGCACGTGTTACATCATGTTCAGGGTTACGCAACAAGACCTCAACGTCAGATTCGGCACGTGCATTCACTTCAATAAGGTCTCTAAAGCCAAGGACTTTGTACTCATCACCATATTGTACTAATACATTAAAATATGAACTAACAATGGACGCTTGATAACGATCGGCCACTTGGAATGGCATAGGTTTAATACCAAACTTAGTATTCGCTTCTTCTTCCAATTCAGGATGCAACTGTGGATCAACAAACTCAACACGTACACTACCTTTCGCTGCCACTTCATATTCTTTGAGTAAATCTTTCACTTGTGGCACCAGTGGCGCTAAAAGTGGATGCGTTTTTTGACTAAAATATCCTCGAATAAGCATCGGCTCTTGCAGTTGTGCTAAGTAAATTTCAGTCGCTTCAGAGATAGAGTACTGCTTACCCGCCGTGGTATCTAAGCGTAATTGCGGTAGTTGGCTTAACCATAAATTAGCAGCAAGTAAATTGACACAAAGTAAACCTGTGATCAGTTGCCATTGCTTATGATGGCTGGCTTTTTTGCTGCTCTTGTTCTCGGCATTGCTCCAACGCTCTTTCTCTAAAAAGTAGGTATTTAGCGCTAAAAAGACCATAGTAAGCGAGATATAGTAATAAAGATCTCTTACATCAATGACGCCACGGGTTATATCTTCAAATCGAGAACCTGTACCAAGCTGACGTAACAACTCAGCACTTTGATGAGAGAAGAAGTCAGTAATTGCAGCAGTACCAATAAAGTAGAACAAACCGCCAATAATACAGGCGCTGATCAGGCTCACAATTTGATTATCACTTCGCGCAGAGACAGCTAGGCCAATGGCAATATATGCACTACCTAACAATAACACGGCAATATACCCTGAGATAACGGGCCCCCAGTCAAGCTCGCCAATCATACTAACCGTTACGGGTAAAGGCAGTGTGAGCAAAAGAGCAATGCTTAAAAGTGCCAGGCATGCCAAAAATTTACCAACCACGAAATGCCATAGTGGTACAGAGAGGGTGTGAACATATTCAATTGTGCCGCTACGTCTTTCTTCACTCCACAGCTTCATTGTCAGCGTTGAACACAAGAAAATAAGTAACAATGGCATCCATTCAAACATTGGCCGCACATCGGCAATGTTTCTCGAAAAAAACGCTTCTCCCCAAAAAAAGATAAAGAGTGTTAGCGCAACAAAAGCCCCAATAAACAGATAAGCAATGGGGGAGGTAAAAAATAACGCTGTTTCTTTTTTCGCGATACGAAGCATATTAAACTGGGCAGATTGCTTAGGCTGCATTTGACACCTCCTTATCTGTTTTTGCATTGCTCTTATCTTCCGTAACATACTGATCGCTATTAATTTGATTAAAGACAGTTTCTAGGTCGCGCTTCCTAGGGTATAAGGCAAATAAACTAGCACCAGATTCAATAATGGTTTTACTGAGATCACTACCAATAACGCGAGAAAAGCCCTGCTTGGACATTTCCACAAGCAGCTTTCCTGGCTCAATTTCACTGACAAGTTCTACGCCTGATATATTCTTGATTAGTTCGATATCAGTGCAGTCAGTTTCAGCAACAAGGTGTCTGCTGTGTTGCAAAGCATCGAGCTTTTCATCAAGCACCAGCTGACCTGATTTTAGAATCAAGACACGGTCGCATAGTGCATTAACTTCCTGCATGATATGCGTTGATAAAATAACTGTTGCTGTTTGCGCAATATCTTTAATCAGCTTACGCATATGTTGTGTTTGCTCAGGGTCTAAACCATTGGTTGGTTCATCAAGAATAAGCAGTTTCGGGTTGCCTAATATAGCTTGCGCTACACCGACACGTTGCTTATAACCTCTAGATAGCGTATCAATGGGCGCAAGTAACTTGGCTGATAAATCGGTTGCCTTAATTACGCGCTTTATTTCTGCTATTTTTTTATTTGCAGTTAACCCTTTTAAATCAGCCGCATAGTCTAAATATTCTGCCACGGTCATTTCAGGGTAAACAGGTAGATTTTCCGGTAAATAGCCCAAATGTTGTTGCAGTAGTTTTGCATTCTTGCCAAGTGAAATGCCGTCAAGAGATACTTCTCCTCCATCAGCTTCCAAATAACCACTGACTATTTTCATAATGGTGGTTTTACCCGCACCGTTATGACCTAAAAGACCAATAATCTCGCCTTTTTTTATTGAAAAACTCACATCATCTACAGCGATAAAACTGCCATAGCTGCGAGTTAAATTTCTCACATTAAGCATGGTAGTCTCCAAATTTACTGGATGATATTTTTAGTTTTTATTGTGTTTGCATGTTGAGTTGCATTATTTGCACATGCACCTGTAAATGGTGCATAAGAAAGGGTCGAAAAATACATTGTTAAAGTCTCCATAGTTGCAGGGAAAATTCCCAAAAACAAAGTACAAAACGAGTTCAATTTTTTTGATATGGGCAAAATTTAAAAGTTCAAGTTAACAAAAGTAAATTTTTAACCCGCTAAAATATAAGGCTATTACTGGCAATTGCTTGGTTTAATTACTTGGTTTAATTTCTGGGGGGAGAATATCCCCCCAGCACTTAGTTAGTAGCTTTATTTGCTTTCGTTACTTTCTGCTCTGAGTCAGTTTTATGCTCAATCGCTTGCGCTTTAGTATTAATCGCAATTGATTTTGGCTTCATTGCCTCAGGAATTTCCTTCACTAGGTCTATTGTTAATAAACCATTAGTAAGGTCTGCATCAGTAACTTCAACATAATCAGCTAAGTTAAATTTGCGCTCAAAAGTTCGATTGGCAATGCCGTGATACAAGTATTTACTTTCATCTTTATCACCTTGACTACCACGCACGGTGAGCACGCCTTTTTCAACTTGAATATCAAGATCATCTTGTGAAAATCCAGCAACGGCAAGTGTTATTGCATAACGGTTTTCATCGATAATTTCGATATTGTATGGTGGGTAACCGCTTGGCGTAGTGTCAGACGTTAATGCGCTATCGAGCAATGACGCTAAACGATCAAAGCCAATACTACTGCGGTATAAAGGGGTTAAATCAACTGAGTTCATGATATATCCTCCGATTGAAGCAACATAAAATAAAAACAATTAAAGTGACTTGGTTTCTGAGTAAGACAACACTGTCACAACTATTTATTTAGGGATAAAAAAAATAAATCCAAGTGTTTTTGATAAAAAATTTAGCAGCGCAAAGTGCCTGCTATATACTCCTTTCTGCCTAGGGATATTTACAATTTAATTGCACCATAAGCAAACAATTAAGCTGTAGTTCTTAGCTTTCGAGAACCAAATTATTCATCCGATGGTGGTAATTATCCCTTGTTGAAATGCGAATAAAAAACGATGTTGACGATTGGCGGTTTTGCTACATCACCGACTTTTGTTACGTTGGCTATGGCTATATGGCCGAGCTTTCCAAAGATTTAGACTTTAATTTTGAGGCTGGTGTCTTTCAGAATTTATTTGGTACTTACCCTATTGAACAAGCTATCGAAATGTACCGAACATGGGAAAGCTACTTTATGTATTACGTCGAAGACTTAAAGGTTTTTCACATATCGATTGAGATTGATAGTTAAGCCTGATATGGGTACTTTGCCAGCTTAGGCAGTTAAATAGTTTGCGTCCTTAACCGTCGATTTGCCCAATGAACAAACTGCCTTTTTAGCCCTTTGATTGACATACCCATAGCCTTCTCTACTTGTTGTATACCAATAACATCACATAAATTTTGTTGCTCATATTTAATTACCTTCGCCAGCATAGCTTTGCGTTGAGAGTTATCCATCATGAAATAAATGAATGCCCAACTAGTCGCATACAACCGAGTTCTTAGTTTTGAATCCCAATCAGCATTGGTAGCAGTCAGCAATTCATCCAAAGGTAATAGCTGCTTAGAAACAAAGTCTTTACTAGTCCAGTTTTGATTAGGGTAAACCCTGCTACTGTTGCCTTTAACCTCAATATACTCACTGTACTCTGCTAAACCTTCATTTAACCATTTAGGGCTATAGCCAATTATTCCTCGGTTAATTGCATGAACAGCTTCATGTGTGGCGGTTCGCATTGTTGCCGCATGGTTGGTGAGCAAAAGGTGAGCTTGATTAGAGCCATGACTATAGAAGCCCGGTGTATTGTCACCAATAGGCATATTATGCTTAGCTTTAATTTGGTTAAACGCCATCTTGGAGGCATATACTCGCAGGTTGATATCCACCTTTTTTAGAGATGAGCTATCAAGTAGCCGACCATATACCTCAAATAACTTATTGAGCTTCAATGTTAGCTTTCGGTGAAAGTCATAAGGAAGTCTTTCGGTGTTTAAGTCTAAAGTAAAATAATCAAATACCTTTTCGCCTGCGTAGTTTAATAACGTAAAGTCACCTTTTTTAGGTGGTGTACTACTAAAGTTCGCTATACCCCTTTCATCAACCCAATTATAAACCTTGCCGACCTTTTTATACTTTACTTCGCCTAAGGAAGTGTCTTTACAGGCTCTAGCGTTACCGACTTCTACATGTGAGTATTGTTTCTTAGGCTCTTCCTTGGCAATAGATTGCTTTGTATTGGCTGGCTGCTGATTTACTTCTGGCTCAGCATAAAACAATGACTCAACCCAATGAATGGCTTTATTAAGTTGAGCGTGCACACTAATACGCTGATCGCTGAAATAGTTGGCAAGTAAAAAACTACCAACGAACGCCAGCACGGTTAAAATACCTATAAGCCTTTTATTCAAGTCGCTTCCTTGGACAGTTCAAGTTAATGCTAATCCATAAGGTATCAAGTACTTGGTTGCATCACAAATTTCAGACACAAAAAAACCTGCAAAAATGCAGGTTTCTTAAATGGTACCGGAGGACGGACTTGAACCGTCACGCTCGCAAAAGCAACGGATTTTGAATCCGTCGTGTCTACCAATTCCACCACTCCGGCGACACAGTGACTTCAGCTCTACGCTGAAAGTGCTTGGCATTATACGAGAATTAACAGGCTGCGCAAGAAATTTTTCTTAGATAAGAAGTAACTGGCGAATATTTATGCTTAGTAAAAACGACTTCTATTAGCTTTGGTGTGCTTTAAGAAAAATAGTAACAGCCTTCTCTACTTGCACTTGAATCTCTTCATCGCAAATCACCTTATTTGGCAACAGCAAAGCGGTTGTGTGTAAAGGGCCTTTGCACATTTCTAACAGCATGCGTGCGCCATAATGGCAATCATCTAACTGCAAATAATCTTGCTCGACTAAGCCTTGTAAATATTGTGATAACGGCGTTACCCCCATCATAGGGCCACTTTGATAAATTAGCTCACCTAACTCTGGCATATTTACCGCTTGCTGCACCACTAACCTAAATAAAGCACGAATGGTATTGGAAAACATCCCTTGCACAAAACGAAAACAGACATCATTTAACGCTTGCTCTGGCGGTAAGTCGGTATTTATCGTGGCGAGTGTGTGTGTTTGAATAATCACCTGCCTTTTTACCACAGCAAGCAATAATCCTTGTTTATTACCAAATTCACTATAGATAGAACGCCTAGAGCCACCTGATTCATCAATAATCATAGCCAGCGAGGTTTCATCATAACCGTGCTGAAAAAAGAGTGCCTGTGCTGCATCTAAAATTTGCAGGCCACGCTCGGTTAAATTTTGCTCGATAAGATGAGATGCTTGGCTAATTTGCTTTGTGTTCATACGCTCATGTGTTTCAAATAAAGAACAATTGTTAATAGTGATTGACATTGGTACTACATAGTACCAAAATAAACGGTACTAGGTAGTACCAATTTACTTAATAATCTATTGCAAATTACAGCTACACTTTAAAAAATGAATTCAAACCTTTGCAAACACCTTATTTCAGCATGTGACAGGAATAACTATGCGTATTCTACTAATAACTCTACTAGCAACTTTACTTGTTGCTTGTAATAAGCCCGTCGAACAAAGCAAAAAAGTGGTTAGGCCCATTATGTGGACCCAAGCATCACTATCAAAACTTGAACAAATACGTACCCTTTCAGGTGTAGTAGCCCCAGTTGAAGCCACTAAATTAAGTTTTGAGGTCAACGGCAAAATCCAAAGTATTAAGGTAAATTTAGGCGATGAGGTCGTTAAAGGACAAGAATTAGCACGCTTAAACCAGCAAAGCTTTAACCTTGGCTTGCAATCTGCCCAAGCCAAATATGAGCAAGCTAAAGCTAGCTTGGCAGACGCTAAAAATACTTACACTCGATACCAAAAACTGATCAAGCAAGGGGTTATTTCTCAATCTGGTTTTGATAATGCAAAAGCCACCTATGATGCCAGTAAAAGTGCTGCTGATGTGGCAAAAGCTCAAGTTGATATTTCCCGCAAAAATTTACAAGACAGTATTTTACTCGCTCCATACGATGGCATTATAACCAAGCGTTTATTTGAGCCTTCACAACAAATATCTGCGGCCCAATCTGTATTTGAAATTGAAGGGAAACACGGCTTAGAAGTCAGAGTAATGGTACCTGAAACCTTAATTCAAGAATTAACTAAAGATGCCATTTTACCAATTAAATTCCCTGTTTTACCTGAGCTTGCCATGCAAGGGCGTATCACTGAAATCGGTACTCGTGCCGAGTCTGCCAATGCTTTTCCTGTCACAGTAGTCTTACAAGAAAATAGCACCTTGTTACGCGCAGGTATGACGGCAGAGGTAGAGTTTTCCTTTGAGGGGGTTGGTCGTACAGGTCATAGAGGGCCGTCAATTAAAGTACCATTAACCGCCTTACGTGCAGGTTTAGAGCAAACAGCTTATGTCTTTGTTTATAACCCTAACGACAGCAAGGTATATAAAACTGCCGTACAAACAGAAAATGTATTAAAAAATCAGGTGTTTATATCTTCAGGTTTGAAAGATGGTGATATTATTGCCACCGCAGGTGTTGCCTTTTTACGTGATGGTCAAGAAGTCACCTTACTTGATAATCACACTCAGCGTTTTAACTAGGCAATTGGCAGGATAAACAGATGAACTTAACACAACTTGCCTTTAACTATCGCAAAACCGTTTTCCTAATTTTAGCTGTACTGCTAATTAACGGCTTTTTTGCTTACTTTACGCTGCCCGCGCAAGAAGACCCAAATATCACCATTCGCGAAGCGATTATCAGCACCTCATTTCCTGGTATGGCGCCCGATAGAGTAGAACAGTTAATCACCCGAAAACTTGAGGAAGAAATCAGAAAAATCCCCGAAGTTAAAGAAATAAAGTCTACCTCGTCTGCAGGCTTATCTATTTTGCACGTTAAAATTTACGATAGATATTTTAACTTAGATGACATCTGGCAAGACGTGCGTAATAAAGCCAGCGCAGCGCACACTAAAATGCCTTCAGGCACTCGCCAGCCCTTTGTTAATGATGAGTTTGGTGATGTTTCCGTAATTACTTTAGCGCTAACCGCTGATGGCTTTGATTTAGGTGAAATGTACGATATTGCCCAACATATCAAAGACAGCTTGTACGGAGTAGAAGGTACAAAGAAAATTGAAATACTTGGCAGAAAAGAAGAGCGAATTTTCTTAGAAGCGTCCAACGCAAAACTTTCGCAGTTGGGTATTTCTCCTCAAGCATTAATTCAAGAGCTACAAAAGCAAAATATCATACGTTCTGGCGGACAAATTGATACCGGCCCGGCAAACTTTATTGTTGAGCCATCAGGTAACTTTGCCAGTGTCCAAGATATCGCAGATACCTACATTAATATCCCAAACAGTGAAGACTTTATCGCCCTAAAAGATATAGTGACATTACGCCGAGACTTTATCGATCCGCCCGATAAACTCGCCTACTTCAATGGTGAGCCAGCAATATTTTTTGCTACCTCCATGCTAGAGCAGTACAACATCTTAGAATACGCGCCACGGGTATTAAGTAAGCTTGAAGAGATAGAGGCAACCTTACCTATAGGTTACAACATTAATATTGCCACTTACCAAGCAGAGCAAGTTGAGAAAACAGTACGCGGAGTCTCAATCAACGTATTGCAAACCTTAGCCATAGTGCTGGTGGTGGTGGTGATATTTTTGGGGCTAAGAACTGGGCTTATCGTCGGTGCCATTGTACCTTTTGTGATGTTAACCACGTTAACCATTATGCAATTTGCTGATATGAAGCTAGAGCGCATGAGCTTAGCAACACTGATCATATCTCTAGGCCTATTGGTTGATAACGGTATTGTTATTGCTGAAGATTTTAAGCGCCGCTTAGAACAAGGCTTTGCAAGGTTTGATGCCATGATACAAGGTAGTAAAGAGCTGGCCGTGCCTTTGTTAAGCTCATCTGCGACCACTATTTTATTTTTCTTACCCTTAATGCTTGCTGAGCATGTAGCTGGAGAGTACACCCGCTCTATTTCTTTGGTTATTTTAATTACGCTGCTGACCAGTTGGGTTTTAGCCCTATGCGTCACCCCACTACTTTGTTATTTCTTTATTAAAGTAGATAAGTCAGCAAGTGGCTCTGCAAATGCAGATAGCACAGATAATAACGTACAAGGGGTATTGTATCGTTACTATGAAAGCTTTTTGCATTGGGTGTTAAAGCATAAAGTCATATTTATCAGTGCCATGCTAGCCTTATTTATTGCCTCAGTGTTTTCAATGAAGTTTGTTGCTAAGCAGTTTTTCCCCGATTCTGATCGCACACAAATATTAGTTAATATTGATTTGCCTAATGGTACTTCTTCCAAAGAAACCAACCGACAAATGCAGGAAATCTTTACCTGGTTCAACAATAAAGAGCGCTTTGATTATATAGAAAGCTACTCTGGTTATGTTGGTTTTAGCGGGCCTCGCTTTGTTTTATCACTTAACCCTGAAGATCCTGCTGCCAATAAGGGCTTTATTGTGCTGAATGTGAAACCTGATACCAATATCAGTAAAACAGCACTCGATTTAGATAAACAAATTGAACATGAATTTCCTAATGTATCAGCACGCGTTAAGAAAATGTTTTTAGGACCATCTGACTCGAGCACAATCAAAATCCAAGTCAAAGGGCCTGATAAAAACGTTATCTATAAAAAAGCTGAACAAATCATGGCACTGCTGCATGAAGTACCTAACACCTTAGATATACGCACCGACTGGGAAAACTTAATTGTTAAAGTGGAAGTACAAATAGATCAACACCGTGCTAAACGCTCAGGCTTAACCTCAGATGAAATTGCACAAGCATTAGAAACCTACTTTTCAGGGACACAAATAACTGAATATCGTGAAGGTGATGAAATCATCCCTGTGGTTTTACGAGCTGAACAAGCTGAAAGACAAAGCTTAGATAGATTAAGAACCCTTAATATCTATTCGCAAAAAACCGGTAAAACGGTACCACTATTTCAAGTGGCTAAATTAGCCCCTTATAATCAATTTTCTATGATACAGCATGAAGATTTATTTAGAACCATTAGTATTCAAGCGCGTAATACCCAAATGGCTGCCGAAGACTTAAAGCTACTTATTGATGATAAAATTCAAGCATTACAGCAAGACTTACCGACCAACCACCACATTGAATATGATGGCGTAATAAAAGAGTCTGCCGCAGCACAAAAAGCATTAGGTGCAAGTATGCCTATGGTACTTGGCATCATCATCATTTTGCTGGTTGCACAATTTAACTCCTTTAGAAAAGCTGCAGTAATCGCTTTTACCATTCCATTATCCTTTATTGGCGCGGTACTTGGCTTACTGTTAATGAGTGCTCCTTTTGGCTTTATGGTAACCCTAGGCTTATATAGTTTAGCTGGCATCATCATCAATAACGCTATTGTATTGATTGACCGTATAAAAATAGAAACCGAGGCCGGCAAGTCAGAGTATCAAGCAGTCGTTGATTCATGCTTAACTCGGTTACGACCAATCGCGATGACTACCATAACCACAGTGATGGGGCTACTGCCGTTAATTATCGGCAAAGATCCACTCTTTTACGGTATGGCTAACGTAATCGCCTTTGGTTTAGCTATAGGCACCCTACTGACCTTAGCTGTAGTGCCAATTTTATATTGCGCCTTTTATAAAATATCTCGCCCAAGCTTAAAATAAAGAATCAAGCCAACAGCTAAATCATTTTGCTGACAATAAAAAGGCAGGTTGAATTTTTTCAACCTGCCTTTTTAATCTCTACTTTTTTATTTTCTAATGGATTAGCTAGTTAATTAGCATGAAACCGCAGCATCTTTGTGCAATTGTGCTTTCAGCTTTTTGTTCTTTAGCTTAATCATTCGTTTGTTAATCGTTCGACGATTTACGTAAACTAACGCGATAGCCAAAGCAAAAATCCATAAACTTGTAGGAGTTGGCACTGGCGTTGTACCACCGTCAACAGGTGTAAATGGGCTATAATTTATTTGCATATTCCCTTGCCAAGACTTACCAATAACTTGCCCCCAAATTACCGACGGGTTTGCTTTAATATCGGCCTTTGGCGCTAATACACTGGCATATAAGTCTGTCGCTAAATTTACTTGCGTAGCACCAGCAAAGTTAAATAAAACCTGCTGCTTAAAGTTATTATTTAAAAAACCTTTTTGGTAATGCTCGCTTAATAACTCACCATTTATTTTGATGTTAGTTTGGCTTAAGTGAACGCACGATTTGGCACCTTGTGCGCATTCATTACCATTGTAATTACTTTTACCAGCAACCTTATTGGGATTAGTCACATTAAAAACCACAGTAGCATCAGCACTAACCCCTTCAATATTCCATTCATTGGTTGAGTTAATTTGCTCTTGGGTTACGTTAAAGACATACACATTATTATCAGGCGTTGTTGTTGGCTTAAACACTAATGGCCAACCATCTTTAACACCAACACCGTGCGCTGTCGCTGCTGCTAAGTCTTGCGATAATTGATTTAAATGCGCAAAAGCATCATTAAAGTTAACCGGTAAATTTGCCTTATCAGTTTGTATTAAGTTCGCTTCTATACGCCCTTTTTTATCGGTAACTGAACCGGCATAAAGCACATCACCTGAATGCGGTGATTGATGAGGACCATCTTCGTAAACATTAAAATGTCCTTGGCCTTTTTTAACAATATTGCCGCCAACGACTAAACTTGGACCACTGCCCATACCAAATTCATCAATACGGTAACCTATATCATAGCCACCATTGACAACAAGATTACCACCTACGGCAATACGACCTTGGGTATCAGAGCTGGTCACCTTAAAGTTCTTCTTGATAAAAGCGTTGTAATTGCTTGCAACTCCTAAGTCAATTTCAACCGCCATAGCAGGCATTGCAATAAATGCACAGGTTAATACGAAAAGTAAATTACGCATGTCATTCCTTTTACTTAGCTGAGTGAAAAATTCACTGGCTCTATAAACCCAGCGATTATAAACTAACCAAAGTAAAAATGACAACGATGTCATTTTTGCTTTTTATAACATAATAGAATAACGTAACAAAATAATTACAAAAGAGTGAAGCTTAAGTGACAAGTAAGTCAGCTTAAGCTAAGCCTAGGGTTATATGATTGCTGCACTAGTGCTGGATTATTGCTTTAACTTCGCTCAATAGTGGGTGTTCTGGTGCAAGCTGTACTGCTTTTTCAAAAGCTAGTTTTGCCTGCGAAAAATTATCAGCTTTAGCTAAAGCATAAGCTAAATGATAAAACACCTCACCGTTTTGGCTATCACGAGCACTAGCTTCACGCAATAAGCCTAAGCCTTGAGCAACTTGGCCTCTGTTTACTGTGATCCAACCTAAAGTGTCATTAATTGCAGCATTTTCTGGCGCCAGTTTATAAGCTTGCTTGGCATAGTTTAATGCTTTTAAAGATAGTGCTTGTGCCTGTTGCTCATTCTGGGCTTGCCTACTTTGCCTGAAATAATAATTTGCTAGATTATTTAGAAACAACGGCTGTTCTGCTAAATTAGGATACTGCTCCAAAGTTTCAATAGCCAAGGCTAAATTATCTTGGCTAATCGCCACTGATGACAGTTGAGCAACCGCCCAAGCATCATTTGCTTGGCGTTTTAACCAGGTTGCCAGTAATTTGATTAACTTATCTGCTTGTTGTTGCTCAGCGTAAAGTTGCGAGAGCCACTGCATTGTTTGCCGACTTTCTTGCTGTGCATAAATACTTTCAAGTAACTCAATAGCTTGCTCAATATCATACTGAGCAATAAGCAATCTCACTTTAAGCATATGCCATTTATCGGCACGCTTTTCTTTGACAAGATTGGCGTTAATTAGCTTATCTACTTGACCATAATTATTATCAGCTAAGTAAACTTGCGCAAGTAAGTAACTGGTATCAACGTCTGTTGAAATCACATCAAGCCGACTAATCGTTTTTTTCGCGGCGCTAATATCACCGATATCAAGTTGAGCTTGTGCTAAAACAGCCAATTCATTAGGCTGTTCATACACTAAACCAAATAAAATCTTTAATGTTTTTTTGGCTAAGTCAATTTGCTCTAGCTTTGCTTGTATACGGCTTTTGGTTAACAATAAGTCATGATCAAGCGCGTAGTTTTGCTCAAGTAAAGCCAATAACTCTTGCGCCTTTTCTAACTCATTGGTCATTAAATATAAATTAAGTAAGGCATTACCTGTTTGGTAGTTATTTTCATTCGCCATAGGCTCTAGCAACTTTATCGCCAAAGGAAAACGCTGCTGCTTAATAGCTAAATCAGCATACAGCTGTAATGCCAAGGTATTATTAGGATTATGATCGAGTACTTTTTTATAGTGCTGCTCAACCGCTTGCCAGTTATTCGCTTGTAGTGCTATGCCCGCTAAAGCTAGCTGCGCAGGAGCAAAGCCTTCATCAAGAACAAGCGCTTGCTCGAAAAAATACTTGGCTTGTTCGATGTCGGAATTGGTTTTAAGTGATAACTCACCAGCAAGCTGTAAAATTTCAACCTTGTCTGCATGGCTATCAAGTAGCGCTTGTGTTGATTGATGCGCTTGTTCATACAAACCTGATTGCAATTGCATATAAGCCAACAGCGTTTTATTTTGTAGGCTATTGTTTTGATTACTGCTTGCTAAAATATCTAAGGCTTGGGCGAATTTATTTTGTGCAAGCAAGGCACTTAGGTAATGATCTTGTATTTGTTGCACATTACTAAAACGCTCATGGGCTGCTTTTAAGCGTGCCAATTGCTTTTCTGGCAAATTAGCCTGTTGGTAAATTTGCCCGGCAATCAAATAGACATCGCTGTCATTAGGGTTAATGGCAATAGCCTTTTCAACATATGCTGCAGCTTTACTCATATTGCCTTCTCGAAAAGCAATAATTGCTAGATACCTATTGGCTGTTGCATCATCTGAATACAGCTCTAAATAACGTAAAAATTGTTTTTTAGCAGAATGTGGATTTTGATTTATAAAATCAACCGTAGCGGATAGCAATAGTACTTGCTGAGTATGCTTATACTTATCATCAATACCTGAAAGTTGCTGAGAAATATCAACCAATATACGCCTTGCCTCTTTGCTATGACCTTGCTGAGCAATCAAAGTGGCATGTAATAACTTAGCGTAAGGATCTTCAGGCGCGATTTCTTTAAGCGTCATAGCAATTGTTAACGCCTCTGGCAGCTTTGACTGAGCAAGGTAGAGGCTAGCTTGAGCGAACAAAGCTTGTTTATTTTTGTCATCAACCGCTAATATTTTTGCCAGTTTAGATTGCGCTTGCACATAATCGCCTAGGCTTTTATCAACCTCACTGCTAAGTAGCAGTGCCGGAAAATAATCAGCTTGGGCTGTTAATGCGAAATGAAGTTGCTTTTTCGCGGCATCGATATCATTTTGCTGAAAATACAAATCAGCAAGGCCGGTATAAACTTCTGCGTTTTGATATTGCAGTGCGATTGCCTGCTGATAGTCAGCTTTGGCCTGTGCAAAAGCTAATTGTGCTTTGTAAGCACTAGCGCGTAAATAATAAAAACGCGCATTCACCTGTAACGATGAATATTGCGCTAATAACTGCTGAGCTTGCGCCACTTTTTGTAAAGCTAGTTTTACTTCCACTAAAGGAAAAACCACCGCATTTGGATCCGCTTTTAGGGTTAATGCTTTTTGATACTCCTTTTCTGCTCCATTTAAGTTACCTAAACTGACTTGTATTTCTGCAAGTAATATTCTTGCAGGTAGGTAATTTTTATCTTGCTTTAAGCTATTTTTAACTTCAATTTCTGCTGCGGCAATATCCTTGGCATGATAAAGCGCAAGCGCCTGTTCATAATACTTAATAGCATTATTAGCATAACTTGATACCGCAAAAAACAAACTTACAATCAAACAAAATAAACGCATCAATTAACATCCAGTATTAATGTGATAGCAAAGGCTATACCGACAAAGGTTGATTATTCTACGTGAGTTAAACTGTATACTCAATTAGGTGAAAGTTTGTTAAACTCTGCCGCCATATTTACCAAGGCAATTTTTTAAGAGAGTCATTATTTATGGAATCTGCTCAGTCACCTCACTTTGCGCGTGCAGGCTTTCGCCGTCGTTTCGGCTCTTGGGTTTACGACTTATTGATTATTGTCGCGATTTATATGCTCTCTGGATATATCTGTGTTGCCTTGTTCGTCTTTCTCGACTCACTAGGCTTGATGTCGCTAGTACGCACTGATTTTGACATTGATTGGCAAGCATCTCATGTTGGCTATCAAATAGCGTTTAATGCTTGGGCAATAGCTTGGGTGTGCGGTTTCTTTTTATATTTTTGGTGTAAAAAGGGTCAAACCTTAGGTATGAGAGCTTGGCGCTTACGAGTACAAAATACTGACGGCAGTTTAATTAGCCTGTCAACAGGGGTAAAACGGTTAATATTCACCTTGTTAGGTTTAGGCAACTTGTTAGTAATTGTTGATAGAAAAAACAAACTCAGCTTACAAGATAGGTTAACCGATAGCGAAGTGGTTTTACTGAGTTTAGAAGCGAATCGCGGCAGGTTATAAAGGATAGCCGCGTATCAACCGCGGCTACTACAGTGCAAATGACCAATATAAAAGCGATACACATTACTCGCTTTACTACTCTCTTCAATAATTAGACTACTTGCCTTAACGTCTACGCTATAATCACGCATCCAATCAATCCCTTGACTATTTATCAGCCTTAATTCATAACGATTAAATGGCAACGGACATTTTACATAAAAGTAATGATAAGCCCGCCCAATTGCTCCAGGATCAATTGTGTGAATATGAATAGCATATTCATCAAATTGCTTTTCCTTATACAAATAATCCCATGCTGAAGAAGGCGTACTGTCAAATAAAATGCCTATTAAAAGAAGCGGTATTTGCACTACAGCAATCGAAAATGATAGCACAACAAAGACACGCCTAAGTATGGTACTAGTAACAGTATGCTTAATTTCTTTAATGTTTTTAAAAAGTAATATAACAGCAAAAGTGACTAAAATTAATTTTACAAACCTAAGAGTTTCTCTCGTTTGCCCCATTAATAATGGAGAATGCCAATTCAGCCCCCATAGTGGCCTACCATGACCACTCTCTATAAACGGTAGATATATGCACACGATAATAATGAATATTACCGAAGAAGGCTTTTTGAGCGCATCAAACAACAGAACAATCCCTTTAAATTCAATCCATTAAAATAGTAACTAGTATACTAAGTCATTTTCTTTTGCATAAAGTACCAGGCAGTACTAACAAAAATAATACTGGGCAATATCGCCCCTAAAATCGGTGGTAGTTCGAACACTAAACTAATTGAGCCAAGTACTTCGTTGCAAATAAAGAATAGAATACCCGTGAAAACCCCCATCATAATGCGCGCGCCCATAGATACTGAGCGCAGCGGACCAAAGACAAAGGAAAGCGCAACCAATAACATAACCGCCACAGTTAATGGCTGCATTAATTTACGCCAAAAAGCTAATTGATATCGGCTTGGATCTTGTTGATTAGCTTCTAAATAATCTAAATAATCGACTAAGCCTCTAACAGATAAAGACTCAGGCGTTACCGTTACCACACCCAGTTTTTTCGGCGTTAATGAGGACTGCCAAAGCTGCTCAGAAGCTTTACGTGTTGTTATATTTTTTGCTGAAATTTGCGTATCAACAATGTCATGAAGTAACCATGCTCCACCTTGATATGTAGCACTTTGTGCCGATAACCAACTATCAAGTTTAAGCTGGTCATTAAAGCGATATATTTGTACCTTCTTTAATTCACCATCAAGCACTTCACCAATATTAACAAAATAGTCGCCGTCTTTAGCCCAAACGCCATTTTTGGCAGAGATAAGGCTTCCTCCAGAAATTGCTTGTGCGCGTATTTCACGTGCCTTAGCTTCGCCATTAGGCGCGGCCCATTCACCAACAGCCATGCTAACAAATATCAGTAAAATAGCGGTTTTCATAACCGATTTAATAATATCTAATCGAGATAAACCGGCTGCCTGCATAACCACAAGTTCACTATTACTAGCCAGCATACCTATACCTATTAAACCGCCTATCAGCGCCGACATAGGAAAAAACACTTCAACATCACGCGGTATGGCATAAAAAACATATAATGCCGCATGAGAGAGATCATAATTACCGCGGCCAACAGCACGCATTTGCTCAACAAATTTAATAATGCCACTGACACTAACAAACACAGCCAGCGTTAAAAATGTTGTCGAGGCGATAACTCGGCCAATATAAAAATCTAAAATACGCATTTAAGAGGCCTTACCTTGATTTGCATGTGCTTTATTTCGTCTTAATTTTGGCAGCTTAGCCTTGATCTTACGACCACTGGTGCGCTCTCGCATCAACAGGGTTACCCCCATAAACAAAGCGCTAATATGCACAGGCCACATACCAATATAACTAGGGATAGCTTGCTTCTCAACGCCGGAACGCATGGCCGTAAGCAGTAAAAAATAACCTAAAAATAACATTAAAGCGGGCAACATCTTGGCAAATTTACCTTGCCTTGGGTTTACCACACTCAGTGGTACGGCAATAAAAGTTAAAATAATGCAGGCAAGTGGAAAGGCAACACGCCATTGAATGGTGGCGCGATATTGGGCAAACAGCTCAGGCTCGACCTCTTCAAATAACTTACTGGTTGGCAGAGCTGATAATTTTCGATACTGATGTTCAACTGCTTGGTCTTTAATTTCGATATAGTACTTATCAAAGGCAACCGATTGAAATTCACCATTTTCAGCATCACTGTGATAACGAATCCCATCCCCTAACACTAATCGTTGTGAGCCTGACTCATCTTCGAATACTTGCCCATTGTGAGCATAAACAAGACTTGAGTTGATAATACTGTCACCAACGCTGTTTTCATCTGGCAACTGGGCAACAAACACCTTGTTAAAGCTATTATCTTTACGGCTTTTATCATGAATAAACACTACCGCATCTTTATTACCCGTTTGCTGAAAACGTCCGGCAACCAGCGCGCTTAAGCCAGAGTCAGCGGCGAGTTCTTCTTTGACTCGATATTGATATTCTGATGCCATGGGCGCTAAATACAAGGTGAATATGCCGGTAAAAATGGCGGTAATAAACGCCAGCACTAAAGTGACCCGCACCACATACCACTCACTGACACCACAGGCATGTAACACCGTCATTTCACTGTCGGCATAAATACGGCCATAGGCGAGCAAAACCCCTAAAAATAAACTCAAAGGTAACATCATGCCAGCAAGGTCTGGAACTTTAAGTGCGATAAAGGTCATCACCATTTGTCCTGGTATGCTACCTTCTGAAGCATCACCTAAAACACGAACAAATTTTTGGCTGATAAAGATAGTCATTAAGACAAAAAACACCGCGAGTTGTGTTTTGGCGACTTCTTTTAATAAATATCGAAAAATGATCACAAAAAGATCCCATAAAAACTTAGTTTTTTTCTGACATATAGGCAATTTTTAAGTAAACTTGCCGTTTTCATAAGTAAACTATATAGTCACCAACTAAGAACAATTGATAAATGCGGCTATAATTATAGCTCCGAGAGATATCGATTGGATAGTCAACAAAGCTATTTTTTACTTATTTTTAGTAAGAATCTAGTAAGTTAACGTAAATTAATTTGTAACGAATTAACTTTGTTGCGCAATATATATGCAGTTATAAGCGCAGATAAAATAATTTTTTACTGTTAAGTATCATAAGCGCAATTTCATCAGTTAACTAGTGATGAATAAAATTGCCGATTATTTTTCCAGTAAAACTAGACAAAATACAATGTAAAAAGGAAAGCCCATGGAGTTCAGTGTAAAAAGCGGTAGTCCCGAAAAACAACGCAGCGCTTGTATTGTCGTTGGCGTATTTGAACCTCGCCGTTTAAGCGGCACAGCTGAGCAATTAGATGAAATTAGTGAAGGTTATATCAGTAACCTATTACGCAAAGGCGACTTAGAAGGTAAGTCAGGCCAAATGCTTTTATTACACCACGTGCCTAATATTTTAAGTGAGCGCGTATTGTTAGTCGGTTGTGGTAAAGAGCGCGAATTAGATGAACGTCAATATCGTCAAATCATCAATAAAACCATTAATACCTTAAACGAAACAGGCTCTATGGAAGCGGTATGTTTCTTATCAGAGCTTCATGTTAAAGGCCGTGATACTTATTGGAAAGTTCGCCAAGCAGTTGAAGCTACACAAGATGGTTTATACAGCTTTGATAGCTTAAAAACCCGCAAGGCAGAGCCACGTCGCCCACTACGTAAAATTGTATTTAACGTACCAACGCGCCGTGAGTTACCTATTGGTGAGCGTGCAATCGCGCATGCCCTCGCTATTTCTGAAGGTATCAATACTTGTAAGAATGTTGCTAACATGCCGCCAAACATTTGTAACCCTGCTTACCTAGCAGAGCAAGCAAAGATCTTAGCTGATGATTACGACAAAGTAAGCACCACCATAGTAGGTGAAGCTGAAATGGAAGAATTAGGCATGGGTTCATACCTTGCCGTTGGTCGCGGCTCAGATAATGAATCAATCATGAGTATCATCAAATATGATGGTGCAGGTGATGATAGCAAGCCGCTAGTATTTGTTGGTAAAGGTTTAACCTTTGACAGTGGTGGTATTTCATTAAAGCCAGGCGCAGGCATGGATGAAATGAAGTACGACATGGGCGGTGCTGCTGGTGTACTTGGTGCTATGCACGCATTAGCTGAACTAGACCTACCTATCAATGTTATTGGTGTCTTGGCAGGTTGTGAAAATATGCCAAGTAGTCGTGCTTATCGTCCAGGTGATATTTTAACGACTATGTCAGGACAAACAGTTGAAGTATTAAATACCGATGCTGAAGGTCGTCTCGTTTTATGTGATGCCTTAACTTACGTAGAGCGTTTTGAGCCAGAAGCCGTCGTTGATGTAGCCACCTTAACAGGTGCTTGTGTTGTTGCTTTAGGCGCACATGCTTCAGGTTTGTTAAGTAACCATAACCCACTCGCGCACGAGCTATTAAATGCATCTGAGCAAAGTGGTGATAGAGCATGGCGCATGCCGTTATGGGAAGATTATCAAGAGCAGCTTGAAAGCCCATTTGCCGACTTTACCAACTTAGGTGGTAAAGAAGCAGGCACTATTACTGCAGCATGTTTCTTGTCGCGTTTTGCGAAAAAGTATCATTGGGCACACCTTGATATTGCTGGTACAGCATGGCGCAGTGGCGGTAAAACTAAAGGCGCAACTGGCCGTCCAGTAAGCATGCTAACGCAATTTATGTTAAATAAAAGCGGCGCAGAGCAAGGCGAATAAAAACTGATAAAAAATGCAGTGCGAGCAATATATAGCACTGCATTTTGCAGTTTATGACAAAACACGAGCAAATTTATGCAAACGCAAGTGATGTTTTATGTACTTCCTGAAAATAAAGCAGAAAGTACAGATACCAACATGAGCTCAGAGATACAGCAAGCCTGTATACAAGCAAGTTACTTTTATCGCCAAGGCCATAAAGTTTTTATCTTTTGTCAGGATAAAGACCATGCTGAAAATGTTGATGAAGTACTGTGGGCGTTTGATACTGACAGCTTTGTGCCCCATAACCTTGCAGGTGAAGGGCCAAAACAAGGCAGTCCTGTAGAAATAAGTTATCAAGCACCAACGTCAAGGCGCTCAGTATTGATAAACTTAAGCAAAGACATGCCTAATTTTGCCAATCGATTTAATTTTATTGTTGATTTTGTGCCAACTGACAGCACATTAAAGCAACAGGCAAGAGAAAGATTTAAAACCTGTCGCCAATGGGGTTTTCATGTAGAAAGCCAAGCGATAGTAGAAAACAGTTAACAGCCAATAGACTGCCTATTAACTGGTTAATAGTATAGATAATTACCGGACACTGAGATGGAAAAAACGTTTAACCCGACCGATATTGAACAATCACTTTACCAAAGCTGGGAAAGCCAAGGCTACTTTAGCCCGACAGGGCATGGCGATAGCTACAGCATTGCTATTCCACCACCTAATGTCACCGGTAGTTTGCATATGGGTCACGCTTTTCAGCAAACCATTATGGATACTTTAATCCGTTACCAACGTATGCAAGGTAAAAATACCTTATGGCAAACAGGTTGCGATCATGCCGGTATTGCTACACAAATGGTAGTAGAGCGTAAGATTGCTGCGGAAGAAGAGAAAACTCGTCACGATTACGGTCGTGAAGGTTTTATCGATAAAATCTGGGAGTGGAAAGAACAATCAGGCGGCACTATTGGCAAGCAAATGCGCCGCTTAGGTAACTCAATTGATTGGTCGCGCGAACGCTTCACTATGGATGACGGTATGTCTGAAGCGGTACAAGAAGTATTTGTGCGCTTATTTGAAGATGATTTGATTTATCGCGGTAAACGTTTAGTTAACTGGGATCCTAAATTCCACACCGCTATTTCAGACTTAGAAGTAGAAAACAAAGATAAAAAAGGCCACATGTGGCACCTACGCTACCCATTAGCGAATGGTGAAAAAACCGCAGAAGGTAAAGATTATTTAGTGGTTGCCACGACGCGCCCAGAAACTATGCTTGGTGATACGGGTGTTGCCGTTAACCCAGAAGATCCTCGTTATAAAGATTTAATTGGCAAGCAAGTATTATTACCGCTTGTTAATCGCTTAATTCCAATTGTCGGTGATGAACACGCTGATATGGAAAAAGGCACAGGCTGTGTAAAAATCACCCCAGCCCATGACTTTAACGATAATGAAGTAGGTAAACGTCACAACCTACCGTTAATTAATATCTTAGATAAAGATGCCGCCGTACTTGCAACAGCTGAGGTGTACAATAACAAAGGTGAGCCTTCAGATGATTACAGCACTGAGCTGCCAAGTGAGTTCGCTGGCCTTGATCGCTTTGTTGCCCGTAAAGCCATTGTTGCTAAATTTGAAGAGCTAGGCTTACTGGTTGAAGTAAAAGATCATGATTTAGTTGCGCCATACGGTGACCGCTCAGGCGTTATTATTGAGCCACTTTTAACTGACCAATGGTATGTACGTGTTGAGAAGTTAGCAAAACCTGCTATTGCCGCAGTTGAAGACGGTGATATTGAGTTTGTTCCTAAGCAATATGAAAACATGTACTTTGCTTGGATGCGTGATATTCAAGATTGGTGTATTTCACGTCAATTATGGTGGGGCCATAGAATTCCAGCTTGGTATGATGCCAGTGGTAAAGTATACGTTGGTCGCAGCGAAGCTGAAGTACGCGCAAACAATAACCTAGCGGATGATATAGCACTAACACAAGATGATGATGTACTAGATACTTGGTTCTCATCAGCGCTTTGGACCTTCTCGACCTTAGGCTGGCCAAAAGATACCGATGATTTAAAAACTTTCCACCCTACCGATGTATTAGTAACAGGTTTTGACATTATTTTCTTCTGGGTAGCTAGAATGATCATGATGACCTTGCACTTTAACAAAGATGAAAATGGCAAAGGACAAGTACCATTTAAGAAAGTGTACGTAACAGGTCTAATTCGCGATGAAAATGGCGATAAGATGAGTAAATCAAAAGGTAATGTTATTGATCCGCTCGATATGATTGATGGTATTTCTCTTGATGATTTACTAGAAAAACGTACGGGTAATATGATGCAGCCGCAGTTAGCGAAGAAGATTACTAAGCTAACTAAAAAAGAATTCCCTAATGGTATTGAGGCGCACGGTACTGATGCTTTACGTTTCACCTTAACCTCAGTAGCTACCACAGGCCGTGATATTAGCTGGGATATGAAACGTTTAGAAGGTTACCGTAACTTTACCAATAAACTATGGAATGCTAGCCGTTACGTTACCATGAACACAGAAGAGCATGATTGTGGCGCAAATGGCGGTGAAATGGAGTACTCGCTTGCCGATCGTTGGATTATAGGTCAGTTTGAGCAAACCGTGAAAACAGTACACGAAGCCTTTGATTCATACCGCTTTGACTTAGCATCACAAGCTTTATATGAGTTCACTTGGAACCAATTCTGTGACTGGTACCTAGAGCTTACTAAGCCAGTGTTATTTAAGGGGAATGAAGCACAACAACGTGCTACCCGTCATACTTTAGTAAATATCTTAGAAAGCTTATTGCGCTTAATGCACCCAATCATGCCATTTATTACGGAAACCATTTGGCAGAAAGTACAACCGTTAACGAGTTTTGCTAAAAATGGCGACTCTATTATGACGCAAGCTTTCCCTGAGTTTGATGCCAGCAAGTGTGATCAAAAAGCCATTGATGATTTAGAGTGGGTTAAGCAATTTATTATCGCTATTCGTAATATTCGTGGTGAAATGGACATAGCACCAAGCAAGCCTTTACCTGTGTTACTTAAGAATGTTTCTGAGGAAGATAAGCGCCGCTTAAGCGACAACGAACAGTTCCTAAGTGCCTTAGCGAAACTAGAAAGCATTGAAGTACTGGCAGATGACGACCAAGGCCCGGCATCAGCATCAGCGGTTATTGGCGAATTATCATTATTAATTCCTATGGCTGGTTTAATTGATAAAGAAGCTGAGCTTGCTCGCTTAGATAAAGCCATTGATAAATTAACTAAAGAAGCAGGTAAAGTACGTGGTAAATTAGGCAATGAAAACTTCGTTGGCAAAGCACCTGCTGCTGTTATTGAAAAGGAAAAAGCTAAGCTTTTAGAGGCAGAAACCGCACTTAGCAAGATGTTAGAGCAAAAAGAGCAAATAGCCGCACTTTAACAGCTCTGACCTCTACAACCATTAACCGTCAGAAAAATAATGACTTTTTCTGACGGTACTTTCTCTCAAGTAACTCATTTCAAAAAAATACAATTTACATCAAATAAATATTGAACTATTCCAATATTTTATAAAGCATATTAAAAATACTTGTGCTAGACTAGATTTTGCGTTGAGTTCTTGCGTTGCAGATGAAGGTTTAATACTAACTTTTGTTGTAGGTTTATCAGGTACTTCTGATGTACTTGAATATTCTTAACAGACGGATTTAGGCAATGCAGACTAAATTTGTGTGTGTCGAATATAGTTTGTTTCCTTCCTCTTCCTGTACTACTTATGGTAGAGGGCATTTACTCGGGTACAAGGATCACTAATTATCTATTGTTTTAATAGATGATGATCAAATTTTTAATTATGACTACGGGAAAATGTTGGTATGTCAGATACAGTTACTGGTAAAGTTAAATTTTTTAACGAAACTAAAGGTTTTGGTTTTATTGAGCAAGAAAATGGTCCTGACGTGTTTGTTCACTTCAGTGCTATCACAGGTGACGGTTTCCGCACCTTAGCTGACGGTCAATCAGTATCGTTCAGTGTAAAACAAGGTCAAAAAGGCCCTGAAGCAGAAAACGTAACTGCTTTATAATCTACTTACACTTTTAGTGTAAATAAAAAGCGAAGATGGTTTACCTCTTCGCTTTTTTGTTGTCTGCATTTTACCTATATTTTAAGCAAAGCCGACACTATAACGTCAGCACGGCTTGCTCTAGCATGGCTTGAATTTGCTTAATAATATCTTGATTGGTTTTATCATCAAACTCACTAATTCTCGGCGTATGTATATGACCTGTCGGGATATCAGAGCCAAGTTTATTGCCTAGTAATATACTGCGATAAGAAATCTCATTCGATAAGTAGCCACCACCGCCACCTTCTACGGCGGTATGACCTTGTAGCTCTTCTAGACTATTGGCTGAAAGAGTTTTGCTCAGCGAAGTCACTTCCCTATTATCATTTATCTGATAACGACCCGTGGCTTTTTGCATAGCCTGATAAGGTAAGCTAAATTCGACAAACTCCTGCTCTGATAATGGCGCACCACTAAGTTTAGGTACTATAGGGTTTGTTTTGCTAGCGCCCGTGTAAACATTAAGATTATCGGGTGCTTTAGCACTGCGCCTTAAACCGGGGAAGTGCTCAAGATCAAAGTCACTTCGACCCATAGAAATCGTGGCAATTAAATCCACCCCTTCAGTTGCGTAAAAGGGTGCAAGTAATGATTCGACTTCTCCATCTTCAAAATCTTGATAACGTACTGGGATCATAGCGGTATTTATCTCAGCGGTAATCGGGCCATTTTTACCTTGAACTTCAATAACCACACCATCTAACTGCAAAGCGGCCAAACCTGATGGGTTGCTTTGGCTTATATTACGATCAAGCAAAAACGGATCAAAACCAGTGAGCAAAATTTGCTTATCGGCTGCTTTGGCATAAACTAACTCAGTTCTGCCGCGTGAAGTTTCTTCTAACACTTCAATAAGTGCATTACGCTCACTAGTTGATAATTGATTCGCATGTTCTTTCATAAAAGCGCTAATTGCCAAGCGAGTCCAGTATAGCGGTCTATCATCAACAAGTTGCCCTGATTGCACTTGCTGTTTATTAAACTGCCAAAGACGCTCACCTAACTGACTAACCAGACGTTTTGCTAAATAAAAGTCAGTTTGTTTAGGCCAGCTTTGCTTAAAAGCACGCCATGAAAAACCATCGATTACTTTGGGCATTGCTTGCTCTGCTTTGGCAATTCTTAACTCTTCAACCGTTAATGGGCTTGTAGCTGATTTTTCTACTGAATCTGGTGAATTGGCACAGCCAGAAAGTGTAATAGCTAAAGCGATAGATAGGGATGTAAGAGCAAACTTCATTGTAGCAACCTAAAACAGATGTATTATTATTTGAGTTATCAAGCCTACCTTATTGTCGCGAAAAAAACATCTCAGCCGAACTAAAATTGCGCCTGATAATTATCAATTTTAGCGTAGATTTCGTTACTACCATCAGCTTTTAACAACAAGACATGATAAGGCATAAATTTATCGCCCATTTCCATACCTGGCGTACCAATTGGCATAGCAGGTACGGAAAGACCAATAGCATCTTGAGGTTTTTCTTCAAGGAATTTCAGAATAAACTTAGCCGGTACGTGACCTTCAAAGACATAACCTTCATTTGATACGCCGGTATGACAAGAGCGGTATTGTGGCGCAATGCCCTTGTCTTGCTTAAACTGCCCCATGCTTTGGCTGTCATACACCTTAGATTGTAAGCCTTGCTCATTTATGTGCTTTATCCACTTCTGACAACAACCACAATTAGGATCTTTATAAACAGCAAGCACAGGCGATTCGCTTTGCTCTACCGGCTGCTGAGTAGCCTTAGTATCTAATTCTGGCTCTGAGCAAGCGACCAGTAGTAAGGTAGACACCAATATAAGCAAGGTCTTGGGAAAAAGGCGAGGTAAAGAAAACATGGTAACTCCATAAAAATTGTGAGTAATAGGGCGTATTGACCTTTGTTGATATTTTCAGCAATGAGCAATTTTTATCAATAGCAAAGCAGTATGAGCGTAGTTTGGTTGTTCCAAATAAACGAGTACTAATGCCGCTAGTGTTAAAAATAGCCATTGCCCTTTGGGCTGAGGCTAAAATCCCTTTACTCTGCGTTAAAAGCAGCTGATTTAGCCAGCTAAACTACGCAACTTTTGCCTTGATTAAAGGGATTTTATCTCTCAGCTGAATTATTAAACAAAAGTCAACACACCCTAGTATTGTCTGACAAGCAAATAAACGTGTTGTTGCGTTAGTCGATATTTTGGCAACTTAAAATAAGAAAAATGCGCTAACAGCGCATTTTAAGGAAGTTAAATATTCGCGAAGCTGGCAAGGAATGTAAGCTTCACTTAGCTGCATTAATCAGCAATATACTCAACCACTTCTAAACCAAAACCAGATAATGAGTGATACTTAGTTTGCGAGCTTAATAAGCGCATTTTACTAACACCTAAATTAGCCAGAATTTGTGAGCCAACGCCAACATTGCGTGAGCCAATATGACGTTTAATCTCTTTCACTGTTTCACCGGCATCAATTTTTGCGTATTTCTCAACCAAGTTAATCAGTTCATTCGGCGATTCATGTTTACCAAGAAGTACCAGTACACCACCCTCTTGACCGATTTTCTCTAAAGCATCAGCAATTGGCCATGTCGCCACGCTTTCACGTTGGCTAAACAATAAATCTCTAAAGGTATTTTCTAAATGAACACGTACTAAGGTCGGCTCGTCTGCCTTAATCTCGCCTTTTGATAAAGCAAAATGCGCTTGACCGTCGATAGTATCTTTAAAAACAGTTAATTCAAAATCACCGAATGCTGTTGGCAACTTACACTGAGAAATTCGCTCAATTGTGGTTTCATTGGCATTACGATATTCAATTAAATCAGCAATGGTACCCATTTTAATATCATGCTTTTGCGCAATTAATTCTAAATCAGGGCGACGCGCCATAGTGCCATCTTCATTAAGAATTTCAACGATAACGGCTGCTGGCTCTAAGCCTGCCATACGGGCAATATCAACACCTGCTTCAGTATGACCCGCGCGGTTTAGTACGCCGCCATCTTTAGCAATCAAAGGGAAAATATGACCCGGCTGTACAATATCTAAATGGCTAGCATCTTTTGCCGCTGCAGCAAGCACAGTAGTAGCACGATCAGCAGCAGAAATACCGGTAGTAACACCGCTAGCAGCTTCAATTGACACGGTAAAGTTAGTGCTAAACTGGGCATCGTTTTTATCTACCATTAGAGGTAATTTTAACGTTTCACACTTTTCGCGGCTCATTGGCATACAAATTAAGCCACGACCATGGGTTGCCATAAAGTTTATCGCTTCTGGGGTAACTTTTTCAGCAGCCATAATGAAGTCACCTTCATTTTCTCTGTCTTCATCATCCATTAAAATAACCATTTTACCTAATGCGATATCGTCGATTATTTCTTGTGGGGTATTTAAATTCATTTGAGCCTCTTAACCTTAGCTGCTGCTGTTAATTTAATTGAATACGACTGCTATCAACGAGCAATCAATAGTTATTATTGCTGGCTTAACGCCAAATTATCGTTTAATAAAACCTGCTTGCTGTAGTAAGGCTTCATCAACACCTGATTTACTCTGCGCTTGCTCATTCTCGTTATGAGAATTACCTTGCAATAATCTCTCAAGGTAGCGAGCAATCAGATCAACCTCTAAGTTAACCTTAGTACCTACTTGGTATTGCGCAAAAATAGTTTCTTTCACCGTATGTGGCACTATGGTCAAGCGGAAACTATCATCTCGCAAGGCGTTTACAGTCAGACTAGTACCGTCTATGGTGACAGAGCCTTTTTCAGCAATGTAATGTGCTAATTCTTTTGGCATAGAGAGCCAGTATTCGATACTGTTGCCATTGTTTTGAATAGATAACACTTGTGAAATACCGTCAACATGCCCTGAGACCATGTGGCCGCCAAAACGCGTGCTCGCCAACATGGCTTTTTCAAGATTAACCTTGCTACCTACCTGATAATTAGCAAAACCTGTTCTTTTTAATGTTTCATTGGAAACATCAGCGCTAAAGCTTGCTGAATCATACTCTACAACGGTCAAACAAATACCATTGGTAGCAATAGAGTCACCTAAGTTAACATCGCTCATATCTAAGCTATCTGTCGCGATAACTATGCGTGCGCCTTGACTATTGATATTTATCGCTTTAATTTTACCAACAGCTTCAATAATTCCAGTAAACATATTATTCTCTTTCAAATTTTGCGGTAATTTTAATATCACGTCCTAGCATGCGAACATCATTGATTTTTAATTGCTTTGCTTGCGAAAGTGATTGAATGCTCGGCATTTCTACTAGGTTTTTGCCATCACCACCAATGAGTTTACCTGCTTGATACAGTATTAGCTCATCCACTAAATCTTGCTCAATAAAAGCGCCGGCTAATTTTGCACCTGACTCAATGAGTACTTCATTAATTTCACGCTTGGCAAGCACAGCAAGCAATTCACGTAAACATACCTTGTTGTCGTATGTTGCTTTTACCTGAATATGCTCAACAAAATGAGGCCATTGCTGTTGGTTTTCAAGGTGCGTTTCAGCAAAAGTTTGTACGATTAATATAGGTGACTCTTGCTTAAATAACTCAAGCGATGGAGTTAGTCGGTGCTGGCTATCAATGATTACCCTAAGTGGCTGTCTTAATTTATTTTCAGGATAGGTTTTTGCTAAATAACCTAATTGCGACCAACGAAGGTTCATTTTGGCATTATCAAATAATACAGAATCAGCACCGGCTATAACAGCGCAGCTCTGCGCTCTTAACCTTTGTACATCTTCTCTGGCTTCATTTGCAGTTATCCACTTACTTTCACCACTTTGCATTGCCGTTTTACCATCTAAACTGGCGGCAAGCTTACAACGAACGTAAGGCACTTTTACTGTCATGCGTTTAATAAAACCGACATTTAACAAACTAGCCTCTGCTGCTAACAGACCAGATTGCGCAACTATGCCTTGATCCGATAACATTTTTAAGCCTCGACCAGACACCTTAGGGTTTGGGTCAACCATAGCAGAAACGACACGAGCAACCTTAGCATCAATAAGTTTTTGGGCACAGGGTGGTGTTCGCCCGGTATGGCTGCATGGCTCTAAGGTAACATAAGCTGTAGCACCTTGAATAAGCTCAGGATAATGCTTTTTAGCTTCAGCTAAGGCATTGACTTCGGCATGAGCTAAGCCCGCTTTAGCATGAAAACCTTGGCCAATAATTTGATTATTGTTAACTAAAACACAACCGACTCTAGGGTTGGGTGACGTGGTGTAATGACCTTTTTTGGCAAGCTCAATAGCCAAGGCCATATATTTATGATCATCGAGTGTAAACTGACTACTTGCTTGCTTTACTGTTGGCACGCGCTAATTACCTTGAGCAAGCTTTTTACTAATCTTTTTATCTTTACCATTTTTTTCACTGCCCAAACGAGCAATCTCATCAGCAAATTCACTGATATCTTCAAAAGATAAATAAACTGAAGCGAAGCGCAAGTAAGCCACCTTATCTAGCTCTTTAAGTTGCGCCATAATCAAATTACCTAGCATTTCGCTGGTCAGTTCACGTTCGCCAGTGGCACGCATTTGTGACTTTAGCTTATTAATCGCTAACTCTACCTGTTCGGTACTGACAGGGCGTTTTTCTAAAGCGCGAGTTAAACCGCTGGCCATTTTTTCTTCATTAAATGGCTCGCGCGTACCATCGCGTTTAATAATGCGCGGCATAACAAGCTCTGCACTTTCAAAGGTTGTGTAACGCTCATGGCATGCCAAGCATTCACGGCGACGTCTTACTTGATGTCCATCAGACACTAAACGTGAATCAATTACTTTTGTTTCCAGTGCTGAGCAAAAAGGACAATACATACCTTACCTCTGATTTAAAATTAAGATAATTTTCAGCCAAGCATTTTAATCGAAAATGCAGCATTAAGCTAAAGTTCTTAACTAGATAGCTTAATTATTTTTGCTGACGGGGGATTTTGCTAAAGTTAGCCAGCTTCCCAAGTGTTTTTTCATGTAAGCTACTAACATAAAGGGTATCACCTTTAATCAAGGCGCCGGTATTGTAGCCGTACTTTTTACTTGGATCTTGTAAGTTGTAGATAACTTCCCCGTGATCATTTATCGCAATCACATGACCATAAGGTTTTGCTTTCGGTCTAATGGCTAAAGGTAAACGTTGAATCACTTTACGTAAAAACGGCGAGTTGGAAACTTTATCTAAAATGGCACTTCTTGGGCTTACTAAACCTAACCAATAGAGTGAGTTATCTATATCACTGATACCACGACTTAGGTTATCAGGAAAAGAGGGTAAGTTATCAATCAAGACACTTTGCTGTTGATAATTATCTGCTGTAATACCAATTCTTAATAGCCGATAACTACCTGTTTCATTTAATAGCAGCCAATTTTGATCATGGCTTAAAGCAACACCATTAGCAAAGTTAAACCCTTTAGCTAGCGTTTTTGCCTTCCCTGTAACAGGATCAAACACTAGCAACCTACCGTTGCCAGCATGCTCATTAATATCCAGTAAGCTTGCTTGATAGGTGCCGTATTTTTTTGCATGAAATTTAGTACTGGCATCAGAAAAGTAAATTTTACCATCATCGGCTATATCTAAATCATTGGCATAATTAACCGCGATACCATCAACCCTTGTCACGAGCTCTGTTACTTCGCCCGCTTGA
Organism: Litorilituus sediminis; assembly: GCF_004295665.1. NCBI lineage: Bacteria > Pseudomonadati > Pseudomonadota > Gammaproteobacteria > Alteromonadales > Colwelliaceae > Litorilituus > Litorilituus sediminis. The sequence continues at coordinate 1,679,275 of NZ_CP034759.1, forward strand.
TTAACCTTAAGTAAGCCGCGAAAAGCATCTGCAACAATAAGCTCTCCTTGTTGATTAAAGGCGATACCTAATGGGCGACCCGCTGTGTTGGCAAAATGCTGTACTTTTCCTTGTGCATCTAAAAACTTAATATCGCCATTAAGTAAGGAAAAATACACTAAACCATTTGCCGACAAAGCGATGGCCTCTGGCCCTTCACTGCCTGCCAAATCAATGGTTTCAATTGCACTTAAATATTCGTTCTGTGCAAAGCTTCCTTGATAGCCTTTGTTGATTGGTGCTTGCCAAGCAACAGGCGAGATTTCTACCGGCCAAAACAGTAAGTAGGCGATAAGGGAAAGTATACTAAAGGTCATTATTTTTTTCATAAGCTGTACCAGGTCTTAAAGTGTCATTAACAAAAAAGGCCGCTAAATAGCGACCTTTTAACCATTAACTTAACAAGTTAACTGTGCATTACTGTTATTTATAAACAGGGAAGCGAGCACAAAGCTCTTTAACTTGACCTTGAACACGAGCATTTACTTCTTCGTTATCTAAGTCATCTAAGATGTCACAAATCCAGCCAGTTAACGCTTGAGTTTCTTCAACACCAAAACCACGACGAGTGATTGCTGGCGTACCTAAACGTAAACCTGAAGTAACGAATGGTGAACGTGGATCATTTGGTACTGAGTTTTTGTTCACAGTAATGTGCGCGCGACCAAGTGCAGCATCAGCATCTTTACCTGTGATATCTTTATCGATTAAATCAAGAAGTAATAAGTGGTTCTCTGTACCGTTTGATACAACTTTATAACCACGCTCTTGAAGTACCGCTACCATAGCTTTAGCATTTTCTAATACTTTTTCTTGGTAAACCTTAAACTCTGGTGCTAACGCTTCTTTAAATGCAACCGCTTTAGCAGCGATAATGTGCATTAAAGGACCACCTTGACCACCTGGGAATACTGCCGAGTTTAACTTCTTGTAAATCTCTTCATCATCACAGCCAGAAACAATTAAACCACCACGTGGGCCAGCTAATGTTTTATGCGTCGTTGTGGTAACCACGTGCGCATGTGGTACAGGGTTAGGGTAAAGACCCGCAGCAATTAAACCGGCAACGTGAGCCATATCAACCATAAAGTAAGCGCCAACTTTATCAGCAATCTTACGCATACGAGCCCAATCAACAATACCAGAGAATGCTGAGAAACCACCAATGATCATTTCAGGCTTATGCTCTTCTGCTAAACGCTCTAACTCTTCATAGTCAATGTCACCTGTTTCAGGGTGTAAACCGTATTGAATTGCTTCGTATGACTTACCAGAAAAGTTAACATGTGAACCATGAGTTAAGTGACCACCATGAGCTAAGCTCATACCTAATACTTTACCGCCTGGCGTAACTAGTGCTTGGAAAACAGCAGCATTTGCTTGAGAACCAGCATGAGGCTGAACATTGGCATAGGTTGCGCCAAATAATTCTTTTGCACGATCAATGGCTAATTGCTCAGCTACATCTACGTACTCACAACCACCATAGTAACGCTTACCAGGGTAACCTTCAGCGTATTTGTTAGTTAATTGCGATCCTTGTGCTTCAAGTACACGCGGGCTACAGTAGTTTTCTGAAGCAATTAATTCAATATGCTCTTCTTGACGCTCAACTTCATTTGTCATTGCTTGATATAACTCAGCATCAAAGTCAGCAATATTCATATCACGAGTAAACATGTTTTTTCCTCAAGTAGTCTGCCATTGGCAAGAACGGTTAAGAGATTATCCCAAAAATTAATGCGGCGTATTTTGCCTGAAAGCAGCCGTTTTGTACATGATAAAAACAGGCTACTTTAGCTCATTTAGCAATGATTTATGCCAAATTTTTGGTGTTTTATTCGGTGGAAATTTTCACATACCAGATCAAATTTCGCTTTGAATCAATATACCGAAGAAAAAACAGAAAGACAACAAGTAAAAAACAAAGAAAAAGCTTAAAGCCGAAATTTAATTCGACAACAATGAGTTAACCTGACTTTAATTCTGAAATAGAATCGACAAGTTGTTTATACTGCTTCTTACGTTTTCTGTGCAGGTAATCAACAAACACGTACATAAGCAACATAAAGCCATTCACATAAATAAAACCAGTTAGCATATCTTTATTTTCTACCTTGCTAACGGTATAAACAAACCAGTTTACTAAGGCTAAAAAGGGAATAAATGACAGTTTCGTTATCACCATATACTTAATAGACGACTGACAGGATAAAATCGCATTGTCTATCGCTTTTTCAGGGCTATCGCACAACTGTCGCCACGTAGCTAAACGGACTTTAGTTTCTAAATAGACAAAAATGATCGACAAAAATGCGCCACCACCCACATAGGTATTTACGGGTTCGCCTAGCTTGCCTTGCCATACACCAAATAAGAAAAAGATTAATAAGCCTAGCGTGACAATAATATTAAGAGCAAAACACAATTTCGCCCCTTGAGTACGACGCTTAGTCTGCTTAACCAGTGCGGCAATATCAGTTTTAGGCACAGCTTGACTTTGCCAATCTTGGCTTAGCTCTGCCCAAGTATCATCTAATGGACTCAATTCTTCTTGCTCCGCTGAAAGTGCTTTTTTATCATTTTGTTCAGGTTGCTGTTCTTGGCTCATATCGCCTCCAAACGTTGCATTAATGCTGTCTTAGCTCGCTTTAAGCGAACACCAACTAAGTTCGTTGTAATATCAAGTACTTGGGCAATTTCCTGATAACTCATGCCTTCTAGCGCAAGTGTTATCACTTGCTGTTGCTCTAAGCTTAGTTGGCGAATACAGGCAGCAAGGCGTTGTTGTCGCTGAACTTTATTCAGTTGCTGGTAGGGTGTCGAAAGCGGGCAGTCTTGCTCTGCATCTTGGTTCAATTGTGATAAATCTTGAGTGACCTTAATTGACTTCACTGATTTCGCCACATGAGTGGCTAATACATTATGAGCTATACGAGCAACAAAGGTTTTTACGCTGGCATCTTGGCGAAACTTAGGTAGCGCCCGCCAAATGTTCAGGGCAATTTCTTGAAAAAGTTCATCCTGTATAGCCGGCTTTGCTTCAAAGCCGGTAATGATATGACGAAGCAAGTTTTCATGCTCCGTCATCCACTGGGTAAATACGATTTGATGATCCAAACCACTATCCTTGCTTTCAACTTTACTTGCACCAACACCAGTGGCACAAAATGCTGATATTCTTGTTTGCTGAGAATTTAACATAATAGTACTTGGCAATTCATATTTATTTTTCAGGCGTATAAACACGCCTAGCTTAGCGCCATAACCACTTTCTCAGATTTCAACTTGTTAGCAACCGCCAGCACTAAAGCAACGGTAACCGCAATGGTGACACCGCTTGTTGCTAACATAGCTAACCAATTGACCTCAACACCTTTAAAAATATCTTCAATGATTAAAGATTGCCCGGCTATTGGGGTCCAATCTAGCCATTGTGGTCTGTCATCCATCATCATCAGTGCAAATGGCACAAAGGCTGGAATGGCAATAATCATATTGACGGTCGATTGTGCTTCTTTAAAACTCTTGGTTTGAAAAGCTAAAAACAACTGACAAGCCGAAGCAAAGAAACAAATTGGCAATAACAACATCAATAAAGTTGATGCTTTAACAATATCTAAACTAAAGGTGGCGCCAACTTTGGTTAAATCAACAAAGCCAACGGAAATAGTGGTTAACACGATAACCAAAAGAACACCGATAAAGGATATTGTTGAGGCACTACATAGCTTAGCTAGTACAATTTTCAAAGTGCTTACTGGCTGACACAGTAGCATTTCCAGTACATTACGCTCTCGCTCACCCGCACTTGAATCGATTGCTACCGATAAACCCGACATAAAGGCCGCCATCATCATATAAACGCCCATTAGCATGGAAATAAGTATGAATGTAGCGTCAGGTTTAGCGGTATCTTGCTCTACCAATTTAACAGGGTTTAATAAACGCACATCAACACCGCGCAGTAATAAACGCTTGTAACCTATGGATAAAGAGAAGTCGCGAACCGCCCCATTAATGCGTCTTACCGGTGGCCCTACCGCCTTATCGTTAAAGTCAGCCTGAAGGAAAACTTTAATTGGTTTGCCATCAGCCATGTCTTTGGCATAACTATCTGGGATATTAATAACAATGTTACGCTCATCCCATATTGCTTTATCTTTTTCAGGCACATCAGCAAAACTAAGTAAGTTTTCTTTTTTAAAGTGCTCAATTAACTTAGGCGCATATTCACTGCCAGTAAACTTAATATACACGGGTGGTTGGTCAACCGCCTTTTCTATGATTATTTTTGACATAACCACTATCATTATTGGCGCCATAAACGCCATCATTAAGGCCACCATTAAAGCGCGTTTATCACGAAAGGCTTCTTTGTATTCCTTTAACAGTAATGCTTTAAACTGATTCATTACGCTGCTACTCCTTCGTCTGAGCCAATTAATTTGACAAATGCTTCTTCTAGGTGAGTTTCGCCTGCTAATTCACACAGCTCTGCTGGTGTGCCTTGTGCTGCAAGCTTGCCATTAGCAACAATAATCACGCGATCACACAAGGCGGCAACTTCCTGCATTACATGCGACGAAAATAAAATACAGTGACCTTTGGCTTTGAATTTTGCCAAGTGATTTCGAAGTATGCGGGTGCTCATAACATCTAAACCGCGAGTTGGCTCGTCAAGCACAAAGTTCTGTGGTTGATGCACTAAAGATTGCGCTAAAGTCACCTTCATACGTTGACCTTGAGAAAAACCAACGGTTTTACGGTGCGCTAAATCTTCTAAGTCTAAATCTTTGATCACCTGCTCAATTGCCGCCTTCTTACTCGCGCCTGTCATACCATGTATACTGGCAAAATAATCTATTTGTTCATAAGCAGTTAATCTTTCATATAAACCAAACTTATCAGGAAAAATGCCTAAGTTTGCTCGTGCTGCCAATGGGTTTTCAGTCACTTTAATACCATCAATAGTCGCATAGCCTTCATCAGCAGAAAGTAAGCCGTAAAGCGTACGTAAACAGGTAGTTTTACCAGCGCCATTTGGCCCTAAAATCCCGGTAATTTCGCCATCTTTGGCGGTAAAAGATAAACCATCAAGTGCTTTAACTGTGTTCTTTTTATCAACAAAGCTTTTATGTAAATTATTTACTTCTATCATTTTTATTTTCCTTAACTTTATTGAATACCGTTTACACTGGTCATAAAACTCTCTTCTGGCACATCATCAAGACATGACTCATCGAGTGCTTTAGGATCGCGACTGGTTAAAAACTCATTAATAATATCGCTAGCACAGGTACTCATAGCGACAGTATGGGAAGCATTTTTAACAACAATATGATGGCTATTAGGCAACGTTTTAGCCGAATAATCACCATTACTTGGCGGTGTTACTGGGTCTAAATCGCCGGATAATATAAGCGTTGGTACATTGGCTGTTACGCTTTGATAGAACTCCTGACTTGGACGATAGCTAGGGAATAATGGACAAATAACATCCCAGGCAAGGTGGCTGGTTTTACCATCAAAATTATTATCAGCATCCGCTTGACGCATTTGCTCACTAACCCTTGGTATATCTTCATTACAAACAATATTGAATAGCAAGCCGGTATAAACGATTTGCTCTCCTTCAGTGCGCGCAATCAAACCAATTAAAGGTTGATAGTTACCTAAATAGGCTTGGTGGATAACTAAAGGCACCATAGAGCGCCCTTCTACACCATACAGCTGAAAACGCAAATTACCGGTAAACTTAACTTCATCTAAGACAAATTTGCTCGGTGTACCTAAACGAGGATGTTGAATATCAATTGTTACTGGCTCTTTCGCTAAACGCGCTTTTACCGCTTGAAATTCTTGCGCTAGATTAGGAAAGGCTTGATGACAAGACTCACTCTTTTGACAGTTTTCCAATAGTAATCTAAATGAACGTGCGCCACTTTGACCAAACATACCAATAGGTACTTCGATTGGGCCTACGCTGTCTAATACGGCAGTATCAAGTGACTCAGGAAACATGCGCATGTAAACAAGGCCAGCTCGCGTTCCATAAGAGCCACCATAAATATTGACTTTTTTATGGCCTAAGGCTTTACGCACCTCATCAAAGTCTCGTATGGCATTTTCAGAATTAAACTGGCTTATATCGCCTTTAAACTGGGCAATGCAGTTTTTAACATCTTGTTCGTTGATCTCTGATGCTATTACTGCATAAACACTTTCTTCATCCTCTAAATCACAAGATAAAGCGCTACTTTCGCCCGTACCTCGTTGATCGACCAAAATAATATCGCGAGTTTTTCTCACTTCACTAAAAATACGATTTAAGCCAGTTGCTAGCTCAACCGCTGCTTGACCAGGCCCACCAGCCAAAAACATTAGCGGCGTTTTATATTCACTATTATCAATTGCTGGTAGCACAGCAAAGTTAATAGATATTTTCGCACCATCGTGCTGTTGATAATTCTCTGGCACAACTAACTTGCCACATTTAACTTGTGAGCGAATCTCACCTAAATGGCAATTTTCTATGGTTAAGTTGCTATTTTCTGCCGAACTAGCGGCTGATACTGATAACAAAGTAACAGTGAACAGCGCTTTCCACATTATTTTCATATTAAGCTTCCTTTTTAAATCTCCCCTACTTAGTCTTGAACTCAATTGATTTATTACACAAAAAATTAAAAATAATTTAAATCTAACTCAAGCCATTGAATAAAAATCAAAAAATATACAACTTCTTGGTCAACTCCCCTATTAAAATGAAGAATTATGAGCAAGCAATTGTTAGTAATCCTTTTTATTTGGCAAATTGAAATAAAATTTTTAACATTTACCATTCCCAAATGCGTCATTTCCAGATATGGTTTAGGTATAGAGTTTTTTATATCAGTATTGGAGACGTTTGATGGAATTAAACCAATGGGTAGATGAGTTATTTGAAGTGTTTGATGAAGATAAGGATGGCGTTATTAATCGTAGCGAATTTGTTGAGCTAATCGATGTGTTATTACAAGATAAAGGCATTCGCATGTGTGAAACCATCTTTAACCGCTTTGATAAAGACCATACTAATTCTATTTCAAAAGACGAACTTAAAGAAATGGTGATAGAGCTCGCTCTTTAAGCCCTTTTCTCCCTCAAAATCTAGCGGTTTAGTTATGTGTCTTGCTAAGCTTATGACATATGGCCTACTGCTAGTGATTGCTGCGCCAATCACTTCCCTTATTCCCCCTAAGTAAGCTTTTCACTTTTAGCTTCAGCTCAAATTAAGCTGAACATGCACTAAACGTACATATATACCAACCAAATTGCATAAGATACCAAGCTTTCTGCAAGTAATTTTAAATATCACTACTAGCGACACAATGAACAGTGTACACTTGTACGCTGAATTTTGTATTTGGGCACATACATGCAGCCAACAATTGCCAGTTATTGTAAAAAAGAAGAAAGAGCCAATGCTATCAGCCATGGCATAGGTGCTTTATTAAGCTGCATTGCTTTATACTTCCTGCTAATACAAGCAAGCTTACAAGCAAATAAACAAAGCATTTATTTCACTGCCTATACTATTTATGGTGTGAGCTTAATTACGCTATTTCTAGCATCAACCTGCTATCATGCAATCCATCATCCAAAGGCTAAGCAGCTGTTTAAGCTATTAGATCACTGCGCCATATACCTGCTAATAGCGGGCACTTATACACCACTACTACTGATAACACTTGCTGGTTCACTAGGCTATGGCTTATTTGTATTAATTTGGTCTATTGCCTTAGCTGGTATCGTTTTTAAAATCAAGCTTGGTAACCGCTACAAAAAGATCTCTTTAGCAACTTACCTAGGTATGGGCTTTATCTCTTTCGCTATTCTTGGCAAATTATCTGAAGCCTTGCCTAGCACAGCTATTGTGCTACTTGCGCTTGGCGGATTAATTTATTGTCTGGGCGTATTATTTTATGTGCAAAAGCACATTCGTTACACACATGCTATATGGCACCTATTTGTGCTTGCTGCGGCTATGTGTCACTTTTATATGATTTATTTATATGTGTAGCTTAGAGCTTAGAGCTTAGCTATTAATGAGCTACACAATGTTAATGTATAGCAGTTTTCCATTATCGGTATGATCTAACACAAAGCATAGTACGAACAAATAAGCGAAGATAAGCTTTTTGTATTATTCTTCTTTACTATGAAAGCAATACCTCAATATGCCATGGGTCTTCCAGAAGGCCACCCAGTTAAAGTATTTTTCCAAGAAAACGCCTTGATCCGCGCGTTACTGCAACAGCTTAATGAAGTCGATATCAATAGTGACTTTGAAACCTTCTTTAATATATTTAATCAACTAGCCACAGTAGAAAAGCGCTTTGCTCGCAAAGAAAATCAATTATTTCCCTACCTAGAAAAATACGGTTGGACAGGCCCTAGCCAAGGCATGTGGGCTTTTCATGACAAAATAAGAGATCAGTTTAGAACAATACGTGATTACATCGAACAAAAAGATTTTTTCCATATCGATAGCGCTTTATATTCATTGTCTGAAGATCTACAAGGGTTAATGCATATTGAAGTAGTGCGACTCTTTCCTAATGCCTTAGAGCTATTATCAGAAGATGATTGGCAAGAAATGCGAGCTAGCGATGAGGAAATTGGCTGGATGCTTTCTGAAGCGCCAACACCTTACCCACCACAAGATGATACACACCCAGGAGAAGAGAGACGCAAAAAGAGACTACCATTCTCTACCGACGATCGTATTCGCTTAAATGAAGGTTTTATGACAGGTGAGCAGTTGAACCTTATGCTGCAATTTATGCCTGTTGACCTAACCTATGTAGACGAAAATGATAGAGTGGTATTCTATAACCGCGGTGAAAACCGTGTCTTCCCTCGTTCTGCCGGCATTATTGGCAGAGAAGTAAAATTTTGTCACCCGCCAAAATCAGTTGATACTGTGCTAGAAATTCTACAAGCCTTTAAGCAAGGTAGCCAAGATACAGCAGAGTTTTGGATTGATTATAGAGAACGTAAAATTCATATACGTTATTTTGCTATTCGTGATATTGAAGGCACATATAAAGGTGTAATTGAAATGTCTCAAGATATTACCGATATACGCAAAATTGAAGGACAAAAGCGCTTACTTGATTGGCAATAATTATATTGCAATATTTAAACAACTCCCTACTTGAACTAGCCAAAATAACTTAGCTATTATTTAACGAAATAAATACAAAAAACCCACCACATTACTGTGGTGGGCTAAACATGAACTTACTCAAAGAAACCTCTTTAAGTAATTTATAACGACAAATTAAAACTCTTTCTTAACACCCATGTAGAAGAACCTACCACGGAATGAATACAAGTTATCATCTGTAGAAGTAACACCTTTATCTAAATAAGGCGGTTCTTTATCAAATACGTTTTGAATACCAAAATGAACATCGGTTCCAATTGAGTCAATGAAGTAACCCACTTGCATATTATGAATAAAAGTTGCATCCATGATATCTTCTTTTTCTACATCACCCACCTTATAGGTACGAGTCTTATAAATAACTTTATCGGCGTCATTTGGATCTGTATCTGCGACAAGCACTTTAAGATCACTGTTATAGTTGAAGTCCCAAGTTGCACGAAAGTTACCCATACTCCAATCAAGTTGCATTGCCGCTTTCCACTCAGGAATACTACCAAATGCAGCATCATAAGTACCTACGATATCTCTAAACGGTGTATCACTGGTATCCTGAACTTCAAAGGAATCCATTAAGGTAGTATCTAAGTTGATACGCCACTCACCAATATCTGTCTCTAATACATAATTTGCATTAAAATCGAAACCAGATAAGTTGCGCGCGGCAATATTATTTGCTGGCGCAATGACTGTTTGAATATAGCCAGTACCATTATTACTACGTAATACATCACCTGCATATTCGGGGTTACCAGCAAGGTTTTGATCAATAACATAATCGGTGCTGGCAAAAACGACATTGGTTTGCTCGATATCGAAGTAATCTAAAGTAAACGATAAGTTATCAAGCGGCTCCACCACTAAACCTAACGTCATATTCTCTGCTTCTTCAGGTTTTAAGTCTGGGTTACCACCACCGATCACATCAAAACTTTGAATGGCGTTTTGGCTATATTGTGGATCTAACCCTAAGGCAACACACCTAGGGTCTGAAGAGCTAAAATTAGCTTCGTTATTAGGATTACACGGATCGTATAAATTAGTGGTAAGTGATGACGTACGCCCTTGGTACATTTGCGCCATAGTAGGTGCTCTAAAACCAGTACTATAACTTGCACGAAGTTTTAGCATATCAAGTGGTTGATAAATAACACCAAACTTAGGATTAGTGGTGCTTTCATCAATATCGCTATAATCACTATAACGAACTGCAGCTTCTACTTCTAAGCTATCAAGTACCGGAATTGCTAATTCTAAATACAGCTCAGTAATTTCTCGTACAGGTGAAATAACTGGTGTACTAGACTCCCCCCAAGATACATCAAAGGTAGCTGTACGTTGTGCTTGATCAACTTCCATTGAAAGCTGATCTTCACGATACTCAATACCAGATGAGAACATTAAGTCACCCGCTGGCATAGATACGATAGGACCTGAAATATGCGCCTGCATAAACATCAAATCATTTTTATTAGTTACTACAGGTGCTGTTGTGTTGATAAAATCAAGCATTTCAGTAGTAATTGAGCCTTCAGGACCAAATACATTTAGTGCTACACAAGTTGGATCTGCTTCTGTTTCACACTCATCTGATAAGGCACGCTCAATTTGATTAATTGACGGCTGTGCACCACCACGGCTAATTAGCTCTGCAGACTGGCTTGAGAAGTTAACTTCCCAATCATACTCTTCAAAAATGGTACCTTGTAAGCCTAAGGTATAGCGCTTGATATTATTATCTGTTTTATAAATGCGTGGGCCATATTCGCTAAAACGACGCGTTACGTTACCGGCAATACCAAATGGGTTATATTTTTGATTTGGACCTACACCAAAGTTATTTCCGTCTGCATCAGGGTAACGTTTAAAGGCATTTGGTGTATCTACGTTATCACCATACCAACCTGTATCTGTACCTGGAGGCGCTTGATTACCTTGCACAAAGCCATCATGGAAAGAAAGCTCGGTAAAAAAGATAACATCATCACTTAATTCATAATCAGCAGTTACAAAAACACTGTTAGTTTTGTTATCGTTTGCACCTGATTGTGCAGCACGATAGTTATAGCCCATTTCATCATAGTCAAATAAAACAACTTGCGAAGGGTTACTTGCATCAGGAACGGTCCAAGTTTTACCATCTGTTCCATCTAAGCCAAAACCTGATAAACGCGAAAATGGTGTTGTACCAGAGCTAACATCTGTACCGCCCATATATTCGCGATCTGTATCGCGGGTCATATAACGGTCTTTTTCTTCCCAACCGTCATTGTTACTACTCGAAGCAGCAATCATGACACTACCTTTATCAGTACTAAAGCCCATCACTAGACCAACTTCACGTTCTTCAGCATCGCCTTCTGAAGACTGACCATAGCGAGCATTCACTTCAAAGCCTTCATAATTGCGCTTAGTAATAATGTTTACTACACCAGCAATCGCATCTGAGCCATAAATTGCAGAAGCGCCATCTTTTAGTACTTCAATTTGCGCGATTGCTTCAAATGGCACTGTTGATAAATCGACTAAGCCATCTTCGTCTGAACCAACCATACGGCGGCCGTTTAATAAGATAAGAGTATTCGTTGCTTCAATACCACGTAAAGTGGCAGTTTGAATATTGTTAGCACCAGAACTACTTTGGTTATTAGCACTCGCACCTGTTATTGCAGGCAAACGACGTAGCGCTGTACTAACATCTGTAATTCCTAGCTTAGTCATCTGTGCTTTCGATACCACAGTAATTGGCGAGGTTGAGGCAACTTCTGCACGCGCAATACGCGAACCTGTTACCATAATTTTTTCAACTTCCGCTTCTTCTGCAGCAAAAGCAGGAGTAGCAAAGCCCGTTGCCATGGATAACATAGCAGCAGACAAAGCAGAAAGTTTAAAAGTCTGATTATTTCTCATTGTAATTCCTTGTTGTGTTTTGTTGTTGTAATTATTGTTATGCATCCATACTGCAATAGCTTAACTAAGCTAATACGACCAACTTAGTAACAACCAAATTGAATACAATATAATATGTATACTATACAGAGATTGTCATTTCAATAACATTTAATAACTTACTACTAAGGTTTTCGCAGATAGTTATTAGAACTCTTAGCCTAGTTGGTCATACTAATCTCAATGAACTAACGTTGTTTTATCGTGTAATGACAAATTCAAAGCACAAAAAAACCGCGGCTTTAAAAGTCGCGGTTTTTAATATTTCTAAAAAGTTAACTTATCTTAGAAATCATATCGAGCTGTGAATAAGAAGCTACGAGGAGCTTGGTAACTAGTTGGATTACCATAGTTTGGATCTTTCAAACCAATTGTCTTATCAAACTCTGTCATATCGTTGTATGTTGTAGCAGTGTTAGAATCAAGTACGTTAAATACTTTAGCTGATAACAATACTTCACCATAACCTACATCAATACGGTAGTTAACACTCATATCTAAGCTAGTAATCCAATCACCATGACCACCAGCGCCACGAGGAGACGGTTCACCATTAGTGTAGAAGTTTTCTCTATCCCAATCTTCACACCAAGTAACATCTTTCTCAGGAGCACAAGAACCAGCATCTGTTGGATGGTAACCTAAAATGTTACGAGCACGACCTTCTTGAGCGAAGAATACTAAACCAACATTTAAGTTATCAGTAATATCGTAACCACCGAAAACTTTAAACTTATGAGGAATATCATTTGATGTTCTACCGTAAGAGTAATCGGTAAACTCAGGGCTATCAAATGAGCCAGACCAACCTGGATCCGCTTGAGAGTGAGTACCACTTACTAAACCTTCAGTGTTACCTTCAGATTTAGAGTATGTGTAAGACGCTTGTAACGTTGAATTTTCTGTAGGCTTACCTTCAAGAGTAAACTCTAACGCCTGATATGTTCTTTCCGCTTTTGGTAAACCGATATAGTCAGCAGACCAAGTTACGCCTTCACCACCTGAAATTACACCATCTTCATTTTGGTCATATGCTAAGTGAACTGGAGAACCTGGGTTAATGACAATACCAACCCAAGAACTACTAATATCCCAATTAGGATCTAACTTAGCAGCTTCCTCTGGATTTTGCTCCATCCACTTAGTTAACGTGTACTTCATGTTGGTATCTTCAATTGAAGAAATTAGGTCTTGATAAAGGTATCTAGCACCAACAATCCAGTTTTCATTTAGCTCATGAGTAACAGACACTGAGATTTCATCGCTGTACATAGGATCTAAATCAGCATCAACTAAAGTCTCATGTGGCTGAGTAAATGTACCATCACCATAGTTAAGTAGGTACATTGATTCAGGGTTAACTGGTAGGTAATCTGCACCAATTGAATCAAATGTGGCGTAATCGTATTGGTTAGTTTCACCTAATGTCATACGAACACTTGTATTTGGTGAAATAGGCATATAATAACGACCGTAGTTAACAGACACTTTAGTGACACCTTCACCACCAACATCCCAAATAGCACCTAAGCGAGGAGCCCATTGGTTGTCCATTTCTGCGTAAGTATCACCTTCACCTGTTTTAGATTCAAAGGCACTGTTACGTAAACCGATGTTTAAAGTAACTTCATCTGTTACGTTCCAAGTATCTTGGATATAGAATGCGCGATTAACTGACTCTGCAGTACCTACACGATCATAACGACGTGCACGGAAGTAGTCATCACCAGCCGCAATACCTTCAGCAGGGCCCTGACCCAACTTAGCACGCTCACCATTGATCCAATCTAGAGTACCTTGACTCATAATACGGTATTCGTATTCTCTGCCGTCACCTGCGTATTCAATGTTATCAGAAGTTTCTACCACTTCTTGGCTATAACCAAAACGAATGGTGTGGTCACCGATTTCCCAATCTAAGTCAACACGAAACTGTGTACGTTGGTCATCACGTAATTCATTTCTGTATGTACCAACCCAGTCACCCATTTTATCCCAGCCCCAAGCGTCGCGACGATCCCAAATAGGCGTCATATCGGCAGTTGGGTTAATTGAGTTAGATGTTTGCTCTGTTACACCATAAATAGCACTTAATGTGATCTCATCAGTAATGATACCGTCGTAGTTAACAGACCACATTGAACCACCCCAAGTAGATTTTTCAGGATCTGATAAAGCACCTGATGGGCCTGTTCTAAAATAGTAATCCTTTTCCCACTCATTATTTAGCGCAGTAATACCTAAGCTATGTTCATCATTAATAAACCAATCAACTTTAGCTAGCCAGTAATCAGCTTCTTCATCTTGATAAGAGTAACGTCTTTCGCTAAGTTCAGCTTTCTCGTTAGCATAGTCATCATCAATTTTTTGTGGGTTAAAAATACCGTAAAAGAATAATGTATCTTCAATAATGGCACCACTAGCGTAGATGTTATAACGTATTTCTTCATATGAAGAATCACCATTATTATCGATCATAATAGGATCAAATGGGTAGTTACCATTCTCATCAGCTGTTGTGTCATATCCCCAAGTATCAGGAGAAGTAGACGATAAACTGCTAGGAATGTAATCAACGGTTACACCAAATTTGAATTCATTGTCACCAGACTTTGAAACCAAATCAGTAACACCACCAATAAACTGACCGTATTCAGCAGAAACACCACCAGTTACAACGTTAGTTTGCGCAATTGCTTCCCAAGGTAAATCAACATGACCTAAGCCTTTACGAATATCGGTAATATTAAGACCGTTTAAGAAGTAACCGTTTTCAGCAACAGAAGCACCGTTAAAAGATGCACCACGACCATAGTCATCATCTGGGTCAGCAGCAAGTGAAGAACCAGGAGCTAATAATGCAACTGACGTTAAGTCTTGACCTACAGGTAACTTAGCTAAGTCTTCAGCAGTCACAACTAATTGTGTAGTAGAGCTTTCAAAATCAACCATTTGCACCTTTGAACCTGTAACACTGATTCTTTCAAGGTCGCTGCTAGTGAACATAGCGATGTTGAATGATGCTTTTGTACCAGCTTTAACTGTTACTTTTTGCTCTTCTATTGTTTCATATCCGTTTTTAACAAAACGAATAGTGTAGTTACCGATAGGAAGTGCCTTCATATTGAAGTTACCGTTACTATCTGTAACTGTAGAACGAACTAAACCTTTTGATTCATGCTTAATCTCTACCTGTACATTTTCAAGGCTAGAGCCTGATTCCACAGATACTTGACCAGCAATGCTACCATTGATTTTGTTAGCCGCTATTGCGTTAGGCATTGAAAGCATTAATGCAGCACTAACAGCAACTGCAGCTAATGATTTCTTTGACGTAAAGCCAGCTTTAATAAACTTAGACATTATTACCCCTTGGTTTCATTATTATGTTTTTTCTTATTTTAAGATTCACTACCGTGGCAGTTCATCAAACAAACACATATTGTATACAATATATATACATCGAGTATATTTCAGCCATAAGTTACGATCAATAACTTTTTAACGCATTTATATGACAATTAAATATAACCATTAAAAACATATAGTTACCTATTATACGAGACTTTTCGGAGTTTTAAAGGAGTCTAAATAACAGCCAAATCGCTCAGAAAACAGACAGGGAATTACATAAAATCACTAAGAAAAGCGGATCTTTTTTGAATTTTTTAGCAATAAATATGAATAAAAACCTGACCAATTAGTAAACAAATACATAATTGAGCCATGCCTATAATTGAATACTGCTATATGCTTTAAGAAATGAAGGGTTAGCTTGCCAAAATCATGGTAGGAATAATGAAGCTTAAGATCAAAAAAGCCTTAGCATAAGCTAAGGCTTCAATATGGTGCCCCGACCCGGAATTGAACCAGGGACACGAGGATTTTCAATCCTCTGCTCTACCAACTGAGCTATCGGGGCATTAACAAGTAGGGCTTGCTAAAGAGCGCGTATAATAGCTAGATTTGATCTGTCTAGCAACTGTTTTTTAAGGTAGTTTAACAAAATTATTTGATTGTTCAGCGCTACAATTCAAAGTCGCTAAAATCTAGATCACTATCTTTTTTTATTGAAGTTTTACTTGGTGGATCAAGTAATGAGGGTTGCATATCTTCAACAGGCGGCTGTTCAACAACTTTTGCTTTTTGTTTACTTAATTTACGCTTACGTCTTTGAATACAGCGCTTAATAACTTTCTGCTTGTCATCATTATCATACTCGCCCCAAGACTGACGCTCTTCACGCGTTCTCATGCAACCTAGACAATAACCCTTCTCATCAGATTGGCAAATACCAACACAGGGGCTTGGTACATCAAAAAAGTCTAGTTGCATATATGATACATCCCTTTTAACTAAAGTACGCTGAACACTCTACTTAATTAAGTATAAGCTAACAACGTACTTTTTAAACTGAATTAAGCTAAGCAAGCTTGTCAGTGGCAATATGATAATCAGGATCTTCAATTAGATTTAGCTCTACTAACTTATCTGCTTTTTCTAATAAATCCTTACACTCTTGGTTTAAGTGCATTAAATGCATAGTTTTACCGCGTGATAGATAACGTTCAGCTAAGGTATCAATTGCTTCAATAGCAGAGTGATCAGCAACTCGGGCATTCTTAAATTCAACAATCACATCGTCACTGTCTTCATCAGGTTTAAATTGCTCCAAGAAGTTTGATACAGAGCCAAAGAAGATTGGACCATTTACTTCATAAACGGTTGAGCCTTTCTCATTAGTAGTTCGAGTCACTAAAATATGTTTCGCATGCTCCCATGCAAATACAAGCGCCGAAACAATAACACCAACAACTACAGCTACCGCTAAATCTGTTGCCACCGTAACACCTGATACTAGTACGATAACGAATGCATCAGCTTTAGGCACTTTGCCTAAGATTCTAAAACTTGACCACTCAAAAGTACCAATAACAACAATAAACATTACACCAACTAAAGCAGCCAATGGAATTATTTCAATTAAGCTTGAAGCAAAAAGAATAAAGCCTAACAGTGCCACAGCCGCAGTAATTCCCGAAGCTCGACCTCGACCACCTGAATTTACATTAATCATAGATTGACCAATCATGGCACAACCACCCATACCGCCAAAAAAGCCTGTTACTGTGTTAGCCACCCCCTGAGCAATACACTCTTTATTACCACGGCCACGAGTTCCGGTTAATTCATCAATAAGAGTTAAGGTTAACAGTGATTCAATCAAGCCAATAGCAGCAAGCACTAAAGCAAACGGTAAGATAATAGTTAATGTTTCTAAGTTAAAAGGCACATTGGGAATAGAAAATTGTGGTAAGCCACCCGCAATAGATGCTGCTGGATCATTGGTCATATCTCTAACAAAATCAACTACAGTGCGAGCTTCAAGCCCTAGACTTTGCACCAGTACAGTAACAACAACAATAGCAACAAGTGAAGAAGGTACCGCTTTAGTAAGCTTTGGCAATAAATGAATAATTGCCATAGTAAGAATAATCAAGCCCGCCATAGTATATAACGCTTGTCCTTGCATCCACTCAAGCTCACCTGCACTATTAGTGACTTTAAATTGGCCTAATTGAGCTAAGAAGATAACAATAGCTAAACCATTAACAAAACCTAACATTACTGGATGAGGTACTAAACGGATAAATTTACCTAACTTAAATAGCCCTGCCAGTATTTGCAGTAAGCCGGTCAGTACGACAGTAGCAAACAGGTATTCAACACCATGAATTGCCACTAAGCTCACCATCACTACTGCCATAGCACCAGTAGCACCAGAGATCATACCTGGGCGGCCACCAAAAATAGAGGTAATTAACCCCACCATAAAGGCAGCGTATAAACCAACGAGTGGCTCTACACCCGCAACAAAAGCAAATGCTACCGCTTCTGGCACTAAGGCTAAAGCTACGGTTAAGCCCGATAGCACATCATTTTTCAAGTTAGCAACTTTACTTGCGTGTAATTCAAACATTATGATCTCTTGAGTTTCTGTGCACTGATTTTGAACAATCAGTAACAAACAGGGTTGGTTAATCTTGTACACCTATTAGCATAGATAAATTAACAAGATGTATTGATTTTAAAGGGCGGGAATACTAAAGATTTATAGGGGGAAAGTCAATATTTGCTTACTTTTAGTACAAGCAAAAGTAAGCAAATATTTAGACTATAGATATAACTGAAAAGGCTACTGGCTAATTACGGATTCACGTTGTTCTAAGAATGCTTTGATTTCATCCCTTGAACCCAAAATATGCTGTCTTAAAATTTCTACAGCCTGTTCAACATCACCTGACTTACAACATTCAAGTAATTGATTATGCTCTGGACCTGCTTTTGAAATACCACCAGCCCATAATAAATGCATACGAATATAACGATCAGCATTCTTATTTAGCGTGTTAACTAAATCTTGAGTTTGTGGTCTGTTAGCAGCAGAGTACAGACAATTATGATAACGAGAGTTTAGCTCGCTCCAAGTATTGGCAGCATTCTCTTTACCTAATGCCTTATCAAGTTGTGATAAGATATCGGTAGCTTCAGCTAACTTAGCTTCAGTTAATAAAGGCAATGAAGCTGCTAATAAGTTACATTCGATCATTGCTCTTAGCTCGAACAATTCATCAACTTGATCAGCATTTAATTCAGTGGCAGTTGCCCCTTTATGCGGCTCAAAAGAAACTAAACCTTCAGCTTCTAGTTGCAGCAGTGCTTCCCTTACCGGAATTCGACTTACATTTAATTCTTCAGCTAAGGCTGCTTGTCTTAACGGATCTCCCGCCTTAATTTCGCCACTGAGAATCTTCTCTCTCAGTGTTTCAACCACTAGCTGCGTTCTAGTTTTATATACTATGGTCATAACATGTTTCCTAAAAGTACTGGCACATATTATAAGGACTCTTTAACATAAAACCATAAAAAAAGGAGCTATTTTTCAATAACTCCTCATTTTTTTTGCATTTTTACGCAAAAGAACAACTATTTTAACAATTCAGGCAATAATTCTGCTGGCATGTTTTGGTAACAAATTGGTCTTTGGAAACGCGTAATCGCTTTACTACCAACTGAGGTTGTACGTAAATCAGTTGATGCTGGGAATGGACCACCATGGTTCATTGAAGCACAAACTTCTACACCGGTAGGCATTTGGTTGTAAATTAAACGTCCTACTTTATGTACTAATAACTGAGCAACTTGACGTGTTGCCTCTAAATCAGCATCAACGGCATGTATAGCACCTGTTAACTGACCTTTGATGTAAGAAATAAATTCTTGTTGCTCAGCAGCGTCTTTACAGCGAACAATTAATGCAGTAGAACCAAAGACTTCTTCACGTAAAAGCTCATTTGTTTTAAACGTTGCTAAGTCAGTTGAGAATAAGTTAGCACGAGCGTGGTGTGCTACTTCTGCTGCTTGGCCTTCTGCGACTAATGTTGCTCCAGACTTTTTCCACTCTTCAACTGTGTCGATATAACCTTGTGCCATTTTCGGCGTTAACATCACACCTGCTGGTTGTGCGCTAATTGCTTTAGCCGCAGCAGCTTCAAATGCAGCGTAATTATCATCTTCAACAACAACCCATAAACCTGGGCTAGTACAGAACTGGCCCTGACCCATCATTAATGAGCCAACTAAGGCTTCAGCTAATGCCGGACCATCTTGTGCTACTTTATTCGCCATGATCATTTGTGGGTTTAAGCTACCTAATTCACCGTAAAAAGGAATTGGCTCAGGGCGCTCGTTGATTTGTTGTTGTAAAATTAAACCAACACGCTCAGAACCAGTAAAGCCTACAGCTTTTACTAGTGGGTGAGTTACAATTTGAGTGGCAATACCATAATTTTTACCTTGAAGTAATGAGAATACACCTTTAGGTAATTGACAAATTTCAATCGCTTTTAGAATCGCCTGTGCTACTAATTCAGCAGTACCTGGGTGTGCTGCGTGAGCTTTCATTATAACAGGACAACCTGCCGCTAAGGCAGAGGCTGTATCACCACCAGCAGTTGAAAATGCTAATGGGAAGTTACTTGCCGCAAAAACACCAACAACACCTAGAGGGATATAACCTAAACGAGTATCAGGCTTAGGCAATGGCTCACGTGCTGGATCTGCTAAATCAATCACAGCATCGTACTCACCACTTTCTAATAAGTCAGCAAATAAGTTTAATTGACCAACCGTACGACCACGCTCACCTTGAATGCGCATAGCTGGTAAGCCTGTTTCTGTGGTTGCAATTTCAACAAGCTCATCGCCTAAAGCAACAATTTGCTCACCAATGGTACGTAAAAATTGTGCACGCATAGCAGGCTCTAACGTGCCAAACGTTTTAAATGCTTCATTAGCAGCAGTAATTGCTTCATTTACTTCAGCTTCTGTTGCATCTGCATATGTTTGAGCTAATGCTTCACCTGATTGTGCATCAAATGCTGTAAAACCGCCTTCTACTTCGCCAGTCCATTCACCGGCAACTAAATTTTTACCTGAAATAGTCATATTCATCTCTTCATTTAACAAGGCCATGTGTTAGCGCATGGCATAATTGACTAATGTTTGTTGTTATTGTTAATTAACAATAAAACCAAACGCATACGGATCATCATCATCAATGGTAATAGTGTTTTGACCAAAAACATGTGCCCAACCTTGAATACTTGGTTTAATCGCAGTAATTTCACCGTTTGGCGTATTTAACTGCACCGTTTCTTCAATCTTGCCAATAAACTGGCTGCCGATATAACTTTCATGGATAAAAGTTTCACCTGCTTTTAAGTGACCTTTGGCGAATAGCTGAGCCATACGCGCACTAGTACCCGTACCACATGGCGAGCGATCGATTGCTTTATCGCCATAAAATACTGCGTTTGCAGCATCAGAATTTACATTTTGGCCTTTACCAGTCCAAAGTACATGAGAAACACCACATACCGTTGGATCATCTGGGTGTACACAAGAAACCGCTCTACTCGCGGCTTCTCTTACAATAGGGCTCCAGTGTAATATTTCGCTTGCACTCCACTCATCAATACCAGGGAAGTTATCTTGCGGTTCAACTATTACGTAATAATTACCACCATATGAAACATCAACCACAAGCTTACCTAAGCCTTCAATTTCCAAGGTTACATCACGATGAGCCAAGTATGCTGGCACGTTAAAAATCTTAACTGCGGTAACTTTTTTACCTTCTTGCTGATATTCAATGCGAATTTGTCCAGCAGGTACGTCCAAAATAAGGTGTCCCGGCTCTCTTGGCGTAATTAAGCCAGCTTCTAATGCAGAGGTAACAGTACCTATCGTACCGTGACCACACATAGGTAAACAGCCAGACGTTTCAATAAATAAAATAGACGCATCAGCATTTTCGCTGCATGGTGGGTATAAGAACGACCCTGACATCATATCGTGGCCGCGAGGCTCAAACATCAACCCTTGACGGATCCAGTCATAATTTTCTAGAAAATCTTGACGTTTCTCACTCATAGTTTCACCCTTTAAATTTGGGTGACCGCTTGTTACCAATCGAACAGGATTGCCACATGTGTGAGCATCAATGCATGCATATGTGCCTTTTATCATAGTGTTCCCTAACTTTAATTATCAAAAAGCCCACCTTGAGGAATCAAAGTGAGCGACATCATTGTATTTTATAACGTTTAACACGAATTAAAGGTTAAACTTTGTTAAGTAATGTCAGTAGTAAGGGCTTAGCTATATTATGCGCTTACTGCTGGACAGGCGCTTACCTGTCTACCTCTCAATCACTTTATTATTTATTAGTCAAAATAAACAGCATACTTTTGAAAGTATTACTAGTACCAACATCGAATATTGTATACAATTATTTCAATCAAGCAAGTGCTAAATCAAATTTTTGCATATAAAAGTTTATATAATACTCCACGCTAGAAGCGCTATTTTACAGGATATTTTTAATGAACCATAGTAACAACAAACACATAGCAGTAGTTGGTGCCGGTATTATCGGTATTAATTGTGCCTTATCATTAAGAAACCTTGGCTATGAAGTAACACTCATAGATAAAGAAGGTGTAGGTTCGGGTTGTTCTCAACGAAATGCTGGTCATTTTGCTACCGAGCAAGTATTTCCTTTAGCTGAAGCGGGGTTATTGTTACAACTTCCTAAGTTATTACTTGATCCACTAGGCCCTATGGCTCTTTCGCCAAGTTATTTTCCTAAAGCATTACCTTGGTTTCTTCGTTTTATGGCTAATATGCCAAGTAAAATTCGTAATAAAAATAGTGAAGCAATTAAGGCACTTAATAAAAATGCTATCGACTATTACAAGCCTTTATTAAAAGACGCTAACGCAGAGCACTTACTAACGACAGACGGTAGCCTATTAGTATTTGAAGATACCCCATATGATGAAGTGAAGCGCCACTGGCAACACTACCATGGCGCAGGAGTTAGCGTTGAGCTATTAAATCGTCAACAAACCCTGGCACTAGAGCCAAACTTAAGTGGTAAAATTAATCATGCCCTTTATTTCACTGATGTTGGTCATACAGCAAGCCCAGCAGCCATTTGTGATGCCTTAGCCGAGTCTGCGTTTGCTAAAGGTGTTCACTACCAACAATTAGAAATAAGCAATATCAGCGACAATAAAGATGGCGTAACCATTACAGCTAATGAGCAAAGCTACCAGTTTGATCAAATCGTTATTGCCACCGGCGCATGGTCAAAAGCAGTGTTAGCCCAACTAGGTTATAAACTGCCACTGGAAGTAGAGCGCGGTTATTCTCTTGATATTGCCGATAAGCAAGAAGGTACACCTTCGCTAAATCGCCCTGTAGCCTCAGCAGAAAGAAAGTTCATTATGACACCTATGCAGCATGGTTTAAGGCTATCTGGTACGGTTGAGTTTGCTGGTCTTAAGCAAAAGCCTAACTACAAGCGCGCTGATTTATTATTTCAACATGCAAATAAAATGTTAGATGAGATTAGCGATTTTGATCCTAAATCAGCAAGTGACGAGCAACGTTGGCTTGGTTTTAGACCATCACTCCCTGACTCTTTACCTGTTATAGGCAGAGCGCCAAATCATGACAATATATTCTGCGCTTTAGGTCATCAACACTTAGGGTTGACGCAAGGAGCTATCACAGGTGCGCTAATTGGTCAGCTTATTCAAGGGGAGAAAACCGATATAGACTTATCCCCATACAGCCTTGCTAGATTTAACTAATAAAATACTCAACTAATAAAGCACTCAATTAATAAAGACAAAAGCGGCATTTACAGCCGCTTTTGTCTTTATTGGCTAATAATAAATATCAAACCAAACTCATTTGCTGTTTTTCTTGGCCTATAGGCGTTATCGGTACTTTAACTTGAAAACACACCCCTTGCTCAACATCAACACACTTAATTGAGCCACCAAGTTTTGCATCAACTAGGTTAAACACAATATTTAAACCAAGTCCTGAGCCGCCCTGCCCGCGCTTAGTGGTAACAAAGGGTTCAAATATCTTATTGCGCACCTCATCACTAATACCTTTACCATTATCCTGATAGGTTAAAGTAAGAAAACCATTTAAGTGGCTAAATGCAATGGTAATTTCCCCGTCACTTCGACCTTCAAAGCCATGTACATGAGAATTCATCAAAAAGTTAGTAATAATTTGATTCCAAGCGCTGGGATAAGTGACAAAATTAAGCTCTTCATCCAAATCAAGGTTGATATGATAGTTCTTACGCTTAAACATGGTTTTTACCGTATTGACCACATCGCGAATATGTTTAGCTAAGTGTACTTTTGTTTCAGGATCGCTATGCTGCTCCACAGCAACAGATTTAAAACTTCTAATTAAATCAACTGACTTAGTTAAGCTTCGCTCAATAATTTGCTGGTATTCATTTAATAAATTGAGCGTATCAACTAGGTTAGACTTGGTCAGTTTTTCATTTACTATCGCCGCTTGTAAATCATCCACCTTTTCTTTCAATGCCGTGATAGAAGTAATACAGATACCTAAAGGGGTATTAACTTCATGAGCAACGCCGGCGACTAATTGCCCTAATGATGCCATTTTTTCAGATTGAACAATTTTATCTTTAGCCATGGTTAAATCATCAACGCTTTGTTGAAGCTGCTCATTACTTTGCGCTAACATGGCGGTTCTATCATGAACTTTCACTTCCAGCTCACCGTTTAAAGCAAGCAGTGCATTTTCGGCCTCTTCAAGCTTTACAATTTCTTCTTTTAAATTAACACGCATGGAGTTGATAGCATCAACTAAAAAATCTAACTCATCTTTATCTTGATTTCGTTTAGTAAGCTTAAGCTCATGTTCAAGGTTTTGACTGTCTAGCTGTTGTGCAAATGAAGTAATATGAAATAAATGACGGGTTATTAGCTGGTTAACAATAATAACAATGAAAAAAGCCAGCAAAAATATCTTGATAAATTCATTGGTCAAGATAAATCCAGCTTGTTGGTATAAGTTGCGATATATATCTTGATAATCGGCAAATACTTCTAACTTGCCAACAACATTATCGCCATAAACAATAGCATACTCAACAAACTTTTCTGCTTGAATATTAGCGTCGCCTAACTGACTTTGATAGTCATAATCATTATAAATTTTGACAAAGCCAATATCGGGCAAATCAACAATGCCTTGTAGCTGTACGGCAACTAAAGCTTCATTAAAATCCCAAAGGCTAGTCGCTAATGCTGGTAAATAACTTTTTTCAATATTGTCAAAACGCTGCTCTAGTTGGTGCACATCGTCTTTAAAGGAGGCGTAAAGCTGAATTAATGTAGAGCAGATAGAAAAGAAAATACTGCACAATAAAATATACGCCAATAAGCGTCGTCCTAGTTTATTGTTTACGCCAACAGCATTAATCATTATGCGCTCTTTGCCTAATTATTAAAAAATTCAGGCTATCTATTCCTATAAGTTAACCTCATTTAAAGCCTGTTGACGATAAAAGTCAACTTACAAGTTAATAGTTAACAACACGTTAACATCAGAGCAAATGCGCGCATGGACATAGCACAATCAAAGCATAATTAATCGCTCAGACAAAAAGAGCGGCTGCAATGGCCGCTCTTTACTTCGCCTCTATTTAGCTTTGATTGCTCATTGATTAGTGACAATATCAATAAAGAGCCTAGCTTCTAGTTAATCGACTAGCCAGTGAGTCGTTTTTACTTCACCATCGCGCAAATACTTAAAGACTATTTTTTCGCCTTTTTCTAAACCAGAAAGCTTTTGTTTTAATTTGACTGCTGACTCCAAATCCCGAATTTCCTGACCTGCGACTGATAGCAAAATATCACCGCCAAGTAGTACTGGGGTTCGACCAATCACCACGCTAATATCACCGCCTTTAAAACCTAATTTATCGGCCAAAGTTCCAGGAATAACATGCTGAATTAATGCGCCATGGCCTGCGGCATTATTTAGTGCGTACGCTTGTTTTTCATTAAGTAAGAAAGGAATAAAACCAGAAAAAGTACCAGGGTCGCTATCAATGACCGCTCGAATAGTATCAACCGAGACAACAAAGCCTAAGCCATTACTACCACCGCTTTTAGACAGTATATGACTAACAATACCAATAATGTCACCGTCTAAATTAAACATGGGTCCACCTGAGTTACCGACATTAATCGAGGCATCTGTTTGTAATAATCGAGGAACTAAGCTTGAGCCAGGGATCTCTTTACCATCGCGAATGCCACTTAAATAGCCGACAGATAGACTATGACTAACACCAAAAGGGGCACCAATAATAACAACACGCTCACCAACTTCATAACTTGCCGACTCAGCTAATGCTAACGGTTCGATATCACTTGGCACTTCAGCGGCTTGAATCATGGCTAAATCAATTAACGGCTTTACCCAAACAACATGACCTGTGGTTTTACGACCATCAGCAAACTCTACCTGTATAGCCGTTGCTTTATCAACAACATGAGCCGCAGTTAGAATGCGCCCTTCTTTACTCACTAAAGCACCTGAGCCTAATGAGCCTGCAGTTTGTTGCTTATAGGTTACTTGGCCTACTTGAGGATCAGCTAATGCTTGCACATGTAACTCAACTACCGCAGGATTAACCTTCTTAAATAGTTTTTGTACCGAGTTTGCCGCACATGCTTGTAGGGTAAGTAAAGATAGCGCTACCGCTAATAACATTCTCATCATTAAGATAAATCCATATAAAATTAACTAGGCTGTTAGTGTAACCAATACATTTATTTTTATCAGGTATTTCTACACTAAGCGACCATTTGAGTGATACCATAATAGCGAATGTAATATCTAGGAGCTTTCGTGGAAGTTATCGGTTTTTTAGCCATCTCATCATTATTATGGCTAATATGGCAGCTAGTTAGAGCTAAACAATTTAATCGCTTTAAACAGCGCATAGAAAAAGAGCTAAAACCTCAGGTTATTGAAGCAATCATTGCTGAGCTTGATGAAAGTCGCAGCGAGTTATTGCCAAATAATGAATGCCATCAGCAAGCCAGCCTTTTTTATTGGACCCAATATAAAAGCCGCATATTGCATGCGGCTTTAACAAAAGGTGTTATCGATAAATCTTGGCTTAGCGATACAGGCAATTTACGAAACGCCCAACATCTTTTCCATATTGAGCGCCAATATTTACCCTAATTGGCCAATTAAAATTGTCGGTTAGTCCACTTTACTAAACTGTAAATCCCAAACACCATGACCTAAGCGATGACCTCTGTTTTCAAACTTAGTCAGTGGTCTTGATTCAGGTCTTGGTACAAAATCATTAGTTTCAGATAAGTTCTTATAACCTTGTGAATTACGCATATCTTCTAGCATACATTCAGCGTAGTTTTCCCAATCTGTTGCCATATGAAATACACCGCCGACTTTAAGCTTTTGGCGAATGGTTTCAACAAACTCAGCTGAGACAATACGGCGCTTATGGTGCTTTTTCTTATGCCAAGGATCAGGGAAAAATAACTGCACTGTACTAAGGCTTGCTGAAGGAATACAATCAGCAAGAATTTCAATGGCATCGTGCTCATATACCTTCAGGTTATCAACTCCCTGCTCTACCGCATAAGAAATACAAGCGCCTACACCTGGCTTATGTACTTCGATACCGATAAAGTTTAGCTCTGGTGCTGCCTTTGCCATTTCAACCAACGACTTCCCCATACCAAAGCCAATTTCTAAGACAACAGGCTTGTCATTGCCAAAAACAACTTGAGGATCAATTAAGCCATCTTCATGGTTAAGTCCCATCGTTTGCCAATGCTCATTTAAAGCACGCTCTTGCCCTTTCGTTAAACGACCTTCGCGTTTTACAAAGCTGCGAACTTTACGAATGTACTTGCCTTCTTGCTCAGCCTGTTCAATGGTTTTATGTGTTTTCTCTGGTTTATCAGTCATTATTGATATCTTTTACTAATTTATCTTTAACTTATAAACTGCATTTACTTAACGCAGCTTAACTTTTTACTTTATCGCTCAACACTCAGCTTGCTGCCTGAGTGAATTAAATGCATTTTAGGCAAGGCAAATAAACTTAAAATAGTTCTTCATATTTTGAGTTTATTTAACGCAGCATAAAGTGCCTTTAAACAGTCAGAATTTATTCAGCCCACCAAACATCATATAACTCACTAACCGATACAGCCTTCGCACCATTATCCGTTAACCATTTTTCTACTGCCGCTCTATGCTCTTCTGTGCAAGAGCCTAATTTTTGTGTGCATATTAAGCCATGCCACAATGAATCACCCTCACCACCAAAACCTAAGCCATTTGCTTGGATTACTTGTGCAAAAAACTTATCAATAAAGCTGTCTAACTCTTCGCTAGTAATCTTTTCATCTAATTGCCACGCTACATCAAAGCCAAGCTCTTTAAATTCATCTACACGTAATTTTTTACGTAAACGACGGCTACGGTTTTTTGCTTCAAGTTTCATCTAATGCCTCTGCATGCTAATGGGCTAATTTTAAGTGGCAATATTATATGCTGCCAAGCAAGCAACAACAATCTGTTTTAGCTATTTGAGCTAAGCTGCAAATTTGCTACACTGGCGCGCCATGAAAGCACAAGAAATTATTTCCAAAGCATCTGCTTTGCAGTTCTCCTCACAAGTTATTACTTGGTATCATCAACAAGGCCGTAAGCACCTCCCTTGGCAGCAAGACAAAACCCCATACCGAGTATGGATTTCTGAAATCATGTTGCAGCAAACCCAAGTAAAAACGGTCATTCCTTATTACTTGAAATTTATGGATAGTTTCCCTACGGTTTTAGATTTGGCTAATGCCGATGAAGATACCGTACTACATCATTGGACTGGTTTAGGTTACTACGCTCGTGCAAGAAACTTACATAAAGCGGCAAAAATCATACGTGATAACTATCAAGGACATTTCCCAGAAAATATTGATGACGTGATAGCATTACCAGGTATTGGTCGCTCAACGGCAGGGGCAATTTTAAGCTTGTCATTAAATCAACATCACCCAATATTAGATGGTAATGTAAAACGTGTTCTTGCCAGAAACTACCTAGTTGAAGGTTACAATGGTTTAGCTAAGTTTGATAAAGCGCTTTGGCAACTCACAGAAACTCTAACACCAAGCAGCGAAACCAATCACTATAATCAAGCCATGATGGATATTGGTGCAACCGTTTGTACGCGAACAAAACCAAGTTGTTCTTTATGTCCGGTAGAATTGTCCTGTTTAGCAAATCAAAGTGAGCGTCAGAGCGAATTTCCGCAAAAGAAACCGAAAAAGAAAATACCGGAAAAAAGCACTATTATGGTGATCCCAAGAATAGCAACAGCGCAAACCTCACAGGTATTAATGGAAAAACGACCGCCTACAGGTATATGGGGCGGCTTATGGTGTTTTTATGAAATAGAAAAAACATCTTCACTCGATACTTTACTAAATAAGCTTGGCCTTAAAGCCAAAGAGCAATTAAGCTTACCTGAGTTTAGACACACGTTTAGCCACTTTCACTTAGACATAAAACCCATAGTTGTTGATTGTGAAAAGCTATCAGGTAATAAAATCAGGCAAGAAATAAACGAAACAACACCGCAAAGGTGGTATGATTTACAGCAAAATGAAAGCGTCGGCCTAGCCGCATCAACGCAGAAACTAATTAATCAATTAAGACCACTAGCACAGCTCATTGAATGAGCATAATTTACTAGCCAATAGAGAGTTATTATGAGTCGCACAGTATTTTGTCAGCATTTAAACAAAGAAGCCGAAGGCTTAGGTTTTCAACTTTACCCAGGTGAGGTTGGAAAACGCATCTTTGATAATATTTCTAAAGAAGCATGGGGCATATGGCAAAAAAAGCAAACCATGCTGATTAATGAAAAGAAAATGAATATGATGAATCCTGATGATCGCGCATTTTTAGAAACTGCCATGGTCGACTTTTTATTCGAAGGTAAAGAGCCTGAAATTGAAGGTTACGTGCCACCAAGTGAATAAATTGCTGCTTTAACGAGCCAAATGCCTTAAAAACAAGCAAACAAACATCTTTTCTAATAAAATCGCAAAAAAAGTGTTGACGGGGAAAAGGAAAAACAGTTTAATACGCCCCGTCTTAACGAGGCAGCACTTGAAGCCTAGTTACGCAAAGCCCCGATAGCTCAGTTGGTAGAGCAGAGGATTGAAAATCCTCGTGTCCCTGGTTCAATTCCGGGTCGGGGCACCATCTTTTGAAATGGTGCCATTATTTTTAATAACGCATTATTTCGGTGCCAAGGTATCTTTTAGATATCGCACACAGTTTAGTGTGCCGACTTAGCTCAGTTGGTAGAGCAACTGACTTGTAATCAGTAGGTCGCCAGTTCGATTCCGGCAGTCGGCACCATTTATCAGATAAGCCCTAACTTCGGTTAGGGCTTTTTTGTATCTACCGTTTAGTTAAATTCTTAATCAATTTTCATTTACACCAATATTTTATCTACCCTGCGCTATTTGTGATTTATACGTCAGCTTGTTATTTATTTCGTGTTATTAATAGGCACAATATCCAACCTATTTCGAACAAACACTATTAGGGAAAATTATTTGCTGGTTAAAATTCCGAACTGGGTATTGGCACCAGTAAAATCAGTTGGTTTAATATATTAAGTGAGTGCTTGGCTATTGCTAACATAATGATACTCATGCAAAATTACATAAAAACATATATCACACGTATCGTAGCATGGAAGAAAAATATCAAGATAAGCTAAAAAGCTTTATGGCTAAAGCTAAATTCAATAACAAGTACTCAGATAAAATAGTTGGTAGAACTCTTCTATTCTCAAATATATGGGCCACATTGTTGGCACCTATACTAATAGGCATTGGTATTTCCCACATATATAACTTACCAGAAAATGTATTACCTAACGCATTATTTTGGATATTATTAACCGTATTCTTGTTGATTCACTTAGCAACAGCATACTTAGTGCATCAAAATAACAGCAAATACTCGCTATACTCACAGGCAGTAGAGCTTGAAGAAAGCCACTCAAATGAGCTTACCAATACTAGAGACGAGCTAGCAAAATATATTCATGCTTTTAAAAAAGTAGCCCACCTTCATAGTAATCAAATGAGCACCCTATACTTAACAGCTTGTATTACTGATGAAGGTGTAGGGGAAATTAATCAAGTTGAAGATGGAACTTTAACTATTAAAGAGTTTATGGATAAAGCAAAAGAGCCCATTCGAGCCATAATTAGAACACTATGCTTAGAAAGAGAAGCCTTATTTGGCTATCGTTCACAAAGCCTATACAACATCGCTTTATACATGTATAACCATGAGGAAGACCACCTCTTTATGATCGAAAGAGATTGTGACTCTCGCCTTCCACAAAGAAACCGAGACTGGAAACCAGGTCATGGACATGTTGGACTTGCCTTCTTGCACAAACAAACAAAAATATCAGGTGACATAACCAAAAGTGACGAACTTGCCACCAACAATACAACTGAATCAGATAAAAACAATTATAAAAGCTTCATATCATTACCCATTTTAAGCTGTGAAGATGACGGCGACGTCAATAATGAAATAAAGCCACTGGGTGTACTAGTATTAACAAGTGCTGATGAAAGCCAATTCGAGCAAGATCGAGATTTACAATTTTTGACTACTATTTCTAAGTTTCTTGCTATATATTTAGCTAGTATAGAATCTCACTATTCTCACAATAATTTCAAGGCAAATGATGAAATTCAGGAAGGTGTTAAAGATGAGTAATACTAGCAATAAATCAGATACCGTACGTTCCAGTATATTGAAGCAAGATAGTGCTCATGCTTTAGTTAAAGCTCTTTCATCTCAAAGTTTCGATCCTAGCTTTGTAGATAAATGGTATAAAGAGCAAAGAATGGCTACGATCAGGTACGCTAGAGAGCTTGTAGCTAAATAATTGGTGAAATAGCACTCACTATTTCACCTGCTCATCAATCACTGCTTCATTTTATCACCCACCCAGTTCTTCTCAAGGTATGCATAGCGCATAGTAGTAGCAATATTGGTATGCCCTAAAATGTGAGCAGTTCCCTGAACTGTCATATCATTTTGCACTAATCAACTAGCACAAGTATGGCGAAAATCATGTACACGAAAATTTTCAATACCAGAGTTTCAATAGCGAGCCGAATCGCAATGGGAAAATGCTTACTCAAGTTATTTTCCCGATTAAGGATCTCTACCACCTAAGTAATGTTTAATATGCTTCTAACAACTAACTTCAATCAACAGCGCCAGTTCGATACCAACAAGCTCATTATTTCAAGTAAGCCCGATAAAAACAGACTTACCTTCACCAGCTAATGAACTTGAGAACTAATTGACTTGATAATAAAAACTGACATTCTGATAACTACAATAAGATTTTTCACCTGATGGTGTAGAGAATTTACCTACGCCATTATGCCAATTCTTACCTTTCAATAAGCTTATCTGTATCTCGCTTTCATTATAATGGCTAACTAGCTTTTGTTTTTGAGCGCTTGCTCGACATAATGCATCTACAGCCACTAAGTAATTTTCACCCTCAAAAATATCGGCAAAGTTTTGCGTTAAGCTCTTTTCTACCACAGGGCTTTTCCAGTCGGCAAAGGTAAAGCTTAACTGGCCATGCTGTAATTTAATAACATCATCACGGGTTGGAAAGTGCGTTAAGGTTTTTCCTTTATTTTCCCCTGTGCCCTGTTCAACAATATAGACACCTGTTTGACCAACAACCTGCATTGTGATTGTATCCATCTGCTGCCAAGCAACAACTAGTGCCGTGGCTTCATCAACACCAAAGGCAAATCGCGTTTCAGTATCTTCTAGCAAGCGCACAAGACGCCCTTGCCTGCCACGCTCAGAGAAATGGGTATCCATAATCCCCCAAGTAAATAAACCAAGGCCGCCTTGACTATTAAAGGTTAAGTCTTCATTTAGTACATCACCACACTGATTATCTTTTTGACAGCCTGCGCTTGGCAGCACGTCGGCTTTGGCACCGCGCACTAAAGCCGCGGCACTGCGACCATTGGTAATCATAGGTATTGGCTTGTTATCATAAATGCCACCCGACATAACAGCGGTACCAGCACTGGTGCCACCGATAACAAGTTGATTGCTGTCAACTTGCTTACGTATCGCTGCCAATAAAGCATTATCACTACCATCTTTGTTTTTAAATGCCTGCAGCGTTAGTGATTGATCACCACCATTAATAAAGAGTCCGTCTGCTTGTTGAATCGCATTAATAAAACGCTGTGGAGATTGGCACCACTGTTGTTGCGTTAAAAAGTGATCAGGATAGACAAATTTTCGTTTAATAGTGCCTAGCTTATCGGCTTGGTATTGCTCTAAATAGTGGCAGATGTTTGCTGCTTGTCCTCGTTCTTGCCATAAGGCATTTAATCCGGCATCTATCGGTAACCAAGTAACAGCTGCACCAGCTTGGCTAAACACATCAACATAAAAGTCAACGGCTTCAAATGGGTCTCTTGCCGATGCTGTTACCACAAGAATATCTGGTGCCTTTTTGCCTTTGGCAGCAGCCTTTAGCCCAGCTAACTGAGTAAAGCTTTCAAAAATCTCTCGTGAAAATTGATTCTTAGTATTGGCAAGAGAAACGCGTTCACTGCGACGAAAGTCTTTATCATTAACCAAGCCCAACTCTAAGGCATCGAGCATTAAGTAATATTCACGATCTGCCAATTGATTAATTAACTTTTTACCGCCATTGTCTATCCATAAACGACGCAACTGAGACTTATTTAACACGCCTTTATTGGCCTGTCGCATTTTTTCTAACAAAGGCTTTAACGCCTTTTTTTGCCGTTCTAAATGATCGCTTGGCCAATACTGAAAAAGTAAATCAATACTTTCTTTGGAAATTTGATACAAGGCCTGAGATTTATCATCACTTTCAATTAATTTAGTTGATAAACATTGATTTACCGACATGGAAGAGCAAGTTTTCAACCCTCCTCCAACGAGAAAGAGCTTAGCATGTTCACTAAACTCTTTAGCAGAACTTGTTGGCAATATTAACAAACTTAATAGCAATATTAATGATTTTAGCAGCATTTTTTATTTCCTTTTGAAAACATTGTGTTGATAGATTTTTCTAAAAAACACTATTGACAAGAAAATCTATCCGGAGTATTTCTAAAATAAGAGAACAAAAAAACTGCTTGCGCCAACAAGCACCCTATTCAACCATTGGGGCTTTATCATAACCGCCCCAGAGTTTGAGATAAGATATTTTTATATGTACAAGAAAGCTTTCGCGTTATCAACATATTCTTATCAAAACTACTACCTTTCGGAGTGGTTTGACGAATAAGCCTTTGAAACAAGTCCTTGTTTCGAAGACGCTTTGTCATTCGCAACTCACAATCTAAAAAAATAAATTTTCATTTATACGTCCATTAGCACACAGCAAAAAAATACAAAATAAGTGCGCCTGGACTTTAGAAAGGGTAGATAACATGTCTGTATTCAAACCAAACGCTATTGCGCTTGCACTCGCAAGTTTATGTTTTACCAGCACCACACTAGCTCAAGAAGTTAACGAGCAAGCAGTTGAAAAAATTACCGTTACCGGCAGCCAAATTAAAGGCGTAGACCTTGAAAGTATGCAGCCAATGGTGGTGTTATCCAGTAAAGATATCAAAAACTCTGGCGCGTCAACGGTGTCAGAATTAATGAGCCAACTGACACAAACACGTGGCGGTACAGGTACATTCACCACATCAGAAAGTGGCGCAACTTCCACTTCAACACCAGCAGGTCAAGCAGCGGCATCCCTTAGAGGGTTAGGGCCAAGCTCAACCTTAACTTTGATCAACGGCCGCCGCGTAGCAGCAAGCTCGTTTGCTTCAGGCACGCAAAACTTTGTTGATGTGAACAGTATTCCATTAGCTGCTATCGAACGTATCGAAGTCTTAGCATCAGGGGCATCAGCAATCTATGGTGCTGATGCTGTCGCAGGTGTCATCAATTACATTTTAAAGAAAGACTATGATGGTGCTGAGTTAAATTTATCTTATGGCAACAGCTTTGCTAGTAGTGACGAGGGTAAATACAACCTAAACTTTGTCTTTGGCACAGAAGTACTTGCAGGCCAGTTAACGATTTTCGCCGACCACTTTGATCGTAATAGCTTTAGCGCCCAAGATCGCGACTATACCAAAGCTCCCGTGTTAACGAACAATTATTCATACCTGCCAAAGCACACACCAAACATCTACTATAACTCAAGTGATGTTGCCGATGAAGACGGCAATTATCTTGAGCTTGCTAACCCAAACTGTAAAACAGACCTTGTGACCACTGAATATGGTGAAGAGATTTGTGCCTATTACGCAAATGAAGACGATCAATTATTAAGTGACTTAGAGTCAAGCTCTGCTGGCTTTATCTTCAGTAAAGAGCTTGGTGAGTTAACTTGGAATACCGATTTTTTCTACTCTCGAACCAAGTCTACAGCGTTATCAAGCCCAGCGCCAATAAACCGTTTAGACGATGACGAGGCATCTTGGGCACCACTTTCAGCATTAGACGTAGTACCAAGTCTTATTGACCTAGTTTACCCTCAATATTACTGGACAACACTCTCTGAAGAGCGTGAAGAATTCGGTATTTTATATGATGCGCGTTTTGGCACTCCACGAACCATTGACGTTGAAACAAACGCTATCCGCCTAGTATCTAGCCTAAGCGGAGAATTTCACGGATGGGACTGGGAATCAGCAATCACTTTATCAAAATCAGAGTCTGAACAAGAAGCCGTTGCCGGTATTTACAATCGATATAAATACAATGCTGCTGTAAATGGCGAGTTATGTAGTGATGGCAGCCTAGCTGATTTGAGCACGCTTACCTGTAATACCGGTAGCCTTGTTGGCATGTACAACCCATTTTTAGAGGGTGATGCCGCGAATGATGAAATTCTAGCAATGACCCAAGAAAGACCAACTCGTGATGGTGAAAGTACTGTTTATGGTTGGGATGCACGTATATCAGGCGAACTATTTGAGTGGCGTGATAATGTTGTTAGAGCAGCATTTGGGCTAGAGTTTCGTAAAGAAGAAATCACCGACATACCGTCACTTAATTCGCGAGCTCGTGCTGAAAATGACTACCTAGTTGACGTATATGGATTTGGCTCGAGTTTATCTGCAGCCGATCGCCAACAATTCGGTGCTTTTGCTGAGTTCTTCATTCCAGTTACCGAGCAATTGGAATTTCAAGTAGCCGGTCGCTACGATGACTATGACGATTTTGGCGATACTTTTAATCCCAAAATTGGCTTTAGTTACCGCCCGTTAGACTCGCTTATCTTACGCGGCTCATGGTCAACCTCATTTAGAGCACCATCGCTAACACAAGCAGGTGTTAAGCTTCGTACGACAACTGCTACTTACGACTGTGGCGCAAACCAAGCTGTTGCCGACCTTTACTGTGAAGGTTTTGGTGATGAACGCAACGCTAATGTACTTGAACTGGGTAACAAAGATTTGTTAGCAGAAGAGTCTGAGTCAATCAGTGTCGGTTTTGCTTTCAGCCCAACAGTCAACACCACGCTAACGCTTGATTACTGGCAATTTGATCACCAAGACTTAGTAGATACGGATATGACAGCAGTGTTAGATGCGGCAATAACCGATCATACATTACGTCATTGTGGCATAGTACCTCAGGGAGAAATGGGTATTTCATATAATGAAGCTACCTGTAGTGAAGCCGATAACAGCGGCCTATTTATCGATGAAGCGGGCGCAAACCTTACCGAAATACTTGAGAATGCCTATGGCTCTGGCGCTTTACGAGATCCAGCACTTGGCCTCTACCGCGATCATGTTATTCAACTGCAAAATACAGGTGAGCAAACCGTTAAAGGTATAGATGTCGCCTTTGATCATGAATTTGAACTAAGCGCTGGTCGCTTATCATTCTCACTTGATGCCACCCATTACCTGGAATTTGAACGCAACAAGCCAGGCTCAGATGAAATTGAAGAGCTGATTGGTACATGGCGCTACCCAGAAAACATTGCCAGCGTGCGTGTTGGTTGGGTGCAAGATAACTTCTATGCGAGCTTAACTGCGCAATATACAGATAGCTATGCCGATGATATCGAAGGTTTACGTGGTCGAAACATTGACGAGTTAGAAGCATTAGGTGAGCTTGATGCCAACGGTGAACGCGATGTTGATTCATGGACAACGGTGCGCGCCAATATTGGCTATGACTTTAAAAACATGAATATTAACTTTACCGTTAATAACCTGTTTGATGAACAGCCACCTGTCGCTTACGGCTCAAGCCGCGGTTTTGATTCAATCAATCACGATGCCCTTGGTGCCAATTATAAAGTATCCTTTACTTATTTTTTCAAATAAGTAAATACTGACAAGCGGTTAGGTTGCTTTCCTGAGCCTAACCCTCCCTTTATTTTTTATTGCGCGCTATAGTTAGCGCTCAAATAACAACAAAATAGCAAGAGTAATATCCATGACCAAGCCAGTAAGCAATGGCAACACTAAAACTAAAGTGATGCCAGATGCTTTTATTATCTTATTTTTTGTCGTGCTACTAGCCGCCTTAGCAACCCACTTTATTCCTGCAGGTAAGTTTGCCACCGAAATTAACCAAGAAACAGGTAAAAAGGTTTTAGTTTCTGACAGTTATCAAGTAGTAACAGACTACGATGGCGTGCCCCTTTTTGCCGCGGGTGGCGATATTGGCTTTTTCAATTTTGCCTTTGAAGGTATGGTTTCTGGAGATAAATGGGGCTCAGCCATTGGCGTCATGATGTTTATCATTCTAACGGGGGGCGCTTTTGGTATTGTCATGAAAACAGGCGCGGTTGATAACGGTGTTTTTGCCCTTATCAGTAAAACCCAAAAGCTTGAACAACTCTTCATTCCCATCTTATTTACGTTATTTTCAATTGGTGGCGCAATTTTCGGTATGGGGGAAGAAGCAATCGCCTTTTGTATTGTGCTGCTGCCACTTATGCTAGCCATTGGCTATGACTCTATTACCACCGTTATGGTCACCTATGTAGCAACCCAAATTGGTTTTGCCGCGTCTTGGATGAACCCGTTTAGTGTTGCTATCGCGCAAGGCATTGCTGATATTCCGCTGATGTCAGGTATGGAGTTTCGTCTAGTGATGTGGTTTGTTTTAACCGCTATCGGGGTTGTTTTTACCATGCGTTATGCCGCAAACATTAAAGCAGAACCAAAGCTTTCGCCGAATTATCATATAGATAAAAACTTTAAAGCAGATGAAGCCGAGCAATCAGTAAGAGCCTTTGATAAAGCGGACTCCGCCATTTTACTCAGCTTTTTCTTAACCATTGCTTGGGTGATTTGGGGAGTAATAAGCCAAGGTTATTATATTCCTGAAATTGCCAGCCAGTTCTTCACTATGGGAGTGATAATTGGCACACTCGCGGTGCTATTTAAACGCCTAAACATCAACCAGGTTGCAGATGCCTTTAAGCAAGGTGCAAAAGATTTACTACCTGCTGCCATGATAGTGGGGATGGCAAAAGGTATCGTTATTATACTGGGTGGCGACCAAGCTGATGAAGCGTCAGTACTAAATACCATTTTATATGCCGCAGCCAATGCCATTGGCGAACTGCCAACGGCGCTATCGGCGCTACTAATGTTTATTTTCCAATCAATATTTAACTTTTTTATCGCCTCTGGCTCAGGACAAGCAGCCCTAACCATGCCGCTTATGGCGCCTCTTAGTGATTTAGTTGGCGTTAGCAGACAAACAGCCGTTCTGGCATTTCAATTAGGCGACGGCTTAACTAACCTGATTATTCCCACCTCAGCTTCCTTAATTGGTTGCTTAGGTGTTGCCCGTATTGATTGGCTAGTTTGGGCAAAGTTTATTAGCAAATTTATGCTGTTAATTATGAGCTCAGCTGCGCTATTTATCGTGATTGCGGTGTCTATTAACTTCTCATAGCACGGCTATAAGGACCATTTTATGAAA
This sequence comes from Litorilituus sediminis, assembly GCF_004295665.1. Taxonomy (NCBI): domain Bacteria; kingdom Pseudomonadati; phylum Pseudomonadota; class Gammaproteobacteria; order Alteromonadales; family Colwelliaceae; genus Litorilituus; species Litorilituus sediminis. The sequence goes on from NZ_CP034759.1 coordinate 1,718,030, forward strand.
CTATTTAAACAGGCCAATGTATACGCGCCTGAGCCGCTAGGGATTAAAGATGTATTAATCGCTGGTGGTAAAATTATTGAGATTGCCGATGATTTATCCCAGTTTGCCCATGCGGGGGTAGAAATTATTGATGCCAGTCAGCACATTTTAACGCCAGGCTTTGTTGATTCCCTTGTCCATATTACTGGTGGCGGCGGTGAAGGTGGCTTTGCTACACGCACAGCTGAAATGCACGTTAACGAAGCCATTATCGGTGGTGTAACAACGGTTATTGGCGTACTTGGCACAGATGCCATTACCCGCTCATTAGAAAACTTACTGGCCAAAAGCTACGCGCTTGAAGCACAAGGTATCAGTGTTTTTAGTTACACCGGATCTTATCATTTACCTGCGGTTACAGTGACAGACTCTGTCACCAAAGACATCATGCTTATTGATAAGTTTATCGGTATTGGTGAAGTGGCTATTGCCGATCATCGCGGCTCACAGCTTAGCGTACATGAGCTGGCAAAAGTTGCCTCTGAAGCTAGGGTCGCTGGTATGCTAGCTGACAAAGCTGGCATTGTCAGTGTGCATGTTGGCAGTGGTCATAGCGGTTTATCTTTGCTACATCAGGTAGCTGAGCAAACCGATATTCCATTATCACAGTTTTACCCCACTCATATTAATCGCACTAGCGAGCTATTAGCCCAAGGTATTGATTTAGCAAAAGCTGGCGGCTATATCGACTTTACCACCAGTACTAATGAGCAAATTCTCGCTTCTGGCGAGGTGAAAGCAGCGCAGGCTTTAGCGATTTCATTAGCTAAAGGCGTGCCAATTTCTCAACTGACTATGAGCTCTGACGGTAACGCCAGCCTGCCTGTATTTGATGATGCTGGAGCACTTATCGACCTGCAAGTAGGTGAAGTAAAAAGTCTGCACCAGGCTATGGTAGAAGCTGTTCATAGCTTTAATGTCCCTTTAGCAGATGCGCTGGCAAGTATTACCCGCTCTCCTGCCAATATATTAAAGCTCAATAATAAAGGTAGAATAGCTAAAGGGGCAGATGCTGATATTAACCTGCTTAATCCAGAGACACTAGCCATCGACGCTGTGTTTGCTAAAGGTAAGGTTAAACGTAACGTCGCTTAATTTACATGTGGTCACTTATAAGTGACCACATTTTTCAAAACCTTAAAATAAAGTGTAATGTCGAGCCGCTATTTCTCTAATTATGGTTCGCCACATTGTGTACAAAAAACATACCAAGCAGAAATTGTTCTATCTTTTCAATACGATGAAAAAACATACAAACAAGATTGCTGTGCTAATGTAAAGTTATTTGACACCTAATATCTCAGCGCCAGTAAAGTATTTGCCCATTGCCACTATGCATATACAATATTCATAAATCTCTAAAAATAAAAAGGATTATATGAATACCCTTAAACCTTACCTAGACTTAGCATTAGCCTTAGCATTATTAACATTAACGGCAAGTATTTACGCTAAAGATAATTCGGGGCAAGCGCCATCAATGGGCTCTGAAATCTACTTATATGAGTTACAAGCAAAAAATGGCAGTTACCAAATTAGTAACGGTCATAATATTTCCAATAACCCAGGTTATGACAATCAGCCCTACTTTACTAACGACAATAAAAGTATCCTGTTTGCTTCAAATAGAGACGGCAAACAAACCGATATTTATAGCTATTCATTAGCAAAAAAAGCCACAACTCAACTGACATTTACTCCTCATAATGAGTTCTCACCCAAGGCTATAGTGGCAAGTAATGACATTAGTTTTGTTACTGAGGGGGAAAATCCTTATCAAAGCGTATGGCGATTGAACCAACAAACAGGCAAAAGTACTTGGATGCTCAATTCAATTGAGCCAGTTGGTTACTATAGCGCTAATATGGTAACGGGCGATGTACTTTTTTGGTCTCGCTATGGCTATAGCGTGCAATATCTAAATACCAAGCGAAATGAATCTCGGTTTGTTAGCGGCAATGCCCTGGCTAGCTCGCCACAAAAAATTCCCAACAGTAGAAAATTTAGTTTTGTTCACAGGCAAACAAATGGTGAAACCTGGATCAAAGCATTTGCGCCAAAAGATTTTTCCATCACACCTATAGCGCCAATTTACGGCAACAACATTGATTATACTTGGACAGCTAACGGCGATATTTTGCGAGTGGAAAACAACCAGCTTTATGTTTGGTCTAACCAAGATAAAAATAAGCAATGGCGAAAAACACAAGATTTGTCAGCGTTATTTAGTGGCCAAATATCTCGCTTAGCTATCAGTCCAAATGGCAAAAAAATCGCGCTCGTAGAAAACAATTAAATATTTATCTTTATCAATGCAAAGTTAGTACTGGGACAAATGAAAAAGATTAACCTATCAGGTGAAAAAGCATCAATTGTCAGTCACTGTAGTGAGACTTACAATGACCTTGTTGTTTGAATCTCCTCTGATTCCATAACACTTGTTAAATCGTACTACTTTTTTGGGGCACCTTAGGTGCCCTCTTTTTTATTTACTCATAATTCACTTAAGCAACGCTTTGGTGCATTGGCTACATAATGATGCAACAAATAATACCTAGCTTACATACCAGCCCACTAAATCTTTTATAATCAAACACCTAATAAATGGCCTATATTTTGCGTTGCCTCTATAACTTATCCCTAGAGTAAGGAAAAATATGGCTATACAAACACCGATTCGAGGCCTGCGTTCTTTCTGTGTTGCATCTAAATGTTTAAGCTTTAAACATGCAGCGTCACAGTTATTTTTAACACCTTCCGCCGTTAGTCACCAAATAAAGCAGCTTGAAGCACAGTTAGGTTTAACGCTATTTAAACGAAACACCCGCTCTATCGAGCTAACCCGTGTAGGTAAACAATTTTATCAATCGATACATCCCATTGTGCATCAATTAGAAGAGACGATTGCTGATTTCAGCCATAAACAGGAAAATAAATCTATTGTCATCAGTTTGCCAGAATTCTTTGCTAGTGAACTTTTTATCCCAAAGTTAAGTGAATGGTCTGCTAATAACCCAAATATCAATCTACAACTGGAAACGGTTAAAGCCAAAAATGATGCGTCTCAAACAGCAGACTTGTCTATAGTGCTTGCCAGTGGTCAACCTAATGCCAGCATTGTGCAACCACTTTTTCCCATTAGCTATGTACCCGCTTGTAATAAACAACTCTACAAAAAGCTAAAAGTACAAGGCTTTGATGCCTTGAAAAATACGCCACTATTATTACATCGCGCTCGCCCTTGGTCTTGGCATCAATGGGCCAACAATCTAGATTTAGCAGACTTCGATCCCAAACAAATTATTCAGTTTGACAGCATGTATGGTGTTGCCCGTGCAGCTCAGCAAGGTATGGGCATTGCCCTAGTTCCGCTCCCTATGAGCAAGTCATGGTTTAGTGAAGAATTACTGGTAAAACTATTTGATCAAGAACTCAATACCAAGGACAGATATTATTTAATTCAACATGAGAATATGGCTGCTCGAGCAGAGTTAAATCTTTTTGCCAGTTGGGTAAGCTCTACCTTTTCTATCGAAGCATTATACGCCTAAAGTACAGGTGAAATTAATTCACTTGATAGGATGATTTTAATCGTTTGTCGTGAAAGAGCTTGCTACTTATAGTTTAGGTGTATCAACGAGATGCACCTAAACTAAGTGGAGAACTCACATGACATCATTATCAAAATTTAGAAAAGTAATTATTGCTTCATTCGTGTTGATTTTTACTCTGCCAGTACAGGCAAACACATCAAAATTTAAAGTTGTTAGTATTAAAAACAATACCAACAAGCAAAGCACCTTTATCAATCACGAAAGTACAAATCGTCAAAAAACTCAAAACCAAGCAAACGATGTTCAAGCAGCATTTAACCTAAGCATGATGCAATGTGCAGCTTACTTACGTAACGAGGAGGCTAGTAAGTCAAGCAAAGCATGTTCAGCCGCGGTACAACACATTGAGTTAATGGATGCCAATACCCAACAAAGCCGATACCTAAAATCACTAAGTTATAGCAATCGCGCCATTGCCAAGTACAGCAACAATGATGAGTCGGGGGCATTAAATGACTTAGTCAGGGCAATATTAATCGACTCAAACGCCATAACACGCAGTAATTTAACCTTAATGAGCTCACTATTAAAAAACAAAGCTGAAGACATATCACCAGAGTATATAAGTCTCTCTGATTAATACTAACTAACCTCAGGAGAATGAGATGTTCAAACAAATCACTAAGCAGATAGTCAACACGTTAAACTTTTTACTGGCGTTAAAACACTTAGCCATTAGTCAATGGAACGTTGAACAAAGCGAGTAACAGCAATTCAGCACCAGCTAAATGAAACAGGCCGTTTTATTTACAATTTCGCCATAGATATTAGCCAGAAATATCGCTTGATATCTATTGGCATAAACAGCGCACATTCATGCTTTAAAAAGGAGGCTTGATGAACTATTTAAGTGTGATAGAACGATATCATGAGTATCGAAGCGCCATTCATGAGTTGATGGCTTCAATTATTGCTGGCGCATTTGATAAACAAGTATTTATTGATGAAGCTACATTAAGCAAGTCAATAACTTGGCTAACAAAGCATTACCCTTTTATTGAACTCATGTTCACACTCAATGAATACGGCGTGCAAACCAGTCATAACTTTAGCAAAAAAATACCCGTTAGCGCTCAATCTGGCAAAGGCATAGACAGATCTTATCGCCCCTATTTTACTCATGCGCGTGCAAGCGATGACATTATAGTGACTGAGCCTTACCTTTCTTGCTCTAGCCATAACTTGTGCATATCTACCGCACTAAAATACACAAACAGTGATAACCAAGTTATTGGTATATTGGTTATCGACATAGATCTTGCCCATGCCATTGAGTTTTTAATGGGGGATGTTAAGCGGAAAAAGTGTCATCCTTTTTTTGTTAGTGTTTACTCCTTCATCGTAATTGGCTTGTTCTTTATTGTCGGAATATTACTTTTTTTAGCGGCAGAAGAAATTATTAGCTTACTTACCTTTGCTAACGCACAAGACTTAACAATCAAGCCCTTTAGCATCATTATATTTTTAACCTTGGCTTTAGCCATCTTTGATTTAGGCAAAACCACCATTGAAGAAGAAGTTTTGATGCAAAAAGATATCTTAAGGCACAGCTCAACACGACGAACCATTACTCGCTTTATTGCCACCATCTTAATTGCGGTATCAATCGAAGCGTTACTATTAATGTTCAAATCTGTTTTGGGTGAATCTCAATATTTAACCAGTGCTGTCGCCATGATGACAACAGCTATCGGTTTACTGCTTGCTTTAGGTGTATACGTTTACCTTGGCGCTAAAGCTGAAGCTTTACTCAGAAAAAGTAACGCTAGCACTAAACCTTAGCAAGACTTAAGCAAAACATTCTATGGTTAGCTTTGCGCAGCAACTAACTTTGCCTGTTTTGCCGCTTTACTTGCTTGCCAACGACGCCAAGAAAGCATGACTCCGGTATAAACCAGTAAACAGGCGAGCAGTGAGGCAATGCCCGCTAAGGTTTGTCCCACTAGGCCTAAAGCTTCTCCTGTATGTAAAAAGCGAATATAACTACGCGCTTGACGATATGTAGATAACTGCTGAAAGCTTTGCTGGTCAACAATCTCGCCTAATAAGCTATTTATTGCCACTGAGAGCCTTTTTTGTGGCTCACCACCATTACCATTATCTACCTGAAAAACTTGAATATCTTTATTTAAGTCAGCCAGTGATAAACGGATAGTTTGCCAGTTGCTATATTCAGCCGTAACGAGTTCAAATACCTGCTGATGTGATAATTGATTATTCAATGCTTGCTCGCTTAACACTTGCCCTTGGCTAATTTTACTAGCGTCAGTTGATAGATAGTCTTTTAATGTTTGCCCCGGCCATTTAAAAGAAAAGAAAAACGCAGTCGCAATAACGACAAATAAAATAGGCGCCATATAAAACCCAAAAACATTGTGCCAATTATAATCCCTTGCCTTGACGGAATTGTGTTTCGATGTAAGCGTTAATTTTTGCTTAAATGCCTTAGCTTTAAAACGGTTTGGCAGCCACAAATACAAACCAGTTAACAGCAAGATAAAGAAAATCAGATTCGCTATACCATTAACCCAACGCCCTGCTTCACTGAATTTGCCATCAAGTGTTAACCAGCGATGAAAAGCGCGCAGTTTTTTAAAAAAGACTTTTGTACCTTTGCCCGGCTCTACCATTTTCTCACCAGTATAGGGGTTTAAATATGCCAGCGTTTTTCGGCCTTCTTTCACTATGACGGGTGCACCGCGTTCATTAATTAATGTCATGGCAGGTGCTTTCTTAGCCGGTAGTCTTTGCGCTATCGCGGTTAACTTATCTAATGATAAAGGCTTACTGGCCTCATTTTCAGGCTTTATGTAATCACTGCGCTCTGCCAACTTAATCATTTGCCTTTCATAAGTTAAGGCAACGCCAGTAATCGACATAATAAAAACAAATAAAGCGGCACTACAGCCTAAGATGAGGTGTAGCCAAAAGAGAATTTTTCTAATTTTCATACAGGACAAATACCTAAAAAAGCGCCACTATGGCGCTTAATATCATGATATCCCTAATACCATAATATCCTTAAGTGTGAATCGCCCAGAGCTCCACTGGGCGATATATTTATAGTAATTGAGTTAACTATTTCAATTAGTATTACAGCTTAGAATGAAGCTTTAACTTCAAAGCGTGCTGTTCTACCATCACCAACAGTAACATTGTTAATACCGCCGCCAGCAAGGTAGTCAGTATCAAGTACGTTCTCAACATTAAATCTAAAATCTAGGGTTTTATTGCCAATATCCATTTGATAGCTTGCCCCTAAGTCAACACGCGCATAGGCATCTTTAGTGACGGTATTGTCACTATCGGCATAACGCTCACCTTGGTAGAATACCCCAGCATTTAACGCTAATGCTTCTGTCAGCTCATAACGTGACCAAATCGATGCCGACCACTCAGGTGCATCAACCGGCGTGTTGCCTTGATACTTATTATCACGCTCATAAACGGCATCTAGATACATAGCAGAGGCCATAACAAATAATCTATCTGTTATCGCACCTTGAGCTGATAACTCTAAACCTTTATGACGCTGAACACCCGCTTGTGTGGTAATGGTATCGTAAACAGGATCGTTTTCTAATGTTTCAGTGATTAAAGCACCCGTTTTTTCAATATCAAATAATGCCGTTTCCACCAGTAAACGCTCAGAAACTTGCCACTTTGCCCCTAACTCAATTTGTGATGAAGTTACCGCATCAAGTGCCATGCCGTGATTTTTATCGGTCTCATCATTAAGTGTTTCACTTGATGCAGGCTCAAAGCTTTCAGAGTAATTAATGTAAACCGTCGCATCATCAATTGGGTGATATAACACACCTAACTTAGGGACAAAAGAATCACTATCTGCGCCTTTTTTATTTTGCTTATCAAAGCGACCACCAAATACCGCTTGCCACTGATCGTTAAAGGTAATTAGGTCTTGGAAATAAACACCATAGTAATCATACTCGCTGGTATACAAACTATCGTCTGTTTTATAGCTAACATCAGGTCTTAACGGCTCAGCTTGGCCAGGAGTATAGTCAATAGGGTCGGCATTAGTTTTTAGCTGACCATAATAATAATCTAAGCTATTGGCACCAATTAGCACTTGGTGATCTACAGAAGCAAAGCTGAATTCACCAACAAGATCGATATAAAATGTCTTAAACTGCCAGTCATCAAACCTATCGTACGGTTTTGAAGTATAGCTATCGCCTTCTTGATAGTTTTTAGGCATTTTCGGCGATGATTCAAAGCGCTGACGCTCAAATGTTTGCTCGTTATAACCTAGCTTTAATTCCCATTGCGGATTAAAAAAGTAGTTTACTCGCGTGCCGACATTAGCCACAGTTATGTCGGTAAATGCCCAAGAAAAATCGCGAATGGTTTTATCATCACCAATAACATCACCATTTGCATCTAACCAAGCACCTGTATCTAAGCCCGCTTTATCATTGGTTTGATCGTAATAAACATTCACTAACAAGTTTTCAGTAAAGTTATAATCAACACTCATTGAGCCTAAAAAGCGATCACGTTCACGCTGCTCACCATTTTGATATTCACGCTCATAAATCACATCTTGTTTGACTAAAACGCCACGGTAACTTAAATCTTCAACAATTTCTCCGCCTGCATCTAGCATAAAACGGCTAGAGCCATGCTGATCGACATCGGCGCTGATATCAAACAAGGTATTGTCGGTCGGCTTTTTAGTCACCATATTAATCAAACCACCGGGTGCAGACTGACCATAAAGCATACTTGATGGGCCACGCAACACTTCTACATGTGACAAGGTTTCAATTGGCTGCTGATAGTGAGACCAATGCTGATGACCATCACGTAAATAACCATTTGAAGAGCTTAAGGTAAAACCACGAGAACTGAACACCTCGCGATTACGTTGTTTTGAGCCTGGCGATAAACTGGCAACATTACTTAGCACTTCACCCAATGTTGTCGCTAATTGTTCATCAATAATAGTCTCTGGAATAACCGTTACCGCCTGCGCTGTCTCTAGCAAGGAGGCATTAGTACGCATAGCGCCGGATGCACTATCAACTTTATAGTCATTAAAGTAACTTCCTTTTACTTCTATTACCTCTATGCCGGCATCGTCGGCATAAACTGGGGGTGCTAAAGACAAAATGGCTAGGGAAATACCCACAGATAAATAACTAAGTTTCATGTGTTTCCTCAATAAGAATAGGGAGAGTAATAATCAAACGAGGCGCATTCTAACAGCAGATGAAACAAAGTAAAGGCAAATGATAATAATTACTATTAACTTTTTCATGTTTATGTAACAAAGACATTCCAGAAGAAAAAAATCCGCAATATTACTGTCACAGGCAAATCATAAAAATGTATTAAAAATGTCACAACACCCTGTTGAGATAGAGCTTTTAATACAAAAATCAGTCAAGGACACAAAATGAAGTTCAACAAAACCTTAGTCAGCCTGGCACTAATTACCACATTAACCGCCTGCAACGGCGACGATGGCAGCCAAGGCGCTACTGGACCTGCTGGCACTAATGGTACAAACGGTATCAATGGCACGAATGGAAAAAATGCCCCTACTTCGCTACAAGTTGAGCTAGTCGCTCGCACAGTATTAAATGCTAATGCGCCAGAAGGGGCAGCTGAAATAGTGGATTATCAAAAGTCCAAGCAATGGTTCTACGCCATTAATAGCTCAATCTCTCCTGCTGTGATTGAAATTATTGATGCCAGTAGTTTTGATGCTGTAGTACTGACAAAAGATGCTGAAGGTGTGGTAACTGATAGCAATCTAAGCTCAACTATCACCCTAGATTTAGCCTTAACGGCTAACCTAACAGGTGATGCCAACAGCATCGCCATTGATAACAATAATGAATTACTGGCCGTAGCGGTTGCTTCTGGCAATGTTAACGATAACGGCCATATTGCCTTTTTTGATATTTCAGGTGCAGCACCAAGCTTTATCAAAAATGTTGAAGTAGGTAACCTGCCGGATAATGTGGTTTTCACTCACGATGGTAAAAAGGTGTTAGTTGCCAATGAAGGCGAACCGGCAAAAGATTACGTTATAGATCCTAAAGGCTCTATTTCAATTATTAATATCACCGATGCTATGCCAGCAGACACCGCCATTAGTATTGACTTTGATAGCTTTAATAACAAGCAAGCTGAATTAGCCGCGCAGGGGGTTAAGTTTTCTAACCCATCAGGGCAAGAGATCAAAGGCAGCATTCGCCAGTACACAGTGGCACAAGATTTAGAGCCGGAATACATCGCCATTTCTCAAGATAATCAGTTTGCTTATGTGTCTCTACAAGAAAATAACGCCATTGCTACAGTAAATTTAAAGGATAATAGCGTAGATATTAAAGGGCTTGGTTTTAAAGATTGGAGCCAACATTTAATCGATGTTTCCGATAAAGACGGTGGCGTAAACTTAAAGCAATATCAAAACCTTTATGGCATGTATCAGCCTGATACCATCGCTAGCTATTCATGGCAAAATGCTAACTTTATTGTTTCAGCCAATGAAGGTGATGGGCGCGAATATATAGCCTTTGAACGAGAAGCTGCTGAAGATGCTGGTAAAGCTGAGTGTCAAACAGACTTCCCTCAAGGTATCTATGAATGGGAAGATGGCGAAGAAATTTGTATTTCATACACTGATGAAGCAAGAGTAAAAGATCTTGAAGATTTTGGCAGCGTCAGTGCTGAGTTAGATGCTTATGTGAGTGACAATGGCGGTAAAAATGGTTTAGGTCGTTTACTGGTTACTAACGCCTTAGGCAAAAACGATAACAATGAATATAGCCAGTTATACGCCTATGGCGCACGTTCTTTTACCATTTGGGATAGCAATGGTTTAGTGGTGTTTGACTCTGGTGATGACATTGCTCGTATTACCGCTTCAATTCATGGTGCAGCCTTTAATAATGATGAAGATGAAAACGAAGGTGATACTCGCTCTGATGCCAAAGGCGCAGAGCCAGAAGCGCTAGCTATAGGTCAAGTAGGCTCACAAACCTATGCTTTTATTGGCTTAGAGCGCATGGGCGGCATCTTAGCTTACAACATAACCAACCCTTACAATGTTAAGTTTGTTGAATACTTCTATAATCGCGGCTTAGTGGAAGGTGCAGATATCAGCGGTGATTTAGCCCCTGAAGGGATGAAGTTTATCGCTGCTAAAGATAGCCCAACCAATGAAGCTTTATTGGTCGTTGGTAATGAAATTTCTGGCTCAGTGGCCGTGTGGCAAATAATGGAAAAATAACCAGTTAAAATATTACTCAGTTAAAATATTACTCAGTTAAAATATTACTCAGTTAAAGCTAAATCATAACTTTATAAGCCATACCTTTATAAGTCATACCTTTATAAGTCATGCTTTAACTGAGTAACCTCCTTCCTGCCTGCAATTATCTTCCTTGTTGGCAAATTCGCCAGCAAACATACTGAAAACATCATTAACCAAAGCCTAGCAATCTAGCAAGAGCTTATCCTTAGCATTTAACCCTCTTTCTCATTAGAAATAGCGCAAATAAAGATAAAGTTATCAATCAGCGTGCTTCAAAATTAATAAAAGCATTACCTGTAAACCCTTAGCGCAAGGCTTAAGCTTTACCATTAAGCTACCCATATCGAGAACTAGTTGAATTATTAACACTTAGCTTAAATATCAGCTTTTACTGATTTAAAACAAAGCAAAATCAAGCTTAGTTGCTGACAATGTTGCTAATAATCAAGTCATAGCAAATTGCTATAAACACAGTCAGTAAGGATCGCAATGAAACCGTTAACACCGCTACTAGCTATGCTAATGCTCACCTTAAGTGCAACATGCCTAGCGTATGAAAATGATCATCACCATCACGCACCTCAACACAACCCTTTAACGCAATTAACATTAAATGATGGCAAAAAGTGGTCTATTGATGACAGCTTACACTTAGGTATGACGCAAATTAAACGCGAAATTGAAAACAACATTGATGCGATTCATCACAACACTTTTACCTTAGCTGAATATGAAAAGCTGGCTAAAAATATTAACACTCACTTACAGTATATTTTTAAGCATTGCGCTTTACCCAAAGCGGCGGATGAGCAGCTGCACCACTTACTTTTTTCTATTATGCAAGCCAGTGAGCAAATGAAAAGCAAAGAGCAACCAAGACAGGCGGCAGTTACCCTAATCAAAGCATTAGAACACTACCCTAAGTTCTTTGCTGATAATAACTGGCAAGCGCTTAATCACTAAATGCTTGTTCACGAACTAGGTCTTCTATTAGCTCTTGATATGCGCTTCGCTGTGCTTGCCAACTAAGGCCGTTAATATCTGGGCTTTTAGGTAAGCTCCCTGCTTGTTTTTGCTGAGCGAGAACCGATAACTTAGCCACTAAGTTATCGGTTTCATCCTCACCACCTTGGTAACAATAATCAGCAGAAAAGTACTCTGGATAAGCTAACCTGTTCGGTACAAGGGGTATACAGCCAGCCGCAACCCCTTCTAAAATAGCCAGCCCTTGAAAATCATGTAGCGCGGTAGATAACACTACATCACTTGATTGTAATAACGCTTGATATTGTGCTTTCGACTTAATAAAACCCCACTGGCCAATATAGCCAGTAAATTCCTGATAAATTTGCTCGAACACGTCAGGGCTATAACGAAAACGTTGACCAACAAGGTGCAATTTAAAGTCGACATTTTGCTGCTTTAGCTTTACTAACGCCCTATGTAATAGCTCTGGGCCTTTATCAAACTCCCATCGGTGATTCCAAACTATCTCAAGCGCCCCAGTTTGTCCGCTATGGTTTAAATAGGCTGTATTTAATATGGGGACAGGCAAGACACAAGATTTTTCCTGCAACAGCTCAGTTAAGTTTTCAGGTACTTGATCTGGTAGTTTTTTTAATAGTTGCTGACACCCCTTTAGAAAGGTGTTTTGGTTGTACTGACTATTAAAAACCACCCTATCAGCTGCCAAGGCGCCATATAAATTTAAAACCTGCGGTTCAACCGAAGTAAACTCTTTCCCCGATTTAGGGTAAGCAAATTGATTCTCATGAAAATATAAAATACTTGGCGTATTTGCCAGCTCTGGCACAAAGCCTTTTAACGCCGACAGATCTGTCATTGAAGTGGCAATAATTAAGTCATAGTCTTGCGTTAACATATCTCGGTGTTTAAACGCCCAAGTTAAACTATTGCCACGAATGCGCCACGAGAAAAAACGTGCAGGTAAAGCTAACACCGTAAAATGATATTGAGGAAATTGAGCAACTAAGGCTTTACGCCAATATTGATGACTAGCTGCATCATAAGCTGAGAGTAATAATACTTTCACCCGTTAAACTCCGTTGCTTAATAACAAGCTAACAAAACATTAATGTAACGCCCGACCACAACCGGTTAAGCGTCTATTGGCGGTAATTATGGTCACTTTCGAGGCAAACTGCTCACCGCTCATGGCATCTAGGCATTTAACACCCTCGATGATAATCTCAAGCTGATCATTAACATAAAAGTGACTACGCTTTTGCTCTGGAAATTGCTCAGGCTGCACATATAAATAGCGTTTAACTACTTGCCCATAGTCTGTAGTTAAATAAAAATGCTTACCTGTTATGATTTCCAGTAACCAAGCAGGCTCTTGCCCGATAGCGCGATAACTAACACCTTTGAGTTTAGCTGCATGCCAAACATCATTACGCGCTAGCTGCTGCTCTTTTTTACCGCGCTACCTCCTGTAGCATGGTTAGGAAAAGCTTTAACATCATCAGTTATACATTCACCCTTAACATATTCGTTAACATTAACATCACCGCAAGCGCCACAGGCATTGCCATAAGTTTTTAGGGTTTTTCCGGCAACATTGGCACAAACTGGCGTGTAATCCATGGTACACATTTGTGGTCTAGGCTCTTTACATACACCAACAGATACCACGGTTTTATCCGTTTCTGCTGTCTGATTAGTTGTTGTCGCACACGCCATTAACGAAAAAAGGCATATAGCTAATACACTATTTTTAACCATCATAGAAATCTCCAAATCAGTTCATCATTTAATCAAATTTTACTCTACTTCTGCTTGCATAAGCTTCTGCATTAAGTTCAATGAATGCGCCTGTTGCAACTTACCCTGATGATAAAAAAGTTTTAACGATAAAGGGCCATCATCTAATGTTTTCGTGGCGATATTATCAGGGCTAATAGTATAGCGACCTAAGGTTGATTCTGTCGGCCAATCAATATCTTGATAGGCTAAATAGACAAGCTGCGAGCAAACAATTTTATCTGTGGTTTCAACATCAAAATTAAAGTCATAGGCTTTACCAATTTGTCGTAAGGTCAACAAAATCACAGAGCGCTTTTGCGCTAATGTTAACGGTATTTTCGGGCGGATAATAGCAAGATCATCCACATTAAGAAAATCAGATAAATGGCTCAGCTGTGTACCTGTACGTAATGACTCAGCCAGTAATTGTCCTTGCTGAATTTCTTGATAGTATTTTTGCACTAATGGGTTTTGCCACAAACCTATAGCTCGTAATTCTTGCTCTGTACCTATCCAAATCGCAGCATGGCCCCAATGCCCTGGTATCATACTATCAGTTAAACGAAAGGGCGTTTTTTCCAATAAAATATCGCCTAACTGCAAGTGTTGCCTAACATAATGCTCAACGGCTTTATCTTGATAAAGTAAGCCCTTTCTTTCTTCGTAATTACCAACCGCGTTACTAAAGCCTTCACTTAAGCTATTAACGGTGGCTCGGCCAATTTCCTTGAGCGTATCACGGGTTACTCTACGGCGAATTTTTCGTCGATAATTAGCAATATCAATAAAGTCCATTTGCAGTAGCACAGGGTAACTTTTCGAGGTGTCAACCATGTGTAGCAAATACGCCAAGTTATCATCTAGCTTTGCCAGCTGAGTTATTTTCTCTTTGTTATCATGGTAGGCGTGAACTAAATCACTGACATAAGCAAGCATATCAGTATCAACATACATACTAGTTAAGCTTTCAAGCAAATATTCATCGCGGCTATAACCACTGTCAGCATGGTTAAGGAAACGTCGTAAGCGATCATTTTCACTGATCACCGCAAACACAGTACCGTATTCATCATAAAGCGATACTAAGGTAGCCAGCGCTATCATAGAACCTTTTAGCTTGATGCGATTATCAACGTTGGCTGTTTGCTCACTATACCAACAACCATGCTTTGCCGCCGTTGCTAATATAGGTTTCATTAACTCAATTTCCAGGGCAATGGCTTGGCTTAGTTGGTTAATCAATTTAGGTGAAAATGGCTTATCTTGATTCGCTAAGGCGTTTAATTGCTTAAGGTTTACTGCGACCTTCTCACGAAAAACTAAACTACGCTCAACCTGTTGCTGCAGCTGGTAAATATCAAGATTCATTTTACTTTGCGCATCTTGATAGGATAAGTCTTGATACTGCCGACACACTTTTTGCGGCAACTTTCCCTGAAAAAAGTTTACCGCATTAAAGCTTGCGCCAGTTGAGCAGCCAGTAAGCAAAACAATTGCCGTAAGTAAAATAAAATTTCGAAGAAAAATAGACATATCAGCCAAGCTATAATTGCGACTCTATGGGTAACAGAGAGTAAAGGTATAAATTAAAGCGACGCCACCAACTTGTTTCCGGCTGTACGCTATGCTTAATCACCTGACCATCATGACTCGCTTCAAGCCAAACTACATCATCATCAATCAAAGCCAATTGATAAGCGGCTTGTTCAACACTTTTGTCAAAAAGCTCTGCTGCTATATAGCTCGCCATATCAGGAGTTTCACAAACAAGCCCCAGCTCAGTATTAATTAAGGCAGATCTAGGATCAAAGTTAAACGAGCCTATATACACCTCTTTGCGATCAAAAATATAAGTTTTGGCGTGCAAAGCACTTTTTGCCTCAGCACTACGTTTTAATGAACGGCTCGCTTTTGACTTTGCCTTAGGCTTTAGCTCATATAGCTCAACGCCACCTTTTAGCAAATTATATCTATGCCTAGCATAACCAGACTGGGCTAGAATGCCATCTGTTGATGCCAGCGAATTAGTGATCACCCGCACTTTAATCCCTTTTTTTACCAAATCCGTCAGATGCTTTGTACCTTCATCTCCTGGAATAAAATAAGGTGAAATTAACTCTAATGTCTGCGCAATTTTTTCTGTATGTGGCCTAAGCATAGCGATCATATAGGTTGTTTCTAACTCAGACTTACCTAAGGTTTTTTCTGGGCTATCGTAAATTACGTGCGCTTTACCTTGAAAAATTAACGCTTCATCTTGACCAGAAAGACCATTAACAATGCGCTTATACATAGTGGTACTTCTCAAGTCTTGGGCGTAATCTGAGTCTTGTATCGACTCAACAAATCTAGCTAGTTCAGACTTAACCTGAGCAAGACGCGTTTTATGATGTTTATGCTCGTCAAAAACAAAACTTGGAATAGCTAATGGGCTATTAAAGTAAATATCAAACTGCTCATTAACATCAGTAACCACAGGGCCCACAGCAACAATATCTAAATCGGCATAATTACTTCGGCTATTGGCAGAAAAATAGTTCTCTTCAATATTACGACCGCCAACAACAGTGTACTGACTGTCTACCGTAAAGGATTTATTATGCATTCTGCGGTTAATTCGTGCCGTATCGGTTAGTGCAGCGGGTGCTTTATAGCCTGTTGAGGAAAATGGATTATATATGCGCACATCAATTAATGGGTGATGATCCATCGCGAACAAAATCGCTTTTGTTTCACTATCAAGGGTTAATTCATCTAACAATATCCGTACGCGCACACCACGCTCTGCTCGCTCAAGCATAGTGTCCATCATTAACTTGCCAATAATATCTGACTTAAAAATAAAATATTGAATATCAATAGAGCGCTCTGCCATATTCATAAGCACCATACGAGTTAAAAAGGCATCTGTGCCCTCACCAATAAGGAACATAGAGGAATGCTCAGGATTTTTTGACTGCATCTGTTTGGCTAACTGGCCAAGACGGGTTTGCGCAGTATCGGTAAAAGCATGGCTATCTTCACGTTCAAAATCAGTCGGCAGCATAGAACATGCACTTAACTGACAAACAAGCGCAATAACAAGCGCTTGCTTTAACCTAGTTGCTAACTTAATTAATTGTGCCATAACTTTCCTTAAGCTTATCTTTAGCTTGCCTTACAACTCACATTATCACTTTTTTGATATTTGCTTGAGCTCATGTCTTATACTCATGTCTTAAAAAGTACCGTTCAATCACCTTAAGAGCGCAAACAATGTAAACTATCGCGGTGGTGATTAATAAAATTCGCTGAGCTAAAATGGCATTAAAATTAGCATCTGCCGCCATACTTGAATTCACCACTACCAAAAGCGCGATAAAGCCTGAACTGTAATACTTTGCCATTGCTGAACCTGAAAAAATATTTCGGCCAAAAAACAGCGTGGTTGCCAACATTAATAACAGATAAAAGTGAAACTGAGGTACAGCGACAATAAGCCAGTAAAACAACCAAGCAAACACACCGCCTAGCACTGTTGATATTAAAGAGTTTTTGCCAGCCTCTTTCCCTTGAGTTAAGTCAGGCTTTAAAATAAATAGCGCAGAGAAAATCATCACCAATAAATAATCTGACAGACCATAAGTGATAAAAACTGCTGTTATAGGATAAACCACTAAAGTACTTTTTAACGCCAGCTTAGCAGCCACATCAACATAAGCTTTATTGTACTTAGGTTTTACTGGAAACTGAGTAAATTCAGGGTCTGGAAAAACAAAATGCGCAAGCCAAATCATAGCAATAGTTAACCAGCTAGAGTAAACAAAACCAGCAGAAAAACTTACCGCTAAGCCTTCATGGCTATTGGCTATCATAGGCAACACTAAAATAGCGATCATTGCCATCAAGGTAAACCAAAAAGAGCCGCCACGATTAAGATAGTAATACAAGTGGAACAATACCAAAGCCAACATAACCAAGTAGGCTAGAGGGAATTGTAAAAAAAATAATGAAAATACCAAACCGATAGCAAAAGCAAATAAGGTCGACATCATATTCTGCAAACTTGCGCGTAATGATGGTTTAGGCAGAGGCATAGCCAAAATCAAGGCGGTAAAAACCGGCAGCAAAAATGCCAGAGGCCAATTGATACCATAAGCTAAACCACAAGCAAAGGTTACCCCAAAGGCAAAACGTAATACTCGCATAGTATTAACATCGGCGTAGAGTTTACTGATAAATAGAGAGTTCATTTAATGCTTTAACAATTTAGTAAATATATGAAAGCACACTCAGTACTCTTATCCACAATTTGCCCATGCTATTAACAAACCAGTTATCGCCAGTATAAATTTGCACATCAGCTTGGCCACCAAGACGGCGAAGGCCACGTGTTGAATCATCATCAAAGGTGATCATTACAGGAAAGCGCTGCGCATCTCTTAACCAGCCAGTTTTTGACTCAACTGAAGCAAGCCCTCCGACCGCACTAGTAGAGGCGGTATCAACTGCAAAACCAATACTACTGACTTTACCTTGGTAAATAGCGCCGGGGTTAACATCTAAGGCGATTTCAACCACATTGCCGACAGCAAGGTTCGCTAAATTATTTTCTCGAAGATTCACTTGAATCCAAGCATTATTGCCTTCAACAAACGTCATGGCGGCAACACCAGCATTGGCATAATAACCAGTATCTATTTGTAAGTTAGTAATACCACCATCAGCCGGGGCAACAATAACGGTGCGGCTTAAATCAAGTTGTGCTTTTTTAAGCTTGGCAATGGCAGAACGAATACGCGGGTTTTCATTACCTTCTTTACCAAGCGCTTGTTTTGCCTTATCTAAATTAGCTTGGGCGCTCACTACTTGTGCTTTACTTGCTTTAATGGCAGCACGGGCTTTATCACCGTCAGAATGTGAAAGCACATTCTTCTTTTCCATTTCAAACACACGGGCACTTTGTGCTTTTACATGTTCAACATTGGTTTCTGCAACTACTAACTGTGCTTGTGCAGTAACCACAGCTGCCATGCCAGCACCTATTTCTTGGCCTGCAAGCTCCAGTGCTGCTTCGGCATTTTCAACCGCAAGCTTGTAATCACTTTGATCAATATGAAATAAAACATCGCCAGCTTTAACGATTTGATCTTGTTCTACGAATACTTCAGTAACACGACCTGATACTTGCGGAACAATAGGAATTACATAGGTTTGTAACCTGGCTTGATCAGACCAAGGAGCGTGCCTATCAGCAATAACGTACCAAATAAAAAGAAAAGCAGTTAAAAACAGAATGTATTTGGTAATTTTGCGTACAGGATCATGACTAATCTCGGCGCTACCCTCTGCACTTTTACCCTCTGTGCTTTGTGATTGTTCTGACATGTTTGTTTACTTTCCTTGGTGAAATTACTGATTTAACAAGCATTATCTATAAGGCCTATAAACGAGTCAACGTAAATTCAGTCAGCTCAGTAATGCTTAATGGTCAGTCGATTACGCCCCTGCTCTTTAGAGCTATACAAGGCTTCATCTGCTAAAGCTATCACTCCCTCTTGCTGTAACTTACTCGCATCAACCTTATTACCATCCACAAAACAAGCGCCAAGACTTAAGGTGACATATTGTGCGGTTGGCGAGTCTGGGTGCTCAATGGCCTGCTCATGCATACTTGCTAACATATCATTCATTTGTTGCTCAGCAAACGCTATTGAGACATCACTAAAAAGCATAATGAACTCTTCACCACCATAACGAGCACAAATATCAGCATTACGCTTAAAAAAGCCAGTAAGAATTTGCGCTACTTTCACTAAAGCTTCATCGCCAGCTAGATGACCTAAGCTATCGTTATAGCGCTTAAAGTGATCAACATCAGCCATGATCAAGCAAAAGCCAATGTTATGGCGTTTTAATAAATTGACTTGCCGAGTAAAGTGTTGATTAAAGGCTCTACGATTAGCAATTTGTGTCAGTGGATCAAGGTATATTTGCTCGTTCAGCTTACTGGCTTGCTGTTTAACTGTTGTCGTTAAGTGATTAAAACTTTCAGCAAAGTGATTTAACTCAGCAATTTTATTGTCTTCATTTAACTTTTCTAACTTTAGGTTTTCACTCATTGCTTTTATTTGTAGAGCTAAAGCGCGAATAGGGGTAACAAAGCGCTTAATTGCCCATACTCGCCATGCAAGTAGTGATAACATCAAAATGCCAACATAAATAAAACCGCGTTCATCAAACCAAGGAGAAACAACACTGGTGGTATGGGTTACCGTTAATATAGCGATAGGTTTATCAAAATAATCATCAATCACTAATTGATTGACAGGGTTTTGCCGGCCAATAACCGGAATATCTGTCCAATGTTTAAGCTTATCGGGGTTAACACTTTTGCTTATCGCGTTAAGCGATAACTGCGCATAACCATCTTTAGCAAAATCATCTAAAAAGTTTTGCTCTAAAATACGAACCACCATAATGTAGCCGTTATTTTCACCCTCTTTCAGCGTACTTATAATCTGGGCGCTACTAAAGAATGCTGGCCCATAAAGGGTTTGGATCATGCCTGAAGTTGGCATAAATTTCTGCCCATTGGAACGCGGCAAAAATAAACGCTTATGCTCAGGAAAGCGATCAAAATCATCAAGTTCAAATTGAAGCGGCTGCTGAGTTAAGTGATTAAAGCCTTTTTTAACTACTGTGTTTAATGCTGCGTCGATAAAAAAAACGCCATCAATATCTAACGCTAAGAAAAGCTCATCTGGCACCGCTTGTTCAGGGAAATTTTGCTGTACCAATTTATAGTTAATATCTTCTAAATGCGTTAAATATCGCTGGGCATCATGGCGAATATCTTCTAAATCTCTTTTAATTAATAAGCTTAGCGTTTCCTCAACTAGCGGCTGTTCAATAAACACACGATAAGCGACCTTGGTCAAGACAAAAATAGCTATAACAATAATAAAGGCGCGCAGTTGTAATTGACTTATTGACGGTGCTGTATTCATAGGTAAATACTCACATTTGTCCCAGCGGCTGTTGATCCTTGTGGATATTAAGAGCAAGCAAAAAAATTTACTCACCAGAGATCTATTCAAGAATATTCTTTTATAAATTAACTAAATATCACGCTACTCAATCAAGAAATCAAGTGATAAAGTATAGTGTATTGACTTATAGTCAGCCAACTAACAAAGAACTTAGAGAAAACAGCACAGTAAAGTAGTGCTAAGTATATACACGGAGGCATGATGCCAGTTGTAAAATTTTATAAAAAGTTGAGCCCTTTTCAACGCGTGATCATCGCCCTTTTACTTGGTATTGCCACCGGTATATTTGTCGGAGAGCCAGCAGGTGAGCTAGAAGTAATAGGTAATGTCTATATTCGCTTACTGCAAATGACAGTACTCCCTTATGTACTGGTTTCCATTATTGGTGGCTTAGGGCGACTAGATAGTGACATGGCGGCAAGCATAGGTGTTCGGGCTGTCAAAGTCATTTTAATTATGTGGCTGTCAGTGATGTGTACCTTATTACTATTGCCTTTGGCTTACCCTAACTGGCAAACAGGCGGCTTCTTTAGTACCAGTATGGTGGCCGAGCCCGCAGCTTTTAACTTTATTAAGCTTTATATACCGTCAAATATTTTTGCCTCATTATCAGAAACCATAGTGCCCGCGGTTGTACTTTTTTCATTGTTAATGGGTATAGCGCTGATCAATGTAAAAAATAAAGAAACCCTACTGACACTGACCACCAATGTTGGTGATAGCTTAATGAAGGTTGCCTCATATGTTGCCAAACTGGCACCTTTAGGTATTTTTGCTATTTCAGCATCTGCTGCTGGTACCCTTGAGGTAGAAGAGCTAGGCCGTTTACAAATATTTTTATGGGTTTATATCATCGCAGCAGCCTTATTAACCTTTGTTTTCTTACCTTTACTTATTCATTGGGCAACGCCACTTTCATACAAGGAAGTACTATCTACCGCAGGTGAAGCGGTAATTACCGCAATAGCAACGGGTACCGTGTTAGTGGTATTACCTATGATCATTGATCGCTGTAAAGAACTGCTTGCCAAGCATAAAATGGAGTGCGAAGAAACTAACTCAACCGTTGATGTACTCGTGCCTACCGCCTACAGTTTCCCAAGCACAGGGACTTTACTTGGTTTAGGCTTTGTCTTGTTTTCTGCTTGGTATGTTGGCTCTCCTTTAGGATTAGACGACTACATCTCCTTTGTGGTTATGGGCGCGCTAACGGCTTTTGGTAGCATGGCTGTCGCTATCCCATTTTTATTAGACTTTTTTGATTTACCCGCAGACCAATTCCAATTGTATCTTTTAGGTAGTGTTGTTACCGCGCGCTTTGCTACAGGCCTTGCCGCCTTACATGGCTTTGTTGTGACCTTACTAGTAGCATCAGCGGTACTTAAAAAACTGCGCTGGCACAGATTAATGCAGGCTATTGCCGTGCATTTAGGTGTTACCTTTGGCGTTATGATAGCCGCTGGTTTACTACTGACTGCAATGATCCCCTATAAGTACGAGGGCGTACAAACCTTTGAATCATTAAAACCTATGGCTGAGCAAGTTGCTCATGAAAGCTACACAGAACTCACGCCACTTAGCCAAGCTGAGCTGCAACAAGATAGATTAGATATTATTCTCGCACGCGGTAGTATTCGCGTCGGTTATTTTAATGCCAGCTTACCTTATGCGTTTAGTAATAAAGACAATCAAATTGTTGGCTTTGATGTTGAAATTATTAATGAATTCGCCCGAGACCTTGGTGTTAAAATGGCGCTTATCCGCATTAAAGACAAAAAACAAGAGGCTGAGCTTCTCGCAAATGGTAGCGTTGATATAACCATAGGCGGCAAAATAATTACGCCACTTAGGGCATTAAAAGTCGCTTTCTCTGACTCTTACACTTATCACACTGCGGGCTTACTTATCAGTGACTCTAAACGTGATGACTTTGCTGATGTTTATGATATTAAAGAGATGAAAAAGCTTAACTTAGGTATTGGTAACAGCAAATACTATAGTGAAGCGGTAAAAGAATATTTCCCTAATGCCACGCTAACCCCAGTAACGAGTGTCAGAAACTTCCTTAAAGGCAAATATGAAGGGGTTGATGCCTTAATCTTCTCCACAGAAGCAGGCTCAGCTTGGGCAATGCTCTACCCTAACTATTCAGCCGTAATACCAAAAGGAATGAAATTAAGAGCGCCTGTTGGTTTTACCTTACCGAAAGGACAGCTAGAATATGTTGCCTTTATTAACACTTGGCTGAAACTAAAAGAAGAAAATGGCTTCCAGAAAAAAGTTTATGATTACTGGATTTTAGGGGAAAACCCTAAAGCGAAAAAGCCACGCTGGTCGGTAATGAAAGATGTCTTAGGCTGGATTTAACCCTAAGTAAAACAAAGCAAAGTAAAGAAAAGCAAAAGCCATCGTCTCGATGGCTTTTTTATTGGTAGTGACCCGTCCCAAATAAGGTTATGGCAAAGCAACCGCTTTTGCGTTTGGTCTTCTAGGATCTGCTGCACCATAAAAAACGCCATCTTTAAACATAATAGATTGCAAGCTACCTAAGCTTCGCGTTAACTCAATTTGATAACCTTTTTTAGATAAAATATCTAAAGTATCTGGCGATATCCCCTGCTCAACATACAAGATATCTGGCTGCCATTGATGATGAGTTCTCGGCGCGTTAGTTGCTTCACTCACATTCATATCATAATGCAAAATATTAACTAACTGCTGAAAAACACTGGTAATAATTTTACTACCACCTGGCGTCCCCGTTGCTAAAAAAGGTTTACCAGCTTTAAAGACAATAGTCGGAGTCATCGAACTTAGCGGCTGCTTTTTACCTGCCACCGCATTAGCTTGCCCACCAACTAAACCATAACTATTAGCAACCCCTATCTTGGCAGTAAAGTCATCCATAGTATTATTTATTAACATACCCGTGCCAGGAATAGTAATACTGCTACCATAGTAATGATTGAGTGTGTAAGTATTACTAACAACATTGCCTTGACTATCCATGACCGAAAAGTGGGTAGTATCAGGGCTTTCATACGCTTGAGGTTCACCGTGGGCAATATCTTTTGAACGAGTTAGCGCATCAAGTGATATATCAGCTACTAGCTCTTTAGCATATTCCTTTGATAGCAAGCCTGATAATGGCATTTGTACAAAGTCAGGATCCCCTAAAAACTTACTTCTATCAGCGTATGCTCGTTTACTAATTTCAGTTTGTAAGTGCAATAAGTTTGCACTACCTTGAGCAACGTCATCCATAGGTAATTGCTCAAGCATGTTCATCATTTGAATAAGGTGAACGCCACCTGAACTCGGTGGTGGCATAGTGACAATCTCATAATCTTGATAGGTACCGCGCATCAAAGGCTCTTCTTCCACTTTGTAAGCAGCCAAGTCTTCCATAGTGATCAAACCATTACCCGATTGCATATGAGCAACAATTTTCTTGGCGATATCACCTTGATAAAAACTTGCTTTACCATGCTGAGCTATATGCGACAAAGTTCTAGCCAAGTCAGACTGAACTAAGATTTCTCCTACCTGAGGTAGTTGGCAATTTTTAGCCAAAAACACTCGGCAAGTCTCTGCATTTGCTTGTAAATTTGGCAATTCTTTTTTCATGATCCTTATCATGTCATCATTAACCAGAATGCCTTGTTGCGCTAGCTTAATTGCAGGCACTAGCACTTGCGCCAAACTCATAGTGCCATAGTGTTTTAGCGCATAATCAAAGCCTGCTACCGTACCTGGTACGCCAGAAGCAGCTAAGGTTTGCAATGACTTGTGATGATCAACTTTCCCTGTGTCATCAAGGAATAAATCCCGATGTGCCGCCTTGGGCGCCATTTCACGATAATTAATCGCCAAGGTTTTATTCTCTTTGGCTAAATGCACCAACATAAAACCGCCACCGGCTAAATTACCTGCTCGCGGCAAGGTTACTGCTAAAGCAAACCCGACAGCAACAGCAGCATCAACCGCATTGCCCCCTTGGCGTAAAATTTCCGCGCCAACATCACTCGCTAAGGCGCTTTGACTCACCACCATACCATTGCGTCCAATCACGGGATGATGGATATCGTAATAACTCATGGTGTCAGATAAAGCAGGCTTGCGCTTAAGCTCAGTCATAGGCTGCGACGCTTTATCTGTAGCGCAACCAACAAGCAATGTTGATAATGGTACGGCACAGGCTAACGCTAAAGCCAAGTTATTTAATTTAAAAGCCATAATGATTTAAGCCTGATGATATTGCTTTAAATACCACTGGGTATGCTTGGCAACACTATCATTGTACGCACGCTGTAGTGATGGTAAAACCTGTTCATTGGCTTGACCTGTTAATTCATCCATAAACACTTTTTTCGCTTCCGTGGCAAGCACTAAGACATCGTCATATTTACTGTGGCAAAAAGCGGCTAAATAACCTTTACCATAGAAAATATCATTCTCAGCAGCAGTTACCTCAACACCATCAACTTGCATGGCTTTTAAATCAGCAAGCCAGGCATCAATCACAGGTCGCCACTTATCACTTTTAACTGAACTAGTACCTAAATTAAGCACAGGTAAGTCTTTTCTTTCATGGCGCTGATAATTATACGAGTGATTGTCATAGACAATGCATTGACCAAAATCTTCAATCAGGGCTTCAACCACTGCGGCAACAATACGATAGAATTGACTATGCTTAGCTTTACTCTTAGTAATGCTGTCACTATCAAGTGGCTTTTTCCAAATCTTTTTACCCCACGCCGTTTCATACACGCATTCATCAGTATTGCGATTAAGATCATACTCATAGCGAGAGTCATGAGCCGTTAAAGTAATTGCTTGCTCAGCAACAAAGCTGGCTGTGTATGGGTCTTCTTCATAATAGCGCTCAGCTTGAGACAACAAACAATTATCAGCTAATTCGCTACGTAAATTACCACCATCATGAATTGCTGCCGACATCGCCGGAAGGTATTTGTCTATCTTTAAGGTAAGCGCACCACCTTCAAGGCTGGCAGTAAACACTTCCCTATTACGAATTTTGCTAATTATCTCTTCTTCTGTCATAAAAACGCTGCTGGTTGTCATAGCGATATCCCTGTGATCATAATTTTATTTACTTTAACCCTATATCTACTTGTTAGCCATGCTAAATTTAGTTAAATTTGTAGATAATAATAACTATTTTGTAACATGTTTCGACTCTCCTACGACGAAAATGTTATAGCAATAAAACAGAGACGTTACCTTTGAAGAAAATGGATGAGCGCGACAATTTTGTCTACCTAACCTTCGCGTTAATATTATTGCTGTTAAGCACCGCCGCCGCACAACAGTTTTTCGACCAATCAATGCAACGATTAGTGCAATCAACTACTGTAATGACCTTGCTCGTTGCCGTTTGGGGCGTTAAGTCAAAAAACTTTATTTTGCGCAAAGCGTTTATTTTTCCTGTCGCTATTTTATTAGTGGCGCTATTTAGTAACTGGTTAGATGACGCCGGTTTTGATCAATTCTATTTACTTTTGCTCCTCAGCTTTTTTATTTCAACCGCAATAAAAACAGCTCGGCAGGTGTTATTTACTGGCGATATCGACGGTAATAAGATTCTAGGCGCCATATGTCTTTATCTATTAATGGGGCTTATTTGGGCAGTGCTATATACGCTTTTACAGCTGGAGTTTTCCGGCTCGTTCCCTGCCATGAGTAGCCACAGTAACTGGTTTACCTTATTTCCTGAATTTATCTATTTTTCCTTTGTCACCATTACCACGTTAGGCTTTGGTGATATTTCGCCAACGTTACCGGTAGCCAGGTTTTTGGTTTACCTTGAGGCTATTGTTGGACAATTTTATTTGGCGATTTTAGTTGCAAGCTTAGTTGGCTCACGCATGTCGTCACTATCAAGCCACAAAACTAAATAGTAGCCGCCAATGATTAAGACAAAGTAACGGCATAAACACCACAAATTACAATAAGTAAAACGCAATAAATTAACACGGAGCTAACTCAAGTTATGAGCGAATCAACACAGACAACCAGTAGTCAAATATTTAATCAGCGGGTTATTGATATCGCTATAAAATTAGGTGCTATTGCCATCATTTTAGCTTGGTGTTTTGAAATTTTACGCCCCTTTATTTTAATCATTGTTTGGGCTGCCATACTGGCGGTGGCGTTAAAACCTTTACACAATAAATTAACTAAATTACTCCGTGGTAGCAGCAAAGCAGCTTCTACCTTAATTGCACTCATCGGCATCGCCATATTAGCTATTCCTGCCGCTCATCTTACCTCTTCAGCCATAGACTCTGCTCAGCATTTCTACTCAGGTATGGAACAAGGCACAATAAAAATTCCTGTACCTAATGAAAGTGTTAAAGAGTGGCCCATTATAGGTGAAAAAAGCTATTCTTTTTGGCAAGCGGCCTATCAAGACATTCAAAAAGTCGCCAGCCAATACGCAAGCCAAATCAAAAATCTTTCAGGCGCTTTACTTTCTGCAGCGGCAGGCTTAGGGGTAGGCATATTACAATTTATTGTTTCGTTAATTATTGCTGTCGTGTTTATGGCGAAATCACAAGCCTGCCATACAGGCACACAACGCTTTATGACAAGGTTAATGGGCGCTAATGGCGTTCGCACCATTAGCACTACTGTAGCAACCATACGCAGTGTTGCCACGGGTGTTTTAGGTGTTGCGGTTATTCAATCATTATTATCGGGCGTTGGTTTATTGATTGCCGATATACCCGCTGCGGGTATTTGGGCCATTGCCGTACTGATACTGGCAATCGCACAACTACCGCCTATTATCATACTTGGCCCCATCGCCGCTTATTATTTTTCTGTCGCAGATACCACACCTGCTGTTGTTTTCTTGGTGTTTAGTATTATTGTCAGCAGTAGCGATGCCTTCCTTAAACCGCTATTTTTAGGACGTGGTATGGATATTCCTATGCTAGTGATTCTACTAGGCGCTATTGGCGGCATGCTGTTATCAGGAATTATTGGCCTATTTGTCGGTGCTGTTGTTTTAGCCTTAGGTTATCAATTAATGATGGATTGGTTAGCGCAAACTGACAACAGCCAATCAGAATAATTATCAGCCTAGCAGGATTTAACTGTGCTGCTAGCTAAGCTTTAATTACAAAGGAAAGTTTTCATGCGCTTGATTTTTAAAACGTTAACAACAACAGTAGTTGCAGGATTAATGCTGACAACCTCTGGCTGTGCGCTTAAAACCATCAGCGAACAATCAGAAAAGCTTAATGAGATTGCCGAAATTACCGGACAAGTTCACTCTGTTGAAGCGACAGAAGCCAACATTATTGTTGCAGCATTAACTAAAACTGAGACCCGCGCTGAAATTATCAGCCAAGTGCAAGCGGATAGCCAAGGTAACTATAAGCTCAACTTACTGCCAGGGAATTACTTAATCGGTGCCTATATCGACAAAAATGATAATAACAGGCGAGAGCCTAATGAAAGTGCCAGTATGTACAAAGCTGGTACGAAAAACTTTACTGAAATCACCTTAAATAAAGCAGAGCATAAAGTATTACCTAACATCACTATCTTGCAAGATGAAAATGTCGGCAATAAGCGTAAAATTCATTACAGTGCCAAGCAAAGTAGCGACAATATCGGTAAGATTGTCAGCCTAAACGACAGTATTTTCGCCAAAGAAAATGTCACTATGGGCTTATGGCGTCCTATCGACTTTTTGCGAGAAGTTGGCGGCGGACTATTCTTTTTGCAAGCTTATGATGCGAAAAAAACCCCGGTATTATTTGTTCATGGTATATCAGGTAGTCCAGCTGAATTTAGCGACATTATTGCCAAGCTTGATCAAGATAAGTTCCAACCTTGGGTACTTTATTACCCAAGCGGTGTACCGTTAGAGATAGTAAGTAACTATTTACTCACTTCATTAAAACACTTACAAGAAGAATATCAATTTAATCAGATGCAACTGATTAGTCATAGCATGGGCGGCTTAGTGACAAGAACATTTTTAAGAGAGCATCAACAAAGCCAAACTAACTTTGATATCTCTTTATATGTCACCATTAATAGCCCATTATTAGGTATGGATAGCGCACTAAAAGGTGTTGAGAATTCCCCAATAGTTATTGCTTCTTGGCGCGATTTAGCCACAGGCAGTGATTACATAAAAGCCGCACATCAATGGCAATTACCCAAATCTATCCCTTATCACTTATTTTTTTCTTACTTACCGGGAGAAGAAGGTGACGGCGTGGTACCACTAAAAAGCCAGTTATCTTTATCTTTGCAAGAAGAAGCGTTACGTATTTACGGCTCACAAGCACAACATGCGAATATCTTAAAAGATAAAACCTTTATAGAGCGCCTTAATAAGGTTATTTTAAATCCTAATAGTTAAGCTACTGTATACAATGAACTTTATTGATGAAATTTTTACTGATTAGTTGCCTTATCTTTTTATCAAACTCATACGTAAGTGCCTGCGAATTTACTATGGGTTATAGAACAAGTGAGCGCTTACCTTTCATCAACAAAGCACCCGATAATCAAGGCTTATATCATGGTCTTTTTCAGCTCGCGGCTAATAGCATAGGTTGTAAACTTAAAACGGTCAGAGCCCCTAAAAAGCGTATATTAAAAATGTTAGCTCAGGGTGATGTCGACTTTTATCCCGGCCTAGGAAAAACCAAAGCACGTGAACAATACCTATATTTCTTTGAAAATGGTCTAACGAGCCATACAGTGGCTATTTCTCATCAAAGCGAGCCTGATATTGAAACCTTAGCGCAAATGCGTGGAAAAGTGTTGCTTATTGCCATAGGTGGTAACGATTTTGATGCTAACAAACACGGCATTTATTTAAGAAAGGCACATGATTTATCAGTACCTACAGCATTAACAACCATTAGTGACAGAAAAGCAGACTTTTTTCTCTATAACAAAGACTCTCTACTCTATTATTTACATAAGCACCCCGACAAATCGTTGAAAATACATCCCTGTTGCTTTAAGCCAAAAGCAATGCTACTAGGTTTTTCAAAAAAATCTAAACACCTCACCTTTACCAAGGCAAAAGGCGGATCGTTACAGCTGGCAAAAGACAGTAAAGCTTATCTATTTCAACAGGCATTACAAAAAATACAAACATCAGAAACGTTAAACGAGCTTAAAAATTATTACTTTCACTAAAAGCTAGTCAGTGTAAGAATCTAAGCCATAAACACCAAATAGTTGTGCTTGCACAGCACCACTATTAAGCAACAGACTATAATTTACGTTTCTTAATGCATAAGGCCTATATTCAGCAAGCTGAGTAAAGCGCTTTGCCACAGTCCAATGAACTAACGGCGCAAAGCTTGAGGGCTGCTCGTTAACATTCACCCTCACCTTTCTTGGCGCTAAGGTTTTTGCCAGTTTGTTAGTGCGATGTTTTTGGTGTAACACGCCATCAACCATAGCTTTAATATAAACATCATCAGGGCCAATAGCGGACTCTTGTTCAGCAATCACCAGGCGGGAATAATCGATAGTATCTTTTGTTAAAATAGCTAAATGCGGCTTTACTTGACTGAGCATAAAATTCAAGGTGATATCTGATAACCCATTGTGCCAATAACCGCCACCAATATCTGAATGACTGCCAGCAAACCACACTTCTAAAACTCGACTATCACGATTAAACAAGGTCGGTTGAAAAGCAATTCGTTTTTCATCTAGCGCCACTAGGTGTACAGCTTGCTCAATATGCCCAGCCAAAACATCATTTTCAAAAACAATATCGCTTACCGGCAAGGTATCAGCATCTAAATCCAATGTAGCGGCCGTTGCAGCCACGGTATCAAATACACCTAAAAATTTAACCGGATATTTAAGCTTAGCAGCAAAGATGCGAGCAATAGCGGCACCACGACTAAAGCCAAAGATATAAATTTCATCTCCGGCTTGATAGTTGCGCTGAAAGTCGCTATTTGCCTGCGACAAAATATCCTCTAAATCACCAAACGAAGGCGCAAACAGCGCATTAAAAAGATTAGTAAGCCAATTACCATGAGTACCAACACCGCTATAATAAAAACTGTGCTGCTTTAATCCTTGATTATTCTTAGCATTTAACGGCTTAAAGCTGCCACCCAATAACACATGAAGTTTGGCTATATTGGTAATGCTGCTATCACTGCAAAAATCTTTAACATCTTCAGGCTCATTGTAGGTGCCATCAAAACAAAAGATAAGTTTGTTCATTGTATCTTCCTGATAGTCGTTATCCCGATCAACTTTTCTCTGGCAGCATACACCTATTGCACAGCAAAAACCAAAATTCCCATGAATAATTTATCTACGCCCCTAGTCAGCTTATAGAGACGCTGGTAGAATCTAGCCACTATTTTTTTGAACACAGAAGAAGCATTTATCATGGGCAGAGCTTATCAAAACCGAAAATTATCCATGGCAAAAACAGCCGGCCAAAAAACCAAAGTGTACTCAAAATATGGTAAAGCCATATATGTTTGTGCCAAAAATGGCGGTACAGACCCAAATGGTAACCTTGCTTTGCGTGGTTTAATTGATAAAGCTAAAAAAGATCAAGTACCTACACACGTTATTGATAAAGCAATCGACAAAGCTAGCGGTGCGGGTGGCGAAGATTATAGCGAAGCACGTTACGAAGGCTTTGGCCCAGGTAACTGCATGGTAATTATTGACTGTTTAACTGACAACGGTAACCGTACTATTAAAGATGTTCGTCAATGTTTTACTAAAACAAACTCAAAAATTGGCTCATCTGGTACAGTTTCACACATGTTTAACCATGCTGCAGTATTTGCCTTTAAAGGTGAAGACGATGAAGCCGTATTAGAAACCTTAATGATGGCTGACATTGACGTAACTGATGTTGAGCTTGAAGGCGGTATTATCACAGTAACAGCGCCACACACTGAGTTTTATAAAATCAAAACTGAATTTGCTAACTCAATGCCAGAGTATGATCTAGAAGTAGAAGAAATTACTTGGGTACCGCAAACTTACACTGAAATCACTGACGAAGCAGATATTGCCAACTTTGAGAAGTTTCTTGCCATGTTAGAAGATTGCGATGATGTCCAAGAGGTATATCACAACGCTGAAGTGAAAAGCTAAGCTCTAAGGCTTTCATCTTTGATAAAAAAAGTCCGCTCTGCGGACTTTTTTGTGTTGTAAACACTATTTATAAAGCGGCAATACTTTCCCTGATAAACTACCGCGCCACATTTTTACGGGTTGCTTTGTAGCTTTACTGCCTGATACAAATAAAATCTCACCGTATTTTCCTTTTTTAATACTGGAGTCAATGGCAATAACTCGGCCTTGATAGCGGGTTTCAATTTGCTTTTGCGAGGTATGACCAACAATTAAGTGGTCAACATCAAAATGCCTTAACAGCAAATCGATTTCATCTGAGCTAGCACCATCATCTTTAAAGTAACCACGATACCAAATAGGACCATTGCTTTTATGTAAATATTCTGCCCATCCCGTTCGAGGCTCATCAAGCTCAGCCTTTACTAAGCTATTTTTAAATACCCGATTAATATCGTGGATAGTTCTATCTTCTTCTGCAAGGCTAGGATGAAAGCCACCATGGGCAAATAGCATATTATTCACTTTAACTAAAACAGGTTTACTTCTAAGCCAATTACCTAAAATGCTCTCTTTGGAGAATAACTGTTCAAACGGTTTAGCAAGCTTGTCTGCAGCTACTAAATATTTAGGATGCAAATAACGTAAATCACCATTAAGCACCATCACTTCATGATTACCTAAGGTTAGATGAACTTTACCACCGGCCTTTTTTGCCTGCTTTTCTAGATCATATAAAAACCACAATATTTCAGTGACCTTGTCACCGCGATCAAAAATATCACCGGTAATAACAAAATGGCCATTGCTAAAGGCCCATTGCTTATTTTCATCGATAATATGGTTATTCATCAGCAGCTTCATCATCAAGTCGTATTGACCGTGAAAGTCACTTAATGCGGCAACATCAAAGTCCCCTTGAAAAGTTAATACTTTATCTTCAACACTCGATAAACCGTGTATCTTGGCGGCTAAGTTACAGCGAGAAATACTCAACGGAAAAACATCCGCGTTAACATTCTCTTCAATCACTTTACCTTGGCAAAGCCAATAAGAAGATAATTGCTTACCTTGAGCAAAGACATAGGGACCATCTGTTACGGTTTCTAATAGCTCTGCTTTTGCTTTTTTCTTTTCTTTATCTTCATCAGTTAAAAAAGCAAAAGCTAAGTTACTAACCAAGATAGAGATTAGCGCGACTACCTTGATAATCAGGGATTTTTTTAAAAGCATAATTGTGCCTAACAATACCAATACAGCTTAATGTATAAATACAAGCTTGATAATAAAACCGTTATTTAGCTGAAATAACGTCGAAAATACTTCACATCCTTGTGAAGTTACCTAAAAAAGTTATCCAAGCCAATGGTAAAAGCTTGGTAACGCCTTAAGTGAGCACCTCATCCATAAGGCGATTGCCCCCAGTCGAAGGGCTAAACATGAACTAGGGTGTTCCTTAAGGTTAGAACTTTAATTCAGCGCCTAAGTAAACAAAGCGACCTGTACCGGCATCATATTCACTACCATAATTGCCTCGACCGCCGTAATAGAATTGACCTTTATCATCAAAAATATTATTGACACCGCCAAACACTCGCACAGAGCTGTCATCACTCATATCAATATCATAAGAGATAGATAAATTATGCTTAAAGTAGGCATCATATTTTTGGAAAGCCAATGCTTCTGGATCTGCAACACAAGCGGCATCGCCTGCTGCACACAGTTCAGCATTATTTTCCATATCTTCCTGCCAACTAATTTGCCCTGAGTAACTACGTAACGCAGAACTCTTATAGCTGGTACTCCAACGCACACGTAAGTCATCTAAATACCAAGCAAGTGAAGCTGCCGCTTTATCGTCAAATACCCCAACATAGCCAACATAGTCTTCAACTACTGCCCCATCATTACCGGTAACTGTCTTTGAGTGCTCTAACATATGAGTCCAATCCATTTTGAACTTCAAGCTGCCTAGACTATTTAGATCATATGAATAGGCTAAGGCTATATCGACACCACGAGTACCTAACTCATCGATATTATAGCTTCGTTGCATAACCTCTTGAATTTGTCCGTCATTATCACGAGAAATAGCATCACAAAACTCATTTGGCTGACCTAATGGGATGCTTGAGTCATAACATTGAGCAATGATCTGCTCATTACCATACTCAGAAATAGCATCAGTTATAGAGATATCATAATAATCAACCGCAACACTTAAGCCATCAACAAAACGAGGTTCATAGGTGAAACCAAAGGTTACTGTAGTACCTGTTTCTTCATATAGCTCTGGGTTACCAGCATTAGGTGAATAACCACTATTGTCATCTTCAAACTCACCATCAGTGGCAATAACGGCAGCAATACGAGGATCTAAACGACAGTTGTCATGCCCAGCTCCCGTTGAGGTTGCCGTTACGCCATCACAAATATCATCAAAGCTATCAAAGTCACCTGCCGCCGGCTCATATAATTCATTCACACTTGGTGCACGTTGGGCGATTGCATAGTTACCACGTAAATTTAAGCCTTCACCAACAGACCATAAGAAGCCAAGTTTATAGCTAGACACTAAGCCAACATTCTTGACATCATAATCTGATAAACGCACTGAGCCCTCTAGTGATAGGTACTCAGCCCCAGGTAAGTCACGTAATAATGGCAATGACGCTTCAGCAAACACTTCTGCAACGCTAACACTACCTTTAAAGGCAGGAATTAAATTCCAAGTAATACCACCATAAGTAAGGGCATCATCAGTGACCGCTTCTTGAGTATCTTTGCGATACTCAAAACCAAATACCGTTGCCACTGGGCCTGCTGGCATCTCAAATAAATCGCCAGTGATGTAACCCATAATATTACTTTGCTCATTATAGGTATTTAAGGTTGGATTAACACGAATGTAATCCGCCATTTCAGGTGTAATTGAACCAACACCGAATAAATTTAGAGGAACACAGCCATCAGCACGCGCTTGCGCATCATTACATTGAATAGAGCCATCAGCCGCATAGCCAGCATCTAGAGCATTTCTCGCCTTGAAGACATCAATTTCATTGTAACGATACTGTAATTGATGAAACTTACCGTAACCTGCTGAAATATCCCAATCCCAAGCACCATCAAACATTGTCCCTTGTAAACCGGCCCAGGCTCGTACGGTTTCACGCTCATTATCGGTTGAAATATTACCGACTTCATAAAAACGTCTATCCCAGTAAATACGATCTTTATACTGACCTGCAGTTTCTCGAATGTTATCTGGTACATACGGGTTATCAATTGGAATGTAACCTAATACCACCACACCTGGCTCACCAGTTTCTCTGTCGGTATAAGTGGCATTTTCACCTTCATAGGAGTCTTCTGGTGACTTATCATTTACCGTGTAATTACCGCTCCACTGAACTTGTGAATAAAACATCACATCATCAGTAATATCAAAATCAACTTTTAATGCCGCTGACATACGCTCGCTAGGCACTCTTAATTGCACCCATTGACGACTATTAACACCGTCTCTTTCTTCATTCCAATCAGTACGTTGACCATTTTCATCATACCAATAGGTGGTATCAAATTTACTGGACTCTAAAAAGACACCACCAGCAATACCATCACTGCGATTTCGCCAATCGCTCATAGGAGTTTGCTGTAATAATTGATAACCATCTTCCGTTAGAATTTCATTGCGCATGGTGTCAGAGTTATAGCGAAATGACGCCTCCTGCGCGGCACGCGCTCGGTCAGTATATTTAAGGCCATAATCTTTATCGTAGTTAGCACTAAAATAAAAATAGCCACGATCGTCTGCAAAAGAGTCACCATAACTGCCATCAAAGGTGAATTCTTTACCGCCGCCATCAGTGGTTTCACCACCGCGCACTTTAAACTCAAAACCTTCTTTATCACTTTGGGTAATAATGTTTACCACCCCTGAAACCGCATCAGCACCATAAGTGGCAGAGGCACCACCGGTAATAATTTCAACTTTCTCCACCATTCCTGAAGGAATAGTACTCATACTGACATAATTACCACTTTTAGAGTTTGACACCACACGACGACCATCAATTAATGTCAAAGTACGGTTAGCACCTAAGTTACGTAACTCAACGGTCGTGATACCGGTATTAGAAACGCTAGACTGGCTGGTAGCGTTACTCGTGCCATAAGAAAGCGCAGGCATATTATCAACTAATATCTGGCCTATTTCACCGATACCAGTATCACCAATGGCTTCTTTATCCATAGTTACCAGCGGAGTTGCCACCGTAAAGCTATCACGACGAAGGCGCGAGCCTGTCACCGTAATCTTTTCATCTGCTTTCTTATTGACCACCTCTTCTTGCTGGCTATTTGCCACTGCAGGCTTGGCAATATCACTTTCTTGTGCACCATAACTTGGCATAACCGCTAACATGCCACTGGTAACGGCACTATATATCGCAGTTTGAATGGCGATGGTGATAGGCTTTTTATTCATCATGCATCTCTCTTCGTAGTGTTTCTTAACTAGGGCGAGCCCTAAAGTAAATTTATTATCGTTATATTTTTTAGTCTGCTTTTACGCATTGTTTTACTTATTGCATGTATAACTTTAGACAGATCAAGCAAAGGTAAAAGCAGCTAAAAGTTACAAGTTTTTACTTGTCTCTCCACTTTTAAGAAACAAAGCCAGTCAATACAATCTACGGCAGGTCATTTGTACCTCTATTTAACCTCTATTTAATGACTATTTAAAATTAACAAATACAAAACAATCGCTTACGAATATTTAGTGAAAAGAGCAGTTTTCAACGATGATGACAAAAAATCAGCAAACACCAGCAATATTCGCTAAAAAATTTACCGCCAGCGGTAAATTTTTGCTAGCATGGATTCATCCTAAATACGGCAGCGCTGCCCTGACTTTGAGAATAAAATCAACTTAACAATGATGCAGGACAATTCCTTTAAAATTGGTCAGTACCTAATCACACCAGCAGAATTTACGATCCAGTTAGAAAATCGTGAAAAGCAATCTTTGCAGCCAAAGTTTATTGAAGTATTGTGCTATCTGGCCAAGCATCATCCTCGTGTCATTCCACGGGAAGAGTTAATTGAGCAAGTCTGGGGAGAAAACAGCTTTGTTGGCGATAAAAGCTTAACCAATGCTATTTGGCACTTGCGTAAGAACTTAGCGCAAGCAGGAGAGCCTAACGAAGTTATAGAAACGATTCGAAAGGCGGGCTATCGCTTATTAATCGAACCTCAGTGGCTAACAAGCCCCTCACTTGAAGCTAGCCACAATAACGAGCCAAACGAAGCACTAAGTGCACGTCAAAACAACAAGCTCAACAAAATACACTATTGGCGAAGCATAGCCGCCATAGCTTTAGTAGCGATATGTTTTTTCATCTTAGATAGTCTATTTCACAACCCTCAGCCCACTCATTTAGTCAATGTACAAGCAACAAGCCAAGTGACTAAGCATCCAGGGAGTGAACTATTTCCTGCGCCATCACCTGATGGCCGCTTTATCGTTTATAGCCAAATATCAAGTAATAAGCCGGTTGATCTTTATATGAAAGATATCACTCAGCCAGCATTGCCGCCAAAACAATTAACCTTTGATAACGCCCTGCAAGGTCATAGTGTATGGAGCAATGACGGTCGTTATTTGTATTTCTCACGCAAAGATAAAGACAACAATATCTGCCAGTATATGCAACTAGATGTACACAACCATCAGGAACAAGTTATTGCTAACTGCCCTATGCGCGGTGGCTATTATTATTTAGATATTTCCCCTGATGATAATACCCTAGCGGTTTACAATGACGATGACAGCGCAGATGATACTGGCATCTATTTTATCGATTTAAGCAAACAAAACTTCCCGATGACGCGCTTTTCTTGTGCAAATAATTGTGCAGCAAAAGATAGAGATATGGCGTTTTCACCTGATGGCAAATACATTGCTATATCAAGACGGGTAAATCGCTTTAATGAGAATATTCACCTAGTTAACTTAGCAACTAAAACAAGTGAGCAGTTAACCTTTGGCGAAGAAGATATTGCTGGCCTTGCTTGGCACCCTAATGGTAAGAAAATAATCTATGCGGCACAGCGCGCATATATACATAACGGCTTTGTCTTCGATTTAGCCAGCAAAACCAGCCAAAGCCTAAATATTACCGGCTTTAGTTATCCAAGCTTTGCCAAACAGTCTAACCAGCTCTTTTATCAAGTCAGACACGATAATGACTACATTGCCAGTTTGGCTATTAATGCAGATATTGCCAGCACTCCTTTCCCTGTAATGCAGTCTAACTTTAGCCATGGCTCAGCAGACTATAGTGATAAAGCAGGGCGTATTGCTTATGTTTCCAATGAGTCAGGTCATTTTGAATTATGGTCTGCCAATAGCAATGGTACAGAGAGAGTACAGCTCACGCAATTACGACAAAATGTTCGCTACCCCAAATGGTCTCATGATGGTAAAAAAATTGCTTTTTTAGCGCCGGTTGAAGGGCAAAAAGGTGATGCCATCTACGTGTATTCCACCTTAAATCAAAAAATCACCGTATTAAAAACGCCCTATATAAAACACAATAGGCCAAGTTGGAGTTTCGATGACACTAAAGTGCTTTCTGCCATTTATACGGGACAATACACAGATATTCACAGTATTGATATTCACAGCAACCAGCTAGAGCGCCTTACTTTTGATGGCGGCCGCTATGGCATCATGGCATCAGCGAACAGCTTACTTTACACTAAGTTGAAAAAAGGGCTATGGCAAAAAGATATCAGCGCTAACAGTGAAGCTCAGCGCATCATAGACAAACAGTATTTCTCGACTATTTATGCTTGGACAATTGACCAAGAGACAGTTTATTTTCACAAAGCAAAGAAAAACTATGATCAATTAAATGCTTTTAATTTAGCAAGTAACGCTATGCGCCCCATAGTACGCTTACCGCTAAATTCCTTCTCTCAGCATGAAATGCTTAGCTTTAACCCGCAAACACAAGAGCTATTTTTTACTGGCTCTAACTACCCGCAAGCCAATATAAAAATGCTACAGAACGCAGCAATCTTTAATTAGCACTGCTCACAACTTTAATATTCATTTATAAGGTTATTTAACGAAACTTATAGGTAAAAATAATAAAGTTTCAAACACGTTAATTTATTGTTACAAATTTCAATCAAAAATATTAACAAGTTAAATACTAGGGGTTGTTGATCTTTGCTGTACATATCTTGTTCAGCAGTACATCGGTAGCCACATTAACATAAATGCCAGCGATACCATGCTGGCATAATTCCTT
Organism: Litorilituus sediminis; assembly: GCF_004295665.1. NCBI lineage: Bacteria > Pseudomonadati > Pseudomonadota > Gammaproteobacteria > Alteromonadales > Colwelliaceae > Litorilituus > Litorilituus sediminis. Next base: position 1,757,226 of record NZ_CP034759.1, read on the forward strand.
CCTAATTTATCATATCTCGTTGAAATAGCTCTAAAATGCTTGATTCTCGCAAATGCATTTTCAACCAAATGACGATATTTGTATAAGCACCAATCCATGCTTGTTTTATCTATGTCTTGTCCGTAATTACGTTTGGCAATAACCGTTACCCCGCCCAGCTCTCGAACAAATTTGCGAAATGGCTCACTGTCATACCCTTTATCACAAACTACGGTATTTACATCATCTAACTGCGCTACCAAACTTTCTGCATGAACGATGTCGTGTCGTTGACCTTCTGATAGCTCAAAGCAAATTGGCAAACCACCACTATCCACTGCCAAGTGAATTTTAGTTGAATTTCCCCCTCGACTTTTTCCTATTTGTTCAGAATTGTCAGTAGCAGCCCCTGTACTGTGTTGGTGTGCTCGAACTATAGAACCATCAAGAAAGACCCAATCATAATCTGAAAGTTTGGCTAACTCATTGAATAGCATATTCAATAAGCCTTTCTTCGACCACAAATTAAAGCGACGATAAATGCTACTCCAGCCGCCAAACTCTGTTGGTAAATCGCGCCACGGGATGCCTGTTCTCAGTCGATATAATATCCCCTCAAACGTCATTCTGTGTTTTGGTTTGTTGTATATGCGGCCAGTGCTCTTCATTACTTGAAGTAGCTTTAACCACCGCTTATCAGTTAGCATTAGTCTAGGCATGGTATTGAGTTGTTAGTTTACTTTTGGCGAAGCAAATTATAACGCTTTACCATGCCGCTCAAAAAACACTCGCGAAAGATCAACAGCCCCTAGAAATTCCGCATAATAACTCAATGTTTTTAAATAAGTATCGAATAAATTTATAAAGTTTACCAAGTACTTGATTGACATATAAGCAAAAGTAAACCTAGTATATTGGTGATTGAGAATACCTATCATTTAAATAATCAATAAAAATACTTATGCGTATTACCGTTAGAATTAAAAGTATGACTTTTATTAAATTGGTAACAATCAAAATAAATCTATGGAGTTAATAATGAAAAAAATAATAATGTGTTTACTTGCTTTAACACTCACGGCTTGTGCCAGTAATGATAACAATGAACTACTTGCTAGCAATGATGCAGATACGAATCGTAAAAATGCCGAGGGCTACCAGTGCAAAAAAGAAAAAATCACGGGCAGTAACTTCCCAAGAAAGGTATGCACTACTGCTGCTGAACGAAGAGCAAGAGAGATAAAAGATCAAGAAGAACTGAAACGAGGCACTCGTAATAACATACCTCAGGGATATTAACCTATACATCAAACTAAGTAATCAAGGAACTATACCCTTCTACCCTTCCTTGGTTACTCCGTTAAACAAACTATCTGCACAACAGGTTTCATTACTTAGAACAAACATCTCCCTTTACTCAAGAAAAAGCACTATCCTTTAATCCAAAAACAAAAAATATTAAAGGTGATAGTCACAATAGTTTTTTACGTAACCTAGGCGTTAAAAATAGTTTTTGTGTTCATTACCACCGCGATGAAACCTTATTTAAGTATTGTTACTATCACGACAAACGCAGCGAGCAAGAACATATCAATTATCTAAAGTAAGCAATTCAAAAAATTACTAGCACTGTTGTTTCATTAACAGGGTTTTCATGGTTACTTTTTACTTATACCAACATATCAGTGTTGGCATTTATCAAAACACACTTTAGAATGCGCATTATTAGCATTTAGATTAATGATAATAATACTCATTATTGAAGATGATCCAACCCTAAACGAGCAACTTGCACAATTACTTCAACGGGAAAGCTACCAAATTCAACAAAGCTATGACGGTGACGACGGCTTACCTCAAGCTTGCTCTGGGTAATTTAACTTAATTCTACTCGATGTTATGTTGCCCAAGCGAGATGGCTATGCCCTGTTAAGCATGTTACGAAAAACCAGCCAAACTCCAGTTATTATGTTAACCGCGAAAGGCGCGGAGGAAGAGCGCATTAAAGGCTTAAGCCAAGGAGCAGATGATTACGTCACTAAACCATTTAACACCACAGAGTTACTACTTCGTATTGAAGCGCTACTTAGACGCAGCGCTGGCTTAGCAAAACCAAGTCCGAAAGAGTTAAGCCTAGATGGGCTATTTCTCAATGCCAATGAACAAAGTGTCACCTTGTTTGAACAAGCCATAGAATTTACCCCCATTCAATTTAACTTGTTATGGGAGCTACTTTTCTATCAAGGTGAGTTACTAAGCAAAGCACATTTATACCAAAAAGTGTTGAAGCGTAATTTAGGTGCGTATGATAGAAGTTTAGACATGCACCTTAGTCGAGTTAGACGAAAACTCAATGACGGCAATTGGTCAGGAGAACGTTTACAAACAATCCACGGTAAAGGTTACTGTCTATCATGAATCGACAGTTAATGTGGAAGTTATGCCTACTGATTACTGCCGGCATAGTCGCTTTATTCTATGTCATTAACACGCTCACCTCACGCACAGAGGGAGGCATGAGTTTTCTAAAAGACGAGCACAGACAAGAGCTTACCGCCTGAGGAAAACAAGCAGAGCAAATTTACCTAACGCTAGGAGTTAGCGCCTTAGAAACCTACCTTAAAACGCTGCAACAAAGAGAAGATACTTGGGTTTCTGTCATTAATTATCAACTAAACAAACTGGCTGGCGATGTCATTAAAGCAGATTATTATCAAGGCTATAATTTCGGCCGCAGTGTTGATTGGAAAGTGCATTTATATTTTGCCCGTAACCCCGTAATGGAAGTACCGTTTCAAGAGGGCCAAGTTAGCTTCTTAATCCAATTGCCTGAGCGCATGCGACCCGGCTCGTATTGGCGTCATACGCGCGTAACAATGCAAATCATTTTACCGATGATCTTACTGGCGCTGTTATCCTATTTACTCTATCGCCATATTATGGCGCCATTAAAGCAACTACAATTAGCGACTCAGGCTTTCAGCCATGGCAACTTAAAGGTAAGAGTACGAAAGCTATTAGGCAGTCGAAATGATGAACTAAGTGAGCTTGCTAATACCTTTGATCAAATGGCAGCACGCATTGGTGAGTTAATTGTTGGTCAAAGGCAGCTTATCGCCGATTTATCCCATGAACTAAGAACACCATTAACTCGCCTTGATATAGCCTTAGACAACTTATCAAGCCAAAATGAAAACCAAGAAAATATCGAGCGAATAAAGCGAGAATCAAAGCAAATTCGTCGCTTAGTAGAAGATACCCTAACCTTGGCTTGGTTAACTAACGAAAAGCCCAAGCTACAGCAAGAGTCAATTGATTTAGTCGATTTACTTGATGTGGTTATTGATGATGCGCAATTTGAGTTTCCGCAAAAACGTATTCATTGCCAGCTACCAAATAGCGCCCAATTAAATAACTCAAGCCATCGCGCCTTAGGTCAAGCACTAGAAAATATTATCCGCAATGCCTTACGCTACACCTCAAAAGATAAAGGTATCAAAATTACCCTAAAAGAGAGCGTACAGCATTTTGAAATTGATATCGCAGATAATGGCCCTGGAGTACCTAAAGAGTATTTAAGCAAAATATTCGAGCCGTTTTTTCGCGTTGATAAATCTCGCCCCGCGGGCAGCGACAGTTTTGGCTTAGCGCTTGCTCAGCGACAAATCGCTGCGATTAACGGTGAGATATTTGCACAAAATCGCATAAATGGTTAACACATGTCAATTAAGCATGTTTTGATTTGACAGGGTAGCGGGTTTTAGAAATACGAACGGTCCGGGCTTTGGGCCGTTTTCGTTTCTCTGGCAATATAAATTGTTTTACGTTTTCCCGCATCGCCCTCAACTTTTTAGGAATACTACCTGGTGAGGCTATTGCACACCACATAAACTCATCTTGGATAAATCGCATTGCCATCACAAAGCTTATGCGTAACGGAGAGACTTGTGCTTCTGTCGCTATTTGGCTTATCTCGGCTCTAATTAGGTTATACGCAATTAATAATCCCCATATTTCTTGCTTTACGCCCTGAACTGTTTGGCTTCTAAGCAATATTGCATTATCAAGTTGAAATTGCTTTAACTCCCCATAGCCATTTTCTATCTCCCAACGCTCGAAGTACACTGCCAGAATATCTTCTGCTTTGTATTTATTAATGTCAGTTAAAGAGCTCAGGAGCCCTTTAATATGATTACTTTGTTTGTTTTCTGGGTAAGTAACGAGGCGAGCTTGCCAAACTTCAGGTAAACTCGGGTCTTGTTTTCTGGCATGATTTGATACTGACATTTCAATGAGAAAATCATGTTCACTGTACTGTTCAATGACACGGTATTTGGTATTACTTTTTATGGGGGTTAACCAGTGCTGCTCTTGGTTATGCCGTTGCCAATTCATCATAAGTTCTGCGCTTAGGTAGCACCTATCAAAAATAGTGAGTGAATTTGCTGATGCTGATGAAATTAACTGTTTCGCATAATTAACCTCGCCAACTCGGCTTGAGCCAAATGCGACATCTTTTATTAGGCGACTACGCAATGACATTAATGCACATAATCGTACTACTGGATATTCAAGGTGCTTATCTTGGCGGTGCTTGATATACCCAAACTCGCTTGCAGTTTCTGGCGTGTCTGCACAACGAAGCTGTGTGCCATCCACTGAAAAAAGTGATAGCCCACACCAAGTATCATCCCCATCTTGTTGTTGTGACCAATGTGTCGCCGTCAATTTAAATAGTTCAGCTAATGGAGTGTCACTTAAGCGCTTTCGTGCTTGCGGGATTGCACTGGGAGCAAGTGTTTCACCCAGTTTATCTGACAGTATTAGGTCAAGTTTATCAACAACCTCGGTAATAGGGCGATTACGATAAAGGCCTATTCCCACGATGAGCCAGACAACAAGCTCAGCTGGTAGTTTGCGCCTTCTCATACTGGCTTTATCCGTTTCAACGAGTACCTTCTCTATCCATTCCATTGGCAAATGTTTTTGGAAAACAGATAAATCTTCGGGAGCAGCAAAAGTGTCTGTATCGAGTAACCAATTTGAAAGCATAAAAAAATCCAGTGACTTGTGATCACTGGATTTTGACAGATTGTAAAGATCGTTCAACCGATCATAATAATTTTCTTAACTGATCGGTGTTACACCAATGGTGGCTTGTTAGTGACTATTTTATTGACCAAAGCCTAGAACAAAAAACGCTGACATAAGTCAGCGTTTTTGTATTTAACCTAAACTCATATATATCAGGTTATTTATTCGCTAGGTTGTGACTCTTCTATCACTTCTGGCTTTTTCGCTAACTCAACTTCTAAATGAGAAACACGTTGTAGGCCACGTGGTAACTTATTACCGCGCCTGCCACGTTCACCACGATAATGTTCGATATCAGCCGCTTTTAAAGTTAACTTACGCTTACCAGCATGTAAGGTAATAGATGCCCCTTCTGGCACTATCGCTAATAGTGTCACGAACTCTTCGCGCGCCTTAACTCTAGCCGAAGGAATATTGATAATTTTATTCCCTTTACCTTTACTTAATTCCGGTAAGTTTTTCACTGGGAACACTAACATTCGACCTTCTGTGGTGATTGCTAAACAACTATCGCTGTCAATATTATCAACGCGCTGTGGTGACATAACCTTAGCCGCTTCAGGTAAGCTAATCAGCGCTTTACCATTTTTGTTACGACTAACCATATCGCTAAAGCTAGCAACAAAGCCGTAGCCAGCATCACTGACCAGTAAGTACTTAGCCTCATCATCAGCCATAACACAATGAACAAAGGTTCGCCCAGTTGCTAAGTTAAATCGACCGGTAAGTGGCTCACCTTGGCTTCTTGCCGTGGGTAGCGTATGAGCATCAGTGGTAAATGCACGACCATCTGAGCCAATAAAGGCAACAGGTCTATTACTTCGACCTTTCGCGGAACATAAATAGCTATCACCGGCTTTATAACTTAAGGCTTTAGCGTCAATATCATGGCCTTTGGCACAACGCGCCCAACCTTTATCAGATACCACGACAGTAACTGGCTCACTTGGTACTAAATCTTTTTCCGTTAAGGCTTTTGCTTCACTACGCTCAACCAGTTTAGAGCGACGCTCATCACCATACTGCTCAGCTGCGGCAAGAATTTCCTTTTTCATTAAGGTATTCATGCGCGCTTTGGAGTTCAGCGTTTTTTCTAAGTATTCACGCTCTTTATTTAATTCATCTTGCTCGGCACGAATTTTAATTTCTTCAAGCTTAGCTAATTGGCGAAGTTTGATTTCTAAAATGGCATGAGCTTGCGCATCTGATAAACCAAAACGCGACATTAACTCCGCTTTAGGTTCATCATAATTTCTTATAATTTCAATTACTTCATCAATGTTAAGATAAGCAACCAATAAACCATCTAAAATATGTAATCGTGCTAAAACTTTATCTAAGCGATATTGTAAACGACGACGCACTGTTTCACGGCGAAACGCTAGCCACTCAGCTAAAATTGTTTTTAAATCCTTCACCGCTGGGCGGTTATCTAAACCTATCATATTCAGGTTTACGCGATAGTTTTTTTCTAAATCGGTACTGGCAAATAAATGTTGCATTAATTGCTCAACATCAACACGATTTGACCTTGGCACAATAACTAAGCGCACTGGGTTTTCATGATCGGATTCATCACGAAGATCGACCACCATAGGTAGCTTTTTCGCCTGCATTTGTGCAGCAATTTGTTCAAGTATTTTACCGCCTGCAGCTTGATGCGGCAAGGCACTGATAACTATTTCACCTTGCTCAACCTCGTAAACAGCGCGCATTTTGATACTGCCGCGACCTGTTTGGTATATTTTTTCAATATCAGTTTTCGGGGTGATTATTTCAGCATCTGTTGGGTAATCTGGTCCTTTAACATGCTCAAGTAACTCAGGTAATTCCGCTTTCGGTTGCTCTATTAAATGAACACAAGCATTGGCAATTTCTCTGACATTATGCGGCGGGATATCAGTTGCCATACCAACAGCAATACCGGTAATACCATTAAGCATAATATGCGGTAACCTAGCTGGTAAGGTTTTTGGCTCTTTCATGGTGCCATCAAAGTTTGGCTGCCAATCTACCGTGCCCTGCCCTAACTCTGAGAGTAAAACCTCGCTAAAGCGTGATAAACGCGATTCGGTATAACGCATAGCTGCAAATGACTTAGGATCATCTGGCGCCCCCCAGTTACCTTGCCCATCCACTAACGGGTAACGATATGAAAACGGTTGTGCCATTAATACCATAGCTTCGTAACAGGCAGAATCACCATGGGGGTGGAATTTACCTAATACATCACCGACAGTACGAGCCGATTTTTTATATTTTGCCGCAGCGGATAAACCCAATTCAGACATGGCATAAACAATGCGCCTTTGCACCGGCTTTAAACCATCACCAATGTGAGGTAATGCACGGTCCATAATAACGTACATGGAATAATTTAAATAAGCTTCTTCGGTAAAGCGCCTTAAAGGAACTTGCTCTACACCATCGGGGCTGTATTCGAGTACATCTGACATGAATTGGTTTTCCTGATACGACTAACACGCAGGTAAAATGCGGTTAAATGAATTATTTTCTGAGCATTTTTTATCGGATATTCATTCTCAATAAAAACTGCCTATTATTTATCTGTTTACTGCCTTTTTAAGCTCGTTATAGCTTAGCTGATTCTCGCATGGGAAAAAATAGTTAAGGCTAAATAAACTGTGAATTATTCAACGCCACTGTCTTGACTACGCCTTTCCTGCTCATGGGCAATTTTGTTATAACTGACAACACAGTTTCGCCCTTGCTCTTTTGCTTGATACATAGCTAAGTCAGCGCAATGTATTAACTCATCAAAGCTCATGTTGCTGTGTGTCATACTTGCTAAACCGATACTCACCGTCACTTTTTGCTCGCTAGGTAAATAATCAAAACTCGCCTGTGATATTTTCTCATTAATCCGTTCAGCAATAGCTTTTGCTTTATTGTAATCAGCATAAGGTAAAAGGGCGGCAAACTCTTCACCACCAATACGAGCAAAAACATCGCGAGAGCGCATGGTTTCACCAACTAATTGCGCACATTTTACCAGTACTTGATCACCAATATGGTGGCCAAAATTATCATTGATTTTTTTAAAGTGATCTAAGTCGAGTAGTAACACGGTAAAGTCGCTTGGCTTATTAGCAAAGTCTGCTATTAATTTATGGCCTTGTTCAAACAGGGTGTTACGGTTATACACTTGCGTTAACGCATCTATTTTGGTTAGCTGCAATAATTTATTGCGCACTTTTACCTGCCTAAAAAGCAGTAAAATGAAGACAAAGGTTGTCGCCAAAATCGCGATAAAATTATAACGACGTTGCTGTTTTTGTGCTTGCTGCTCAGCGATACGCCTGGCCTTACTTTCATTTTGCGAAATCAGTATTTCATTAAGCTCAACCTTTTTCTCTACCTCAATGTTTTGTTTGAGCGAGTCAATCATCTGTTGGCGTTTGCTTTTTCGATACTGCTGATATTTTTTTAAATACTCACGTCGTTGTAAAAATGCTTGCTGGTAATCGGCTTGTTCCGCATAAAGTTGCGCTAAATGATGATGCAGTTGCGAAAATATTGGCGCAGATAATTGTGCGTCAGGTATATGTTCGAATAATTGTTCTGCGCTTTGAAATAGCTCAGTTGCTTGCAAATATTGCTGATTACTTTTCGCAGTTAACGCCTTAGCAATGAGTAACAAACATTGCTCAGCATAATTGTACGAAGCAATAAGGTCTGATAATCGGGTTATTGTTTGCTGAGTATCAACTTGGTCATGCTCACTGTCATTTAACAAGCTAATTAAAGATATTAATTGCGGGTCAATAGATAACTCAGCTACGGGTGCTAGCGCCGAAAGCTGGGAGACGTTTTTTTTCTCTTGCGCTATATCACTTTGTTGAGCCAGCGTTAATGAACTAAACAATAATGAGCTAAGCAATAATGAACTAAGCAATATTGGCACAAGTAAGACAAGGCGTAAGTAATCACGAACATAGGCTAAGTTCATCCGCACACCCTATCCCTGCCCTGAGCCTTTGCTTGATATAATCTCTCATCAGCAGTATTAATAAGGCTTAATAAATCCCCTTTCTCATGTGCTTGCTTACTGGCAACACCAATACTTACGGTAACTTTTTCAAGCGATGTCATCGGCCAAGTTATCTCAGCAATAGCCACTCGTAATCGCTCAGCAATGATCTTGGCCTGCGCCAGCGATGTTTTCGGCAAAAGGACAATAAACTCTTCGCCACCATAACGGCCAAAAATATCAGTTTTACGCATCATAATTTGCCCTAGCTTTGATATTTCAACCAAGACACTATCCCCCTGACGATGGCCGAGGTTGTCGTTAATTTGCTTAAAATGATCAATATCAATCATTAATACGCTATAAGCGAATTCTTTTTGGCAAGCCAAAGCAAGTGATTTATTTCCCTGATGTATTAAGCTACGCCTATTTACTACGCCAGTTAATGGATCGACACTTGAAGCAATTTTTAATTTTTTCTTGCCTTGTAGTAACTTAACCAGTAACCAAGCAAATGCTAACGCTGCTAATGCACTTAACAATAAATAGATATTTTCTTCTTCATTAGCTATTTTCGCTTGAGTTAATGCCGCTTCATGCAATAAGTTTTGATCTTGCAATGCCTTATTACGCGCATCTGCCTGTTCACTTTCTAAATGCAAGCGTACTTGTTCAACTGAGCGAGTATCTTCTTTATCATCCATGGCAGCAATATCAAGTAGTACTTGGGTTTTTAACTGATAGGCTTGTTCAAACTGTTGTTGTTCAAACAAGGTATTCGCTCTTAAATTATGTAAGCTAATGATACTGTGCTTTTGTAGTGAACTTAACTGACTTTGTTCGGCCAACATAGCCTCTGCTTTATCAATACTCACTAAGGTTTTGTCATACTGTTTTAACTCAAACAAAATAAATGCTTGGTTGATATAAAACTGCACTAACACACTGTGTTGCTCAGTAAAGTCAATAAACTGCTTGGCTTGCATCAGGTATTGATAAGCAGCTTCTGGATTACTCTCTTCCTGCTCTAAATGCGCCCAAGCCATACCTGAATAAACACCATACAAGATCTCACTATCCGATGAAGTGTTTTTTGACTCAGCTATGATGGTTTTAAATACAGCAATGGCCTGAGCATAGCGCTCATTGCTATTATGATTGATGGCAATGTTATGTAAGCTATTCAGCGCTGCATGAAGCTTACCTGCCTTTTTAAAGTGTGCATACGCTTGCTGATAATAAGCCATAGACTGCTTATCTTGTTGCAAGTAGGAATATAAGATGCCTAGCTCTGAATTGACCGAGCCTTTAAGCTCTTCATCACTGGTTTGCTCGGCAATATTAAAGGCATCATTTAACACCACCAAAGAGCGCTCATAATCATCACTCAAGTAATAAATAGCGCCAAGATTAATTAAGCCATAGGCAATAAACACTTTATTATGTAGTGATTCGGCAACTTCTAAGCCTTTTTTATAATCTTCTCTGGCATCAGGAATATGACCTAAGCTCTCAAAGGCAAAACCTCGAATATATAAAAGCTCAGTAATTTTTATGCTAGGGCTGGCAAGTTGTTTCGCTATATTTAGCCCTTGATTTGCCGTTGTCTTACCTTGAGTATACTGGCCTTGTTCAACGTAAATTTCTGCAAGCAATTTATAATATAACAGCTGCTGCTTGATACTAAGTTCACTAACCAGTGGCTGATAAACTATAAGTCGCTTAAGTGCCAGCGTTAAATTTGTATCAATGAGTTGCTCAACACGTGACGCATCAGTATTAAAATGCTCTATATTGACTTGCTTAGCAAAAGCAAAAGGAAGGTTTAAGACGATAACTATTAACCCAGTCAAAAGCTGAGTTAATAGTCTGCTGGGGGTAAAGTTGCTAAAAATCACACTAAACCACAGCCATATCACCCTTAGTTTGCAGCCACTCCTTTCTGTCATTACTGCGCTTTTTAGAAAGTAACATATCCATTAATTCCATAGTATCACTATGCTCATCAACGGTGAGTTGCACCAAACGGCGGGTATTTGGATCCATTGTTGTTTCGCGTAATTGAACTGGGTTCATTTCACCCAAGCCTTTAAAGCGCTGAACATTCACTTTGCCGCGCTTTTTCTCTGCTTCTATTCTGTCTAAAATACCATCTTTTTCCGCTTCATCGAGCGCATAGAAAACTTCTTTGCCTAAATCAATGCGGTATAACGGTGGCATAGCAACATAAACATGGCCTGCTTGTACAAGCGGCAGAAAATGCTGAGTAAATAGCGCACAGAGCAAGGTGGCAATATGTAAACCATCGGAGTCAGCATCAGCAAGAATACAGATTTTGCCGTAACGTAATTCTGATAAATCATCACTGTCAGGATCTATCCCTAAGGCAACAGAGATATCATGCACTTCTTGTGAGGCAAGAATTTGCCCTGAATCAACTTCCCATGTGTTAAGTATTTTACCACGCAGCGGCATAATGGCTTGATATTCTCTATCGCGCGCTTGCTTAGCACTACCGCCAGCAGAGTCACCTTCCACTAAGAATAATTCGGTTAAATTAATATCTTGGCTGCCACAATCCGTTAGCTTGCCTGGTAATGCTGGGCCTTGGGTAACCTTTTTACGTACGACTTTTTTGCTGGCACGCATACGCTTTTGCGCATTGCTAATACAAAATTCTGCCAACGCTTCAGCTATTTCTGTATGTTCATTTAACCATAAACTAAAGGCATCTTTTACTACGCCTGTTACAAATGCAGCACATTGCCTTGACGATAAACGCTCTTTCGTTTGCCCGGCAAATTGAGGGTCTTGCATTTTTATCGATAAAATATAGCTACATTTATCCCAGATATCATCTGGCGTTAATTTAACGCCGCGCGGGATAATATTTCTAAACTCACAAAACTCGCGCATTGACTCTAACAAGCCTTGACGCAAACCATTAACGTGCGTACCACCAGCTATGGTTGGAATTAAGTTAACATAGCTTTCACCTAGACCTTCACCGCCTTCTGGCAACCAGGTTACCGCCCAATCAACGGCTTCATGTTGCGATGAAAAGCTACCAACAAAAGGATCTTCAGGTAAGTTAACATAATCTTTAACCGACTCTTTTAAATAATCAGTTAAACCATCTTCATAACACCACTGATACTTTTTATCTTCGGTTTTATCATGAAACTTTATCGTTAAACCGGGGCACAATACCGCTTTGGCTTTTAATAAATGCGTTAGCCTTAATACGGAAAACTTCGGTGAATCAAAATAGCTGGCATCCGGCCAAAATTTTACTTTAGTACCGGTATTTCGTTTACCGACAGTGCCGGTTTCTCTTAGCGCTTCAACTTTTTCGCCGTTTTCAAAAGCCATTTCAAATACTTTACTGTCACGCTTAACCGTCACATCAACACGCGTTGATAAAGCATTGACTACTGAAATACCTACCCCGTGTAAACCACCTGAAAATTGATAGTTTTTATTTGAAAACTTACCACCTGCGTGTAATTTGCTGAAAATTAGCTCAACACCTGAGACCCCTTCTTCAGGGTGAATGTCTGTTGGCATACCACGACCATCATCAATAACTTCCAATGATTGATCTTTATCTAAAATCACTAAAATGTTTTGCGCATGCCCAGCTAGTGCTTCATCAACTGAGTTATCAATAACCTCTTGACCTAAGTGGTTTGGCCTTGTGGTGTCGGTATACATGCCCGGACGTCTTCTTACTGGCTCTAGGCCACTTAAGACTTCAATGGATTCTGAGTTATATTGATCAGTCATAGAAATTTATAGTTATTAGCAGTGGTTAAAGATGTTTTGCATAAAAGCGGTAATGATTATATTACTTTCAAGCTTATGCCTATGTTAATTGAAAAAAGTCGACAATGGCAGCTAAGTTTTTCTCATAGCCGACAAAACTATGATCACCACCTTGTTGCACAATTAACCGACAATGCTGATATTTGTCAACGGCTTGTTGATAATCTAACACTTCATCACCTGTTTGTACCATAACAAGGTAATTATTTTTTTGTTTACAATCAACACTAGGCGCTGCCTGCTCCAATGCTTTTAGTTGGCTCATGTGCTCTGCCCTGACAAAAAATACTTCCTCAGTATAGGGATTTTTCTGCTCACCGATATAATCAGCCAGTAACTCGTAAGGTTTCACCGCAGGATTGACTAACACGGCTTTTAATTGAAATTTCTCACTTAAATAATTTGAAAAATAACCGCCTAATGATGAGCCTATTAAATGCCAAGTACAGTCTTGTTCGCTATAAATAATATCTTCGAGTTGTGTTATTGCATCAATGGGCGTTGTTGCTAACTGTGGACAATAAAAGCCAACGTTTGGTAAATGCTTAGCTAAATAAGCCTTGGTTTGCTCGGCCTTAACCGATAACGGTGAAGAGTTAAAACCGTGAACATATAAAACATTATGACGCATGTCGCACCTTAAACATAAAAAGCTAACTAAAGTGAAATAGCTTCACTTTGCAGTGTGCCATCGGCAAATAAATTAAATAGCCTATAACTAGGCCCCACAGGTAAAGCACTAACGCCATCCACACTTGGGTCAAATTGAATAGAGGTTGCTGGACAAGTAAACACAGGAACACTTTGTTCCCGCTGCTGACTGTACGCGGCATACTCACCGGCACTATGCACATGCCCACAAGCAATACCCTTAATAGTGCTGGCATTTGCTATAACTTGCCAAAATTCCTCTTTATTTTCTAAACCATGACGATCAATAAAATAACCCACATCTATCGGATGATGATGCATAAATAACAGCTGATGCTTTTCTATTGCATCTAGCTTATTTAATTGCTCAAGCTGAACATTACCTGCTGGCGTATTACTTTTGCTATCAATTAATTGCACCCGCCAAAATTCATTTTCAATAAATTTTGCAGAGCTAAAAGGATAATTAACAAGATATTTATCTAGCAAAGCATATTCATCATGATTACCAGCTAAATATAATACTGGTACGTTAATATCTGCTCGATAAACAGCATTAGCAAAATTCTCATACGAACAAACAGTATGATCTTGGCTTAAGTCGCCAGTAAAAACCACATAGTCGATATGTTCACGAGTGGCGATATCAGCAAGAACTGTCAATAAGTTTTGATAAACATTCACACCACAATGCAAGCCGTTTTTATCGGCAAACAAATGACTATCACTCATTTGAGCAATACGTAATGGGCTTGAGTGAGAAGACTGCATAATTAAGATATTTTTAAATAATTGTTTATCTAGAAACTAGGACTGAAATTGCACCGCAACATCAACTTGCCCCATTTCAAGGCAAAGGTGCAACCATTCATTAAGAAACTGATTGATTTGATTCTTTTCATCTTGCTGGTGCATATGTGTATTAGGGTAGTCATACCTAGGCTTAATTTGTCTAATGCCTTGACTACTTATGACTTCTGCCATACGGGCATCATGATACAGACGCACCACCATGCTTGGCTGAATTAACTTACTGAGTTTGACACAAGCACTGTTTTCTGAATTTTGAGCAAAAGTGAGTAAACTTGTATAACGCGTTACTTCAGTGATGGTGATAGCATATGATAAATGCTCTGAGATAAAAAAATGACGTTGCTCGTACAACTTAGTCTTATCAGCCAATAACTTAAGCAACAACATATAGTTATTAGAGCACAATTGCATCAAGCTCACTAGGTTAGGCTGATAACGACTCTGCTGATTGTTTTTTTCATTTTTCTTTAAAAAAAAGCTCATCTACCTCCCCCGTATACTTATATGGCTTATATGCTTCAACGCTAAAATAGCATTGTACCTGATTTGATCTAACTATGGCAGTGCCAGCAACTTTACTATGCTAAGCCCTTATAATTTAGTGCTAACCATTGCAAGGCAATTATGGTTGCGGCATTGGTAATTTTTCCTTCAGATAATAATGTTAGCGCCTGCTCTCGAGTGACAAGATGTAACAAAATATCTTCATGTTCATCATCTAAGCCACAAACTCGCCCTGCCTTAATCTCATCAGCATTAATTTTCGCCCAATACAAGTGAATTGACTCGCTCATGCCGCCAGGGCTAGATAAATATTCCATAATAGGTTGAATATCTTGTTCATTGAGCTGTAAATCAGCTTCCTCTTTCGCTTCCCTTATGGCTACATCTACTGGCTTTTCTTGCTCATTAAACATGCCGGCAATAAACTCTAGCAACCATGGGCTATCGGCTCTACGTAGTGCCCCAGGCCTAAACTGCTCAATCAGTAATAGCTTATCTTGTACGGGATCATAAGGCATAACCACAACCGCATCACCGCGTTCAAATATTTCTCGATGAATAAGCTCACTTTGACCGCCATTAAATAACTTATGCGACAGTTGATACTCATTCATTTTAAAAAAGCCATGATACTTGCAAGTCACTTGGCTAACGATAACGTCATCTTGATGAAAGCGTCTAATTGCCTCTGTGCTTTTTTTCATATTATTCACGCGAAATTCCCTAAAGTTGCCATTAATGTATGAATAAAGTTGGTTAACTATAATAATTTGTTACACTAGTAAACAGTTATTTTATTTGGTTAAAGTAAAAAATTCTGTAACATTACAGGGTATAAAAACAACATATAAAACTATGGGTGCATGTGCACACAAGGAATACCTTACTCATGAAAAAATCACTAAGTACATTAATTATAGCGATAGCAAGTGCTGTTTCTAGCACAAACGCTCACGCTGATGACTTATTGTCAGTTTACCAACAAGCATTACTCAATGATCCTGTTGTGTTAAAAGCACAAGCGCAATTTAAAGTAGTGCAGGAAGATATCGAGCAAGCTCGTGCAGTATTGCTTCCACAAATCAGTGCCTCAGGCAGTTATGCCGACGGTGAAAGAGAAGATTACAGTCGCCTTACGCAAGAGGTCAGCACAACCGAGTTTTCCTCACTTGGTTATGGCGCGAAATTAAATATGCAGTTATACCATCATGACAGCTGGTTACGCCTAAACAATGCAGAAAAAGCAGCACACCAAAGTGATTTAACTTATCAAGTTGCCAAGCAAGACTTGATCACTCGTGTCACTAAAGCATATTTTGACTTATTAAGCGCTAAAGACGATTTAGTGTTTGCCAAAGCAGAAAAAGAAGCCATTGCTCGTCAATTAGAGCAAACTAAACAGCGCTTTTCAGTTGGCTTAACAGCGATCACCGATGTACATGAAGCACAAGCGCAATATGATAGCGCGGTAACCGAAGAAATTCGTGCAGAAAATGCTATCTATCAAGCAGAAGAAGAGCTTCGTGTGATCACTAATGCTTACCCGAAAAATGTTAGTATTTTAAATACCGAGCGCTTTAGTACTAACCCGCCAGTACCAAATAGCGCGAACGAATGGCAAGCTAAAGCAGAAGCTAAAAACCTTGATTTGATTGCCGCAAAAGTAGGTATTGATATTGCACAAGATAATATTGATATTGCACGTGCAGGCCATTACCCAACGCTTGATTTTGGTGCGGAATACAACAATAAAGATACTGACACTAATTCGCCATTACCTGATGGTCCAGATCTAAATGATTACTCAATTGGCGTAAGCTTAAACGTACCAATTTATTCTGGTGGTGCAATTCAAAGCTCTGTTCGTCAAGCGCAAAGCCGCTTTGTTGCAGCAAGCCAAGATTTATCATTAACACACCGTAGCGTTGTACGTGAAACGCGTAACGCCTACAACACGGTTATTGCTGCCATTTCTGCCATCAAAGCTTTTGAACAATCTGTACTTTCAGCGCAAAAAGCACTAGAAGCAACAGAAGCAGGCTTTGAAGTAGGTACACGTACTATTGTTGATGTACTAGACAGTACACGTAACCTTTACAATGCTAAGCGCAACTTATCTTCAACACGTTACGGCTATATTCAAAACGTTTTATTATTAAAACGTGCTGCAGGTACCATAACGGATAAAGATATTAATGCTATTAACTCAGGTTTAATGCCTGCTCAGTAAGTCAACTACACAATCGCATTAAAAAAGGCAGCGTCGCTGCCTTTTTAGTTTCTCAAGGTGAAATATTTACATTAAGCCTCTAAAGAAATCACATAGCTCTTTTGCTTCTCGGGCAACTGAATAATGCTCTAATACTCTTGCTCGACCAGCACTTCCCATCTCAGCAAGCTTTTCAGGCTCTGCTAGCATAAGGTCTAACTTCTCAGAAACCGCAGCTTGATCTTTTATCGGCACCACATAGCCATCTTCACCTTGTCTAACAACTTCAGGCCAAGCCCCTGCTTCTGAAGCTAATACTGCAGCGCCGCTACTCATCGCCTCTAAAATAGTTAAACCAAAGCCTTCATTATCACTTAGGGCTACCACTAAAGATAAGGCACTAAATATTCCCGGAATATCTTTAAAATCTTGTTCGCCGGCAAATACGATACGCTCACTTAAACCAGCCTCGGCAATGTTAGTCTTTAGTTCATTAACAAAATCTTCATTACTTGAAGAAATAGAGCCGACAACAACTGCAGTATAATCTGGGTATTTATCTAACACCTCAATACAGCCTTGCACAAAAAGGTGCACACCTTTTTGCTTTCTAACGCGCCCTAAAATAGCAATACCACGTTTACCTTTATCAACAGACTCGGGTAGTAAATTTAGCGCTTGCCACGCCTGTGCCTTATCTTTAGCTGGGGTATAAACATCAGTTTTAACACCGTGATATATAATCGCATCAGGCTTTCTATGTAAATAACTCGCTGATGCCTTACACATAGCTAAAACCGCATCCATTCTATCGGTAAGCCAAAGGGTAAAGCCCGAACGATAGCGCTGAGCTGCTGAACTAAAGACTACTTTGATTTTTGCCCTAAACACATACTTTAAAAGTAACGCTTGGATCATCTCATCAACACGGCGTGCATGAAATATTCGAAACTTACCATTTGATAACGGCTTACGACACATTCGAGCAACTTGCCAAAAACTAATCGCTAAACTTTCATCCGGCAAATGGTGTTTGCCCATTACGCGTAGATTGATAAGCTCCCGCTGATGTGACAATACTTGTAACATAGTTGAAGTTACACCAGAAAAGTTAGAGTTTGAGTTACCTATAATTAACTCAATTTCATCACTATTTATCGCCTTGTTTGATTCCATAACGGGTATGCTTATTCATTCATGTAGTTAATGTAAATGGTTTCGCTATTCTACTTGAAAAAACAGTGACAAGATAACTTCTTTTGTACGGCTTTGTTTTGCGCTTACATGCGATTTGGGTATAATCAGCGCCAGCCAACAAACGCCAAGAGCAGACAAACCGTGAGCAGAAACAAAGTATTACAGCCTGACTTTAAATTATCCTTTTTATTACCTCAATATTGGCTTACCTGGTTAGGTGTTTTTATTCTCTACAGCATCTCTTGGCTACCATATAAATTACAGTTAGCAATGGGACGAGGTATAGGCAGATTACTATTTCGCATCGGCTCAAAGCGAAAACATGTTGCTTTAACCAATCTCAGACTTTGTTTTCCAGAAAAAACAGAGCAAGAATTGCAAACCATTTTAAAGGCCAATTTTGAAAACACCGGCATAGCCCTATTAGAAACGGGCATGGGTTGGTGGTGGCCTGATTGGCGAGTAAAACGTAAAATGACCATCAAAGGCTTAGAGCATTTAGAAAAAGCTAAAGCTGAGGGCAAAGGCGTACTTTTACTGGCAATGCATTATTTAAGTGTCGAAATGAATGCCCGTGGTGTCGGTTACGGTCACCCTATGGTGGTGTTTTATCGCCCTCATAACAACCCGCTAATGGAGTATTTTCAATTTAGAGGTCGAGGTCGTTCAAACAAATATATGCTCGGCAAGCGAGATGTTAAAGGCCTTATAAAAGCCTTGCATGATGGCGAAGTTTGTATTTACTTACCTGATCAAGATTATGGTAGAAACCGTAGTCTCTTTGTACCGTTTTTTGCTGTCAAAGAGGCAGCAACAACCACTGGCACATTAATTTTTGCTCGGCAAAAAAATGTCGATACTATGATGATAGTGCCGATAAGAAATGATGATGGCAGCGGCTACACCTTAGAAATACTGCCTCCTTTAGAAAACTTCCCAACTGATGATGATGTTGCAGATGTTACCCGCGTAAACCAAGAGTTAGAAGCGGCAATACGTCGTAAACCTGAGCAATATATGTGGCTTCATCGTAGGTTTAAAACCAGACCCAATCAGGATGATCCTTCCCTTTATAAATAGTATCGGCTTAAACAAAACCAGGAATTAAGCAATATTATTGTATAAATACTATTCTTTGCGTAAAGTATAAAGAGAGGATATTTTCGAAGGTATTGATTACATTATGAACTTTTGGGTACGTAATATTATATTAGCTTTAATATTATCAGCGCTTGCTTGGGCATTTTTAGCTAATCAAGACTTCTTATTGTCACTTGATGGCTCTTTAGGTCAAGTTGATGAAAAAGAAGTTATCATAGATACCGTACCTGAAGATAAATATAAAGCAGTAACCACCAACAAATCGAACGTTGCCACACCAAAAACAACCAATAAAGCGGCCATAGGCTTGTCTAAGTTTTATGCTAATTTACACGGCGATATGGATGGTAAAGGCCCTAAAATCCGCAACAATATTATTTACCTTCCCGAGCCAAAAGGCGACTTAGCTAAATTACTTCAAGCACGAGAAATGGTTGTTCGCCCCTACAGAGAAAATTGGCGTGGTAGTATTGAATCACGCCCTTTTAGAAAAGGGCAAACCTTGAATCAAAAACTGACTGAATATGCCAACAAAGATGGTCTTGAAATGATTTGGTGGTTAAATAGAGACTATATTGTTAAAGACCCATTTCGCATTGAAAAAGATATCCTAACAACGGCTTTCCAAGTAGCAAAAGCAGTTGAAGGCCACTTTGAACAAGGGTTATCAATTTACTTTTGCTATCGCCAAAGAGCGATAGTCGTTATTGAAACCCTACCCAATGAATATTTAGAACAAGAATGTTTATTACAAGGCGCAGGTAAAAGTTATTAATAGCGCTCTTAAATCAAGCTTAAGTAACGAGATATTTTTGCCATAAAGCCGTTATCTTTTGCTGCTCATCCAATTCACTTACCTCTAACAATTGCGAAAGGTTTTGCATACTTGCTTGATGTCCATAAGCTCTAAGCTTCTGGTAATTCTGACTTAATAAATCTTGTTCCTGTTTACTAATAAAGCCTTGCTGAGCCAACACTTTAAAAATGCCTAGGTTATCGCATGGCAAAGTTAGCTTGATATCATTAGCGCTATAGGCCAACACTAAAAACTGCGCCAAAAACTCGATATCGACTAAGCCACCTACACCTTGCTTAATATCGAACATTTGCTCTGTTGATTTATCTAAGTGGTTACGCATTTTTTCGCGCATTTCTACCACATCATTTATCAATTTAGCTTTATCTCGTGTGCTTGCTAGCACTTGCTGTCTTATCTTAGCGAATTTCTCTAGCAGTACACTATTACCATAGACCATACGAGCTCTCACTAAAGCCTGATGTTCCCATGTCCAAGCATCTTCTTGCTGATACTGAGCAAAAGTATTCAGGTGTACTACCAATACCCCTGAATTGCCTGAAGGCCTTAAGCGCATATCTAATTCATATAAAATACCGCTACTCATGCGGGTATTAAAAATATGCATAATCCGCTGCGCTAACTTCATATAAAACTGACTTGCAGGAATGGATTTTGCGCCATCTAGGCGACCTGTAGTCATTTCTTCTCGTTCACTGTGATGAACAAACACCAAATCTAAATCTGAACTATAACCTAGCTCTGTACCGCCTGTTTTACCATAAGCAATAACAGCAAAGCCTTTATTCTCACTATCAACGCAAGATTCAGGCACACCAAATCGCGTAGATACTTGCTGCCACGCAAGGTTAATGACTTCCTCAATAATAGCTTCTGCCAGTGCAGTTAAATGTTGACTGACTTTAGCAACATCAAGCACTTGAGCAATATCAGCCGCAGCAATACGTAATTGCTGTGATTGTTTAAACTGCCTTAACGCTTCCATTTGCGCTTCTAAGTCTTCTTCTGGAATACGCAACATACGCTCTCTTAACTCTAGCGCGTATGCTGATAATTGTGGCGGATTGTGCAACAACTTAGGATCAATTAACTCATCTAATAAAATCGGGTACTTAGCGATATAATCAGTGACCCAACTACTTGCTTTGCATAAGTGAATTAACTGCTTAAAGGCACCCTCATTTTCAAACAGTAACTCCAAGTAAGCCGTGCGAGTGATGATCTTACTAAACACCGTTAACACACGTTCTAGTACAACATCAGCTTGCGCTAGTGTTTGAATATGACAAAGCAATAATGGGATCAGTTTATCTAATACCAAACGACCGCGATTACCTAAACTGCGCTTAACTAATTCATCTCTAAAAGTGCTTAAGTGTCGCCATATTGCTTCACTGTCGGCAAAGCCATCATCTTGTGCTAGCCAAGCAATTGATTCTTCATCACTCCAACGGCTATGCCATAATGTCACCCAATGTTCATCCGCAGCTTGATGATTAGGGCTTTCAACACCAATCAATTGTTCAAACTCTAAGTGAACACCATCCATATGTAGTTGTAACTGAGCTAAAAAATCAGGCCATGTTGCTATATTTAAGACACTAAGCAAACGCTGCTGGTCAATTTCTGTATCAGGTAATGTTTGTGTTTGCTGATCGGCTAGTGCTTGAATGATGTTTTCAACTCGTCTTAAAAAACAATAAGCTGACTCTAATACCTGTTTACTTTTCTCTGATAACTCGCCTGCGTCAACCAATAGCGGTAATACTGTTAATAAGTGACGTTGTTGTAGGTACTTGTCTCGACCACCACGAATAAGCTGAAACACTTGCACAATAAATTCAATTTCTCGAATACCACCAGCACCTAGCTTAATATTATTGACCAGTTGCTTACGCCTAACCTCCTGAGAAATCATCATTTTCATTCGGCGAAGGCTATCAATAACACTAAAGTCAATGTAGCGACGATAAACAAAGGGTCTTAGCATACTCGATAATTGCTGATGATAAGGGCTGTCACCAATTAAACGCGCCTTTAACATGGCATAGCGCTCCCAATCACGCCCCTGCTCTTGATAATAATCTTCCATGGCATTGAAAGTTAAAACTAACGGACCACTTTCACCAAATGGCCTTAAACGCATATCAACACGATAAACAAAGCCATCTGCCGTTACTTGATGCAAAGACGTAATTAACTTTTGCGCTAAACGAGTAAAAAACTGCTGGTTATCTAATACGCGGCGACAACCGCTAGTTTCACCGCTTTCAGGGTAAGTAAAAATTAAATCAATATCGGAAGAAAAATTTAGCTCTTTACCGCCAAGTTTGCCCATACCATAAACCAACAACACTTGTTGCTCACCTTGGCGATTTTGAGGTACGCCCCATTTCTGCTGACAAAACTCAGTAAGCCAAGCCAAGCTTGCGACAATCAACTCATCAGCTAATGATGACAAACAGGCGAGAGAGACTTCTAAATCAACATTCAAAACTAAATCAGCAATGGCAATATTAACCATATGCTGTAAACGAAAACGCCTTAAAATACGGTGCAGTTGAGCTTCGTCTTGACAGTCAGATAATAGCTCTGCGAGTAAGCGTTTATAATCTGGCTGCTTAAAATCAGCGGCTTTTGTCAGGTTTTCACCAACGAATAAAGCAATAACTAAATCAGGTGCTTGCAGTGCACTTTTAAGAATAAAATCGCTTAATGTAATTGCTCTTTTAAAAACAACCAGTTGTGCTTTAGTGAGAAGATTACAAGCATCAGGGTGCTGCTCATTAAACTTTTGCCAATTTTGCTGCTGTTTAGCCAGCAATGACTCAGATAAGGTGGGTAAGGATAAATGCTCTACGCTCATATTCATTCCGCCAGCTACCTATAGACATAATATGTCATAAGTGCTATTAATTAGTGCTATTAATTAAAAAACCCATATAATGCCAAGTAAAATAAACAGTTGATTCTTATTCAATTGGTATCATTTGCTAACTTAGCATTTTTGAGGAGACAATGGCATAAATGCAAGCGCTTAATAGAGTTTTTTTTAACAAATGGTGCGCTAGAGATTTGTTTAAGCACTTTTTTGCCCTGCTGACAGTATTTTTACTTACAGCGTGTGGCGATCCAGTTCAAGAGCAAATCACTCAGCAACTACCCATAACAGAGCAACGGATTGAACAGTTAGGTAATGCATTAACTAACGGACAAGTTCGCAATGCTAACCTGATTAATCAATATGCGGAAAAAGTGTTGGCAATGAAACCAACCCTATCACCACTGATAGCAGAATTTCAAAAGGACGCATCAACTCAAGGTCCTATGTATCAAGCATTACTTGATCGCCTCAATACCGCCAAAAATCAACCGCAAATGTTTGCCTCATCACAGGCTTTGTATAATGAACTGCTTAATATCTATCAAGCCGCCGATCCTGTGCTATTTTCTGACGCATTAAGTGATCCTCTCAATGTGCTTGCCGATATGTCTGACGGTCAATTGCCACGTATTAACTCTCTTTCAAAAGAGCAAAGTTTGGCGGCTAATAATGCGCAAGACTTTGGCGTTGGTGAGCAGCTTATTGGCAACCCGAATTACGGGCAATGGCAAACGGGCAGCAACGGCATGTCATTCTGGGCTTGGTATGGCATGTACTCCATGATGGGCGACTTATTTGGTCGACGCACCTACTACAATGACTGGGGACGCTACCGAAATTACAGCTACTACAATGATTATGGCCGTACTCGTTATAGCTCACCAAGCCAGCTGAAAAAACAAACCAATCTTGATACTCGCATGAAAAAATCTTTTGCCAGTCGAGGACAAAAATTCACTAGTCCTTACAGCAAGAATCGCGCGGGTTCATCAAGCTTATCAAGCCAAAGCAAAACCGCACAAAATAGTGCCAATCGCTTTCGAAGTAACAATGTGAAAAAAAGTAGCTACGCTAGCAAATCAAGATCAAGTAAAAGCTCAAGCTTTCGCAACAGTAATACCAACACATCACGTAGCTTTAGACGTGGTAAATAAGAAAAACAGGAATAGCAGGACAATTTATGAATACATTTATCGAACTCGTTGGTGTTAATCAGGAACTACTTGTTTTTCTCGCCATCGACATCACAATAGCCATTATTTTACTTGGTGCAATGCGCTTTTTATCGGGCTTATCAGCACAAGTTAATAGCACGGAAGAATTAGCCAAACAAGACAACTTTGCCTTCGGTATTAGTGTCGCTGGCAGTATATTAGCACTAGGTATTGTATTAACTGGGGCAATCACAGGTGAAGCTGCCAGCAGCTACATGATGGAAGTGGTCGGTATGCTCGCTTACGGCGGCTATGGTTTATTACTGATAAAAGTGGGCCGAGTTATCCACGATAAAGTCGCACTGCAACGCTTAAATAAAACCGCATTAATTAAAGAGAAAAATCTTACCATTGGCATTATTGATGCTGCTGGTGCTATTGCCACAGCGATTGTTATTAGAGCCGTATTGCTTTGGGTAGACGGCTTAGATTTAAGTACCTTTATCGCGATTACCAGTGGCTTCTTTGTCGCACAAGCAGTATTAGTGATTGTCACTCGTATCAGAGAAAATCAATACGCTAAGAATAACCAAGAAGACTGCTTACAAGAAGCTTTGAGTAAAGGGCAATTAGCTTTGGCTATTCGCTATAGTGGTCAAGTGATTAGTACCGCTTTAGCTGTTACCGCGGCAAGTCATTTCTTAATTTATAGCCCAGATACCTTAGTAATGAACTTAATTGGCTGGTTAGTGTTTGGCGTTATTATGACGTTATTGGTTGCACTATTAACTGCACTTGCTAAACGTATTGTTTTATGGGGTATCAACTTAGTAGAAGAAGTGGATCAACAACACAATATCGGTGTTGCCAGTATAGAAATGGCAACAAGCATAGGTATAGCATTAATTTTAACGGCATTGATGGCCTAAACATCAACAAGCCCAGCAATACGCTGGGCTTATTTTTATCGCTATTCACTCCCTAGTTTTATTTTCAATCTCATGACAAGCAAAAAAAGCCACCTACTCGATGACACCTTATTAATTCTTACCATGGCCGTATTAGCAGGTTGTGGGTTAATTTATGAATACTTATTATCCCATTATGCCGGCCGAGTCATAGGCGTTATGGAAAGCGCCATCTACACTATGATTGGCCTGATGATCGTCTCAATGGGTTTAGGTGCATTTGCCGCAAGAAAGGTAAAATGTGCATTTAATGGTTTTGTCTGGCTTGAGCTAATTATCGCCTTGCTTGGTAGTAGCGCAATTTTACTTATTGGTGGCTTGATTGCTATTACGCAAATATTTCCCCACATCATCGCTGATTTATTCTCTATGCCGCCAGATATGCGTCCACAAGGTGGTATTTTTAAGCAATTAAGCTGGTTAGCACATAAAAGTCCTTACTTTTTCGGCATACTGCTGGGTTTTTTTATTGGTATGGAAATTCCGCTTATTGCCCGCATTCGAGAGCACATTCATCAAAAGCACTTAGCCAATAACTTAGGCACTATTTACGGCGCAGACTATGTGGGTGCTGGTATTGGCGCAGCAATTTGGGTTATGTTTTTACTAAGCATAGATATATCTAAAGCCGCGGCCTTAACGGCAAGTTTGAACTTAGTCGCAGGCGCCTTCTTTATTTGGCGTTACTGGCATAAACTTAAATGGAAAAAAACCTTTGTTAGTTTGCACCTAGTACTCGCTGTAGTCATTGTTGTTATGTTCAATTACGGTAACCAATGGCTCAATCAAATGAATAGCGTGCTCTATTTAGACAAAGTTGTACATTCAGCTAAAACCCGTTATCAGCAATTAACCTTTACTGAGCGCCATATGGGCTTAGAGCATGAAAACATTATCAATTTCTACCTAAACGGTCGCTTGCAATTTTCCTCATTAGACGAGCATATTTATCATGACTATTTAGTTGCACCAGCATTAGCAGCATCAGCCAGACAAGAGCATATTCTTATTATCGGCGGCGGTGATGGCTTAGCGTTACGTGATGTGCTTATGTACTCGCCAAAATCAGTGACCTTAATTGACCTAGACAGTGAATTAATCAATATATTTAAGCAACCAGAGCAACATGTTAATCCGCGCTTAGCCAAACAACTTAACCAACTAAATCAAAATAGTTTGCAAGATAAACGCGTCACCATTAAAACCGCGGATGCTTTTATTGCTATTGATGAATTACTGGCAAAAAATCAAGTGTTTGATGCCATTATTGTTGATCTACCCGATCCAAGTCACCCCGATCTAAACAAGCTGTATTCTGTGAACTTTTATGCCCGTTTAAAACAGTTACTTGCTGGCGATGGCCTAATAGCGATCCAATCAACTAGCCCTTATCATGCGAAAGAGTCTTTTATTTCAATTGGCAACACAGTCGCTGCGGCAGAATTTTCTCATGTTCAACAATACCATGACAATGTGCCAAGTTTTGGTGAATGGGGTTGGACTATTGCAGCTAAAACAGGGTTAAGCCCATTACAACGTTTAAATAATCTTCAGGCATTGCCCATTGCACATACTTGGTTAAACTTAGCCATACTTAAAGCCGCTTTTGTTTTTCCAAATAACTTTTATGAAAATAAAAATGAAATAGAGGTCAACACCTTAGGCAGTCATACAATTTATCAGCTGCACCAAAAGGCTTGGCAAGATCAACAAGGCTTGAATTAGGCAAGTACAGCCTAAATATGTTAATTAGCGTTACAACTAAATAAAATTAATCACAAATAGGCTCTTGACATAATATGTCAAAGTGCTAAATTTAACCAAGACGACATATTATGTCATCGATTTTAAGCAAGCAGTGAAGTTACTGTATCGCTTTGTTTATTAATAAGGATAGGAAATACATGAATATTCATACTATAGCCGATCATTTAAATAGTCTGGCAGATAATTCAGACACAGGGATGAGTTTCGACTGCCAACCAATATCTGGTGAGGTGGACGTACTACAAATTAGTATTTTAGGGCGTGAAGAAATTCCCGTATTCGTTTCAGTAACTGAAGATCAAATTCTTTGTATTAGCTACTTATGGGGCGAAGAAGAGGTAAAACCTGAGTGTATAGCGGCAATGCATCAAAGCATGCTAGAAATGAACATTCCAATGCCATTATCATCATTCTCAAAAATTGGTGATAAATACGTAATTTTTGGTGCCTTGTCCAATAACTCTAGTTTTGCAGATATTGAACATGAGTTAGCGGTACTAAGTAACAACGCACTTGAAGTAATTGATGATATGAGTGACTACCTTCGCTAAAAGCACGATAGCGTTTAAACCACATGTCACCTATTAGGAGTAAATTATGAGTATATTTAAAAAGATTATGACTGCAATTCGCGGTGGTGCTTCAGAAGCTGGTGAAGCTATTATTGATGCCAATGCGACCCGTATTTTTGAACAAGAAATCCGTGATGCTGAAAATCACTTAACTAAAGCTAAGCGTGACTTAACTGGCGTAATGGCTGAACAAATGGCAGCAAAACGCGAAGTAGATCGCTTAACAAGAGAAATTACTGAGCATGAAGGCTATGCGGCACAAGCGCTTGAAAAAGGCGATGAAAGCTTAGCATTAGCGGTAGCAGAAAAGATTGCCAACCTTGAAGGCGAGCTTGCAACTCAACAGCAAGCGCTAGATAGCTTCACAGGTAATGCTGAACGCTTAAAAGAGCTAGTGAAAAAGAGTGAACGTCAAGTTGCTGAGCATAAGCGTCAACTTTCAATGGTTAAAACCACTGAAAGCGTGCAAAAAGCAACATCAGCAATTACTGACAACTTCTCTTCAAGCAACTCTAAGCTATTAAGTGCGAAAGACTCATTAGAGCGCATTAAAGCTAAGCAGCAAAAGTTTGATGATCAAATGAAAGCTGCCGAAGTACTTGAATCTGAAGACAGTGATGCGTCACTTGCGGCTCAACTTAAAGCTGCAGGCATTGGCTCACAAGACAATAGCGCTAACTCAGTGTTAGAGCGTATTAAAGCCAAGCAAAAATAGTACATTATGCTTAAAACAGCGAGTTACCTAGGTAACTCGCTTTTTGCGTTTTTAACTGCTAACAATAATGCCAAGAATTACGCTAAAGTTAAGCCAAAATAAATGCCCGTAAGTGAAAGGTCGCCCCTATGAGTTTATTCAATAAAATCTTCAATAAAACCAAACAAGAACAGCGTAAACTTACTCAAGTTAATCAGCTACTTATTGGTGATATTATCGTGTTAACTGACAGCTTTGCCTTACCTGAAGCACTACGAGGGCAAGAATTTCAAGTATCAGCCATCAATACCTATGAGTATGAACATCACAATCAACTTGAGTGGGTTCTAAAAGGCAACAATAATCTTGAGCTATTCTTATCATTAGAAGCGGATGACACAACGGAGCTCAAGTTTTCAATTAAAATTGAGCGTGAAGATGTGGAATCTTTATTTGATCTTGATGATTTTTCAGAAATTTTTGATGAACCAGGGCAAGCATTTTTAAATAAACAGCAAGACAGTGACTTAACCATGGGTTGGTCAGACGAAGAATATCAGCAAAATACCTTTGCTAAAGTCGGTTATTTTCATCGTAAAGATCACCGCAGCGAAAACCTTAGTGCCTACCAAGGAAAAGACAGCGGTGAACAATTTGAGCTGTATGCATTATTTAACGCTGATCAAAGCAAAGGTATTGATATTGAGGTTTGGCAAGACGGCGATACTGACGTCTGCCTTACCTTATTTAGACCACTAACCGATGTGGTTGATATGTATCCAGCAACCTAGGGCATGTTGAAGAGTAGTCTTATGAGCAGAAAAATCCCGGAAAAATGGCAATCATCAGTCAAAGCAATGAAAGCGGTACAAGTGGCTTTTGACATGGATGAAAAAATTCAACTCTCTATCAGAAAAGAAGCGCTTGAGGCAGGCCTAAGCCCATCAGATCAAATCAGAGATATTCTTGGCCTCCCTGTCAATAAGCGTCCAAAAAGACCGCGTTTAACGGTCAGTTTAGCGCCAAGTGACTATGAAGTATTAGCTGAAAAATATGGTTTAGCCGTTGATCAACAGCTAGAAATTAAAAAAAGATTAATGGACGATTTAATCAAGCACGTCAACAAGTAAAGGTTAAATATTAAATTTTGTGTAAATTGTAAGTAAAAAGTAATAATTTTTGTGCTTTTTCGTTGTTCTATGCCATAATTGTGCCGACTATTAATAACAACACTAGGGATATCATTATGTTAATCAAAAAAATTGCTGTAATCGCTGTCGCTGCTGCATTAACGGGTTGTGCTAACAACAGTGCTTTAGAAGAAAACATTGCTAGCCTAACCAATAAAGTGGATAGCTTATCTAACGAAGTTGCTCAATTAAAATCACAAAGCCAAGCAATCAGTAAAGATGCTAAAGCGGCAAAATCTGCTGCTGAAGATGCACTAGCTAGTGCGCAAAAAGCCAATGATCGCATTGATAATGTGGTAGCATCTTACAAGAAGTAATCCGCTTGTTAAGCTCTAATAAAAAGCACTCATGAAGTGCTTTTTTTATGCCTATAAAAAATCCATTAAGCTATTCTTCGCTTAACTCGATTACTAAGCCCTGTGGCTGCTCTATAACAGGTAAAAGTTGTTGCCAATAATGACGATTACTGCCAACAAAGCGCTGCACGGCATCAGCCAGTTTAATGGTGGGAATATCAGGCTCCTTTTCCGTTAACGGTTCATGGATTTCAATAAGCTGTTTTTTCCCTCGTTCATAAGACATTTTGATTGGCTGATCGACAATACGTACTTTAGTTTTTAACGGAATATTTTCATACATCCATTTAATGTCTTCATCGTACATACGAATACAACCTGAGCTGGCACGCATACCAATACCAAAACGCTTATTAGTTCCGTGAATAAGGTACTCACTCGTGCCTAAGCGCAAAGCATATTTACCAAAGGGATTTTCAGGGCCAGGCGGAACTTCTTTTGCTAATTCAACACCATTTTCTTCAAAGTAGCGCTCACGCATCGCTTTAGTTGGACGCCACACCGGATCTTCTCGCTTTTCACTAATATAACTGGTTGCTACAGGCGTAGCTAAACCTTGTCTGCCAATACCTACAGGGAATACGTGCACCTTATCTTCATTAGGATCAAAGTAATATAATCTCAACTCTGGCAGGTTGACTACGATCCCTTCTCTACGAACAAAAGGTAAAAGCATGGCGGTAGGAATGACCACCTGACTCCCCTCTTCAGGTAGAAAAGGGTCAATAGCTGGATTTGCCGCCATTAAAGCAAGAAAACCAACATTATACTGCTCAGCGATTTGTTGAAAATAATCACCCTTTTTAACTTGGTGGTACTGAAGCTCACCTATTAACCTGTCTTTTCCTTTTGGCAACGCATATTCTGCGCTGACACTATTAAAAGCAGTGAAGATAAAAGTAATAAAGAAAATATAGAGATAAGGTCTATTCATAAAGAAAATTCAATTCAAATTATACATGATGCCAATATGGCTGGATTGATAATGCATTATCAACTGATTGCTGTAACGCTTGCAGTAAATTATCTACCTTATTAGACAGCCACAATTCAAGCTTGTTTTGCTGCACAGGTAAAATCGCCAGTTGCTGTTGTAATAAATCTAAGGTTTGCAGTTCACTAATACCCTGTTTCACATCTAACCATGGCCGACGATACAGCAATTGCTGCTCACTCAACTGAGCATCCCCTACTTGATAATTATATAAAGAAGCAAACCAGCTGCCCGTTAACAGGCTTCTAATAAGCAACGGATAAAGACCTAAGTAGCGCTCACTCTGTTGCTCATTTACCGCTAAACTTCGCACCTCATCGGTGAGTTGTTGCAAACTTTGCGTTAATTTTATCTGAGTAAAGTCAAGCAATGGTTGGGCATTTAAATTGATTCTGCTAATAAGTGCTTGCTCACCAACAAGCAATTCAAGTAATGACAATTGCAATAAGTTAAAGCCTTCATCATGAAATAGCGCTAACATTTTTTTCTCATCGGGGTAACGCTGTTTTTCTAGTTTTAACTTGTCTATTAAGGCTTGGCAGTGCGATAACTTCTTGCGATAGCTACCCGTTTTTGTCATTAACTCTTTTAAGTGCTGGGCATTATCTACCCAGTGAATCACTCGCAAATAGTAACTCAGCTCATCTCTAATTTTTTCACAATCCGCGGGTAATACTTGCTCAAACAACCAAAAACCTTGCCTTAATAAAGCAAAATTCTCACTGATTTTACTCAATGTTGTTAAAGAAGGTTTATCAACATAACGAGCTACATTTGCTTGCAATTGCTTTAAGCCAAAATTGATACCGCAAACAAAGGCTTGGCCAATGTCATCTACATTCACCATAGGGATAATATCTAAGGCCAAGTACTGAGGTGCTAAAGTACCTAAATCTTCAACGTTTGCCTGTTTTTTTACTTTTGTTGCCCCGGCAAACTCTGCCGCCAAAGCATAACCCCGTTTTGCTTTACTATCTTGTCCTGGACGCATAGCAATGTTTGACATCATCAATCGAGCCAGCTCAAATAACGCTGAGGTTTCTCCGCTAAGTAACTCAAACTCTATTTCGAATATTTGCTTGGTCTTTTCATAATTAAGACAACTGATGTCACCACAATCAAAAGCCAACTCGACTTTGCCAGCTGCTAGTTCAATAACATAGTTATATCGAGTAAAGTTGGTGGTAAAAATACTAGATAAGTTTTTTGCTATCGTTGCCACATCAGTGCCTTGAGGCCAGATATGCTCAGGAAACAAAGCTAAATCAACATTAGCGTTAGACAAATCAACATTATATTCAGGTCGTTGATGCAAACCTGCAACCACCTTGCCTGATGTTTTTATGGTTTGCTCATAACAAAAATCTTGGCCGCCAAGCTTCTTCCCTCTAACACGCAAGCCAAAGTCTAATTGGCGTAATGTCAGCGCATCAGTGTCGTAATAGCTATTTGTTAATTGCTTTTCACTAAACTCAAAAGCAAGATTATTCGCCGTTAATACTGTATTAATAGACTGATTAATCGCACTAATGTTAGTGTCATTTGGCTCAGTAAATAATAAATATTTAAGTTCAATTTCCGTAGTCATTTGCTGTTTTTATATATCAAAAGTAACTGCTACAGCATACCTTGAGAAAAGCAAGATACCAAGAAGATCATTTCACTTGCCAACTATGCTGCAAACACATAATATCTTGTCTTTAATGATTTATTTTACATCAATTGGTTGTTTCATGAAAAACTTTACTCAAGTGCTCGCTATACTCCTTTCCTTTGCTATTTCACCAATAAGCTATGCACAAGAAACCGAGCAAGGTATGCAGTCAGGTTTTATTATCGACGAATTAACCATATTTATGCATGCTGGTCCCGGCACGAATTACCGTATTCTAGGCACCATTACCGCAGGCACTCAGATACAAATTACAGGTCAAGCTGATAAGGGCTATAACCAAATTATTGATGATAAAGGCCGCACCACCTGGATAGAAAGTAAATATATCACCGACAAACCAGGACTTCGCTTTGTTGTCGCCGAGTTAAATGGTAAAATTGCCAGCAGCAGTGAATATACTAGCCAGCTTGATGGTGAAGTAAATGATCTCAAAGCAAAAATAAGTACACTTGAACAAGCTAACACTAGCTTAACAAATGAAGCAGCCCAATTAACAAAAACCTTAGCCAATACACAAAGTAAATTAAAAGACCAAGATATGAATATTAAAAAGCAATGGTTTTTTAATGGTGCTGCCGTTTTGGGTATAGGCTTGTTACTTGGCTTAATTTTACCTAAGTTTTTCGCCCGTCGCCGCAGCTCAATGGATAGCTGGCAGTAAGGGAAAAACATCCTTACAAAGACAAGTGAATGAATATATTAGTTATCCCCAATCGTGGCCGCTCTTATAATGCCGTTAGACCTGAGGCTGAGTGTTATATCTCTCTAGCTAAAAAAGGCCACCAAGTTACCATTATTACCTGTACTACGAATGCCTATTACGACAATTACAAAAACACAGACAATATCAATCTCATCGAACTAAAATCATTAAAGAAATATAGCTGGCAAGTTATTAAGCAAATTCATCAACACATTAAACAGCATAATATTGAGATTGTTTATGCGACTGAGTCTAATGGTATTCCTAATGCTGCCTTTGCCTGTATAGGCACAAAAGCAAAAATGATTGCTTATCGTGGTACCACTGGCGGCATGTATAAAACTGACCCTAGTAACTATTTATGTACCCTACACCCGAGAATTAATGGCTATATCGGTGTTTCTAATGCGGTAACCAAAAATGTTAAAGATAAGGTTCGCGCAGGCATTAAAGCATTTTCACGTACCATCTATAAGGGTCATGATTTAAGCTGGTATCAAGACAAACCTATTGAGTTGACTAGTTTAGATAACAAACTAAGCCAGAGTAAATTTAATATCCTTTGTATCGGTAGCCCTAGACCCTACAAAGGTATGCACTATATGTTAGACGCCATGAAAGCACTAACAGATATCGAAGATGTTAACCTAATACTTGTTGGTGATAATTTTGATTGCGAGCCTTTTAGCAGTCAAATTCAAGCGACAGGTATGAGTGAACATATTATTCAAACCGGATTTCGCAGCGACGTCCCACAAATCGCCGCTAGTTGTGATGTCTTAGTATTACCTTCAGAGCGTGAAGGTTTACCTAGGGTGGTATTAGAATCTCTTGCCAGTGGCACCCCTGTTATTACCTCAGCGAATGAAGGCGCGATGGAAATTATCGAGCAAGACGTCAACGGCTATATTGTTCCTATTGGCGATAGCCTTGCCATAGCAGAGCAGATCCGTTATTTATATAACCAGCCAGAAGAAAGAAAACGCCTAGCAGATGGTGCAATTAACACCATAAAAACTAAAATGTCACATCAAGAAACAGTTAAAAATATGGCTGAGTTCTTTGAAACTGTACTAAACAAATAACTTACTTTAGTTTGATACTCAAGCCATGAAAAATTACCTACTATACTTATCAGAAAACTACTCCTTTAAAATTCTTCGCCCACTTCAGGCTGAAATTCGCAAACGTGGCGATCAAGCAAAATGGTTTGTGGAAGGTAGCAATGTCAATCTAGATTACTTTAAGGAAGATGAAGCATTATTAACTAGCGTAGAAGAAGTTAATGCTTATAATCCTGTTGCGGTTTTTTTCCCTGGTAACTTAGCGCCTGGTTTTATTCCTGGGCTAAAAATATCACTATTTCACGGTTTTATCGGTGGTAAGCAAAGACAAAAAGACGGTGAAAACTATTTTTACATCATTCGTGATTGCTTTGATATGTATTGTACTCACGGTCCTAGCTCAACCACACATTTTAAAACCTTAGCGCAAAAGCATAAATATTTTGATGTTGTAGAGACAGGGTTTTGTACTATGGATCCCTACTACAACCCTAACCTAAGGGATGGCTTTATCGAGTTAGAGAAAAAAGATGATAAACCTATTGTTCTTTTTAGCTCAACCTTTTCACCTCGAGTAACGCAAGCACCTAGGCTACTAAAAACTATTGAAGCGCTATCAAAAAATAGCCCTTGGCGTTGGTGGGTTACTTTTCATCCCAAAATGGCGCAAGAAACCGTTGATGCCTATAAAGCCATTCAACATGACAACTTGACCTTTATCGAAACTGACAACCTTATTCCGTATATGGAGCAGGCTGATATTATGTTGGCAGATTTCTCCTCTATGATTACTGACTTTATTTTACTCAATAAGCCTGTAGTTACCTTTAGAAATCCTGATGGTTTAGAGCACTTAATCAATGTTGATGATGAAGACAAAATTGAAGGCGCCATTACACAAGCATTAACCAAACCCAGCGATTTAATGGCTAAAATTGCAAAGTTCAGTAAAGAGACTCACCCTTATACTGATGGCAAGTCAAGTGAGCGCGTTATTAATGCCGTCGAGCATAAACTACAAAATCCTAGCAAAGTGAAAAAGCCTTTCAATATTATTCGTAACTTAAAGCTGAGAAAAAAAATGTCCTACTGGAAGTTTTAAAAGCTATACATGATAACCTAGGTTGAATGCTTTACATTTTTTAAACATTTTCAGATAAAAATGCCCAACATTACTTAGAAAAAACCGTATAATATTGGGCTTTGTCGCGGTATTATCAGTAAGCTAATTTGATTTTCATGAATAAAATTTTCCCTCGAGCAGCACTTTGCTCCACTCTACTTGGCTTGTTTTATACAAGCTCTATCAGTGCAGAGCCATGGATTGATACTTCAGATATTTACCTTAAAGCAAATATTCAGCTACTCGCTGATACTGGCATTATTCTAACGCCTGTGACCACTTATCCCTTGATGTGGCACGATGTTCATCGCGATATTAAAAACTTAAATACTTCATTGCTAAGTGAAGAGCAAAAAAATGCTTATTATTATGTAAAGCATCAATTTAAATTGGCACAACAAAATCAAGTTCGCATCAAAGCACAAACTGCAGTAGAAGACAGTCGCTTTACCAGCTTTGGTGACACCTATAGAGATGCCAATAGCCTACAAGTACAAACAACTACCATGATTGGCAATATTGCCAGTAATGTCTCGCTGAGCTATCACCCAAGTGCTGACGATAAAGATGACAAAAAACGCTGGGATAACAGCTATCTGGCAGCATTTTTAGGCAACTGGGTTATTGCCGCAGGCAAGCAAGACAGATGGTTTGGTCCAACTTGGGATACCAGTTTAAGCTTAACCAACAATGCCAGACCGATCACAGCAGTATCATTAACGCGCAAGTCCGCAGAAGCATTTACCATTCCATTCACCGAATTCGATATCCCGTGGACGGTGACTACCTTTATGGGAAAAATGGATGATGAGCGCATAGTAAAAAACACCCTGTTATGGGGCTTTCGCTTAAATTTTAAACCAATGAAAAACCTTGAGTTTGGTATCACACGCCTTGCTCAATGGGGCGGCGAAGATAGACCTCAAGATTTAAAAACCTTCTGGAATGTACTGATAGGTAAAGATAACTGTGGTGCAGGTGGCTTAGATTGTAGTGATAATCAAGAACCAGGTAACCAACAAGCCGGTTGGGATATGCGCTACTCCTTCAATTTATTTGATACCCCTATGGCACTCTACGGTCAATACTTTGCCGAAGATGGCGCCAATGAAGGCGGCTTGAAAATGGTTACTAAAGCCCAAGTTCAAGGTGGCATAGATATGCATGTGAATTTATTTAATAGCCCAACAAGGCTATTTTTAGAGGTCACAGATAGTTATGGCGACTGTAACACAGGGCCTGGTGTAGGTAACTGTTATTACGAGCATCACATCTATAAAACCGGTATGCGCTTTCAAGGTCGTACCCTAGGCAGTTTGTACGATAATGATGCCAAAACTATTGTCTTAGGTGGCATCTCCCAATTAAGCACAAACACGCGCTTAACCAGCAAATTTCGCTATCTCGATTTAAATTACGACAATAGCGATAAAGCGCCTGATAACCCTATCATAGGTAACCCGCTAACCAGTATTGCTGAGCAAATGGTCATGGCATCAGCCAGTATTCAGCATAGCTATAAAAATTGGCGCTTTACTTTAGGTACAGATATTAGCCATTCCAGCTATGAAAATGACATTGACAGTGAAACTGACTTTAATGCTTCTTTAACGGTTGAATATAACCTCTAGCAATAGAATATAGCCTAATACCATAGCGTAAATTGATTAATTTATTGACAGCATCAAATTAAATGCGCTATTAATATGCACAAGATAGTTTTAGTTAACCACGTTAGTAAAGTAACATCATAAAAATGAACATTAGCATTAAGCATATTATTAAACTTAACCTCCTCCTCGCACTCAGGTCGCGCGGCTAGGTTATTCATGCTTATTTACTTTACCCACTAAAATATCAAGCAGAATAAAATAAAAACCCGCGCTACTTAACGCGGGTTTTTTTATGTCCGCACGTAACTAGCAAGGCCATTAACAGCAAAATCACCTTAAAAATTTTAAAGGACAGCACTATGAGCACAAATCAGGCAAGTAACGATCAAGTCATTATCTTTGACACCACCTTACGCGACGGCGAACAAGCACTAAACGCCAGCCTATCTGTACATGAAAAACTACAAATTGCTCAAGCGATAGAACGCTTAGGTGTTGACGTTATGGAGGTCGGTTTCCCTGTCTCTTCACCAGGTGATTTTGAGTCAGTACAGCAAATTGCTCGTACCATTAAAAATGCTCGTGTTTGTGGCTTAGCTCGAGCAATGGAAGCTGATATTGACGCCTGTGCCAATGCATTAAAGGTTGCCGAGCAATTTCGTATTCACACCTTTATTTCAACCTCTGACGTGCATGTGCAACAAAAATTGCGCAAAGATTTCAGCGATGTCGAAGCTATGGCGATTCATGCAGTAAAATATGCACGCAAGTTCACTGATGATGTTGAATTTTCTTGTGAAGATGCTGGCCGTACCCCTATTGATAACTTATGTCGTATGGTTGAAGGGGCCATTAAAGCAGGCGCTACTACAGTCAATATTCCTGATACCGTTGGTTACACCTTACCTTTTGAATTTCAAGGTATAATCACTAACTTATTCAACCGCGTACCCAATATAGATCAAGCAGTAATATCAGTTCACTGTCATAACGATTTAGGTTTAGCGGTTGCGAACTCAATGGCTGCCGTACAAGCAGGCGCCAGACAAATTGAATGTACCGTTAATGGCATTGGTGAGCGTGCAGGTAACTGTTCTTTAGAAGAAGTTGCCATGATCATGAAAACTCGTGAATCATTACTAGGCGTACAAACTAATATTAATCACCAAGAAATTGCCCGCACTTCTAAATTAGTCAGTACTATTTGTAATATGCCAGTGCAATTAAACAAGGCAATTGTTGGTGGTAATGCCTTTAGTCACTCCTCTGGTATCCACCAAGATGGCATGTTAAAAGCGAGCAACACTTATGAGATTATGACACCTGAAAGTGTTGGTATTGCCAAAACCAAATTAAACTTAACTTCTCGCAGCGGTCGTCACGTTATCAAGCACCGCATGGAAAATTTAGGCTACCAAGAATCAGATTACGATATTGAACAACTATACGCGGATTTCTTAGCCTTAGCAGACAAAAAAGGTCAAGTATTTGATGACGATTTAGAAGCCTTGTTATTCAACATTCAGCAGCAAGACCAACAAGATTTTTACAAGGTGGAAAAACTAAATGTACAGTGTGGTGACGGTGACTTTGCCACAGCAAGTATTAAGTTAGCATCTGGCGAAAACACCTCCATAGAGTCTGCTACAGGTAACGGCCCCGTTGATGCGCTTTATCAAGCCATTAAACAAGCGGTTGATGTCGAGTTTGAGGTAACAGATTACAAAATTTCCAACAAAGGCTCAGGTGAAGATGGCTTAGGTCAAGCCGATTTAGTGATCACATGGCAAGGTAGAAACTTCCATGGTTATGGTTTGGCAACCGATGTTATTGAAGCATCAGCACAAGCATTAATTCATGCCTTAAACAGTATTCATAGAGCGATCACAATCGCCGACATTAAGTCTGCTAGACAAGAAAAGCAAGGCTAATGCAATCCGCAAGTAATTAACATCAAAGATTAATAATGAAAAGGTTTTAAAAATACAATGTCCAAAATAGCAATTTTAGCCGGTGACGGTATCGGCCCCGAAGTCATGGTAGAGGCGAAAAAAGTATTAGCCACTGTCGCAGAAAAGTTTAACTTTGACATCACAACCCAAGATTATGATGTTGGTGGTGCTGCGATAGATAATCACGGTCATGCCCTACCAGAATCAACCATGGCAGGCTGTATCGCTAGCGATGCTATTTTATTTGGTAGTGTTGGCGGACCTAAGTGGGCAAACTTGCCACCAACTGAACAACCAGAACGTTGTGCTTTATTAGGGTTACGAGGCCACTTTGACTTATTTTGTAATATGCGCCCAGCTACCTTGCAACCAGCATTATCGTCCTTATCAACCTTACGTAGCGATATCTCAGAGCAAGGCTTTGATGTCTTAGTTATTCGTGAGTTAACCGGCGATATCTACTTTGGCGAGCCAAAAGGTCGCAAAGGTGAAGGCGAAGAAGAAACTGGCTTTGATTCTATGTTTTACTCGCGTCGTGAAGTAAAGCGCATTGCTCATTTAGCCTTCCAAGCAGCACAAAAACGTAACAATAAAGTGACTTCTGTCGATAAAGCTAACGTATTAGCAACCAGTCAATTATGGCGTCAAGTGGTTGAAGAAGTGGCGGTTGAATATCCAGAAGTTAGTTATGAACATTTATATGTTGATAACGCCGCTATGCAGCTAGTACGCGATCCAAACCAGTTTGACGTAATGCTATGTCCTAACCTATTTGGCGATATTTTATCGGACATCTGCGCGATGATCACCGGCTCTATGGGCTTATTACCCTCTGCCAGCTTAAATACTGATGGCTTTGGTATGTATGAACCTGCAGGTGGCAGCGCGCCAGATATTGCTGGTAAAGGTATAGCAAACCCGATTGCACAAATTCTATCTGCGGCTTTAATGCTTCGTTATAGCTTAAACCAAGGTGCTGCTGCCAAAGCCATTGAAGATGCCGTAGCTGCCTCACTAGATAACGGCATTTTAACCGCTGACTTACTACCAAGCGATAAGCGCGAACAAGCAAAGTCTACCAGTGAAGTTGGCGATTATATTTGCCAACAAATCATGCAACAAACAATATCTGAGGAGGCATAATTATGGCACAAGCATTAACTATGTATGAAAAGTTATGGCGAAATCACTTAGTTGAAGAAAAAGCAGGTGAAACCCCATTACTTTATGTTGATAGACATTTAATCCATGAAGTAACCTCGCCGCAAGCTTTTGCTAACTTACGCTTTCATAATCGCCCAGTAAGACACCCTGAGCGTACTTTTGCTACCATGGATCACAATATATCCACACGCTCAATTGAAATTAATGCTGCTGGTGAAGGCGCAGCCAATCAATTACGTGCCTTAGAAAAAAACTGTAAAGAGTTTGGTATTCAATTATTCGGTATGGGTCACAAAAACCAAGGTATTGTCCATGTAATGGGGCCTGAGCTTGGTTTAACCTTACCTGGTACTATCATAGTATGTGGTGATTCACATACCGCAACCCATGGCGCATTTGGCGCATTAGCTTTTGGTATTGGTACCTCTGAAGTTGAGCACGTTTTTGCCACGCAAACACTTCGTCAAAACAAAGCCAAAACCATGAAAATTGAGGTGAAAGGTCAAGTTGGCGCTGGTATTAGTGCCAAAGACATAGTGCTAGCTATTATCGGTAAAACCGGTAGTGCTGGTGCAACAGGTTACGTTGTTGAATATTGCGGTGAAGCTATTGAAGCGTTAACAATGGAAGAGCGCATGACAGTATGTAATATGAGTATAGAGTTCGGCGCAAAGGCAGGATTAATAGCCCCAGATCAAACGACCTTTGATTATGTTGAAGGTAAAGAATATGCACCCAAAGGCGAAGTTTTTCAGCAAGCCGTTGAAGACTGGAAACAATTAAAGTCTGATCCAGACGCCCAATTTGATGCAGTAGTGACGCTAGAAGCCAAGGATATCAAAGCACAAGTAACTTGGGGCACCACACCAGGACAAGTGATTAGTGTTGATGGCGTTGTACCATCACCTGATGACTTTGCTGACCCTATTGAAAAAGAGTCATGTATTAATGCATTAAAATATATGGATTTAACCGCTGGTACAAAAATGACTGATATTCAAGTCAATAAAGTATTTATTGGCTCTTGTACTAACTCACGTATTGAAGACTTACGTGCAGCAGCAGGCATAGTTGAGCGTTTTGTCGCTCAAGGAAAGAAGGTTGTTGATACTGTTGATGCCATCATAGTACCAGGCTCTTACCGCGTAAAAGAGCAAGCAGAAAAAGAAGGTTTAGATAAAGTCTTTACCGATGCAGGCTTTGAATGGCGCTTACCGGGCTGCTCAATGTGCCTTGGTATGAATGATGATGTGTTATCAGAAGGTGATCGCTGCGCTTCAACCAGTAACCGCAACTTTGAAGGTCGCCAAGGTCGTGGCAGTCGCACCCACTTAGTTAGCCCAGAAATGGCTGCTGCTGCCGCCTTAACAGGTCATTTTGTTGATTTAAACGCGTAAGCAATATTTAGGAAAGAACAATGGAAAAATTTACTACTCATAACGGTTTAGTGGTGCCATTAGATATCGCTAACGTCGATACCGATCAAATCATCCCTAAGCAATTTTTACAAAAAACCGAGCGTGTCGGCTTTGGCGTGCATCTATTTCATGACAGCCGCTATTTAGATCACGCTGGCACACAGCCAAATCCAGAGTTTATTTTAAATAAACCTGAGTATGCCGACGCGAGCATTTTATTAGCGAGAGAAAACTTTGGCTGTGGCTCTAGCCGAGAGCATGCTCCTTGGGCACTGCAAGAATACGGTTTTAAAGTGATTATTGCGCCAAGCTTTGCCGATATTTTCTACGGTAACTGTATCAACATAGGTATTTTGCCAATAAAATTAACAGAACAAGAAGTAGAGTTACTTTTCCAACACGCCGGAAATGCTGACTTAACACTTGCAATAGACTTACCAAACAATACCGTGAGCTGTACAACATCTGACGGTACAGCGCTTAACTTCTCTTTTTCTCTCAATAAGTTTCAACAGTATAGTTTAGAAGAGGGTGTTGACAGCGTTGGCTGGACATTAAATAAATTAGATGTCATTGAAGCATTCGAAGCAAAAATGCCTGTATGGCAGTAATCACTAGAAAATACTAGTTAGTATCCATTTTAATCTTTAAATGGATGCTAACTTACTCATTAGCATCAAAAATTACATTAATAAAAGTAATACTCTTAAGTGAACATCTGTCAGCATTCTTTACACTTTATATATACTTTTTAATCCTTTCTATAAAAGCTATTCACTAGCCCTTATAGAACGGCATATTAAAATATTGGCCTATAAATTGCTTAGCTGGCACTAATCTTTAATATTTTTACAAACTCGTTACCCAAGGACTTAATAACATGTTAAAAAAACTATGCCAAGCTGCTGCATTTGTTGGCGCTTTTGCTGCATTTACAGCTAATGCTAACTTGATTGAAGTTGATGTAGAATTACAATTATTAACTGATGTATCTGGTAGCGTTAACGACACTGAATACAATCTTCAACGTAACGGCTATATTGCAGCATTTCGCAATACAGATATCATTAACACTATTTTAGCCGGTACTCATGGCAGCATTGCTGTACAGTATATTGAGTGGTCTAGTTCTGATAGACAAAGAACCCAAATTGACTGGTTTTTAATTGATAGTGTTCAATCAGCTAATGCTTTTGCTGATTTAATTGCAGGTATTGTTCGTCCATTTACGGGAGCGACAGCTATTGGCTCAGCCATCAACTACGGTGCGAGCCTTTTTGATACCAATAACTTTACTGCCGCTAAACAGGTAATGGATGTTTCTGGTGACGGTACACAAAATTCAGGTGCAAATACAGCAGCAGCGCGTGATGCTGCTTTAGCCGCTGGTGTTGATACAATTAACGGTATTACCATTGGCGATGCGAGAAATTTACCTCAGTACTACCAAGATAACGTAATTGGTGGTCAAAATGCCTTTCACATGCATGCAGATACTTTTGCAAGCTTCACAACAGGTATCGAAGCTAAGTTAAAGCGTGAAATCAAAGACGCTAACCAAATTCCAGAGCCAAGCTCAATTGCCTTAATTGGTTTAGCTGTTCTTGGTTTATTCGGTAACAGCCGAAAGCGTAAATTAGGCTAATTTAGCAGAATTAACACCAAGGGCAGTAATTCAATTACTGCCCTTTTTTTTACCTAAAATAAACTGCCTAAAACAAATTGGCTAAAATAAATTTTATCAATAGGAAAACTAATGACGCTACCAATTAGTCAATGCTGGTAAGCTAAATAGCTGCCCTTGATAAGATAATATCACTTGCTGTGGTAATATTTCACTGACTTGCAAATCAGCATTAATCATATCCCCTTGATACCTATCTCTGCCATTTACCGTCACCCAGCCTTGACCATCAGAAGCGTAAATATGCTGTTCAAAACTCAAGCTAGGTACACCTTGTTGCACCCAGTTTGGCATTTGCGTTAACGGCTTTATTTGCCTGCTTTGCTCAGGCTGTGGTTGCTCTATTTGTTGAGTATTTTCTACTAGTGGATTTGCTTCAACAGCCGCGTTAAAAAGCGCTAATAACTCAGGAGAC
Organism: Litorilituus sediminis; assembly: GCF_004295665.1. Classification (NCBI taxonomy): domain Bacteria; kingdom Pseudomonadati; phylum Pseudomonadota; class Gammaproteobacteria; order Alteromonadales; family Colwelliaceae; genus Litorilituus; species Litorilituus sediminis. The sequence goes on from NZ_CP034759.1 coordinate 1,800,797, forward strand.
ACCTCTTCTACTTCAGCTAAATCAGGTGACGTCATATCTTTCTGCGCTAAATCTTGCTGAACTAACCTTGTCTTAGCCGCAGGCGCAACCTTATTGATAGCACTAGTTTGTTGGGCAATTTCCGGCAAAGGCTGCTTATCTGCTGAAATGAGCAATTGCTGTTGTTGTACTTGCTGATTAGTACTCTCAGAGCCTGCAAAAATTTTATCCGCAGTTGATGTGTTCACTTTATCACGGTTTGACCTTAATTCACCGGGAGCTGTTGTACCCAGTTGCTCTGTAGCATCTACAACGGCTTTAGCTTGCTCATTTATTAAAGAGCTAACCTCAGTGCTAGCAACTTCAACTTGAGGTGTAATAGCCTTACTATTTATACTTTCTTGAGCAACTTCCTCAGCTTGTTGTTGGTTAATGCCCTGCCCCCACCAAAAACCAGCCACTAAAACGGTGAATAATCCGCCAGCTACCGCAACAGCGGTTACTATCGGCGCACTATTGCTTGTTTTGCTATGAATATCTTCGCCAAGTACTTGGCTTGCGGCATTAAGCACTGTTTTTTTACTGACAACACTTTCATTTTTATTAAAGGCTAACAATAACGATTGATGACAAAGTAAGTTAACAAGCCTTGGAATGCCCTGAGATAATTGATGTAACTTAGCGATAGCAGAGTTACTAAAAAGCTGACGAGTACAATCAGCAACAAACAGACGGTGACTAATATATTGCTGCAATTCTTGCTTAGTTAGCGGTAAAAGGTGATAACGCGCGGTTATGCGCTGCGCAAGCTGACGTAAATCTCGTCGTTGCAATAGTTGCTGTAATTCAGGCTGACCTATCAATATAACTTGCAGTAATTTTTTAGTGTTGGTTTCTAGATTTGTTAATAACCGCAACTGCTCTAAAACTTCTGCCTCTAAGTGCTGAGCTTCATCAATAATCAGCAAAGTATTTATATCATTCTCATGATTTTTTAATAACTTATCGGCTATTTTATCCGTTAATATTTTCGCCGTGGCGTCACTTTTTCGATAGCGAATTTTTAATTCATCGCACAAGGTTGCTAACAGTTCTTTGCTTGATAGCGTTGGGTTAAGAATAAAAGCAACTTGGGTATTTTCGGGTAGTTGCTCCATCAAGCAGCGACTTACCGTGGTTTTTCCCGTACCTACCTCGCCAGTTAATAGGGCAAAACCACCTGTTTCCGCCAAGCCATAAGTTAAGTGAGCTAAGGCCTCTTTGTGCCTATCACTCATAAACAAAAACTTAGGATCAGGAGAGATTGAAAAAGGTAATTCGCTTAACGCGAAAAAATTGCGATACATAACCAAAACTAGCAAGAAATAAATCAATGCATAGAAATTACCCTGTTGCAGGCAAGATGTCTATGGAAATCACGACGCAGCACGTGAATAACAGCACTATTTTCGATGATTATACTTATGCTGGGCAAAGCCTTTAGATAAGTGGACATTTTCAAGACTAGCAATGCTATCAAAGTCAAAAGGATCAACCTCCTTTTGATGGGCTTTAAGGCTCTGAATAATTCGCTTAGGAAAAAGAAAATAGCCCCTGTACTTACATCGTTTTTGCTGTAATAAAAACAAAGTAACAACAGCAACATACAAAGGCCATAACAATAGTAATACTAGCCAGATATCAGCATAGGCAAGTACTAACATATAGGCGATACACATAATAACACTGTGAAATTGCATCGTTGCCATGCCTTCAAAGCCATAAAACTCAAAGTAATCAAAGCGATTAAAAAACCAATTTCCCTTTTTGCTTCCCGATTCATTTTGATATTTAAATTCTCGCATAGCTTCCTTAAACTTCCACTGTACCTGTATAAAGTCTTTATATAAAAATATCTTACCCTAAGAATGTTTTCAAAAATATACACTTATCATTAATAACTTACTTATTCGCGGTAAAGCCAGTTAAGAACATATCGCAGCATTAGCAAGCCCTATTTAATTTAACTATGATAAACTTGATAGTATATTATTCTTAATTCTGAGATTTTCTGCTTGCCTCATTCTAACACTTCATATCAATCACCATTAGAAACTTACCTTGTCGGCGGCGCTGTGCGCGATAAACTCCTAAATCGCGCCATCAAAGATAAAGATCATCTTGTGGTTGGGGCAACAGTTGAACAAATGCTAGCTTTAGGTTTTCAGCAAGTAGGTAAAGACTTCCCAGTGTTTTTACACCCAGAAACGAAAGAAGAATACGCCCTTGCCAGAACAGAGCGTAAACAAGGCCAAGGTTATACTGGCTTTAGCTGCTATGCTGCCCCCGATGTCACCATTGAAGAAGATTTAAAGCGTCGCGATCTTACCGTGAATGCTATGGCCATGGCTGACGATGGTAGCATTATCGACCCTTATAACGGCCAGCAAGATATAGAAGATAGAGTGCTACGCCATGTCAGCGAGGCTTTTATAGAGGACCCACTAAGGGTATTGCGCGTGGCTCGCTTTGCCGCCCGTTATCATAGCTATGGTTTTACTATCGCCGATGAAACCTTGCAATTAATAACAAACATTAGTAACAGTGGTGAACTAGCAAGTTTAACAGCTGAGCGAGTTTGGCAAGAAATGCAGCTCAGCTTAGCCGAAGATAACCCGGAAGTATTTTTCCAAGTATTACACCATTGCCAAGCTTTAAAAGCACTATGGCCAGAGCTTGATGCCTTATGGGGCGTGCCCAACCCAGCCAAATGGCACCCAGAAATTTGCAGTGGTGTGCATACCATGATGGTGTTAAAACAAGCGGTGAAGCTCACAAATACATCAGCATTTAAGGCAAACAATGAGCAAGATAAAATACGCGTTCGTTTTGCCGCATTATGTCACGACTTAGGTAAAGGACTGACACAACAGGAAAAATGGCCAAGCCATCACGGTCATGAAAAAGCAGGCCTACCTTTAGTTGAAAAAATTTGCCAAGAGCTAAAAATTCCCACCCAATATAAGCAACTAGCACTCAAGGTTTGTGAACATCATTTACATTGCCATAAAGCCTTTCAGCTAAGAGCAAATACCTTATTGAAAATTTTCAACCATCTTGATGTTTGGCGAAAACCCGAAGAATTCCCACTGTTTATTCTTGCTTGCAAGGCTGACTTTTTAGGGCGCTTAGGCTTTGAAGATCGCCCTTACCCACAAGAAGAATTTTTAGCTCAAGCTATGCTTGCCGCCAGCCAAGTCAATGCCAAAGCTTTTATTGAGCAAGGTATTACAGGTGCTGCGATAAAAGATGCTATGACAAACGCCAGACTAGCGGCAATCAAACAAGTGCAACAAGCATTTCAACAATAGCAAGCCTTGTAATTTCAGGGTAAACACATAGCAATGCCTCACCTTATTGCATTGCAATTTATTGCTGATAGTTTACAAACAACAACATTTTCTTTGCTTGTCATTGGCTAAAATCTCTACAGACTCAATAGAGGAGATTAGACAATGAATATACAAAATGTTTCTTCAATGAATGGCATTGGCTATCATCTAAATTACAGTAATGAGCCTATCGATCGGGTAGAACAAGCTCGCTTGTCTAGTCAACAGTATCTAAACGATTTTATCACGCCAGAGCAAAAACAAGCGATTGCAGAGGCTGTGAAAGAAAAGCAATCTCAACAACAGGATGAGATCAAATCTAATTATCAAACAGCGAAAGATATTGAATTAGCGCAAGCTTACTATCAACAGCAACAAAAAGTGATTGATACTTATATGCAGGCAAGCTCTGACGAGCAAACTAGCCCAAGCTCTGATATAAATGCCTTATCGCTATTAACTGATTACTATATCGATAAATATCATAGACACAATGACATTAAAGATAGCTTAAATGAGTTAGGAGAGCTTATCGCACCTCCTGCTATCATGCCTTATGTGTCTGAGCAAACTAGCGTTGTCAATCAACAGAAGTTAGCTGCTTACCAGAGTATTACCGAGCTAAACAACCAACACTATTTACATTTAAGTGTTTAATATGGCTCACAACACAAGGTTAAGCGCATGCTTAACCTTGTATGCATTTCATAATGGCTAACTCAATATTTAAGCACTGTGGTAACCACAGCCATAATGTTAACGCCACGATATAAGCAGTGGTTGCATCAAAAAATAAACCAAGCAAGCTAGCCAAGTAAATAACAGCGCGATTTAAATGCAACAAATATTGACGTTTTCTTTCAGCACTCATAACACCCTCCCATATCAAAGCCTGTTAGTCGATATAAGGTCTCAGCTGAGACGCTACAAGCTATAAACACAGTCTTCATGGTTACTTATATCTTTTGAACAAGCATAACTTGAGCCAATTTCTCTGCATAAAGTGAGCAAAATTTTGTCGCCACTTTGTCACTGCTCTCTGCATTTCCGCGAGAACTAGATAAAACTAGATAAAACTTAGCAACAACAAGGCAAAGCCAGCCTAGCTATGTTAAAATAATAAGCTACAGGATGTTGTTTTTACTGAAAGTGTTAATTTATTTTCAAACGATAAATTAACAAGTAGTCAGCTTCATGAAGACAATGGAAATAAATAAAATCACTTTTGATGTATTTATCTTATGAATAAATGTCTCTCTGCTACCACCACCTTCGTTAATAATATTTTAGCGAAAGATAATAATTTCAAAATTCTACTAAATACTCTACCCGATCTGATCTGGCTAAAAGATCCTGATGGCATTTACCTCTACTGTAATCATGAATTTGAGCTGTTTTTTGGTGCCACTGAAGCTGAAATCGTCGGTAAAACAGACTTTGATTTTGTTGATGCCACACTGGCGCAATTCTTTCGTGATAATGATCTAAAGGCCTTAAATTGCGATAAAGCCACAGTTAATGAGGAGTGGGTTTCCTATGCTGCTATCAAGAAAAATGTTTATTTAAAGACCACTAAAACACCTATGTATAGTGCCGATGGCAAATTAATTGGCGTGTTAGGCATAGGTCACGACATTACTCACTTAAAAGAAACTGAGGGCAATCTACGCTTTGCCAATAATCAACTGAGCAAAATAGCCTGTACCGATGGCTTAACCAACATTCCTAATCGTCGTGCCTTTGATAAGCACCTAAATCAGCAATGGAATTTTTGTAAACGAGAACAAGTACCGCTCGCTTTATTATTGATTGATGTCGATTTTTTTAAAGAGTATAACGATCACTACGGTCATATTTATGGCGATCGCTGCCTAAAGGATTTAGGTAAGCTACTCAGTAATGGTGGCTACGCCAATCGTCCTAACGACTTTTCTGCACGTTTTGGTGGCGAAGAATTCGCTGTTATTCTCAGTGCAACGAACCTGCAATACGCTTATGAAATAGCCGAAAATATCCGCAACGATGTCTTTAACTTATGCTTAGCTCATGAAGCAAGCAAAGTTACCCAGCTAAGCCAAAAGAATATCACCGTAAGTATTGGCGTAGCGGCAGTCACTCCCAAAGAAAAGAATGATGAACTAACACTGTTACATTTAGCCGATACAGCCTTATACCAAGCTAAAGCTCAGGGGAGAAATATATCCATAAAGCAAGATTGCCAATAACACTTAGTAAAGCTTTCTCTTACTAAGGAGTCACCATATACTAAGGAGTCATCATAGTCCGAAAGGTAAGATTAATTCGAGGCTCTGTTACCTTTTTACTTGGCGCTAATCGATGCAACCAGTGTTTTTGTGTTTCTCCCTGCATCACCAATAAACTAGCATGCTTTAATAACACATCCACAGTTTGCTTATTTTGCTTATGCTTAAAGGAAAACTTTCGCTCAGCTCCAAGCGACAACGATGCTATAGCGGCATTTTCTTTAAGCTCTTTTTCGGCATCACTATGCCAAGCCATCGCCTCTTCACCATTATGATATAAATTTAATAAACAAGCGTTGTAGGTTTCATTCGTTTTGCTCTCAACCAAAGCTTTTATTTCAAGTAAGGTGTTAAACCAAGGCAATGCCTGTTTTGTCACCCCAGAGTAAGTGTATTGAAAAGGTAAATCGGCATACCAAGCTACCTTACGCTTTGTCTCAATTAACTTGCCATACACTAATGCTTGATCATGTTGCCATGCAACTTGTTGAAATAAAGTATTGAAATACGCTTTTGCCAAACTATCTTCTATCACTTCACCATAATAATAAGCTTTACCATCACAAGGTAAAATATTGATAGGGTCGATAAGTTCTGGCGAAAATAAATCCATAGCTGAGTAATATCAAAGGCATACATAATAAGCGCTAGTGTACCTAAATTTAGCCTTTAACGCTTTACAAATAAAAAAGCCCCTTGAACCAATGCGGCTCAAGGGGCTTTACTTTAATATGTTATAGCGATATAGCTAGAGTAATAACTACTGCTTAGTTGCGTTTACTTCTGCATCGGCGTTATCAAGCGCTAGCTTGTAACCAAACGATACATGGTGATAACGAGCACTTGAGTAATCATCATGTATTGCAAAGCCAAAGTTATACACTTTACCTGGTTCAATGCTGACATCACCAGCTTTGTCTGATTTCAACTTGCGTTTCACGATAACCGACCAAGTACCACCATTTAACGATGCTTCAACTTCAGCACCTTGACCACCGTGCATGCTACGCTCAGCTAAGATTTGACCATCTTCAACTTTCTTAGTACCTGAACTATAACGTACTAAGTCCATATATTGATTACCATCTTGCGCCGCTTTAATGTCACCTTCGCCTTTAAGCTTGTCCCAGCCGCCCAGTGCTTTACCACCTCGACCTTTCAGCTCTAGCTTAGTACGAGACTCTTTCACATACTTAGTAACACCTGATTTGAAATCTAAACGTTTAGCTAAATCACTGCCTTTTAAGGTATCCATGTCTGGTGCAAATGGCATAGTGTTAGCATCTGCGTGACACGTTCCCCAACAACCTGCTCTATCAGCATATTCTGCTTCATCGGTTGCAATCATAAAGGCTAATTTCATTGGGTTTTCAGGGTCCATTTTGCCGCCATCTACAAATGGTACAGGCGCATGGTCACCATCAGCCCAGCTAAAGCGTAAGTATAAGTTTTCATCATCATGAGTGGCATCAATAGTGACATCGAAGCTACCACGCTTACCTGGAATAACATTCGGTTCAAGCTCTTTTTCACTTTCACCTGAAACGATATTATTACCGATATCAGCGATTTCTTCACTATGACACTCTAAACAACGGTCGCCTTTGCTAAAGGCACGTTTACCACCATGGTTGCGACCTAGTATCCATTCAATTGACGCTGTACCTGGGTAGAATACACCAACATCCGTTGAATTTGCTTTACCCCAATCAACATTAATGTTGCTTGCACCTGCTGATGCGCCTGCCGAAGCACTGTCACCACCAGCACTAGCGCCAGCACTGGCTAATGCACTTGCTACAGCTGCTTTAATTTTTTCATCAACTTTCGCTTTTTCTGCTGCTTTATCTGCTTTTAATTTAGCGGCTGCTGCAGCTTCTTTCGCTTCAATTCTTGCTAAACCATCTTTATACGCCTGTGGTACTTCACGAATATAAGCTGGATTTGGTGCTTCAATTTCTTCTAGTTGCTCATCTGTTAACTTATGTCTTACGTCTGTATGAGCAATACCTTTATGACAATCAATACATGTTTGTCCTGTTTCAAAGGCATTTAAATGCTGCTTACGTGCGCGAGGCTTTTGGAACTCAGGGTTCATCGATTCAAAGTTGTGACAGTTACGACACTCTCTTGAATCAGTTTCCTTCATTGCTTTCCATACATTTTGCGCTAAATCGAATCTGTGCTCTTCAAATTTCTCTTTGGTGTCAATTTTGCCCGTTAACCAGAAAAAGACCTCTCTTGAAGCCTGAATTTTACGAACAATTTTATGGATCCATGGACGCGGTACGTGACAATCAGGACAACCTGCTCTTACACCCGTACGGTTAGAATAGTGGATCGTTGGTGTATATTCTTGGTAAACGTTGGCTTCCATCTCATGACAGCCAATACAAAATTCTGTGGTGTTTGTGGCTTCCATGGCAGTGTTGAAACCACCCCAGAACATAATACCAACAACGAAAAATATAACGGCACCGGCAACGGTCGTACCTAGCACTAATCGGCGTGACCAAAAGCTAGGTTTTGTAAATGTGTTATTTGCCATAATGAACTCGTGATTGTTAATGTATACAAATTAACGTGTAAAGGGAGTAATAACTGTGTTGCTTGTCCGCCTTGACCACACCTAAAACTTACTTCCTGCAACCAATTTGTGATGTCCTATCTCCAGAACTTACTTTCATCCTGAAAGTAAAAGGGGCATGACATCCGCCATGCCCTTTATATCAATAAAACTTATCTTAAGTTTTATTACCTACAACTTAGGTTTTGTGGTTAATACGGTTAGAAACGTTGAACTTACCTGTTGGGGTAGTTAAACCTTTAATACGCGCTTTCTCTTTAAGCGTTTTTGCATCGTAAACCACGATTTCACCTGTTGGGTTTGAGTTATCAGTACGGTTCCATACAGATACCCATACTTCTGAACCGTCAGCACTGAATTCCATGTGAAGAGCTGCTTTACCTTCTTCTTCAGTTACACGGATAGTCTTAACAATTTCACGAGTTTTCTTATCGAATACTTGTACTGATTGTTGTACTTCTGGCTCTGGGTGTTTAAGTTGGTCAGCCCATACGTAGTCTGAAGTTGGGTGAGTACGGATGAATACACCAGCACCGTCAGTTTCAACTTCATAACATAGTTTCCAAGCTTGATCAGGGTGGTTGATTGGGTCATTACCCCAAACAGATACTAAACCAACACCTAAGTGAGTTGTTGCACCAACAGGACCACACTCTTTATCAGTCCAGTTAGCACCAGGACCTGGGTGAGGTAAGCTGTCTACGTCAATCATCATCTCTAACTTAGCGTCTTTAGTATCAACAACAACCATTTTGTTTGATGCGTTAGCAGCGATTTGGAAGTAGCGACCTGAAGGGTCGAAGAAACCATCGTGTAAGAATTCAGCAGATTCCATCGCAGTAATTGTTAAGTTGTCTAAGTCTGAGTAGTCAACTTGTAACATTTTACCTGTTTCTTTAACTGCAACGATGAAAGCAGACTCATTTGGCGCAGTGTAAATTGCCGCTACACGAGCTTCGTTAATGAACTCACCTTTAGTGTTGTAACCACGAGTAGACACAACTTTAAGTGGGTTTAATGTTTCAGCATCCATAATTACGAAATGCGCAGGCCAGTAACCACCAGCAATTACGTATTTACCGTCACCTGATACCGCGATATCACGTGCGTCATATGCCATCTTAGTTTCAGCAACTAACATTTTCTCAGGTTTTTGCCATAAATCGATCTTGTTAACTTTACCGTCACGACCGATTGTGTACCAGAAACGACCTACATCTTTCGCGTGGTCTTTCTTATGGTGCTCTGTACCTTTAATTACGTGTACCGCATAACCAGTGTCGATGTGAGTAACGATTTTCTTAGTGTCACCGTCAACAATTGCTGCTTTACCTGCATCACGCTCGATTACAACGAAGAAGTTTTTCCAGTTTAAACCGTGTAATGGTTTAGTTGGGTAATCTTTAAGGGCAACGTACTCTTTTGTGTGAGAGCGCATTTGCTCTAAAGACATTTCTGGTGGCACAGGTGGTTTCATTTGGATGAAGGTTGCTAAGTTAGCAATTTCTTGCTTAGTGAACAAATCATCAAAGTTGTTCATACCGCCTTCAGTACCCAAAGCAATAATTTTTTCTAAACGCTTTTGACCTTTTTTAAGCATGTTCTTAGGCTCTAGGTTTTTACCTGTAGCGCCTTTACGTAGAACACCGTGACAACCTGCACAACGTTGGAAGTAGTGTAATTGTGCTTTTTCAAAATCAGCTTCAGATAAAGTTGGTTCAGCTGCTGATACTGACATGCTAACGCCGCTAGCTGCCATACCAATAGCAAGTCCAAGAACTGAAAGACTATACTTTACTTTTTTCATCGGTTACTCTCCAGATGTTATTTTAAGTGCTTTTCTAGGTCAGCCTTATAAGAAATACAAAACTTTCCTATGTTTTAATGTTTATATCAGCAGGTTACTTTTCTTGACCAAATCTACTGATATAAGCATTAAAAACGACAGAATTGGAAAACTTGCCTAAACTTGAAACAGGAACAAAAGACCAATTTTGTGTAACTAATTATTACTATCGGTCAATTTTGACTTTGAAAATGTGATGCAGATCAAGTTTGAAAAAAAATAACGCTTAATGACTAGACAACTTGATCAAGGTCAATAAATCATTCCACTTTAATGAAAATAATTACCACACAAAGTGTTTAAGACTATTTAAACAACTCATTAACCTCATTATTTTTAAGGGTATTGTTTATGAACAATCGCACCAAATCATTTATTTACGCAGCTGTTATAGGTCTGATCATAGTAGCAATATTCTTAGGATTTCTTTCTAGCTTAGCGAATCCTATTTCATGGATCTTGATCGCCGTATTGATCATGATCCCCATGCTCTATAAAAGGAAAGGTCAAGACAACCAAGTACAGTGGCGAGAAGAATACAGTGTTGGTATCACTCACATTGACAATGATCACAAAAAGCTAATCTCACTATTAAACCAATTTAGCATGGCTTACGATTACGCCATGAGCGAAACCTTCGAAAAAGAAGCGCTAGAGGAATTAGTTAGCTATACCAAGTATCATTTTGAACGTGAAGAAAAACTGATGAGCGAAAACGACTACCCTGACTTTGAAGCACATAAAGCACAACACGAGCAAATGATTGCCCAAGTAGAAGAGTTTGTGCAGCTATATAATGAAAAAGGTCATGATGCCTTAAATGAAATAGTAGAGTTCCTTACCGGCTGGCTAATCAACCACATTAATGGTACCGATAAACAATACAGTGAACACTTACATGAACGCGGTGTTTACTAAACTCAACTAGACTAAGCTAAGCTAAGCTAAGCAAAATAACTTAAGCAAAGCCGGCTTGTTAACTCAAACAAGCTGGTTTTTTTTGCCCTAAAAACATAAAGACATCTGTTGATATATAGTTGATATTGCAAAGATTTGATCAAAATCAAATTATTGTCTTAATTTCAATTTATCCACTGACAGCAAAGAGACATATCGAGTAGAGTACCTACTCTACTTAACCACACTTATAGTAAGGATATTATTCATGAGTGTTTCTAATAAAACTAAATCAGCTCTTTTCTATGTTGTTATCTTATTAATGTCATGTGCTATCGTATTAGCCTTTGTTTTTCCATCACCACTTGTGGCCGTATTACCCGTTGCGCCAGCATTAATGTTGATGCCGATGCTACGACAGAAACACATTAGGCAAATCAAATGGTCAAACGACTATAACTTAGGTATAGATTATATCGATGAGGATCATAAGAAATTAGTTCATCTTCTAAACCAATTTAGTATTGCCTATGATTATGCTCAATGTGAAGAATTCGAGCGTGATGCCTTACATGAACTAGTGCGCTATACCAAGTATCACTTTAGACGTGAAGAAGCGCTGATGGAAGAATATGGCTATCCAAATCTTGAAGCGCATAAAGAAGAGCACAAAGCTATGATAGATGCGGTTGATGGTTACGTGAAAATTTATCAAGAGCAAGGTCATGAATCTCTAAAACAAGTCACTAACTTATTAGAGTTTTGGTTAATAAATCACATCAAAGAAGCCGACAAAGAATATAGCAACTACCTTGAAAGATTAGGTGCTGATGTCTTTGACATCGACTAAGCTAACCATATTATGGCTAGGCGTACCTCAATTATGCCTAGTCATAACAAAAATCCCCTTTAGGTGATTTAAATCAAATTATCCCTGGCAAAGATTTGCAAAGCATGATCTTTGACAAAAAAGCCCTACAGCGAACATGGTAATGTGTCTCCAAGCTTAAAAACTGTTTGGACACCTACTATGAATATAGCAAGATTGAAGCCTCACCTATCGCCAAGCTTAGTGGCAGTGCTGGCTATCGCTAACATCATTTTCTCACCAATGAGCCATGCCAGCGATAAAAAACCGCTTACCGATGAAAGAAAAGCACAGTTAACTCATATTGTTAAACAAGATTGTGGCTCATGTCATGGCATGACCTTAAAAGGTGGTTTAGGTCCAGCCTTACTTCCTGAAAACCTTGAAGGTAAGAACGAATTATTTTTGCAATATACCATCTTACACGGTCGCACCAGCACAGCTATGCCACCATGGAAAAGCCTTTTAACTGAACAAGAAGCCTTATGGATTGCCGAGCAATTAAAACAAGGCGCAATGGCTGAAAAAGCCAATTAGCCAATAGCAATAAGTTAAAAGTAAAAGATTAATAGAAGGAATCAAGATGAAAAACACATTACTCAAGTTAGCCACAGGCATAGTATTAGGCTCAGCATTAACGGCTTGTGTTAACACAGCGCAAACAAGCAATAATGCAGCATTACGCTCAACCGGTGATATGGGTGTCATTATTGAGCGTGCCACAGGCCAAGTTCAAATCGTTAACCACACTAACAAGGATGTATTAGCTGAAATTGACGGTTTAGGCGATTTATCACATGCCTCCATTGTTTACTCACGCGATCAACGTTATGCCTATGTTTTTGGTCGTGATGGCGGTTTAACTAAGGTTGATATTTTAAAAGACAAAATAGATAACCGTGTGATTCAATCAGGTAACAGCATTGGCGGTGCCATCAGCCAAGACGGCAAACTTGTTGCCGTGTCAAACTACACCCCAGGTGGTGTAAAAGTGTTTAACGCCGATACCTTAGAGCTAGTCGCCACCATTGATGCCACAGAGCTAGTTGGTAAGCCAAAAAATAAAGACGGCAGCTCAGTTCGCTCAAAAGTGGTTGGCTTAGTGGATGCACCAAACCATCGCTTTATCTTTAGCTTATTCGATAGCCATGAAATCTGGATTGCAGATTTCTCCGGCCATGATAAAGGCGAAGAGATGAAACTAACCAAGTTTACTGACATTGGCTACTTCCCTTACGATGCCTTAATGAGCCCAGATGGTCGCTACTACATTGCCGGTCTTTTCGGTGAAGATGGCATGGCAATGTTAGATTTATGGCATCTAGATAAAGGCGTTACCCGTATTTTGAAAGATTACGGTAAAGGCGATAAAAAATTACCTGTCTATAAAATGCCACACTTAGAAGGTTGGGCAATGGCCGGCGACTACGCTTTTATGCCAGCCGTTGGTCAACACAAAGTATTAGTTGTTAACACCAAAACTTGGCAGCAAGTGGCTGAAATTCCTGCGCATAGCCAGCCAATTTTCGTCATGGCTCAGCCTGACAATCGCCAAATTTGGGTTAACTTTGCTTATCCAGATAACAACACCATTCAAGTATTTAATACACAAACCTTTGAGCTAGTTAAAACACTAACACCAGGGCCAGCAGTATTACATATGGAATTCACGCCACGTGGTGAGCATGTTTGGATGTCGGTACGTGACAGCAACGAAGTACATGTTTATGACACTCAAACCCAAGAGCTATTAAAAACTATGCCATCAAAAAGCCCGAGCGGTATTTTCTTTACTAATCGCGCACACCACATTGGATTATAATTATGTCATTAACTAAGAGAGCAAATGCCGAGTTTATTACTCAGCTACAACAAGACATTATCAATAACTTTCAACGCGGTTTGCCTTTATCTGAACAGCCTTATCTCTGCATAGCTGAGCAGTTAAGTGTTAATGGCAATAGCTACACAGAGCAAGATGTTTTTGATGCCATCATGCAGCTTGATGAGTTAGGTGTTATCTCGCGTATTGGCCCAGTATTTGACCATAAAAAAGCCGGCGCTAGTACCCTTGCTGCCATTGCGGTACCGCCAGCTGAGCTTGATAAAGTGGCTGGTATAGTCAATCAATTTGAGCAGGTTAACCATAATTACGGTCGCGAACATGACTTTAACTTATGGTTTGTGGTTACCGCCAGCGACCCAGTCGCCTTAAACAACACCATTAAAAAAATTGAAGCCTTAACTGGCTACCCAGTATTAGTGCTGCCAATGGAAGCTTCGTATCATATTGATTTAGCCTTTGGCATTAATATCACCAATGTGCGCAGCCCAATTGTTAATGCACAGCACCTTGAGCTTTATCACAATTTAGCTAAGCAAGACTTTATTGCCCCACTAAGTGAGACGCAAAAAAGCCAGCTACGAAACGGTATCGAAAAAGGTTTAGCCAAAAGCCTGCAACCTTATGCTGAGCTTGCTCAACTTATCAATGCCAAGCAAGCGCAAGTATGCCAGCAAATTGCCCTTTGGCATCAAGATGGTTTAATTCGCCGCTTTGGTTTAGTGATCAAACATCGCAGCTTAGGTTTTAACGCCAATGCTATGGTGGTGTGGAATATACCTGATGAAGACATTGATACCATTGCTAATCAACTAGCTAAATGTCCTGAAGTCTCCTTATGTTATCAAAGACCACGCCGTTTGCCTGATTGGCCTTATAACCTATTTTGCATGATCCACGGTCGCGATAGAGACATAGTCCTAAGACAAATAGCACAAATTACTCAGTCATTAGGCTTAGCTCATATTGAAAAGAACGTATTGTTTAGCTTTAAAGCCTATAAACAAAACGGAGCAAAATACGGTAGAGGACGCGCTCATGGATAAAAGCACCGCAAAACGACGCGAAGTAGCCCAGCTAAATGAACTAGATAAAAAGCTAATTAACTTACTGCAACACGGTTTACCTGTATGTGAACGCCCTTTTGCGCAAATAGCTGAAGAAGTTAACAGCACAGAAGATGAAGTCATCGAACATCTAACTGCCCTGCGCGAACAGCGAGTATTAACACGCTTTGGGCCAATGTTTGATGCTGCTTGTCTTGGTGGTGCTTTTACCCTAGCGGCACTTGCTGTACCAGAGCAAGATTTTGAAAAAGTTACCGAACAGGTCAATAGCTTTGAGCAAATTGCTCACAACTACAAGCGTGATCATGACTACAATATGTGGTTTGTTATCGCCACCGAAGCGAAGGAAGAAATAGAACAAGTAGTACTCGCCATAGAAGAAAAAACAGGGCTTAAGGTGCTTAATGTACCTAAACTAAAAGAGTTTTTTGTTGGCCTTTATTTGCCTGTTTAATAGCGATTTACGAGAAATACTATGTCTGAAGAAATGAACGGATTAACAGAGCTAGAGCGCCAATATATTCTAGCCACGCAAAATGGCTTGCCTATTACCAAAGAGCCATATCATGCGATTGCTAAGCAACTGGGTATTAGTGTTGATGAAGTGTTAGCGCTCACTAAAGATTTACAAGCACGCGGCATTATTCGACGCATCGCAGCAGTGCCTAACCATTACAAACTAGGTTATCAGTACAATGGTATGACAGTTTGGGATGTAGATGATCAGCAAGCAGAAAAGTTTGGCGATGCCGTTGGCCGTTTACCCTTTGTAAGCCATTGTTATTTAAGACCGCGTTTTTTACCCGGTTGGAATTACAACTTATTTGCCATGGTGCACGGCAAAACCCCAGAAGAAATTCAACAACAACGAGGTCAGATCAAAGAATTGTTAAAAGACGTTTTAGTCGAGCGCAATAATGATTCAAGTCAAAGCACGCACTATAAAAGCAATGTTATGTTAACCAGTACAGAAATACTAAAGAAGACTGGTTTGCGACTAAAAAATAAAACAGCGTAACTGTTACAGGCAAGCCACTTTCGAGAGCACAAGGCATAACGATTATGTTTAGAATTTCACAATTATTAAAGACATTACATGACGATATGGTTGACTTTAAGCCAGTCAAACCATCAAGAAAAATGCCAGGTCCTGTGGTAATTTGGAACTTAATTCGTCGCTGTAATTTACGTTGTAAACATTGTTACTCCACATCATTAGATATTGATTTTAAAGATGAGCTAACAACCGAACAAATTAAAGCAACCATTGATGATTTAAAAGTTGCCCACGTTCCAGTGCTCATTTTATCAGGCGGTGAACCACTGCTTCGTCCTGATATTTATGAAATTACTGCTTACGCAAAAGAAAAAGGCTTCTATGTTGCCTTATCAACCAATGGCACGTTAATTGACGAGTCTAATATCGACCAAATTAAAGCCGCCAATTATCAATATGTCGGTATTAGTATTGATGGTTTAGAAGAGTTTCATGATGAGTTTCGTCGTCAAAAAGGCAGTTTTAAAACCTCAATGCATGCCATCAAGCTTTGCCAAGAAGCCGGCATAAAAATTGGTATGCGTTTGTGTTTAACACGTGAAAACTTTGACGATTTACCTGCCATGCTTGATTTAATGGAAGAGTACAAAGTCGATAAGTTCTACCTATCTCACTTAAACTATTCTGGTCGTGGTAAGCGCAATGCTGAAAACGATGCCATGTTTAAAATGACTAAAGATGCCATGGAGCTGCTTTACGAGCGTGCTTGGTCACATATTTCACAAGGTATAGATACCGATTTTGTTACTGGTAACAATGATGCTGATGGTCCTTTCTTACTACAATGGGCAATGAAAAAGTTTGGTGACAGTCACCCAGAATGTGTTGCCAATTTAAAACAACGCTTAATCAACTGGGGCGGTAATGCCAGTGGCGTTAATGTTGCTAACATTGATAATACTGGCACCATACATCCAGACACATACTGGTGGAATCATCCCATTGGTAATGTAAAAACACAAAAATTCTCAGAAGTTTGGCGCGATACCCAAGATCCATTAATGTTAGGTTTTAGAGAAAGCCCAAGACCAGTAAAAGGTCGCTGTGCATCTTGCGAGCATTTAGCTATTTGTGGTGGTAACACCCGAACACGTGCCTTTGCACAATCGGGCGATGCATGGGCAGAAGATCCGGGCTGTTACCTAAATGATGTAGAAATTGGCCTAATGAGCCAAGAGCAATTTGATAACAATAAAGCATTAAACATCCCTATGGTGGAAGTAAACTAAGCCAAGCTAATTCCTGACAGCTGGCCTAGTAGAAAACGATATAAAAATATTTTTCACTTTGACTGCGAATACCAATCAAAGTTGAAGTAGAAAGCGAGAGCAAAAACATGACAAATTTAAGCAAGGTTAATTTAGAAATTTCATCAAAAGGTAAGTCAGTGCTAAATAAAGGCGAAGTTGCCTTAGTTGGCTCTGGCCCAGGTGATGCAGAGTTACTGACTATACGTGCGATGCGTTTTATTCAACAAGCAGAAATCGCCATTTACGATCGTTTAGTAAGCGAAGAGATCCTTGCGCTACTACCTGAAGATTGCGAGCGTTTTTATGTTGGTAAAGAGCAAGCAAAACACTGCGTACCGCAAGATAGAATTAATGAAATTTTAGTGGAACAAGCCAAACTAGGTAAAAAGGTTTTACGCCTTAAAGGTGGCGACCCATTTATCTTTGGTCGTGGCGGTGAAGAAGCTGAGTTTATGCTACAACGTGGCGTTAGCTGTCATATTTGCCCAGGCATCACCGCAGCCTCTGGCTGTACAACCTACGCAGGTATTCCACTAACTCACCGTGGTGTTGCCCAAGGTTGTACTTTTATCACAGGTCATATTCAAAATAACGGCCAATTAAACTTACCTTGGTCAAGCTTAAGTAATGCTAGCCAAACAGTGGTGTTTTACATGGGTATCAATACCTTACCTAAAATTGCTGAAGAGTTAGTAAACCATGGTCGCAGCGCTGATACACCAGCAGCGTTAATTCGCAAAGGCACACAACCAGAGCAAAAAACTTACCGCGGTACTATAGGTAATTTGGCTGAGCTAGTTGAAAAACACAATATTACCCCACCAACTTTAATTGTGATTGGTGACGTGGTGAATCAATTAACTGAGCAGCAGTTATCTACGCCAGGTTTCTTAGATGCCAATGATTACATTCAAGCACAGGAAATCAAATCAGCGTAAACACGCCTTAGCAACAAAGCTCAAGCTACTCTGAGATACACTGAGGGTAGCCAAGTCATCGATAGGATCAGTCTATGAAATACTCCTTTGCTATCAACACTGCCATTGGCCTCATCTTATCTCTTGGCGCATTCCACAGCGCAAATGCTCAAGTTAGCAAAGAAGATAACAGCCAAGCTGAAAAACTCTATCAGCAGCACTGTCAAAGCTGTCACGGTGTTGACCGATTAGGTGCTATGGGGCCTGCACTATTACCAGAAAACCTCGCCCGCTTTAGAAAAAACAAAGCCATTAAGGTCATTAACAAAGGTCGTGCAGCAACACAAATGCCAGCCTTTAATAAAACCTTAAGCAAAGCCGAAATTGAAGCTTTAGCGAGCTATATCTATACGCCATCAAAAGCTTCGCTTAGCTGGACAATAGCGGATATTAACAAATCAAAAGTTGAACACTTTGACCAAAGTAAGCTGCCTAATGAAGCCCAGTTTGATGCTGACTTAATGAACTTATTTATTGTGGTTGAACTTGGCGATCATAGTGCTACTTTACTTAATGGTGATACTTTTGAGCGTTTAGATCGCTTTAAAACTCGCTTTGCTTTACATGGTGGCCCTAAGTATTCACCAGATGGACGCTTTGTATTCTTCGCATCACGTGATGGCTGGATCAGCAAGTACGATATTTATAACCGCAAAACCGTTACCGAAGTTCGCGCGGCCATTAACACCCGTAATATCGCCATTTCAAGTGATGGTAACTACTTAATCGTTGGTAACTATTTACCGAATAATGTGGTGATTTTAAACACCAGTGATTTATCGCCAATTAAAGTGATTGATGCTAAAGACAGCGACGGCGTCAGCTCTCGGGTAAGTGCTGTTTATAACGCGCCACCTCGCCATAGCTTTATCGTAGCTTTAAAAGACGTAAAAGAAGTATGGGAAATTCCCTACAGCGATAAAGGCGGCGTTGAAGTTTATAAAGGCTGGGCACACGATTATAAAAATGAAGCTAAAGCCGAGGGGTGGAAGCTAGAGCATCAATTCCCAGTACGTCGCATTAAAACTGACGATGTATTAAATGATTTCTTCTTTGACCCTGAATACATCAACCTCATTGGTACCGCGCGTAACAGTCATAACGGCCAAGTAATTAACCTAGACACCAAGAAGAAAGTGGCCTCTATTGCTTTAACCGGCATGCCACACCTAGGTTCTGGTATCACGTGGGATTACCAAGATAAAGAAGTCTTTGCTTCGCCAAATATCAAAGAAGGGAAAATTACCGTGATTGATATGGAAAGCTGGCAGGTCATTAAAGAGATTCAAACTGAAGGCCCAGGTTTCTTTATGCGCAGTCACTCTAACTCGCCGTATGCCTGGACTGATGTATTCTTTGGTCCTAACAGCGACAAGGTACACGTAATTAACAAAAGTACCTTAGAGATTGTGAAAACCTTAGCGCCTTCACCGGGTAAAAATGCCGCTCACGTAGAATTTACCAAAGACGGAAAATACGTACTACTTAGTGTTTGGGATATGGATGGCGAGCTTATCGTCTACGATGCCAACACATTAGAAATCATTAAACGTATGCCAATGAAAAAGCCATCAGGCAAGTACAATGTTTACAACAAAATCAATTATGAAAAAGGCACTAGCCACTAAGCATTATTGTTTTGCTTTCATTTTGCTTAATGTAAACACCTTAAAAAGCTTGAGCCATGCTCAAGCTTTTTTGTTTTCTTATGTTGCTAGCAAAAAATTAATCATAAAGTTATATATAGCAATGAGTTAGCTAATTTGTTATTAATAACTGACTCTTAGAAGTGCCCAATCTATAGTCAGAAAAGCATAAATTGAACAATATTGAACGATTATACATATAGGAAAAGTTATGAAACGGATTGAAGTTGAACAACTAATTAGAGATTTTTGTTCTGGAGATAAGGATATCAATATGAATGAAATTAAAGACGCTTTTAAATTGCTAAATATAGAACATGAAACCACCTCAGACTACATTTTGCAGTTATATGACATTCCAAATAATGAAAAAGAAAAAGCTGAATACATAGATACTGCTATCAAAGAGTTTAGGAAAATGCATACAGCAATAAATATATAATTAGTTACTATAGTGAGATAAATATAGTTTGTATTTATCTGTGCATTCTATATTTTAGACACACGAACAATTATTCCTAAATAGAAATTTATCAATACAATAGTGCCTGCAATTGAAGAAGCTCATAATTTTCTCAGTATGTTTATACCTGATATCATGTGGTGATTATCACGTATCTAACCATTTATTTAAACAATATTGCTCTGACAAAAACTTGTTGGCCAGTTTATTTTTGAGCAAGAAGGTTTGACTCATGGTTTCTTTAGAAAAATCCCTACCGATGAGTTTGAATTGAGAAATGTAGTAGATTCGTACTATTTACATAATAAACGACATCTAATTAATTCTTATGTACTGAAACAGTACTACGAAATAGTGCACTATGAAAAAGCATTATTGTCTCCAATCGGCCCTATTTATTCGATTGAGTCGTACATACTGAGAAAGTCTGATGGAAAAAAATTAGGAAAAGCTATAAGTATACGTAATCAAAAAGGTTGGGTAGGAGAAACCAACCTTTTATGGACAAATACTGGAGCTACTTGTCCAAAATATAAATCTAAGGACGGAGGAGTTATCACAAATGAAGATCATACGACCTTAATACAGAAAGTCTTTTATAAAACGTAGCTCTACTTATTTTCAAAGAACACTAACTAACCAACCCTACCTGCTCCACCTCAGCACTTTTATGCTGACAGGCTAAGCGATAACCTTGCTGCAAATCTGCTTGCGCAAGGTGTCGTTTATCGGCAGCTGTTATGCTTACCTTGGCATCTAAACGCACCTTACATTGACCACAACTGCCGCCACCGCCACAGATAGAAGGTAGTTCAACATCATGCTCAGCTAAGCCATCAAGCAAAGTGCTGTGTTTTGATAATGTAAACGCGCCTAATAGCTGCTGATCAGCGGCAATTAAATTCAGTTTGCGTTTATTGCTAAGCCTCTCTCTAAAACTCTCAGTCAACCAAGTCACTTGATATTGACCATTAAAAATCAGCTCCACCGTCCAAATAGCCCCAGTTAAAGCAAAGACTAAGGTAAACACCGCCAGAACGATGATTTGCCAATTATTAAAGCTACCCTCAGTGCTATAGTCCATAAAGTGCAACATAAAGAAGATATCAACAAAGCGCTTATCATCATTACTGTGTTTAACAACACGGCCTGAGCCTGCATCTACATAAATACTGGTATTGATATCATCAGCCATATTGATTTGCCACACATCATTACGCTCTTTAGGTATATCATCATAAGGTGGCGATAGTTTTTGAATATTGCTGACTTTACCTGAACCTTTGTATGAGGCTAACGCAAGCTTTTCAGCTATATTTTCATCGATGAAAAGTTGCTCACCTGAATAAGCATCAAACAATGAATAACTGTTGTTGAAATGTTGGTATAAACCTTTTTCATGCGTAAGCAAATAATATGGTTTTTCAAGTAAGGAGATTTGTTTAAACGCTACTGCAGGTGCCGCTTTTGCCAATATCAGTTTAGGTTCAACTAAACGGTTGTTATCAACCTGCGCTTGTGCGATGCGCTGCCGATATTGATTACCTGAGGCTTTTTGGTGATCCATTAAGTTAAAGTACAAACCTGTCCCCAACCAAATGAGTAGTTGTAAACCAACCAGCAGCGACAGCCATTTATGCAGTTTTTTTATCAATAACATTAGGCAGCTCCTGCTTGTTGAGGGTTGATACTTGAGACTTCGCTATTGGTTTTAAAAATAACAAAATAGCTAAGAATTGCGCCAACAATTGCCGCCAACAGCGAGAATAAGACAAAGAAAAACAACAGCTTGTTATCAACCTCTTGCCCTTGGTAGTCCATAACATGCAAAGCGAACATGACATCAAAAATACGCCAGTTATCATGACGTTTCCCAACTAAAGTTCCTTGGCGTGCAGAGATATAAAGTGATGGATTAGCAAAGTCATCAAAATCAACACGCCATGCAGGTACTATACTCGCGCGCACTTCTGATGGCGGGTTTTCGGTGATCAAGTTAACGCTTGCCACCTCACCACTGCCTGCGTAGTGAAATTTAGCCGCTGCAATGGCTTGTTGCTCTGATATTGGCGAAAGTAACGCGCCATCAAGGGCTGATAACATGTACTTTTCTTTACCTTGCTTAAAGTGGTAAACGCTTTGCCCTAAAAAAGTATCTAGGGCAATCTCTGTTGCTTGCGGGTATTGGGCAATCACTTTGGCTAAAGGAAATTGCACACTGTCTGCTTTAATAGCGACCTGAGGGTTGTTAACTAAGCTATCACCATGAATATAATGGATATCTAAAATCACCATAAAAGCGCCAGATATCGACCAAATTAAAAACTGAATACCCAAAAACAGCATTAACCATTTATGCAGCTTACGGCTGGTATTTATCAACTTCATTTACATTTTCTCGTTATTAGGGTGCGTTGAACTATTTTCAATTCCAGCCACGCGCCATAAATAATATAGGGCAGGCAAAACTAAGAGTGTTAGCACTAACGCACTTAACATGCCGCCGACCATAGGCGCAGCAATTCTGCTCATCACTTCAGAGCCAGTACCTGTACCATAAAGTATCGGTAATAAGCCGATGATGATAGATAAAGCCGTCATCATTACTGGCCTTACCCGTAACCCTGCACCTGTCAGTACCGCCTGAAATATATCTTGCTTAGTTACTTTACTTTTCTGCTCAGCTAGTTTGCTCAGTTTATCCTGATAGGCTTGATTTAAATACACTAACATAATGACGCCAATCTCAACCGCCACGCCAGCTAAGGCAATAAAACCGACACCTACGGCAACAGAAAAGTTAAAGCCTTCAAGGTACATAAGCCAAATACTGCCCACCATAGCCAAAGGCAAAGTACCCATGATCATGGCAACTTCCACCACACTCTTAAAGCTTAAATACAGCAAAATAACTATGATAAACAGCGTAAGCGGCACCACATAAGTTAGTTTGGCTTTCGCCCGCTGCATATACTCGTACTGACCAGCCCAACTAATTGAATAGCCTGCCGGTAGTTTTAACTCATTCGCGACAAGCTGCTGAGCTTTTTCTACATAGCTGCCAACATCAACACCTTCAATATCAACAAAGGTCCAACCGTTTAAACGAGCATTTTCTGACTTAATACCTGGCGGGCCATCTTCAATAAACACCTGGGCAACATCCCCTAAAGTAATACGTTGACCATTAGGGGTAACAATAGGTAACAGTGATAACTGCTCAGGTGAATCACGGTAATCTTGTGGATAACGTAAGCTCACCGGATAGCGCTCTAAGCCTTCCACCGTTTGTGTGACATTCATACCGCCAATTGCAGTCGCCACCACTTGTTGAATTTCGCTGATATTCAAGCCATAACGCGCAGCTTTGGCACGTTGAATATCAACCTTAACGTAACGACCACCAGCAACACGTTCAGAATACACTGACGCTGTACCAGTAACCTTATTTAATAGCACTTCCAGCTGCTTGCCGATATCTTGAATTACCGCTAAATCAGGGCCTGCAACCTTAACGCCAACCGGCGTTTTTATACCTGTCGCTAACATATCAATACGAGTTTTTATCGGCATCACCCAGGCATTAGTAACACCGGGTAATTTAACCAATGCATCAAGCTCTTGTTTTAAGCTTTGCGTGGTTACACCAGCTCGCCACTCATCTCGTGGCTTTAATTGAATAAAAGTTTCAATCATAGTTAAGGGTGCAGGGTCAGTAGCAGTTTCTGCACGCCCGACCTTACCAAAAACATTCGCCACTTCAGGTACTGTTTTAATTAGCTTATCGGTTTGTTGTAATAACTGCCTCGCTTGGCCAATGGAAATGCCCGGATAGGTGGTTGGCATATACATTAAATCGCCTTCATCCAAAGGTGGAATAAACTCACTACCAATTTTATCTATAGGATACATGCCTATAACTAACACTAAGGCAGCAACAGACAAGGTCACTTTAGGAAAACGCAGCACGGTTTTTAAGGCCGGCATATAAAGCGCAGTTAATAGGCGGTTCACTGGGTTTTTATGCTCCGCAAGCACTTTACCGCGAATAAAATAGCCCATTAATACCGGCACTAAGGTGATTGCTAAGGCAGCAGAAGCAGCCATGGCATAGGTTTTAGTAAAGGCTAATGGTGCAAACATACGCCCTTCTTGTGCTTCTAAAGTAAATACTGGTACAAAACTTACCGTGATAATAAGCAAACTGAAAAATAGTGCTGGCCCGACTTCAGTTGCCGCTTCAGTCACTAGCTGCCAACGATTTTTATTGGTTAATTCTTGCCCTTGATGGTTGAGTTTTTCCATATGCTTATGCATATTTTCAATCATCACAATCGCACCATCTATCATGGCACCTATGGCAATGGCGATACCACCAAGGGACATAATGTTGGCATTAAGCCCTTGCCAGTGCATAACAATAAAGGCCGTTAAAATACCAACCGGCAAACTGATAATAGCAACTAACGATGAGCGCACGTGAAATAAAAAAATCACACACACCAGCGCGACTACAGCAAACTCTTCCAAGAGTTTATTTGATAAATTATCTACTGCTCGCTCAATTAAGGCGGAGCGATCATACACAGGCACAATTTCCACACCATCAGGCAAGCTTTGTTTTAACTGGTCTAACTTGGCTTTGACACGGTTTATGACTTGCTGAGCATTTTCACCATAGCGCATCACCACTATGCCGCCAACCGCTTCACCTTCACCATTTAGTTCAGCTATGCCACGACGCATTTGTGGGCCTGTACCAATATCAGCAACATCTTTTAATAACAGCGGCGTACCATTTTCATTAACGCCCAAGGGAATATTTTCAAGATCGGCAACACTTTTAAGGTAGCCCGTGGCGCGCACCATATATTCCGCTTCTGCCATTTCAATCACAGACGCGCCAATTTCTTGGTTACCTTGTTTAATCGCGGTTTGAATGTGTGATAGCGGAATGCCAAAAGCACGTAATTTATCTGGGTTCACACGCACCTGATACTGTTTTACCATACCCCCTAACGCGCTCACTTCAGATACGCCTAATACGGTTTGCAATTCATACTTTAAAAACCAGTCTTGTAGACTACGCAACTGACTTAAGTCATGTTGGCCTGATTTATCCACTAAGGCATACAAATACACCCAACCGACACCCGTGGCATCTGGCCCCAGCTGCGGCTTAGCGTTACTTGGCAAGTTTGGCGCTACTTGACTTAAATACTCCAGCACACGGCTGCGCGCCCAATATAAATCAGTTTTTTCATCAAAAATGACATATACGTAAGAGTCACCGAAGAAGGAATAACCGCGCACAGTAACCGCACCCGGTACAGATAACATGGCGGTGGTTAGCGGGTACGTTACCTGATCTTCCACCACTTGTGGCGCTTGCCCCGGGTAACTGGTTTTAATTATTACCTGAACATCGGAAAGATCAGGCAAGGCATCAATCGGGGTATTTTTAACTGAATACAGACCCGCAGCAACCAATAATAAACTTGCCAGTAACACCAGAAAGCGGTTGTTGATTGACCATCGAATAATAGCAGTAATCATCTCAATTCTACTCCTAATTAATGATGGCTATGATCAGCACTTTGCTCTGTGCTACTCACTGTTTGAGAAAGTTCAGTGATGATAAAATTGCCGTCACGAACTTCAAAGGTGAAATCAACCTGCATGCCTTTGCTGATATTAGCTAAGCTAACGTTGTCAGCCGTGACAAAGTCTACTGTAGCAGCTGGCCTATGCCACTTTGCAATCGCTTGACGATCAATAGTGATCATACCGTGATCTTTCATCAGTGAAACTACAGTACCGCTTGTGCTAGCGCGGCTTATTTGCTCACTTTCTAGCGATGTTTGTTGATTGTCTGGGATATGAATTGCACTGATAATATACTTGCTATCGCTTTGCTTAGTCACCTCAATGTGCAGGGTTTGCCCAAGTGATAACGGCTCAATATCAAGGTGCTTAGCAACGGCAAAGTCCATGGTCATTTCTGGCCAGCCCCAATCATCAATTGGCTGATGGGTTAATGTCAGCATATGATGATCAGCCATAATGCCTTGCACCTGAGCTTCAACCCAAACCGCTGTGCTGTCATCATCACTGGCATTGCTGCTCATACGTTTAAAGTCTGATGACTTACTAGATTCTGAATCGAGCAGGAATTGCGCTGAACTTACCACCTTATCCCCTTCATTAAGGCCTGAGAGAATTTCAACATGCTCACTATCGTAACGCCCTACTTTAACCGCTATCGATTTAAAACTACCTTGGCCTAGCGCCAACACGACGCGATCTTGATTACCGGTTCTGATCAAAGCTTCTTTTGGGATCAACAAGGCACTTTGATGATTGTTAGTATGAATAGCCACTTGAGCAAACATATTGGGTTTAAACAGCCCTTCATCGTTAGCAAAACGTAAACGCACTTTCACGGTTCTGGTTTTAGCATCCAGCGTAGGGTAAATATAATCAACCTGACCTTGCCATATTTTACCCGGCAAATAATCAAGGGTCATGGTTACAGGCGTACCTGTGGTTACTTGTCCGGCTTGACGTTCAAATACTTCTCCTTCAACCCAAACCTCAGATAAATCACCAATCGACATAAGGGTTGAGCCCGGTTTAACATAATAGCCTTCACGAATTTTCAAATTTTCAACCACGCCATTTTGCGGCGCATGAAAGGTAATATGTTGCTTAACCGTGCGGGTTTTCTTTAATGAATCAATGGCACTTTTAGGTAACTGCAGTGCCATCAAACGATTTTGCGCAGCACTAATCAAACGGTTATTTTTTCTATCAAGTGCCAGTAATAATTCTTCCTGAGCATTCACTAATTCAGGAGAATATATTTCATAAAGCGGCTGGCCTTTTATCACAGGGTCGCCTATGGCTTTAACGTACAGCTTTTCTATCCAGCCCTCTACTCGTGGATGAATATGAACTAATCTATCTTCATCATAAGTAACATAACCAACGGTATTTATTTTGGTTTGCAAAGACTGATACTTGGCTTGAGCGGTTCTTACACCTAAATTGTTTTCAACATTAGCGGCGATTTTAATAGTACCTACGCCCTCATCTGGACCACTGCCCTCATCAGCATAAACCGGCACTAGATCCATACCCATAGGCGATTTACCCGGCTTGTCTCTTCTATAATTCGCATCCATGGGCGCTACCCAGTAAAGCGGCTTTTTTTCATCACTTGCTGCTTCTTGATTTGCATTTTTTTTTGAGTCTAGTGCTGGCTCAAAAGCTATCAGCGCCACTGCGGTAATGATTGAAGCGAATACAGCGCTAACAATGGCGGTTTTGATGACATGATTATTATTAGCCATTACTTTTCTCCTGCATTGTTTGCTAGCATTGGATTGCCAGCAAACAAATAATTTAATTCTAAATGTAGTTTTTGCTCTGCAACCTTAAGTGCTAAGGCATCTATTTGTGCGTTTAATACCGCAATACGTGAGCGCACCACTTCGGCAAAGTCGCCATCATCATTGGTGTATGCGGTTAGCGATGCTTCCGCTTGATCTTGAATTTGCGGTAAAAGCTTATCCTTATAGAGTGCTTGTCTTTCTTTTAACCTTAACAACCGACCTTTGCCGCTTTTATAAGAGCCAAAAAACTGTCTTAGCAGTAATACTTTTTCTGTTTTTACCGCTTCAGCATTAGCCACAGCTGACTGTACTTCTTTATCTTGTCGGTTTTCGGTAAATATTGGCAGATCAAAACTAACCCCAACAGAAAATAAATCAGCGCGGCTATTACCTAATGGGTCATCATCGCGATAACCATAACTTGCACTTACGCCCCATTCTGGTTGGTACTTCTGCTCTGCTAGCTTGATACCTGTTTTGCTAGCAGTCACCTTCTTATCAATAGCTAAAACCGCGGGATGCTGAGAAAAATACTGAACTATCTGCGCTGGTTTTTGCCAATTGTTACTGTAAATTAGCGAATGTGCTTGTAAGTCAATTTGCGGCAGAGTTTGCGTTAATGCCAGCTCATGAAAGCTTAACTGGCTGGCATGCTCTTGTGCTAAGCTAGTTAACCATTGCGATAACATACCTTGGTATTTTGTTTGCTGTTGGGCGAGCAAATCAAGCCTGTCTTCTAGGCGAGTTAACTCTAACTGGGCTCTAACAATATCTTGTTGACGGGTTTTCCCTAAGGTAGATGAATAACTTGCTTCAGCAACATCAGCCAGTTGCTCAAACAAAGCGCGATTACTTTCAATTAAGGCAATACTTTGCTCACTTAAAAACGCATCAAGCCAGATACTACCAACCGTAACTGCGACTTGCGCTTTTCGGTTATCCCTTTGATAAGGGTAGCTTTCGCTTTGCACTTTTAGTTGTTCACGTTTAATGGCTAAACTATCGCCACGAGCGAACATTTGCGATATGCCCACTTTTGCTTGTGTCATCGCTTCTTGCTGAAAATCAAAGCCATTGCTCGGCAAGTTCGCCAATGCCAAGGTCAATTTAGGATCAGGTAAGGTACCTGCGGCAATACTCTTAGACTCCAGCGACTGCTGCTGATAAATATTGCCTTTAAGCCAAGGATCATGTTCTTGGGCGAGTTTAATGGCTTTATGAAATGATAATTCATTACTCGCTAAAGCTGAGTTTACTGGTAATGTTGTCGCAAATGGCACCATTATCAGCAGAAAAATACCACGAAAGTTATACACGGATTTATTATGCTCAAACATAAGAGCGCTTCCTTATTCTACAAAGTTTTAGCGGCAGTTATTATGCTTGAAGGATCAGCATTGCCTACTAAGTTAAATCAATAATTAATGGAAAAATAAGGTGTTAGACCAAATTTTAGACCCAATACCCCTAGGACTAGGCAAATATTGGTGGTCTATAAAGTGAAGAGGAGTATTGGCTAAGTGCCAAATTAGAACGGTTAGTGATACTGGCAGATTGCACTACAGGAGTATTTTGATTAAAACCAGCCACCATAGCAGCCAAGCTTGAACAGGCGGTGGTAAGACAATAACAGCTGATATCACAACATTGCTCAGCAGATGACTCTGCTTGCTCACTCTGGTGCATGGTATGTTCATCACCATGATGAGACATAGGCATAGTGTGTTTTGCCGACATAGTTGCGCTATGCGCTTGCATTGACACCATATGATAAGACATAACAGTATTAGCCATTACTTGACCAACAAAGGTAAAGCACAGCAATAATATGGTTAATATTCTTAGCGTAGATGAGTTCACAAAGGACAACTTTAAGCAAAAACTTAATTCTAATAATACTTAATGATAACGGCTAATTCAATGCTTGTGTTTATTGTACATTGTACTGAATATAGTTTTTGCGACCTTTATAAACTCAAAAAGCTAGGCTAATGCCTCTTACTACTGACTACGCCCTGCACCAATTAAATCTGAAGTTTGTTGTTGACGCATTTGTTCTCTATCGGCAGCACGTTTGGCTTTTTCATTTTGCATTTCAACGGCTTTGGCAGCAATGTTATAGCCGCGCTCAAATTCCGCTCTCAGCTCTTTAGGGCAAACTGTTGCATCTAGCTTGCCTTCTTTACCTTGCTGTAAACCATTTTCAAACGAGCAAAACTCTTTTATTCCTTGCTGGTATCCTGCTAAATAAGTGCTTCTTGCCTCTGGCACAATTGCGTCTTTACAACTTTCTTTAAGCTGATTAAAGGTTCTAACGGACTTGCCTGCCATTGCAACCTTATAGCCAACATTCTGCCAGTTGCTGTCATCACATTGGGTTTCACTACTATAGCTACTTGGCTGGCTAGTGCTGCCACAAGCAGCTAAAGTGGCGAGCATAAACATTGCGAGAAAATTTTTCATCAAGTTGTCCTTAAGTCTGTTTTTAAATAGTCGTTTTATCTTTTGAACGAATAATATTTTTTAAAATATCCATTTGCTCTGGCAAATAATGTAGCTCTGGGTAGCGACCATAGGCTTTTTGTAGTTCGCTAATAGCCGATTTATAATCAAGCATATCTATATACATTTGCGCTTTCCCCAGTAAGGCTTGCTTGGCAAATTTAGGCAGCACTGAGGCGCGAGTGTAATAAATCTCAGCATTAATATAGTCTTTCTGCGCTAGAGCAAATTGGGCAAATCTAATTAAGGCATCACCATTATTGGCATCTTGCTCTAAAGCAAGTTTGTAGTAACGTAAGGCTGTTTGCTTATTTTTTTGTTTCGCCGCTATATTAGCTTTATGGCTATAAAAAACACTTTGCTCAGCTAAGGGCAGTGCTTTCACTTTCGCTTCAACACCAGCGAGTAATTTATCCGCTTGCTGATACATGTCCACTTGTTCAAGCCAGACTAAATATTCATTAAGTAGCTTAATATCTAGTGTCGACTTATTTAAATGCTCATTAATCAAGGTGACAGCTCTATCATAACTATGCCTTTGTAAGTGCAGCTGGGTAGCTGTTTTTAAATTGATATCATCGCTATCACCTAGCATAATCGCCATTTCTAAGCTGACGAGAGCCAAGTTAGTATTATCGGCGTTTATCGCCAGTACCGCTTGGTTTAGCCATAAATCTTTATTGTTCGGATCTTTTGCTAGTAATTCTGAAATAAGCGCTTGCGCTGACTCATACATTTTGGCTTGTGATAAAGCCGCCAATAAGCCTTGCTGCCATTGCACTTCTTCAGGTTGTAAGGTTATGGCTTTTTGATAGGCGCTAATTGCACTAAATGGCCCATATAAGGTTAAGTTTAAATAGCCTAGCTGCCCGTGGATCATAGCCTCATTTGAGCCTAACGATATCGCCTCTGAAAAGTGATGACGAGCTAATTTAAACTTTTCTTGAATCAGGTATAACTGACCTAAATCACGATGAACCCTCACTAACTGCGGTTTACGTGACAGTACCGCTTTAAAGGTTTGTTCAGCTTTATCAAATTGTTCTAAGGTGAAATAGATTTGCGCTTTTAAGCTCAGCATGGCTGGGCTAAGTTCAATATCAAAATAAGACTCTAACTCTTTTAATACCTGCTCTTTTTGACCACTATCGAGCATTGAGCGTAATCGTTCAGCGGTTTCATATTCTTCAGGTGCTATGGTTGCTTCTCGTTCTTGATAAGGCCCAGAAAATGACGGCAAGATAAAGGTTGGTTTAGCCACTTTGATAACGAAATCACTATGCCCTGCACTTGCTTGGCTCACTTGAGAAGTTGACAAAAATGCCAAATAGCAACTTGATACTAATATTTTTTTAAGTAATTTCATTGTCTTACTTTGACCTATTATAGTTAAAGTTTAATCCGTATAAATACAGCGCTTGTACCGGTTTACCATTTTTCTTTGGAATAGAGAATCGAACGTTTTTAACCCAAGTTCTTATGGTGTCGACCATTTCTGGATATACCGGGTCGACAATTTTCTTAATATGAGCATGACCACGCTGATCAATAATAATCTCAACCAAGGTAGGAATACGGGTAACACCACGTTTAATAACAGACCATGGCGGCTGTACGTAGCGGGAAGAAATAATTTTAGGTAGCTGATCTAAGCTTTTCACTTCAATTAAAGCAAAATCAACCGCAATGGTTTTCGATAAATCTAATGAATTGACATCAAACTTAGGTAAATCGACTTTGGCTAGCTTTAACTGCGCCACTTTTGGCTTTTGCGAGTAATCTAAAACTGGGCCTGCCCCCATACCAATAAGATCAATACTGGCAGCCTCTGATTCTGCTTGGCTTTGCTCTAGCTCCATTGGTGGCGGAGGTGGTGGCGGCAGTGGCAAAGCTACATCAACTTTGCGAACCGTTACCGTATCTTCTTTGCTGTAATCGCCTTGCTGCAAGTAAAGCATTAGCAAGATAAGACAAACAACCAATAGCAAACTGATAAGCCAAGGAATGATCTTCTTGAGCAAAGCAAAGTAAATATTCTCACTGTCCTTGTTGATTATTGCCGTCATAGGATTATTTATTAACCGTAGCAATACTGACATTGGCAATACCAGCAAGTTTTGCTTGGTCAATCACCTGCACTAATAAGTCTGTCGGTACGGTTTTATCTGCCTGAATAACCAAAGGTTTAACCTTAGTTCTAATGGCTTGGGTTAAGGTTGCTCTTACGCCATCAACACCAATATTAGTGCCGCCATAAACCACTTCTTTGCTATCTGTTATAGCAATCATAAGCACCGATTTTTGTAATTGCTTAGTAGATGCCGCTGTGGGCTTATCAACATCAACACCTGTTTCTTTAACAAAAACTGTAGTAACAATAAAAAAGATCAACAGAATAAACACCACATCAAGCAAAGGTGCTAAATCTAACTCTTGGCCTTTGCTTTCTTCTAATTTAGTTTCGATAAATGATTTCATCGTCTTAATGCCACCCATCTATTAGTTTTAGCTTGTAAATGGGCAAGCATTAATAGCCCAGGAATTACCATGATTAAGCCGAGCTGCGTAGTAAACATAGCCTCAGCAATACCGCCACTAATGACCTCTTGTAAATTAAAGCCATTTTCTACCGACATACGAAAAAATGTTGTTAGCAAACCCGTAATTGTGCCCAGCAAACCGAGTAATGGCAGCGAAGCTAAAATGGTTCTAATACTTTTTAACCAATACTGAGTACGATCAAACCAAGTCTCGCTGACTTTATGCATAAAGCACAAATCCATCAGTAAGCCATAACAAAACAATGCCACCAGTAATATTGCCCAGATAACGGCGCTTTCTAGCAAAAATGCGTATTCAGCCATAATGCTTACTCCGCTTAGGCAAACGAGATTTTACTTAACTTAATGGCATTGGCTTCAAGCTTGGCACAGTAACTTTTACTGCGCCTACTAAGCAATGCGCTTAAGATCAATGATGGTATCGCGACAATTAAACCTAACTCTGTCGTGATCAAGGCCTCGGAAATACCACCAGAAACAGTCGAGGCATCGCCAGTACCAAAAATGGTCATCATCATAAAGGTGCTGATCATGCCTGAAACGGTTCCAAGTAAACCTAACAGCGGCGCTATCGCGGCACTGGTTGCTATCGCGCCAATAAAGCGCTCAGTTTTATGCTTATATTCAAGTAGATAAGCTATCAATAAGTCATCGCGCTCTTGAGAAATAGGCGTCGACATAGCGATATCAAATAAGCCTTTTTGCGCCCCTTGGCTGGTCGCTGATAGCACGGCCAATTTCTCATGGGTTTGCGCTTTGCTAACCTCATCTTGATTGTTATTTAGATGTAAGATTTCTTTGATTTTTTCAGTCAAATTGACATCAATTGTTGGCAGTCTCACCAGCTGAATAGCTTTTGCCACAGAGACTACTAGCGATAGCACACCAAAGAAAAGTATAGGCAGCGCCCAAACACCGCCTGTTTTAATGTGCGCTAAAATGCCC
This sequence comes from Litorilituus sediminis, assembly GCF_004295665.1. Lineage (NCBI taxonomy): Bacteria > Pseudomonadati > Pseudomonadota > Gammaproteobacteria > Alteromonadales > Colwelliaceae > Litorilituus > Litorilituus sediminis. The sequence goes on from NZ_CP034759.1 coordinate 1,834,314, forward strand.
TGCTGTTTATCTTTAAGTTTGTAAGCATTGCCTAAGGTTGGGTCAAATCGTAATGTACCTGAGCCCGAAGCCTGAATTGAGCCAAGCTCGGCAATGGCTTGCTCATCAAAAATATCAGCAAGAATACGTGGCTCAGCTATCAACTCTCGAGATACCGGCCCCCCTGATAATGCGCCAGCATCATAAGCCACTTCAACCGGTCCTATGGCAATAGTATTTACCTGCGCTATGCTGCCTTGCTCAGTAACGACATCCTGCACTTGCCAGCTTGGTGATAATCGCGCTAATACTTGCTCTGACATATGTGACAAGGCATTGATATCAACCACTACCTCACCGTTTGCCTGAGTTAATTGCTCTGTTGGCAAATGACTTGCTTCAGCATAACTGGTTAGTAATTGCTTTTGATAGTTGCTCTGAGTTGACCATTGCTGCAAACGCTTTTCTAGCTGAGCAACACTCATTAACTGTTCATCAGCAAAGCGTTGCAAAACTACTGCTTTTTCTCTTAATTCTTTTACTTGTTTTTGCTGCTTGGCAATATCTCGTGCCAGTGCGGTAGACTGTTTATTAACGCTTTTTTCAACATCCAAAAGCGCTTGCTTTGAGGTAGAAATTCTCGCTAGTAATTCTTCCACCAAGTTATCGTTAGCCTGTGCCTTAACCGTTAAGCTACTAATAACGAGTAATACCACAGTTAAGATACTCATTTTTACTTGATAAATTGCCATTAGCTTACATCCTTCTTGCTAAGTATTTTTACAGGCAAGTCGATGAACTTCGCCGTAGTAGGTTTTTGCAAAATATCTCTAAGCTTTAATAAGTCATCAGCTAACAGCACTCTACCAAGCTCTGCTGAAGAGGCTTCATTGTGCCACCACTGCCAACCTGTGTTATCAGCTCGGCCATAACCATAATGCAAACCATCGTCACTTACATACCAGCCTTGAGACACTCCTAAATACATTTGCGTAACCAATAAGTTTTTCTCTTGCCCTGCTTCAACGGGAATCGCCATTGAACCACGATTAAGAGCAATACGCTGATCAAACTCATTTACCATTTGATAAAGCGATAAAATACGCTCAAGCTTTTCGCTATCAGTTGCTCCCTCTTGACTAAGCAATAACAGCTTTTCTTGCCATTGTTCTTGTAGTGGTGGTGGTAAGCGCGTCAGTAACTTTTGACAAAAAGCAGTGGCTTGCAAAATTTGCTTATTTACCACTTGTTGCTCTTGCTCTAAAACACTTTGTTGTTGGCTTAATTCAATTCGACGTTGATCAACGTCAGAGCGATCGGTATCGGCTTTTTTCAATAAATTGCTAAGTTCTTGCTGCTCAACAATTAGCAGGGATTGGGTTTGCTCAAGATATTGTTTTTTACTATTCCAATCTAGCTGGACTTTACCCTTTTGGCTTTCAATATCGAGCCATTGGCGCATTAACTCACTTAAATTATCTTGCGCATAACCTGTTGAAGATACGGCTAATGCAATAGCGCAGCATACTCCCTTATTCAGAACCTTCATAATCACCTAATAGTCAAAGTGGCTTAAATATAAAATGAATGTTCATGCAGATTAACTGATAATTATTCGTACAATCAAACAGCAATCTGAGCGAATTTGCCAATAGAAATGCTGCTAGACCGCAAAATGACAACGCTGTCAGCAATTATAGCCACACATATACCCAATCAGAATAACTTATAACCATATTGGCGATTTAGTGTTGCAGTAATTGAGCTAAATGATCACGAATATCTTGATAGGCATGTTGCTGACATAAGCCAAAACCATCCATTTGCCTGACTTTATTACGTGTAAATAGTGGTGATGTCATACCTGCCAGAAAACGACAATAGCTTTCTGTGCTGATGGCTAAATGGGTTTTATCAGCAAGCGCATTTTTAAGCTTAGCTAGCGCTGACAAAATAATCTCATCACTAGGCCAAGCTAAGTTTTGCTTAATCCCTGTTAAGTTAATAGTCTGCCCCCGACAAACACTACAATGACAACATTGATAACTGCCCGATTGCTGCGTCATCTGTTGTTGAAAAGAGCTATCATCAAAATAACAGGCAAGATTAACGCTAAGGCAAGTTTTAAGCTGGAAAAAGTCAATTAAGTTGGCAATACGTGCAACTTCTTTACGCTCTTTATCAACAAAGTATTGGTGTAACTGCTTACTTAACTCTTGCACTGCAATAGCATTCACTTGCACAGCATAAACATCAGTCATCGCCTTAGTTTCCAGCACGATTAGCTCTTGCTGCTGCAAATACTCAAGCGCGGTTATTACACGAGTGCGCTCGATACTGGTATCTTGTAATAGCTGAGTAAAATCCAAACTGCCCCATACTTTCTTAAAGGCAACGGCATTGAAAACTCGTACTAAAAAATCTCGTCTATTGTCATCAAAACGCGCTAAAATTTGCTCAATAGGTTGTAAGAGCTTAATTTTAAAATCAGCGAAATAACTGTATTTTGCTTGAATAATACCGAGTAGTTCCAGTTGTACCAGCAAGGTCTTTAATGGCAGCTGTTTAATATTACTGTCATTGGCAAGCGCTAGTAACTGCATCTCCCACAGAGCATTATTTTTCTGGCTCTCAATGCTTTCTAATACATAGGCTATACTGCTTTGCTCGGGCGTATCAGCATAGATAAAGTTTTCTAAGGTGGTTAAGCCATCTAAATTTGCCAAGGTAATACAATGTGATGGCAGGTTATCTCGCCCTGCGCGACCGATTTCTTGGCTGTAATTTTCAATTGATTTGGGCAAATCATAATGAATAACAAAGCGAATATCGCTTTTATCTATGCCCATACCAAAAGCAATCGTGGCAACAATAATCTGACTCTTATTACTCATAAAGTCATGCTGAATTTGCCCACGTGTTTCACTAGCAAAACCAGCGTGATAAGCACAGGCATTAACGCCATTTTCTTGTAAAAACTGCGCAACCTGCTCTGCCGTTTGCTGCAAGGTAACGTAAATAATACCACTGGCATGACCATGTAATTGAGTCATCTTGCTTATTTGCGCTAGTAATAGCGCTTTTTTATCCTGCTCAGCAACCGCGAGCGTGGTCAAATCTAAATTAGCGCGATAAAAGCCAGTTTGCACTATATGCTCAGGCTGAATGGCAAACTTTGCTGCCATATCTAATTTTACTTGCTTGGTTGCCGTTGCGGTTAGCAGTAACACCAAAGGAATATTTAATGCTTGGCAATATTGAGGCAGCTTTAAGTAGTCTGGCCTAAAGTTATGACCCCATTCAGAAATACAGTGCGCTTCATCCACCACTAACATAGAAATAGTGACAGTTTCGATAAAACGTCGAAAACGCTCATTCTTAAAACGCTCAACGGAAACCATAAGAATTTTCGTTTCACCAGCATGAACGCTTTGCATAACGGCTTGGCTTTGTTGCGGCGTTAAACTTGAATCAAGACAAGCCGCGGCAATACCTTTACTTTGCAGAAATGCCAATTGATCTTTCATCAAAGCAATCAGCGGGGAAACAACTAACGTTAAATGCGGCAACTGTGTAGCAGTGAACTGATAGCACAGTGATTTACCCGAGCCAGTTGGAAATATAGCCAGTGTCGATTGCCCTTGCAGCAGCTGGCTAATCGCTTGCTCTTGCCCTGCACGAAAGCTATCAAAGCCAAAGTATTGTTGTAACGATTCCGATAAGTTCATTTTAGCTAAAAGCTCGTTGCCCCTTAGTTAACCGCTCTCTATTAAGTGCCGCAAAAGGTATGATAATTTTCATCATTATCTAATGGCGCATCTTGGTATAAATGCGTATCAGCCAATTGACTATAAGGCTGCTTTAGCACCGCCAAAAATTGCTGTAATGCTGATAAATCCCCTGTTTCTTGGCTCTCTTTAAGAACAGCTTCAACATGATGATTTCTTGGGATCAGCAAAGGGTTATGCTTTTGCATGATTTTCTGGGCATTTTCTTTATCTGAACTTACCCGTTTTAGCCAACGTGCAAACCACTCACCTAAACTTGCCTTAAGTTCATGATGAAGCTCTTCATCAACTAACGCCTTAGTTAATTTCACAAAGGTTTGCGTGTAATCTAGTCCTTGGCTTTCTAGGATTTCAATTAACTCGGTAATAAGTGCATTATCCTGCTCGGTTAACACGTCAATACCCAGCTTAGCCGCCATCATCTCTAAATAGCCTTGCATCAGCTTTTGATGAAGCGAACTTAGTAAAGGTTGTAACAATTCCACCGCTTGTTGTTCATCGTCACTTACTAATGGCAGCAAGGTTTCAGCAAAGCGAGTCATATTCCACATCATAATGGTCATTTGCTCGCCAAAAGCATAGCGACCGTATTTATCAATCGAGCTAAACACAGTTTCACGATGATAATTATTCATCATGGCACAAGGGCCAAAATCTATGGTTTCACCTGAAATGGCGGTGTTATCCGTATTCATTACGCCATGAATAAAGCCAACCCGCATCCACGACAAAATCAGTGGAATTTGCTTTTCAGAAACGGCTGTGAAAAATGCTAATACCTGCTCTGACGTCAATTGTCCATCTTGCTCAGCTTTAATGCTTGGAAAGTGACGGTTAATAGCAAAATCAACCAACTTTGTTAGCGAGTCTACATCTTTGCGCATAGCAAAATACTGAAAAGTACCAACACGGATATGGCTTGAAGCAACACGAGTAACGATTGCACCTGGGTAGGGGCGCTCACGATAAACTTGCTCTCCCGTTGCTACCACAGCTAAGCAGCGCGTTGTTGGTACACCCAGCGCGTACATGGCTTCGCTCATTATAAACTCGCGCAGCGCAGGCCCTAACGCACAGCGACCATCCCCTTGGCGAGAAAAGCGAGTAATACCTGAGCCTTTTAACTGGACATCACGCACATTGCCGTTGATATCTTTTAGCTCACCCAGCAAATGCGCTCTGCCATCACCAAGCTGTGGATTAAAGTGACCAAATTGATGACCAGAATAGGCTTGTGCTAAGGGTATTGCACCTTCAACGATTTTATTGCCAGAAAATATTTCGCCTAATAAAGTGTCATCTGATTGCGGATTAAAGCTAATGTTTAACTCAGCCGCTAAAGCATCATTCCAAAGTAAAAGCTTCGGTGCTTTAACCGGCACAGGTAAGGTTTGCTGATAAAATGCTCCACCGAGCTGGTGATACTGCTGTAAAAATTGCACTAAGGATTCCTGTTAGTAAAAGGCTTTTTCGATACGCTGACAAAAGCGTACTAAATTATCGTAGCTTTGCGCTTTTTCGCTGAAACTATTGCTAATGTCGCTCGTAATAACTTGGCATAAAAATGAATAAGCAACTGCATCAAAAGAACAGACTTTATCGCCAAAAAAGAATTCTTTATCGCTAAGTATTTGAGAAAGCGCTGCAAAACTTTTATCCGCTATGGCTAGAATTTCCGCCTTACTATGACGGCCTGTACCTTGACGATATAGCGTTTTTAATACTGATTTTCTCAGCATATTTGGCACAAACCAACGTAAATAAACAGGGAGTTTACCAAAGAAGGCTTGTTTCACCTTAGGCCAACTCTCATCATTGAGCCAACGAGAATAAACAATACACCAATATAAGTTTTCATCGAGCGATTTAGTCAATAAATACGCTTGTGCTTTTTGTTCATCGGTTAACCAATCATCAAGCGTGACTTGATGGTGCTCTGTTAAGTAATCAAAAATGTGTTGTGAATCGGCAATAGTTTCTTTGCCATTAGTACCATCGACGGTAATAAAGGGTAATTTGCCTTTCGGAGACTGCTTTAAGTTGCTTGAGCGACCGATAGTTTGATACTCCAAGCCAGCCATGCGCAAAAAGGCATCCACTTTTACCACGAACGGACTTGGATCAACTACACCTAAATTGGCGCCAAAACCATATAAAGTTATCATTTACTCTTCCTTTAACAGAGCTAATCACACCTAAGTAATTAACTATTAATTAGTGACAGGACACGCTTCAACAGATTCGACAACGCCCTTTTGCTCAGTAACATAACATTCTTCTAATAAAGAGCAATAACAAACCTGCACAGTCAAATAGCCTCTTTCAGCATTTAACTTTGACCATAAAGACTCACTTAACTCGCCTCGATAAAGTTTGTAAAATACGAGCTTATCTTGGGCTGGTACTACAACATTATTCGTTGATGAGGTGACATAGCCACCTTTAGCAAGGCTTAAATTTTTAGGCGGGTTACTATTAAATTCTTTCAATTCAGTTGAGCAACAATCCTCTAAATAATCGAAGAAATTTACAGTAGACTTCCCTTTGTATTTATAGGTCACAGTTTTCACTAAGGCAGGGCCAACGCCACCATTCGTTAAATTAAATGATATAACCGGCTTATTAGTCTCTGGATCGACATTGCCAGTACCATATTGTAATAAAGGTAAAGTCATGGCTTTTACTTGCTGTTCGGCAGACTTAGCTTGCAAATAAGTTGCATAAAATGATGCTGCAGAAATAAGCATGGCACAAAGTGCTAAAGTAAGGTTGAGCTTTTGTGAGGAGAATCCTGAGTCTGACATTCCTGTGCCTTAATAGTTGTTGTTATCGATTTTCAAGATATGCTAGCTTAAGCTCAAAGCTAGCATATTTAGGGTATTGTCACAATCAACTAACCGCGCGCGTCAGTGGCGGTAATTTCTGCGGCAATCACAGATATTTCAACAAGTAGTGCTTCGCGTGCCATTTTAGCTGCAACACAAGCACGAGCTGGCGCATGACCTTCCGGAATCCAAGCATCCCACACGGCATTCATCTCAGCAAAATAGCTCATATCTTTCACATAAATCGTTGCTGATAAGATATGCTCTCTATCACTACCTGCTTGCGTTAATAACGCATCCACTTTATCTAGCATGGTTTGTGTTTGTTCGGTAATATCTTTTGTGGCATCTTCTGCAACTTGACCACAGAGGTAAATGGTACCGTTATGCTTAACGATACGGCTCATTCTTTGTTTTGTTTCTAGTCTTTCTATCATTTTATACTCCAATGTTTGAGAGTATTGTAATAAAAAAAAAGCCCCACAAACAACTTGTGAGGCTTTTATAATATGTATTGATTAGCTTTTATTTAGCAAATTTTTTTCTGCTTGCTAAACCAGCTAGCACTAAACCGAACAAAGCAATAGAGCTCGGCTCTGGTATATCAGTAGGCGTGGTATTATGACCAATACCACCAACATTTGCTAAGTTAGCCCCTGAGATATCAAATGCGTAAGCAGAAGTGCGAACATTACCGCTCGCATCTACAAAACCTGAAGTATTTGAGTCTGACCATGTTCCTGTAACTAAATCTCCAGAAAGATAATCACTATTGTATTGAGTTAATACAGCAAAGTATGAACCTATATCTAAGGTAATAGAGATGAAAGCATCCCAAGAGTTACCACTTGAGATTGACTCTATGTTTGATGCATCATCGTCAGATGCTAACAATACGCTTGCAGTATCAAAAACAAATAGCTGACTATCAAAGCCACCGTCTAAGATAGTTGTGCCTGCAGCATTTACACCACCTGCATAACCCCAGCTTGTAAATTCAACTAATGAATTGTCAGCAGTAACATCAAAGCTGATGTAAAAACGACTTTCATCATTATCAAAATTACCTGTGAAAGATTCTGTTGTTATCAAAGTAGCGTTAGCTGTTAAACTCATTACAAATACTAGCGCACCTAATATAGCTTTTTTCATTTATTTTTATTCCTTAAAAATTAAAAACTCCACAGGGATTAGCAAAAAACAAGCCAAAGACAAAAAGCACCAAAAAATCAACAACTTAAATGTTTTTAATTAAATAAAGTTCCAATACTGTAAAATAATCGGACAACTTATAATCAGGATTAAACTTAGTTAAATATTCACTGCCTGATTCCTTAATTAAAAAGCCCCAAAACCTTTCGATATTGGGGCCGAACTTCATTTCTATTCTACTATCTAATTTAGAGAAAAATTCATCAATTTTTAGTAAAGCTCAGAATTAAATTATTCCCACTCTATTGTCGCTGGCGGCTTGCCTGAAATATCGTAAACCACACGAGAAATACCATCAATTTCATTAATAATACGGTTAGACACTAAGCCTAAGAAATCGTATGGCAAGTGCGCCCAATGAGCGGTCATAAAGTCGATAGTTTCTACTGCACGTAAACTTACTACCCAGTCATATTTACGACCATCACCCATTACGCCGACTGAACGTACTGGCAAGAATACCGTAAATGCTTGGCTTACCTTGTTGTACAAATCATGCTTGTGTAACTCTTCAATGAAAATAGCATCAGCACGACGTAATAAATCAGCGTATTCTTTTTTCACTTCACCTAAAATACGTACACCTAAACCAGGGCCAGGGAATGGGTGACGGTAAAGCATATCGTACGGTAAACCTAGCTCTAAACCAATCTTACGTACTTCATCTTTAAATAACTCGCGAAGTGGCTCAACTAAGCCTAACTCCATATCTTCAGGCAAGCCACCAACATTATGGTGAGACTTAATAACATGTGCTTTACCTGTAGCTGATGCAGCTGATTCAATTACATCAGGGTAAATCGTACCTTGTGCTAACCACTTGGCGTTAGCCAGTTTACCAGCCTCTTCATCAAAGACTTCGACGAAAACATTACCTATGATCTTACGCTTTTTCTCAGGATCGTTTTCACCAGCTAGGCGATCTAGGAAACGCTGTTCAGCATTAACATGAACAATGTTTAAACCAAAATGGTCACCAAACATTTCCATGACTTGCTTACCTTCATCTAAACGAAGTAAACCGTTATCAACAAAGACACAAGTAAGTTTATCACCAATGGCGCGGTGTAATAGCATAGCAACAACAGATGAATCAACACCACCTGATAAGCCTAATACCACTTCATCGTCACCTACTTGTGCTTTCATTTTAGCAATAGCATCTTCAATGATGGATGCTGATGTCCATAGCTTTTCACACTGACAAATATCAACAACAAAGTGCTCTAAAATACGCATACCTTGTTTAGTGTGCGTTACTTCTGGGTGGAATTGCACACCGTAGAATTGCTTCTCTTCATTAGCCATTGCTGCATAAGCACAGCTGTCTGTTTTAGCAACAGTAGTAAAGCCTGCCGGAATAGCAGAAACCTTATCGCCGTGGCTCATCCACACATCTAATAAAGCGTTGCCATTGGCACCGATATGATCTTCAATGTTTTTGAACAATTCAGATTTCGCTACCACTTCAACAGCTGCATAGCCAAACTCTTTATGCTCAGAGCTTTGCACCCCACCGCCAAGCTGTTCAGCCATAGTTTGCATGCCGTAACAAATACCTAAAACAGGTACATTGGCATTGAAAACATACTCAGGAGCACGAGGTGAATCAGCTTCTGTTACTGACTCAGGACCACCTGCTAGAATAATCCCGGTAGGATTAAATGCTTTGATTTGCTCTTCTGTTACATCCCAAGCCCATAGCTCACAGTAAACGCCAATTTCACGTACACGACGAGCAATAAGCTGAGTGTATTGAGAACCAAAATCTAATATCAGTATGCGGTGATCATGAATGTCTTTATTCACGGTTGTTTTCCTACTTTTAATGGCTCGTCATGAACACACTTTATACAGCATTGTTATCGCAATAAAACAAAATCATTTATAGACATAAACTCATTTATTTTATTGCTCAACAGCTTTGCCTAAAGCTCGTTCATATAGAGCAATGGATAGTTGTAAAATTATAAACAGGCTGAGTATTCTCTAGTAAGAGTTTAGCTCAGCCTGTTTGAATTTTTGTATTCAGTTTCTTAAGAATAGTTAAGTTCGAAGCTAATTAGCATTAGAGCAAAGAAGAAGCACGGAGTTGACGCTAGTCAATGAGTACTTCTGATGCAGCTATTATGCTAGATAGCAAAGAAATAGACTATTCGACTAGCCCATTCTGTAATTAGGCGCTTCTTTAGTAATAGTCACATCATGTACATGTGACTCACCCATACCAGCAGATGTAATCTTCATAAACTCTGGCTTAGTACGCATTACTTCAATTGTCTCACTACCGGTTAAACCCATAGATGAACGTAAACCACCCATTTGCTGATGAATAATCGCAGCAACTGGGCCTTTGTAAGCAACACGACCTTCAATACCTTCAGGTACTAACTTATCTGCTTCGCCATCAGTTTTTTGGAAGTATCTATCACTTGAACCTTCTTTTTGTGCCATAGCACCTAATGAGCCCATACCACGGTATGATTTGTAGTAACGACCTTGATACAGTTCAACTTCACCTGGTGATTCCTCAGTACCTGCTAACATGCTGCCCACCATAACGCAGTGCGCACCAGCAACAAGCGCCTTAGCAATATCACCTGAGAAACGGATACCACCGTCAGCAATCACAGGAATACCTGTACCTTTTAACGCTTCAACAGCATTTGAAATAGCCGTTAATTGCGGAACACCAACACCAGTAACAATACGTGTGGTACAAATAGAGCCTGGGCCAATGCCCACTTTAACCGCATCAACACCGGCATCAGCTAATGCTTTAGCCCCAGCACCGGTAGCAACATTACCAGCAACAATTTGTAAATCTGGGTATTTAGCACGTGTTTCTTTTACTCTATCGATTACCCCTTGAGAGTGACCATGTGAGGTATCAATTAATAACACGTCAACACCCGCAGCAACTAAAGCTTCAATACGTTCATCTGTACCGGCGCCAACGCCGACAGCTGCACCAACACGTAAACGACCAAACTCATCTTTACAAGCATTTGGCTTTTTCTCAGCTTTTTTATAATCTTTCGCGGTAATTAAACCAACCAGCTTAAAGGCATCATCAACCACTAAGATCTTCTCAATGCGGTTTTCATGCATTAAGCCTAAAATCTCTTCACGAGCCGCACCTTCTTTTACGGTAACCAGCTTATCTTTTGCCGTCATTAAAGCAGAAACCGGCTTAGTAAGATCTGTTTCAAAACGTAAGTCACGGCCAGTGATAATGCCAACTAGGTTGTTACTATCATCAACGACAGGAAAGCCAGAAAAACCAAGCTCATCGGCTTTGCGCATCACTTGTTCTATAGTGAAATTATGGTTTACCGTTACAGGATCTGTTACCACGCCACTTTCATATTTTTTCACTTGCAAAACATTATCTGCTTGCTCAGCAATGGTCATGTTTTTGTGAATAAAACCTAAACCGCCTTCTTTAGCTAAGGTAATAGCTAAACGCGCTTCTGTTACTGTGTCCATTGACGCAGAAACCAAAGGTACATTTAGGTCAATTTTACGGGTTAATTTAGTTCTAGTATCCGCTGTATGTGGTAGTACTGTTGAATGGGCAGGTACAAGTAATACATCGTCAAAGGTTAGTGCTTCTTGGGCAATTCTTAGCATCGCAACATCTCTCTAAAAAGGTGTGGTTAGGGAGTGAATATTGCGGCAGAATTTTAACCGTTTTCTCAGTTTAGGTAAACATAAAATTGCCTAAAGAAGCAGGAAACCAATAAAAAAATTGAATAACAAGAAACTTCGAGAAATAATAGCGGCAAATTATCGCCCTTTGCCCAAGAACAATATAGCTTATATGAGCCAACAACATATTTTACAAGTCAGTGAATTAACCAGAAAAGTACGCTTTATTTTAGAAAGCGAGCTGAATACAGTTTGGTTAACAGGCGAAATTTCTAACTTTATTGCCGCCAGCTCAGGTCATTGGTATTTATCGCTAAAAGACAGTAAATCACAAGTAAAATGTGCCATGTTCAAAGGTAGTAATCGTCGAGTGAGACTAACACCTACCAACGGCCAGCAAGTTTTGGTAAGAGCGAAAGTCTCCTTATATGAGCCAAGGGGCGATTTTCAACTTATCATAGAGCAAATGGAAGATGCTGGTGAAGGCTTACTTAGGCAAAGATACCAGCAACTTAAAAACAAACTGCATGCGCAAGGTGTTTTCAGTATTGAACACAAAAAAAGCCTTCCTTCGCACATTCAAACTGTTGGTGTCGTAACTTCCCCGACAGGTGCTGCAGTAAAAGATATACTTTCGGTGCTAAAAAGACGTAACCCAAACATCAATGTCATTATTTACCCTGCCCTTGTTCAAGGTGAACTCGCCGAAAATGATATTTGCTACGCAATTAAGGCCGCCAACCTGCGTAATGAATGCCAAGTGCTGATTGTTGGTCGCGGTGGCGGCTCACTAGAAGACTTATGGTCTTTTAACGAAGAAAGTGTTGTTAATGCTATCTTTCAAAGTCACATCCCAGTCATTAGTGCCGTTGGTCATGAAATTGATACTACCTTAAGTGATTATGTTGCTGATGTTAGAGCAGCGACGCCATCTGCTGCGGCAGAGCTGGTTTCAACAGATGCGAGTGAGTTAACCGAACGAGTATTGCTATTACAGCAGCGCTTAGCAAAAGCATTAGCTGAACGTATACGCTTTAATCAGCAACAATTAAAACATAGCCAGCACAGGCTTAGCCAAGTTCACCCTGAGCAGCAATTACAATTACAACAACAGAGAGTTGATGAGCTGAACTTACGTTTACAGCAAGCATTTAAAAATAAAATGCAACATATTGGCGATGCGCCTTTATATTTACATCAACGTTTGTTGCAAGCCTCTCCACAAAAGCGCATACACTTTAATCAAGAGCAAGTAACTCAGCTTAGTACGCAACTCAAAAAAGCAATGCAATCTAAATTACAGAATAAGGGAGAAGCGTTTGCTCACCTTGTTGAGCAGCTTCACATGGTAAGCCCATTAGCCACCATTGCCCGCGGTTATAGCATTACAAGAAATGAGCAAGGGGCTTTAATTAAGTCGATAACTCAGGCGAAAGAAAATGACAGTATCGCAATTGAAGTAACTGACGGCTCAATCCAAGCCAAAGTTTTAAGCACTACATCAAATCGTTAATCGCTTATTCCTCTACTGTAATGAAAAAGCCGCGCTTATAGCACGGCTTTCAATGGACTTCGACCTAAATCAAAGCTCTTTAATAAAAGCTATTTAGATTTTCTTGTACGAGCAGCTAAGCCTAATAAGCCAAGAGAAAATATAGCTAATGTAGTTGGCTCTGGAATTTTAGCCGTTAATGATACAGGACTATTAACATCATTAAAGTGCGTAAAAATACGTGAAGAGTTAGCGACTGAAAGCTCTAAAGATGCTTCGCCGCCATTTTCAAAAAAGTACACTTCAATACTATGCGTTCCAGCTGCTAACGATTTTGAACCTTCAAAACGTCTTTCAGCATGTAAACTTGGGTCGTTTATCACTAATTCACCGTCAATATAAACAAATACACCATCATCGTTAAAGGTTCTGAAAAAGTAATTGTCTGCGACTGTTGTTAAAAACTCACCGGTAATGCGAGCAAAAAACGTTTGATTTAAAGCATGGCCTGTTCCTGATGCGCCAGCGTTTGCCGCAGAAGGCCATGGATTACTACCAGGAATATCACCAGCAAAACCACGCGGATCATCGGTAAAGTCTATCTCACCCCAATATGCCGATGAGCTAGCATTGTTATTATTTGCATAGCTAATTAATTGATTAACATCAGTAGACCAAAAATCATCATACTGCTCTACCAATAAAAGACTCGCGTTTGCGAAACTCGATAAGGCGATTAACGCTGTTGCCGCCACAACTTTTAAACCAACAAACTTCATTTTTATTCTCATTTTTTCAATAAGTTAAATCTATTTAACTGCATAGCTGCAGTGATACTGCCGCACCAATGCAAAATATAAACCACAAACAATAAAGCACTGTTTTTCAAACAGTTATAATAAGAAATAAAATTAAATAAATTTAGATGTAAAGAAAATTGACAATTATTCTATTGCTCACCTTGAATAGCGGCTTGTAAAAGCTCCATCACTTGCTCTTTACTTTGTTCGCTAAATTTAACGCCAAAGGAAACACCAGAAATAGATTTTTTTAGGTTACAAATTGTCGCAGGCAACTTAACATTGGCAGCGCCTCCCTCGCCTTCAATAACTATTTCAACCACTTTATTATCCGCTAATACCAATTTTTCACCATTACTAATATCTAGGTGACAGCCAGAAATAGACAAATCAGTAATGGTGGTATTCCAATAGGAATCGTCCACCTTTACTTTGGCAACGATATTGGTATCTATACGCATAGAGGAGCGTAAGTGCTGTAGTGATACTGAGTGGGGAAAGTCTAATACCATAATACGTGATGGCATTTGAATGGTCTGCTTAACACAACTAACAAAAGCGACAACCGCCCCTTCATGACCTTCAATTAAGCCCCGAACGGTAATGGCTGCACCTTGTTTAATATATTGAGAGAAGTTACCCAACTTACTAGAGTCAGGAAATTGGATTAGCACATAATGTTTTGGTAAATAACCAATAAAGGTAGTTCTAAATTTATTTTTTTGTCCGGCAGGCGTGGCAATATCAATAGTAACGGTAGAGCCAGCATGTAATAGTGCTAAATTTCGGCTTAACCGCGATGCTGTTTCAATTTTACTCGGTTTGTCAGCCATAATGTTTGCCAGATAAAGAAATGAAAATAAACAGGTTTTGTTTATTAAAGGTCATTACTTGACCTTAGCCAAGTCAAAGGCAAATTGCAACCAATCTTACCTTTGACCTAAGCAAGCAATGCATTAGCTGACTACTACTCGTCTTTTTTATAGCCTTGGGTGGCACGAGCAATTTTCTTTTGCTGAGTGTAAGTTAGCTTCTTTTTACCAGCAAACGGGTTTGACGTTTCTTTAAATTCAATACGAATTGGTGTGCCCATAATCTTTAATGACTTACGATAGTAATTCATCAAATAACGCTTATAAGAATGTGGTAATTTCTTCGCCTGGTTACCATGAATGACAATAATTGGTGGGTTATAACCACCAGCATGCGCATATTTTAACTTAATACGACGTCCTTGATGCATCGGCGGCTGATGATCAAATACTGCCATATCTAAGATCTTAGTCACCATAGCGGTAGAAATACGCTTAGTTGCTGAAACAAATGCTTCTTCAACTGATTCATATAAGTGTCCAACACCAGTACCATGTAAAGCAGAAATAAAGTGAATTCGAGCAAAATCAATAAAGCCAAGACGACGATCTAACTCGCTTTTAACGCGCTCTTTATCATGCTCTTCCATGCCATCCCATTTATTAACCGCCAATACTAAAGAGCGACCTGCTTCAAGAATAAAGCCTAATAAGCTTAAATCTTGATCGCTTATACCATCTCTAGCATCAATAATCAGTAAACAAACATTGGCATCTTCAATTGCTCGCAAGGTTTTAATCACAGAATATTTTTCTACGACATCAGTAACATTTTTACGACGACGAATACCGGCAGTGTCAATTAAGGTATAAGAGCGACCATCATGCTCCATCGGAATATAAACACTATCACGGGTAGTACCTGGCATGTCATAAACAACAACACGCTCTTCGCCTAAAATACGGTTGGTAAGCGTTGATTTACCTACATTTGGCTTACCAATAATCGCCAGCTTAATGGTGTCATTCTCTTCTGGTGCTTCGGCGATATTTTCTTCATAGTCAATATCATCTTCATCAAAAGCAAATTCATCATTTTCTTCTTGCTCAACTTTAGGCTCAGCTAGCGCTTCAATGTGAGGTGTAAGCGCCAAAGTTAATAATTGGGTAACACCACGACCATGCGCGGCAGCAATTTGATGCACTTGCTCACCTAAGCCTAAAGAGTAAAACTCAGCAACGGCTGAATCACCATCAATACCATCAATTTTATTGGCAACAAGAAAAACCTTTTTATCCTGCTTTCTTAGGTATTCAGCAATACCATGATCAGCCGCAGTTAAGCCATCGCGCGCATCAACTAAAAATAAAATCGCATCAGCCTCTTCAACTGCCATTAGCGATTGCTCAGCCATTTTTAAATCAATACCTTCCTCATCACCATTAATACCACCGGTATCAATAACAATAAATGGATGCTCTTCCACCTCTGCTTGACCATATTGACGGTCTCGAGTTAGCCCTGGGTAGTCAGCAACGAGCGCATCCCTACTGCGCGTAAGGCGGTTAAATAGAGTTGATTTACCTACATTAGGACGCCCAACTAGGGCTACAACAGGAAGCATGAAAACCTCAAAAAATATTCGTATAAAAACAAGTAACGGCTCCTATACTTATAGCACAGGAGCCGTAATAAATTTTAGCGTATATAGGCTGTTAGCCTATTACTGCTCAGCAGTTACTATCTTAGGTGTTTCGATAGCTTCTAAATCACCATCACGTGATTGAGTGTACAAGATATTATCAACAACCGTTGGCGTTGAGTGAATACCACTGCCATCAACATAATGTCGAGCCACTATTTCACCAGTTTCTTGGTTTAACCAATGTAGGTAACCTTCAAAGTCACCAACAACAATGTAATCATCAACAACAACTGGGCCTGTAACACCACGGTTTGCCAAACTTAAGTTACTCCAGCGCTCGATACCATTATTACGGTTAATCGCATATACGTGACCACGATTGTTGGTTATGTAGATATCGTTACGATGCACTGAGATTTGACGATAAGAAGAGAATTGACGCTTCCATAGAATACGACCAGACTGCAAATCAATTGCCGCTAAGTTACCACGTGATGAAATCGCGTAAATTTTATCACCAAAAATAACTGGCGCCGCATCGACATCAATAACACGTTCTAACTCGGTAGAGCCAGTTGGTTCACCAATTTCAGTCGCCCAGCCCTGTTGACCTTTATCTAAAATATAGACAGAAACATCACCTTTACCTGTACCAATAAGTACACCGCCAGAAGCAATGACAGGCGCACTGATACCACGTAGAGTTAAGGCTGGCACATCTTGCTGTGCTTTCCAAAGCTCTTCACCTGTTTCAGCGTTAAATGCTTTTAAAATACCAGATGCCGAGTTAACGACTAAAATGCCTTCATCAATAGCTGGCGGAGTAATAATTTCACCCTTGACATCCCCTTGCCATACTAGCTCACCCGTTTCGGCATCTAGGGCAAACACTTTACCGTTTTCAGTGCCAAGAAAAACTTTATTCATGCCTGCGATAGGGCCACCAGCAACTAGGGCTGAAACGCGACTATCCCAAAAGCTACGCTCATTGTTAATATCGCTTAAGTCGGTTTGCCAAAGCTCTTCACCTGTCGCTTGATCAAAGGCGATGACATCACCCATGCGACTCGCTGAAATAGTCTTGTTATAAGCAACAATGGGCTTGATGCGAGAAAAATAATGGCCAACGCCATCACCAACACTAGCATCCCATAAAACATTTACTTGAAATGCTTCATTGATTTCCGTTAATTCAGCAACTTTTAAGCTAGGATCTTCGTCATCGTTTGATGAACAAGCAACTAAGCTAGAAGATAACAGGATCGCTGCTAAAATTTTCGTCGCGCTAGATGCGGTTATATTTGATTTAAAAAAGCGCATGAAAACCCTTATTAATTAGCTGTATCGCTTGCAGCAGCTAAGTTAGTTGCTTCAGCTAGATCATCTAACTTCATTTGCAACGAAGGATTGGTTGCTAAACCATCAGCAGCAATAGCGGCTTGATAGGCTGTACGCGCCAATTCTGCTTTGCCTTGCTGTAGGTAAGTATCACCTTTAATTTCTTCTTTTGCTGCCGTAAATGATTCTGGCATTGGCTGTGCTAATGTCGCTAAAGCCTCAGTATATTGTTCTAATTGAACCTGAACGCGCGCTAAACGCAAACTAGCAATCGCTTTAATACCTTCGCTAGGTGCATTGCTAATAGCCACATTTAACTGCTTTTGTACGCCCTGCCAATCTTGATGGCTTGCCGCTTCTTTAGCTAAAGCTAATGCCGTTAAGGATACATAGCTAGTATTGGCATTATCGCTAATAAATTTTTCAGCATTAGCTGTAAAAGCCGCTTTATCGGTTGCGCTACTTTCCATCAAGGTTTGGTAGCTGTCAGATAAGGCTAATTCTTGCTCTAGTTTGTTATCTTGATAAAGATTAAAGCCGATAAAACCAGCAAAACCTAAAACGATTCCGGCAACAATAGTATTGCCATGATCTCTCCAGTAACCCTTAATCGCTTCTACTTGTTGTTCTTCAGTTTGATAAACTTCCACTACATCACCTTGGCTTAACGCCGTTAAATTAATTCTGCTAATAAACTTGGAATTTGCTCAAATGCCAAGCTTTGTTGTTCTTGTTGCCCGCGTAAGTATTTCACCATTACTTTTTGCTCAGCAATTTCATTGTCGCCTAAAATTAGTGCTACTTGAGCACCCGATTTATCAGCGCGCTTTAATTGTTTTTTCATATTGCCACCACCGCAGTGACACTGAATGCGACTTTCTGGCACTTGATCGCGCCATTGTTCAGCGAGCATATTCGCTTGTATTTGCGCATCATCACCGAGTGCAACAATATAAGCATCTACTTGTGGGCGAACATTATTAACCTTGTCTAAACTAGTTAACATTAATACTAAACGCTCAATGCCTAAAGCAAAGCCAAATGCTGGTGTTGCTTTACCGCCTAGCTGCTCAACTAAACCGTCATAACGGCCACCCGCACAAATTGTACCTTGTGCACCTAAGCTTGACGTTACCCACTCAAATACAGTGCGGTTGTAATAATCTAAACCACGTACTAAACGCTCGTTAAGTACATACTTGATACCTGCGGCATCTAGGCGCTGGCACAAACCATCAAAATGCGCTTTAGTTTCTTCACCAAAATAGTCTGATAACTTAGGTGCATCAACAAGTGCTTCTTGTACTTGTGGATTCTTACTATCTAATACCCGTAATGGATTGGTGTGCATTCTACGCTTAGAGTCTTCATCTAACTGATGTTCACGTTCAGTTAAATAAGCCACTAATGCATCACGATATTCGGCACGTTCTTCATTTGAACCTAATGAATTCAACTCTAGTGTGACAAATTCATTGATGCCAAGTTCCCGCCATAAACGTGCAGTAAGTAAAATAATTTCTGCATCTATGTCTGGTGTTGCAATACCAAAGGCTTCTAGACCAAATTGGTGAAATTGACGATAGCGACCTTTTTGCGGACGCTCGTGACGAAACATTGGTCCCATATACCATAAGCGTTGCTCTTGGTTATATAACAGACCATGCTGGTTTCCTGCACGAACACAACTTGCCGTACCTTCAGGGCGAAGCGTTAAACTATCACCATTTCTATCGTCAAAGGTATACATTTCTTTTTCAACAATATCGGTTACTTCACCAATAGAGCGTTTAAATAATGCGGTTGACTCAACAATGGGCATACGAATTTCAGCAAAACCATAATTACTGGCCACGCGGCGCAGCACAGATTCCACCATTTGCCAAATATTTGTTTCACTTGGTAAGCAATCGTTCATACCACGAATTGCTTGTAGAGCCTTGTTTTTAGACACTTAATTCTCTCTTTAACTCAGACCAACATAGGGTTAATAAACCACTAGATTGTAAAATATACTGTAAATAATGCCGGGCATTATACGCAAAATATAAGCAATACCCAAATAGTCAGCGTTTGTGCTGCTATTCGATTTCTTTCACGTCTATTTTGCTTTTTTCATCAAGCATTTTGGCTTTCGCGCGAATACGTTGTTCTAGCTGGTCAACCAAATTATTGTTATCAAAACGTTCTTTTTGACGAATGCCATCTAAATAAAAGCCACTTTTCTTGCTACTGCCTGTTAAGCCTAAATCTGACACCATAGCTTCACCTGGGCCATTGACAATACAGCCAATGATTGAAACATCCATTGGTGTCATAATATCTTCAATGCGTTGCTCTAACGCATTAACGGTTGCCACGACATCAAACTCTTGTCTTGAGCAACTTGGGCAAGAAATCAAATTGATACCACGACTACGTAATTTCAATGATTTTAAAATATCAAAACCGACTTTAACTTCTTCAACGGGATCCGCTGATAAAGACACGCGCAAGGTATCACCAATACCTTGAGACAATAACATGCCTAAACCAACCGATGATTTAACCGCCCCAGAGCGCAAGCCACCTGCTTCAGTAATACCTAAATGCAGTGGATTATCAATTTGCTTAGCTAATAACCTGTACGAGTCAACCGCCAAGAACACGTCTGATGCTTTGACACTGACCTTAAATTCTTGGAAATCTAATCTATCTAAAATATCAACGTGGCGCATTGCCGACTCAAGCAAGGCTTCTGGCGTTGGCTCGGTATAACGCTCCTGAATATCTTTTTCTAAAGAGCCACCATTAACGCCAATACGAATTGGGATATTGTTATCGCGCGCACAATCAACCACAGCGCGAACCCTGTCTTCACGGCCTATATTGCCTGGGTTAATACGCAAACAATCAACACCGTATTCAGCCACTTTTAAGGCGATGCGATAATCAAAATGAATGTCAGCAACTAAAGGTACATTAACCTGCTTTTTAATTTCTCTAAAAGCCTCAGCAGCATCCATCGTTGGCACACTAACACGCACTATATCGGCACCAACAGCTTCCAGTGATTTAATTTGCGCAACAGTTGCGGCGACATCAGTAGTCAAGGTATTAGTCATTGACTGAACAGAAATAGGAGCACCGCCACCAACAGGCACATTGCCCACCATGATTTGGCGAGATTTACGGCGAATGATTGGAGATTCTTTAAACATAGCTTTTTCTTAAACTTTGGTTGGCAAGTAAAGGTAAAATTATTCAGTTAATGGCAAGGTAAATTTAGCGATATTACCTTTATTAAAGGTTGAAGTATCAACCAGCTGCTCATTAAAAACAATCTTGGCTAGCTCAGGTTTTCCTAAGGTAACTTTAAACGGCGCTTGTCCGGTAATTGTCATAACATAGCCGGTTTTCTTAACACCCCAAGCAACGCGCTCTCCCGTGGCATCATAAATATTTACCCAACAATCGCCTGAAAAGGTAAAAACTGCCGTACTAACACCTGTTTCACTGCTTGTATCTAGCTGAGATTCAGCTTGACCCTTATCAGTGATTACAGCGTTATCAGTAGTTAATTGCGCAGCTTCAGCAATCTCATTCACTTCTTGTGCATTTTCAGCAGCTATCGCCTGCTCTTTAGTTGTGGCAACGCTGTCGTCAGCTTGCTCTGTGCTAGTTTCTGGCTGCGCGCTGTCACTAATAGGCGAAGTCACTGGGGTAGCTTTTGCTAACTCTTGCGCATTCTCTGTAGGTAAATCAGCTGAGCTGGTCACAGTAGTCGAGTCAATAACCTCTGGTACTGAAGGGTTTTGTCGACTTTCTTGTAACCACCACATCACAGTTAAACCAATTAATAGCGCAACAATAAAGTAACTGATCCACATTAATCTACTGTGTTCAGCTTGTTTAGCCGTTTCTTTGGAAAAACTTTGCATTTCACTGCGTTGAATATTGGCAGCGCCAAGCGCATCATAACTTGCAAGTACATCTTCACTATCAATGCCAACCACTTTGGCGTAGCTACATAAATAGCCACGGGTAAAGGTTGCTGGCAGGGTTTGATCAAAGCGATCTTGTTCAATTTCTTCCACTAAGGTTAAGCGAAAGTTTAGTCGTTGTGCTATTTCTTCTTGGCTCAATGATAGTTTCTTTCTCGCCTCAGCTAGCATAGCGCCAGGGCCTATCATTTCCATATCTTCGCTAAGCTCGTCTACTTCAGGCTTAGCCTTTTTATCTTTTCTCATTAATTCTTAATCACTGGTTAGGATCAGCCACTACAAGTTTTTGGCCAATACGTAATTTATTATTGGCCGAGATATCATTCCACTCTCGTAGCGCTTTAATTTTAACATTATATTTTACTGAAATAGCAAACAAGGTCTCGCCAGCAGAAACTTTGTGCGTTAACTGCTCTTGCTCAACTTGCTCTACTTTTTCTTCAATCTCATCGTTTGCTTGCTCAACTACTGCTGTTGAGTCTACCGGCTCGTTGGCAGGTGCAATCTGCTTACTATCTTCTGTAGCCACTTCTTGTGTTACTGGTTCACTAGTAGGCTCTTTAACTGCTGTTGCTGCTGTAACATCATTGCTACGACTATTTTGCTCAGCTTGCTCAGTTAAATTGGGCGCTTGCTCAGCTTGTGGTGTTAAATTTTCTTGCTCTGCCAGCATAGCTGATAACTGTTGCTCTTTTTCTTGTATTGCTGCAGCAATTGACGCTTCTGAGTCAACTTGTTCTCGCGGCGTAGGGCTTTCAATAACCGCTTCAGGTAATGGCTGATCGCGTTTTGCTGGTACCGGCTGAGTAAAGGTCGGTTCAGCATCACTAACTGACATGTTATCAACTACAGCGCTTGTTTTCTCTGCTGCGCTTTCAGCGGCAAGCTCAGTAACGACTTCATCTATTGGCGCATTGTCTGTTGGCGTATTGTCAGTAGCGCTAATATTCGCGGCCGTATTCTCAGTAACAGAATTCTTAGTATCAGGATTCTTAGTAACGCCATTGCTGTCACTTGCTATCAGGTCTTCTTGCGCGGCTTGACTTGCAGTCGAACTAGACTGTTCAACGTCACTTGCCACAGCATCATTTGAAGTAGCAACAACGCCTTGACTATCAGTGGCCGCTGTCGCTGAGTTTATCGCTGTTACCTCTTCATTAACTGGCTCAGCTGCAACAGCATTTGTAGTACTAGCAGTAACATTAGTCGAATCGTGTGCTGAACTTAGCACATGAGCGGTGTTTTGCGCCGATGATGAATTTGCAGCGACAACCACAGGGGCAGCAACAGCCTCAGGGGCGACTTTTCGTGCTACTGCCACAGTTTGAGTAGTTTTAGTGTTTACTTGTTCAGTCGCTTGACTTGTCGCTTGGCTATTTGTTTTAGCTAAGCTTGCTTGTTTCTTCTTGCTTGAGCTAATCGGTGCTTTACGATTAGGCGATAACCTGACAACACGTTTTTGTGAGCCTGATTGCGCCTTAGTTTTATGCTGAGTCAATTGATATCTTTTCGCTAAATTATCAGCGTCAATAACCTCTAACTCATTTAACAAGTACTGCTTTGCTTCCCAAGACTGTGGAAACATTTTAACTAGCATAGTGCCGTAATTTTTTGCCACGCGAGGATTAGCTAACTTAACATGCACTTTATAGGCAAGCGCCAATGATTCCGCACTAAAACGGCGAGTATTCTTTTCAAATTTCTGCTGAAAATACTTAGCTCTTGCATAGTTAGCTTTAGCGTATTGCAAACGCACCATTTGAAACAAGGCAGCTGAACTATTTGGACTGTGCAATATGGCTTTTTCTAAATAATGCTCAGCTTTATCAAAGTCATCCTCTTGTAAAAAGCACGCTGATAAGTTTTGATAACTTTGTGCCACTAATAAATAACTTGGCACAGCAATCGCCTTTAAAAACTGCTTTTCCGCTTCGGTTATTTTATCTTGTCGACATAAAAATACGCCGTAGTTATTTAACGTATCGCCATCATCACTTTTTAGTGACAATGCCTTTTTATATGACTCTTCAGTTAGTTCAAATTCACCAACCGTCTCATAATAATGAGCAAAGGCGGTATATACTTGCACCATATCTGGGGCAAAACGTTTCGCTTTTTCTAAATTAAGCTTAGCTTGCGGCATATTGCCCATTTTCAAATAACCTAAGCCTAATGAAATCCGTG
This sequence comes from Litorilituus sediminis, assembly GCF_004295665.1. Lineage (NCBI taxonomy): Bacteria > Pseudomonadati > Pseudomonadota > Gammaproteobacteria > Alteromonadales > Colwelliaceae > Litorilituus > Litorilituus sediminis. The sequence continues at coordinate 1,858,024 of NZ_CP034759.1, forward strand.
TGGCAGCCATATCATCCCGATTGGCTTGGTTCTCTACCACAGGTTCATCATTTTCAAAGTTTTGTGTTACACAGCCTGATAACCCAAGTACTGAGCTGGCAATAACAAGATTTGCGAATAATGATTTTGCGAAAGTTTTATCCATAATGAGCAATACGTTAAACGTCTCTTATTGTTATAGTGTATGTATTAGCTAGCCACTATACCGCTTTTATTGCAATTGTGTCAGCTTTAGTTTGATTTTTCAGTGCACTAGCTTCTGCAATAGCTGCCGTACGTTTAGTTCTATCAAGAACATCACCAGCTAACTGCCCACAAGCGGCATCAATATCATCACCACGCGTTCTGCGAGTAATCACGGTTAAACCATAACTTTGCAACACTTTATCAAAACGATCAATACGTGAATTGCTAGAGCGTTTATATGGAGAACCCGGGTATGGGTTAAATGGAATTAGGTTAATTTTACTAGGTAAATCTTTTAAGGCATGCGCTAGCTCATGGGCTTGATCTGTACTGTCATTAACATGATCTAACATGACATATTCAATCGTTGCCTGCTTATTGGCTTTAGAGCCATCAACATAACGCGCTGCTGCTTTTAAAAAGTCTTCTAATGGGTACTTTTTATTTAATGGTACAAGCTCATCGCGTAATTCATTATTCGGCGCATGTACTGAAATAGCTAAGGCACAGTCAATTTTCTCTTTCAGCATATCAAGTGCTGGTACAACACCTGAAGTACTTACCGTTACACGACGTTTAGATAAACCATAACCTAAATCATTTAACATGGTATCAAGCGCTGGGATCAGGTTTTTCATATTAAGTAACGGCTCACCCATGCCCATCATAACAATGTTAGTGATAGGTCGCTTACCAGCAATACGCGTTGCGCCAATATCATTAGCGACACGCCACACTTGACCGATAATTTCTGCCATAGACAAGTTACGGTTAAAACCTTGTTGCGCAGTGGCACAAAAAGTACACTCTAAGGCACAGCCCACTTGAGATGAAACACATAAAGTAGCGCGATCATTTTCAGGGATCCACACGGTTTCCACTTCTTGGCCGCCTTCAAGTTTTAACGCGTATTTAATGGTGCCATCGTTTGATACTTGCTTTTGTGAGATTTCAGGGGCTTTAATTTCACAATTTCGCTGTAATTTTTCGCGTAACTTTTTATTTAAGTTAGTCATTTGCTCAAAGTCACTATAACCAAAGTGATAAATCCATTTCATTATCTGATCGGCTCTAAAAGGCTTCTCCCCAATAGAGTCAAAGTACTCACGCATACTTTGGTGATCGAAATTTAATAAATTTACTTTAGTCATACAGCAAGATCTCAACAAGGCAAAACAGGACAACACAACCAGTTAATTAAAACACTGGTCTAATTTACAAGGGCGCGAATTGTACACTTTTCACACAAAAATCGCAATTTATCATTGTATCTAGCAAGGCAAATATACCCGGCTATTAAATACAAAAAGGATTTTACCAAAGCTTAGGTAAAATCCTTTCACAGAATGTAATTCTGTAATTAATTAATATTTAAACAAAACAATTTAACTTAGTTTAAGGAGATAAGCGCGGAGCCTACAAGTGTAGGTGAGCACTTTCGACGCAAAAATTAGTTAAAGTGTGAAGTTAAAATGCTAATTAACGAGTACGTGGGCAAATCTCTTCATCTGAGAAGAAGTAAGCAATTTCACGTGCAGCTGATTCTAAAGCGTCAGAGCCGTGAACAGCGTTCTCATCGATTGAATTAGCGTAGTCAGCACGTAAAGTACCAGCTAAAGCTTCAGCTGGGTTAGTAGCACCCATGATTTCACGGTTTTTAAGAACAGCGTTTTCGCCTTCTAATACTTGCACCATAACTGGACCTGAAGTCATGAACTCAACTAAAGCACCAAAGAAAGGACGCTCGCTGTGCTCAGCGTAAAAACCTTCAGCTTTTTCTTTGCTTAAGTGAACCATTTTAGAAGCAATGATTTTTAAGCCAGCTGTTTCAAAACGGTTGTAGATTTGACCAATTACGTTTTTAGCAACTGCATCTGGTTTTACGATAGAAAAAGTACGTTCGATAGCCATTATAAGCCCTCTGTTGTCAAAATAAGTTAATAAAAATTCGCACTAAACTAGTGCGGTATAAATTTTGGGCGCGATTATAGACGAATTATCGGCAAAAGCCTAATGATATTAATGTGAAAGCAAGCGCGATTAAAAAAGCCTCTTTAACAAGTAGATAATTTACTGGTAAAAGAGGCTTTTAAAGGTCTGTTAACTCAAAACTAACTTTCTTGTTTTAACTTAATGATCAAGTCAATATGCGGAATGAGTTGTTCAATTTCTCTAATTTGCTCTCGTAAACCTTGCCATTGTGACAGTTCAAGCTTGCCAGAATCCAAAATGGCTTGTTTTAACTCGGCAACTAGAGAGTGCTCATCGTGAGATTCAATAAACTCATTAATTCGTAATAACTCGTCTAAATCTGCTTGAGAAATGATTTCATCATTATTAGCATTCATAACAACCTCACTTTAACACTCGTTAGTTAACACCATTAAACACTGGTTCGACGATATTGACGATATTCTGGCTTCCAAAAGTTTCGTTCAATTTTCGCTTTCAGCTCATCATCAGCAATTTCTAAGGCTAAGTTTTGCTTAAAAGCGACCTTAGCTATAGCAAAAGCGATATCTTTACTTAGCTGAGCAATACCCGTCAGTGGCGGTAGTAAGTCTTCACCTTCATTATTGGCAACAGGAGAAGCCGCCGCTAAGGTTTCACTGGCAACCAGTAACATTTCATCTGTAATACGATTAATGTTGGCAGAAACAACACCTAAACCTATGCCAGGGAATATATAACTATTATTACATTGTGCAATTGGATAGCGCTTACCTTCGTACTCTACAGGCTCAAAAGGGCTGCCCGTGGCAACAACCGCTTTACCTTGAGTCCAGTTAATAACTTGTGTTGGCGTTGCTTCAACTTGGCGTGATGGATTACTTAATGGAAAAATAATCGGCACAGGACAATGGGATTGCATGGCAGTGATCACTTCCTCGGTAAATAAACCTGCTTGCCCAGAAACCCCTATTAACACATCTGGTTTAGCGCCATGCATGACCTCAACTAATGATGCGTAATCTCCTTGAATATCCCAGTGTTCAATGGCTATTTTATTTTGTACTAACCTTTCTTGGAAATCTCTTAAACCTTCCATACCTTGGGTTAATAAGCCATATCTATCCACCATGTACACTTGGCTACGCGCTTGCATAGGTGAGATACCTTCGCTGATCATTTGGGTAATAATCTGCTCGGCAATACCGCAACCAGCAGAGCCGGCGCCAACAAAAGCAACTTTTAACTGAGACAGCTTGACGCCTTTTCTACGACATGCAGCTAATAAAGTTCCAACCGTTACTGAGGCGGTACCTTGAATATCATCATTAAAACAACAAATTTTATTTCGATAACGCTCAAGCAGCGGCATAGCATTTGGCTGAGCAAAGTCTTCAAACTGCAACATCACATGTGGCCAGCGACGTTTAACCGCGCTAATAAACAACTCTAAAAATTCATCATAAGAGTCTTGATCAATACGCTTATGGCGCGAGCCCATATACATAGGATCATCAAGCAGTTTTTGATTGTTAGTACCCACATCTAACATAACCGGTAAGGTATACGCAGGGCTGATACCACCACAAGCGGTATACAAAGATAACTTACCGATAGGAATACCCATACCACCAATACCTTGGTCGCCTAAGCCTAAGATACGTTCACCATCGGTAACAACAATCACTTTAACTTTATTTTTCGTAGCATTACGCAAGATATCATCAATGTTATATCTGTCTTCATAAGAGATAAACAAACCACGTGAGCTGCGATAAATATCTGAAAACTGTTCACAAGCATCGCCCACTGTTGGTGTGTAAATAATGGGCAGCATTTCAGCCAAATGTTCTTGTACTAATTTAAAGAATAACGTTTCATTATTATCATGAATGGCACGTAAATAAATATGCTTATTAATATTGGTGTGAAAGCTACTGTACTGACGATAAGCGCGATCGGCTTGCTCTTCAATTGTTTCAAAACGTGGCGGTAAAAGGCCGGCTAAATTAAAACTATCACGTTCTTCTTGGCTAAAGGCGCTGCCTTTATTTAATAGCGGTGTTTCGAGTAAAGCTGGGCCTGCATACGGAATATAAAGTGGGCGCTTAGTTTGAGTCATGTACTTGCAACTTATGTGTTTGGTGAATGTTGGAAATAGATATAATTTATGTCGCAAGAGTATAATAGATCTGATGAAACTAGCAAAGCCAACCAGGGGCAAAAAATGCAAAAACAAACCATAAATTTGCATTAATATGCACTTCATACCAAGTGAAATAATTATTTGGACAGTTCAGAGCTATGTCAGGGTGGTGAGAATAAAACAAATTTGTGCTGCTGTAGTCATTCTCCAGCAAAGAAATTTGTTAAATTATCATCTTCCTGACAAGCTCCCAAGGGCGAGTTTAAAAGGCTTATATGCTGTGTTATTGATTTTGACAAGGGAATAACCATTCTCTGCAATCAATGCCTTGCCTATAAACCTTTTAACTCTCGCTGAATGCTCAAATAGTTAATTCAATTGGTATTAATTGTCTTAATCAACTTCATCCATCCAGGCTAATTGAATCGCTTCAAGCACACGTTCACCACAATGGTTAGGATCATCATCAAAACGTTCTAATGCCAGTACCCACTCCCTTAATTCGGTAAAATGTAGCTTGTAAGGATCAACATCTTGATGTTGTTCAATCAAGTCTAAGGCAATTTCTAATGAATCTGTCCATTTAAGCCCGCCTGCCATTATTCTCTCCAGCTTTTTTATATGCTTATTATCTAAATATAAGCTGGAAGTAAAAATAATCCACTAAAAGCATGATTAATAACCACAATAGAATAAATCGTGCCCGCCGACAAAACTGACACTCTGTATGCCACCAGCTTTTTAATTGTTTTAACAACACATTCATTATCCACAATAGAGCCAATAAAGTTTTCTATGATATTAAGTTTATCAAGGTGAGTATGATCTTTCGAGGTAACTTTATTGTTGATTTGTAATCGTTAAATAAAAAAAGGCCAGTGCATAAGGCACTGGCCAAAAAGCCGATCAAGGCTTGAGCAAGTAAGTGGGTAAATCAGGTTAAATTATGCGAATAGCTCTGTGCTGAAATAACGTTCGGCATTGTCAGCTAAAATAGTGACGATATTTTTGCCTTTAAAGTCTGGGCGCTGACCAATAACCATAGCGGCTTTTAACGCTGCACCTGATGAAATGCCTACAGGTAAGCTTTCTAAACAGGCAATATCTTGAGCAAAACTAACGGCATCTTCATTCGATACCGTCACTATGTCATCAATTAAATCAGTACGTAAAATAGCTGGCACATGGCCTGAGCTTAAGCCTTGAATTTTATGTACGCCCGACTTTCCTTCCGATAAAACCGGACAAGAGGCAGGCTCAACGGCAATAACTTTAAGATTAGGGTTTAGTGCTTTTAAGGTTTGTGCTATGCCTGATAAAGTACCGCCCGTACCGACACCCGCAACTAAGACATCAACTTTACCTTGGGTATCATGCCAAATTTCTTGTGCGGTGGTTTTTGCATGCATAGCAGAATTTGCTTGGTTACCAAATTGATCTAGCATAACGGCATTATCATTCTCAGCAATCATAGCTTTGGCTTTATCGATAGCACCTTTAGTACCAAGCTCTTTTGGCGTTAGCACAACTTTAGCGCCATAGTGTTTAATTAACTTACGACGTTCTATCGACATATGCTCAGGAATAACAATCGTTAACGGAATCTTCTTCATTGCGCAAATCCACGCACAGGCAACGCCATTATTACCTGAAGTAGCTTCGATAATTTCAGTATTAGCACCAATGCGGCCATCAGCAATCATAGCCTCAATCATGGCAAGGGCTGGACGATCTTTGATTGAGCCTGCGGGGTTAAAAAATTCAATTTTAGCAAGAATATTAGCTGGCACATCAAGCGCCTTAGTAAAGCGACTTAAACGTACTAACGGCGTATTACCGATAGTTTGGGTAATATCATCATAGATAACACCACGACCATAAACGATATCTTGTTGTTGGTTTTGTGCTAAGTTACTCATCTAAATTTCCTATACGCCTGTGCATTTCACTGAATAAATTATTCCACAGACATCAAGAAAAATTTGTGCTTTTCACTAGACAAAATCGAGAAAAAGTAGAATAGTATTCCAATAAAAAGCATTTATTTAGAAAAAAATTAAAAATAGCGTATTTATTTGAGTATTATGGACTCTTTTGATAAACATATTTTAAGCCTATTACAAAAAGACAGCACCTTATCAACCAGTGAAATCGCAGAGCAGGTTGGTTTATCAACTACCCCTTGTTGGCGTCGCATTCAAGCGATGGAAAAATCTGGTGTCATTAAAGCGCGAGTCGCTTTGGCTGATCCAGAAAAGCTCAATGTTGGCTTAACTATATTCGTGATGGTAAAAACCAATCAACATAACCCTAACTGGCTGGCAACCTTTGCGGAAATTGCTGATGAATTTGAAGAAATTGTTGAGTTTTATCGTATGAGTGGTGCGGTAGATTATCTACTGCGCGTGGTAGTGCCAGATATGAAAGCATACGATAACTTCTATAAAAAGCTGATTACTAAAACAGACTTTGCCGATATTAGCTCAAGCTTTGCCATGGAAGAAATAAAATACACCACAGCACTACCCGTGAGTTATTTGTAAAACAGTCAATCAAGTATTAATCGATAACCTAAGCCATATACAGACTGGATAAGCTCTTGCTCTGGACAGATCTGAGCAATTTTTTTTCGTAATTTTTTAATATGGCTATCTATGGTTCTATCACTTACTACGCGGCTATCACAGTACATGGTATCCATCAGTTGCGCACGGCTATAAATACGCCCTGGCTCGCTTACTAGCGGTGCCAATAAATTAAACTCCACAGCCGTTAACGCGAGCGTATTACCTTGATAGCTCACCTCATTGCGCGCTTTATCGAGAAAAATACCTGTAGATGCGACGGGCTGATTTTGTCCGCCATGCTGGGTTCTTCGCAGCACGGCTTTTACCCGAGCAACCACTTCTCTTGGGCTAAATGGCTTACAAATATAGTCATCTGCCCCTAATTCCAAACCAAGTAACTTGTCAACTTCTTCCACTTTAGCGGTAACCATAATAATAGGCACTTGGCTAAGCTGACGAATTTCTCGGCACAATTGCATGCCATCTTTTTCTGGTAGCATAATATCTAGCAAAATAATATCAGGGTGATTATGCTTAACCCAGTCAACAACCTTGCCACCTGAATACAAACAGTGGCACTGATATTGCGCGGCAATAAAGTAATCAGCTAATAGCTCAGCCAGTTTCTGCTCATCTTCAACAATCAATACCAGATCAGACATAAAATTTTTCCCTTATTTGCCGTTAATTTATCAGGGGTAATTCAATCACAATGGCTAAACCGCCAAGTTGAGAAGATTGCGCCTCTATTTTGCCTTGATGACCATTAACAATATGGGCACAAATAGAAAGCCCTAAACCGCTCCCCCCCGTTGCTCTACTGCGAGAATCATCAACTCGATACAAATGCTCAAATAAATGTGCTAAGTGCTCATTAGCAACACCTTGACCATTATCTTCAAATCGAATTATGGCACTGTTCTTAGTTGAATTTTTAGCTAGGGTGAGTTTAACGATAGTGCCGTTTTCAGCATATTTTACTGTATTACTAAAGAGATTCTCTAACAACTGAGACAAACGCGTTTTATCAGCAAAAATGAGCAACTCATCACTGTCGTTACTATCGTTACCCTTACTATAGTTACCCTTACAATAGTTACATAACTGCAAAGTATAACCCGCATCACTTAAATAACTCTGATATTGCTTAGCACAATTGTCAATAAAGGCCACTAAATCTACAGGCTCTTTTCGATAACTCATACCACCAATATCTGCACTGGTCAGGGCATGCAAATCAGCAATCAGTCGCTCTAGGTGCAGTACTTCTTGGTGAGTCGATTGCACATGCCCCATTGATAATACTCGCACGCCATCGATAACGGCTTCCAGCTCTGCCTTTAAAACCGCAAGTGGTGTTCTTAGTTCATGAGAAATATTGGCGAGCCAACGCTTTCTGGCACTTTCATTAGCAAGTAAGGTTTTCGCCAATTCATTAAAATCACGTGTTAATTGGGCAAACTCATCCTTTCGTTCAATTGACAAGCGACTTTGATACTGGCCTTGGGTTAATTGATGCATTCCTTTAGCGAGCGCTCTAATGGGGGCGACAATATGACTAGCCAAAGGCAAGCTAATCAGCACAACTAAGCACATAATAGCTAATGAAATAAGCCATAAGTAGCTACGTTGCTGCTCAATAAAGTCCAATTCGTAGCCCGAGGTTAATCTATGTCGTTTCACCACAGCAAAGTAGCCAATAAGGCTATCGGCGACAAAAATTTCCGTCATACTATAATCGTGTTGCTCATTATAATGACCAACAACTAAGCGCTTATCTGCATCTAGCACGGCATATCGATCATGCTTAGGTTTCTGTGGTGGTCTTCTTAGCGCCTTTACTGGTGCTTTATCTGGCTTGCCGGGCATTTTTTCCCCTGCCCTTCGCTCTCTATGCTGTGGAGGCGGTCTGTGTTCAGGCCGTGGCAAAGTAAACTCAGTATCACTTAAGGCTTGTCGAATTAACCGCTGAAATCGTCTATCGTCAAAACGAATAAAATGCCAACTCCCTCGTTGCTGATATGACTGAGCTAATTGCGTAACGACTGGCGCTAAGGCGTTAATTTCTCGTTTATTAACATAATTAACCATGCCCTTATCGAGACTCCACTGCATAAAGCTGACGATGGCGATCACTAAGGTAATGCCAAACAAAAGCAGGGTTAAAAAAAGTTTATTATGTATTTTCATTAAATCATCATTATAAAAATGCTAACTATCAGCGGCTATTTATCACCTTACTATGTCCCTTCACTAAAGACAAAGCGCTTAGCTGACAACCACATTATTTGCATTTTATTTGCACATTGTTTGCACATTCGCCCGTTAATCTAAACAGATGCCTAGCCGAGATATTAAAATTAAGGAATAGCTATGACAGTCAGATTTGCAATAACAATATTTCTACTTAACAGCCTAATGTTAGCCTCAACCTTTGCTCAAAATGCGCCTCCCAGACCACCGATTAACCCACCGGTTAATCCGCCGCCTGCGCCACCGACACAACCAGCCTTAACAGCGCAAGAAATAGAGCTACATTTACAAGAAATTATCAGGCTAGAGGCTATTCAGCCCGCTAACCTGACGCGACTCAATATACCGGCAATTACCGATGAAAAAGCACAACTGGGTAAAAAGCTATTCTTTGCCAAAAACCTTGGCGGAATGCAAAGTGTCGCTTGTGCTAGCTGTCATCACCCAAGTTTAGGTGGCGCAGATGCTACTTCATTATCAGTCGGTATAAATCCCGTCGATGAACTGGATATTAGCAGCGAAGATTTACTAGGACATATGCGTTTTACTGGTGATAGCGATGTGCCAGTTATTCCCCGAAACGCGCCCACTGTATTTAACCTAGCCTTATTTGAGCGCGGTTTATTTTGGGATAGCCGTGTTGAGCGTTTAAGAAATGGTGGCATAGCAACACCTGATTCCATTATAGATGAGCAGAATCGACGTCGTCCTGATGCTAACTTACCTAATACTGCCACCTTAGCCGATGCACAGGCAAGGTTTCCGGTAACCTCACCAGAAGAAATGCGCGGTGAATTTGCCGCACAAGCTGATAACCAAAGCTTACGCAATGAGCTAGTCGCGCGGCTAAACAATGAGGTCGAGGGGATAAACACTACTTGGCCTGAAGAGTTTGCCATAGCTTATGGTGATAATCAGGTAACCCTTGATAGAATATTCGAGGCCATTGGCGAATATCAACGTTCCATGGTGTTTATCAATAACCCTTGGCAAGCATACCTAAGTGGCAATACTCAAGCCTTAACAACACAGCAAAAACGCGGCGCGCTGTTATTTTTCACGCCAGCACGTGAACGAGGTGCTGGTTGTCATGCCTGTCATCGTGGTGATAACTTTTCTAATGAAAGACATCATTTAACTGGCTACCCACAAATTGGCTTAGGTACAGGTAATGAAAGTAGCACGGCAACAAGTCAAGATTTTGGCCGAGAAAATGTCAGCCAAGATAACCTAGATAGATTTCATTTTAGAACACCTAGCTTACTCAATATTGCTAGTTCAGCACCTTATGGTCACACTGGTGCCTATCAAACATTGGCGCAAGTTGTACAACATTACAATAACCCAACACAAGCAATAGATAATCTTTTTGCCGCCCAAGGTGGTCAGCCATTTAGCAATGGCATTGCGCCTTATTGTCAATTGCCGCAAATAGCTGCGTTAATGGATAAAAATAATCAAAGCTGTGAGCAAGTATTTCCTAACGCTTATGAAAATTCGCTGGAGGTTATCAATTACCTGCAAAATGCCAGAGCTGGTGCTATTGCCACCCGAGCAGCATTTAGAGCACGATTAAACTTATCTGCGCAGGATGTAGAAGATATTGTCGCCTTCTTACACAGCCTAACAGATCCTTGTGTTGAAAATAGAGACTGTTTAGCCCCTTGGATTATTGATGAGAATGATGAGGCAAGCTTTCCTGATAATAAAGCACTGATCGCCATCGACCATTTGGGTAATGCCCTATAACAGCAAATCGTGATAAGCACTGTGTATTTAACCTGAACTCGGTTTAAGAGATAAGTTAACAGTTTGAAATATCAATAATTAATCTACACATGTACTCTCTAGCTTGATATTTTTACTTAATTCAAGGCAAATTTCGCGTCAATAGCTAGCCTATTGCAAGTAAATTTAACGCAGAAGTTAGTAAAAATAGCTGCTAGAGAGCTATTTATTAAGCCGAGATCAGGTTATTTAGTGCTTATCGCAAAATATTAGAGGCGGACTATTCAAAAAACTGTGCGTATACCGCATAACTGGCATAACCTAAAATAGGCAACACCACCACTAATAACGGCAAAGCAATCACTAAGGTTAGCGCCATAATGGTCACTAACGTGGCGGCCCACTTTAACATTAACCACTTATATTGAAAGACAGTTTTCACACTTAAATTCACCGCCGCAACAAAGTTCATTTGCTGATGAATGATCAGCGGAATGGAGAATACCCCCAGCAAAAAGCCAATAATCGCCATAACAATCCCCACTAAGCCGCTATGCATTAAGTAAGAAAGCAAGGCATCTCGCATAGCGGGATCAGTGAAAAATTTATCATCCAGCGGGATAGGTTCAATACCAAAATAAAGGCCGTAAATCACTAAGGCATCAGTTATCCAGATAAAATAGCAAAGACATAAAATAAACACTAAAAACCAAATACCGCTACGCTTTTCCCCTTTAATGCGAATTAGGTCACTAAAGCTAGGTTGTTTATTTTGCTTAATCAAGGCGCCAGCTTGTTGAAAGCCAATAATAAGCAAAGGAGCAATAAGAAAAAATCCGGCCACAAATGGCATAATAGCTAAAGCAGCATCAACGCCAAGTAAAGCCCAATATAACACCAGCCCTATTAAACAAAAAAAACTACTAAAGAGTATGCTTATGGTTTTAGTTTCACTAAAAGCGTGCCACCCGAATGCTAACCAGCTCATTACCGAAGGTGTAGGCTGAACATTTGACATGAATATTACCTAACATGATTTTATAGTCTCTTTCGCTAGCTTAATAAATTGCCGGACAAATTAGTTTGATGCAAAACAGCAAAGCACCATAAAAACTGCTTTTAGCTATGGGTATACTTACTTCAACCTCTGCCACACTTCATATTCAACGCGCTTGCCGTCTTTAAAGCGGCTATTTTTACATAACCAGGTCCTTTAGCCTTTTTTAGCTTTCTTTGGCAATGTATTTATCTACACAGAAGCTACATACAGTCGCCACCATCCAAACCAGTAAGCCTATTAGCAAATCTTTATTCATATACAGCGAAGCTGCGATGCTAACCACAATGCACACGCCCATAGGCAAACTATGTTTCAACTCAATGCCCTCTTCTTATGACTCGTCATCTAGCTAGGTAAAAGGCCAATCTTTTATCAATTAACGGTAGCAGGCTAGTTAATTTCTTACGACAAAAGTAAAATCTAAGATATAACCAAAAAATATAAAAAATAATGACTTACAGAGTTATGCAATTGCATTAATAGCGCTACTATTATTTTTGCATACAATATGCGCAAAAAAATAATTTATTTCAAGGAAACAAGGATATAAGAAATGAAAAAAACAATAATGAAGAAGCTTGGACTTAGCGCAGTATCTTTACTTGCAGTTGCAACAGCCGCATATGCTGGTGGTGGCTACTGGGAGTACCGTAAAGTTTGTGAATATGAAACCATTACGGTGAACGACCCTATTACGCACTGTTCGTATAGTGGCTCAATTTATGCTGATGACCGCTCTACACCGCGTCCTCTCTATGTATCAAGCACTGACAAGCTTGATGGACATGTATCTTGCCCAGCAGAAAAAACCGTTTCTCGCGTTATGAAAGTAGAAGTAGATGACGGTGTTTGGAGGTTTGTAGATTACCGAGGAAATATTCCACTTACCGATGAATCACATAGCTATGATTCGCACCAAGAAACACGTGTAATTGAAGGTTCATGCCGCATGACCCGCGTATGGGTTCCATGTGATTCAAACAGACGCTGTTCTGGAGAGCCTTAATATAAATTAGTACAGACAAGATCTGACATTTATATTTGAAAAATTGGGGGTTATCCGTTTTTGACAAAAGAGTTAAATCTTTAATCAAAACTAACAAAAGGGTAACTCTCAACTTGTATATTAGCCATCAAGTCATTGAGCACAAAACTGATTTACTTAATCTTATCTAAGGAATAAAAATACATTTAAAGCATTACATTTATCCGTATAAGGCATTTTTGCTATTGATAATGCATATGTCTAATTACTGAAAAGTCCTCTTTAGAAATGAAGATTACCGGGGCTCCTTCTGCAACTCCAGCTCTAATTTCCCAACTAACTCTCCAGCTGCTACCTTTATCCGTTATTTTGTACTGGTGCTCCATTCTTTTCTTGTATGAGTTTGGGTAATTATCCTTAATAACTGTTTCAGCAATATATATAATTTTATTACGCTTACTTTTAGATATATCAGAGGCTGTAGCTTTAATTGATATAAAAAGCGCTAATATACTAATTAAAATAAATTTCACTATAGTCCCCCTAAAAGCAAAATAAATAAACCTTTATATATTCAAACCAGCAAAGGGCTCTGTTTCTATCACTTTAATCTCAGCCATACTTCATATTCAACACGCTTGCCGTCTTTAAAGCGACTATTGTGCCAATAGTCGCCTTTTATTTGATAACTAAACTGATATTTCCCTCCTGCTGTAGATTGATAGGAGGTATGAATAGGTGTTTCCGTATATTTATCATCGGTGAAGCTATAGCTACCTGCACCAGCAGCCCAGAACTTATCACCTGACATTGAGATAAAAGTATAGTGACCTTGTGAGAGTGTTTTAATAGCATTCATTTTGGCATCAGCATAATTCACCAACTTGCCTTCGCCGTTAACGTACTCCCCTTTTACCAGCTGCCAAGCACCATCAAAATGATTGGCAAAACTACTGCTACAGATAAACAAAAATAATACAACCACTAAACGAACAATACTGAACATAGCACCCTCTATTTCTTAAATAAAAAAGCCAAGGCAAAATACCTTGGCAATTAACATAAATGAAGAAGTTTTAACTAACAATAACTTGTTGGTTATTTGTTATTTCAATTGGTATTAAAACTGAGCGGTAAAGTTCACGCCCCAGTTTTCATCATTACTATCTTTTTGATCGGAATAAAAAGCACCTAAGGCAAAGTTGTCGGTGAAATAGTGGTTTACACTGACCGAGTAGTTATCATTCTCACCATAGCTAGCCGAGACAGAACTAAATTTATTAAAGTAGTAACTTGAATAAATCGACCAGTAATCATTATCCAAGACACTTGAACTACCATAATACCAATAGGCAGCACCCAGTACTAAATAACTTGTTGTTGAAATATTAGCAAAATACTTGGTTGATAAGCTATGCGTGTCAAAATCTTCATCCGTGTTATAACTAAAGCCTATATAATCGCTATCATTGAAATCAAAGTTATAGCTCACGGTATAGCTGAGGAAATTATTAATGTCATGGTAGCTAGCTTTTATAATGAGATTCTGAGTAATCAAGTAACCTAAATCCGCCCTATAATATGTATCTTGATCATCACTATTATGACCGCTTTGAGTTACAACTCCACTCGGTGAGAGCGCCATAAAATTACTGCTAGAACTGCTATCAATGTAACTTGCACCACCACCTAACAAAAAATTACCAATAAACCATTCACCATCAACATGAATTATCTGATTTTTAGAGCTAGCCTCAAAATCCACAATAGTCCCATCTTGATCTACGACAAGCACTTTATCATACTCTGATTTCATATAAGAATATGACACGCCAAGATTACTAATTGAATTGATATAATCAAATTCATTCAGCGGCCCTAAAGCCGTTCTAGCATCAAAGTAGTAGCGACTATTTAAGCTAAACCAGTCTAAATTCCCATTACGTTGATCTTGCGTTTGGTAGTTAATAGAAGAAAACGATTGAAAGCTGTCTTCAGCGTGAGCCGCTGAAAAAGCAAAAACAGAACTAGCAGCCATAGCTGCTGCAACTAATGATAGTCTCATAGAAAACATCCTTGTGAGGTTTAAAAGTGTGCATTATACAAAGCACAATGCAATTGTCGAACACTATAGCGAAGTACAAACAGTTATTAAACAGCAACTTACACTTTCTTACACTTAGGTTATTTTAAATCAAACGATTAAGAGAATAAGCGCTGTGCCCAACGGGTTAAGCCTGCGGTAACACTGCCAAAATGATCGCCCACCACTAATCGGCTATTTGGCATTTGTTGTTTTAAGAATTGGCTTAACACTGGCGATTTTGCTGTACCGCCTGTTACAAACACGACATCAGGCTGACATTGTGCCTGCTCAATAGCCTCATGCATAACCTCAGTAATATTTTGTAGCTCTCGGTGCGCTGAGGTTAAAATCAAACTGCGCTTTAATTCAACCATCAGCTGCTCATCAATATCAAAGAGTTCAACTTGAGTTTGCTCATTATCGGTTAAGGCTATTTTTCCTTGTTCAGCACCATTAACAATACGATAGCTGAGCTTATTTTCATGCAAGTTTAGTAGCCTTGCGATTAATTCAGGTTGCTGAGCATCGCGCTGTAGCTGCTCAAGGTAGCGATAATTACTACTACTATAAAATTCAGTCTGCTCATTTATATTATTAATCGCCATTGCCTGCCAAAAGCTATTACTCGGCA
Organism: Litorilituus sediminis; assembly: GCF_004295665.1. Classification (NCBI taxonomy): domain Bacteria; kingdom Pseudomonadati; phylum Pseudomonadota; class Gammaproteobacteria; order Alteromonadales; family Colwelliaceae; genus Litorilituus; species Litorilituus sediminis. The sequence goes on from NZ_CP034759.1 coordinate 1,873,616, forward strand.
TAGGTTTGCCTGATTTTAATAGTGAATCTAAGCCAAAGCTCGGCATAAGCCCTTTTAGCGCTAACTGAATATCAAAATCATTACCACCAACCCGCACACCACTATGGCCCAATAAATGAGCTGACCTATCTGTAAGTTTTGTATACTCTGGCCCCATAAGCAGCATAGAACAATCGGTTGTACCGCCACCTATATCAACTACTAAGACCTTAGTTTCTTTAGCTAAACAACTTTCATATTCAAAACCGGCAGCAACAGGCTCAAACTGAAATTCAACGTGCTTAAAGCCGACACGTTTGGCGGCATTAGTTAATACTTCAATGGCTTGGCGATTGCTTTCTTCACCACGCAGCCCTTGAAAGTTAATCGGTCTACCAATAACAGCTTGTTCAATTTCACGTTGTAGCGACTGCTCAGCAAGTTGTTTAACATTGGCCATCATGGCCGCCACGACATCTTCAAATAGCGCAATTTGCTGTGGCATTAAACCACTAGCCCCTAAAAAAGATTTAGGCGATTTAATGTAATAGCCTTCATCTGGCTCATCTAAATAAGCACTAAGCGCCGCTTGACCAAAGGCTAAGTCACCATCAATACCATCAAGTGCTAACTCACGCAGCATGCTTTGCCCTTTTTGTAACTGCCTTAAGCGTTGCGATTTAAAATTAACTTGTTCAGTTTCTGATAACTGCTGATAAAGCCAGTTAACAATCACTTCCCTACTCGGCGCGTATAAAGTTGAAGGAATATACTGGCCATGACCTGCTAGCGATAACAACTCTGGTTTCGAGTCAACCATAGTACCAACAGCACAATTTGACGTACCATAATCAAAGCCTATCATTTTTATACCTCACCACATTTACGACAACGAAAAAAGGTCGCGTAGCATACGCATAACAACACCATCATGCAAGTAGCTAGCTTATGGGATTCTTATGGAATGACATTGCTATTAGTGTCTATTTTCCTTTACCCTTATTGCCAAATTTTCTATTAAATAGCCACTTATACATACCATGACAAAAATTGAATTTTCCACACAAGAAAAAGAACAACTAGTAACAAAAATACAAGACTACTTTGTTGATGAACTAGACCAAGATATCGGTCAATTTGATGCTGAATTTTTATTGGATTTTTTTGCCAAAGAGGTAGGCGGTTATTTTTATAATCGCGGCTTATTTGACGCACAAGAAATTGTTAGAAATAAGCTAGATAATGTCAGTGAAGATATTAACGATGCACTTTATCAAATTGAAAAGCCAGTGAAATAATCCTCCCATCTTGTAAAAATACCCCAATAAAAAACTCGCCGTAGCGAGTTTTTTATAAAGGATAATTACACTTAGTAATTATTTAGTTACCGGAAAACCGCGATCACGCATAAGCGCTTCAACTTGGGCATCACGTCCTCTAAAGGCGCGATAAGCATCGGCAGGATCAACCGCATTTCTTACGCTAAATAAATGCTCAACTAGCTTAGCAGCAACATCTTTATCGTAGAAACCACCAGGTGCATTAGCAAAAGCTTCCGCTGCATCTGAGGTTAATACCTCTGCCCACATGTAACCATAGTAACTTGAAGAGTAACCTTCACCACTAAATACATGACCAAAGTGCGGGCTGCGATGACGCATAACAATTTGCTCAGGCATATTTAGCGCAGCTAAGGTTTCACGCTCGAATTTATCCGCATCAATACCCGTTGGATCTACGGTATGGAATTTCATATCAACTAAGGCAGACGCTAGGTATTCTGTGGTTTTAAAACCTTGATTGAAAGTCGCCGCCGCTTTAATCTTTTTCACTAAATCTGCTGGTATTGGCTTACCAGTTTTATAGTGTATAAGGTAATTATCAATCACTTCATCGGTTGTTAACCAGCGCTCTAATAATTGCGATTGAAATTCAGTGTAATCACGTACGCCACTGTTTAAGGTTGGGTATTCAACATTAGATGCTAAGAAATGCAACGCATGACCAAACTCATGGAAGTAAGTTTCAGCATCAGACCAAGAAATTAGTGTTGGTTTACCCGGCTCACCTTTACTAAAGTTTGAGTTATTTGATGATAAAACGTTTTTCTTACCTTCAAAGGTAGTATGGCTGCGATAAGTAGTCGCCCAAGCACCAGAGCGCTTACCTTTACGCGCAAATGGGTCTAAATACCATAAACCAATATGTTCACCAGAGGTTTTATCTGTTACTTCCCAAACGCGAACATCTTCATGGAAAACAGGCACAGAGCCATCAGTTACTTCAGCAAAAGCGAAGTTGAATAAACGACCTGCAACATAGAACATAGCTTCGCGCAAGTTATCTAATTGTAGGTATTGTTTCACTTCATCAGAATCTAAGCTGTACTTATCTTGACGCACTTTTTCTGCGTAATAGCGGTAATCCCATGGCTCAATCTTATCGATGCCATCTTGTTTCTTACCAATAGCCAACATATCAGCCACTTCTTCATCAACACGAGCAATTGCTGCTGGCCATACTGCTTCCATTAGTGCAATGGCATTTTCTGGTGATTTTGCCATGCGATCTTCTAAACGCCACGAGGCATAGTTTTTATAACCTAACAAACCAACGCGTTCATGACGTAGCTGTAAAATTTCCGCGATAATGGCATTATTATCGAACTCATCACCGTTATCACCACGGCTATAATAGTTATTCCAAACTTGCTTACGCAATTCACGCTCGGTTGAGTAAGTTAAGAAAGGATCCATAGATGAACGTGTATTAGTAATAGCATATTGCCCTGCTTTACCGCGCTCTTTTGCTGCAGATGCTGCCACAGCAACAATAGACTCTGGTAAACCACCTAACTGCTTATCCGTTAAATAAACAACATAGTTTTCTTCATCAGCTAACACATTGTTACTAAACTTAGTATGTAATTGAGCTAAGCGCTGGTTGATTTCAGCATAACGCTTTTTATCTTGGGCATTTAATGTTGCACCGTTACGAGCGAAGCGATTATAGGTTAACAACACCAGGCGCTGCTTTTCAGGTGATAAGCCTTTCACTTCATCTGAGTGATAAACGCTTTCAATGCGTTTAAAAAGCTTGTCGTTTTGGCTAATTTTTGAATAAAACGCTGACAGCTTAGGTGCCATTTCCGCTTGGATTTTTCTAAATTCAGGTGTTGAACGATTTGAGCGCCAAATACCATAGTAAGCATACAGTCTATTAAGATCTTTGCCGGTTTTTTCCATAGCCACTATGGTATTTTCAAAGTTAGCCGCTTCTGGGTTATTAGCTATTAGCTCAATTTCAGCTAAATTAGTTGCCATTGCTTGCTCCATGGCAGGAATGACACCATCAATAGTCACTTTATCAAAAGCAGGTACACCCTGAAATGGCCCTTGCCATTTCGCCAATAATAAGGCTTTTGATTGCTCAACTTGACTTGCTTCAACTGCGACTTTAGCAGATGAGTTAACTGCTTCATTTGTTGTGCTTTCGTTAGCACTACAGCCCATAAGTACACTCGATACTAAAAAGGCTTTAAGAAATTGTTGTTTCATTGGTTATCTCAACGGTTGTAATTGAATGAATATTTTAAACAAACGAAAAACCATGCAGACTCTTTTTTTATTTATTTCTTGCACGCTATTCGCCTCATAACACTATATTAACAATTTACAATAATAAACCACAGCCTTGAACCTGCTACTCAACGCTATTTAAAAACAATTTAACGCATTTAAGCAAAATGCCAGTTAACGACTAAAGTTTTCATTATTTGTTTGCAACACACAGGGATACAATATACCTTTCTGCATAATTATTAGTTAGCCCAAAAAAAAGACCGACAACTTCAACGAAGCGGCCGGCTTAAAAAAGGGGAGTTTGTTGGTTGGGAGCTCCCCAAAAAACTACAAAGGTAGGGGGTAATTAATGCAAATATTATTTATTTGCTGCAACGATGTAGCTGTCTAATTCATCTTGAGTTAGCTCATCATCAGCATTTAAATCTATTTTACTAAATGCTTGAGCAAGTAATTGATTTTGACTTACGCTAACTTCTTGTTTGCTTAGCTTGCCATCTTTATTAGTATCTAATGCACTAAAGGCAATTTTTTCAACGCCTGACTTTTCTTGTGCTTGGACTTGTGCAGGCTTTTTATCAGCACTTGTTATGCTAACTTCATCTGCGCTAACAAAAAATGATGCCATACTTGCACTCACAACCACTGCGCTTAATTTTAATAGACTGATGTTTCTCATTTTAACTCCTTAAAAAAGTTCTTTAACTGTTTATTGAACATGATCTAACAAAACGAACAAAACGAATGCAGACGTTTTGCCTTCAAATCAATTACAGCAATGCATGGCTCGTGCCAAAACACTTAACCAGTTGAATTTAAAAGGGTTTGACAAGTAATCAAGGGCTTAGCAAGCACAATACTGTCGCCAAATAACAACAGGTTATTAAATTTTTCACTCAACTTACTGTCAAGCCAAGCAGAAAAATAAGAAAACCCCCTTAAAAACAAAGAACTAAAAACACATTCAACACAAAAGCTCACTGTCGCCAGTAGGAGACAGCATTGTTTTTATGCTAGATTTAGCTTACAAAGACTGCTTGTTATAAAAGAGCATTAAAGGCAATGTTGACAAAATTAACCCGACTTTCTATTGATAGGTTGTCCTTAAGAAACTTAACCCTGTTAGGTTTTTCCCTAGTTGCTATTCCATTGGTAGCGACTTTACTGTTTGCCGCCAATAAACTGAGCCAACTTGCTGAACAAAGTACCAGCAGTATTTTTACCGTCGCTAAACTTATTCGTCTCAATACAGATATAGCCGATTACCTAACCAAGGTTGAACGCTCTGCCAGTCAATTTATCGTACTCAATGATGCCGATACCAAACAGCGTTACTTGAAACAGCACCGCGCTTTACATCAAGTAATTGAGCAGGCGATTAATGAACAGCCTAATCAAAGTATTAGTAAGCTACTGACAGATCTTCAACAAAGCAGCCAAACTATCGCTAAACTCCTACAACAAGTAGATAAGCACGATATAAGCCTAGAAGATATTCAACAACTATTTAAGCAGCTAAATAGCAATAAAATACAATTAAAACAGCATACCAATAACATCATTAACCAGCAGGCTAACCATATTTATCAATCAAGTGAACAAGCGCGGGCAAATTTATTAACGAGTTTAGCGATAATCCCTATTACCCTGATTATTGCCATTGTCTTTATTTTATTAATCACTAAACCTTTAAAACGTTTGATTGATGAAATAAAGCAGCTAGAACAAGGTAACTTCAAAGCTAAAATCAATTTTAGCGGCTCTAGTGAATACGAAGAGATTGCCTTAGCGCTAGAAACAATGAGGCAAAGATTACATGAACTTGAACTGCAAAAAACCAGCTTTATTCGTCATATATCTCACGAGCTGAAAACTCCACTAGCAGCAATACGTGAAGGCACAGAATTAATTTATGATCACAGTGTTGGCGATTTAAACCCAGAGCAGCAAGAAATATGCGACATTATTAAAGCTAGCGTTAGCCGTTTACAAACACTTATTGAAGACTTACTCGATTTCAATATTGTGCTCGACTCCACCAGTTTGCAAGAGACCAAAATAACTCCGTTAGCGCCATTAATTGACAAGGTTATTGCTCAGCGGCAATTAGATATAAAACGTAAGTCATTAAGCATTGAGAAAAATCTGGCGAATTTGAGCTTATTTACCAATGCAACCCAATTAAGCGTCATTATTGAAAACTTGTTATCAAATGCCATTAAGTTCTCACCTGAGCAGGGCAAGATCACTATCTGCGCACAAGAGATTAACAATAAAGTCACTTTAACCATTAGCGATCAAGGCCCAGGCATAAGTAAAGAAATCACGGAGAAAATTTTCGATGCTTTTTATCAAGGGCCGCAACCCGAAAACAGCCAAATTAAAGGCTCCGGATTAGGCTTAACCATAGTAAAAGAGTTGCTATCTCGCCTACAGGCAGCAATTACAATTGCAAATGGCAAAACAGGTGCCAGCTTTGTTATCAGCTTTGAACAATCAACTAACAGTCATGTCACTGAAGATCTAACTCAATCTCAAACGAGCAACTAACATGGAAACTAAATTGCTAACAAAACTAGCTACATTTACCTCAAGCTTAAAGCGCGGCTACACATTCGCTGTTATCACCTTGTTGCTAACTAACTTATCTGCGTGCCAAATCACTCCTCAAGCACCTGCAAGCTTTAGCTATAGTCAATATTATTTATGGTTAAAAACACTCAATGCTGAAGAATTAGTTACTGAACTAGCACAACAGAAACAGGCGTTAAACAGCCAAGAGAGCCAACAAACCAAAGTAAAATTATTACTGTTACATACGCTGCCAAGCTCTCCTGAATATCAACCATACAAAGCCAAAACACTGCTTAACCAAGTGCCTTTGTCAGCAAGCCAATTTAATTCTGAACAAAATTTAGCCTTTATGCTGCTAATTAAAGATTTATTAAACGCACAACTTTTACTGATTGAGAAACATCAACGGCAAACAGACAAAGATAAGCAGGCAATAAGCCAATTTCAGCAACAAATTAACTTGCTAGAACAACAGCTTGAACAATTAAAGAAGATTGAACAAAGCATCAACCAACAATAAGAGCAAACCATGACAACAGAAACACCTTCACAACAAGCCAAAATTCTCATTGTTGATGATGACCCAAGCTTATTACGCTTATTAACCATCAGGCTAAGTGCGGCCGGCTATTTAGTTGAATCAGCAGCCAACGCCAAAATAGCACTCGGTATATTGCAAAATTACCAACCTCAATTAGTGATCAGTGATTTACGTATGGAAGGCATGGACGGTATGGCACTGTTTGAGCAAATACGCAGCCAACAACCCAATTTACCTGTGGTGATCATGACCGCTCATGGCACTATTCCTGATGCCATCAATGCCACTAAATTAGGTGTTTTTAGCTTTCTCACTAAACCATTTGAAAGCCAAGAATTACTTGATACTGTGCAGCAAGCAATAAAACTACAGCCTGCTAGTCACGATGCCTTAGAAAAGGATAACTGGCGCAGTAATATCATTAGCCGAAGTACCGTAATGGAGTCTCTACTACAGCAAGCAAAACAAGTTGCTATGAGTGATTTTAGCCTGCTTATTCACAGCCAAAGCGGTACAGGTAAAGAGTTATTAGCAAAAGCTATTCATCTTGCCAGCAATAGAAAAGATAAACCTTTTACCGCTATTAACTGTGCTGCAGTACCCGAACAACTGTTAGAATCTGAGCTTTTTGGTCATAGCAAAGGTGCCTTTACTGGCGCACAAAAAGATCATCAAGGTTTATTTCAAGCAACTGACGGTGGCACGCTATTTCTAGATGAAATAGGTGATATGCCAGCAAGTTTTCAAGTTAAGCTATTACGAGTATTACAAGAAAAAGAAGTACGCCCTGTCGGTAGTACGCAATCAATCAAAGTTGATGTGCGCGTTATTTCAGCCACTCACAAAAACTTGCAACATGCCATTAAAAACAACACCTTTCGTGAAGATTTATATTATCGATTAAACGTAGTTGAACTCGAGCTGCCGCCATTAGCTGAGCGCAGAGAAGATATTCCACTGCTAGTGCAACACTTCTTAGAAAATGCCGTAAAAGACTCGAACAATCGAGTAAAAAGTTTTAGCCAAGAGGCGATGGAATTATTAATCAGTGCTGATTGGCCGGGCAACATCAGACAACTACAAAATGTTGTCGAGCAAAGTATCGCACTATCATCAGAAAACTTAATCAGCGCAACCTTAGTTAAAAATGCCCTGCGCGATAAAACCACGCAGTTCCCTTCGTTTGCTCAAGCCAGAGATCATTTTGAGCGAGATTACCTCGCTAAACTACTCAAAATAACAGCAGGTAATGTTTCTCAAGCAGCTCGTATTGCGCAAAGAAATCGTACTGAATTCTATAAATTATTAAATAAGCACCATTTAGTTGCAGAGAGTTATCGAGAGAGCTAAAAAATTACTGTAATTCAAAGTCAAACTGCCTAACTTTGATATTAACGCCAGCATCATAGAGTTGCTGGTAAAAGTTAATTTCGCTACAGCCCTGCTGGCGCTTGCAAATGGTAACGTACTTTAATATTCCTGGCTTATGACTTTGCAAGCCAGCCTGCTTGAACCAATAAAGTGCTTGCTCACTATCATAAAACGAGGGTTGTAAATAAAACTCACCAAGGCTCACCTGTGCAGGGGCAAAGCCTAACTGAGCCGATTGGCTTAATAATGACAAACCGCGTTCGATATTATCTTCATTATACATGTTGTTAAGTAATGAAAGCGCTGCGATATGCTCACGTTTACCTGGCACATACATATCAGATGCTGATGTTTTAATTGCCGCGGTATCTGGACTGGTATAATTACCATACAAGCTATTATGTTTAGGGCGTTTAATCTTTATGATTGCACTGCTAGCTAACAGCTTGGCTAATTCGTCTGGCGAATAATCATAACGTTTTGGCTCAAGGTAATCGCTATATCTTAACTGACCATAACGAATGCCATCAATGGCAGCTTGCTCAGTAAAATAGAACATATTACCATAACGCAAGGTAACAATATCTCCGGTTATATCGACAAGCTGTGCTAGTCGATACTTTTCTTTGCTTCGGTAATCTTGCGTTAATTTTCTTCTATCTAAAAAATAGATATCACCAATTTTAGGTTGTTCGAGAAAGGCTAAAGTTTCTGATGATTCTTGTGTTGCATGCTGCCATTGCTTATATACGGTAAAAGCAATCGCTGCTAACACCATAATATGGATAATGTTGAAGGAAAAAAATAGCTTCTTAGCCTTATTTAGCCACTTACTAAAGAGACTAAAACTAGCGGAAGCATTGATTGAATTATCCATAATGAAAACATCCCTTTGCACTTAATCATTTGACTTACAGCCTAGCATGATATTAAAGAAATTTCGCAACATTACTTTGAAAGAAATCTAAAAAAGTACGTGTTCGCAAGGCAATATTTCGGCTTTGATAAAGCACAGTTAACCTTTGGGCAACAGGTGCAGGAGCTACGTCTAATCGCTTTAAACAATGCGCTTCGCTATCTTGAGAAACCACATAGTCAGGCAGTTTTGCAATACCTAAACCTTGCTTACAGGCCTGCAAGCGCATTTCTGGGCTGGCTAAATTGGCTCGCCCTTTAACATACACAGCTTGAGCACTGCCCTGTTGCCTAAAAAGCCAAGGTGAACTTTCATCAGATAAAATACACTGATAATCAAGTAGCTGCTCAGGTATTAGCGAAGCCGTTGCCTCAATTGGTAACTGCTGTGCAAATGTTTGGCACGCTTTGCTAGCAAAGTAAACTGATTGTGGAAAACTCAGTAGCTCTTTGCCAATCCAGTTAGAGTGCGGCAGTGTTTGCTCATGAAGAACAAAGCAAAGATCAAATTGCGGATCAAACGCTGGCACTGCGCCAGAGTAATGCTGACAGTGAATATCAATTTCTGGATAACGTAATAAAAACTCGGCCAACAAGCTACTAACAACCGTATTAAAAAACTCTAACGGCAATAAAAGACTAATGCGTCCTGTAACACTATTAGTGCCTTGTAAAAACTGCTCTTCAACTTGAGTTAAAGCATCAATATGAGTTTGGCAAGCAGCATATAGTAAGCGGCCACTTTGGGTAAGCTCCTGCTTGCGCGTGGTTCTATGCAATAAGTCACAGCCAAGTGCTTGTTCCAGCTCGCGCAGTCGTCGGCTCAATTTAGACTTTGCCATATTTAACTTAATCGCGGCTTGAGTAAATGAGCCAGCTTGCACTAAAGTGACAAAAAGCAATAAATCATCAAGCTGTTTGATTTTATTTAACATACGCCAACACTTTCCATCAGTAACTTAACCACTACCATTGTTTCATATATAGAACAGTGAATCATACATAAAACATCTAATCAACAATACCAAGTTCAATTACCATAGCGTTCACTTACTGAACTACAGAACTAAGGAAGAGATATGAGTATTGTCAAAGAGATAAACGCTGACGAATTTGAACATGAAGTAAACCAAGCAAACAACAAAGTTTTAGTAGACTTTTACGCGCCTTGGTGTGGCCCATGTAAAATGATTGCCCCGATTATTGAACAAGTCGCCCAGGAAAACCCTGAGCTAAAAGTCGTCAAAGTTAATGCCGATAACAACCAAGCATTAATGGCTCAGTTTGGCATTCGAGGTATTCCAACACTGTTATTAGTCAACGAAGGTGAAGTCATAGCAACTCAAGTGGGGGCGGCAACGCTGGCACAAACCAATACCTTTATAAGCCAATAACAGTCACAGCCTAAAGTGTGCTGACCTTTCTGCTATTTTCAGCAAAGGTCAATTAACCCGTGCGCAATAACCATTAATTTATTGATCTAATCCGAGCATCTTTAGGCGCTATTGATTACAATAGCGCCGTTGTTATCTCTTCTAAGGTACCTGTATGATGCAAATAACGGATCTGCAAAAAGAACAAAAAATTACCCCCTTACTTCGTTTAGGTTTTAGACCATTTTTTCTCAGTGGCGCTATTTTTAGTGTTTTTGCTATCGCTTTATGGTTACTAATGTATCGTGGCGTAGTGAGCTTTTCGCCATTAGGTGGTGGCTACTGGTGGCATATTCATGAAATGATTTTCGCTTTTGGCGGAGCAATTATTGCCGGTTTCTTATTAACGGCAGTGCAAAACTGGACAGGTATGCGCGGCGCGCAAGGTACTAGTTTACTGGTACTTTTTATACTCTGGTTAGCAGGCCGTGTCGTAGTGCTGATGCCAAATTTATTAGGCGATGTGTTAACAACCCTAGTAGATTTAAGCTTTTTACCCGCTGTCGCTTATGTGTTAGCTAAACCCATTATCGCCATCAAACAATACCGTAATTTGTTTTTCGCACCATTATTATTACTGTTAACCATAGCAAACCTAGAAATGCATATGGCGATATACTACCCGCAAACCTTCTCAATTGTTTATGCCGGTTATGCTGGTGTTATGCTAGTCACCTTCTTAATGTCGGTAATGGCAGGTCGAGTAACGCCTATGTTCACTGCCAATGGCACGAAAACGCAAAAAGCAACACCTGCGCCATGGCTAGACAATATCTGTAACGGCTCACTTGCTATCGCGATGTTTTATTTAGTGTTTCAGCCAGTATTAGGCTTTAATGCAACATTTTTTGGCGCATTGCTTATTATTGCTGGTATTTTCCAAACCATGCGTTGGTTAAGGTGGCGCCCATGGATCACATTAACGATTCCATTACTGTGGTCAATTCATGTTTCTATCAAGTTTATTTGTTTTGGTTTGATTGTATTAGGCGCTAGCTATTTAACCGCTGAAATACCCAGTAATCATGCTTGGCATTTACTCACTATTGGCGGTATGGGTGGCTTAATTTTAGCTATGATCTCACGTGTCTCTCTAGGTCACACCGGACGACCTTTACAGCCACCTAAATCCATGACGCTTGCTTACCTACTCATTAGTATCGCAACCTTAGTACGTGTATTTGGCCCGTGGGGTTTGCCAGAAAAAACCTTAATGTTTATCGATATTAGCGGCACCTGTTGGATAGCAGCCTTTGCTATTTTTGCCATAAAATATGCGCCTATGCTCACGGCACCTCGCGCTGATGGTCGTCCAGGTTAACAGCTATTGTTTTATTGCGATTAAATTAACTATTTGCTCATCTAGCAAGAGTTAAATTACTATAGGCTTAGTTCATAAGAAAGCTTCAAAGCGTAACCACTTTGAAGCTTTTTCTTTGCAAACAATTTGAGGTTAACATGCAAGCGGTATTTCTAGATCAACAAACCTTTAGTGACACTATTTCCTTTGACGCCATCAAAGCCGAGGTAAGTGAACTTGTTTGCTATCCAACAACCCCAGCTGAACAAGTCATTAGCCGTTGCCAACATGCCGAAATCATCATTACCAATAAAGTCGTGCTTGATCAAAACATACTTACACAGCTACCGAAATTAAAGCTTATTTGCATTGCCGCAACTGGCTATAACAATATCGATATCAATGCCGCAAAAGAACTGGGTATTGCTGTAACGAATGTCAGTGGTTATGCCGGACAATCAGTCGCTCAATACGTGTTTGCGCAAATATTAAATTATTATCAAAACATTCAAAGCCATAATAACAATACTAAACAAGGCTTATGGCAGAAAAGCGCCACTTTCTGCTTACATGGTAACGCCATAACAGAGCTTGCTGGTAAAACCTTAGCCATTATTGGCTATGGAAATTTAGGCAAAGCAGTGGAAAACATTGCCAAAGCATTTGCCATGAAAGTAATGATCAGCGAGCGTCCGTCAGCAAGCACTATTCGCGACGGTCGAACCAGCTTTCATGAAGCCATTAAAAAAGCTGATATTATTAGCTTACATTGCCCACAAACACCTGAAACTGAAAACTTAATCAATGCCGACGTATTACTAGAAATGAAAAGTACTGCCATGCTCATTAACACAGCGCGCGGTGCATTAGTCAATAGTGAAGACTTACTTCATGCATTAAAAAATAAACACATTGCCTTTGCGGCGCTCGACGTACTCGAACAAGAGCCACCAGCAAATGAACACCCATTACTTCAAGCAAACCTGGATAATTTAGTGATTAGCGCACACATTGCTTGGGCGAGTAGTGAGGCACAACAACGCTTAATTACTTTATTAGCTAACAATATTGCTGCATTTAACAACCAGCAAAGCTTAAATCGACTAGATTTACTCGATTAAGTCATAGGGTAATTAGCGTCTTTTCAATTACATAGTGGTTAATCGTGGACTTTTATTTTCTAGCGCTTTATTCTTGCTAGTATCGAGTTATTTTATTACTTAGCTTAGGAAATAAAAGCATGAAAAAGCTTTTCGTTGTATTGTTCTCTGTTTGTCTAGCTGTTCTTTCTGGTTGTAACGGGCACAGTGATAGTGGTGACAGCACCGCTCCCAAAACAGTTACTAGCATTCAATTCTCACTTTTAGATAGCCAAGGTAATAATACCCGCAGCTTTGATAAAAGTGATACCATCACCTTACAAGCTAAGCTGCTTGATGAAAACAACAATGCCGTTGCCAATAAATCGGTTAATTTCACCTCAACCATAGGTACGCTTGAAGTCTCAGCAAAGCTCAGTAATAGCGAAGGTATTGCCGTAGTTTATCTTACCAACGACAACTTAACCTTAGGTGCAGGCAGTGCCAATGCTAGTATCGGAGAGCTCACAGGCCAAGCCATTGATTTTGAGTACGTCAACAATGCCACGCCTGAAATACCACCATCGATTAGCACAACCATGATGTTAAATGGTCAGTTAGTTAATCAATTTAAAGCCGACCAACAAGTACAAGTGATCAGCACTTTAAAAGATGAACAAGGGCTGGGAATTGCTAATCAACTTGTCACCTTTACCGCAGATATTGGCACCTTAACCACAGCAACCGCATTAACTAATGCTCAGGGCATTGCCAATGTAACCCTTTTGAGTGAAAACGAGGCTATAGGCGCAGGTGTTATCACTTCAAGCTATATCATCAGTAACTCAACTGGTGGCAATACCGCCATCAGTAACGCTCTTAATTATCAAATTTTGCCCGCAGATTCAGTTGTTGATAGCGATATTCGACTTGGCTACTTTGATGACAACAATAACTTTATCGAAGGTAAAATTGCCTTATCCGTTGCCGATAACTCCATCAGCGCTGGTGGTACATTAGGGTTAAGCGTTGATCTTGTCGATGAAACCGGCACAATAATTACCACACCGATTCCGGTTACCTTTACTTCAAATTGTGTACAAAATGGCAACGCCACCATAGATGAGTCAGTGTTAAGCATTAACGGCACAGCAAACTCAACTTTTGAAGATATCAGCTGTGCTGGTACAACAGGCACAGACGATGTCATGCTAGCATCGGTTGCAGTCAATGGCATTACTAATACTGCCAGTGAAACCATTACTATAGGCGGCGAGCAGCTAGGCTCTATTGAGTTTGTTTCTGCTGAGCCGGCCTCAATTGTGCTACAAGGTACAGGCGGACAAAATAAGCAAGAAACCTCTACCCTAACCTTTAGAGTGAAAAGCGATTTAGGCAATGTGCTCGCCCAGCAAGAAGTATTTTTTACCCTAAGTACCACAGCTGGTGGCATAACACTTAGCCGCGAATCGGGCTTTACCAATAGCCAAGGCTTAATTACCACACAAGTTGCCGCAGGCTCGGTGCCGACTGCCGTTAGGGTTACTGCAGTTGCTAATATGACAGTTGCAGGTGAAGAGATCTCAGTAAAAAGTCAGTCAGATTTATTATCTATCAACACAGGCTTACCAGAGCAGCGTTCAATGACAATCGCCGCCAGTGTGTTAAACCCTGAAGCGCATAGCTACAATGGTGAAACATCAACAATCACAGCTTGGTTAACCGATAACTTTAATAACCCAGTACCTGATGGCACCACCATCAACTTTACTACTGAAGGTGGCTTAATTGAGCCAAGTTGTCAAACAAGCAACGGTAGCTGCTCTGTTGAATGGGAAAGTGCCGAACCAAGAGTAGCTAACCACCGTGTTACTATTTTAGCGACCGCATTAGGGCATGAAACCTTCTTTGATACCAATGGTAGCAACACCTTTGATGATGCCGATGGCAGCGCCATTATTAACAATGACGAATGCCGCCATGATGAAGGCTATGGCACCTTCAATGTCGCCTCAGGCTTTGGTACATATCCAGCACAAGCCTCTGGCTTTTTAGATATGTCAGAAGCATGGCGTGATGATAATGAAAACTGCCTGTATGAAGTCGGTGAAAAGTTTATTGATTTCGATAATGATAAACGCTTCGATAACGAAGACAACTTATTTAATGGCCCGCAATGTCAAGGCTCAAAGTGTGCCCAAGAAGATAAGCGCTCTATTCATGTAAGAAAGTCTCTGGTCCTAATTATGGCTAGCTCAGGTTCTATCTATAGCTTAACCAATGATGATGGCAGCGAGGTTTATGCGAATAACTCTGGTCAGCCAAGTGTTGATATTCCTGATATTGCTGACGGTAGTTTCCAGCAATTTACTTTTAACTTTGCTGATACTGGTATCCCTAGTCAGACTATGCCTTTTGGTACCACAGTCACAGTAGAGGCAAGCGCAGGTGAGCTACAAGGTGATACCACTTACACCGTAGGCAACAATAATCGCCAAGGTAGCGCATCTATGAAATTCTGGTTAATTAATGAAGCCGGTGGTAATGCAGACTTGGCTATTATTACCATTAAAGTAGCCTCTCCTAAAGGCTTAGTAACGAGCCTAACGACCAGTGCCAACTTGCTATAATAAGTAAGAAAGGTGCAGGTGAGTGAGGCAGTGTTCTTTCTATGAGTGAAGTAATTTACCAGCCACTAACCGTTGAAGATTTTTCCGCGGTTATTAAGCTAGGCAACCAAGTTCATGGCGATGGTTACTTAACCGATGAGAAAATTCGTCAATGGACAAGTAAAGGTATTAGCTCACAAAACGGTGAAGAAGTTAATACTAGCTTTGTCGCTTACCTCGATGGCCAACTGGTTGGTTTTCGCATTACCTTTGCCGCTAACAACTGGCCTATTGATAAATGGTGCAGCCCTGCTCTTTGGCAAGTGCCCGCCGCTAGCTGTTGCTACTTTAAATGCAATACTGTTGATGAAAACTACCGTGGCCTGGGCATAGGGAAAAAACTCTTACAATTAGCCATTGAAGCGGCGAAAAAGCAAGGGGCAAAAGCTGGCATTAGTCACTTATGGAAACAAAGCCCGAATAACAGCGCGGTAAACTATTTTACTCGCTGTGGTGCTCAGCATGTAGCGTCACATGCAGGTAAATGGAATGAAGAAAGTAAGCAAGGCTATAACTGTATTTTATGTGGCTTTGATTGCCAGTGTGAAGCGGCAGAAATGATTATTTACTTTGCTTAATTTTGCTTAGTTGTGCTTAGTTAGGTTTTAGACTTAAAGTGAAATTCCAACTTAGTCGTCATTTAATAAATTCCAAATGTGACTATCCATATCTTTACCAATTAATGCCAAACCACTTTTTGTCAGGATAAAAGAAGAAGCACTGCCCGTTTCATGGGCAATTAAGTTTTCATGCTTTAAATAAGCAATAACGCCTATGTGTGCTTCTCTTTTTTCTGTGTCAGCTTGCTCTTGAGGGAATACATCAGCAAAGCCTATTGGACTAGCGACAGGGTAGTTTGCAAGCAAACATGTAAATATGGCCTGAACCGATTCATCAAAGCGGGTAAAATCAACATCCATAGCCATCATCTAGTATCCTAAAAGTAAAAAATCATCACACCTTAAACATAGCACAAAAACGAACAAAACAAGCCTTTATGGTATGTTATTCAAGTAACCAACTTACCGGCGCTTTATCACGAGCTCGCAGCCAGTCATTAGCTTTAGAAAAGTGCTGACAACCAAAAAAGCCTCGATATGCTGATAGTGGCGAAGGGTGTGGCCCCTCAAGCACTAAATGCTTATTTTGATCTATCATCTTGGCTTTTTTCTGGGCGTGCGCTCCCCATAAAATAAACACGCAGCCTGAATTCTGACTGTTAATGGTTTGAATAACAGCATCGGTAAAGTGTTGCCAACCTAACTTGGCATGGGAATGAGCATGACCTTGCTCAACTGTTAGCACAGTATTTAACAACATAACACCTTGCTCAGCCCACGCAGTTAAATCGCCATGTTCAGGGACGGTAAAATCGTCAATATCAGTGACAAGCTCTTTATAGATATTTACCAGTGAAGGTGGCGGTTTTACGCCTTTTTGTACTGAAAAGGCCAAACCGTGTGCTTGAGTGATGCCCTTATCTTGGCCATGATAAGGATCTTGCCCCAAAATCACCACCTTAACCTCAGCTAACTCACAAAAGCTAAAGGCATTAAAAACATCTTGCTCTGCTGGAAAGACGGTAATACCTTGCCCTCGACGAGATGCGATTTCATCTTGCAGCTGAGCAAAGTAATCTTGCGACTTTTGCTCAGCTATCAGCTGCTGCCAACTTGCTTTAATGGTCATTAAACATTAAACCGCAGCTAATAAGTAATCACGTAACTGGCCAAAATCAGACGCCATATCTTTAGATAAAATCGGCTCACCTGCACAATCAGCTAACTCTTTAGGTAAACTAATTGGTTGACCAATAATACTTTCCACGACTTCTTTAAATTTAGCCGGGTGCGCTGTACCTAAGAAGACACCAAACTCACCTTCTTGTACGCTATATTGCAAGGCTTTATAAGCAACCGCGGCGTGTGGTTCACTGATATAACCAAGCTTAGTTAATTGAATGACAGTTGATTGCGTTTGTTCTTCATCGATTGATACAGATGAAACACAATCTTGTGCAACTAAGCCTGATTTAAGCATATGCTCAACGCGCGGCCAGTTATTTGGATTACTCACATCCATGGCATTAGAAATTGTTGCTACCGTATCATGCGGTTGCCATTCACCCGTTTCTAAATAACGAGGTACGGTATCATTAGCATTAGTTGCCGCTATAAAACGTTTAATCGGTAAGCCCATCGCCTTAGCAAATAAACCTGCGGTTAAATTACCAAAGTTACCACTTGGCACTGAAAAGACAATTTGGCTTAAATCGGATTTAACACGTGACAGCTGAGCTACGGCTTCAAAATAGTAACAAACCTGTGCTAATAAGCGGCTGATATTGATAGAGTTAGCTGAGTTTAAGCCAATGGTATCGGCAAGTTCTTTATCATCAAAAGCTTGTTTTACCATGGCTTGGCAATCATCAAAACTACCATCAACGGCTAAGGTTTCAATATTACCACCTAAGGTAGTAAACATTTTCTCTTGCAGCAGACTGATCTTGCCTTTAGGGTACATAATAACAACACGAATATTTTCTATACCGTGAAAGGCATGAGCAACCGCCGCCCCAGTATCACCTGATGTTGCTGTTAATATGGTTAACTTTTTCTCTACACCGGTTTTTTCACTTTCTTTAGCGCAAAATGCTTGTAAGCACTTAGCCATAAAACGGCCACCAAAGTCTTTAAATGCTAAAGTTGGCCCATGAAATAGTTCCAATATTGCCCGATCAGTACTAATAGGCTGCAACAAAGCAGGAAAGTTAAAAGCATCAGTAACAATTTCTGTTAACTCAGCTTTTGATAAATCTTCTTCCACAAACGGGTGCAACACCTGTACGCTTCTTTCTACAAATGGCATTGCTAATAGTTTATTTATGGTTTGCTCATCAAAGCTAGGCATTGATTGTGGGAAAAATAAACCTTGGTTTTTACCTAAGCCTTGCTTAACCGCACCAGCAAAGCTTACCTGTTCATCATTTTCTTTTAAGTTATAAAATTTCACTAGTTGTTTTCCTATTCGGATTTTTATTCTTTACGAGTCTGCCAAAAGCTCTGCAGCACCTGTGTTATCGGCTTTACAAACATGAACAAAGCCATGACTTTGCCCGTCTACTTCTTGTAGATAATGTTCGTTTAGCCATTGAGCAAAGGTTTCAGCTTGCTGCTTATCATCGACAACGCAAAATAGCGTTGGCCCTGAGCCAGATATCCCGACAGCAAGCGCACCTTGAGATGTTAAATAATCATGGGCTTGTTCATACTTAGGCAATAATTCCTTGCGATAAGGCTCCGCCACTACATCGGTAAGTACTGAAAAGGCTTGTGCTTTATTTTGACGATGGCAAGCATCAACAAAGGTTGCCAGATTTTGACCATAGCGAATAACATCAGCGCGACTATATTGCACAGGCAAAACATCTCTTGCCGCTTTGGTAGAAACTTCAATACCTGGGTAAGCCATTACATAATAGCAATCATCAAAACTTGGTAGTGCACGCGAAATTATCTCTTCATCTGGCACCATCAATTGCAAGCCGCCATAATAGCACGGTGCAACATTATCATAATGCAGGCTACCACTAATTTGCGCTTCCATCTGCCCCATCATTTTTAACATCTGCTCTTTGCTAAAGCTAAAATTATGATGATTTTGATAAAAGGCATTAAGCCCTGCTAATGCAGCAACCACAGAGCAAGCACTCGAGCCTAAACCGCTACCTACGGGCATCTTCTTATCTAAAGTTAGGGCAACATTAACCACTTGCTGATTGGCCTGCTCTAAAGCTTGATTGAACAGTATTAAACATGACCAAACAATATTATCTTCTTTGTTACTCGGTAATTTATCAGCAAAACGACCAAGCACAGTTAAGCTGCTTTCTTCATCTACCTGAGTAACCGTAACTACATCACCTAATAAGGTGCCATCAACGGGTTTAACAGCAAGGCCTAAAACATCAAAACCTACACTCACATTTCCAATTGATGCCGGTGCAAAAACCGAAACACTATTACTACTCACTGACATTAGTGCTGTTGCTCCCATGCTAAAGTTCTTAATAAGTCGCCAAATACGCCAGCAGCGGTAACAGCTGCACCAGCACCATAACCACGTAAAACAAAAGGTAATGGTTGGTAATAACGACTGTGAATGGCTAAGGCATTTTCACCATCTTTTATACTGTAAAGCGGGTGCTCTGGCCCAACGGCTTCAATAGCAACCTGACACTTACCATCGATAATATTACCTATATAACGCAGTACTTTTCCTTCTGCTTTTGCTTTGGCAATACGCTCACTAAAAGCACCATCAATTTTACTCAGGTTCGCCATAAATTCACTGACATCACCGCTGGCATCAAAATCATTTGGTAACACTGATTCGATAGTGATATCTGAAAGCTCTAACTGCATACCAGCTTCACGCGCCATAATCAGTAACTTACGCGCAACATCCATACCGCTTAAATCATCACGCGGATCTGGCTCGGTAAAACCATTTTCTTTCGCGATAGCAGTAGCTTCTGATAACGCCATGCCTTCATCTAATTTACCAAAGATATAAGATAATGAGCCTGATAAAATACCTTCAAAGCGCTGTAGTTCATCACCTGCTTTGATTAGGCTTTGCAAAGTATCGATAACCGGTAAACCAGCGCCAACAGTTGTTTCATATAAAAAGCGACGATTAGTTTGCTGCGCCGCTTCACGCAAGGCTTGATAATATTGCCATGAATCGGTATTCGCCTTTTTATTTGGTGTCACTACATGAAAACCTTCTGCTAAATAATCAACATAACTCATGGCTAAGGCTTCATTAGAGGTTGAATCAACAAACACTGGGTTGATTAAATGATTATCACGAACAAAGGCTTTTAAATTCTCCACTGTCACTGGCACTGCCTTACCCTCTTCAATGCCTTGCTCCATAGCGGCTTGCCAGTTGTCTAACTCGATACCGTTTTTATCAAAAACCATACCTTTACTATTAGCTAAACCATAAACTTTTAAGGCGATGTTTTGCTCTTTTAAACTGGCTTGTTGTCTTGAAATTTGCGCAATCAATTCACTACCAACAACACCGCAACCAACTAAAAAGACATCAATGGTTGGTTTATGTGAGAAAAAGTTCTGATGGCTCACTTTCATGGCATCAGTACATTTTCTTTGCTCAATCACCACTGAAATACTGCGCTCTGATGAATCCTGCGCAATGGCAACAACATTCACTCGTGCTTGTGCTAACGAGCTAAAGAATTTAGCTGCAACACCACGCTGATGATGCATACCATCACCAACAAGTGAAACAATAGATAAATTATCCTGCAATACCACTGGCTCTAATAAACCGTTAAGTAATTCAAGTTCAAATTCTTCCTGTAAGCTTTGTTTAGCTCGTTCGGCATCACGTGAGTAAATGCAAAAACTAATGCAGTATTCACTAGAAGACTGACTGATCAACACCAAAGAAATATTTTCACGACTCATGGTGGCAAAGACACGACTCGCCATACCCACCATACCTTTCATGCCAGGGCCAGAAACATTAACCATAGTTAAATCATCAAGATTAGAAATGGCTTTGACGCGCTTTTGTTGATCACTTTCATTTGAAATAAGCGTACCAGGTGCGGCTGGGTTACTGGTATTTTTGATTAAGCAAGGAATATGATATTGCGCAATTGGGCCAATTGTTTTCGGGTGCAGTACGCTTGCGCCAAAGTATGAAAGCTCCATCGCTTCTTGGTACGATAAGTAATCTAATAATTTAGCTTCTTTGATCATACGCGGGTCAGCATTATAAACGCCATCAACATCTGTCCAAATCTCACAACACTGAGCCTCAGCACATACAGCTAATACCGCCGCAGAGTAATCAGAGCCATTGCGACCTAGTGTAGTTACTTCAGGGTTTTCACTACTAGATTCAGCATTAACACCGATAAAACCTGGCATTAGCGCCACTGAGCTTAACTTGTCGTACTGCTTAGCAAACTTCTCTTTTGATAGCACTAAATCTGCGACTGCATTGAGTGATGAGTCATTGGTAAATAGAAACTTTTCTGGTGATATCAGTGAAACTTGCAAACCAGATGCTTGTAATACGGCATCTAAAATAGCAACACTTAAACGTTCACCGGTACTGATAATGCGTGCACGAATATGATCTGGGCAATAAGACAACATAGTTGCCCCTTGCATATAGCGTTCTAACTGATGTTCATAGTTAGTTAGCGCCTGCTCACAGTGCTGATGATTAAAGTTATTAATACTCGCTGATAAATCTTCAATAATGGTAGTAATTGCGCGTTTAAAATGGCCTAAATCGGTGACTAATTTAGCTTCATCGCTAATGTTTTCAGCCATAGCCACTAAGTGATTGGTTACGCCTTGCGGAGCTGAAACCACAACAGCTAGGTTTGACTCGGTTGATTTTTCTTTGATGATATCTGCAACTTGACGAAATCGTTCAGCCGAGGCAAGAGATGAACCACCAAATTTTAATACACGCATTATGTTTCCCTTTTCTTAAAGTAGAATTTTTAAATCGTACAAAACAAAAAGCCCGTCACCTTTGCAGGTCACGGGCTTGAATAAAATAAACTTTTTTTACACGTTAGCCAGCGACCGCCATCCGAATTCGGGTGGTGGTTGTAATAATAATGGTAATCTGGCGCTTAATTAGTTTCATTACTCTAAAATGCCTTATGCGTGGTTAAGTGTCAACAATTAATGATAAATAAAAGCGAATAAAAAGTTATAGTTTATTCACTATAACTTTACTAAAGTGAAAAAATATACTGATTTGAGCGTTTTATGCAGACTTTTGCTGCGTCGAATCGAGATCTAATTCCGTACAAACTTGGTTTCGACCATTTGACTTAGCCAAATACAAAGCACTGTCAGCCACTGAAATGAGACTCTCATAATCAGTATCAGAGTCTTTTAACTCCGCCACACCAACACTAACAGAAATATTAAATACTGAGTCTTTATAATGCATTGGCGTAACAGCTAAGGTTTTACAAATACGTTGAGCTAACTCTTGTGCCCCCGCTAAATTAGTCTCAGGTAAAACAATGGCAAATTCTTCACCGCCATAGCGGCCGAAAATATCTTCAACACGCAGTAAGTTACTGACAGTATCGCTGACATCAATTAATACTTTATCGCCACCTTGATGGCCATAGTGATCATTAAGGTGCTTAAAGTTATCAAGATCAAACATGATCAAAGACACTTGTTTGTCATGACGTTTAGCTTTAGCAAACTCTTGCGCTAACGACTCTTGCCAATGCTTACGATTATAAATTTGAGTTAAACCATCGATACGGCTGATCATGGCTAACTTGTCGAGCGCTTGTTGCAATTGCCCTTGGTAATGACAAACATCGGTAACATCTTCAATTAAAATACAAACATGCTCTACCTCACCGTCAGTTTCCATCGGCAAAAAAGTACAATTTTGCGCCATAAACTCACTGTCTGTGGTAATTGGGCGGGTATGCGGTAATTCAAATAGATGATGACGTTGCTGCCAAGAGCAAAAGTTAGGCGTTTTCAGTTGTAGCACACTGGTTAGTTTGCGCGTTAACCAACGCTGTGGTAGCTCTAAAAAAACCTCAAAGACCGACTTGCCAATATTAGCAGCTACCGCCTTATCAGAATGAACCTGTAAAAAGCGATTCCACATGACAATATTAAACTGACTATCTAAAATCAGAATACCAGTATTGAGCTGGTCTGTTATTTGACTTGAGGCCTGTTCAGATAGCTTCTTTAGAAAGTCATTTTCAATACTGCTCATTAGAACTCTTCCAAAATCCTGTCTAAAACCACTTTAATATTGTTAATGGCCGTTTCAGGAATTAACAACACCATATTACAGTTAAAAGAATAATCTGTTACTTGATAGTGAATATTTACTTTCAGCGCCAAATCCCAACTAAAGGTCATTTGCTCAAGGTGGGTTGATAAACTATTTTGCGAGCTAGGTAATAACTTAGGCGCACTGTAAGACATCTGGTTATCAATTTGACTAGCAAAGACATTCAAAAACGTCGTCGTGAGTATTGAACTAATATCAATAAGTTGCTCATCTTGTGATAACTCATCAGGTTCATAACCCAATAAATCAGCAATGCGCTCTGAATCCTCATCTTGATAAATCAGTAAGGCCTCACCCCGAATACCTTCATAACCAAAAAAGCCTTGGCTTACTACAGCAACCGTTGCTTGATGTTGGTCGATAGAGCGAGATAAATTATCAGCGTTAACACTTTCAATGCTTGGTACTTTTAGATAAACAAAGGTATCTAAATAACGAGCGAGTTGATCACTTGCTTGCCCCATAGCGACATTAATAAGCTCTTGTAAGCAGTCTTGCTGATCTTCTGTTAATTGAAATGGGTTCATAATAAACCGTGCTCTTGCAGGTGGTTTTGTAACACATCTGGTTTTACCGGCTTACGTATAAACTCCTTTGCACCAAGGTTTAATACCTTACTTTGCATCTCAGGTTGAATATCCGCAGAAATAACAAAAACATTACAGTTTACGTTAAGTTTTTCTATTCCTTGTAAAACACCAACACCATCGATACCCGGCATAGTTAAATCAAGAAAAAGAACATCTATGGTGTTACCACGCAAGATAGTTAGCGCTTCAGCACCATTTGTTGCAGTTTGCACGTTATCACGCCACTGCTCTGGAAGGCTTTTAAGCACTTGCTTTCGCGCCATGTTTGAATCATCGCAAATAAGCACCGATGGGCTCATAAGAAGGGAAATCCTTGCACTATTATTATTTTAATGCTGATAATTTACCCTAAATCAGTTGAATTGTTAATGACCAATTGCAAGTTTTTAACAAATTATTCAAGCAAAGTTTTACATTATGAGACTAATTGCTCTAAAACCTGTCAGTACAATTTGGGGCCAAAAAATAGATAGATGTAGCAATATCTTATTTAGAGCATCTCAAAGGCTAAAGTATAAAGCTTAAGATTTGTATCGAGATCACTGCTGATAAGCTATATAAGGTTATCATTTTGATATTGTAAGAGGTAATTTTCATCGCTTATCCCTCATACCCGTTAGAGTATATTAAAACTAGATACGATGATTATGAAAGACTGTAAGATGTTGCGCTGTTAACATTTGTCAACGCATAGTATTAAGATGTAAGCTGCCAAACCAATTTTGCTTGATTATCTTTAAACCACTGTTTAGCTTTTTTAAAGTCGGGGTAATATTTAGCAACCAGTTGCCAAAATTGTGCGGAATGATTTAAGTGCTTTAAATGACAAAGCTCATGAACAATAACGTAATCAATAACCCACACAGGAGCCATAATAAGTAAATAATTTAGGCTGATTTCGCTGCGGCTATTGCAGCTACCCCACCGAGCCTTGTACTGCCTAATATTCAAACTAGTAGGAAATAGTTGCGTAAGTTGACACCAGTATTCGACACGCTGATTAAATAACGTTTGTGCTTGCTCTTTAAAAAAGCATTCCAATTGCTTTTTAACCTGTTTAGCCTTTTCAGCATCACTTTGACATTTCACTTGCATTCGTTCACTTAGCGAAACTAGCATTGCAGTGTCATTAGCATCAGTAGCATATACATCAACGGCTGTTTTTTTACTAAAGTTAACCTGGATAAGACAAGGCTTTCCTAAATACAAAACATGGTCACCTGCCATAAAGTTACAAGCGTCTTGTTTTAGTATTAATTGTTTATCTAAGGTTGCAGTGAGCCAAGCGCTCTTTTGCTGCACAAAGCCATCAATGGTTGACTTTGCAACACTCACAGGAGCGCGAACAATAACCTGACCCGCTTTAACCTGTAAACTAATACTTTTACGCTTACTGCGAATTAAACGATAATTCAAGGCTATAGCTTTTAACTAGCTTCACTTAAATCAGCTTTGCTTTTGGCTTTGCTTGCCTTCGTCGCCTTGGCCGGCTTTTCTTTAACATCATCAACAGAAACTTCTGTTAACTCAGGCTTAGTTACCGGCTTTTTGGCTGCTTTTTTTGCCAATAAAGCCACAAGCACATCTTCTCTATGCTGAGCTAGGTAAATACTAAGTTCTTCAGTAGCACTATCTGATAATTCAATTGGAGCCTGGGCAAATACTTCAGCTAAGTTATCAGCCATATCCAACATTTTGTCATATTCATCTGCTGACTTCTTATCCATAAATGTTTTTGCCTCTACCCCGTGTCTAATTACAACAAATCGACTTTCAACTGCCATTAGTTTTCCTTATTCACCTCAAGTGGTACGCACAATGCCTACTCTTGAATTAAAAGCTCAAGATAATCAAGTTTTATCTTTTATATTTGTACTCACTGTAACACAGCTCACCATAAAACTGTATATAACAACAGTAAAAAACCTGTTTTATATCAAAATTAATACAATTCAAGCTGGTTTTCTCTGCATTTTATCGTGCGATTAATCACACTCAATGGTCATTTCTTATGTCTAAATACCTACAAATGTAAAAAAAAGATTGTATACAAAATCCAAATAACAAAGCTAAACAGACAATATTCATGCACTTACTGAAATTACAATTCTGTAACAAAGGAATGTTTCGTTACATCTAGCAAGAATTCTCATACAACTTTTCTACAGAAACACGCCACTATTAACTTGAGCAAGGCAAGACCACTCGTTAGTTATTTATTATTTGAGCGCAAGGAATTAATCATGAAAACAGTTAAAGCAGCAGTATTAGGTATTACCACAACATTATCACTATTAGCCATAAGCTTACCTAGCCAAGCCGCCATGAGTGAGCACATGGAACATGCACTTATTAGCGTCTGTAAAGCAGCGAAAAGCAATAAGGTTCATCATTTCAATAAAACAACTAAAGCATTTCGTTTAAAAAAGAAAGCGGTTGCACTTAAGGTTGTCTGCAACGGTGAAGATATTATCAGCTTTGCTGAAAGCCATAGCGCAGATAAAACCGCAGCTCATCTACAACAAAGCATTAGTGAAGTACAAATCACCGATTTAGCAGCAAATTCAAAATTGAGAATACGTTTTTAATTCAAGCTCAATTTCACCAAAAAGCTACGCTGAGTATTCCTGCCTGCGTGGCTTTTTTTGTTATTTCAAGCCTATGACTTATTAACATTTCATTTAACAACTAAAGTAATTCCCCACAGGATTAGACAAACCCTACTAACATTTTCGTATGTCTAAATATCTACAAATGTAAGGAATAGTTTCAACATCGACTGATTAAATTTCAAACAACAAAAAGACTATCAGTTACTTAGTCTCTTTAAAGAGTATTTAACGCAGTTTTTTCGTTACATTCGTCATACAAAGCTTTACAGCTATTTTTTGAAATTGCGCCACTATTAGTTTGAGTGAAGCAATTTGCTTCGACTTTAAACGCTAAGGAGAATACCATGAAAAAGTTAAGAGTAGCATTAATCGCAATCGCAACAGCAGTGCCCGCATTAGCTATCAGCATGCCAAGCCAAGCAGCAATGACCCCGTATATGGAAAATGCCTTAATCAATGTTTGTAAAGCCGCTATTAGCAATAAAGTACACATGTTAAATAAAACAACCAAAGAGTATAGGTTAAAAACTAAAACTGTCGCTTTAAAGCTTGTTTGCAACGGCGAAGATGTTATTAGCTTTGCTGAAAGTTATGGTGCAGATAAAACCGCAGCCAAATTGCAAAAAAGTATCGGTTCAGTTGATATCACTGATATCGCCGCATTATCTAAAGTCAGTGTAACTTTCTAAGCCAAATTCATTAGAGGTCAGCATGAAGCCGATAAAACGATAGCACTCAAATCAAGCATTATTGAGTGCTCACGTTTAAGCCACATTATCAGCCCGACCTAGTCACCAAATATCCTTTCAAGCCAAGACATTTTTGGTTTTTCCTGTAAACAACCTTCTTCAATCTTGATGCCAGCTGCAACAGCAGGATAAGCCGCGGTATTGTCACAGTTAGCCTTAACTGCACGACCGGTTTGTTGTTCAAATAACACAGTGGCAATTGAGTCAGGTGCAACACTTTGGTGATCAACAACCCCTTCTCGCTTGATAAAGTCGGCAAACAGTACCAGCGCACCACTACTGCCTGTTAAACCAGTAGGCTTGTTATCATCTTTGCCAATCCAAGTCGTGACTAAATGCTTATCGTCATAACCAACAAACCAACTATCTCTAAGCTGATTACTCGTCCCCGTTTTACCTGCTAACTGTCCATCCGGTACTCGCCAAGTTAGCGACTTAGCTGTGCCTTCTTTGGTTACTGCTGTTAGCGCATAATCAAGTAAATAGGCGGCATGCTTTGACAAACGCTGCTCACTTACTTGCTGGTATTGCCAAAGTGTTTCCCCTGAAAGGGTATGTATACTGACAACACTATGACTTGCTTTGTAGTTACCTTGATCTGCTAAGGGCAAATACAACTGATTAACTTCTAAAGGTGACATATTTATCGCACCAAGTAACATGGATGGCCTGATTGTAAATTCTTGCTCATAACCAAGCACCTGCATCACTTCAGCAATTTGCTCTAAACCTAAATCCATACCTAAATTCACCGTCGGGATATTAAGCGAGTTAATCAAGGCAGAATACAGTGATACCTGTTGACGATATTTGCCATCATAATTTTTCGGCTGCCATTTATCGCCACTGTCATTTTTAAAAGTGACCGGCTTATCGGCTAACACAGTAGCAAAATTATATTGCTCATAACGCTCCAATGCAGCCAGATAAATCGCTGGCTTGATCAACGAGCCAATAGGCCTTTTGGCATGCATAGCACGATTAAAGCCAGCATAGCCACTTTCTCTACTACCTAATAATGCTCTTACTTCGCCACTTGCAATATCAGTTACCACCATGGCGGCTTGTAGGTTTGCTTGTTTATAGTTTTTCTCTAACGTAGGCAACTGTTTAGCAACCGCTTGCTCAAGCTGCTGCTGACTTGAATGTGAAAAGCCGGTAAATACTCTAATGCCTGCTCTTTGCACGCTGGTATCAAGTAGCTCGTTTAGCTCTTGCTTAACTAACTGCAAGTAAGCGGGGTAATTTTGCTGATTAAAACGACGATTTTCTCGCACCGTTAACGGCGATTCAATGGCAGCAATATAGTGATTTTTAGATAATAAATTTTGCTCAAACATTAACTTGAGAATGAGATCTCGCCTTTGCTTAGCACGCTTACCATGCTTCCAAGGATCATAATAACTTGGGCCTTTCGCTTGACCAACTAACAAGGCAATATCAGCGCCTGTTAACTCAGGTAACTCTTTGCCAAAATAAAAGTTCGCGGCTAAACCAAAGCCGTAAATACCATTAGCATAATGCTGCCCTAAATAAACCTCGTTAATATAGGCTTCTAACAGCTGATCTTTGCTATAGCGCAACTCTAAAATAATTGCCATAAATGCTTCTTGTAGCTTACGAGTAAGACTACGCTCGCGAGTCAGAAACATATTTTTCGCCAGTTGCTGCGTTAAAGTACTGCCCCCCTGCACCGTTCGGCCTGCTTGTAAGTTTCGATATAATGCGCGAATTATTGCTAGCGGTGAAACACCATGGTGATGATAAAAATCTCGATCTTCAACCAAAAGTAAAGTATCAATAAGTAAACTCGGCACTTGCTCTAATGACACTAACACGCGATCTTCTTTATTATTCGGCACTAATCGCGCAAGTAATTTAGGCTCAAGCTGAACATTATCTACAGGCAAACCATCTAACCATAAATCTGCAATTCGTTGCTTTTCTACATCAATGGTTATTTTTGCCTCATCACTAAAGCCACTTGGAAAATCAAAAGCTCTGCGATACACAATAAGACGCCTTGCTGATTGGGCAAACTCTCCCGCTTCTCTGACCTTGGCAACTTTTTTATAACCATTAAGCTTTAAATCATTTGCTATCGCCGTAATAGCGGCTTGATCATTAATGGTCAGCATTGGCACCTGACCATACACCTGTGCGGGTACTTGCCAACGTTGGCCCTCAAACGTTTTAACAACCTTAGCATCCAAATAAATAAGAAAAATGGTTAAGGCAAATAATAAAGCAAGCATAAGTTTGCCAAGCGTAGTAACACACCAGCGAAACCATGCCTTACCGACAGAACCAGTTGATTGCTCTTTTTGTGCTTTTGTTGTCTTTTTTGTCATGCTTTGAATCTACTTCGTTAATGATTGCATATGACGCTTAGTCTTGTTGGTTGGCTGCGCATTGGCCGGATCATCAGGCCAAAAATGTTTCGGATATTTGCTCTTCATATCTTTTTGAACTTGAGCATAACTGCCTTGCCAAAACTGCACTAAATCTTGAGTGACTTGAATTGGCCGCTGTGCCGGAGAAAGCAGCTCAAGCAATAAAGGGACACCGCAAGCTTTTGCGACAACACTTTGCCCTTGATATAAGCCAATAACAGGGGTTTCACTTAAACCATAAACTTCTTGCATAGGCAATGAAACTTTAGGTTTCTCCCCTTGCTGGTACGATATTTTGCAGTGCCTCCCCGTAGGGCCAACATAGTGTCTCGGTGCGGCTTGATTGAGTATTTGTTGCTGCTGATAATCTAATAAAGACAATAACATGGCTGATAAGTCTAATTTATCTAACTTTGCCTTAGCCGTAATGCCAGCCACATAAGGCTCAAACCAAAGTGCTAGATTCTCCAGTAAATAAGCGTCATCAATGACTGGCAAACAGACACTGGCATCGCTAACATTTTGCTGTTCCTTACTCAGCCATTGCCAACGGGCCAGCAAGGCTAAATCGTTGTCTTGCCAATTTAAAAATTTAAGCCCATGCTTTTGTAAAACGTCTCGCCATACATTAACAACCTCACTGTCATTAATACCGCTAGATAATACCTGTTCTTCAAGCAGCAACGACGCTAGCCTTCTTTGCCTTCTTGCCACCACTTTAGCGAGTTTATTATCGTACAACAGCACATCAGCACAGCGAATATCCTTGATAAAGAAGGTTTCAATTTGCTCTAAAGAAATTGGCGCCACCAAGTTAGCAAAAGTGCGCGACTTTACTTGCATCAGCGCAGCAACAACAAGGTAGCTGTGTTGTGCTAAGGGTTCATCTTCTCTTAAACTCACTCCTGAGCCATTGGCGCAAACAAACTCACCATAAGCACCTCGGGCTTTAGCTATTCGCTCTGGGTAAGCAAAGGCCAATAATACCCCGATCATATCTAACGGCAGATTTTGCCATGTCATATCTATCTTCGCAGAGCGCGCTAAATTTTTTGCCTGCTTAATAATACGCGCAGCTTTCGGCTGATTTGCCAACTTAGCACTTGCTAATAACTCCACCCTTAATTGTAAACTGGCGCTATCACCGCCTTTTTGCCGAGGTAATATATCTCGCTCTTCTAATAAAGCAGCAAGAATACACGCTAAAGAAGCGATAGCTTTTGCGTGACTTTTCTCAATTGCTAACGCAGCAACTATCATATGAGCAAATCTTGGGTGACAAGACAAGCTTGATATTTGCTCGCCATGCTTAGTTAAAGCTCGATTTTCATCAACTATGGCTAAAGCCTGTAGCTCCTGCCATGCTTTTTGCTCTTGTGTCGCTTTAGGTAGCTCTAACATAGGTAAGTCAGCCAACTTAGTGACGCCCCAGCGAGCTGCTTCAATTAGCGTAGGCAATAAATCGGCTTGCTGAATTTCATTTACGCTCTGTTCTGGCCGGCGGTCAAAATCATCTTTGGCAAATAAACGAATACATTGCCCAGGCATTAATCGTCCAGCTCGCCCTGCTCGTTGAATTGCCGAGGCTTTAGCTATTTGTCGTTGAGTTAAGGTATTGATCAACTTGGCATTATCATAAATCGCGACTTTTTCTAAACCACAGTCAATGACCAAGTTAATACCATCAATCGTTAATGATGTTTCGGCAATATTCGTTGTCAGTACCAACTTCCGTTGCCCTTGCGCAACAGGCAGAATAGCTTGTTGCTGTGCACTTAAGGATAACTCACCATAAAGTTGCGATAGCAAACAATCACTAGGCATCAGGTCAATAAGGCGCTCATGTAAATAACGAATATCAGCAATGCCGGGTAAAAAAACTAAGATAGAGCCTTGATGAGTCGCTAATTTTTGCTTAATTACAGCGAGCGCATGCTCCTGCCAAGTTTGCTGAGCACTTACCGCCTGATAAGTAATATCAACAGGATAACTTCGCCCTTCACTTTGAATATAAACAGCTTCAGGTAAATGCTCGGTCAGCACAGCAACATCTAATGTCGCCGACATCAAAACGAGTTTTAAATCTTCACGCAAAGCTTGCTGCACTTCGCGCGCAAGCGCAAAAGCTAAATCACCGTGTAAACTGCGCTCATGAAATTCATCAAAAACAATTAAACCTGTGCCTGCAAGCTCAGCATCTTGTTGAATAATCTTGGTCAATATACCTTCAGTGATAACTTCTAATCGTGTCGACTCTGACACTTTACTTTCATTGCGAAGTCGATAACCCACGGTTTGACCAACACTTTCCCCAAGCTGCTGGGCTAAATAGCTGGCAATATTTTTTACCGCTAAACGCCTTGGCTGTAATAAATAAATTTTCTGTTGTTTAAGCTCTGCTAGCGCTAATAACCATAAGGGTAGCTGCGTAGATTTACCCGCCCCAGGTGGCGCAGATAAAATTAAGCTATTGTGCTCTACAAGCGCTTGGCAAAACGATGATTTGATTGCTTCAATAGGTAAACATGCAGAATTAGACATATACAACGAAGGAATATTTGCAGTAGGCGACAAAACGCCAGTGTAGCAATTTTCCCATTAAAGCCCAATATTTTAGCTGAGCAAAGTCGCTAAGCTGTTGACTTTGCCTATAATTAAATCAGCACAAGTCAAACTACCACTATTTAGGGCGATAAAATGATGAAAAAGAGTTCTGATAACTGCGTTGAATTTTGTTTTTTAGCTGAGCCTACCGACGTTAATTTTGGCGGTAAAGTTCATGGTGGTATGGTGATGAAATGGATAGATCAAGCTTCTTACGCCTGCGCAGCAAAATGGAGTAAACGCTATAGTGTGACTATATCGGCCAATGGTATTCGCTTTATCAGACCTATTTTAGTTGGTCAGATGATTACGGTTTGCGCTCGCATTGTCCATACAGGCAAAAGTAGTATGCATATTTACGTGGTTGTTCGCGCTTGCGATCCTAAAGATCACAACTATGTAGTGACCAACCGCTGCTTTATCACCTTTATGGCAACAGATGAAAGTGGCTACCCAGTTAAAGTGGCAAAATTCACCCCTGAGTCAGAAGAAGAAAAGAAACTCGAACAAGTGGCTATGCATGCAAAAGACTTTGCCATACAGTTAGATCAAGACTTCGAAAAACAATTAGGTTGGAAATGAAGCGATTATTTTTCGCCTTGGATATATCAGAGCACGACAAAGCAGTCATTGCTAAATGGCGTGCTCACCATTTAACCTCTAGTTATCAACAAAGTAAAACTATCCCTCAAGATAACTTTCATATCACCTTAGCTTTTCTTGGCTTAGTCGATAGCAGTCAACAAAACAGACTCATCACAAACATGACGCAATTACGACAACAAGCCGAATTATCAGGATCTTTGCCTTTAACCTTAAATCAAATTGGGTTATTTAAAAAACCACAAGTGCTATATATAGCCAATACTGAGATCCCTAAAGCCTTAGTTACGCTTCATGCGCAAGTCAACAATCTTGCACATAAAGAACAACTGCCAATAGAAGAAAGAGCTTACCTACCGCATATCAGTTTATTTCGAAAAGCGAAAAATCTCGCAATTGATTTAAGCAATCCGAACATTCAAATAAGCGCTCCTTCATTTAGTCTATATCAATCAATGTCACACAGTAATGGCGTGCAATACACCCCAATCGCCAGCTGGCCGATATAGTTAGCGATAAAAGCAGCATGTCAGTTTTTGGGTAAAAAACTTGCATTCCCGTAAAAATATGCTTACTTGGCAAGCTATAAAAAGCCTGCTATTAGTGAAAGTTCCCGCAAGCAAAAAAGGTGTAAGAACATGCAATATTCAGCACACGGACGTTATGCAATTGAACAGCAAAATAATATTTTACTTGTTGATGCTCAAGGCCCTTTTAATGATATAACTGCCGCTCAATATCATAAAGATATTGAAGAAATTACCGAGCAGATGACAGGCGAACCCTGGGGCTCGCTTATTACCTTTAGAGGTAACAGTGTTTTTACACCTGATGCTGAAGAACAACTAAAAGAAACCACTCATTATCGCATTCAAAAAGGCATGATCGCCATTGCCGTCGTAATCCTTAACAGCGCCTATGCAGATATGCAACAAATGCAATTACAACGTATTTATCAAGACTGTAACATTAGCTTTCACGTTTTCAGCGACGTTGCTAGTGCCAAGCAATGGCTTGATGGCTACATAGAGCAAACTGTTTTAGAAAAGTCACTCAAGGAGAAAAACAGACGAAAAAAGTTTCAATAGAAAAAAACAGATGAGTTAACATAAGCAAAACTTAGTTACTCATCAAACATTCATGAAACTTGATTTACAACCTGCTACCTTAATTAAGCGCTATAAGCGCTTTCTCGCCGATGTTAAATTACCTAACGGAAATGAAATAACCATTCACTGTGCTAACACAGGCGCTATGACAGGTTGCGCTGAGCCAGGCGATACTGTGTGGTACAGCACATCTGATAACCCAAAGCGCAAATACCCACATAGCTGGGAGCTTACCCAAAGCAAACAAGGTAATCACTTAATCTGCGTAAACACCATCAGGGCAAATCAGCTAGTTGAAGAAGCGCTTCAAGCTAAAGTTATTAAAGAGTTAGCAGGCTTTAACACCATTAAGCGTGAAGTAAAATACGGTAATGAAAACTCAAAAATAGACTTTTTATTAACCAATAACAACCAGCAAGCGCTCTACCTTGAAGTAAAAAGCGTTACCTTGCTATCAGCTAACCATGATAATAACTTAGGGCAAGGCCACTTCCCTGATGCGGTGACAGCACGCGGACAAAAACATTTAAGAGAATTAACAGAGCTTGCCAAGCTAAGCCAAAGCGAGGCAGCTTTACTCTTTGGCGTGCTCCATAGTGGAATTAATACCGTAAGTGCTGCAAAGCATATAGATAACACTTATGCGCAACTATTAACTCAAGCACATGATGCTGGCGTAAAGGTCTTAGCATATAAGGCAAACTTTGCCTTAACTGACAATAGCGTCACCATTGAATTTAAAGAAGCAATTCCAGTGACATTCAGTTAAGTTAAGACTAAATATCCACAGATAAATATTGACGAACCCTAGTAAAACTTGCTAAAAAAGCTTGCTCATAAATAATGATGTATTAGTTCATTTAGCATAAAGCATATATAACAGACTGATTAATAAGAAATAAAAATTTATTTATCAACAGCCATTGATTTTTATCTTCAACAGCACAATATAAAGCAAATTAATTAGGTCTATATAAAATATTGGCACTTACAACCAAGATCTATCACCAGTGAAAAGTGTGATATATTTATAATAAGTCTTGGTCTATGTAGCATTAGGAGATTAAGCATGCCAAACAGTAAAAACAAAGCATTAGGTATATTAGCACTAGCTGGCGTTGAGCCATATCAAGAAAAAGCTGGTGAAGAATACATGAATGAAGCTCAACAAGAGCATTTCAAAAAGATTTTAGATGCGTGGCGAGTTCAATTACGCGAAGAAGTTGATCGCACCGTAACACATATGCAAGATGAAGCAGCAAACTTTCCTGATCCTGTTGATAGAGCAGCGCAAGAAGAAGAGTTCAGCCTTGAATTACGTACCCGAGATCGCGAACGCAAATTAATTAAGAAAATTGAAAAAACTCTTCAGCTTATTGAAGAAGACGATTTTGGTTTCTGTAACTCATGTGGCATTGAAATTGGCATTCGTCGCTTAGAAGCACGCCCTACAGCCGATCTTTGTATTGAGTGTAAAACACTAGCAGAAATTAAAGAACGTCAAATGGCAGGCTAAATCAAACGTTAACTTTTATTAACGTATGAATACTCTGCAAGCTAGGCGACCACACATTAGCGAACAAGCTAATCAATACCGTGGTCGCTTTGCTCCCTCTCCTTCCGGTTTACTTCACTTTGGCTCCTTAATTGCCGCATTAGCAAGTTATTTAGATGCTAAGCATCACCACGGCAAGTGGCTTGTTAGAATTGAAGATATTGATCCCCCCAGAGAACTAAAAGGCGCAAGTAAAGCGATACTGACAACGCTAGAGGCATATGGTCTTCACTGGGATGAGCAAGTTCTCTACCAAAGTAAGCAAAGCAATAGCTATCGTGAGGTACTACACCAATTACAACAGCAAGAGCTAAGCTACTTTTGCCAATGCACACGGGCGCAAATTAAAGCCATTGGCGGCATATACCAAGGGCATTGTCGCTCATTAAATCTTGAAGAAAAAAATAGCGCTATTCGCCTTAAAAATACTTATGGCATTCATCAGTTTAACGATATTTTCCAAGGGCAAACTCTTTGTAATAAACAACTTGCACAAGAAGATTTTATCATTCATAGAAAAGATGGCTTATTTGCCTACCAGCTTGCTGTTGTGGTAGATGATATCGAGCAACAAATCAATCATGTTGTCCGTGGCTGCGACCTATTAGAGCCAACGGCACGACAATTAACATTTTTTAAAACACTCGCATGCCCTGCCCCGCAATATGGTCATGTACCTTTAGCGGTAACATCTGAAGGCTATAAACTAAGTAAACAAAATAAAGCACCAGCAATTGATGATAAAAAACCACAGCCTTCTTTACTTGCTGCGCTAAACTTTTTAGGACAAAAGCCACCTACTGATCTTGAGCTCGCTAGCGTGGAAGAAATTATCAGCTGGGCCACCAAGTATTGGCAACGTGCCTTAGTGCCAAAGCAAAGCGAAATAATCATAGACTAACCCAAAAACTTAAGGACTAAACATGTCAAAAACAATTGTGATCACCGGAGCAAACCGCGGCATAGGTTTAGCTATGGCCAAATTATCAAGCCAAGCAGGCAACACAGTTTATGCACTGTGTCGTCAGTCTTCTGCTGAATTAGAACAGCTTAATGTTAAGGTGATAACCGGTGTCGATGTTGCACAAGAAGCAGGTAGAGAGCTTGCTAAACAAGCACTTAACGGCGTTAAAATTGACTTACTCATTAACAATGCAGGCATTTTACGTGACGAGAGCCTGAGCAATTTAAATATCGACACCATTGAAGAACAGTTTAAGGTCAATGCCTTAGCACCACTTTGTTTAACTCAAACTTTATTAGGCAACTTAAGTGCAGGCAGTAAAGTGGCATTAATCACTTCTCGTATGGGCTCAATTAAAGATAACACTTCAGGCGGTCGATATGGGTATCGCATGTCTAAAGCAGCACTCAATATTGCTGGCATGTCATTAGCCCAAGACTTAGCTAAAGATGAGATCGCCGTCGGCATTTACCATCCAGGTTATGTACAAACCGATATGGTAAATCACAATGGTGATATCAGTAGTGATTTAGCAGCAGAGCGCTTACTTGCTTTAATGCACTCACTTACACTGGCTGAATCAGGTGTATTTAAGCATTCAAATGGCCAAGTATTGCCTTGGTAGCAATAGCAAGTGAAATAATTACCTGGGAACAACTAGCCAGTCACTAACTGGCTAGTTGTTCGCTTACCTCTTTACTTGGTGACGGCCCGCCGCGTCGACAATGAAAAATTGCTGAGTGGCTAAATTGTTTAGCTTGCTTTTTAGCGTCACTAGCCAGCTCGGCAACATCATGATGTGAGTGGCAAATCGTAAGCTTAGGCTCTACAACCCCAATAGCTAAACTGAGCAATGAATAAAACTGAATTTCACCACTTCTAGATTTAGCCTCTATGCCACCTGCTTGTACATCTTCATCACTATAAAATGATTTAATTTGCTCATCAAAATCAGCAATGATCTTTTCACAACACGCTCGCCACTGTGCGTGCTGAAAAATCACGACAAAATCATCTCCGCCTATATGTCCTAAAAAGTCTTGGTTTTGACAGTGTTTTTGTAAAAGACTCGCCACTAACTGAATGACCTGATCACCTTTGGCATAACCATAAATATCATTAAATGGCTTAAAATTATTAAGATCAAAGTAAGCAAAGTTAAATTTGCGCTGCTGCTTAATTAACTCATCCACTTGTCGATAAATTGGTACATTGCCCGGCAATAAGGAAAGTGGGTTGGCATAACGAGCAT
The DNA here is from genome assembly GCF_004295665.1 of Litorilituus sediminis. Taxonomy (NCBI): domain Bacteria; kingdom Pseudomonadati; phylum Pseudomonadota; class Gammaproteobacteria; order Alteromonadales; family Colwelliaceae; genus Litorilituus; species Litorilituus sediminis. The sequence goes on from NZ_CP034759.1 coordinate 1,911,388, forward strand.
GTTGTAATTGTTGCTGCGTTAAATGCCTTAATAAATCGCGCACTGACGCAATACCAATATAGCGGCCTCTATCGGTAATAATAAAGTGCCATAGCAGCTTTTCATCATGTTCAGAGGTAACCAGTTGCGCCACCTCATCTAACTGAGTGGCGGAATCTACTACCACGGGCGTCGTCATCATATTCTCTTTTATGGCTTTACGCTCATTTAATGCTCGCCCATACGGCGTTGAGAACAACTCTAAAATATGATCGCGTAATACCATACCCACAGGTTTCCCCGCTTCAACAACTGGGATTGAGTGTATGCTGGGGTGTTTATGAAAATGCTCAACTACATCTTTAGTCAGCTCACTACTCGCTAAAGGCTGTACGTACTGCAACAATGAAGATGCGCTGCGCTCTAAATGAATTGGGAAGTTTTTAAGCCTGGCATTATTATCAATAATTAACGGAATTTCCGTCATAGGGAATGGCTCAGGGCGAGCAAACAAAAAGCCTTGATATAAGCTCAAACCTAATTCTTCTAGTTGCTGAAACTCCTGCTCTGTTTCAATCCCTTCAGCAATCACTTGCGCATTAATGCTTTGCCCTAAATTTAGAATCCCCTTAATAAACTCTCTTTTTATCGGGTCTTGATGACACTGATTGATAAAATAACGATCTATTTTAACAAAATCTGGTTTTATTTCTGACCACAGTTTTAAACCCGCATAACCAGAGCCCAAATCATCTACCGCAATTTGAAAGCCTAAGGTTTTATAATGTATCAGCGCTTTTTGTAGTAATTCAGGCGCATCTATCGGGTACTTTTCACTCAGCTCGATAACAACTTGTTCTGGTTGTAATTGAAACTCTTGCAAATAAGACAGTGTTTTACCTTCAGGATGATCTGACTGCAAAAATAGCATAGGGCTAATATTTAAAAACAACTTGCCTTTAAGATTTAAATCTACAAATCTGGCAATTGAAATACGGCGACAAACAAGTTCCAGCTCTGATAAAAGTGAATATTCTAATGCTTTATCAAACAGCGCCTTTGGGCTATGTAGCGGGCTATCAGATGGCCCTCTGATCAGAGCTTCATAACCTAAAATCTCATTGGCTGAGGTTGAAAAAATGGGTTGAAAGAATGCCGTTAATTCTTCGTTTACAATAATATCGACGAGCGCTGACTTAAGATTCATAGTGATTGAGAGCTATTTGCTTTCATATTAGTTTAATAAAGCAATATGACAGTTCCGTGACATTATCAACGCTCAGCCAGCATTGCCGTTAAAGACGCTTTCATATATCTTCAACAAGATGTTAAAAACACTATACATATGCGTCGAAAAAGCGGAAATAGCAGGTGTTTTACCGGCATTGTTGTTCTCTTTTGCGCCGCTGTGTTATATCATTGCGCGATAAATTTTTTTGTTTTCGCCCTAAGGTAAAAAGCTATCAAACGCGTTATCAATCTCTGCAAAAAAGTATTGGGAACTAAAGCTCGTGCCAAAAAGTCAACAGCACAGGTTAGTTCAACACAGCAACCTAGCGTATTAACACGTGATCAACACCCGGTTTCTCGTCAATTTATTAGCCCGAATGCTTTAAAGGTACTTTATCGGCTCAATAAAGGCGGCTATGACGCTTACCTTGTTGGTGGTGGCGTTCGTGATATTTTACTCGGTTTAGAACCAAAAGATTTTGATATTGCTACCAATGCGACACCAGAGCAAATTAAAGCATTGTTTCGCAACTGTAGATTAATTGGCAGAAGATTTCGCTTAGCTCATATTGTCTTTGGCCGAGAAATTATTGAAGTGGCAACCTTTAGGGGTCACCACGATAGCGCCTCAGAAAAAGAAAAGAGCTGTAAGAAAACCTCAAAGCAGAGTGAACACGGCATGCTGCTAAGAGATAATATCTACGGTAGCATAGAAGAAGATGCCCAGCGCAGAGACTTCACCATCAATGCATTATATTACTCAAGCAAAGACTTTAAAGTATACGACTTTGCTAACGGTGTAAAAGATATTGAGGAGCGCAGTATCCGCTTAATTGGCGATCCTGAAACCCGCTATCGAGAAGACCCTGTGCGTATGCTACGCGCTATTCGCTTTGCCACTAAGCTAGATATGCATATTAGCGATGAAACCAAAGCACCTATCAAAGAGTTAGCCCCTTTAATGGCAAACATTCCGCCAGCACGAATGTTTGAAGAATTCTTGAAAATGTTTATTTCAGGGAAAGCGGTTGCTAACTATCACGAATTACGTGCCTATAACTTGTTTGTATTCTTTTTCCCTGCTGTTGAGCAAGCCTTAACAAGTGAAATAGCTGATTACCCATATTTAACCGACTTTATTGAGCTAGCACTTGCCAATACTGATAAACGCATCAATAACGATCAGCGTGTGACACCTGCCTTCTTATTTGCTGCCATGCTTTGGTATCCTTTGCAAAATTATATTAAGCGCATCAATGAAACCGCGAATATGCCGGCGCAGGATGCCTTTTTTGCCGCCTTAAATGAAGTAATGCCAGAGCAACAACGTAGTATAGCGATACCGAAACGTTTTCAAGCAGTAATCAAAGATATTTGGATCTTGCAAGACAAGCTAAGCCGACGAGAAGGAAAGCGCGCCTTTAAATGCTTTGAGCATCCTAAATTTAGAGCCGGTTATGACTTTTTATTATTACGCGCTGAAATCGAAAAAGATAATAGCGCATTAACTGAGCTAGCTAACTGGTGGACAGACTTTCAGAATGTCTCAAATGATGCCCGAGCACAAATGGTAAAAAGCGTACGCGGCTCAGGCACAAAACGCAGAACGCCAAGAAAGCGTAGAAAACCAGCCGCTAAAAAAGCACCACAAGAGTAAGTAATCATGACCATTGCCTATATTGGCTTAGGTAGTAATTTATCTGAGCCTGCCAAACAGGTACAGCAAGCGGTAGCAGCGATAAGTAACATAGCAAACAGCCAGATTCAAAGTGTTTCATCTGTTTATTTAAGCAAACCAATGGGGCCACAAGATCAAGACGACTATATCAATGCTGTCCTTGCCCTTGAAACTAAGCTAAGTGCCATTGAGCTTTTAGATACCTTGCAAAGCATTGAAAATAGCGCAGGTAGAGTACGCAAAGAAAACCGCTGGGGTGCACGTATACTAGATCTCGATATTATTCTTTATGGTAATGAAGTTATCGAAAATGAACGTTTAACCGTGCCACACTATGGCATGAAAGAGCGTGAGTTTGTTTTATTACCTTTAGCTGAAATAACCGAAGATTTATATCTGCCAAGTGGCGAGAGTGTTAATTCACTTGCTCAAGGCATTGCTACTAATGGCATGATTAAACAAGGCAAGTTAAGCTATTAAACAATTACCGCAGAAAAATAAACGACAACAAAACTAGCTAAAATAATTTGGGAAGTGATATGGCAAAAATAACAACAGCAAGTTTGCTCAAAATGAAGCAACAAGGTGAAAAAATCTCAACGATTACCGCATATGATGCCAGCTTTGCTAAATTATTTGATCAAGCAGGTATTCACGCCATTTTAATTGGTGACTCGCTGGGCATGGTATTGCAAGGTCAAGACGATACCTTGCCAGTTACCATTGAAGAAATGGCCTACCATACCCAATGCGTAAAACGTGGCGTGACTGACACCCTGATTATTGCTGATATGCCTTTTATGACCTACGCCAATAAAGATCAGGCACTAAGCAATGCCACTAAGCTAATGCAAGCCGGTGCTAGCATGGTAAAAATGGAAGGTGGTGCTTGGTTAAATGATACCATTTCAGCCTTAGTAGAACGCGGCATTCCCGTTTGTGCGCACCTTGGTTTAACACCACAATCGGTCAATGTCTTTGGCGGTTTTAAGGTACAAGGCAGAGATGCAGACAAAGCCAAGCAAATGATTGAAGATGCTAAATTACTTGAAGCTGCTGGCGCACAATTATTAGTACTTGAGTGTATACCAAGTGATTTAGGCAAAGCGATATCAGAAGCAATCACTATCCCAACCATTGGCATAGGTGCAGGTAAAGATACCGACGGACAAATCTTAGTGATGCATGATGCCTTAGGCATTTCCTGTAGCTATATGCCTAAATTCTCCCGCAACTTTTTAAAAGACACTGGCGACATTAAAAAAGCCGTTGAGCTTTATATCAGTGAAGTAGCACTTGGCAACTTTCCAGGTGAAGAGCATATTTTCAAGTAGGCTAGGTACAAGCGATGAAAACAGTAACCAATATTTCAGATTTAAGACAGCAAGTAAAAGACTGGCGCCAACAAGGGCTAAAAATTGCCTTTGTACCCACTATGGGGAATTTACACGCAGGTCATATTTCCCTTGTTGAAGAAGCGCACAAACATGCTGATAAAATCGTCGCCAGCATCTTTGTTAATCCAATGCAATTTGGCGAAAATGAAGATATTGATAGCTACCCACGCACTATGGATAACGACAAACGTCAGCTAATTGAAGCTGGTACAGATTTACTGTTTACGCCGACACCAGAAATTATTTACCCAAAAGGTTTAGCTAAACAAAGCTATGTTGAAGTGCCAAATGTTTCTGATGGTTATTGTGGTGAAAGCCGCCCGGGACATTTTAGGGGTGTCGCTACCGTAGTGTGTAAACTATTTAACCTAGTGCAACCTGATGTTGCCTGCTTTGGCTTAAAAGATTATCAACAAGTACAAGTTATTCAGACTATGGTAGATGACTTATCTATGCCGATTGACATTGTACCTGTACCAACAGTACGTGAAGCCAGCGGCTTAGCCTTAAGCTCTCGCAATGGTTACTTATCTGCCGAAGAAAAAGCGATTGCTCCGGCATTACAGCAAAACCTGCAATGGCTAGCACAAGAAATTCAATACAGTCGAAAAACCAGTCCAGATCATAGCCCTGACTTTATTGGTTTAGCGAAAAAAGCCGCGGCGGCAATCGATGCAACTGGCATGAAAACCGACTATATTCATGTTAGCCATGCACATACCTTACAACCTGCCAGTGAAGACGATAAAGAACTCGTCATTCTCGCCGCAGCGCAATGTGGTAAAGCAAGATTAATTGATAATTTACAGCTTAGCCTGGCCTAACCAGACTAAACTGACACTTTACTAGAGAATTGCAAAGGCCTGCTAATGCAGGCCTTTGTTTTATACAAACCTAAAGTTTATTAAGCTTTCGCCGCTTCTAACAGCTGCGGCAGAAAGTTCTCACTTTCTTGGGCAAGTTGAGTTTGCTCGTGCAGGATATCTTGCAAGATGGCCTGACTGGTTAGCGGGTTAGCTAAAACAACTCTAAAAACAATAATCTTCTCGCCACCATAACGGGCCACTTCAATTCGAGTACGAGATACAAACGAACGACCGTCTTCACGCTGACGCTTTTGAATAAACTTAGTCAGTTTGCCTAAAGTTAGGTTAAGTTCAGCTTGTGTTTTTTCATCGCTACGTGCTAGCAGCTCTTGTACCGCTTTTGGCGCATAACGATAGGTTAATAAGCACAGCTCAGGCTTAGTGATCAGCTCAAAGTCTTCATGTTGATTAATTAAATCAGCAAAATACTGTGCCTTTTCAATACCTTGGTTAATTAGCATTTCATAACCAGGGCGACTGATAATATGCAAGCTAGAGTAGACTAACATCGCCATACCAGGGCGAGAACCTTCAAGGGTATGACTACCTAAATCTTTTGAGCCTTTACGTAAGATATATTCGGCATGGTGTTCAATCGCCGCTACCGACTCAGGATCTTTAAAGATTACTAAGCCTGCACCCATAGGTACATACATTTGCTTATGCGCATCTATAGTTACTGAATCTGCGCCTTCTATCCCTTTAAGCAGTGAACGATACTTGTTTGATAACAAGGTAGCACCGCCCCAAGCAGCATCCACATGGAAATGACACTGATATTGTTCAGCTATAGCTGCCATCTTATCTAGCGGGTCAATATTGCCCGTTTCAGTTGTACCGGCAACACCAACAATAGCGAGTACTTTGATATTTTCTTTTGCTAATTGCTCACATTTCGCTTTAAGTTGCTGACAGTCTATTTTGTTATTTTCATCCGTTGCAATGGCAATAACACTATCTTGACCTATACCTAAAATATCAGCCGATTTCTTCAGTGAATAATGACCACGTTCGGACACTAGAATAGCCAACCCCTTATAGCCATAATGTTGCAATGCAGCATATAAGCCTGAGCGCGCAACGCCTTTAAAGTCACCATCAGGTCGTAATAATTTATTTCGTGCCACCCATAGCGCGGTAATATTAGCAACGGTACCACCTGAGCAAAAAGCACCAAGTGAATGTTGAGCACTGTGCATCCAAGCTTGATAAAACTCATCTTGTTGCTGATACACTAAATTATGCATCATGCCTAATACTTGACGCTCTAACGGTGTAAAAGCTTTTGATGTTTCAACTTTTACCAAGTTTTGATTCAAGCCTATCATCAGCTTAGATAAAGGTAAGATAAAAGAAGGTAAAGCTGAGGTCATATGACCAATAAAGCTAGCGCTTGAAGTGTGAACAGATTGCGCAACTAACTTATCAAGCAAGTGCTGCATATGATCAGAAACAAACTCCGGTTGCTCAGGAATTTGTGCATTAATAAAGTCTTGCTCTATATCAGATAAGGCATTTTTAGTGGCAACAATGTGATTCCCAAGAAAGCCAGCAAGATTTTGCGACATTTCTTGTTCAATTCGGCCTAAAGTAGAATCCGGCGCTTCGGCGATAGTAAAAATACGATGTAAAGATTCTTGCGTTGCTTGTGCTGTACGCTTAGCTGCTCTCATAATGGTTCACTTTCACGGCTAACTCTATTTGAACACCTTGAAGGCGCTATGGTTAGCTTACTATTAGCGGTAAGTTCTCTTACTCCATTGAAGAAAATACCCTAGGGAATAAGCTCAGCACTTTAATAAAAAATGAAGTAAAAGTCTTCTCTTTTTAACCTTTCATCCGGTATTTTCACTATAAACAGGCGCTATCTGCATGCCTTTTTGTATCAAAAAAGGTACAAGCTTTAGACTTACTACATACAATAGTAAAAAACATGAGCCATTTATTTAACATAAATACGCTGCTTTTAGGTACTTCCTTGACTGTTATATACAGCATGGTTATGCTTGCTGCCTCTGGTTTTTTATATGGATAGTAGTGACTTACCATGCACAAAATTCTCATCCCTTTACTAATGCTTAGCACATCATTTTCAAGTGCTGCCAATAGCTATACTGCTGACACATATTATGTCGGTGTTGACTATATGCTGACAGATATCGACATATCTGGCGAAAACGCTAAACCTGGCATGACAGGCATAAGGTTTGGCGCAAGCAACAATAATATTGCCTTTGAAGCGCAATACTTAATATCAAACAAAACTGACAACATCTACCGCATGGAGTTTGACTTAGAGAACAGCAAAGCGCTGTATCTAGTGATGCAATCTGACACTATGCAAGGCTTTCACTTTGATGTTGCCTTAGGTTATGCCGAAAATGAATTGGCGGTTACTGGGCCAGAATTCACCTACAATGGCACTGAAAAATACAGCGGTTTTTCTTGGAACATTTCCATTCAACAAGAGATTCCCTTTATTCCTAACACCCAAGTAAGGCTTGCTTATCAGTCGTTATTTAAAAATGACGACTTCGATATTTCCGGTATTGCGCTTGGTCTTACTTATCAATTTTAAATTACTCATTGCACTTAGTTGAGCTAATTCAGCTAAGTTAAAGGCATATGCTATGAACATATATAAAAAAACATTCAAACCCGCAGCAATTGCTACCATGCTTACCGCTGTTAGCTTACTTTCTGCATGCGGCTCAGATGGTGACTCTGCTGAACTTGCCAAAGCTGTTGAATTAGAAAAACAACGTCAAAATGGCACCATCATAGAAGTAGTTACCATTAACGGTGGACAAACACGTATTAAAAAAGGTGAAACACACCAGTTAACCGCAACAGGATTAGATAGCAATGGTGATACTCGTGACATTACCTCTGAGATTACTTGGAGCTCTAGCGATACCAGCATAGCAAAAGTAAGCAGTAAAGGCTTAGTTACAGGTGTTGCCAATTCTGATGTCAACCAAGGCATTATCACCATTACTGGCACAACCATCAATGATATTACTGGCGATGCAGAAATGTCTGTTAGTGATATTTCGGCAAGCTCAGTTGCCTTAAAGCAAAGCTTCCCTGAGTCAGGCAATATATTCACCTGTATTGATGCTAACATTACGGGTGATGTTACTTATGCTGATGGTTATGTTTCCTTAAATACTGTTTACAATATTGATTTTTCAATTCCAGCCTCAGACACGGCTAACATAACTGACACTGGCACACTTTATACTTCAAGAGCATCAATAGAGACTATTTCCGTTACAGGTAAAATTGATACGGTATCGGATGAATTAACGGTTATTGCCGACCCAAGTAATCTTGACGATATCGATATTTTATTAAACGATGAACAAATAACGAATATCATCACCATCAACACCGGCCAGCGTGTGCAATTTAATTCACAAGCAACGTTACTACCTGAAGTATCAACGAAAGAATATGGCATTGATAACAGTGTTAACTGGCAAGAGAGAGAGCTTGCTTTAATTGGTGTCACCAACCTTGGTGAGAATAAAGGTACTATTGTCGGCTTAGAAAACGGCGTAACTATTTTGCAAGCTAACTGTGGCGGAAAAGAGGCAACAGCCACCATTGAAGTGAAAGGCGATAATACCCTAACAGAAATGAAAATTAATGATGGTGACGATGTTATTAATATCGCTCAAGGTGGTGATGTAGAATTAAAGCTTGTTGCTCATTATGATGAAGATTCCAGCATATCTAGCTTAAACGTTTCTGAGTTCGCCAACTGGAGCTTAAAAGGCAGCTCACTTGCAACGGCTGAAATTATTGACCATGGCACAAATCAAGCAAGCTTAAAAGTAACCGCTGCCGATGATGTCACAGGAGAGTTTATTGTCTCTGCTATTTATGACGATATTACTACTACGGTAAAAATAGTAATTCAGTAATCACTGACTAAAATTTGCTACACTCCCATGATAAAACCGCCATTTCGGCGGTTTTTTACCATCAATAAGCACTAAATTACACTAGCCCGCTTTTCAATAATAATACCAAATTGATTAAGTATTTGATCATTTAGCGAGAATTAAAAGGCTTATAGGCAAGGCGCTAATTGCAAAGAATGGTTATTCCCTTGTTAAAATTAGCAACGCTGCATATATGCCTTTTAAACTCGCCCTTTGGGAGTTCAAGAATAACATGATAACTACACAATATTTATTTGATGTAGAACGACTATATCTTCATAAATCTTGTTTGTTCTAATGCTATTCTTGTAACTCTAAGTGACTAAATATTTAATCAAATTGGTATAATTTGTTTATATTGCGAAAAGCCAGCCATATTCTGGCTCCGTTAAAGCTACTATATAAACGCATTTATACAACCTAACAAATAGTTACTTACTCTAATAACTGGCACAAAAAAACTCGCCGAAACGAGTTTTCTATCTGTATAAGCTAAGAAGCGAATGCTTTATGCGCAGAATAAATGCACTAGAGCAAGGCTTGGCTAGCGACGCATAGTTTGTTCTTATGCGAGCGCAGCCATAACGTAGCTATCGTGCATTTAGGCAAGCATAAATTACATCATACCACCCATGCCGCCCATACCACCCATGCCGCCCATATCAGGCATAGCAGGAGCTGCTGCATCTTGTGGTGCATCAGTAACCATAGCTTCTGTTGTTAACATTAAGCCAGCTACAGATGCGGCAAATTGTAATGCGCTACGTGTTACTTTAGTTGGATCTAAAATACCCATTTCTAACATGTCACCGTATGTGCTGTTACCTGCATTGTAACCAAAGTTACCTGTACCGTTACGTACTTCATTTAGTACAACTGACGCTTCATCACCACAGTTAGTTACGATTTGACGAAGTGGTGCTTCCATAGCGCGAATTGCAACATTGATACCGTGAGTTTGGTCTTCGTTGATACCTTCTAAGTTCTTGATTGCATCAGCAACGCGAACAAGAGCAGTACCACCACCGGCAACAACACCTTCTTCTACTGCCGCGCGCGTTGCATGTAATGCATCTTCAACACGTGCTTTTTTCTCTTTCATTTCAACTTCAGTCGCAGCACCGACTTTAATTACTGCAACACCGCCAGCAAGCTTAGCTAAACGCTCTTGCAGCTTTTCTTTATCATAGTCAGAAGAAGACTCTTCAATTTGACCACGAATTTGCGCTACACGAGCTTCAATGTCAGCTTGCTCACCGATACCATCGATTATAGTGGTGTTATCTTTTGAGATTACAACGCGCTTAGCTTGGCCTAAATCTTCTAAAGTCGCTTTTTCAAGCTCCATACCAATCTCTTCTGAGATCACAGTACCCGCTGTTAATGTCGCGATATCTTGAAGCATAGCTTTACGACGATCACCAAAACCAGGCGCTTTAACAGCAGCAACTTTTACAATACCACGCATGTTATTCACTACTAATGTTGCTAGTGCTTCACCTTCAACATCTTCAGCGATAATTAATAACGGCTTACCTGCTTTAGCAACGCCTTCTAACGTTGTTAACAATTCACGAATATTTGAAACTTTTTTATCAACTAATAAAATGAATGGGTTTTCTAACTCTACCGCACCACTTTCTTGATTGTTGATGAAGTAAGGCGATAAGTAGCCGCGATCAAATTGCATACCTTCAACTACGTCTAATTCGTCTGTTAATGCTTGACCTTCTTCAACAGTGATAACACCTTCAGTGCCTACTTTATCCATTGCTGTAGCAATGATTTGACCTACAGTTTCATCAGAGTTGGCAGAAATAGTACCTACTTGTTCAATTGCTTTGTTGTCTGCACATTTTTGTGAAAGACCTTTTAACTCTTCTACCGCAGCAACAACAGCTTTATCGATACCACGCTTAAGATCCATTGGGTTCATACCCGCAGCAATTGATTTTAAACCTTCTGTAACAATCGCTTGCGCTAAAACAGTTGCAGTTGTTGTACCGTCACCTGCTTCATCATTGGCTTTAGAGGCAACTTCTTTCACCATTTGTGCGCCCATGTTTTCAAACTTGTCTTCAAGTTCGATTTCTTTAGCAACACTAACACCATCTTTAGTGATTGTTGGACCACCAAAAGATTTATCCAATACTACATTACGACCTTTAGGGCCTAAAGTTACTTTTACCGCGTCCGCTAAAATATTTACACCGTTTAGCATTTTTACGCGTGCGTCATTACCAAATAATACGTCTTTTGCAGCCATGTTATTTATTCCTATAATTTTGTTTATTACACCGTTTTTAAAACAATGTTAACTAAGTTATCTATTAAGACTTTACCTTAAGCGAGACAGCTCAAGAGTAAAGAAAGGGCTGAACTTACCTGAGTAAGTGAGCACTTTAGGTGTCGCTATTAAGATGAAATAGCGACAAGCAAATCTAAAAAATTATTCTACGATCGCTAAGATGTCAGACTCAGAAAGAATCAACACTTCTTCACCATCAATTTTTTCAGTTTTCACGCCGTAACCTTCACTGAAAATTACTTGGTCGCCAACTTGTACATCAAGAGCACGAACTTCACCGTTCTCTAGAATACGGCCTTTACCTACAGCAACTACTTCACCGCGCGTTGATTTTTCCGCTGCACTACCTGTTAATACAATGCCGCCAGCAGACTTTGACTCAACTTCTTTACGTTTAATAATTACACGATCGTGTAGTGGACGAATGCTCATTTATTCTCTCCTGAGATCTCTGGTTTACAAATATATTTAGCTGTGAATACAAGGTAAGCACAGCATCTAAAAATTCTCTTGTTTGATTAATGGGGATTAAAACGGACTTCACAAGTCTTTTGTTTATTTTTTTCTCATCAGCTAAACAACTAGACTACTCTTTACGTTGAAATTCACCTTCAATTGTATCCCCTTGATGGTGCGACATTGTTTTTTGCTCAGCGGTAAAAGGGTCTGCTTCATGCTCATAAACATTCCCCTTTGTGGTATGAGTATAACTAGCACCCGCTGAAAATTGCTTTACTACCATATGCTTTTGTACGCTCTCAGCTATGGCTTTACGCACAGCAGGTATAAGTAAAGACAAGCCAAAAATATCGGTGACAAAGCCAGGTGTAACTAATAAGACCCCAGCGACAAGTAACATTAAGCCAGTCACAATCTCGCTTGATGGCATTTCCCCTTGCGCCATCTTAGTTTGCACTGATTGTAATGTTGCCAAACCTTGTTGGCGCACATATTTTGCCCCCAACCAAGCACTTAAAATCACGATAGCCACGGTGGGCCAAACACCAAGTAACGCACCAACTTGCATAATGACGGTAATTTCTATAATTGGCACCAAAATAAATAAAACAAATAATACTTGAAACATAAAATTTCCTTGCTGGTGTAGTCCAAAACAGAGTTTTTCGACTACAGATGAAACTTATATTGGGTCTTGCAGGTCTTTTTCAACAGGCAAGGCGACGCTTAGTAGATGACGACATCTTGATCTAGCTAACCTCAGCCTCACATAAGCCTTAAATTTTGCTAAGGTCTCAGGCTATAATAGCAGCGATTAATTCATTCTTAGGTAACAATTTTGTATCAATTAGTATTAACAACCTGCCCAGATGAAACCTTTGCTAAAGAGCTAGCGAAGCAATTAGTTTCAAGCCAGTTAGCCGCGTGTGTCAATATAGTGCCTAACCTTACCTCGATTTATAGCTGGCAAGGTGAAATGCAGATCGGCACAGAAGTACAATTATTAATTAAAACAACCCAAGACAAATTTACTGAATTAAATGAAAAAATAAATCAGTTACATCCTTATGAAGTGGTTGAAATTATTGCCTTGAACATCCAGCAAGGTGATAAGCATTACTTGAACTGGATATCAGAAACGTTGAAGTAAACTTAATGAAAAAACTTATTTCCCTTTACCTAATCACGGTAATTAGCCTGTTTTCTTTGCCTGCCAAAGTAATGGCACAGAACTCAATTTTCGATATTTCAAGCAGCTCTCTGTTTAGTAATGACGATGAGTTTTTAAAAGTAGACGAAGCCTTTATTTTTAATTTCCATCAACAAGGTAATGCACTTAACATTACCTTTGATGTCGAGCCGGGTTATTATCTGTACCGTCATCAGTTTAAGATTTCAGGCAAAGGCGCGACATTTTCTGAGCTTGAACTACCACAAGGCATAGAGCATGAAGACGAGTTTTTTGGTGTACAACAAATTTATACCGAACAGCTTAACTTTACTGTCAATATTATTGAAGCTGAAGAAGGGGCAACCTTTACGGTACGTTATCAAGGTTGTGCCAAGAAAGGCTTATGTTACCCGCCTGAAAGCAAATCAATTGAGCTAAGCCAAGTTAGCAAAAATAGCAGTACAAACGCCAATGTATTAACGGCGCTAGGCAGTGAGCCAGAAAACGAAAACTCAACTGATAGCCTAGCAACTAACCTGAGCCAAAGCCAAGTTCCAAAAAGTGAACAGCATCAATTGGTTGAGATGCTCAAGCAAGATAGCCTATGGTTAACGCTAGCAGCATTTTTTGTTGGTGGTTTACTGTTATCATTTACGCCATGTGTCTTTCCTATGTACCCAATCTTAACGGGGATCATTGTTGGTCAAGGCAAGCAATTAACCAATAAAAAAGCCTTCAGCTTATCTTTTATTTATGTTCAGGGTATGGCAATTACCTACACCTTATTAGGTGTGGTGGTAGCTCTTGCTGGTGCTAAATTTCAAGCGGCTTTTCAGCATCCAGCTGTACTGATTAGCTTAAGCGTATTATTTATATTTCTTGCCTTATCTATGTTTGGTGTTTTCAACCTAGCCTTGCCTGCAAGCTGGCAAAATAAATTGAATAATTTGAGCAACAAACAAAAAGGCGGTTCAATTACTGGAGTTCTTATGATGGGCGTGATCTCAGGTTTAGTCGCTTCACCTTGCACCACTGCGCCACTAACAGGCGCATTGCTTTATATATCGCAAACTGGCGATCTAGTGTTAGGCGCTTCAGCTCTGTACGCGTTAAGTTTAGGTATGGGCTTACCTTTATTAGTGTTAGGTAGCTCAGGCGGTAAATTACTACCAAAAGCAGGCGCTTGGATGAACGTTATCAAAAATATATTTGGCTTATTGTTACTCGCCGTGCCAATTTTCCTACTCGAGCGATTGATCCCTGAACTAGTAAGTCAGCTGCTATGGGCAGCTTTGCTACTAGCTAGCGCAACATACTTCTATGTCGCCAACCAGAACTCTACCAACAATAAAGGCTTTTGGTACGGCATTCGCTCGCTCGTTATTTTCTTAATGCTATTCTTTGGTGCAACATTCGCTTATCAATCAATCATGCCAGAAAACCATGCATCAACATCAACTAGCAGCAAGGCTCACCCAGAATTTGAGCAAGTCTCAACTCTGGCACAGTTAAAGTCGGTTGTTGCTCGCGCCAACGAAAATGGTCAAACTGTGATGGTGGACTTATACGCCGACTGGTGTATTGCCTGTAAAGAATTTGAAAAATATACTTTTGTCGAGCCAGAGGTGCAACAAGCGCTAAGCAATACTTTATGGGTACAAATCGATATGACTGAGTTTGACTCACCAGCAAACGATGAAATAGCCAAGTACTATACCATTCTCGGCTTACCATCTATTTTGTTCTTTGATTTACAAGGTAATGAGTTAACTAAACAAAGAACCACAGGTTTTATGGGAGCAAAAGAGTTTGCTGCCCATATCAACTCATTCTTTTAACTAATTGCGGTTAAATTGAGTATGTAGCAAAAGCTATATCGCTACATACTCAAGCTGATTTAATCGAGCCTGTTTCTGCTCTAACTTTCCAATGGCCGTTGCTAATATGCTTATCAATAAAGGTAAATAAATCCACATCAGGCACAGGTTTAGAGTAATAGTAGCCTTGGATATAATCACAATCATTTTCCGTCAAACTCAACAATTGCGCTTGCGTTTCAACCCCTTCAGCCACTACTGTTAACCCTAAGTTTTTCACCATGGCGATAGTTGATTTGATAATCTGATAATCTGAATGATTTTCTAACATACCAAAAACAAAACTCTTATCTATCTTAATAACATCAACCGGTAACCTTTTAAGATAAGCTAACGAAGAATAGCCGGTACCAAAATCATCAATAGCAAAACTAAAGCCTAAGACTTTTAAAGCTTCCATCATAGCAATGGTATGGTCAATATCTTTCACTAAGGTTTGCTCTGTTAGCTCTAGTTCAAAATTCTGCGCGTCTAAAGAAAACTCAGCTAACAGTGACTGTAAAAAGTGTGGCAAATTGGCATCAACAAATTGCCCTGCAGATAAATTAATTGCTATACGTACATCTTCTAAACCATAGTCTTTTAGTGCTACAGCGGTTTCAAAACAGCGGCGAATAATCCAATAACCTAACTCAATCATATGCTGAGAGTTTTCCAAAATTGGAATAAAGTCTTCTGGTGAAATCATACCGCGTTCAGGGTGCTTCCAGCGAATTAAGGCTTCAAAGCCATACAATTTTTTCGACTTAGCACAAAGCTGTGGCTGTAAGCTCATGCTAAACTGCTCGCGTGCTAACGCTTGTCTTACTTCGCCTTCCAATAAGACTCGGTGCGCAACTCGTTGGAACATTTCTTGATGGTAGACATGGTATTGACTACCGCCATTTTCTTTAGCTTCGTACATGGCGATATCAGCATGACTGACCAAATCATCAGCCTTTTCAGTAGCTAACTCAGTATATGCAATACCGATACTTGTAGAAACGTAGAAAATACTTGAATCTAACTTAATAGGATCTTTAAATTGCTTAAGTATTTTTTCCGCAACATCAATGGCTTCTTCAACAACGGTTAAATGACTTAATACCACAACAAATTCATCACCACCGAAACGACAGGCAATATCAATATCACCAATACTTAACCTGACCCGTTCTGACGCCTGCATTAATAACTTATCGCCGATATTATGACCATTACTATCATTAACTTTTTTAAAGTCATCAAGGTCTAAAAACAACACGGCAACACCGCCATGATGGCGGGCAATATTAGCAATGGACTTACGCAGTTGGTAATTGAGCATATTACGGTTCGGTAAGCCTGTTAGCAGGTCAAACATGGCAATATTTTCAAGCTCTTTGGTTTTTTGTTCTACTTCAAGGTTAAGCTGTTCTAATTCAAAGCTTAACTTAACAGCTGAGTCAGATAATATATCCAACTCATCAGCAAAAATACGTTGACCATTAAATTTCACCTGTCGAAATTGATCAAACTTCTTATGCGATAAAAGCGGCAGCGCATTAGATAGCTGTAACAAACGCTTGGTAAACGGACTGGAGATAATATAGACCAAAATAGCTAAACCAATAAAAATACCACTCATAGACAATAAGAAATGCCATCTATAGGTGACGTTTTTATCTCTATATTCGGTAACATCATCAATCAAGAGTAAGTAAAAGTCTTTATGCTTGGTTTTGGCCAACAAGAGTAAGTTGGATAAATAACTTGCTTGTTGCTGATCAACTTGTAAGCCTTGAGTGAGTACAGAATCTACCGATGTTTGATTAGCTTGAGCATTAAATAACATTTGCGTTAATGCCCTGTCAGAGGCCGAGACAATTTCTCCCATACCAAACTCAAGTGTTTGTGCATTTTTCGAAGAGAAACTCACCACAGCAACTTCTCGATTTAGTGAGGTTTTAATGGCAAATAAGGTATCGACTAAAGATGCGCTCATAGTAACCACCACCATATCCCCTTGCCTATTTAACACTGGCAAGCTCAACAATAGCTGGCAACTTTCTAAGCAATAAATCCTGTCACTAGGCTCTTGCGTTTCAAACACTCGAGCAATATTTTCCTGCACCACAATAGGGAAGCTGTTCGTCGCCATCATGATTTCTTTATTGCTATCTACTAGCCAAACATTTTCAACATTAAGGTGTAATTGCAGTGCATCAAATTGCTGCTCTAATTGCTGAGTAAATAATGAAAAATCATCTTGTTGCGACAGTTTAATTAAATCGGTAAAAGACTCTATCCACAAGGTCAGCTTAGTACGTAAAATATTATTATGCAGTTCCACCTGAACGCGCCCTTGCTCTAAAGCATTTTGGCGGAACTGATGATAATCCTGCTGGAGCCGCCATAAAGACAAACTGCTAAAGCCAACTGCTAATAACAACAGCGTGGTTATAATAAGCACTAATAGCTGGGTAGGAACGCCAACAAACTTCTTAGCCATATTATCTCTACCTTCCTAAAACCAGTACATAAGCTGAGCAGCCCACATTTGCCAGTATTCAGAGTCGTTAATTTGCGGGTTTGGCACAACCACCGGTGTTAAACGCCCTGTACCTTTAACCCAGTGATACTCTAACCGTAAACTAAAGTTACTGGTAAAATCGTAGTTCAAACCTAGCGTTATGTCTTTATGGAAAGCAAAATAGGCAGGAATTAAACCACCGCTATTTTCCTCGAGCTTTTTGCCATCTTTATCATCCTTGTTAAGATAAAAGTCCTCATAGCGAGCAAGTAAGGTCATATCTGAAGTGACTTTATAGCGAGACTGCACATAAAAGCCGCGTGCAATATTGTCACTATGATACTGGGGTACATAAAAGCCTTCAGTCAAAAATCGAGACTGATAAATTTCACCGCTAAATTCCCAAAATTCTCCCTCATATAAAGCATTAACGGTATAAAACTGGAAAGAGAATTCTGCATCAAAAAACGCATCTGGCTTTTCTGGCCTTGCGCTGTAATAAGTAAAATCAGAGTCTAATAAAGATAGACCAAAACGCCATTGTGAAAAGGCTGGTTGCCAGTAAAAGCTAGATTGCAAATCATAGTCCTGCTCAGCCGTACCGGTAGCAAACTCACTCAGCAGGTTTTTGGCCTGCTCATCTGAAATAGGTGAACTGCCATAACTTAGGTTGAAATCAAAATTACCATATTCATCGTCACTATGACTGAGCTTTAATGCCCCACCATCACTGCCAACGGCAATATCCCTAAAGCCATCAAAGTAAACCGATTGCGGTAAGATTATCGAAGGTCGAGCAAAAGGAACCGTGCGCGAACTAGAGTACAACCAATGGTTATTTTTAAAACGACCAAAATACAAATTCAATTGCCAGTTTTCATCTGCGTAAGCCGTCCAATCCAATAGCGCATAATCTACCCGAACACCTTTTTCATAGCGATTACCACCATCAAGATATACTACTTGCCCAGCAAGCCTAAAATTTGAGCTCAGCTGATAAGAAGCATTAACACCAATTTCAGTTAACTCTGTTGATAACTCGCCGTCATCATTAACAAAGTCACTACCATTTACATCAATAATACCTTGGGCAATAAAGCCATGCAGTTGTAAATTTTTAGCATTAAAATAGTCATCATTGGTTTTGCCATAAGCACGACCAGATAACAGTAAAACAGCAAAGGCTAATAACAGTGTACTAATATAGGCCTTAGTATCACTTTTCAATTTTAACAACATGCACTGCTCCTTCATTTTCACTACCTTTTACTGCATCGCCTTCTGCATAACCAATCGCCCCTGGAGTTGAATTTACTGCTTCTATCAGTGCCTGTGGGGTTTGAACAATAATGGGGGCCACGCCAAGACCTGAATAGGTCAGCTTGTGCCAAATTCGATTTAACTGATAAGGAAATATTTGTAATGTTTCTTTAGAAAAACGTTGATGCAGCTGATGTTGACTAGGTAAAACAAACACAGTAATAGTAGAATTGTCAGACCAACGCAGTTGTCGCATAGTATAAATGCGCCGTAACTGAGACGCCGTTAATGTTTGCTCTTTCACTGAGGCGTGCGCAATAACATCCACAGCTAATACTGTAAATGAGAGTGCCAAAGTGGTGACAAAAATGCATGCTAAATGGAATTTTTTGATAATACGATCCCTGTAACAGAAAAGAACAACAGCCCAAACAATTCAAATAACCTTAAAAATCAAATAAATAATACAGCTAATTTATTAATTCAATTGTAGACAATATTAAAAAAAATGCCAGTCAAACTATTCCACCAAGTGATTAGACCAGTATTTTGCTGCTATATTCTGCGAAAACACTATAATATTCGGCAAAATTGAAACA
Organism: Litorilituus sediminis; assembly: GCF_004295665.1. Lineage (NCBI taxonomy): Bacteria > Pseudomonadati > Pseudomonadota > Gammaproteobacteria > Alteromonadales > Colwelliaceae > Litorilituus > Litorilituus sediminis. Next base: position 1,930,653 of record NZ_CP034759.1, read on the forward strand.
AGTTGAAAAAAGTTTATATTTTATTTCACAGAACTGAATTTTTGTGTAAGTATGATGCTTTATTTAACTTTAACGGTGTTTTTAAAGAAGATGAGTGCAAATTTAAAGATTTTAGTACTTAATGGCCCTAATTTAAATATGCTAGGTAAGCGTGAACCAGGCATTTATGGTAGCCAAAGCTTAACTGACATTATTGAACAGTTAACTGAAGAAGCGAAAAAACACCAAATAGAATTATCGCATGTGCAATCTAATGCAGAGCACCAATTAATTGATGCAATCCATCAAGCATATCAAACCGTAGATTTTATCATTATCAACCCAGCAGCGTTTACACATACAAGCGTTGCCTTAAGAGATGCACTATTGTCTGTTGATATTCCTTTTATCGAGGTGCATTTATCAAATGTACACGCTAGAGAATCATTTAGACAGCACTCTTACTTATCAGATAAAGCGGTGGGCGTGATATGTGGTTTAGGTGCACAAGGTTATAGCTATGCCTTGAGCTCTGCAGCAAGTTATTTGCAAAAGTAAAACAAATTTTAACAGTTAGTTGTCGTTCGCTAACTTAGTATTAACCGAAATAGTATTATAAATTAAGGTGTTCAAATGGATATTCGTAAAATCAAAAAATTAATCGAACTAGTTGAAGAGTCTGGCATCAATGAATTAGAAATTGCTGAAGGTGAAGAATCAGTACGCATTAGCCGTGGCGGTTCAGTCGTAGCAACTGCACCAGTTATGCAATCAGCGCCAGTTGCCGTTTCAGCACCAGCTGCTGCGCCAGCTCCTGCGGCTGCAGCACCAACAACTGATGCAGCTGCGCCAGCGTTATCTGGTCACGTTGTTCGTTCTCCAATGGTTGGAACGTTCTACTCTTCAGCTTCACCTGATGCACCAGCATTTGTTGAAGTTGGTCAACACGTAAACGCTGGCGATACTTTATGTATTGTTGAAGCAATGAAAATGATGAACCAAATTGAAGCTGACAAGTCTGGTGTTATTAAAGAAATCTTAGCGCAAAACGAAGACGCTATTGAATTTGACCAACCGCTATTCATCATTGAATAAGCCCAGCTTAGAGGGTAATTCCATGTTAGATAAAGTTGTTATCGCCAACCGTGGCGAAATTGCGCTAAGAATTTTACGCGCATGTAAAGAGCTAGGGATTAAAACAGTTGCGGTACATTCAACAGCTGATAAAAACCTTAAGCACGTATTACTAGCAGATGAAACCATCTGTATTGGTAAAGCGCCGGCGATGGAAAGTTACTTAAACATTCCTTCAATCATTACTGCTGCTGAAGTAACCAATGCTGTTGCTATTCACCCAGGTTATGGCTTTTTAGCGGAAAACGCTGACTTTGCCGAGCAAGTAGAAAAATCAGGCTTTGCCTTTATTGGCCCTAAAGCTGAAAGCATTCGCATCATGGGTGACAAGGTATCTGCCATTAAAGCGATGAAAGCAGCAGGCGTACCGTGCGTGCCTGGATCTGATGGTCCATTAACCGATGATGATGAGCTAAATAAAGCACACGCCAAACGTATTGGTTATCCAGTAATTGTTAAAGCTGCTGGTGGCGGTGGTGGCCGTGGTATGCGTGTTGTTCGCTCTGAAGAAGAGTTGATTGATTCAATCAACCTTACCAAGAAAGAAGCCGGTGCCTTCTTTAAGAATGAAATGGTTTACATGGAGAAGTTCCTTGAAAACCCGCGTCACGTTGAAATTCAAATTGTTGCTGACGGTCAAGGTGGCGCAATTCACTTAGGTGAGCGTGACTGTTCAATGCAACGTCGTCACCAAAAAGTTGTTGAAGAAGCACCAGCACCAGGTATCACGCCAGAAATGCGTGCTAAAATTGGTGAGCGTTGTTGTAATGCCTGTATCGAAATTAACTACCGCGGTGCCGGTACTTTCGAGTTCTTATATGAAAACGGTGAGTTCTACTTCATTGAGATGAATACCCGTATTCAAGTTGAGCACCCTGTTACAGAAATGATCACAGGTATCGACTTAATTAAAGAACAATTACGTGTTGCTGCGGGTTTACCGCTTTCTTGCACACAAGAAGACATCAAGATATCAGGTCACTCTATTGAGTGTCGTATTAATGCTGAAGATCCACGTACTTTTATTCCTTCACCGGGTAAAATTACACGCTTCCACCCACCAGGTGGTTTAGGTGTACGTTGGGATTCTCATATTTACGCTGATTACTCAGTACCACCACATTATGACTCTATGATAGGCAAGCTTATCACTTGGGGTGACAACAGAGATGTAGCCATTGCTCGTATGCGCAATGCACTGTCTGAATTAGTTATTGATGGTATTAAAACCAACATCACCTTGCATCAAGATATTTTAAATGACCAAGGTTTTGTTAACGGTGGCGCTAACATTCACTACTTAGAGCATAAACTAGCTGAAATTGAATAATCACAGCTCAATGTTCAAATAATTTAAAGGCTCACATGGTGGGCCTTTTTTGTACCTGCCCCACCCTTTTTTGTACACTGCCCCACTATGCTTGCTCATTTCACCTTGATTGCAGTAAAATGAAGATGACTCAACCTTTAAGATAAGATGTTTGATGCCTAGACCATTAAAAAAACCAACGCCCCCTGCTGATGATGACTGCTGCGGTGGCGGCGCCTGTAACCCTTGCGTATGGGACAACTATTATGCCCGTTTGCAAAAGTGGCGCATAGAGCAAGCCCAACTTCGTGAAGAAGAACAACAAAACAACGAAGAAAAACCATCACAGTAAAACGCTAACGTGTTGCCTTTACGGCTATTTATTGTCAAAATCATGCAGTAAAACAATCACACGATCATTTTAAGGACAAAGGAATAACAATAATGAAAGCTATCAAAACTATGCTTACTGCTTCTGCAGTTGTTGTCGCTACAGCGGCATTATCTGGCTGTAATATGACTAGTTCATCAGGTACTAGCTCGGCAGCAGCCGACACTAACTCAGCAGTACCAGCTCAAGGCTTTGCTGAAGGTGCTAAAGTTTATGCCATTGTAAACTTGCATTCAGATTCACCAAAAAACAAGCTTTATGCAATGAACTACCAATTGCCTAAAATGCTACCTATTTGTAGTGAGTTTGTTATTCAAGATATCAGCACTAAGGTAATCGAGTTAACCTATAAAGGTTTAGAGTATGATTATGTATGGGATGGACACACCAAAAAAGCAGGCCAATCACTAGAAGAGAACTTTATGTTATTCTTCGGTGAATCATGTGACGAAGCTAAAGCTAAAGTAAAAACACTTAGTGAAGTTGATCAAAAAGGCATCAAACGTGGTAAGCCAATTGTAGGCATGACAAAAGAAGGTGTTTTACTTGCTATGGGTCGCCCACCAATTCATGCCACACCTGACTTAGAAGGCGATTTATGGACTTACTGGATCAATCGTTGGGTTAGGCACATCCTTGAATTCAATGACAAAGGTGAGCTGGTAAAAGTCATTAAATAATTTACCAGAATTCAAGAAAAGCCAGCTTTAACAGCTGGCTTTTTAATTTCCAGCATTGGTTTTTATCCCCCCATACAAACTATTACATCCTACTTACATAACAGCACAGTATCTTTTCTTTACACCGAGTACTATTTCATCAAGTTTGATAAGTAAACCGATGAAATTAGCGAGGTACGAGTTATGTTCGAACTAAGACAAAGCCATCTAGCGACAGACGTTGTAGAACAAAGAAAACAAAACTACCACCTAGAAGAGCTGTGGGATAAACTCAACCTAAGCCAGCAATTTTCCGTTTGTAGCTTAGGGCAATTTGGCTATATGCTCAACTATGTTCGTCAAATCAATGATAGATGCTTAGCCATTTTAACCCTTGACGATAAAGTAGCGACCATCAACGAAGAAGGCTTAATTAACGTAACGCCAAATATTTCCCTTCGACACTAAAGTTGCGCCATTAAAAGCCATTAAAGTTACGCCATTGAAATATGGGCTAGCAATAACGTGCTAGCCCATATGAAATTTAGACTTTAATAATGCGCCTAGCAAATAGGTTAGCTTTGGCAAAACCAATACTACTGTTGCGCGCTAACTTAGTCAGCATCAAATAACACCATGGCACCAAGTACAAGCTAGTCACCGTTGAGAAGACTAAGCCGCCAATAATCGCGATAGCCAGTGGCGAATACGATGGACCATCACCACCAATTTGCGTTGAACCTAGGGCTAAAGGCACCATGCCTAAAACAGTTGTGGCTACTGTCATTAAGACAGGGCGCAAACGGGTAACACAAATATCGGCAATTACTTGCTCTAATTCATCAATTTTCGGCGACATCTGGTTAATTTGATCAATTAAGACAATGCCGTTATTAACCACTATGCCCATTAAAATCAAAATGCCTATCATGCCCATAACCGACATACTGGTTCCGGTAATTAAAAAGAACCAAAATACACCAACAATCGAGTAAATAATCGAGCTAATAATGGCGGCAGGCAATAATAAAGACTCAAACAGCGCCGCCATAACAATATAAATCATGGCAATTGCCAATAGCATATTGACCAACATAATGTTTTGCTCTTGTTGTTGCCTATCAAAGCCTTGACCAAGTTTCCATTTGTAGCCTGAAGGAAAGTCCAATTTATCCATCACTTGCTTAATGCGCTCTCTTGCCTGTTCCATAGTAATATCATTTAAGTTGGCACCTATGGTTAAAGCGGTTTGCCTATTTTCTCGATAAATAGCAGCTAACCTAGGCTGAGTATCAAAGCGAGCAACACTTTCCAAGGTAATGATTTGACCATCAATTTGCGTGATAGGTAACTTCTGCAACTGGGTTAAGGAATACTTTAAATCCTCATCATAGAGTAAACGAATATCAACTTCGCCATTAGGATCATGGCGAAAACTTCTTAACTCCACTCCTCTAAGCGCAGTACCAACAATTTGTGCCACTTGACGTGAGTCTAAGCCCAATTGGTTGGCTTTAAAGCGATCAATTACAATAACCATTTCTTTTTGGTGTTGAGATACATCACTTTTAACATCAGCCAAACCATCAACATGAGCAAGTAGTGGCACAATTTGCTCAGATAACTGCATTAGCCTTTCGGTTGCTGGCCCTAGTAAAGTAATAGAAACGCCACCGCTTTTTGCACTTTGCCAGCCAAAATCAGGCTTTGCTTCAGCAAAACTCGGCATATTTTTACGAATACGTTCTTTTAAAGCGTTCATCGAGATATCTCTATCTTCTTTTAGCAATAAGGTTGATGAAGCGCGCTCGCCATTGTAATAACTATAAACTGAGTCGATATAGAACTCTTCCTTGTGTTGATACAAATACTCTTCCATGCGATCAACCATAGCCTCAACATGCTCCAGTGGAAATTGCCCTTCCACGTGATAACGCATAAACAAGCGCGTACCATCTTGGTTATCATTATTATCAGAAGTAATAACCCCCATAGGAATTGCCGTACTTGCCAGTATTAATAAGGCGACAAAGCCAGTAGTTTTCGGGTGCGCTAATACCCAAGATAAACTTTTCTTATAACGGGTTTTAGCCTTTGCCTCTGGCTTATTAGCTGACTGCTTAGCGGCTTTTTTGGCGCCAATATCATCTAACGATATTTTACTAAGCAATAAAGGTAATAGTGTTTTCGCAATTAACAATGACGCAGCCAGCGAAATACAAATAGCAATAGCAACATGCTCTAAAAACACGGTTAACTGTACCTTTTCACCAATAATATTAGGCATAAACACTATCATGGTGGTCAAGGTGCCTGTCATTACCGCCAGCGAGACTTTATCAACGCCCAATAAAATATTGCTGATTTTGCCCTGTTTATCACTTGCCGGTGTTTTTTGCTGCTGTGCGGCGATTGATTCGGTAATAACCACAGAGTTATCAACTAGCATACCAACAGCAAGCAATAAGCCCATCATTGAAAGTACATTAAGTGAATAATCTAAGAAGTACATTACCGCTAAGGTAATACAAATAGAAAAGGGTACTGAGGCAACCACCAACAAGGTTGCCGTGGTATTGCGCACAAACAGGTACAGCACGATAAAAGATAATAACGCGCCAATAGCACCAGCCATAAGTAAATCAGATAAAGAGTCAGTCACCCCTTTAGCCTGATCTTCCATCATAAAAATATTAATGCCATTAAACTGAGGACTGTCAGATATTTCGTTAACTAAAGTAATCACACGGCCAGCGACTTCAACTAAGTTCGCACTCGACTCTTTAAAAACATTAACGCCAATAGCGTAGGTGCGATCTAAGTGTCTGCCATCAACACGCTCTGGTTGTTCAAAACCAATTTCCGCAATATCACCGACATAAACATTATCGCTAACGCGAATCGCTCGAATATCATTTAAATTGGTAAACTCCCCTTTCGGGCTAACGCGAATGGTATTTGAGATTGAACGCAATGCGCCAGCATTGATAGTAAAGTTATGCTGTTCAAGGATGAAAGTTAACGCTTGCACATCAATATTATGCGCAGCCATACGATCGCTTAGTAAACGAATAGAGATCTGCTTTGGATCAACACCGTACAACTCAACCTTAGATACACCTTGTAAGCGCTCCAGTGGTTTTTTCAAATAATTATTCAATAATTGATAACTATTTTTAAGCTCTCGCTCGCTTGAAATACGTAATGTCAGTACTGGCATATCAGCGGTTGAGAACTGACGAACAAAAATACGTTTCAAGTCATCTGGTAGCAGATGGCGAATAGCATCTATTTTTTCACGCGCCTCAATTGCCTTACCCGTTAAACTAGTCTCCCAAGCCACTTCAATACCTATCTCAACGCCATGCTCTGTCGAGTGCGAGCTTAACCGCTGAATACCGCCCATAGTTGATAATGCTTCTTCTAAAGGCTTAGTTACCAAACGTTCAACTTCTGCTGGCGTTGATGCTTGATACGGGGCATTCACCACCATTTCAGGGATATCAATACCAGGCCACTTCTCTAGCGGTAATAGTTGGCTTGCGGCAATGCCCATCATCAGCATGGTCAAACACAACATCATGGTCGTCACTGGCTTTTTAATTGCCAGTGCCGTTAAGTTAATCCGTTTTTTAGACATTTTGCGGCTCCGACAAAGCTAATGACTCATCAGTAGATGCCTCTGTCACAACATCTTCAAACTGTTTTCTATCAAATAGCAAATACAACGAAGGTAAAACAATTAACGTCAGCAAGGTTGAGCACACTAAGCCGCTAATAACAGTTATCGCCATCGGCGCTCTCAGCTCTGCCCCTTCGCCTAAACCAATCGCCATAGGTAATAAACCTAGCGCCGTTGTTAAGGTAGTCATAATAATTGGACGTAAACGAGATTGTGCTGCTTGCTCTATGGCCGCTAACTTATCAATACCTTTACTACGTAACTGGTTAATTCTATCCAGTAGAACAATGGCATTATTAACAACAATACCGGCCAGCATTATCAAGCCAATAAAGACAATCACGCTGATATTGGTACCAAATAGGTATAAACCATAAATAGAACCAACACCGGCTAGCGGCACACTAAATAGAATTAGAAATGGCTGTAACAAAGATTCAAATTGTGACGCCATGACTAAGTAAACTAAGAAAACTGCCAAGGTTAACGCCATGATCATAGAATCAAATGATTGTTGCATCTCTTCACTTTGACCACCAAAACTAGCAACCACAGATAACGGCAAGTTCATTTGCTCGATTAATGCTTTTGCTTGCGCAATAGCAATATTTTGATCACCCGAAGTAATATTGGCGCTGATCACCGCAACCCGTTGTTGGTTAATACGATTAATTTGCGCAGGGCCGACCGTTTCAACAATATCGCTAATACTGGCTAAGGTAATCGGATAATCACTATTTGGATTAATCACCAACTCACGTAAGTCATCAATAGAGTTGCGTTGCTCTTCGCCACTGCGCACTAAAATATCAATCTTGCGATCAAACAAGGTATATTTACTGGCAATGTTACCGCCAATTTTCACCGCTAGTAACTTAGCCACTTCTGGCGCACTTAAGCCAAGTTGGGCAATCTTCTGTTGATTAAAGTGAATCGCTAACTCTGGCTGACCTTTACGTTGACTATTGGCGACATCAACAAATTGACTATCTTGCTCCATTAGCTCAGTCAGTTGTTTACTGTACTTAGCCAATAAGCCTAAATCATAACTTGCTAGCTCAATACTCATCGGCTTGCTAAAAGTAAATAATTCCGGTTGATTTAACTGAGTAGTCGCACCAACTAAACGCTTTGCTTGCTGTCTGATATCATTCATTACTGCCGCTTCATCAGAGGCATCATGCAACATGACTTGTAAGCGTGCTTGATGTTCGCCACCTTTATCGGCACTGCTAGTCATCAAACTACCACGACCTGTTAATGAATAGGTGCTTTTCACGCGCTTATCATCTTTTAGCGTTTGCGCGATTTGATTAATGGTTTTATCAGTAACTGCTAGCGGCGTGCCCGGTGCTAATTCTAAATCGAAGTAAAACTCACCTTGCGATAGCGGCGGTAATAATTCGACACCAATTTTAGGTAAAATAAACACGGCAGAGCTGGCAAAGCCAAAGCTGACAAGCAAGGTTAAAATACTATGTTTAAGTGATGCCGATAAACACCATTGATAAAGTTTGGTTAACTGATCAAATAAGTAGTTAAAGCCTGCTGTTATTGGTTTCATTACTAACGACATCAACTTAGTTAGCGCATGAAATAGCACCAGCACTAGACGAACCACTAACATAGGCAACCAAACAAATAGCACTTTAAACGGCAAGCTTAGAACAAAACCAATTTTCTTTTGCCATGTTAATGACTTAAATGAAGTTTTTTCAGTTTTACTTTGCTCTTCCGGCGCTAGCTTACGCATTTGCCGCGATGCCAACATAGGAATTAAGGTTAAAGCAACAAATAATGAGGCAACTAAAGCAAAAGCCACCGTCATCGCTTGATCGGCAAACAGCTGGCCTGCAACCCCTTCAATAAAAATTAACGGCACAAACACAGCGAGTGTTGTTAACGTCGAAGCAACGATAGCACCGCTTACTTCCTTAGTACCTTTACGCGCCGCTTCAACCACTCCTAAGCCTTGCTCTTTATAGCGAGCAATGTTTTCCAGTACAACAATGGCATTATCAACCAATAAGCCAGTTGCCAGAGCAACACCGCCAAGTGACATAATATTTAAGCTAATATCATTGCCATACATCATGTTGAAGGTGGCAATCACTGACACAGGAATAGATAACGAGATGATCAAGGTTGGCACAATGGAGCGTAAGAATAAGAACAGCACCACCATAGCCAATAAACCACCAACAATAGCCGCAGATTTCACTTCACTAATGGCATTACTAATAAAAGTAGACTGATCATAAACCACAGTTAGCTGGTACTTATCGCCAACCAGTTTGCGAATATTATCTAGTTGCGATTTAACCAAGCCCGCTACTTGCACTGTATTGGCATCGCCTTCTTTATATATGGCTAGCTCTACCGCTTCTTGGGCATTAATACGGGTTACATCGGTACGCTCTTTATAACCATCAACTATGGTGGCAATATCATTTAAAGTGACAATTTGCTCATTTTCACGATAAACCACTAGCTCACCAATTTGCTTGATATCGGTAAATTGATTTAGCGTACGCACTAAATATTGGGTATTTCCTTCAATAAGCTTACCCGCAGAAACATTGATATTCTCCGCATTAATGCGATTAATAATTTCTTGGCTGCTTAAATTTAACTGCGCCAGTTTATATTGATCAATCAGTACTTGATACTCTTGCTCTAAACCACCACCTAGTTTCACAGAAGCTACGCCTAATAAAGACTCCAATTGGCGCTTAATATCGTATTCTGCAAAGGTTCTTAGTTTAGTAAGCCCAGTAACTGAGTTGTCTTTGGTTTGTAAACCAAGACGAATAATAGGATCTAACGATGGATTAAATTTTAAAATCAGTGGCTTTTGTACATCTAAAGGCAAGCTTATCAGATCTAATTTCTCGCGTACTTCTAAGCTGGTGATGTCCATAGCAACATCCCATTCAAACTCTAGTAGCACATCAGACTGACCGGCTTTTGAAATAGAGCTAATCTTACGCAGACCTTTTACAACACCCACCGCCTCTTCAATCGGCTTAGTAATTAATTGCTCGACCTCAGCAGGCGCTGCACCAGTATAATTGGTTCTTACCGTTAAGGTCGGATAAAACAGCTCAGGTAATAAGTTCACCGCTAATCTTGATAAACCAACCAAGCCAAATAGCATAACGGCGAAGGTAAACATCCAAACTGTGACAGGTCTTCTAATCGCGGTATCTACTAAACTCATGCGCTAACTCCACTAAAGCTGACAAACATTACAGCAAAGGTAAACATCCAAACTCCTACACGGACAACACTAGGGTTCTTTATGGCAAATTCTGTTAAGCTCATGTTTAAGTTCATGAAATAACTCCCATAAAGCTGACAAACATAACGCTAAAGGTAAATAACCATGCGCTTACAAGTACTGCACTTGGGTGCTTAATAGCAAAATCTGTTAAGTTCATGAGAATGCTCCTACCGTATTGACAATACTGATTAATACTGCTGAAAAGGTGCACATTAGCGTCACGGCTGATCGATACACCCATTGAGTTAAAAATGACTTTATAGTGTTCATTCAATTACTCACTAATGATTCTTAGCAATAGCTGTTTTCTTATCTGTTGACACTTCATCATCAGATAATACTTCATCAAGGCTTGGCTCAGCATTTAGTACTTCCACCAATGAATCAGCTTTTAGATTGTGATGGCCGTTAATAACCACCATATCGCCTTCTGCCAGTTCGCCACTTACTTCCGTTAGTTGCTCTTGCACATAACCTTTATCAATCAGTACTTCTACCGCTTTATTATCTTTTACTAAGTACACCTTACTTTGATTATCTAAAGTGATAATGGCATCACTTGGAATGGTTAACGTGTTTTCATGGGTATCAAAAGTCAAAGCAATTTGCGCAAACATGCCCGGCTTTAACTGCAAGTTGTCATTTTCTAATGATAAAATCACTTTGAATGTACCACTACGACTATCAACAATGGGCGAAATTGAACGTACTTGCGCCGCAAACGTTTGCCCTTTACGTGCAGTAAAGTGCATTGTTGCTGCTTGCTCTAATTCAATATTGCCTAGCTGATGTTCAGGTAAGTAGACCACGGCTTGTAAGCTTGATTGGTCAACAATATGAAATAGCTTTTGATAACCTTGAGTAAAGTGACCGGCTTTAACATAGCGTTTTGAGATATAACCTGAAATTGGTGCAACAATTTGGCTATCTTTTAAATCTAACGCGGCTAACTCACGTGCTGCTTGTGCCGCTTGATATTGATACTTTAATTTGTCTGACGCCTGTGCACTGACAAGCTGCTTTTCAGCCATTTGTGAAAGTCGCTGCAATTCTTGCTCAATACCTGCTAATTCGGCATTGGCTTTATCTAATGCTAACTGATAACGACGCGGATCAATTTTGGCTAAGACTTGTCCCTTTTCAACAAAGTCGCCTTCTTCAACTGTTAACTGCTCAACAATACCTGTAACACGAGTAATAATATCTGCCTCATTACGAGACTCTAATGTCGCTGTGGTATGAAAGTTTGAAGAAACATTACCGCGCTCAATACTGGCAACAGTTACTGGAATGGCATATTCCGCTTCTTTTTTCTCTTCTTGTTTTGCTTGTGGCTCTGAACAACCAGTTAACATAAGGCTGGCTGCAATAACTGAGGTAATTAATAAGTTCTTGTTTAAATTAAGCATTGGACATATCTATATTTTTAACATTGCATTAAAAATAGCACAGGCTATGCCAATCGGTTATTTTGCATGTGTAACAACAAGTTACAGAAAAGTTACATATTTAAACCTAAAATGATTAGTGATATTGACTAAGAGGTTGGTTAATTTGATTAAGTAATTTTGTAAAATTAACCAACTTCTATCAGCATCACTATAATGCCAACTTAAAATCACAGATCCTGTAATGATTGAGAGCCAACACTAACCGCTTTTAATCTCGCCTTAAACTTAGCAAAGGCAGGATAACGCGCAAATAAATCAAAACTTAATACTTGTCCCCAGCCAAGCATAACGACAAAGTAATAATCAGCAAGTGAAGGTTGCTCGCCAGCTAAAAACTGACTTTCAAATAGTCTATCTTCTATATAAGTAAATTGCTTCACCAGTAGCTCTTCAGCATTGGCTTTAACCGTTTCTGCTTCATTGGCGATACGCTCTGGATGAAATAATTTTTCAAAGTTTCCATGCAAACTGCTGGCAATAAAATCAAACCATTGTAATGCTGTCATACCTGCAGGTGATGCTAACTCAGGCATTAACTTAGCCGCAGGATATTTCTGGGCTAAATGAATTAATATCGCTGCCCCCTGAGTCATCACCTGATCTCCTTCAACAAGTACAGGGACTTTGCCTAAAGGGTTCAAGCGCAGAAACTCAGGCGTTTGTTGCTCGCCTTGAAATAAATCAACAATAACCGCTTGGTGTTCAACATCAATCAGCTCTAAGGCAATTTTAACGACATTCGAGCAACTAATTGGAAAGTGATATAAGGTGTACATAATGCTATTTCCTTTAACGTGTTTAAAAGTTGCTATAACTGTACGAAATATCTATAGAAAATAAATTAGTGATGTTTGCAATTTAACTGTGCAATAATGCACCGATGAGCATAGAAGATGATTATCAATACATTTTAGCCTTGAGTGAAACAGGAAGTTTGTCTGCCGCAGCGCGTCAACTTAATGTTAATCACACCACAGTTGCCAGGCGTATTCAGGCATTCGAGGCACGCTTTAATGTTAAACTGTTTGAACGTGTGCCTAAAGGCTACCAATTAACCTCGGCTGGTCTCAGTGTCTTACCTGACATTAGCCTATTAAAAGAACAACAGCTTAATATTGAGCGAAAACTTGCTGGTCACGATAACCAGCTTAGCGGCGAAGTGAATTTAACGCTGACACCTGAGTTAGCGAATGACTATGTTATACCGGCCTTAAATGAACTCAACTTTCGTTATCCCAATATTCAGATTAACTTGCTCATGGACTCTCACCATAAAGATCTTTATGCGCGAGAAGCTGATATTGCCTTAAGATTTACCCCGACACCTACGCAAGGTGATTTAATCGGCAAAAAATTATTTAGCTCTAACTGGGGAGTGTATGCCAGCGCGGCTTATTTACAGCAATTGCCAAAACAGCACAGATTACTATTATGGCAATTAGAATTTGATCCAAACTGGTACTCAAACTGTTTCGCAGCAACTGAGGTGGTAGCAAAGTTTGATCAACTAGGGCCGTTAATTACTGCGACAAAAAATGGCTTAGGTATTGCGAAATTACCCTGTGGCCTCATTGATAATGACAGCTCATCAACGCTATATCGTCTAGATTTACCGTTAAAACCTTCCATTTGGAACCTGTGGCTACTTTATCATTCTGATCTAAAATCAGCCGCAAAAGTAACGGTGGTTAAAGATTTTTTAATTGAGCACTTAACAAAGTATGCCAGTGCTTTTTCTGGGCAGTCCTCACATTATTGGCAAGGACCTATCAACTAGCTGTGATAGTTACAGCATAACCAGCTACTTTATTATCTATTTAGTGTTGTCATAGAAAATAAAAAGGGCCTGTAAATACAGACCCTTGATAATTTCACTCAACATTTTTAAATTTGTTTTGCTTAGAAAGGTTATCTAAGACAAAACACATGAATTCAGGGGCAGTACAGTGGCAACATCCTTTACTGGTAATAGCTTTCACCAAGTGACCCTAATTTACTTTTAAACATTAAAATATGAAAATGTAGATAAACTGCGCTATTTTCTACCAATTACGGTTAAATTTAAACATTTCTCAACATTTCTGCCAAGGCGGTTTTACGAGTATCAACTGCGCCTTGTTTGTTAACACCATAACGAAAATCCGTTTCCTTGCCAATAATATGTACTTTATCTTCTGCTCTTGTCACAGACGTATACAACCAACTACGATCAAGCAACCTTCCTCGTTCAAGCAAAACAATCACATTAGGAGCTTGTGACCCCTGCAATTTATGCAAGGTTAAGCAGTAAGCGAGATCGATATATTCAAATAATTGCCAATCGACTTCTAACAGACGTTTGTTACCTTTTTCATCAAGGTCTTCAAGTTCAATTACGCAAGCATACTCATCAGTAGGTTCTGCACTCTTTATGATCCCCAGAGTACCATTCTGAACATTGTGTTTATAACTGGTTAAGGTAATGACAATCGGGTCACCTTCTCTGAAGTCATAGCTTCCTTTGGTAATTGGCATATCCGTAAGGTCAAGAAGCTTGCCATTAGGGTTCACAACACCTTGCAGTATGATGTTGGCTTTTCTTACCGTGTCATTGGTAGGGGCGACTATCATGGCCTTGTCATACTCAGAATACGCAGTAACTGCGTCTTGCAGAATATCGCCTGTTGATTCTTGGAACTTAATGTCAGCGGTAGTTAATGACTCTGGCATTATGCCGTGCCGTATAGCATTGGAATATGTAGGTACACTACTATCTACTCCCTGTCGTTTCACGACATCAAGTTCCACATGGTTTATTACACCGCTTTTAATGACATCATTTAAAATGAAACCTGCATTAATCGGTGGAAGCTGATAAGGATCACCAATTAACAAGATTCGAACTTTATCAGAAAACAAAGTAACTAAACGCCACATGGTATATGCATCCAACATGGAAGCTTCATCCACAAGCAATACAGCCTTATCTGTATCAAGATCAGTTTCTCGCAACAGTTTTGCAATCGTCTTCGTTTCACTACCGATTGATTGTTGAAGTCTACGGGCTGCCTTTCCTGATAGCGCAACGGGGTATATCGTATAACCTAGTTTTTGATAAGCATTTACAATCAGCTTAGTAGTCGTTGTTTTGCCTGTTCCAGCTCCGCCAGTTAGGGCGAAGACATGGCTGACTAATGCTGTCCTTACGGCACGTTCTTGTGCTTTTTCAATGGGCCAATCGGCAGGGAATGAGGTTATAAATGCCTCTTCTAACTCGCTCGACCAACGGTTGTGTGATTTTCTGAGGTTACCAAAACGTTTGGCTATCGTTTTCTCAAATATATAATTGCCTGAAACAAAATATTGGTTGTTTTGCTTAAAAAACCCAACGATATCGCCATCTAGCTCACTTGCCCTTGCAACTAGCCGTTGGTCTTTGTTCAACAGCTTAGAAACAGACGATTCAATATCTTGCCAATCTGCAACCGTATTGCCTTGATCGCTCCATAATCTCAATGCTTGTTCAACGATTGCTATCAGTCTGACTTCATCATCCTGTTTGATACCGAAATGTTTTTGAGCAATAGCGTCTACCTTGTTAAATCGCATCCCCAGTGAAAATAAGCGGTATGGGTTCTGTGTAAGAAAATTGATCGCATCCTGATCTGCAAATCTGAACAACTGGCGCTGGATAGGGGCTTCTATTTCCCACTCAACCAATTGAGCTGAGTGTTTTAAGTTGGAATACTCTTTATAGCCATCCCATAATCCATGCACGGCTTTATCACCAAGCAGAACATTCCTAACAGCTTGAAAATTCGTTATTGACTGGTCTTGTTTGTATGGCGCATATTTATCACATTCAAGTATGTTAAATATATCGCTTCTAAATTCATTCCAAAGAAATTGTGCGCTTACCTTACCAATGCCTTCAAACGCTTTCTCAGTGCTTAAAAAGGTTACAAAGCCAAGGCCATTATCAGGCATAACACATTTCAGTGTCGGCTCCATAAAGCGCCAGACATCAACATAACCACCCGTACTGACTTGTTGCTGCCTAATGCTGAAATTTTGTTCTTTGAGAATTTTCCATTGCTGCCCGACTTTCGGATCAATATTTAACTTGTCTTGAGTAGTCAGAATCTCAATACGATGCGCACCTGCTTTGTGGTTAACAAAAACAGCTCCCAGCCGGACATTATCCGGGTGGTACTGGTATATTCTGGTGATCCTTACCAGATAAGCACTACTCTTCATTTCCACAAGCCCATTCCAATCAGTACATCTTTAAATTCAGATAGCTTGGCAACTTCGGCAGCTAACTTAGCATTTTCGTTTTGTAGTCTTCGGTTTGTTCTTTTTAGGTCTCTGACTCTAGCGCTATCTTTGATGTCTTCGTCAGTTTCTTTTGATACATCAATGATCTCTTTATCGAGAGGTAGGTTTTTCTTACGTTGCTGGTACACACCTGAGGTAGCAAGTTCTTGTTTAAGTTCTTGCAACAAATCAAAGAGCTTTTTATTTCTTTTTTCCTTAAATGCAGAGGAATCAAAACCAAGCTCATCAGCAATTTTTTTGGGACTTAACGTATCGCCATGCCAATAATCCAACCAGTTAGGCGACTCTTTTGATTTCATTTCAGCCACCCAGCCAAGGAATAAGTCTCTGTTACGTTGACCTCTTTCTTTACTCATATATTAACTCCCCTCCACGATGCGTTTTATCGTAGTCCTGCTAACGCCATACTCCTTTGAGAGTTGGTTCTGAGATTTCTGCTTTAATTGCACTAACTTACGGATCTTTTTCCTATCAGAGTCAGGAATAGTCTTTGGCCTGCCCATATGCTTCCCCTGAGCAATAGCCCGTTCACGGCCTTCAGTGGTATTTTTGATGATCAGGCTCTTGTTTAGCTCAGCAAAAACAGCAATAACATGAAGAACAGCTTTTCCAAAGGGCGAATCATCAGCACTGTTAATAACTCCATCAAGTGTTGTAAGAGCAGCGCCTTTTGAATGAATACCATCAATTGTAGTCATGATCCCTTTAAGACTTCTGCCCAAACGGTCAAGCTTTGTAACGCATACAACATCACCTTCACGGATGTAATCGAGAAGGTCGTCTAGTTTTTTTACATTATCCAAAGAGTTACCGCCTTGCTTGCCAGAGAATACCTTCTCGCAGCCATGACGCTCTAATGCATCAACTTGAGCTTCTAGATCTTGTTCTTGCGTGCTAACTCTTGCATACCCTATTAACGCCATCTCCAGCCTCTTAACATGAACCTAAGTTATAAGTTTAGTTCAACTTTATTATAATTTGCACTTAAATAGTCAATATAAATTTAGTTCATGTACTTTTTTATAGTTATTTTTTTAGTTCACCTCAGACTCAGTGGATTTGCTAACTATGCAAGCAGACTTTTTCATGGTTAAATAATGAGTGATAAAAAATTTAAGATTTCACAATGGAATCAACAATCAATAAGGAAGTTAATTATGAAGTCGGCATTCCCAAAATTAGCAATTTCATTAGCTATTCTTAATATAACTGCGTGTGGCGGTGGTAGTTCTGGAGGAAATGAAGAAGTAACAACTCCTCCTGTAAACCAAGCTCCTGTAATAAGCCCAACAAGCTCTGTCGTTGATGAAGCAAATAGCACAGCTATTGAAAGAAACGATAATTTTACAGTCTTATTAACAATAATAGATAGTGATGGTGATTCTATATCTGGGACTGCCGAATTGGGCAATGTAGAAGTAAACCTTGAAAAATACTCTGGTGAGCTTAATTTCACCCATCAAGCTAGCTTTGTTGCACCTGAAGCAGGTGACTATAAGGTTTCAGTTAAAGCTAATGACAGCAAAGGAGCTTCAACAACATCTAATGTTGACTTAAGTGTTCTGCCAAACACCGAAGATGTTATCTCTCATTTAGAAAATAGCGTTAGCGGATTCGTCAGTGGCGGTAGCTACGAAGGTACTGAACTACTTGGTATTTCAACAAGTGCAAGTAATGTCAACCTTGGTTACCTAGACATTCCACTAAATGACAAACAATTAGCTCAAAACGAATCCCCTTATGGCGTATGTGGATCTTCTGTCCCACACAAGCTTTTAGAAGTTCAAAAAGATACTTCAGGAGTAACCGTACCTAGCTCAGACGTAGTATATCCAATGGAATGTTTTACTACCACTCAAGCAAAAAGCGTCAATAAAAAATTATTAAAAGCTCAAACAGCAATTTCAAGCTATTCAAGCGCGACCTCCAACTTAGAATATACAGCGCAGAATATTACGGTCACAATTAAAACGACTGTTGATGGGACTACTGTCTCATCCACATCAACAGGATCTGGAATCACATTAGAAGGAAATATGCATGATGTGATATGTGGCAATTACACCTTATCAAAAACAAACTCGACTTATTTGCTAAATGTGGATGAAATAGTTAATGATATTGATGAACTGATTGATGATAACAATAAATTTACTCTGGAATGTTCACGAACCGTTGAATTTGAAGGTACAACGTTCAACTCTAGCCTGATTGGTAAGATTGCAGGCGAAAAAGTTATAATTGATGCATTAGATCCTGTAGGGTCTATTAATGAAATATCTTTCTCAGTCCCTTATGATAATGGTGGATTAGATGTTGGGAATATCTGTGTTTCCACTACGGTTGAAGATAATAGCGGCTACGTATCAGAAGCGCTTGAACTAACTTCCAGTGATGGATTGGCTGAAAACATTGCTTTTGGACAAAAGAATGACGCAAATCAATACTGTCTAGAACTAAAAAACATTGAGGGTAGTTACCATGTAACTCAAACCGTTACTGATGGCTCAGACAATAGCGTAGTCAATCAATCTCAGTCTTATCAAATAGTAAAAAATCAAGCACCCGCTTTTAGTGTTGAAGTACCAAATTCAATTTCATTGAATACGAATCAAGGCATTATAACTCTCGTTGAACAGAGTGATGTATCCGATCCTGAGGGGCACACAGTTACATTGAGTGGTCAAACCTCAATCGACACAGACCAAGCCGCAGGAGAATATGCTTTAACGGCTTATGCAACTGACCAATATGGCGCTCAAACAGAAAAAAATATTACCGTTACTCTAGCAGATAATATTCCACCTACAGCGTTACCTGTTGCAGATGCAGGTCAAGACCAATCCATAAATACAGGTAGTACCGTACAATTAGACGGTACTAGCAGCTATGATGATGATGGCGATCAATTGACTTATATCTGGTCGTTGGATTCTAAGCCATTTACTAGTTTTGCATCTTTAAACAATGCGACAACAGCGACACCAAGTATTAAGGTGGATAAGGCTGGCGAGTACCTCATTTCACTTGTCGTAAATGATGGGACAGAAGACAGTGAACCTTCATCAATTACTCTTAATGTGGTTGAAGGCGTAAATCCAATATCAGAAAATATCGACTTAATCATTGTGGCTGGATCTAAGTATCATGGTTTTTCTGGCAGTAATTATGATGAGGTGTTGCAAGCTCAAACAACTGCTTGTTGGTATGTGGGAGCTTTAGATATTGATGAAGAGGGTATTCTTTATTCTGTCAGTACAGTGCAGTCACAGGCAATCCAAGCTGTAGATCCAAGCCAACCGTTATGTATCGAACAAGGCCCTCAGCCTAGGAAAATGCATGGCTTAGCAATCGATAGTAATGGAAAATTTTGGGGAACATCTGATTTAATAACATCTGGTAACCAAAGGACTAAACTTTATCACTTGGAAAAAGATGGAACCGTGCTAAGTGAACTTGATTTTAGTGGTCACGAAGATGTTATTTTTGGTATCGACTATTCATCAGATGGCACTTTGTATGGTATTGGATTTACAAGCAGACAGCTAGTTACAATAAATACCGATACAGGTGTAACAACGTTTGTAGCCACTATTACTCCAAATATTAATGTGCATGATATTGATATCGACACCAATGACGTAATAAGAGTTTTAGATAAAGATACGGGCGATCTGTACGAACTAAACTTAAATGGTGAGCAGTTAAATAGAACCAATATTCCGTCACTTTGCACATCGTGTGGTTGGGTATCAATAGCTACTAATAAATAAAATATATGAGTGTCCGAAAAGGCCGGGCGCAGATTAGTCGGGGAGAAACGTAATGTTTGCTCCCCCTTTTTTTGGGGATGATTAACGCTACCTAGATTAGTAACCTTATACACTTAATCTCGATTTTTGGCAGGTAACCCACTATCAATAGTTGTAGCAAGCTTATTCAAATCAACACCATCCATCTTCTGAAGATTATGTTGCCACCTAGCAAACCTTTCAAGCAACATGTCATTATGGGTACTTAACCTGTTGTTCTCCGAGGTTAGCCTTTCATTCTCGTTTTCAAGCTTTTCAACTCGCTTTATAAGTTCGGCAATAGTTGCATCATCATTGTCCAAGTTTTCCAATAGCTGGCTTAATTTATCAGAGCTATCAAATAGCGATTTGGCTTCTTCGATTGCAGCAGATTTTTTAGATCTAAGCTCTTCTTTCTTTAAGTCAAATGCATGTTTTATTTCATCATGCTTTGTGTAGGTGTGCCTTGATGGGGGACGTTTTAAGCCCAACTCTGATTGAAGCCTTTCTGAAAGAAGATCATATGTAAGTTTACCGCTCCAACCATCAATGATCGCTAGAATCGTTTCTTTGTTGTCTGTTACAAAAGCCATTATGACTCCTCCATATCAGATAGTGCCAAGGCAGTAAGGTCGAAGATTGGTATAACATTTTGCTCATCAATATTGAGTGAACGTTTAACAGGAGAAGGGTCTAATTCGTCAGGAATTCTGATGGGTGTACCATCAGGTCTGTTTGGATCTTCCATCATAGCAATAATGGTTTTAATCTTTGATAATCTAAAGCCTGAGGCAGTTACCCAACGATCAGCACCGAAAACTTTATCTCCTGCTTTGACGATTGCATCCTCTAATTGCTCCTCATTAAGCTTCTCAAGGTTTTTAAGCTCTTCTAGAGTGTTTGGCAGCCCCTTAAGGCATTCATGGTCGCTACAGACCGCACAATCGCCATTTTTAACACACGGGCTTTCTGCATAATTGTGAACACAATAACCTAACCCTGTGAACTGAGCGACACCTGAGCGATTAATTCCAAGTGACTTGAGAGAGACTGGTAAGCCCAAATCATGCAACACAATTGCAGGAGGTGGCGACTCTGATGTGTATGGCAATAAAAACTGATTAGCTTGAGCAACCGTCATGACACCTTCACCATTTGCAACATGGCCTATACGCTTAGTTAACCGTGACTTTTGCTCTTGAGTTCTGCCATCGTAAGCTTTGTTTTGCTCTATATCCGCGCGACCTGACCACTTGGCAATCAACCAATCTTCTTCACCTGCCAGTTTCAACTTAGTATTTAACCAATGCCGGGGCTGGTGTGTATTCAATTGTAACCTAGTGCCATCTTCGTCTGTGATTGCCAATTCATCAAAGATTGACTCGATTGTTTCTTCTCCTGAAGGGCGATCTGAACCCAAAGCATCACTCACAGGTCCATGACCGACCATTACCCAAGAAAACGGCTTAACATCAAATTCTTTGTGAAACTCATTCTCACGAACTAAGGTAATGCAATCCCAAAGCTTCACATCACCATAATTGGGAAAGTCTTTTGTTTTATATTTTTGGTCAACAACAGAGCGAAGATCTCTATAACTAGGGAATTTTATACTAATCCCTGTAGGGTTATGAGTGTGTTTGGTCAGTATTTCGTTGTCCTGCGAAACTTTACACCCATTCAATAAATCCTTTTTCCAGTCTGCCACATGATTGATTTGGCTTATTAAATTACGTAACCATTTTATTGAACCATTATGTGTCCAACTCATCTGCGTGCCATTGGAATCCAGACCAGTCTTAAAGCATATTGCTTTTGCAAATTGATTATATGTTAACGGTTTGTCTTGCGGGAAATCAGTAGGTGTAATGCACTTGTCATGCATCATGAAAATGTTGGGATTTTCAAAAGCAAATTTCGCAGCAGTTCGTGCGGGTTCGGAAATATCAATGAGTCTGTCAAATCCCTGCTGTACGACATCCTCTAGTAGTTTAGGCACCCACTTTTTAACGGGATCTCCACCTTTTGCAGGATGCCACATTAGATATAAACGTCCCTTTTCACTTCTTTGTAGTGAGTTTATGGTTAAACCATTAAGTTCTGTATTTCTGCTCGGCTGGCACATCAACATTACACATAGACTGGAGAAGTATTTTTGACGAGGTGTTTTAGCTTTATGAAAGGCATCCGCCACTTGAAGCATTTGATAGTCAGAAGGACATTTCTCCACTTCTTCTTTACGACTGTCTTCATCAAGTTTAATTCTGGAATCGGATGGACGAGGGAAAGGATTTAACCAGTCTTGTAAGTCTAGCTTGAATCGCTTGTCCTTAATAAACTTCAATACTTTTTCAAATGACAGACCTATATTGCGCTTTGCTCCAGCACCTAATTTACTGTTCTTAATCTGTTCCTCAACACGATTTATCACTGTGTTATTGAGGTGCATAATATCAACATCAGCTCTATCATTTTGAGCCGCGCTTTCTTCTAGCGCATTATAGATCCACACTAAAGATGAAGCCCAAGCGGTTGAATCTTTATGATTCAGTGACTGCTCATAACGTACATAGGCTTTGGCAAAGTCAGCAAATGGCTGTTTGAATGGTATATATTTGGAATGGTTTACACTGTTTCCAAATACGATGGTTAATTTCTTGCTTCTTGCTGTGTCCCAAGACCATTTATCGCATTCCCATCCTTTCTGAGTTCCTAGAGGAGCTTTAAACTCATGATCACCAAAAAGTGTTAAGTCATTTTTTGCGAATGCTATGAAGTCCGCATAGTTTTTCTGGTAATCGAGCTTATGCTTCGGTGTAAATACCAATACATCAGACATTTAACGCTCCTTCTTTTTCTAGCTCTTGCCTTCTAACATGACACTTTTGAATGACTACTTTGATTGCATTAATACTGCGATTATGGCCTTGTAACACAAACTCACTTGCACCCATTTTACGCTTTCGATCACGTTCAGAAATAACACTTTTCAGGACTTCAGCATGGGGGGCATTCAGCCAAGGTTGAAATTTATTGCAGGTGTAACAATGAATTGTGCCATTAGCACAAAAGCCAAACTTGCCACAATTTCCGACAGGATTGCCATCATTGTTATTAATTCGGCTACGAGGATCATTGGCTCGAATTGCGTCTTTTTCGCTATCTATTAAAGTACCTGAAAATGCCTGCGCTAATGGCGTTAAATCAGATGCCAATGCTTCATCAATTCTGTCGGCCATTTCTTCGTTGAACTCAGTGTAGACTTTTACTTGTTGGGTATCCGACTGGCCTAGTTCTTCGGCTATTGCATAATCGCTTGCTCCTAACATTGCCATATTGGTTGCATGGGTATAGCGGAATCGTCTGGGATTGATATGCAAATCACCAAACCCATCATCTAACTTAATCCGTGTTGTTTTTAAAGGGCAAAGTCGAGACAAACGCCTGATCATTTCACCAATAGAAGGATTTGCTCCTTTCATCCGTATACACAATAAGTCAGGCGTTTTTTGTTGTAGCTGTTCAAATTCATCAAAACTAGCGAGTTTAGACATTTCTCGTGTATTGAGGAAAATAGGAATTTGGTTCTTTTGGCTGGATTTCAATTTAATATCAAATTGTGTTTCAACAGCCTTGATGGATTGATTTGCCTGCGTTGTTAGCACCAGCATTAAATCTTCACCAGTGTCCTTCTTGAGTTGAAAAGAGCCTCTAAAATGTTCATCACGTTTTTTAGCATTTGGGAGTTGTAAATCAAAATGCTCAACACCTTCTTCAATCCTTGTTATTAAATCTCCATAGTAAAGATAAGTGAGTTGAACAGGACGGGCACCCGTTTGTTGGAGTGCCATGATAAAGGCGTAATCAGTCAACGAGATCAGCTTTTCAGTAAAGGCATCCACGTACCAGTTTATAAAGGCTGTCTGTTCTTCAAATGAATACGCTCCGCTAAAAGGGCAGCCTAAAGCAACAGCTTTTCCTTTTTCATTACCAGAAAGTTTAAGTGAGTTAAGTAACTCAACCGCCTTTTTATCAACTCCTTTGATCTCTTTGTCGTGCCAGTCCAGTAAAAATGCACGAATATAACCAAGCTTGTATTCAGTGCTTTTAGTCAGGGTCGCTTTGAAATTCACTATATGCTGTTCTCGAACAGCATCACTCACGCCAATTGCAAAAAGCAATCGGCTAAACATGAATATATTCAACGCATAAGAAGACGAAAATTCTGAAGCATAGTCAGCCAAGGCTAGTTTGAAGTTAATTTCGAACTTTGGGTCTAAATTTAGAGGGGCCAGTAAATCAAAATTCAGTGACTTATTTGCATCTAATTGCCAAAGATCGTCATACACATCAAATTCATAGTTAGCTTTACTGTATCGCTTATCCGATTTTGTTCTAGCGCTTTTTGAGCCGTGTAATTTTTTTGCTTTAGCTACCATGATAACCCTCGTCTGTTTTGTGCTTCATCCGCGATTGCATTCTTTGGCGTATCCTTTGTGCCTGTTTTCTTGCAGTTCGCTTGAGATAAATCTCACCTGATTTAAGAGATGAATGTCCATTTAATTCAGCTCTTATCTCCAGCTCTCGCTGCTTTGTAATCTTATTTTCGTCTGCATATTGCTTTGCAGCTTGATGCAACCCCGCCTGTTCCAATCGTTTTACTTCTTGCCTGACAGCCCTTCTTTCCTCATCAATCTGATCTGACAGTTGATCATTAAAATAATGCCTATAAGAATGAGGTGTAATAGCCCAGAAACGCTCAGGGTTCACACCTTTAATGCTTTTAAATACATCGTTAATTGTTTGTTGAATGAGCGGTTGTCCAGACTGGTAATGTCCCTCCTTATCTTTGTGAGAAACAAAAATAAATGGGTGTGTTTTCGCTACTTTCGTATCCGCACGATGAACCTTTATATAAGTATTTAACAAGTCTCTTAGCTCTTTTGTAATAGAAACAGCTCTGCCGAGGGTCTTTGCTGTTGGCTCTTTCAACCTAGGATCATCCTTACTGTCATGTCTTCTAACAACTGACAATGTTGGATTGTCAATATCTGTTCCAATATCGCTGATCCGAAGCGCTAATAACTCGGCACATCGAAATCCAGTCTCATATAACACTTGTACGATTAGATAGTTTCTAAACTTTACAACAGGGTTTTTAAACAGGTTGTAATGTGAATCAGGCTTAGCTACCTCAACAAAGTCATCAAATACATCATCTGGAATACCAGATTTATCTAAGGAAACTTTCTTCGATTTTCCTTTTGGCTTACCACTCTTAAGTCGAGTTTTCATCTTATCCAGCGCCTCCAGAAGTTCTTCGGCTGCTGGCTTATGCTTGACTCTTTCTTGCCCTATAAAGTGAAGAAACTCTGCAATGTGAGCTATACGGGATATATATTGAGATTTACCAATAGTCGGTTTATCTTGTGATTTTGATAAATGAAACTTTCCCATATCAACCACATTACTTACTGGTTTATCTTTAACCACCTTAGCCTGATATGAGCAGTGCTCTTTAAGTTTATTAATATCATCAAGGTTAGGTACTTTACCGTTATATATTTCCTCAAGCAGATCCCTACCGTTAATCTCCTCCCAGCGTTTCAAATGTTTAATGTCTTTCAGGTATTGCTCAATTGATGTTGCAGCTTTAGTCATTCGCAGTTTTTGCGTAACAAAATGAGTGACCCAAAAATCGGGAACGCCATCTTCTCCTAATAAAAAGGCGTAGCGCTCTCCACTTTTAAATTTCTTTACAGCAACTTTCATGAACACCCACTAATAAACATTTATATTTGTTATAAAGTAATATAATGGATATTTTTAACTTTTCAACATTAATTTTCTAATAAAACTAAAAAAGCCGCTTATTAGCGGCTTTCTAGAGAATTTTTCAACATTCTTATTTTTGTCTTTGGTTAAAACGGAATATCATCATCAAAGTCAATTGATGGTTCTTGCGGGTTCACTTTAGGTGCTTGCTGTTGTTGCTGAGGCGCGAAACCACCTTGTTGAGGTGCTTGCTGTTGCTGAGGCGCGAAACCACCTTGCTGTTGACCTTGGTTAGAGAAACCACCTTGCTGTTGTGGCTTATTAAAACCTTGCTGAGGAGCTTGCTGCTGGAAGCCACCTTGTTGTTGTGGAGCCTGTTGCTGGAAGCCGCCCTGCTGTTGAGGAGCTTGCTGCTGGAAACCACCTTGTTGTTGACCTTGATTAGCGAAGCCACCTGCTTGTTGACCACCTTGATTACGGCCATCTAACATTTGCATTGTGCCATTAAAGCCTTGTACAACCACTTCAGTTGTATATTGGTCTTGACCTTGCTGGTTTTGCCATTTACGTGTTTGTAATTGACCTTCAATATAAACCTTTGAGCCCTTTTTAAGGTATTCGCCGGCAATTTCAGCTAACTTGCCAAATATTGCCACACGGTGCCATTCAGTTTTCTCTTTCTGCTCACCCGTTTGCTTGTCTTTCCATGAATCAGACGTTGCCACAGTAATATTAGCTACTGCGCCACCATTTGGCATAAAACGTACCTCAGGATCTTTACCTAAGTTACCTACAAGAATTACTTTATTTACACCTGCCATGAAAATATCCTATTGATTGTGCAAATGAGCGCCTGTTACGCAACGGTAATCGGCCTCGTTTGAGAAATTAAGTTAAGAGGGCAATTCTATAGCGACTAGCGAAAGTTTTCGAGCGATTTTTTGGTAATTTCCCAATTATTTTAACTAAGCGATTAATTAAAAATCACATTGAAAAAACAAGACTAAATAATAGTAATTTTAGCTTATTGATTCTATTGATCTTAACTCGATAACGCTTATGTTGCAGCTAACATATGCTCTGCTAATTGCGCTCTAATATCGTCAGGAATTTTTACCGAGCTTTGCTCTTGGTAACAAAAGTGCACCATAGTTGCGATGCCAGATACGCACATTTGCTCATGCTGCCAAAGCTCTTGATAGACTTCAAAAGACGCGCCACCAATACGTTTAATAAAGGTACGCATCTCTATTGGCTGCCCATAGAATAATTGCCCATGATAAGAAATTTCAACTTTCGCAATAATTAAGCGCCACTTTTTTGGATCTAAGTCAGGCGTAAAAAATCGAAATATACCTTCCCTGCCACCTTCAAACCAAGCCGCTACGCGGGTGTTATTTATATGACCTAATGCATCGGTATCGCTAAATCTGGGGTTAATTACTTCACTAAACATGGCGCTTCTCTTATTAAAATGAATAACGCATTATCATATACCAATCTAATCAAGGCTATAGTATGTTAAATCAATAACAGCCTAATCGAGACACTATCAT
Organism: Litorilituus sediminis; assembly: GCF_004295665.1. Taxonomy (NCBI): domain Bacteria; kingdom Pseudomonadati; phylum Pseudomonadota; class Gammaproteobacteria; order Alteromonadales; family Colwelliaceae; genus Litorilituus; species Litorilituus sediminis. The sequence goes on from NZ_CP034759.1 coordinate 1,957,980, forward strand.
GCTACTACGTTCATTCTTTTTTACTCTGCTTTTGAGTGCTTTAATAGCAAACACCTCTGTTTTGGCCGATGCTAGCGCACCTGAACGAAGTGTTGGTGATGGCCCCTATAAACGTTTAATTTTGCGCGGCGGTATTGTTGTATCAGGTGAAGGTGCACCTGCTAGAGGGCCAATGGATATTGTTATTGAGAATGATCGTATCGTAAAAATAGTCAGTGTTGGCCACCCCGGCGTACCAATTAAACCTAACAAAAGACCAGTAGCCAAAGAAGGTGATATTGAGCTGAACGTTGAAGGGCAATATATTTTACCCGGCTTTATTGATATGCACGCCCATATTGGCGGCAGCGCGCCAAATATCCCTGCTGAATACGTGTTTAAACTCTGGTTAGCGCACGGCATCACCACAGTGCGAGAAGCAGGTAGCTTTAACGGTATAGACTGGGTTATGGATCACACTCAACGTAGTGCGAAAAACACCATTGCCGCACCAAGAATATTTCCTTATTTCGTTTTTGGCTTAGGATTAGATGACGATATCACCACAGCAAAACAGGCGAAAAAATGGGTGAAATCTATTGCGAAAAAAGGCGCAAAAGGCATTAAGTTCTTTGGCGCTACACTCGAGATCATGACAGCGGCATTAACCGAGGCCAAAAAACAAGGCTTAGGCAGCATGATGCATCACGCCCAGTTAGAAGTGACTAATATGAATGTTGTTGACTCAGCAAGATTAGGCTTAACCTCAATGGAGCATTGGTACGGTTTGCCAGAAGCGCTATTTGAGCATCAGCATATTCAAAATTACTCACCAGAGTATAACTACAATAATGAACAAGACCGATTTGGTGAAGCGGGCAGATTATGGCAACAAGCAGCCAAACAAGGTAGCGAAAAATGGTTAACTGTTAGAGATGAATTACTCGCGCTTGATTTCACCTTAAGCCCTACTTTCACCATTTATGAAGCAAGCCGAGATTTAATGCGTGATATGAATGCCGATTGGCATAAAGACTACACCTTACCTACCTTATGGAACTTCTTCCAACCTAGCCGCTATGCTCATGGTTCATACTGGTTCGACTGGACCACAGATGATGAAATTGCTTGGAAGAAAAATTACCAACAATGGATGACCTTTATTAATGATTATAAAAACCAAGGTGGCCGTGTCACCGCTGGCTCAGATTCTGGTTATATTTTTAAAATCTATGGTTTTAGCTACATACGCGAACTAGAGCTATTAAGAGAAGCTGGCTTTAATGCCTTAGAAGTGATTCAAGCGGCAACCATTAATGGTGCTGAGGCGCTGGGTGTAAGTGATGAGATAGGCTCAATTCGCGTTGGTAAAAAGGCTGATTTAGTTATCGTTAATGAAAACCCGCTACGTAACTTTAAAGTTTTGTATGGTACAGGACATTTTCGTTTAAGTGATGATAATAAACCAACACGTGTTGGTGGTGTTAATTACACCATTAAAGACGGAATTGTTTATGATGCTAAAGCATTATTAGCCGAAGTACGCGACATGGTTAAACAGGCTAAGCAAGCTGAAAGTAACAAGGCTGATAACCACTAAAGTCAAACAAGTTAATACACAATAACAGCGTACATCAAGCAAAAACTCAGTGCGCTGTTTTTCCTGCCACCTTTTCCTTCAACTTTTTCCTGCCACCTTTTCCTTCAACTTTTTCCTTTAACTTTTTCCTTTAATAAAGAACAGCCAACCTAGCGTATCCTCAGCCATTTTTCGAGACCATGCAATCTAGCTAACGTCACAGTATGATATTCGATAATTCATCTTAATAAATTGAGTAAAGCCTTTAAAAAAACTCAACAATAGTTAAAAGTTAGCGCTATAGTTAAAGTAAGGTTAAAAAAGATAACGTATCTGTTTCACCTGCTTTATTGCCATTAAAAACAAAAGGCGTGTAGTACTCTTGCTCTCAATAATAACAACAAAAATTCAGCTACCTCGTTTAGCCAAAAAGCCTTTTTTTGGTCAAAAGCTGCTTTCGGCTTGTATTTTATTATTAGCCTCTTTAGTTGTTACTGCCGATGAAATAAATAACCACACCAATAAAACAGTGAATACAACAGCTAACCTGCATGACCAACCTTGTCTGTTCGAACAACCTGAAGTGATATTTAATCCACAAAGCATTTTCGATGAAAGCGAAGACGGCATTGTCTTTCTACATCGTTGGGCCAATGCAATTCATATTGATACTAAGGTCATTACCCTAGAAAATGAAGCGGCATTCTTTTTAAATAAATGCACCAAAACCCGCGCTGATATGGCTGAGCTTGAGCGGCATTTACGCAGTAAAAAATATATTCGAGATGCCAATGTCAGCGCAGATGACAATATGGAAAAAATCACCGTAACCACATGGGACAATTGGTCTTTAATGCCAACAATCAGCTTTGGTCGAAAAGGCGGTGTAAATACCTACAGCTTCGGTATAAAAGAGCGTAATTTACTTGGCTTAGGCATTGATGCTGAAATTGAATCGTATAAAAATTCGCAACGCTCTGGTTATAAGCTAGTCAGTACCATTCCGCTTTTTCAAAAGCAAAATACCGATTTAAAATTACGCTTTGCTGATAACGATGACGGTCAACAAAGAGCACTATTTCTAGAAAAAAGCTTTGCTGGCTTTCATATTCCTTATGCTTATAAAGTCGGCTTTAATGACGACTCACGCGATGACACAATTTTTCAAAACGGCGATGAGCAAAGCATTTTCGCTCATGATATTAATTATTTAGAAGCCAACTATGGCTGGCTCAACTTTAACAATGATGAGCGACTACTCAGGTATACTTTTGGTATCACCCAAGATAAGCACCTATTTTCACAAGCTAAACTTGCCGTCAACATAGCAAAGCCAACACAAACAGAGCAATTACCGCTTGATAGAGAATTTATCTACCCTTGGTTTGCTTTTGAATACATGGAAAAAGATTTCAGAAAACTCACCAATATTCATTTAATTTCTCAAATTGAAGATTTCAATCATGGCTGGCAAGTAAACTCCAGTTTAGGTATTGGTAATGGTAACGACGAAAATGCCGCGTGGGCATTGTGGGATTTTGCCATCAAAAAAGGCTTCAACCCACACACTAACGGCTTATTACTGGTTGATCTTTATCTAGCTGGCGACATTTATGATGAACGAGATAATCGCTACCTAGCAAAGCTCAATGCGGAATACTTTTATCGCTTTAATAAAACTTGGGGTTTTTATTTCAACAACACCAATTATTTAAGTGAAAACCAATATCTTGATAAGCCTGTTACTATGGGTGGCAATACTGGGCTACGCGGTTTTCCATTACAGTACCAACACGGCGAAAATAGCATAAAATTCACCACGGAAATTCGCTACTACCCTGAAATTAACTTATTTAAACTATTTGATTTAGCTGGCGTTGCTTTTTTTGATACTGGTAGAGCTTTTGGTGGCTCTATCGTCAATAATATTGAAAATGGTTGGTTAAGCTCAGCTGGTGTCGGCTTACGCATCTATTCACCACATTCAGGTGGTGGCCACCAAGTTATTCACTTAGATTTTGCCTTTCCGCAAAGCGACAACCCTGATATAGATAACTTTGAAATTAGAGTACAAGCAAAAAAGGCTTTCTAGAATTCAGTAATTTCGGGAGTAGACTACAAAAATTTCTTTAAAACGCGATCAATTTGGGTAACGCGTATTCTATTAAGCAATTTATGTGGTTTTTCAGGGTAATCATCTACCGACTCAATATCAGAATAGTGATTGATTTTGCTGGTTTGCACTAAGATGCCTAGCACTTCCTCAGTAAACTTTTCTTGTAACTGTTTACTAACATCATCAAGTAATAAGCCATTTTCCAAATCAAGTGACCAAGCCCGTGGGTTAAGGTTACTGCCGGTTAATAAATGAAAACGTTCGTCTGCAATCAAACCTTTTAAATGAAAGCTATTGCCTTCATGTTTCCACAAGTGCACATTCAACAAGCCGTTATCAATAAAGCGTTGATAACGTTTAATAAAGCGCTTTAGGAGCATTTCGTAGATATAAGGCACTATACCTATGGTACTAAAGCTTTCTTCATCAGCAATGTAAAAATCATTCGCGGTTTTATCGCCAACAATTAAGGTAATGCTCACTCCGCGTTTTAATGCTTTGATAACATCACGCGCTAACACAGGCGGTAAATTAAAATAAGGAGTAAAAATTGTCAGCGTTTTTTCACTTTGCTGCACTAATTGGCGGACAGTGCGATTAAGCTTATTGCCTCGACGACCATAACCAACAAGCGGCTGTATCGTTATTTGCTCATGTAATACGGTAGAATGAATTGTATTATCAACCTCATAGTTTGAGCGCTTAAGCAAGGCTTTAAGTGAGACAACATTTTTCTTTTGCTCGGCTAATGTAGGTAACTCTGGCTGATTTAGTAAAGGCGCATAACCTGAATCGACAAAATTACTATCAAGAAATTGACAAAAACTATTGGCGAGAGCTTCGCTGCTGATGGCACTGTATCTATCTAAGCGATAACGCTCGTGCTGCTGTAGGTAAATATCATTAATACTCGCGCCGGTATAAAAAAGTGTATCGTCAAAAACCATACCTTTAAGATGCAAAACGCCAAATAACTCTTTACGTTTAACAGCAACACCATAAATAGCAATATCATGCTGATATTCTTCAGCTAATTTTAAGTATAAGGCTCTATTTCCTAAGCTTTCTTGCTCACCGATTAAGCCGCGTTGCGCGCGGTGAAAATCCACAAAGACTTTAACATCTAAACTAGGATTATTCTGCTTGGCCTGATAAAGCGCATGAAGCACTTCTCGACCTGCTTCATCGTCTTGAAGGTATAGTGCAGTGATATATATACGCTTATCAGCATTATTGATAAGCGACATAAGTTGTTGTTTGTATTGTTTAGGCGAAGAGTAAACGGCAATATCTTTACCGTTAACGACAATTTCTTTCACTGCTGTATGATTTGATAAATGGTTAATTACATTGAGTATATCAAGATAAAGCTGTGGTACACCAGATTTTTTACCACAGCTAACAAAAGCGAACGATTTAACTAAGCGTCTTGCTGGTTAAATAACTACTGCAAGCTCTGCCGCTTGGCGAATGGCTCGTTTAGCATCAAGCTCTGCAGCAACATTAGCACCACCTATCAAATGCACTTTCATGCCACCTTGCTCTAGGCTTTGTTGTAAATCGCGATTAGATTCTTGCCCGGCACAGATAATAACATTATCAACATCAAGCAATTTTTCTTTACCGTTTACCTCAATAAGTAAACCATCATCAGAAATAGCTTTATAAGTCACCCCAGGGATCATAGTGACATCATTTTTTTGTAAATGCGCTCTATGAACCCAGCCTGAAGTTTTACCTAAACCTTTACCCACTTTCGTGATTTTACGTTGTAACAAGGTAATTTCACGCTTAGGTTGATGTTTACTTAACTCTTCTTTATTCAGTAAAGCACCTGAGTGTTGATAGTTTTTATCAACGCCCCAGTTTTTTAGCCAAGCTTCAAGATCAAGCGACAAGGACTTTTCATCTAACAAATAACTCGCAACATCAAAACCTATACCGCCTGCGCCGATAATGGCGACTTTCTTACCTACTGGCTCTTTATCACGTAACACTTGTAGGTAAGATTTAACTTTTTCATGGTCAATGCCCGGAATATCTAACTTTCTAGGTTTTATGCCGGTTGCCAAAACAACTTCATCAAAGCCTTGAGCTAGTAAACTTTCGCTGGTTTGCTCCGTATTAAGATGCACTGGGATCTCTAATAGCGTCAATTGCTTATTAAAGTAGCGTAGTGTTTCGTAAAACTCTTCTTTACCAGGAATTTGTTTGGCAACATTAAACTGACCACCAATTTCACTTTGCTTATCAAAAATCTCAACTTTATGACCACGCTCAGTTGCATAAACACTAAAGGCTAAACCAGCAGGGCCTGCACCAATAACGGCAATGCGTTTACTTTGCTTACTCTTTTCAAGTTGCAATTCAGTTTCGTAACAGGCCATTGGATTCACTAGACATGATGCGCGCTTTTGCTGAAAGACATGATCTAAACAGGCTTGGTTACAGCCAATACAGGTATTTATTTCATCGGCTTTATTTTCAGCCGCTTTATTAACAAAATGCGCATCAGCTAAGAAAGGCCTTGCCATTGACACCATATCAGCCTGCCCTGAAGCAAGTACCTGTTCAGCAACCTCTGGGGTATTAATACGGTTAGTGGTAACAAGCGGTAAAGATACCTCTTTCTTCATCCGCTCTGTTATCCAGGTAAAGGCAGCTCTTGGCACTGAAGTAACGATTGTAGGCACTCTTGCTTCATGCCAACCAATACCGGTATTAATTAAGGTAGCACCGGCTTTTTCAATCGCTTTTGCCATAGCAACCACTTCATCCCAGCTATTACCGCCTTCCACTAAATCCAACATAGATAAACGGAAGATTATAATAAACTCAGCGCCAACTTTTTCACGTACTGCTTTTACCGTTTCTACGGCAAAGCGCATACGATTTTCAATACTGCCACCCCATTCATCACTTCGCTGGTTAGTGCGCAAACAGGCAAATTGGTTAATCAAATAACCTTCTGAGCCCATAATTTCAACACCGTCATAACCCGCTTTAGCAGCTAACTTAGCTGAATAAGCATAATCTTTAATGGTGCCTTTAATTTGTCTTACCGACATTTCTTTTGGCGTAAATGGTGTTATTGGTGATTTAACTTTACTCGGACCGACACTAAATGGATGGTAAGCATAACGACCAGTATGAAGCAGCTGTAAACAAATTTTTGTTGGGTACTTATGCACAGCTTCAGTGACTTGCTTGTGCTTTTTCACGTGCCAAAAATGACTCATTTCACAACCAAAAGGCGCAATACGACCACGCATATTCGGGCTAACACCGCCGGTAACAATTAAGCCCACTCCACCTTTAGCACGCTCTTCATAAAACGCTGCCAGCTTAGCAAAGCCACCTTTCTCTTCTTCTAGGCCTGTGTGCATCGAGCCCATCAAGGTTCTATTGGCAAGCTGAGTAAAGCCTAAGTCTAATGGCTCAAGTAATTTAGGGTAAGGTGAAGTTGTCATAATTGCTCTCATTGGTCTAACCAGTTATTAATAAAATAATCGCAATCACGGCAAAATACAAGTTAATTTTGACACCTGTCAGATTGAGTTAATTAGCCTGATTAAATCGATAATTAAGATATAGATTAAGGTATAGTAACAATATTCTAAGAAAGCTATTGTTGACCCATGAAGAACACAAACCAAACCATTGTCAGTAAACAAGACATTATTGACGAGGTGATTAAGCAACTTAGAAAAGAGTTATCTTTAGCCATAAATGCCGCCAATGAAGCGCACTTGGCAGCTATAGATGATCAAAGCGTGGCGGAAACACAGTACGATACTTTAGCAATAGAAGCAGGTTATTTAGCTGAAGGGCAATCTAGGCGCGTACAAGAGTTTCAGCAAGCGATTTCAGCCTATGAAGCCTTAGCAAAATCAGAACATTTGCCTTTAGAAGAAGTACAGCTTACGGCGCTTATTCAGCTGGGTGATGATGTAGCTAAACAGCATTGGTACTTTATTGGCCCTAGCGCTGGCGGCATGCGTTGTCAGCTTAACGGACAAACAATTACCGTAATCACCGCACAATCCCCCTTAGCACAAGCCTTATTAGGCAAGCAGCTTGATGATGATATTGAGGTGCGACTCGCGAATCATAACATTGAAGATTACATTGCCAACATCATTTAAACGCAACACGCTGCTAAGCTAGATCAGTGTTACTCAAGCTGCTCAATATAAGTGGCACAATAAGTTACCGCTACAGGCTTCTATAAACTGTTAAGACAACAACTTTATTGATATCTCATTGTTTTTAAAGCAGACTAGCCTTGTACTAAATGAATAATAACAATTAGGAAATTGTATGGATGCTGACCTATTTTCGTTTCTTTTTAATGCTTTTTTATTTTTTGGTGTCGTCCTAGCACTTAAAGATCGCGGCCGTATAAAGCTATTAATTAATAAACTAAATCACCTGCAAAAAGTCATAGATCTTCAAGCTTCTCACATAGACAGACTAAAAGAAAAAATTAAAGAGTTAAATTCCCATAAACCAGTCTCTGACGACACAAGAATTACAGAAGTCACGCAAGCCACGCAAGCCACGGCAGAAATTAACACACCATCTCAACATCAAAATGAAGAAAACACTAGCAGCAAAGAGCCTATAGATTCGTCTAATGAAACTATTTCATTGTGGTTAACAACTCCCAAAAATACAGCGACAAAATCTGCTCCTGTAGACAATAAAACCACTAACATTAGCTTTGAGTCTCTACTCAAAGGTAATGGCATTTTTTGGCTCGGAGCTATCATATTAGCCATAGGCGGCATCTTTTTAGCTAAGTATTCTATCGAAGCAGGCCTACTGCCACCGAGTATCAGAGTGATACTTGGCTCAATATTCGGCTTAGCCTTAATCCTAGCCGCTGAACTAGCTCACAAACATAAACAACGATTTAACATACACACGCCACATATCTCGGCAGCACTCGCTAGCGGCGGAATCATAACCTGCTTTGCCATGGCATTTGTCTCTTTTGACTTTTATAGCTTTATCACGCCAAATATTGCCTTTGCTTTACTTGCAGTTATTGCATTAACCGCGACTTATTTAGCACTAAGGTTCGGTCCCGTTTTAGCTGGTATAGGAATAATAGGCTCATATGCCGTACCTGCGCTGATCTCTACAGGTGCTAACGAGATCTTGGCTTTATTACTTTATATCGCTTTTGTTTCTTGCTCTGCGATTTGGGTTGCCGAATATGTAAAACAAAAATGGCTATGGTGGCAAAGCTTTACGGGTCATTTTATGTGGTTTATTGCCGCTATTATCTTAAGTGACAAGCATGACTTTTGGATAGTACTTTGCTTTGCAATAACATCACTGTACTTGTATGCCTTGGTAAGTATTACTGGTTGGAAATTAACAATCGGCATGAAATCAGCGCTTACCATAAAAGCATTATTAACCCCAAAAAAAGAACAAGCAGGTATTTTAGCAACCTTAGTATTACTAGCCGCTTATCTAAGCTTATATAATGATTTTAATCATATTGTCTGGGCCTGCGTCATTATTGCTAGCCTAGTTATCTTAGCAGCCAACAAGCACAGTGCCTTAGACTTTTGGCCCTTTTTAATGCTTGCCTTTACACTGTACTCTTTCCATTTAATGCCAAATACAGTTTCGTTTGACACGAGTTTGTTTCCTTTCTCAAATAAGTATCTGTTTATCCAAGTGTCAGTATTAGCAGGTATAGCCTTTAGTCTCTACATGATAACTCAGCATATTAAGCGTAACGCTTATTTGCTACTACTGGTGATCACACCCATTTCCTTATATGGCATAAGCTATATAACAGCAAGCTCTGATGCAGAAACTTACTTATACCCAGTTTGGGTGCTAGACATGTTAATCATCAGCGCTATCGCATCTTATGGGGCCATAAAATCAAGAATTGAATTGCATCAAGTCAGTTATTTAATTCTGGCTAATTCAATGCTAACACTTTGCTTAACCATGTTACTGTCAGCCAGCACACTCACCTTAGCGGTTGTCACTCAAGTTGCTTCTATGAGTTATTTAAGTTGGAAATACAAAGTAACATTACCTGAGTGGCTATATAAGCTTGCATTATTGGTAGTCGTGGCTAGGTTAACCTTGGCGCCATGGACTGCAAACTATCAAGATGAGTTGATATTTAGCCTACACTGGACTTTAGTTGTTTACCCTACGGTATTAGCCATTATCTGGTTCGCTAAAAAATATACCTACTCCATCCCTTTGAAAGCTTGGTATACAGGCGTATTTATTCACGTACTTGCCTTACTAATAACCACAGAAACAAGTTATCTATTAGTGGGTGACTACCCAGACTTTACTCACTTATCGTATAAAGAAGCGATTTTACTCTCATTAAATTGGTTAGTGTTATCAGGCGTTTATTTATGGCGAAGTCAACTGACTTCCAGCATGACACAAATATATAAAACAGGCGGCATGCTACTACTTATTGGCGCAGGACTAATTCACCTAGATATAACCTTAATCAATAATCCATTTATAGAAAACCATTATGTCGGTGCTGGCGTAGTCAACTGGCTATTTTTACAATGGCTAGTACCTGCTGGTGTGTTGTATTTATTTATCAAATTTAAATTACTCGAGAGCCAATATCATCAAGTGCTCTACAGCATTATCGCTATGTTAACTATTTTATTTATAAATGGTGAAATACGTAGCCTGTACAATGACGGTTATATCTTCTGGACAACGCCACTGAAACAAGCTGAGTTATATAGCTATTCAATTGTTTGGCTAGTGATTTCGACAATCACAATTTTCTCCGCGCAATATTTTGCCAATAATCATTTAAATCATGCTGGTTTTATTGGCTTAGCCTTAGTGACATTAAAGGCATTTGCGGTTGATATGTCTCACCTTGAAGGGCTATTGAGATCACTTTCCTTTATCGGCTTGGGCTTATGTCTGGTAGGTATCGGCTGGCTATTTCAAAAAGTACAAAATAAAAGAGAACTAGTAACGGCTAAAAGTTAAATATAATAGCAATTGAATTAACTATTTCACTTGCTATAAGCCATTATGCTTTACCAAAGAAGAATACAGGATGCGCAATCTTTTTACCCTGATCAGATTGCGCTAAAGCGTTATTAACGGCTTTTCCTAACACTTAACTATCGGCAATTCTAAAACCGACTTTTATGGTTACTTGATAGTGCCCTACTTTGCCGTTAACAATATGACCACGGGTTTCAACCACTTCAAACCAATCCATATGCTTGATGCTTTTTGCACATTCAGCCAAAGCATTTTCTATGGCATCTTCAATGCTGTTTTTAGATGAGCCGACTATTTCAATTTTTTTATAACTATGATGGTCTGACATAAGATTTTCTCTAAAAGTAAGTGATGTACTTAAACACTAGTAGAAGATTAAATCTTATGCCAATTACGTGGGAATTAGCCCTGTAGCAAGGTTTTAACTTTAGTTAAATCAACGGTTTTATCGTCAACCTTTAAATAAGCCACCGCTTCGGTATGCACTAAGGTTGCTTCAATTACGCCAGGCATATTTATCAATAACTCGGCGACTTCATCAGCCTTTTCTTCACAGGTAATATTGGTAGCAAAACTAAAGCTTTTTGATTTCTTCAGTTGCTGCATACCAAAAGTTAATAATAACCAAGCAAAGCTTACTAATGCCATTACTAAAAATATCGCTTTCTCGCCATATTGGCTGGCGATAACACCGCCGACAATACCACCAACAAAAGCACCTAAAAATTGGCTACTTGAATAGATACCCATAACGCTACCTTTAACGCCAGCAGGCGCAAGACGCGATAATATCGACGGCATAGTGGCTTCTAAATAATTAAAGGCGGTGAAAAATAGCACCACAGAAAAAACTAAACTCCACAAGCCCATAGGCATCAACCAAAGCAACAATAATGACACGGTAAACAGGGTGACCGCAGCGCTAAACATGGCTTTTTCTTTTTGTTTTTTAATGGCGATGATCATAAAAGGCACCATCAAACAGAAGGAACCAAGTAAGGTAGGTAAATAAATTTTCCAATGGCTTTCTAACGCTAAACCACTTTCAACAAACTGCTTAGGCAAGGTAACAAAACAGGCGGTAAGTGCCATATGCAAAATAAACACGCCCCAATTTAATCTTGATAATTGCGGATGTCTGATTAAATGTGAAATTTGATCTGGCAGGGCAACATTATCACCACGGGGCGCCTTGTTAACTGAATAGGGCACCATAAACTTTATCAATAACATGGCGATGATGGTTAATATGCCAGTAAACCAAAACAAGCCACTTAAACCAAATGACTCTGCAACTATTGGCCCTAAAATCATAGCAAAGGTAAAAGATAAGCCAATAAACATGCCAATGGTTGCCATTACCTTAGGACGCTGCTCTTCTCGGCTTAAATCTGCTGCTAAGGCTAACACGGCACTAGCAATAGCGCCCATGCCCTGAATAGCTCGACCGATAACAACCCCATAAATACTCTCTGACATGGCAGCAATAACACTACCAATTAAGAAGACAAATAAGCCTGCTAAAATGACCGGTTTTCGTCCGTATTTATCAGATAAAATCCCCATAGGAATTTGTAATAACGCTTGTGTTAAACCGTAGGCACCAATAGCTAAACCTAGCCAAATTGGGCTATAGCCAGTTAACTGCTCACCATAAATGGCAAACACCGGCAAAATCATAAACAACCCAAGCATGCGCACGCCAAAAACACTGGCTAAGGAAAAGGCTGCTTTTTTCTCAATACGGTTTAAACCTGAAACGCTCATAGCAAAAATGGAACCTAAAAAATCATTCAATAAACGGCGTTATCTTAACATGCAATTAGTTTTTACGCCTAGCGCACATTATGATTTGCCTTAAGGAATCAGTAAAAAGTGACAATAAAGTTAAACACGTTTAATTGCTTTTCTTGGCTAGGTTTTAAGCTATTTTTTATGGCATAATAATCGGTTCTGTTTAATGGTCAGTGATTTGAATTTTCCGTATGAAGAGTATCGAAGTAAGAGGGGCTCGCACCCACAATTTAAAAAATATCAATTTAGAAATCCCGCGCGATAAGCTTGTCGTGATTACAGGGCTTTCTGGCTCGGGTAAATCATCACTTGCCTTTGACACCTTATATGCTGAAGGTCAGCGCCGTTATGTAGAGTCACTGTCAGCCTATGCGCGCCAGTTTTTATCGTTAATGGAAAAGCCCGATGTTGATCATATTGAAGGCTTATCTCCAGCAATTTCCATTGAGCAAAAATCGACTTCTCATAACCCGCGCTCAACTGTGGGCACCATTACTGAAATATACGATTACCTACGTTTATTATATGCGCGCGTAGGTGAGCCACGTTGTCCTGAGCACAATGCGCCACTAGCGGCACAAACCATTTCTCAAATGGTTGATAAAGTACTTGAGCTAGAAGAAGGCACTAAGGTTATGCTACTAGCGCCAGTACTGCAAAATCGTAAAGGTGAGCATGTTAAGTTATTGGACAACCTTGCCGCACAAGGTTTTATTCGCGCTCGAATAGACGGTGAAGTATGTGATTTATCTGATCCACCAACACTTGAGCTACATAAAAAGCACACCATTGAAGTAGTCGTTGATCGATTAAAAGTACGCGACGATATTCAACTGCGTTTGGCTGAATCATTTGAAACCGCACTTGGCTTAACCTCAGGTACGGCCAAAGTTGCTTTTATGGATGATAGCGACAAAGAAGAGCTTATTTTCTCGGCTAATTTTGCTTGTCCACATTGTGGTTATAGCATGCAAGAGCTTGAGCCAAGGTTATTCTCATTTAATAACCCAGCAGGTGCTTGTCAAACCTGTGATGGTTTAGGTATAGAGCAATTTTTTGATAGTAAACGCGTTATTGCCAATGATGAATTAAGCTTGGCGGGCGGTGCAATTCGCGGCTGGGATAAACGCAATTTTTACTACTTCCAAATGTTGCAAGCGCTATCAGAACATTATGGATTTGCCATCGATGAGCCATTTAATACCCTAAGCAAAGAAGCGCAAAAAGTCGTTTTATACGGTAGCGGTAAACAAGAAATCGAATTTAAATACATGAACGATAGAGGTGATGTGGTTTTTCGCAAGCACCCATTTGAAGGTATTTTAAATAACATGCAGCGCCGCTATAAAGAAACCGAATCTAACGCGGTGCGCGAAGAGCTATCTAAATATTTAAATAGCCAACACTGTCCAGATTGTAATGGCAGCCGCTTACGCCTTGAGGCACGCAATGTCTTTATTGACAACACGCCATTACCGACCGTTGCCGAATTCGCTATTGCTGATGCTTTAGAGTTTTTCCAAGGTTTAAATTTAACCGGACAAAAAGGCCAAATAGCTGAAAAGATTCTAAAAGAGATAAACGATCGTTTAGGCTTCTTAGTTAACGTTGGCCTAAATTACTTAAACTTATCACGCAGCGCCGATACTTTATCAGGTGGGGAAGCTCAGCGTATTCGCTTAGCCAGCCAAATTGGCGCTGGCCTTGTTGGTGTTATGTATGTACTGGATGAACCCTCAATTGGTTTACACCAACGTGATAATGAGCGCCTGCTTAACACCTTAATTCACCTACGCGACTTAGGTAATACGGTAATAGTGGTTGAGCATGATGAAGATGCGATTCGTGCCGCCGACTTTGTTATTGATATAGGTCCAGGCGCTGGTGTGCACGGTGGTAATGTTATTGCCCATGGTAATGTTAATGATATTTTAGCGTGTGATGACTCACTAACGGGTAAATACCTATCAGGTAAAGAATGTATCGAAGTACCTAAAAAACGTCATCCGTTTGATAAAGACAATGTTGTTGAGCTTATTGGCGCTAGCGGCAATAACTTAAAAGATGTCGATTTAGTTATTCCAAATGGCTTAATGACCTGTATTACCGGTGTTTCTGGCTCAGGTAAATCTACCTTAATTAACGATACCTTATACAAATTGGCGCATATTGAACTCAATGGTGCTACCACACAAGAGCCGTCCCCTTATAAGGAAATCAAAGGCCTAGATAAGTTAGACAAGGTTATTGATATCGACCAAAGCCCAATTGGTAGAACGCCACGTTCCAACCCAGCTACCTACACAGGTATTTTCACTGCCATTCGTGAAATTTTTGCTGCAACTCAAGAAGCACGTTCACGTGGTTATAAGCCAGGCCGCTTTAGCTTTAATGTTAAAGGTGGTCGCTGTGAAGCCTGTCAGGGTGATGGCGTAATTAAAGTCGAAATGCACTTTTTACCTGACGTTTATGTGCCTTGTGATGTTTGTAAGAGTAAACGCTATAACCGTGAAACGTTAGAGGTACTTTATAAAGGCAAGAACATTCACGAAGTGCTAGATATGACCATAGAAGATGCTTTTGAGTTTTTTAACGCCATTCCTGCGGTTAAACGTAAGCTGCAAACACTGATGGATGTTGGTTTAAGCTATATCAAACTTGGTCAATCAGCAACAACCTTATCAGGTGGTGAAGCACAACGAGTTAAGCTTTCTAAAGAGCTATCAAAACGCGATACCGGGAAAACCTTATATATTTTGGATGAGCCAACCACAGGTTTGCATTTTCACGATATCAAACAGCTTTTACAGGTTATTCATCGCTTACGTGATCACGGTAATACTATTGTGGTGATTGAACATAACCTTGATGTGATTAAAACCGCAGACTGGATTGTTGATTTAGGTCCTGAAGGTGGCTCAGGTGGTGGTGAAATTTTAGTTACTGGCACACCTGAGCAGGTTGCTAAACATAAAACATCACACACAGCGCACTTTTTAAAACCTATGTTAGGCTAGCATTTAGCCAATAATAAGGAGAATAAATATGCATGTAGCAGACTCAGAACGATTAAGTTTTCGTTTATTTGATCAAAATGATGGCAAATTGTTATGGCAGCTGGATCAAGACCCTGAGGTAATGAAATATGTCAGCGGTGGTAAAATTAACACCATGGATGATATTAATACTATCTTTTTACCGCGTATGGCTAAATATACTAATCCTGAACAAGGCTGGGGCATATGGCAAGTATCAGATAAAAGCACGCAAGAATACTTAGGTTGGATTTTGGTTAGGCCGATGGAATTCTTTAATGAAGATGCTGCAATTAAAGCTGCTCATGAAAAAGATATCGAGCTTGGCTGGCGTTTTTTCCAAAAGACTTGGGGCAAAGGTTATGCAAGCGAAGCAGCAATGGCCATCAAAGATGCCTTAATTGCGCAAACTAATATTGATTACTTATCAGCGATTGCCGTAGAAGAAAACCTCGGCTCTATCAATATAATGAAAAAGCTAGGCATGAAATTTATCAAAAAAGCGCTTCATCAAGACCCACTTGGTGAAACAGAGTTAGTGTTTTATCAAATGCCAGTATAGCAAGAGAAAGGATGGTCAATTACCATCCTTTTTTATATATACTTCATACTACAAAAGCTTTTACAGCAAACACCTTTTACATCAAAAGCTTTTACACAAAAGAAGGCAATATAATTACCTGCTATTTTTCTCCCTCCTTCCCTGTAACCCCTTTAAACACGCAGCTTACTCTCCTTAACTCAACTAACCTGCCCTATTGAAAGATTTAGCTACTAGCGTCATTAGCAGCGACAAGCTAAGATAGCCTGATAACAAAAATAATTAAGGACAAAAATGACAACAACAAAAGCTAATGCATGGCGCAACCCATTTATTTACCTACTAGCCTTTACCAGCGGTTTTTCTATTATGGGGATAGAATTACTTGCTGGCAGAATACTGGCACCATTTTTTGGCAGTAGTGTCCATATTTGGGGCAGTATTATTACCGTATTTATGCTCAGTTTATCACTGGGGTATTTACTAGGTGGAAAGCTATCCACTAAATCAGCATCACTAGCCCGCTATGGTTTAATCTTTATTATCGCCAGTATCACCATTTTGCCTATTGTCACTTCTAGCCAGTGGTTAATGGAAACGGTATTTCTTGCCATTGAAGATTCTAGATACGGCTCTTTAGTTGCTGCTACTTGCCTGTTCTTTATTCCAACAATATTCCTTGGCATGTTATCACCCTACTCAGTACGCCTTTTAGTGACCACATCAAATGAAAGCGGCCAAGTGGCAGGAAAGCTTTATTTTGTTTCAACATTAGGTAGCGCATTAGGCACTATTATCACCTCGTTCTACTTTGTACTCTGGTTTGATGTCGACACCATTATTATTAGCTTTAGCTTACTACTTGGCATGCTTGGTCTAATTGCTGTGGCTGTGTCTAAATTAACCGTAACAAGTAAAATCACCGCAAGCCAAGAAGGAGTGAATCATGCTTAATTCTATGATGCACAATACCCTACTGGCGCTGATGAGTTTACTTTTTCTCAGCCTAACCAGTGCTTCTGTTAATGCCAAAGTAATTCACAGTGAACGCTCACTTTATCGTAATATTTTAGTGGAAGATCATGGCGATTTACGCTGCTTAAAGTTCAATGTCAAAAGCAATAAAACCCAACAAAGCTGTTTTTTAAAAAGCGAGCCGGACAGATTATTCTTTAACTACACTAAACTACTGATGACCAGCCTACTGGTGAACCCTGAGCCAAAGCGCATTTTAATTATTGGCTTAGGTGGCGGCACTATGTCTAACACATTGCATCAGTTACTTCCTGAAAGTCATATCGATAATGTTGAAATAGACGAAAGTGTTATTAAAGTAGCGCGTGAATACTTTAGTTTTTTTGAAAACGATACCATAAAAACGCATAGCCAAGATGGTCGTGTTTTTGTCAAAAGAGCGCTACTGAAAAAACAACAATACGATTGGATTATTTTAGATGCGTTTAACGGTGATTATATTCCCGAACATTTAATGACCAAAGAGTTCTTAGAAGAAGTGAAAGGCTTATTGACACATAACGGAGTATTAACCGCGAATACCTTTTCAATGAGCAAACTCTATAAGATTGAATCTGCCACTTATAAAGCAGTTTTTGGCGACTTTTATCAAGTTCGCAATCGCGCCAACAGCAACCGTGTAATACTGGCGATAAACCAAGAGAGTAAAGCTCACCTAACGGATATTGAGCAATTAACTCAAGCGAATGTAGAGCACTATTTTGAGCTGTTTAAGCGATTTGGCGTGAACGCAGAGCAACTTTCAACGCATATGTACTCAACCAAAACACATCAAGATTGGCGTGATGATAGTAAAATTTTAACCGATCAATTTTCGCCAGCTAATTTATTAAATACCAAAGCCAATTAATCCCTCTAACCAGGCTTTTACAACCACTTTAATTAATCCCTCTAACCTGGCTTTTACAACCACTTTTAAAAGGCAGTAACTCAATCAGTTGCTGCCTTTTTTCACCTCAACCATACCTTAACCCTAGCCTCAATCAATATGATGCATAATAAAGCTAGGCTAGTATCAAGCTTAAATGATAAGCATAAAAAAGGGCGATAGCTACACAGCTATCGCCCTTAATCGTTAAGATTGATTTAAAGCTTATTCAAACAAGCTGTCATCAATAACAAAGCCATTATCCGTGGCACGTAAATCGATAACCCCCAGACATTGCTGATTTGAGTCAACTAGCGCCATTCTATCACCAGCAACCCAATAATCTGCTGAGTACGAATCACCATTTAACAAAGTACCATAGTCACTACCTAAGCTCATTTGACCGGTTTCATCACTCACCCAGTGCAGTGTCACAGGTGTATCTGTGGTATTAGTTACGCTAAAGTTAGCAGCACTTGCATTTGTTCTTTCATACGGCACAAGTAAATCACAACTACCGATTGTAGGTGGTCCAAGTTCAACTACATCAGCAACAAGTTCTTCAGAAATAGTGAACTCATTGTTTTCATTGTTAAGTACGGCAACACCTAAACAATTATTCGTTGCATCAGTAATCATCATGCGATCACCTTGACTCCAAAAGTCTTCCGAATAAACTTCTCCAGCGACTAATGTCGCATATTTATTAGCGAAATTCGCTTCACCATCAGTACTAATCCAATATAAGTTAACGGGTACATCTGTTGGGTTAGTAACACTAAAGCCTGTAGCAGGAATACTTGTTCTATCATAATAAGCGGTCGCTAACTCACAACCACCAATAGTACCAGGCTCAGGTAAAGGAACTGAAACAGGCAGTTGTGGTTTAGTAATTTCACGCAGTGGTTTTTGTGCAGGCACTTCCACAGCACAGTCAACACCTGAACACGCCGTGATATACATATCAACGATATCAGCACCAGAGAAGCCGCTATCAACTAAGGCATAATAAGTGCCTGGTGTTACATTAGTAAAAGTACAAGTTTCTTCATTACCTGAATTACCATCGTTATAGGTATCACAATCGGCATATTCAGTGTAACTCCAATGAGGAACCGAATCTTTGCTTGCCATTAAGGTAACATTACCTGAACCACCTGTTGTCGCAATAGTGATATCGGTATCACCTTCAGCTACATCAACTGAATATAACCAACCGCCACGACCTTCCGCTTTTAAATAACTATTGAGTGGTAATTCAATCGCACTAGCTTCATATTGAGCACGTGTTTCATTGGTATAGTAGTCAACAAACTCTGCTTCATAATTTGTCGCAAAAGTATTAAGCAGCGCTTTCAGTTCATCCCATTCACCAGCGCGCATATGGGTCAGCATAGTCGTGACATCACTAGGGTGTTTCTCAAGTAAAAAGGCTACCGCAAGTTGTCCCCAATCATAAGGGCTTGGCGTTCCGCCATTATTATGCTGATCAAATATCTCTGCTAGAGTATATTTTGTGTTACTCCATACTGAGGTTTCAAAGCGTTGGTAAGGCTGCTGATAGTAAGTACCTATATATTCAGCTAAGCCTTCTGACCACCAGCCCATATCTGCACGGTAAGCGCCTTCTTTATTATATCGACCATCTAGGGCGTGCACATATTCATGGGCTAAAGAACGAATAACATCGCGACCACCACTCCACTCAATGGCATTAAAGGTATTAACTTCTGAGTTGTGATAAAACTCAGTTGGCTCTGTTTCGTAATAAATACCTGACTCATTGTCACTATCAAATAAATAACCCATCCAAGCTTTGTGGTTGGTTAAATTCGCGAAAATATTAAAACCAGTATATTCATTTAAATCACCTTCAACAGGCATCTGGAATTCAGGGGCAATACCTGCATTAAGTACTTCATCAAATATCACTTTTGTATTAGCTAATACATCACAGGCAGCTGACAATTCTTCTTCTGTCATTTCTTGGGCACGAAGGTTCACTGGAATATCACAGGCTTTCCCCGTTGGAAATAAAGAAGTTGATGCCCATAATGTACCATCAGATACACCAACACCATCACCTTGATCATAAGCATCCACTAAAATGTAATAACGACCTGCTTTAGCGTTATCTAAAATACAGGTTTCACTCCAGTTAGGACCATTATATGAAACACAATCAAACTCGCCACTTTCACCTGCGCTAGGCTCTGCTTCATAACGAACATAAACATCAGGATCGCCAAGCTCTTTATTAGCTAGACCTGTTGCAAAGCTAACCGTAAGAGTCGCAGAATCAGCAGGTACGTCCACATAGTACAAGGCTTGTTCTGTTAAGTTAATATGCTCAACAGCTTCTTCCAGATTAATAGGAGTTGATCTATCCTCTAATGGGATAACTTCATTGATTACCAAGTCATCAATGACCATAGGACCATTTTTATCAGAGCCACCACAGGCAACTAAGAAAAGTGAACTAGCCATGGCTAGGGTTAATTTGTTTAATTTATGCTTCATTATGTTTCTCTCTGCTTTTAATAGTTATAATTTGCATACAATACACAATATAACAACAAAACCCTGTGTAGAGCAATAAGTAAGCAACAAATAGCACTAGCCAAAAGTCTAATGGCGATATTTTGTCGACAGTTCTAAAGTAGTAACATCGAAGAGCAACTTAAAGCGGCAAATTCATGAACAATGACAACACGAGCAAAACAGGCTTAATTGAAGACGAGAAACACTGGCAGAGCCAAGCGCAATTAGTGAATTGGTTTACTAACCCCACACAAACATTGTCGACAAATAACATCGGTTGGTATGATTGGTTTGCCGACGGCGAGTTAAATACTAGTTACTTAGCGCTTGATTACCACATTGAACAAGGTCGCGGCGAGCAAACCGCACTGATTTATGATTCGCCAGTAACGGGCAACAAATTAACCTTCTCCTACCTTGAACTCAAAGAGCAAGTAGCAAAGTTTGCTGATGTACTAAGAGCACAAGATGTCAGCAAAGGCGACCGTGTACTCATTTACATGCCAATGATACCGCAGGCCGCTATTGCCATGTTGGCTTGTGCTCGACTTGGCGCTGTACACTCTGTGGTTTTTGGTGGCTTTGCTGCTAACGAGCTTGCAGTTCGTATTGATGATGCCAAGCCTAAGGCAGTTGTTAGCGCAAGCTGTGGAATCGAAATTAGTAAAGTCATTCCTTATAAGCCATTACTTGACCAAGCCATTGACATCGCCAGCCATAAACCCAGCAACTGCATAATTTACCAAAGACCAGAGCTTGAAGCGTCATTAGTTGCAGGGCGAGATCATAATTGGCAAGACCTATTTGATGTTGCCGTTGAAATCCCGCCAGTGCCAGTAAAAAGTACCGACCCTCTTTATATTCTTTATACCTCAGGCACAACAGGTAAACCTAAAGGCGTGGTAAGAGATAATGGCGGCCATGCCGTAGCTATGCTCTATAGTATGAAAAATGTCTATGGTATGGAAACTGGTGATACCTTTTGGGCAGCTTCTGATGTCGGCTGGGTTGTTGGTCACTCCTATATTGTCTACGCACCACTTATGGCTGGTTGTAGCACTATTTTATATGAAGGCAAACCTATTAAAACCCCAGATGCGGGTGCTTTTTGGCGAGTATGTGCCGAATATAAAGTTAATGCCTTATTCAGTGCACCAACCGCATTTAGAGCTATAGCGAAAGAAGATCCTGATGGTAAGTTAATTAAAGATTATGACTTATCGCATTTAAAACGCTTGTATCTCGCTGGTGAGCGCTTAGATCCTGCCACTTACTATTGGCTACAAGAAAAAACTAACCTGCCGGTAATAGATCACTGGTGGCAAACTGAAACAGGCTGGGCTATTGCTAGTACACCACTAAGCAAAGAAACAGGTGAGTATCAACCTCTGCCAACGAAAGCAGGCTCTGCTGGCTTTCCAGTAAAAGGTTTTAATGTTGAAATTCTCGATGCGCAAGGTAAGCAAGTCGCAGCGGGACAACAAGGCACAGTCGCCATCAAATTACCTATGCCTCCGGGCTGTTTAGCAACAATTTACAATGATGTTGATAGATTTCAATCTGGCTACTTAAATGCCTACCCTGGGTATTATGTAACAGGTGATGGTGGCTTTATCGACGACGATGGTTACCTATTTATTATGGGGCGCACCGATGATGTTATTAATGTTGCCGGCCACAGGTTATCTACCGGCGAGATGGAAGAAGTACTAGCAGAGCACAGCGCCGTAGCTGAATGTGCTGTTGTTGGTATTCACTGTGAATTAAAAGGCCAAGTGCCGCTTGGCTTAGTGGTTATTAAAAATGGCATAGAAGCAAGTGATGAAGCGCTTGCGAAAGAGCTTAAACAAAAAATTCGCGATGATATTGGCGCTATCGCCTCACTTAAAGACTTACTGATTATCGAACGCTTACCCAAAACACGCTCAGGTAAGATATTGCGAAAAACTTTAAGACAAATGATTGATGGTCAGCAAATAGACATACCATCAACCATAGATGATCCTGAAGTGATCAAAGAGTTATCCGCCAAGTTTAAGCAAGATAAACTCACGCCAGCATAACAAGTGAATTTACTTTTTTAGCGAGAGTTTAGCCCGCTTTGCTGGCTTACCTGTTTGGGGGCGCTTCGCTGAAGAAGTTTTTGGCTTTATTGGCTTTTGCGCTTTGCCCTGCCCTTGTGGCTTAGTGCGTTTTGTTTTACTTGGCTTATTTGCACTTGATGGCGCTTGCTGTTTATCATTTAAGCCAAGTGTTTTTTGATTTTTTGCAGGTGGCGACTTTTTAGTGACACTATTACCAATTTGCTCAGGCTTAGCTGTTTTACTTGAATGCGCCACCGCTTGATTGATCTCCTGCATTTCACTCGCGGTTAAATCACGCCATTGACCTGGCTTTAGCTTACCTAGCTCAACATTCATAATTCTAGAACGCTTTAACTTAGTTACTTCATAACCTAAATATTCACACATACGGCGAATTTGTCGGTTTAAGCCTTGCGTTAAAATAATGGTAAAAACAAAACGGCTTTTCACTCTGACAATACAGGGTTTAGTGATAGTTCCAAGAATGGGAACACCACGCGACATACGCTCAATAAAGCGTTCACTAATTGGCTTGTCTACCGTAACTATGTATTCCTTATCGTGAGCATTTTCAGCGCGCAATATTTTATTAACAATATCACCATCACTGGTTAGAAAGATCAGGCCTTCTGAGGGTTTATCTAAACGGCCAATGGGAAAAATACGTTCTTTATGGCCAATGGCATCAATAATATTACCTTTAACATGTCGCTCTGTGGTACAGGTAATGCCAATAGGCTTATTATAAGCAATATAAATGCGATCAGACTTATCTTCACTGCTGGCAGCAATTGCCTTACCATCCACTTTGACTACATCACCAGCAAACACTTTTGTACCTAATTCAGGTACTTTATCATTGATAGTCACGCGGTTTTCTTCAATAAGTTTATCGGCGCCACGGCGAGAGCAAAAACCCGATTCGCTGATATATTTATTTAAACGTTTACCGCCAGTGGCTGAAGTATTGTCTGTCATGAAGTTAATGCATTCATTAAAAAGTGAATTTGCTATTATACTAGAAAACAATCGCTAATGTATCTTCTTAGGCGCTTACTATGTTGATTTTTGCACACCGCGGTGCCAGTGGCATTGAACCAGAAAATACCTTGCGTGCTATTCGTACTGCGCTTGATGCTAATGTAGATGGCATTGAAATAGATATCCATCAAGTAGAAGATAAACTAGTGGTTATTCACGATCGTTGGCTGCACAGAACCACATCAGGTAATGGTCAGATCAAACACTATAGCTTTGAACAACTTAGAGCGCTAGATGCCGGTAAGGGCGAAGTTATTCCAACCTTAGATGAAGTTTTGGAACTTACAGCAAATAAATGCCTTGTTAATATTGAATTAAAAGGTATTAACGATATTCAAGTGCTGTTTAATTGCTTAGATAATGCCAAAGCAACACATGGTTTTGAGCATCAACAATTACTGATTTCATCATACAATCATAGGCTATTACATTTAATTAAACAGCAGAGAAGCGAACTTACTATTGGCGCCTTAACTTCCTGCTACCCACTTGAATACGCAAAATTTGCCGAAAAACTTGATGCCTATTCAGTACATTTAGATGTCGATTTTATTAGTGAGCACTTTGTCAGTGATGCTCATCAGCGCGGCCTAAAAGTATTTGTTTATACAGTTGACGAACTTGACGATATTAAAGCACTTAAGGCTATGGGCGTAGATGGTATTTTCTCTAATTTCCCAACGCGCACCAAAGCGCATATCGCCCACTTAATAGACAATGGCGCGAGTTAGCCTAATATATCAACCAGTACGCGTTGCCAGTTTTCTCCCATGACTAAATCAATTTCATCACTGGTAAATTTAGCTCGCTCAAGCAGGTGTTCAATACTTCTCATGCGTTTAATATGATTAAGCTCAGGAATAACAATATGATTAACGTCTTTGTCAAAACCTAAAATACCTTTGTCACCATTACTTTGCCACCAAGACTTATAACCCTCAATGGCAAGATCATTATTATTGCCGCTAGCCAGTGCTTTTTCATGGCCACGCAAAGGGTAATCATTAGCAATTGCTACCGCCTGCGCACCAGCGATATTCTTGATATGAGCTAAATGTTTAATATAATCCTCAGCTCTTGGCACATTACTATCAGTTAACCACCACGACATCATAAAAACGCCAAACACACCACCACTATCAGCAATGGCTTTAATGACATGATCTGGCGTACAACGAGCATTATTAACAATCGCCCTTGCTGCGCCATGAGTTTGCACAACAGGCCCTTTTGCTAATGCCAAGGTTTGCTCTGCACTTGCAACGGATGAATGGGATAAATCAATAAGCATGCGTTTTTGCTCTAAGCGTTCAATCAGCGCTTGCCCTCGTGATGACAAACCAATATTTCCTTTTGATAAAGCGCCGCCAGCATAAACATTATTATAATGATGCGTCAGTTGCAGCGCCCGCAAACCCAAATCATAAAACTCATCTAACTGGTTTAAATCTTCTTCTACGCAATCTGCACCTTGAATTTGTAGAAACACAGCGCATTTATCAAGCTCATTAGCAAGCGCTATATCACTGCCCTTACTTGCTAGAAAATAGACATCGGGATTTTCTTGCATACTTTTTAGATGCCTTTTAATGCTAGCCATACAAGCTTTATAGGTACGCTTATAGTTAGTGCTGCTATCTGCCATTGTTATCGCTTCAATATCTGAAATATCAGCAATGTAAGCATTAAGCTCTGACGCTTTAACATCAAGGTGCTCTTTGGGAATAAAGGATAGGCCATCTATGTATAAACGACGTTTTTTTAAAGCACTGACCTTACCTTGTTCAGCTATTGATACGCTAGAGCTACATGCGCCCAATGCCGCAACCGCTGTCATCGAGCTAAGCGCCTTTAAAAATTCACGTTTATTCATTAGTTTATCCCAATTAATATCTTGATTATGACAGCCACAATAGCATATCCAAACAGTAGTTAGATACCAAATTGCAAGCTCTTGCTGCAAGAAGAATCTACAGAGTTAATAACTGCATCTATACTAAATAAATTAGCTATGTTTTATTTTTTAACTATTGCTACAATGCACAAAATTTTCACCCATCAAAGTTTTATTAGGAGCCTGCCATGCGCACCTTTGCCATTATATCTACTTGTTTATTATTATCTGCATGCGGAGGTAGTAGTAGCGAACAAGAAAATAACCCCGACGTACTACCTGAGCCAACAGCTACACCTTTAGTGACATTTTTTGTTGCTGATGCTCCGGCTGATTCTGTTACTTCAGTTAATGTTACCTTCAACTCTATCACCTTAAAGTCAGCTGATGATAATGACGATGATAACTCAGGCCTAGAATTACCATTACTCGATGAAAATGGTGAACCAACTGCCATGACTATCGACTTGATGAACTATCAAGATGGTGAACAAAAACTTATTATTGATAGTGTTGAAGTACCTGCTGGCGAGTATAAAAGCCTAGTTATCAATACATTAGACTGCCCACAGAATCAAAATGGCGATACTAGCGCTTGTTGGGTAGTTGACAGTGATGGTGACAAACCGTTAAAAACCCCAAGCAATAAATTAAGGCTAGGCGCTATAACTATTTCAGAAGAGACAGAGCAAGCATTTACCATAGAATTTAATTTGCGCTCTTCACTAGTTTCTACCGCTAATGGTGCTTCATATAATTTAAAACCGCACGGTGTTCGCATCGTAAATAGTGACTTAGTTGGTAAGGTATCAGGTACAGTAGATGTGAATTTACTCACCGCAGGAGAAAACTGTGAAACCGTATTCGCACCTGATACGGACCATGGCAAAATTGTTTACATCTACCAAGGCATACCAGCTGAAGGTGCAATATTAGGTGACGAGTTTGACCCAGAAGAAGAGCAAACAAATGATATAACAGGTGTCACCAAACCTTATGCCTCTGACTCGATAACTTTTGACGGCGAAAGCTATCGTTATAACTTTGCCCACTTGCCTGCGGGCGAATATACCTTAGCGTTTTCTTGTAGCGCTGTCGGTGATGACTCTGATAGTTATGACCAAATCAAAATTGCTAATCCTGATCAGCAAATTCATACAGTTACTATTGAAGCTGCTGGTGAATTAGAACAAAACTTTACAGAAAGTTAACCACAAAAAAGGTGAGCAATAACTACATTGCTCACCTTTTTAGTCTGGTCATTATAATACTTTTTTACCCGCTTTTATTAACGAAGTTAGCGGATTCACACCAAACTGGTAGCACAGCTCTGCTGGCTGAGTGATATTCCACTGGGCAATATCTGCATCATAACCTACAGCCAATATGCCTTTTTTATCGCTTAAATCTAATGCTTTTGCCGCATGGCAGGTAACGCCAGCTAAAGCTTCTGCTGGTGTTAATCTAAATAAGGTACACGCCATATTAAGCATGAGTTGAATAGAACAAATTGGTGATGATCCTGGGTTGGCATCCGTAGCAATGGCCATTGCCACGCCTTGCTCTCGCAACTGAGTAATAGGTGGTAGTTGCGTTTCACGTAAAAAGTAAAAAGCACCCGGTAATAAAACAGCTGTCATATCAGCTTGTTTCATGGCGGCAATACCTTGGTTTGACAAAAACTCAACATGATCAGATGATTTAGCGCTATATTTAGCCGCTAATTCAGTGCCACCTAAATCTGATAATTGCTCAGCATGCACTTTAATTGCCAGGCCATGCTTTTGCGCACTAGCAAAAACTCGTTCAGTCTGGCTTAAGTTAAAGCCAATGTTTTCACAAAACACATCCACGGTATCAGCTAATTGGCGTTTAGCCACAAGCGGCATCATTTCATTGCATACTAAATCAACGTAAGCTTCTGGGTTATCTTTATATTCAACAGGTAG
The DNA here is from genome assembly GCF_004295665.1 of Litorilituus sediminis. Lineage (NCBI taxonomy): Bacteria > Pseudomonadati > Pseudomonadota > Gammaproteobacteria > Alteromonadales > Colwelliaceae > Litorilituus > Litorilituus sediminis. Next base: position 1,985,471 of record NZ_CP034759.1, read on the forward strand.
CGCATGCGCACCTAAAAAGGTACGTTTAATAGTCACCGGCAGTTTCTCAGCCAACGTACCTGCAACCTCAAGCATTTTTATTTCGGTTTCAGTATCTAAGCCGTAACCTGATTTAATTTCTAAGGTAGTTACACCTTGCTGGTGCAGGGCAGTTAAACGCGGTAAAGCACTGGCTAATAGCTGGTCTTTGCTGGCCTCTCGTGTTGCTTTAACGGTTGAGACTATACCACCGCCAGCCTCGGCAATTTCTTGATAACTCTTGCCTTGCAAGCGCATTTCAAATTCATTGGCACGATTGCCACCGTAAATAAGATGAGTATGACAATCAATTAATCCAGGTGTTAACCATTGACCCTGACCGTCAATCACTTGTGTTTTGTTGTCATCAAAATCAGGTAGATCCGCTTGCTTGCCAAGCCAAGCAATTTTTCCATTTGCAACGGCTAAAGCAGCCGCCTTAATTTCACCGTAACTATTGCCAGCATCAGACATAGTTGCTATGTTTACATTTACCCACAGAGTCTGCCATTCTTGCTTAGTAGTTGTCATAAATTGCCATCAATATTGCTCTCTTAATAGCATTAACTCTACCTAAGGACAGGTAATTAATCAAGCTTGTATATACAACTATTGCACCCGTGGTAAAACTGTGAGAATGTAGAATAAAACTGATAAAAAACCTAGCTATGAGTAATTCAGTGTCGACTAAAAATAACAAGCCAGCTAAATACACAGTGATTAAGCAATATATTTGTGAAAATATTGAATCAGGTAATTGGCCTCAACATTCAAAAGTCCCTTCAGAAAATGAACTAACCCAGAAATTTGACGTCAGCCGTATGACGGCAAGGCGAGCACTACAAGAGTTAACCGAGCAAGGAATTTTAGTTCGCTCTCAAGGCTCAGGTACTTTTGTCGCAACCTTTAAGTCACAATCATCATTACTTGAAATCCGTAATATTAGCGATGAAATTAGCGAACGTGGTCATAAACATCACGCCAAGCAATTAATGCTTAAATCTGTTGCGGTAACAGAAGAAATTGCCATTTTACTGAACCTAAAAAGCAGTGAGCACGCTTACTTTTCGCAAATTTTACATTTTGAAGATAATCAGCCTATTCAGTTAGAGCAACGTTACGTCAATGCTAAGCTAGTACCAGAGTATTTATTACAAACCTTTACTGAAATCACGCCACATGAATACTTATCTTCAGTTGCACCATTAACCGAAGCAACGCATGAAGTAGAAGCGGTATTAACATCAGCTGAAATATGTGACTTATTGAAAATAGAGACGAGTGCCCCTTGCCTACAAGTAAAGCGTAGAACTTGGTCAAAACAAGGTGTCGTTAGTGTGGCGATATTGACGTCACCAGGAAATAAATACCGACTCGGCAGTCATTTAAAATTCTAGCGTTATAGAGCCGCTGTAATATCGGTTGCGGTTTTTAGCGTTCTGATCTCTTGAAAAAGCGCTTCAGCCTGCGGGTATTGCAGTTTTAAATATTTCAGCCATTGCTTAATGCGGTTAGGATAGTATTTGCTTTTAGCGCCGTAAGTTTCATATTCAGTATATTTTGCCAATAATGCCCGAACGTCTTGCCAAGGCATAACAGCACTTTCTTGCTTAATGACCTTCGCTAAGTTTGGCATAGCCAATGCGCCTCTACCCACCATAATGTCAGCACATTGTGATACTTCACGGCATTTAAGCGCATCAGCCAAGCCCCAAATTTCACCGTTAGCAATAACAGGAATGGCAATTTCATCCTTAATTTTTGCTATCCACTGCCAGTGTGCAGGTGGCTTATAACCTTCCAATTTAGTACGGGCATGTACAGTTAACTCATTAGCTCCGGCACTTTCTACCGCCTGTGCATTTTCAATTGCCAATGATTTATCTTCATAGCCAAGTCGAATTTTAGCGCTAACAATCGCATCTTTAGGCACAGCTTGCTTAACAGCAGATATAATACGATACAGGTTGTCAGGATCTTTAAGCAAAATAGCGCCACCACGACTTTTGTTCACTGTTTTCGCCGGGCAGCCAAAATTAAGATCTATACCATTTGAACCAAGCTCAATTGCTTTTACCGCATTTTCAGCCAAATACTCTGGATGTTGCCCTAACAACTGAACTCGAACGGGCGTGCCAGAGCGCGTAGTGCAGCCATAGACACCCGCATGTTTTAATTCAGGGCATAAGCGATAAAAGCCTCTATCAGCAATAACCTGATCAACCACACGAACAAACTCGGTTACGCATAGGTCATAGCCGCCAACTTGAGTGAGTAAATCACGCATTAAATGATCAAGTACGCCTTCCATCGGCGCTAAAATTACACGCATTAGCTTTTAGCTCGTTCAGATAATTGAGAAAGTTTTGCAAAAAGCCAGCTTATTAAAATATAAAAAGCTAGTGCGCTAGCAGCGATAACAATGTGCAAGACAATCGGTTTAATTTGTAAATTTTCTTGCCAAAGAAATAATGAACCGCGCTGGGAAACATTAATAAAATCGAGCAAAGACACATGCAGCCAAAAAATAGCAAACAGCATCTTTTTCTGGTGGCGAGCAATGATATTAGCAAGGTAAGATTTCAACGAAGTGTCCGAGAGTTATAGCTATAGCAACTAAGCGCAGGATTACTATTATAACCAAGCTAACAAGTCAGGGTAAACAAATTGATAATTAAAATCGCGCCTTGCTTTATCTCCCAGCACAACTTTACTTGCTGCTATGTTTTCCGGGACTGCAAACTCCGGCACAGGTAAACCAATCGACTTAGCTGCTGTTTGGTAATACATTTGCTTGCTGGCATTAGTTTCACTAACACCGTTGTAAATGCCACCTAAATTTCCATGTTGCAGTATGGCTAAAAGCAGCCCAACAACATCGGCCTGATGAATCAAATTAACGTGAGCATGACCATCATGAAAGACATTGTTATTACTTTGTAGTTTCTTGCGTAAAAAATTGCCTGGGTGGCGCTCAGGCCCAACTAAGCCAGCCAACCTCATGACAACAGAGTTAGCACTAAAGCTAAGTACTTCTTGCTCTGCTTGCTGTAATATCGCCACTTTATCAGCGGTTAAATCTAATTGACTAGCTTCTGTCACTTCACCAACTAGGCCGTTATATACCGCAGATGAGCTTAATAAAATCAGTCGCTTAACTTTACCTTGAGCTTTTGCAGCCTGAACGAGCGCTTTAACCTTATCGGCATAATCTGTTCTGCCTTGCCTAAATAATGGTGTTATCGCAATCAAGAGCGTCTGTTGCGCAAACACCTTCTTATCTACAAGCTCTTCTTGTGAACAAGGTAAGTGTAACTGCTCAGCAGTTAAGCCTTTATCGATTAGCTTAGCAACATTATCAGCCCGACTACTGGTAACAACAACACTAAATTGCTGTTGTAGTAACTGCTCAGCCAATGGCTTACCAACCCAACCACAACCAACAATGCCCAAGCTATCACTTAAATTAGTACTATTTGCTTTCATTGCTTTTATTTACCTTGATTTGGTAGGCTTGTATTTGTTTGCTAATATCTTTTGCAATAGCATTAGGCAACATTACCGCTAAATTATATTGACTGATTTTCCAACCTTGAGCAGTTTTAACCAGCACACCAGAGCCTCGGCAAAGACCATAATTTTTGTTAAACAATAATTCATCAAAAAAGGCGATATTGTTCGCGGGAGTAAAGCTAATATTGCGCTCTTGAGCTACATACTCCCAGCCCTTACCTTGACTAAAATAAGGTAAAGCAAAGGCTTTAAACTCTGTTTTACTCCAACGTTCACTAGCATCGGTACCTAAAAAAATTGCATCGTCGGTTAATAGAGAGAAGTACTTTTCCCCTTCAGCCTTAGTTGCCGCTAAATGAAAGGATGTTAACGTATTTGTTATTGCCTCACGTTCCTGCTTAGCATCAAAGTCTGTTGCTAAGCAGCTAGTCGTTATTAAAAGTGTAAAGATGAGGATTAGTACTTTCATCAGGTATCCTTATTTTGATTTTGGTAGCACATAAAAAGTACCATTGAAGGTCGCCGCAACTTTATCACCACAAAAGAGCCTAGCGGTTAATGCCATCTTAGCTTTTTTGCCCTCAGCTAAAGTCTGCAAATCACCACTTACTTCTTCAAAATCAACTTCAGCATTCGCTATACCATGAATTGGCGCATGATATCGAATATCAGCATTTGCCAACACTATATCACCCGTTAACTTCTCTTGTGCCAGTTGCAAGTAAACCCAACCCCAGCCAGTTAATGTCGCCAAAGTGTATATGCTACCAGCGAACATAGTATTATGTAGATTCTTGTTAAATTCAGGGTCACAATGCGTGATAAGTTTAGCGCGATCATAATGGCTAATTTGAATATTCATAGCCTTGCTAACAGGAATGGTATCGTGCCAAGTCTGCTCAAGCTGAGTAACAAGTTCAGTGTCATCATTGACCTGAGCAACTAAGCTTTTTGTCATTTTTAAATGTTTGATTTCATCAAACAGGGTATGTGAATAGCCTTGCTCGCTATACCCTAAACCGAGATAAAATGGCAGCGCTGCTTCTCTAGCATTAAACACTAGCTCTTTTATACCTAATCTTATTGCTAGCTGCTCTAATGCTGTTAAAACTTGTTTACCTAAGCCTTTACCTTGAGCCTCAGGGCTAACAGCCATATAACGAATTTGCCCAGTAAATTGTCCCGTTCTTTCTAAGCGGCCAACGGCAAGTGCTTCACCATGACTATCTGTAATCATACGGTGAAAACTTTGCCCTTCTAGCTCATCTTGCTCTGAGCCTTTAGCCTGCTGCCAAGGCTTGCGCAACACTTGCCAGCGCAATTGATAGTACTTATCAAACTCTTCTGCATTTTTAGGTGATCTACAAGGGTACATTGGCTATTCTTACTCTTATCTCATTCTAATTACTACATGCCATGCAATTAGCAAAACATCTCGCCCAAGGGCACTTAGTGTATTTAAGCCAAGAGCATGATGCAATATCAGTATCAGAAAACGACCATTATCGTTGGCTTGCTTTTGGTGATGTAGTGCAAAGTGTTATGAACAAGCGCATTCCTTGGCAGCTTACTTTACCGCATCAAACCGCAATTTTATTACCGCTTTTATTTTTTCGCCCTGAGCATGTTACTGAATTAGGCCTTGGTGGCGGTAATCTAGATAGGTTTCTTTGCCATTTAGATGGCAACATCAAGGTCACCAGTGTCGAGTTTAATCAGCGGGTCATAGTTTGCTTTGAGCAATATTTTAATCCTGAAAAAATAACAATAGACACAGTTAACCAAGAAGGCATTAGCTGGTTATCACAATATGAGCAACTAACCAGTGATTGGCTAATCTGCGATATCTACAAAGACGAATATCAATCTTTTCAAAATACCATTGAGCAGCTGCAACACATATCGAGCAAAATTGCACAGCACACTTGCCTATCATTGAATTTACCTGATGCTAGTGATAGTGAAGTTAATATTGCCTTAACGGCATTACAGCAGTTATTACCAAACCATCAATTAGTTTATTTTCATATCCCAAATTACTTAAATATCATTATCCATTTATGCCCAGCACAGTGGAATATTCACAGTCTGGTTAAGCACAACAAAAAAAGCTATTTACCTAAAAGGTTATACAAACGTTGGCGAACGTTTTGGCAACATGGGGTAATGGTTTAATTTCGGGAAAAATCAATGCAAAAGGAATTGTAATTATGAGTAGAGATAACTTGCTCAAGGGGCGCTATTCAGCGGCCAATCAAGTCTATCACGTAACAAGTTGTACTAAAGGTCGAAAGCCACTATTTCTAGAATTTTCAATTGCCAGATTACTTATAGAAGAAATTACTTTGGCAAAGGCTGATGGCTATGTTGACAACCTTGCTTGGGTGCTAATGCCTGACCATTTACATTGGTTATTCACACTAAATGATAAGGCAGAGCTCTCTGTAATTTTAAAGCAAGTTAAAGCTCGGAGTAGTCAAAAAATAAATAGCTACCACGGGACTTCAGGAAGTATTTGGCAACGTGGCTTTTATGATCAAGCAATAAGACATGAAGAAGATATTATTAAAACAGCAAGATACATAGTTGCTAACCCATTAAGAGCACATATCGTTGATAACATAGGTTATTACCCTTTTTGGGATGCCAAATGGCTGTAGAGGCGAATTCATTCGCCTAAGATTATCATTTGGGCGAATAAATTCGCCCCTACGACACACAGCAAACATCAAGCATAAAAAAAGCCCCTATCAAAAGATAGAGGCTTTCTTGTAGCTATTCGCTAGCAGAGAAATTAAATTACTTTAGCTTTCTCTACAACGTCTACCAATGTCCAAGATTTAGACTTAGAAATTGGAGCACATTCACGAATTGTTACTACATCACCTTCGTTACATACGTTAGCTTCATCATGTGCTTTCAACTTAGTTGAACGCGTAATGAATTTACCGTACATAGGGTGCTTAACGCGACGCTCGATCATTACAGTGATAGACTTATCCATTTTGTCACTGATAACAACGCCTTGTAGTGTGCGGATTTTTGCTTCGCTCATTACTTACCTGCCTTTTCAGTTATGATAGTCTTAACACGCGCGATATTACGGCGTACTTGTCTTAGCAAGTGAGTTTGTGCTAATTGACCAGTGCTTGCTTGCATGCGGTAGTTAAACTGCTCGCGTAAAAGCTCTAATAATTCAGCATTTAACTCTTCAATGCTTTTTTCTTTAAGTTCGCTAGCTTTCATTACATTACCGTCCTAGTTACGAAAGTTGTTTTGAACGGAAGTTTAGCAGCAGCTAAAGCAAATGCTTCACGCGCTAATTCTTCTGAAACACCTTCCATTTCATAAAGAACACGACCAGGTAGAATTTGGCATACCCAATATTCTACAGAACCCTTACCTTTACCCATACGAACCTCTAAAGGCTTCTTAGTAATTGGCTTATCAGGGAATACACGTATCCAGATTTTACCTTGACGTTTAACATGACGAGTCATGGCACGACGAGCGGCTTCAATTTGGCGCGCAGTCATACGACCACGTTCAACCGATTTTAAGCCGTAAGTACCGAAGCTAACTGTGCTACCTGTGTGCGATAAGCCACGGTTGCGCAGTTTCATTTGCTTACGGAATTTAGTACGTTTTGGTTGTAACATTACTTATTCCTCTTACTTAGCTTTACGGTTGTTCTTTCTTTTAGGCTTAGCAGCTGGTTGCTCAGCTTGTAAAGGCATACCGCCAATAACTTCACCTTTAAAGATCCAAACTTTAATACCGATTGTACCGTAAGTTGTTTCGCCACGCGCAGTTGCGTAGTCGATGTCAGCACGTAATGTATGTAGAGGTACACGACCTTCACGATACCATTCTGAACGTGCGATATCAGCGCCGCCTAAACGACCGCTAACTTCAACTTTGATACCCTTAGCACCTAAACGCATAGCGTTTTGTACAGCACGCTTCATAGCGCGACGGAACATAACACGACGTTCTAATTGACTAGCGATGCTGTCTGCAACAAGCTGCGCATCCATTTCTGGCTTACGTACTTCAGCAATGTTGATTTGCGCAGGAACACCAGCAATTTTAGATACTGCTAAACGTAATTTCTCTACGTCTTCGCCTTTCTTACCGATAACAACACCTGGACGAGCCGTGTGAATTGTTACGCGGATAGACTTAGCTGGACGCTCAATTACAACTTTAGACAATGATGCTTTTTTAAGCTTCTCTTTTAAATATTCGCGAACCTTGTGATCGCCGTCTAAGTTGTTTGCGTAGTCTGCACTGCTTGCAAACCAAGTAGACGCGAAAGGTTTAGTGATACCTAAGCGAATACCGGTAGGATGTACTTTTTGACCCATACTAATATCTCCTAGCTATCAGACACAATCACAGTGATGTGACTTGTGCGCTTAATGATACGATCGGCACGGCCTTTCGCACGAGGTCTAATACGTTTCATTGTTGGACCATCGTCAACCATAATGGTTTTAACGAATAATTCATCAATGTCTGCACCTTCGTTATGCTCAGCGTTAGCAATTGCTGAATCAAGTACTTTCTTAACTAAAACAGCAGCTGATTTGTTGCTGTAAGTTAAGATTTCAAGTGCTTTCTCAACATGCTCGCCACGGATTTGATCCGCAACTAAACGTGCTTTTTGAGCAGAACCGCGGGCAAATTTATGTATAGCTTTAGCTTCCATTTAATTTCCCCTTACTTCTTAGCTTTCTTATCTACGACGTGGCCGCGATAAGTACGAGTTGGTGCAAATTCTCCTAATTTGTGACCGATCATTTCTTCGGTAACAAATACAGGAACGTGTTGACGGCCATTATGGACAGCTATGGTCAATCCGATCATGTTAGGGATGATCATTGAACGACGGGACCAAGTTTTAATTGGCTTTTTATTCCCGCTTTCCACCGCTTTCTCTACCTTCGTCAACAAGTGTAGGTCAATAAAAGGACCTTTCTTGAGGGAACGTGGCATGGTGATTCCTTAAATATTTAGTTAATTGGTACTAATTACTTAGTACGACGACGTACGATAAATTTATCTGTACGCTTGTTCTTACGAGTCTTGTAACCCTTAGTTGGTACACCCCAAGGTGATACCGGGTGACGACCGCCAGAAGTTTTACCTTCACCACCACCGTGTGGATGGTCAACCGGGTTCATAGCAACACCACGAACGGTTGGGCGAACACCGCGCCAGCGTGAAGCACCAGCTTTACCTAAAGAGCGAAGCATGTGTTCAGCGTTGCCGATTTCACCTAAAGTAGCACGACAATCGGCTTCAACTTTGCGCATTTCACCAGAGCGAAGACGTAAAGTTACATAAGCACCGTCTTTCGCAACTAATTGTGCGTAAGTACCAGCAGCACGTGCAATTTGCGCGCCCTTGCCTGGCTTAAGTTCGATTGCGTGAACAACACTACCTAATGGCGTGTTGCGAAGTGGCATTGTGTTACCTGCTTTGATAGGCGCATCTACACCAGACTGGATCGTATCACCAGCTTTTAAGCCTTTAGGGGCTAAGATGTAACGACGCTCACCGTCTGCGTATAATACTAACGCGATGTTAGCACTACGGTTTGGATCATATTCCAAACGCTCAACTTTTGCAGGGATACCATCTTTAGTACGTTTAAAGTCGATCATACGATAATGGTGCTTGTGACCACCACCAACGTGACGAACTGTAATACGACCAGTATTGTTACGACCACCAGACTTAGACTTAGTGTCAAGTAATGGAGCGTAAGGCTTACCTTTATGAAGGTCTTTGTTTACCACTTTAACTAGGTGACGACGACCCGGAGAAGTAGGTTTACATTTTACGATAGCCATTATTCTATCTCCTATTGCTCTGAGCCAACGAAGTCGATGTCGCTACCTTCAGCAAGAGTAACGTAAGCTTTCTTCCAGTCGCTACGACGACCAAAACGAGCACCAGTACGTTTTGTTTTACCCTTAACATTAAGTGTACGAACACCTTCAACAGAAACTTCAAAAAGCTTCTCTACAGCGGCTTTGATTTCAGCTTTAGTAGCAGTAGTAGCAACTTTGAAAACAACAGTGTTGTTAGCTTCAGCAGCCATAGTGCTCTTTTCAGAAATATTCGGTGCTAAAAGCACTTTTAACAAACGTTCTTCGCTTATCATGCTAAAATCCCCTCAATTTCTTTTACTGCATCAGCAGTGATTAAAACTTTTTCGAAACCTACTAAGCTTACTGGGTCGATTGCTGCAACGTCACGAACGTCAACTTTGTATAAGTTACGTGCAGATAAGAATAAGTTCTCATCAACTTCTTTCGTTACAATCAATACGTCTTTAAGCTCTAAACCTTTTAACTTAGCAACTAAGTCTTTAGTTTTAGGCGTTTCTACCGCAAATTCATTTACTACAACTAAACGCTCTTGACGTACTAGTTCAGAAAGGATGCTAGCAATAGCACCACGGTACATTTTACGGTTAACTTTTTGGCTGTGATCTTGAGGTTTAGCAGCGAAAGTTACGCCACCAGAACGCCAGATTGGACCACGAGTTGTACCAGCACGTGCACGGCCAGTACCTTTTTGACGCCATGGCTTCTTGCCACCGCCGCTAACTTCTGAGCGAGTCTTTTGAGCACGAGTACCTTGACGAGCACCAGCTGCGTATGCAACTACTACTTGGTGTACTAAAGCTTCATTAAACTCACGTCCAAAAGTTGCTTCAGAAACTTCAAGAGCGCCTGATGCGTCTTTTAATGATAATTCCATCACAAATCTCCTGGACTAGGCTTTAACAGCTGGTTTGATGATTACGTTGCCATTGATAGCACCCGGAACTGCACCTTTGATAAGAAGCAAGTTACGTTCTGCATCAACGCGAACCAATTCAAGGTTTTGCGTAGTAACTTTCGCAGCACCCATGTGACCAGACATTTTTTTGCCTTTGAAAACACGACCTGGTGTTTGACACTGACCGATCGAACCGTTTGAACGGTGAGAGATCGAGTTACCGTGAGTAGCGTCTTGCATGCTGAAGTTCCAGCGCTTGATACCACCTTGGAAACCTTTACCTTTTGAGGTGCCAGTTACGTCAACTAATTTAGTGTCATTGAATAACTCAACAGTGATTTCACTGCCAGCTTCAAGACCTTCACCTTCATTTTCGTTTAAACGGAATTCCCACAAGCCACGGCCTGCTTCGATACCTGCTTTCGCGAAATGTCCCGCAGCTGGTTTGTTAACACGGCTTGCTTTACGAACACCCGTAGTAACTTGTAGTGCTGAATAACCATCGTTGTCTACAGTTTTAACCTGAGCAACACGGTTCGCTTCAACTTCTAGAACTGTAACAGGAGTAGAAACACCATCTTCAGTGAAGATGCGAGTCATACCCACTTTACGTCCAACTAGACCTATAGTCATTGTTAAAACCCCCTATTAACCCAAGCTGATTTGAACGTCAACACCAGCTGCAAGATCTAAACGCATTAAAGCGTCTACAGTCTTTTCAGTTGGTTCAACGATATCAATCATGCGTTTGTGAGTACGAATTTCGTACTGATCTCGCGCATCTTTGTTAACGTGTGGAGAAATCAAAACTGTAAAACGTTCTTTGCGAGTAGGAAGTGGAATAGGACCACGAACCTGTGCGCCAGTACGCTTTGCAGTATCAACGATTTCTGCTGTAGATTGATCAATCAAACGATGATCGAACGCTTTCAAACGAATGCGAATTCTTTGATTTGTCATGAAACAAATCCCCTTTAAAAAGAACAAAAAAATACATCCCTCTGCTTCCTTATGTGCCGGAAGGGGGTGTATTACTATAAAAACATTCAACTCAAGATTAGAGTTGCTGTAAATTAAACAAAGCCTTTTGCCTTGTTTAATCTTGTTAAAATCTTAAAGACTTTTAACAAGTCGCGCTTAGTCAAGCCAAACGTGAGCGCGTATTATACATAAATGAAAGATGAACACAAGCATTAGTTTACTTTCTCTACAATTAAGAATAGCCGCAGATTAAATTGAAGTTTGCCTTCCTCAAATTAAACCGCCAAAACATAAATACTTAATACTCATGTAATCCTCTAAACCATATTTAGAACCTTCTCGGCCATAACCTGATTGCTTTACACCACCAAATGGTGCGGCAGCATTTGAGATAATGCCCTCATTAATACCTAGCATGCCAAAATCAAGCGCCTTGGCAACACGAAAAACTCGCTTTAAATTCTCAGTATAAAAATAACCAGCCAGCCCATAATCAGTATCATTGGCTTGTTTAATCACTGTTGCTTCATCATGAAAGGAAATTATCGACACCACAGGGCCAAACACCTCTTGTTGTGCTATCGACATCTCATTAGTGACCTGGGTGAGCACATGTGGTTGCACAAAGCTAGTTTCACTGACATTAACCACTAACTCACTTTCACCTTTATAGTGAAGCTGGGCACCATCAGCAACGGCTTGCTCAATTAAACTATCAACTTTGGCTTTTGCCTTAGGATCAATTAACGGGCCTAAGTTTACCCCTGCACTCAAACCATTACCGATTTTAAGCACTTTAATTGCCGCAATGAGTTTATTGGTAAACTCAGTCTCTATGCTTTCATGAACAAAAAAGCGATTGGCACAAACGCAGGTTTGTCCGGCATTTCTAAATTTTGCTGCAATAGCCCCTTTAACTGCGGCATCTATATCGGCATCGTCAAAAACTATAAAGGGTGCATTACCACCTAACTCTAACGATAGCTTCTTAACCGAATCAGCACTTTGTTTGGCGAGTAATTTACCAACGGCTGTTGAGCCAGTAAAACTCACTTTGGCGACATCTTTATGCTGACTCAGTACTTTGCCCATAGCAGGTGCATCTAAACCAATCACAACATTAAACACTCCAGCGGGAATGCCCGCTTGCTCAGCAAGCTCTGCTAATGCTAACGCAGATAAAGGCGTTAGCTCTGACGGCCTAACCACAAAAGTACAGCCTGCCGCTAAAGCCGCAGCTGCTTTTCTGGCAATCATAGCATTGGGAAAATTCCATGGCGTTATCGCGGTAACCACACCAACCCCTTGCTTAACTACGCTTATATGCTTATCAGATGAAGGAGCAGGAATTACATCGCCATATGCTCTTTTACCTTCCTCGCTAAACCACTCTATATAAGAGGCACCGTAGGCAATTTCACCCGCAGCTTCTGTCAAAGGCTTACCTTGCTCTGATGTTAGCAATATCGCTAAATCATTTTGATGCTGCATTATTAGTTCATACCAACGCTTTAATAAAGTAGCGCGTTCATTAGCTGAAAGCCCTTGCCACTTTGGTAGTGCTTGTACAGCTGCTGCAATGGCTTTTTCAACCAACTCAACACCAGCATCAGCCACTTTAGTGATCACTTCATCGGTCGCAGGATTAAGCACAGCAAATTGCTCAGGGCTTGCCTGCCATTGACCATTAATATAGCTTGTCGTTTTCAAAAGCGACGGCTGAGATAACTTTTGCATTAACTTTTGCATTAACTTTTGCATTAAAGTGCAACCTTATTAGATCATTTCTCACTAACATAAGACCTGTTAGCGTTTTTTGCTATTTTCAATACCTATATATAAGCAGAAATAAACAAATCTTCGGGTAATTTTACCTAATCTGACATTTTATTTGTCAATCGTCTACCGATCTTCTTCAACTAATGCTATACTCGCGCGCAAATTTTCAACAGTTCTGCTTGAGACCTTACCTATATAAAGGAAAGGAAAAGCAGAATAGACACTAACTAAATAGAGTAAACTAATGGCAGATTTATCAAAATACAGAAATATTGGTATTTTCGCTCACGTTGATGCGGGTAAAACCACAACAACTGAACGTATCCTTAAGCTAACAGGTATGATCCACAAGATTGGTGAAGTACATGATGGTGAGTCAACAACTGACTTCATGGAACAAGAAGCTGAGCGTGGTATTACTATCCAGTCTGCTGCTGTAACATGTGAGTGGAAAAAACACCGTTTTAACGTAATTGACACCCCGGGTCACGTTGACTTTACAGTAGAAGTTTACCGTTCTCTTAAAGTACTTGACGGTGGTATTGGTGTATTCTGTGGCAGCGGTGGTGTTGAGCCGCAATCAGAAACTAACTGGCGCTACGCTAACGAATCAAAAGTTGCTCGTTTAATCTTCGTAAACAAGCTTGACCGTTTAGGTGCTAACTTCTACCGCGTTAAAGACCAAGTAGAAAACGTACTAGGTGCGCGTTCATTAGTTATGACTTTACCAATTGGTGAAGAAGATAACTTCGTAGGTGTTGTCGACGTATTATCTCAAAAAGCTTACGTTTGGGATGATTCAGGTCAACCAGAAAACTATGAAGTTCAAGATATTCCAGCTGACATGGTAGACGACGCTGCTGCTTACCGTGAAGAAATGATCGAAACAGCTTTAGAAGCTGATGAAGATCTATTAATGGAATACTTAGAAGGTGAATTAGAGCCTACAGAAGAGCAAATCAAAGCATGTATCCGTAAAGGTACTAACGAATTAATGTTCTTCCCTACATACTGTGGTTCAGCTTTCAAAAACAAAGGTATGCAACTTCTTCTTGACGCTGTTGTTGACTACTTACCTTCGCCAACTGAAGTTCCACCTCAACCGTTAACTGACGAAGAAGGTGAACCTACTGGTGAATTCGCCATCGTTGATGCTGAAGAGCCGTTCCGTGCATTAGCATTCAAAATTATGGATGACCGTTTCGGTGCTCTTACTTTCGTACGTATCTACTCAGGTCGTCTTAAGAAAGGTGACACAGTACTTAACTCATTCACAGGTAAGACTGAGCGTATCGGCCGTATGGTTGAGATGCAAGCTGAAGACCGTACAGAACTTTCAGAAGCACAAGCTGGTGACATCTTAGCTATCGTTGGTATGAAGAACGTTCAAACTGGTCACACTTTATGTGATGTTAAACAACCTTGTACGCTTGAAGCTATGGTATTCCCTGAGCCAGTAATCTCAATCGCTGTTTCTCCAAAAGAGAAAGGTGGTGCTGAGAAGATGGGTATCGCTATCGGTAAGATGGTTGCAGAAGATCCTACGTTCCAAGTTGAAACTGACGAAGATTCAGGTGAAACCATCCTTAAAGGTATGGGTGAACTTCACTTAGATATCAAAGTAGACATCCTTAAGCGTACTTACGGTGTTGAATTAGAAGTTGGTAAGCCACAAGTTGCCTACCGTGAAACTATCACGCAAGCAATCGAAGATTCTTACACGCATAAGAAACAATCTGGTGGTTCTGGTCAATTCGGTAAGATCGACTACCGCATCAAGCCAGGCGAGCCAAACTCAGGCTTCAAGTTCTCTTCAACAGTTGTTGGTGGTAACGTTCCTAAAGAATTCTTCCCTGCAATCGAAAAAGGTTTCGCAGGTATGATGGAAGAAGGCCCAGTTGCTGGTTTCCCTGTATTAGACGTTGAAATTGAATTATTCGACGGTGGCTTCCACGCGGTTGACTCATCAGCTGTTGCATTCGAAATCGCTGCTAAAGGCGCTTTCCGTCAATCAATGCCTAAAGCTGGCGCTCAATTATTAGAGCCAGTGATGAAAGTTGACGTGTTCACGCCAGAAGATCACGTTGGTGACGTAATCGGTGACCTTAACCGTCGTCGTGGTATGATCAAAGACCAAGAAGCTGGTACTACTGGTGTTCGCATCAAAGCTGACGTACCTCTTTCAGAAATGTTTGGTTACATCGGTCACTTACGTACAATCACTTCAGGTCGTGGTCAATTCTCTATGGAATTCAGCCACTACTCAGCTGCACCTCAAAACGTAGCTGAAGAAGTAATCGCTGAAGTTAAAGCACGTAAAGAAGCTAAGTAATTTAGTATTACATTAGTTTTCTAAACTGATTTGAAAGCCTCGTCTTTTCCTATGGAAAGTCGGGGCTTTTTTGTATCTGCCGATTTTTATATTGGTAGAGCGAACAAATGGAATTCAGCCAGTTCACATCCAGCAGCAGCTCAAAGGTCGCTGAAGAAGTAATCGCTGAAGTTAAGGCAGGTGTTGATAAGAAGTAATTTACTTAACCCTCTATTGAAAACCCCGCATATGCGAGGTTTTTTATTGTCTAATAGCAAGTAAAGGAACTTATAAGAGAAACTTATCAATCAAGGTTTACAACAATACGTCCTTGAACATTACCTTCTATTAGCTGCGCTGCAGTATCTATGACTTGAGATAAGCTTATTTCTTTCGACACCTGCTCAAAAGTATCTGAGTCCAAAATGCTAGCCAGTCGTTGCCATGCTTCTTCCCTATCAGCAATTGGCCGCATAACACTATCAATACCGGCTAAAGTGATACCACGTAAAATAAAAGGCGCCACTGTGGCAGGTAAGTCCATACCTTGAGCTAAACCACAAGCAGCTACTATACCGCCATATTGAGTGCTAGCACATGCATTCACTAATGTATGACTACCGACAGAATCGATAACGCCAGCCCATCTCTCTTTAGCTAAAGGTCGTCCCGGCTCAGAAAGTAAATTACGATCTATGACTTCACTAGCGCCTAGTGTTTTTAGATAAGAAGATTCTTCAACTCGACCTGTTGAAGCAACAACACAATAGCCAAGCTTTGCTAAAATAGCGATAGCATAACTGCCAACACCGCCATTAGCACCGGTTACTAAAATTTCTCCAGATTCTGGCGTAACACCATGTTTTTCAAGCGCCATCACACATAACATTGCAGTATAGCCAGCGGTACCAATGGCCATCGCCTGTTTTGCAGATATTCCTTTTGGCAGAGGAATTAACCAGTCACTATTTAATTTTGCCTTTTGAGCAAGTCCGCCACAATGAACCTCGCCAACACCAAAGCCATTAAGTAGAACTTCATCACCCGCTTTAAATTTTCCTGATTGACAACTTTCAACTTTACCTACCAGATCTATTCCAGGGATCATAGGAAACTTCCTGACAACCGGAGACTTACCCGTTATTGCTAATGCATCTTTGTAGTTAACTGTGCTGTAAGACACGCTTATAACAGTGTCACCATCCATCAAAAAGCTATCATCTAACTCTTTCACTGCTGCACGATAGCCTTGCTCGTCTTTTTCTATCAGTATGCCTTTGAACATGTTTCCTCCCAATATAGACCGATCGTCTAGTGGTTATTAAAATTTTTTACTTTGGTAAACCTTGAATAAAAAATGCCAAGTAGTTATCTAGTGGCTGAACACTTTCTTCCAGCTTTGCTCGGCTAACGGCGCCTTCCCAACCTGTCCAGAAAAACTCTGCAATAGCATCACAGTCAGCCTCTTTTGCAAGCTCACCTTGTAATTGCGCCTCTTTAAGACAAGTCGCGACACGACTTTGCCAATTGGCGAAAATATCAAGTAACTTTTCTCTAAAGCTATGCGGTAATAGACCAACTTCTTGTCCTAGATTTCCAACCAAGCAACCTCGTGTAAAGTTGTGTCTAGTCATGCCCTGCTTTGCATCTTCAACAAAGTTGTTAATGCGCTGTAAAGGGGGACAAGACGTATCAAGTAAGCAAGCATCTAATTTCTTTTCGAAATAGTTTGCGTAACTTGTTAATACCGCATGACCAAACGCTTCTTTACTGGAAAAGTAAAAATAAAAAGAGCCTTTAGGTACGCCTACTTTCTTAAGGATTTTATCTATCCCTGATGAGGCGAAACCATTTTCCGTTAAATGTTCAAGGCCACTGCGAAGCAACTCTGCTTTGGTATCTCTGCTCTTTGCAGCAGCTTTTGGTGGTCTACCTCTTCGAGGTTTAGTAATTGGTGTTGTCATATTTATATAATAGACCGATCGTCTAGTTAAATGCTATTAGCAAAAAGTCTAATACCAACAGTTCAACGTTACAGTGTGCTTTACGCGTTTTTGAAAGGCACTAAGGCTAGGGAAATGCTAAAATGGGGATGAGTCAGCTGCCAACACAAACTAATGCTTCTTTAATTGGAAAGCCGCTTTATCTTGCGCTAATTGCTCAATGATATGGTTAGGTATTGGTGTAGACTGTCCGTGTTGTTGCCAGCCATTGTTGTTTGCTAATTCTGCAACGTTATTTATCCGCGCCGATACTTCTGGGTGACTTCGAAACCAACTGATAGTATCAAGCGTAGCTTGCTCACTTTCAGCGAGTAAAATAGCAAATAATTCATGTGCGCCCTGTAAATGCTGATAATAACGCTGACTAACAGCGATTGCTTCATCATCCGCCGCTTGCTCTTGAGAGCGGCTAAAGCCTAAAAAGGCTAACTGGCTGGTATTACTGAGTAAGCCAGTAACATCAGTATTGCTTTGACCACTCACAACCGCCATTAACAAAGCAATTGATACCCCTTTGCTGAGCGCTTTTACTGGATGCCTAAGCTTAACGTGGGCAATTTCATGGGCAAGCAAAGCCACTAAAGCATTTTCACTGGGGAGTTTTTCTAGCAAACCGCGAAAGATAAAAATATGGCCGCCTAAAGTCGCCATGCCATTAATGGTTTCATTATCAACATAATGCAGCGTAAGCTGAATGTCTTCATTTAACGACATTAAAGGGGCAATTTCGTCTGCTAAACCTTGCAGGTATTGAGAAACTTCAGCTGATCCTTTGCCATATTCATCAACATACTCTTGCACAAAAGGCTCAGCCATAGCGCTTTCATATGAGAACGGAATAAACTTGCTGCTCCAATCAAGTAAGCTGCCAAGCAAAAATACGATCAGTAATATCACAGCAAGCACACCACTACCCAGCAGTAAAAACTCCTTGATAGGGTTGCTTTGGCTGTAATTAATACCTTCTGGTACTTTTGCTGGCGTAAACTTCATCTAATGCCTATATCGTTTAAGTAGCGTTACTGGTTAACACGCAATACCGCAGTACCATATGCGAGCACTTCAACCGCGCCAATATTGCCTGAGGCGGATTTTGAAATGGACGAGGTTTCTAACTTAATATTATAGATACGCTCTGCATTAAGCTTTTTTGCCTCTTCTTTCATCCGTAATATTGCTTCACGGCGCGCTCTATCTAATAAGGTTTCATAGGATGTCACCCGACCACCAAAAATGGTTCTAAGCGCGGCAAGAAAACGCTTAAAATAATCTACTGAAATGACCACACTACCGGTAACTAACATGCCCGGCTTAGTTGAATCATCTTGTGTAGGGCTTTTTACAGATACCGCAACCAAGCCTTGATGCTGTTCTTCTCTGGCAATAATGGATTTAAAGTGCGACTTTTCAGCATGACGACCAAATATATAACCAAGAAATAACAGCAGTAAGGTAATTGCAATTTCTAGTTGAAACTGTGCCATAGTCTCTTACCTCAATCTAACTGCACTACCATAAGCAAACAATTCCGCCGCACCTTGGGTTACTGATGAGGTTGAAAAGCGCACATTGACCACAGCATTGGCGCCTATAGCTCGAGCTTGCTCTTTCATACGTTCTACGGCTTCTTCACGTGCTTCTTGCAATAACTCAGTGTAGCCAACTAACTCACCACCAAAGATATTTTTAATGCCGGCCATTAAGTCACGACCAACATGCTTACTTCGAACCGTACTGCCTTGCACTAAACCAAAATGTTCGGTGATTTCTTTTCCTGGGATGATCTCTAAATTACTCACTAACATATAAATGTTCCTTTACTTCCTGTTTAACTGACAATTACGTTATAGCACGTGACATATTATGTCAAAATAATTCTCCAGTAAAATGTTTCAAGCCATTTCGCTAGAGACAAAAAAAGGGCTGATAATTACTTATCAGCCCTTCCATATATTATTAAAGCTTTATCAATTAAGCATTTTGCTCACGCTCAATGGCGCGATAAGCAATATCAGTTCTAAACTCAACACCTTGCCAAGTTATTTGATGTAATAACTCATAAGCACACTGTTGTGCTTCAGTCACACTGTTACCTAAGGCAGTGGCACAAAGTACACGACCACCGGCAGTAACTACCTCACCTGCTTCATTTAATGCAGTACCTGCGTGGAAGGTTTTGGCAGCGTCATTGGTGTTGGTCTCTAAACCAGAAATCACATCACCTTTTGGATAGCTTGCTGGGTAACCTTGGGCTGCTAAAACAACACCAACCGCTGCACGGCTATCAAATTCTGCTGTTACTTTGTCTAATTCACCACGCGTTGCTGCTAAGCAAAGCTCAACTAAATCAGACTGTAAACGCATCATAATTGGTTGTGTTTCAGGGTCACCAAAACGACAGTTATATTCGATTACATTTGGTGTGCCATCAGCTGCAATCATTAAACCCGCGTATAAAAAGCCAGTATACGGCGCATCTTCAGATGCCATACCTTCAACCGTTGGCATAATAACTTCAGCCATAATGCGCTCGTGAATTTCTTTCGTTACCACAGGAGCAGGAGAATAAGCGCCCATACCACCGGTATTAGGACCTAAGTCACCATTTAAGGCACGTTTGTGATCTTGGCTGGTTGCCATAGGTAATACGTTTTTACCGTCTACCATAACAATAAAGCTGGCTTCTTCACCTTCAAGAAACTCTTCAATTACCACGCTATGCCCTGCTTCACCAAAGGCGTTACCAGCAAGCATGTCTTTAATGGCATCTTCTGCTTCCGCTAAAGTTAATGCAACAATAACGCCTTTACCTGCAGCTAAACCATCAGCTTTAACAACAATTGGTGCGCCTTGCTCACGAACATAAGCTAATGCTTTGCCAACGTCAGTAAAGTTTGCATAGCTACCTGTAGGTATTTTGTGACGTGCTAAGAAATCTTTAGTGAAAGATTTAGAACCTTCAAGTTGTGCTGCTTTTGCGCTTGGGCCGAAAATAGCTAAACCTTGAGCTTGAAATGCATCAACCACACCATCAACCAGTGGTTGCTCAGGGCCAACAATAGTTAAAGCAATGTCTTCTTTTTGCGCAAAAGCCACTAAAGCATCTAAATCACCAACACTGATGGCAACATTTTCTAACTTAGCTTCTGTTGCTGTACCCGCATTACCCGGAGCAACAAATACTTTGCTTACTTGAGAAGACTGAGCCGCTTTCCACGCTAATGCATGTTCACGACCACCACTACCAATAACTAAAATTTTCATTTAATTTTCCTATTTTTGCCCAAGCAAAAGCAGCAAACAACTTAACTACTTATTTTCAGGCTTAACAAATTTTAATGTCATACGATCGCTTTCGCCAATCGCTAAATATTTCTCTTTGTCTTTATCACCGTTCGCTAATGACGGTGGTAAAGTCCACACTTTATATTGTGCTAAATCTTTCGGGTTAGCGTTGATTTCACTCGCTCCTGCAAACCTAAAGCCAGCCGCTTTTGCTTGCTTAATGGTTTTTGCTTCAGAAACATAACCAATCGCTACTTTAGGGTCACCATCTGCCGGTAATCTGTGCTCAACCACACCTAATACACCACCTGGCTTAAGGGCGTTGTAAGCATCTTTAAATACTTGCTCAACACCAGCATCTTTCCAGTTGTGTAAATTTCTAAAGGTAACCACTAAATCAGCACTACCTTGCGGCGCTAGTTCACTTTGCTTACGCGGTACAAAGTCAGTTAATACCACTTCGCTAAATACTACATCAGAGGCAAGCTTTTTCTCTAACTTTTTACGTGAATTACTATAATAGTTGTCTTCACCAGTATCTGGGTAATGTGCGCCGTATAGTTTACCAGAACCTTTTAATGCTGGAGCTAAAATTTCTGTGTACCAACCACCACCTGGGGTGATTTCTACTACCGTCATGTCTGATTTAAAACCGAAGAAGCTTAACGTTTCGATTGGGTGACGATACTTATCACGCGCTTTGTTTTGAGCTGATCTATGATCACCAGCAACCGCTTTTTCAAGCTTAGCATCAGCATGATTGTGAGCGTTAACACTCGTACCAACTAAAGCACCACAGGCTAAAGTAGCGCTTACTAATAAGGTAGTTAAACTTTTCTTTTTTAATAACATAACTATTTCCATTGTTGAGTTTTAAGCCAAAATTTCAGGCAAGATGAATATTCAACCATCAGACCTTCCACTTAGGGTAATAATTTCACCAACATTTATAGCAGATTTTAAATAAAGAAACAGTGCCGTTTAGCGTGAACTAAGGGCACTGCTTAAGCTAATTTGTAACAAGATTTCTTCAAATGATTGAAGCACTTGTATACATGAACACCATATCCAAAATGAGTAGCCACCAACTAGCAACACTACTCATTGTTACAATCGCTCTAAGGTATTAACCACAGAGCGAATCATTCTTAATAAAGATTTTATAAGTTGAGAGGCTTTAATTCCTCCCCTCAACCAACTCCAATTAATGATAGTTTTTTAAGTTATAGGGTTTAAAAAACAAACTATAAGCCCGGAGCGTATGACTATACGTGAGTACTTATCGTGCAGAGTTTTAGCCCTATAACGACAAGAACACATTACATTAATAAAGATTTTATAAGTTGAGAGGCTTAAATTTAAAGGCAAAAGCGCGGAGCGTATAACTATACGTGAGCACTTTTAACGAATAAATTTGACCTCTCAACGACTAAAATAGAAATTAATGGCGGAAGTGGCGCATTCCTGTAAATACCATGGCAATGTTATGCTCATCTGCTGCGGCAATCACTTCATCATCACGCATTGAACCACCCGGCTGAATTACCGCAGTAATACCCGCTTCTGCGGCGGCATCTAAACCATCACGGAATGGGAAGAATGCATCTGATGCCATTACAGAACCTTTTACTTCTAGGTTTTCATCAGCGGCTTTAATGCCAGCAACTTTTGCTGAGTAAACACGGCTCATTTGGCCTGCGCCTACACCAATGGTCATGCTGTTTTTAACATAAACAATGGCGTTAGATTTTACGTATTTCGCTACTTTCCAACAGAATTTTAGGTCACGCATTTCTTCTTCAGTCGGCTGACGCTTAGTCACAACTTTTAAATCATCGCTGGCTACTTTACCTTGGTCTCTGTCTTGTAATAACAAGCCGCCATTTACGCGCTTGTAATCAAAACCAGTTGTTTGTGTATCCCACTGACCACATTCTAATAAACGAACGTTTGGCTTAGCGGCAACAATTTGTGCTGCTTCATCAGAAATAGTTGGCGCAATAATCACTTCTACGAATTGACGAGAAACGATTGCTTCGGCAGTATCGGCATCTAATTCACGGTTAAAAGCAATAATGCCACCGAATGCTGATGTTGGGTCAGTTTTAAAGGCACTTTCGTATGCCGCTAAAATGTTGTCACCAATAGCAACACCACATGGGTTCGCATGTTTTACGATGACACATGCAGCTTCATCAAACTCTTTAACACACTCTAATGCAGCATCAGTATCAGCAATGTTGTTGTAAGATAATGCTTTACCTTGAATTTGCTTGGCTGTAGAAACGGATGCTTCGGTTGGATTAGCTTCAACGTAGAATGCTGCATCTTGGTGAGAGTTCTCACCGTAGCGTAAGTCTTGTGCTTTAACAAACTGGCTGTTGAAAGTACGTGGGAATTTCGCTTTCTGTTCAAATGAAGGTGTTGCTTCAGTATCGCCGTACGCTGGTAACATTTTACCAAAGTAGTTAGCAATCATACCGTCGTAGCTTGCTGTGTGCTCGTAAGCTGCAATCGCTAGGTCAAAGCGAGTTTTGTAGGTTAATGAATCATCGTTTGCGTCCATTTCAGCAATAACGCGATCATAATCACTCGCATTTACGATAATAGTAACGTCTTTGTGGTTTTTCGCTGCAGCACGAACCATAGTTGGACCACCAATATCGATATTCTCAATGGCGTTTTCTAGTGTACAGTTTTCATCGCTAACTGCGTTAGCAAATGGGTAAAGGTTTACCACTACCATATCAATCGCGCTGATGTTGTTTTCATCCATTACCGCTTCATCAGTACCACGACGCGCTAAAATGCCGCCATGTACTTTAGGGTGTAATGTTTTCACTCGACCATCCATAATTTCTGGGTGACCTGTGTAATCAGAAACTTCAGTTACTTTAATGCCGTTTTCAGCTAATAATTTTGCTGTACCGCCAGTAGAAAGAAGATCAACACCTTTATTAGCTAAGTGTTGAGCAAACTCTACAATGCCTGTTTTATCTGAAACACTTAACAGTGCGCGTTTAATCGGACGTGGATTATCCATTTTATATTTACCTTTTAATGGTAACTTTCAGCTTCAATATGAAATAAAACCTTGGCGGTTTCATAGGCAACTCAAGCTAAATCGTTACTTGTAAAAATGATTAAAGTTTAAAAATTAGTGCTATTTATCTGTGCTTAGTTCATTTCATTGTGGCTTATAACCGCAAAACACTAAGCATATAAACGATAAAAGCACCCGAGGGTGCTTTTATTTTAAAAAGTCGATATTAGTTCATACCGTATTTTTTTAATTTCTTGCGAAGCGTACCACGGTTGATACCTAATAAGTTTGCCGCGCGCGTTTGGTTACCGCGAGTATACTTCATTACTTCTTCAAGCATAGGCGCTTCAATTTCACTTAAAACAAGGTCATACATATCGTCAACATCGTTACCATTTAATTGTGATAAGTAATTGCTGATAGCGATTTTCGCTTGAGTGCGCAATGGTGATGTTTTAGTTTGCGTTTGAATGTCGCCAGTAATAAATGGAGAAGAAACATTTTGTTCGAACATATGATATAACTCTTTGTTAAATAAATATTAATTGTTTTATACGTTAGATTTTTTGTTGCTAGGCAACAAAGCTATCTAAAAATTGGTTTAAGGTCTCAAGCTGCTCGCCTTCTGACTCTAAACCATTAAATGTTGCTCTAAACATTTTGCCTTGGTCATCGTTGAATCCTTCACTAAAGCCCTCATCCATAGCAGCTAGTGTTTGTATATACCAAGACACATGTTTGCGGGCGAATCGTACACCCTTAAAGTCACCGTAAAACTGATGAAGCGCATTAACATGGCCCAATAAGATAGCGCGCACCTCATCCAATGATGGTGTTTTCATCTTGCTACCCGTTGCCAAGAAATGATTAATTTCTCTGAATATCCACGGGCGACCCTGCGCACCACGGCCAATCATAATGGCATCAGCTCCAGTATGGTTTAATACCTGCTCGGCTTTTTCCACCGAGGTGATATCACCATTTGCCACAACAGGAATAGAAATAGACTGCTTAATTGCTTTAATGGTGTCGTATTCCGCATTGCCTTTATAAAAGTCATTGCGAGTACGGCCATGCACCGCCAAAGAAACAATACCGTTATCTTCAGCAATTTTTGCTATTTCCACGCCATTACGGCTGTTTTCACACCATCCTGTGCGAATTTTTAGCGTCACCGGAATATCTACCGCCTGCACCACAGATTTCACAATTGCTTCCACCTGTGCTGGCTCTTTTAATAAGGCAGAGCCCGCTAATTTTTTATTTACCTTTTTTGCTGGGCAGCCCATATTAATATCAATAATCTGCGCGCCGTTATCAGCATTTACTTTCGCCGCAAAAGCCAACTCATCAGGACAACTCCCCGCAATTTGTACGCTGCGAATGCCTGCTTCATCGCTATGCACCATTCTGTTTTTCGACTTTTCCGTATTCCACACTTTAGGGTTTGCCAAAATCATTTCAGACACAGCTAAACCTGCGCCTAATTGACAGCAAATTTCCCGAAAAGGTTGATCGGTAATTCCGGCCATAGGGGCAAGCATTACCTGACTTTTTAATTGGTACGGACCTATCTTCACACTGATGCTTTTTTGAGCTACTCGTCAAAAGGGCGCTAAGTTTACGTGTTTTTTTTTCAATTGAAAAGCATAGAATTTGAACAATTTTTGATTTTTTTTGCCTTTTTAATATTGACATTTTGCAAACTTTTCTTGAGGCGATAAAACGTACAATTTCATGACAAAATGGTTGACAAATGCCGTGCTTTTGTAGTGCAAAGTTTCCCTTCTAAAAAACGCTACACTATGGCATGGTAAAGGCCTACAAGATTTTGGCTAAGTGAATAAAAACAACAAATTATGCAAACTCCATTACAACTCCCCATAACCAATGTATACGGCAAAGGCGATTACAGCCTTGTTGTTCACTTAGGCAGTGAGCAAGCACCAGTCAATTTATTAATAGATTCTGGCAGCAGCACCTTAGTAGTAAAAGAAGGCAGCTACCAAGCAAGTAGAGATAAACATTTAACGCCAACCGCTATCGCGCAAGAGGTCAATTACGGCATCGGCGGCTGGAATGGCCCGGTTATTCATAGCAGCATCACCTTGAGTAATTACGACTTAGCCAATAAAGACAAAGTGGGTGAACAGCAAGTTACTTTAACTAAAGGCGATATCGCGATTGTTTCAGCTAAGCAACAAATCGCCACCTTTGCCGAGGCAGATGGCATTTTAGGGCTAGCCTATCATCACCTTAATAAAGGCTTTAACCTGACCAGTTACTTTGAACAACAGCATATTAGCCCTGCTAGCACTTACCCTTGGCCATTTAACGAGGCAACCGAGCTCTCTCCCGCTAGCAGCGACCTTAAAGCATTTAAAAAATTCTTATGGCAATATCCTGAGCACGATATAGTGCCCTACTTTACCGAACTTGAAGAGGAGCATTTAGTTGCCAACAAGTTTGCCTTTTATAGTAAGCGCTCAAGCGTGTATGTAGATGAAGCGAATAAAGGCATTAACGTAGCCACTAGCCCAATGGCCGAGATAGAGCCACTAATGCAACTAGCAGAAAACCAAGGCAAGCTGATATTAGGTGGCGGTGAAGAACAAACCGACTTATACCAAGGTGAGTTTCAAAGCATTCAAGTAGAGCACGATGTTTACTACAATGTTGAGTTGATATCAGTGCAAGTTGGCGATAAGCCGGCAATAACAGCCGCGCCACTTGAACAAAGCCATGTAAAAAGCTACTTCACCAATGCCATTATTGATACCGGCGCCGGGGCATTAGTATTAACCGCAGCGCTGTATGAGCAAGTCATTCGTGACTTAGTTGCCATTAATGCTGATTTTGACGCGCTACTTTCGCCGTTTAAAGATTTTAATGAGCAATACACAGGCATAGATGCCAGCTTAATAGATTTAGCCCAATGGCCAACTATTTACTTTAACTTTGTTGGTGAAGCCAGCTCCGCAAACAGTGAAGGCAACATAAGTAATCAAGAAAAGCCAACAGTACAGCTAGCCTGTGCACCACATACCTATTGGCAGCTAAATACGCCAGCCTTTGGCAGAGCCAGTTTTAAATTGTTAAGCCAACTACCACAATGGCCTAATCAATCCATTATTGGTTTGCCACTCATCAATAACTATTATGTGGTGTTTGATCGCACTGAAACAGGAACGGGCGTAGTGAAATTCGCTCAGCAGAAATAATCTTCAGGGAAATAATAAACATGCAAGCATTTGAAACAGAACGCTTAATTATGAGGCCGTTAAGCAGTAATGATGAAGACTTTTATATTTATCAGTATACCGATGAACAAATGATGAGCCTAGTTGGAGCACCATTAACTTATGAACAAGCACGAGCAGCCTTTCTTAGAGCATTAAAGGCAAATAATTCCCACAAAATGACAGTGTTAACTTGGTCAATCTTTGACAGGTTTACGACTGAAATTATTGGTACGCAAGCCTTATCTTGGTTAAAAACAAAGTTAGCAGTAAAAGCAACTGATAAGCCAATTAATCAAGCTGAAATTGGTATGATGTTAGCGACACACATTCAAGGAAAAGGGTACGGAAAAGAAGCATTATCAGCTTTAATGGAATATGGTTTTAAGTATCTATCGATAGATCGAATTAATACCTTTCATGCAAATAACCATTCTGGCTCAGATGGCTTAGTAAAAAGTATCGGCTTTACCTTTGATGAAGAGTGTCAAACCGCTAATAGTGGTTCTCGCTACCTCTACTTTGATAACAATAAATGGGACAAAAAGTATTTAGTAAAAGTAGAACAAATAACCGAGCCGCAGCTATCTTGCACTTAACTTATCAGGATTATCGATAATTAACGCTTAAATTCATTGATTTAAGCGTTAATTTTCTGCTAGTTTAATATCTTGTATAACCCATATTCTTAAAAATATAATTTAAGGTGTTAAGGACAATTAATGTCAGGTAGTTTAACTTGTGTCGGTACTGGCATGACCTTAGGAGCGCACGTAAGCCCGATAGCACAAAGTCATATTGAGCATGCTGATGTGGTATTTTCATTAATGGCTAACGGCTTTGCGCAAAAATGGCTTGAAGGTATTAACGATAACGTCCATAGCCTACAGCACTTCTACGAAGAAGGTAAAAACCGCAATATTACCTATAATGAAATGGTCGATACTATTTTGGCCGCCGTGCGTGAAGGTAAAAAAGTGGTTGCCGCCTTTTATGGTCACCCTGGTGTGTTTGCCTGTGTTGCCCATCGTGCCATTAAAAAAGCCAAATTAGAAGACTTACCTGCCACTATGGAGCCGGGTATTTCAGCAGAAGACTGTTTATATGCCGATTTAGGTATCGACCCAGGCAATACTGGTTGTATGCATTTTGAAACCAGCCAGTTTATGTTTTATAAGCGCAACATTGATAATTCAGCGCATTTAATTTTATGGCAAGTAGCCTTAGCGGGTGATAAATCACTAGGTAAATTCTCAACAGGTAGCGCGTATCGCCAAGTATTGGTCGACTTATTATTAGAGCACTACCCTGCCGATCATCAAGTGATTTTATATGAAGCCAAAGGCATCGCCATAGATACCATGCGCGCCGATAAAATAGCGCTAACCGAGCTGGTTGATGCGGAATTACACATGCAAACCACCTTAGTAATTCCTCCCAGCCAAAAAATGCAACCCAATGAAGAAATTTTGGCAAAACTGGCACAATTAGATAAAAAAGAACAGCGCGCTAAAAATGGCCCTGCACTAACCTTAGTGCTATAACATAGTGCTGGCTAGCTAATGAAAACGATTATTTCACAACAAAAGGAAGAACAATGAATAACGTAGTACAAGTATTAACACAATTAGCCAACAATGCGGCCTTAATCACTAAGGAAGAAGTGACGCAATTTTTAGCTAGTACCGAGCTATCAACACAGCAAAAATCTGCAATTGCTGCACATGATATCGATACTTTAGTGGAAACGGTGCATGACTTACCAGTAATAAAGTGTTTCCCTGTTCTAGTAGCAGACGATGACGAAGAAGAAATCATCACTATCACTAATAAACATGTGGCTAACGCCTAGTAATTTAAGGAAGAATAAAATGAATCAAGTAGTACAAGTATTAACACAATTAGCCAATAACGCGACCTTAGTTACTAAAGAAGAAGTGGCGCACTTTTTAACTAATTCCGAGCTATCAACACAGCAGAAAACCGCAATTGCAGCACATAATATCAATACATTAGTGGAAACAGTGCATGATTTACCAGTGATAAAATGTGTGCCTATTATTGTTTCAGATGATGACGAAGAGCAAATTATCACCATCTCTAATAAGCATGTAGCAAACGCCTCATAATTTAAGGAAGAATAAAATGAATCAAGTAGTACAAGTATTAACACAATTAGCAAATACCGCGACCTTAGTTACTAAAGAAGAAGTGGCGCAGTTTTTAGCTAGCACCAAGCTATCAAAACAGCAGAAAATCGCAATTGCAGCCCATGATATCGATACCCTAGTGGAAACCGTTCATGACTTGTCTGTAATAAAGTGTCTTCCTATTTTAGTTGCCGATGAAGACGAAGAGCAAATCATCACTATCACTAATAAACATGTGGTAAACGCTTAATAATTTAAGGATGAATAACATGAACAATGTAATACAAACACTAACCAATCTTGCAAGTGATGCTTCGCTAGATTCTGAGAAAACAGTTGCGCAAATGCTAGCAAATGCCGACATAACCCAATTGCAGCACCAAGCAATATTAGCCAATGATGTTAGGTTACTTGCGGAAACGATAAACTTGCCAAGCATTCGAGCTTTTGTGCCTGTAATAGTCGCAGATGAGGATGAAACTGAGCAGGTAGTCACAAACACAACTAAAAAAGCCGTTAATGCCTAGAGACATTGCAGCTACCAGCTAAGCGAATAACTTAGCTGGTTATTTAATTTTTAACCTGCCTTAATTCTACCTAAGTTGCTATGCACAGTTTTACCACCGCACGATTGCTTATTCGTCCATTTATTCAAGAAGATGAAGAGCCATATTGTCAGTTGTATGCTGATGAAAAAGTCATGCGTAATTGTGGTGGGGTATTTACCTTAGCGCAGGCAAAAAAGAACTTTGGGAATGCTCTAAAGGCCATTCAACGTAAAAAAAAGACAGTTTTAAATTGGGCTATTATTGAGAGAAGCAGCAATCAGTTTATTGGTTTCCAGGCTTTATCATGGCAAAAACCAACGCAAACACCTAAACCTAGCATCGATAACATCAATCAGGTTGAAATTGGCATTATGCTAATTAGCAAGGCTAATGGTAAGCAATACCCAGAAGAGGCAATGGGCGCCTTAATGGAATATGCTTTTAATTACCAAAACGTTGATAGGATCAATGCCTTTTACGCTAATAAAAACTTAGCAACTAAGCGCTTTTTGAAAAAGTTACAATTTAATTTTGACCCTAACTTGCAAGATAATACTACTGACAATAGCTATCAATATTTTGATAAAAAGCAGTGGCAAAATAGTGTCATTATATTACTTTATGAGTATTCGCTATAAGCTTGACTTTATTCAATAGTGTTAAGCACAATTATTCACTCATAACGAGAAAAACCCATTGCTTATCGAAGATAAAATCTGATACTTTAAATGCTCAGATAATGTAACTAGTTCAACAATCAACAAAATTTCAACAATAAAAATTGGAGTAACATCTATGAGCCAAGCAATTAAAGCACTAGTAAATTTAGCTAGTAATGCATCGTTAATTGACGAAAATAGTATCTTAACGATGATAGCTGAAACAGAGATTAATGAAGAGCAAAAGCGTGCATTACTTAAAGAGAACTCTAACCAGTTAGCTGAAACTATTTACGACCTTCCTGAGATTAAGTGTTTCCCAATGATTCCTGCTGAAGACGAAGAGGATGAACAGGAAAATAAAGAAACAGATGACGAGACACAAGATAAAGAAAATGCCTCAAAAGTAGTAAATTATTAATAATACTCTCAATTATGAAATACAGCCTCACATTTAAAAACGTTAAAAGTATTAGCTCTTATTATGTGTGGCTGTATTGTATTTTTATCATAGTCCTATCTATACCTTCTAATATAAATGCAGCCCCGGTATCTGACTCACCTAGAAGTCAAATAAAGAACAAAGATATAACATCTAAACAGCTCTACAGTATGCTAGTAAAGGCTGATGAACAAAAACACGCCTCGCCTTTATTATTTAGAGAATTATTAGAAAAGATTTTTGCTGAAAAAGATAAGTTAAACACCGAACAGTTACACTATTTATATTTACTGCAAGGCTACTCCTATGCTTATAGCGGTAGTTACGACAATGCGGAGGAGCAGTTAAGTCTAATATTGGAGGCAAGCGATAGTAAAATTTTGAAATTTAGAGCCAGCAATTTATTAATATACGTGTATTCTGCCCAAAAAAAGTGGGGTGAAGGATTATTTCATGTAGCTCAAAATATTGAATTGTGGCCTGAAATACAAAGCAATAAGCACGTCCAAGAAAGCTTAATGATTACAATAATATTCTATAACCAAATTCAGCAATATGACTTGGCATTGAGCTACACTGAGAAGTTAGCGCGATTAGAATTATCCCCAAAAGATCTTTGCCTATTAAAACAACAAGAAATTGATATCAAGTTTCATCAAAATACAATGACTTCTGCCAGTGAATTTCTAGTAGATGGCTTAGAAATCTGCAGAACTGGCAATTACAAAATTGCTGAAAATATAATTCATTTAAGAAAATCAGAACTACTTCTCAACGAAGGTTACGCTAACAAAGCTATTAGTGTTCTCTCTAAACAAATTACCGATATAAGAAACACCCACTACCCCATGCTAATTTCTGGTGTAAATAATGTGTTAGCAGAAGCATACTTTGAATTAGGGGAATTGGATAACGCTCTCACACATGCAACTGAAGCATTAGAAATCAATAAAAATGTTACTAACTTAATGCAGGGCGTAGAAACATATTATTTACTTTATCAAATAGCGAAGCAACAGAAGAAATTTACCTTAGCGCTTCAATACCATGAGCGATTTAGCGAATTGGACAGACAACATTTAGAGGGTGAAAAAGCAAAACACCTAGCGTACCAATTAGCAGAGCACCAAAATACAGAGCAAGAAAGCAAAATAGCCTTGCTAAATGAAAAAAACGCTTTATTAACTGCACAACAAGCGCTGTCTGAAGCCGAAGTTGCCAACACTCGCCTAATTATCGCCTTCTTAGTTGTTAGCTTAATTTTAATTGCCTTGTGGGGCGGTCGACTATACAAAGCACATAAACGCATAAGAGAACTTGCAGAATATGATGCTTTAACTGGTATATTTAATCGTGGTCACTTTACTCATGTTGCTAACAGTGCACTGAAATATTGTCAAAATGCTGAGCAAGATTTAAGCGTCATTATCTTTGATTTAGATAATTTTAAAACGGTTAACGATAGTTACGGTCACGCAACCGGCGACTGGGCGTTAAAAGAAGCCACTAAAGTATGTAAAAATTTAGGCAGACAAAACGATATATTTGCTCGCCTAGGCGGTGAAGAGTTTTGTATTTTATTGCCAAGCTGTAATATTCGTAGCGCAGCACTGCGCGCAGAAGAGTGTCGACACGCCATTGAAGACATTATTACCGAAGCATCTGGCCATGACTTTAGAATTACCGCCAGCTTTGGTGTAACCGATGCCAAAACCTCAGGTTTTAACTTAGAAAAGCTACTCGCCGACGCCGATGAAGCGGCCTATACCTCAAAACATTCTGGCAGAAACCGTGTTACTGTCTATGAAGTAGAAACTGCACCTAAACAAGCACAATTAGATGGTTCATGGAGTATTTCTTAGTTTTCTATTAACTATCTTCTGCTATCTTTGAATTAGCTTCTGCTCTGCTTGCTATCACTAAAAAGACTGGTGCTTGTTGATATTTTGGCGTCGCGGTGGCGACGGCACCCAAAGGGAGACTGCCTCCGGCCTCCCTTTGGAAACCCTCGGAGCCCAACTCAGCAAAACATTCCAGTATTATTTAGCCAGTTAATCAATTCCTGCCGATTTATCATCCATGAACAACGGCAGTCCTCGACATCCTGTCTCAGATTGATTGCCTGCTTGCTAAAGAATACCGTCATTGCTGAGATGGGAACGGGTAGTTGTAGCCCTGTTAGCTATCAAAATAATTTGGAGTTTGTTGTTCTTTTACACCGAGGTAGTTGAAGGTACATGCAGTGAAGAAAACACTAAGCCTACGTGAACAAACGCTGGAATGAGTGAAAGTGTTCAGGTATTTTCATCAGGGATGATGAAAAAAGTAATGACATACAAGTCGCTACATGGATGTAGCTTATTAGACAATGCAGGAGCATATTGTCCTGAAGTATGTTCACCTCGACAAGACTTGAATGAATTACAGATTACGTTTGGTTCGTAGCGTCGGGGGATTCCAAAGGGGAATCGGCGTTAATCCCCCTTTGGGTGCCGTCGCCACCGCGACGCCAAACCTATTATCAACCGCAAACACTTGCTATATCAGCCAAACTTCAAACCCAAACTGAAGCTGAAGCCTAAATCCCAACTAATTTACAAAGGGGAAAAACTACTTACGTTGGCCGTTCAACCTTACCCATTCTTCTTGCACGGTAACAGGCTGCATATCACACCATTGACCGTAGATTTCTTGTAAGGTTTCAGCTTGTTCTTCTAATACACCTGAAAGTGCCAATAAGCCTTTATCACCAACATACTCCATAATAGTTGGTGCTAACTCACGTAGTGGCCCAGCTAAAATATTAGCAACGACTACATCTGCTTTAAATTCTGGCTGATCTTTTGGTAAATATAGTTCTAATCTATCGGCAACGTCATTACGCTCAGCATTAGCTTTACTTGCTTGTAGTGCTTGTGGGTCAATATCAATACCAATAACTTTTTTCGCGCCAAGCTTTAATGCCGCTAACGATAAAATGCCTGAGCCACAGCCAAAATCAACCACGGTTTTACCTTCAAGGTCGATGCCGTCTAACCAAGTTAAACACAATGCCGTTGTTGGATGTGTACCCGTACCAAAGGCTAAGCCGGGATCTAACATAACATTTACCGCATCTGGCTCTGGGATATCGCGCCAGCTTGGACATACCCATAAACGATTACCAAATTTCATTGGGTGGAAGTTATCCATCCACTCGCGTTCCCAGTCTTTATCTTCCAGCTGCTCTAGCTTGTATTGCATATCTTGTTTGTCTGGATGAATGCTACGTAAATAATTCAGCACCTTGTCCATATCATGACTGGCATCGTATAAGCCCATTACCACAGTATTTGCCCAATAGGTGACTTCATCACCGGGTAATGGCTCATAAATTGGTGTGTCTTTGGCATCTATAAAGGTAACGGCTTGTGCGCCACAGGCCGATAACATATTTGAGTATTTTTCGGCGGTGTCTTCGTTGGCACTAAGGCGTAGTTGTATCCAAGGCATGTTCGGCTTCTCTGTAAGGTATCGAATGAACTAACTGACTATTTATAGGAAAATATCAGCCATAAATAGTAGTCATAAATAACTATGATGCTAGTTTACCATTCATTGCTGTTAGAGTAGCAGCAATTCCTGCAAAAAAGAGCAAATAGCTATGGCTAATGACGATTACCAAGGCATGTTAGATTTATTGCCCGATTTATTCGACGACTATGCAAAGCAGTTAAACTTAGCTGAGCCTTTGTTTAATGATTATGGCGAAAAGCTGGTATTTGCGGGAGAAATCGTTACTGTGTCTTGCTTTAATGATAATTCAAAAGTTAAAGCATTAGTGGCAACCGATGGCACAGGCAAAGTGATGGTGGTTGATGGTAAGGCCAGCACCACTAATGCCCTACTTGGCGATATGCTAGCAGAGAAAGCGGTAGCTAATGGTTGGCAAGGTATCATTATTAATGGTTGTATTCGTGATGCCGGCACTATTGGCACACTAAAGCTTGGCGTTAAGGCGCTTGGCTGTAACCCCATAAAAACCGAAAAGCTTGGCGTGGGAGAGGTGAATATTACCGTGAGTTTTGCCGGTATTGATTTTATTCCCGGCCAGTTTGTTTATGCCGATAAAAATGGCATAGCAGTAAGTGAAACCCTATTAAAAGTAAGGTAACTTTTCATTAAGTCAAACTAGATTAAGGTTTTTGCTTTTTTCCTATGTTAATGTTGCTGCATTAATAAAAAATAATTGTGTTATTTAGGTTTTTAAATGAAATACTTTCCGGTTTTTCTTGATGGTGCAAAAATTTCTGCCATGGTGGTTGGCGGCGGTGAAGTAGCAGCGCGTAAAATTGAGTTGCTACTAAAAACAACCACTAAGATCACCATAATGGCGAGCGAGGTAAATGATGCCGTTGCCCGTTTAATTAACGACAATAACTTAACTTGGCTAAAGCACAACTACCAAACAGGCATGCTTACAGGTATTACCTTAGTAATAGCTGCCACCGACGATAAAGCGGTTAATGAAAGTATTTATAATGAAGCGGTAGCGTTCAATATTCTTGCTAACGTGGTCGACCAACCAGAGCTATGCACTTATATTACTCCAGCAATTATTGATCGCTCACCTATGCTTATCGCCTTATCAAGCTCAGGTAGCGCGCCGATTTTAATTCGCATGCTGCGTGAACAAATTGAAAAAATACTACCGCAAGGTTACGGACGCTTAGCGGACTTTTCTTTAAAATTTAGAGATCACGTTAAAGCCAGAGTGAAAGGCTTACGTAATCGCAGAACCTTTTGGGAAAACACACTGCGTGGCTCAATTGGACAAGCGATTTTAGATGGTAATCAACACGATGCCGAACAGCAGCTGATTGCCAGCCTAAAAGAAGAAATAGCCCCACCCCAAAGCGAAATTACCTTTATTCATACCAAGGACGGTAATCCTGATCATTTAACCTTAAACGCCCATCGTGCCATGCAATTTGCCGATGCGGTATTTTATGATGAGCAAGTAAACCAAGAGCTGATTGAGTATATACGTCGCGATGCGGAAAAATTCCCACAAAGCATCAGCTCAGATATTTTAATTAATTATCAACATGCTTTGGAGCTAGCCGAAAAAGGCCAGCAAGTAATTTACTTGTTAGCTGGTAATGCTGAACTACCTAAAAACGCCGCTTTAGCAGACAGCAAGATCACTACCCGCGAAATTATTAGTGGCGGCAGCTGATAAGATCCAAAAGATATAAGCTACACATCACATTATTACTGACAGCTATAGCGAAGCTAGCTTTAGTTGTCAGCATTTTTTACATTTAAAGTTAAAGCTCTAATCGTTTAAAAAATAAACTCCTTATTTTTCACTTTGATAACTATTGTGGCGCAAACTATGCAGTTTTCATTGTGTGATGATTTATTGGTATCACTTGAAGCAGCATAAATTGCAGTTACTGCGTCATTATCGATAAGCCATTTCACTACAACTTACTGAACGTGTACTTGAACTTTATACTGCAAAGGAGTTAATAATGAACACGCTTAAAAAGATTTTACTAACACTCACTTTTTCTACCCTGGGGCTCGCCTTTACCAGTAATGCGACACCTATTACCTCATGGGACTGGGAAGTTGATACCGCTTTTACTGATTATGATCCAGCAGCAGATGTTAACGCAAGTGATGACAATCACTGGTGGAGTGACCCTACCTTCCTTTCTTGGGGCACAGAAGCTAATATTTTTGATGAAATAAGCTCGCTCGATGTTTCAAGTGGTAGTAGCGGCCATAAAGATGGTACTGGCTTAGCCAGTGGTGACTGGGCATTAACAGCAACATTAACCCACAACAAC
This sequence comes from Litorilituus sediminis, assembly GCF_004295665.1. Classification (NCBI taxonomy): domain Bacteria; kingdom Pseudomonadati; phylum Pseudomonadota; class Gammaproteobacteria; order Alteromonadales; family Colwelliaceae; genus Litorilituus; species Litorilituus sediminis. The sequence goes on from NZ_CP034759.1 coordinate 2,022,074, forward strand.
TTTATTATTACCGGCACTTCGCTTAGTTCAGCACAACTTAGCACTAAGTTACAAGTTGCCCCTAATGGCATGTCGCTTGACGATGGGTTACCTGCGCTAATGTTTGATATTTTATTCGAGGAAACACCAAACGCTGCCCCTTGTACCTATGGCGGTATTATTCCTTGTAGTAACGATATTTTCGTAATCGATCTATTTGGTGCTGGTGGCGACGATATTGTATTTGATCCAATTTCTGGCACCTTCAACCAACAGTTTTCGATTGGTCAATATACTTATAACATTGCCATCCTAGTTGATACCTTAGCGGAATTGCACCCTGACATTTGTGCAAGAGCAGGTGTTCAAGGTGGTGCAAGCTGTATCGGTTTAACCACTGTAGAAAATCAAGCTAATACATTTGATGTAAATATGAGAATTACGCAAGTTCCAGAGCCAGCATCAATTTTATTATTAAGCTTGGCGCTACTTGGTATATTCGCTAGCATGCGTAACAAGCATATATAAAGAGGATAACAAGCTTACCTATTAATGTGTTCTATATTGTAAACGTACACCAATGTAAGTTTTAAAGGCTGCCTAGGCAGTAATGCCGATCAGTTAAGGCAAAAAAGTTTGGGGATCAATTGAACGATCCCTACAATATGTAAGAATCCGATAAATAAAGTTTATCGGATTTTTTTATGCGCTTTGAAAGTGAACTTGCTACAGCCTTTAGTTCTTGTAATACCTTCCACACCTTTGAGAAATACGCAGAGTTGCTCTCCCCTGAGTTGATTAAACAAGGCTTTAAACAAGCTGGCGTCGCCACAATTAGAAAAAGGCGCCTACCACTTGAAACCGTGCTTTGGTCAATTATCGGTATGGCACTATATCGTCAGAAGTCGGTTTGGGATATAGCCACTCAGATGGATATCATGTTGCCTGATAAAAAGCCATTAGTGGCACCAAGCGCACTGGTTCAAGCAAGACAAAGGTTAGGCGCAGATGCCGTTAAAGAAGTGTTTAAAGTGATGGCACAGCATGGTTATGAATCGAACCAGTTTGAAACATGGGCGGGCTTGAACCTGCTAGCCGTTGATGGTGTCGTATGGCGAGTCGCCGATACTGCTGAAAACCACAAAGTATTTGAAACGCAAAGTAACCAGCATAGAGAAAATATTTATCCTCAAATCCGTATGGTTTGTCACATGGAAATTACGAGCCACCAGCTAATCAACAGCGTATTTTCAGGTTACCGAACTAATGAAATGAAATTAGCAGAAGGGCTAATAGAAACGACACCAGATAATACATTAACTATCTTCGATAAAGGCTATTACTCGCTTGGTTTGCTCAATCGATGGCATCAAGCAGGAGAACAAAGACACTGGATGATACCAGCTCGTAAAGACTTAAATTACGATGTCATCCAGAGTTTGGGCAAGAATGATAAACGTATTCGGTTAACAACAACGCCTCAAGCTCGTAAAAAATTTAATGACCTACCAGAACATATTGAAGCCAGATTAGTGAGTAAAAAAATTAAAGGTAAAGAGTACCGTATTCTGACCTCAATGGTCGACCCAATACGCTTTCCAAGCGAAGAAATGGTTGAGTTATACCGGTATCGCTGGGAAATAGAATTAGGCTATCGAGAGATGAAACAATCGCTACTTAACAGCGCTTATACTTTAAGAAGCAAGCGACCAGATATGATTGAACAGGAGTTATGGGGACTCCTTCTGTGCTACAACTTGATAAGGCAAGGGATGACAGCGGCAGCAAGAAAGCTTAATAGCACTTGGCCTAATCAGCTTAGCTTCACGAGTTGCTCAATGGCAATTACTCAGTTCTTTGCCACATTGCCTCTGTCTAGCCCTGGCAATATTCCCAAACACTATGAAGCTTTACTGACACAAATGACTTATTTTAAATTACCAGAGCGGCGTGAAGAGAGGCAATACCCAAGGTGGGTTAAGGCAAAACCCCAAAGGTATCCAAGGAATACAAAAAATGCCAATCAGCTTAACTGACTGGCATTACTGCCTAGGCAGCCTTTTTTTCTTAGCTTTAAACATAAACTTTGTTGTTATTCGCTTAGCAATTAAAGTTAGGTTAAAATACGCGCTTTACAGCAAACCTACTCCTTCATGCTAGACATCACATTATTATCCATTTTTATCCCTACTTTCTTCATTGTCAGTATCACGCCGGGTATGTGTATGACCTTAGCGATGACGCTAGGCATGTCGATTGGCATACGAAAAACACTTTGGATGATGTGGGGTGAGTTATTAGGCGTTGCCGTTGTAGCCTTGGCAGCTGTACTAGGTGTTTCCGCAGTTATGTTGAAATTTCCACAAGTATTTAATGTGTTAAAGTTATTTGGCGCTGCTTATTTAGCTTATGTTGCCATCAATATGTGGCGCTCAAAGGGAAAACTAGCACTTAGCGAAGATGACAAGCAAAATAAAAATATCAGTAGAAGTCAATTATTTACTCAGGGCTTTATAACCGCCATAGCAAATCCGAAAGGTTGGGCATTTATGGTGTCGTTATTACCGCCTTTTATTAATCCAAGCATTGCCCTGCCTATGCAACTTAGTGTATTGATTTTTGTCATTTTATGCTCTGAATTTCTTTGTATGACCATTTATGCAACAGGCGGAAAAACTATAGGGAAATTACTAACACAAAAGAATAATGTGAAATTACTCAACAAGTTATCTGGCTCATTAATGGCTCTAGTCGCTTTGTGGCTGGCACTAAGTTAATAACTAGCGCATATGTTTGCCTGCAACATCTAAATAAATAAGTTATCTATGAACGCTCACTGTTTTACCTACTTCAAACAAGATATCTCACAATTAGCTTTACCAGAAAAGTTTACATATCCATTTTGCTACAAAACTCATCCGCTTGCCTTAGCAGCATCTAAGCAGCTACAGGCACAGCTAGCCAAAATTCACCTTGTTGATAGCAAAACCCAAGGTAGAATGTATGGGGTTTTAGTGGTACGTAATGAAAGCAATGAGCTTGGCTACTTATCTGCGCTTTCAGGCAATACCAACCAGACTTTATCAAAGGAAGAGCATAGCGTTGCTTTTGTACCCGCTATTCATCAAGCGAAGCAGAAAACAGACTTTGAACTGACTACGCAAGCTAAAATTAATGAACTAAATAGTCATATTAACGAACTTGAAGCCAGTCCTCAGCTAGCTCTGCTAACGCAAGAGCTAGCACAAGCTAAAGCTAACTATAGTGAGCAATTAGCGCATCATCAGCACACTATGCGAGAGAACAAAAAGTCACGTAAAGCAAAACGTGCTTGGTTAGAAGCCGCTGAGCTTACGGCAGATGAATATAAAACCATCAGCATTGATTTAGCCAGAGCCAGTGTCACCGATAAAAAAGCACTGCTCGCTTTTAAAGAAAGCTCTGTTAGCAACATTGATAAGTTACAAGCGCAATTAACCGCGTTAACAGAGGAAGTATCACAATTAAAAAAAGCCAGAAAAAAGCTCTCTGCTAAATTACAAAAGCACTACTTTAAGCAATATCAAATGTTAAATATTCACGGTGAAACTAAAGATTTAACAGAATTATTTGCCGATACCATCCAACAAAAACCACCTGCTGGTGCTGGCGATTGCGCAGCACCTAAGCTTTTACAGTATGCCTTCGCACACAAGTTAACCCCGATATGTATGGCTGAATTTTGGTGGGGAGCACAACCTAAATCTGAAATTCGTAAACACGGTCATTTTTACCCTTCATGCCAAGGCAAATGCCAGCCAATACTTAGCCATATGCTTTCAGGTATGGCGGTTGATGATAATCCTTTATTAGAAAACCCCGCCAAAAATAAAGACCTGGAAATAGTGTATCAAGATGAACACCTTGTGGTTGTTAATAAACCCGCTGACTTTTTATCCGTACCAGGAAAAACTATTCAAGATTCAGTATATAGTCGAATTAAAGCACGCTTTCCTCAAGCAACTGGCAGCTTGATCATTCACCGTTTAGATATGGCAACATCTGGCTTGCTAATGCTAGCTTTAACAGAGCGCGCCCATAAGCACTTGCAGCAACAGTTTATTAATAAAGAAGTCAGTAAACGCTATGTTGCAATAATAGAGGGTGAATTAAATAAAGCACAGGGAGAGATTCGATTACCACTGCGCTGCGACTTTAACGATAGGCCAAGGCAAATGGTTTGTTTTGAGCATGGCAAGTATGCTGAAACCAAGTGGCAGGTTATAGAAAAAATAGCTGGCAAAACCAAAGTACTGTTATACCCAATAACCGGTCGAACCCACCAGCTTCGTATGCATTGCGCTCACCCAGATGGATTGAATATGCCAATAGTTGGTGATGACTTATATGGACAAAGTGCTAACCGATTGCATTTACATGCACAATATTTAAGTTTTACCCACCCAATCAGTAAAGAAAGGCTCACATTTGAGCTAGATGCCGAGTTTTAAAAGTGTCTATTTTTTTTACAATACGCAGAAAAAGCAAAGAAATTAAACAGTAATCATATAAAAACAATATTAAAAGCAATGGTATACAATGTACGGCACAGCAATTGCTAATTATGTAGTCTTGAAAAAACTTAACTGGTTATAATAAAAAATTAGGACAAGATTACATGAATAAACTAGTCGCCTTTGCATTAACGCTTTGCAGTTTAGTATCAACCTCAGTATTAGCGACACCTATGCTGATTTCCTCAACATGGAATGATAACTCTATTCATATCTTAGATGAGTCGTTTAATAGTGTTACTAGCTTCACTACAGGCGGTTCAAACCCAAATGGTGTGGCAGCAAATAACTCGCTCATTTTTAGCGGTCACTTTCTTTCAAAAGAAGTTATTGCCTACGATCACACAGGTGTAGAGCAATATAGATGGTCTTCACAATTACTAAGCGGCTTACAAGGTATGACTGTAGTTGGTAATGAATTAGCTATCTACAGCCAAAACAGCATTAACTTTTTCGATATAGCCAACGGTAGCTTCTTAAGATCATTTAATACGGCAAGCAGCATAGAAGGTATAGCCTTTGATGGCACTAATATTTGGGCGCTAGGTAATAGTCTTTTTGCTTACAACCCTACTACAGGTGCATTGATGGATACAATTAACAATGCTGCAGCGGGCTTATCATTTGGTGGTACAGGTATTGCAAGTCTTGGTCAAGGTCAGTTAGCCTTAGCTGGTACTAACGGTACTTGGTTCACAGTTTCAACTACCGATGGCAGTGTTATCAACTCTGGCAACAATGGTTTAAACATGTACGGCCTTTCTTCTCTGGTAACAGACATTCCAGAGCCATCAACCTTAGCTATTTTTGCATTAGGTGTTTTAGGTTTAACAGCTCGTCGAGTTAAGAAATCTTAGTTTGCTTTAGTTAAATTCTTTTTGAAACGTCGCTTTTTGCGGCGTTTTTTTGTTTCTGCTAGGCAAGTAACAAAGAAAAATAAGAAAACTCATTGCTACTATACTAATTGAAATAATTATTGATTACATAATCTAAAGCAAGATTAGCTGGCATTGCTTTATCAGGTATAACGCCATTATCTTGCCAACTCTCATTGCCTGTTGAGGAGTGCACGCTGGCAACTGGCAGTTTCAAAATTAGCTGTTCATTTAGCTCAACTTCATCAAACCAATAACTTACGCCCATAGTTGCTTCACCAATCACTAGTGCACCTCGTAATTTTTGCAAATCATAAGCGATAAATTCGCCGCTCCCTTGAGTAAAAGCAGAGCTAAGTATTGCTATTGGCTTATGCAAATAACTAGCTTGCTCTGTAACCTTTTCAGAATACAAGTTTACTGACGCAATATGCTCAGCATAAGTGAGTTCATCACCGTGGCTATAAATTTCTAAAAAATTACTGGCGGAATAATCAGGATTTGCAATCTGGTATGACCAGAAGTAGTATTTAGTGATGATGACATCCATTGGCGCCACTATGACTCATATCGCAAGCAAAGACATTCACATAACTTGTGCTGATCAATGTAAATTAGCAGCAAGCATTTTTCATCCTAAAGGCGAGCTCAAAGGCGCGGTTATGATAGGCCCAGCAACAGGGATAAAGCGCCAGTTTTATGGCAATTTTGCTCGCTATCTCGCTGAGCATGGTTATGGGGTAATTACTTTTGATAATAGAGGCATAGGTGGGTCTTTACATGGGCATGTAAAACAGAGTGATGTAACCTTGCAATGCTGGGGAGAAAAAGACATGCCTGCTGTTTTACAACAGCTTCAAAAAAGCTTTCCTGATTGTCGTTATCATCTAATTGGTCATAGCGCTGGCGGTCAGTTAGTTGGTTTAATGCCTAACGCTAACGAACTAAGCTCTATGTTTAATTTTGCCAGTTCATCAGGTTGTCTAAGGAATATGAAGCTACATCATCAGGTAAAAGCGCACTTCTTTATGAATTTTTTTATTCCTGTCACGAATAGGCTATTTGGTTATACCAAATCTCACTGGGTGGGCATGGGTGAGCCGCTACCTAAAAAAGTAGCAAAACAATGGCAAACTTGGTGCAACGGCAGTGGTTACGTAAAAATGGCTTTTGGTACCAGCGTGCATAAACATTTATACCATCACCTTGAACTCCCGGCTATGTGGCTTAACGCGACAGATGATTTTATCGCTAACGATAAAAATGTCGCCGATATGCTTAAGGTGTTTACTCAAATGTCAGCACAAACTAAAACACTGAATGCCAGAGACTATAATCTCAATGAAATTGGTCACATGAAATTTTTTAGTCAAAAGTCTAAGCAATTATGGCCTTATGCAACCAAGTGGTTAGATGAGCACTAAAGTGACTTTATCGCTAATATAAATGAACTAAATTCACGCGCATAACGTATAACCGATTAAATCATTTATTTTATGAGTGTTTATTATGCGCAATTTATTATTACTCCCCTTGCTCCTTTTAACCTTCGCTTGCTCTACCACCTACCCTAATAAAGATATTTCAGGAAAAACTTTCCCGAGTGTGTCGGGCGAGTCGTTAGCGTTTGAACAAATCTCTATACCAGATAACTTTGCAGATAATTTAACCCTATTTTTAATTGGCTATAAGCAAGACGCGCAGTTTGACATTGACCGTTGGCTGATCGCATTAGATATGACAGAAATACAATTACCTGTCTATGAATTACCGACAATTCAAGGCATGTTCCCTCGAATGTTTAAAACATACATAGATAATGGCATGAGAAAAGGTATTCCTAAATCACTCTGGAAAGGCGTAATAACCATTTACGATGATGGCGAGAAAATACAAAAATTTACCGGTAATGAAAATCCAAACAATGCCAGAGTTGTGTTAGTGGATAAACAAGGCAAGATTATTTATTTCTATGATCAAGGCTTTGCTGTTGATGCACTTAATAACGTTAGGCAATTAGCAAGCTCATCATAAAACAATCAATATGTGAGTTTGCTATAGCACCTTAACGGGTGCTTGAAAGTAGCAATGAAAATCACTCAATAAGCTGCTACTACTATTTCAATTCAATCCAATTTAACTAGGTTACTGAAATTACCATGAAACATATAACCAGTAATGATTTAATCAATATGCAAACAAGGTTTCGCGCTCAACTGATAAACAGCTTATCAGGATTTAAAAGTGCTAACCTCATCGGCACCACCAACAACCTCGAACAAACTAATTTGGCGATGTTTAGCTCTGTGTTTCATATTGGCGCTTCACCGGCACTGGTTGGCTTTATTGTTCGGCCACATACCACACCTCGCCATACACTAGAAAATATTCAGCAAACAAAGCACTACACAATTAACCAAGTCAGTAACCATATATGGCCCGCAGCACATCAAACCTCTGCTCGCTATACTAGAAAGCAATGTGAGTTCCAACAAACAGGATTAAATAAGCAATTTATTGCTGATATCTGTGCGCCTTTTGTCAAAGAAAGTCCCTTAAAGTACGCATTAATGCTAAAAGAGATCCTTCCTTTAACTGTTAACAACACCTTATTGGTTATTGGAGAGGTTACTGATATTTTTTGCCAAAAAGATATCATTCACAACGATGGCTATATTGATATTGAAGCTTTAGGCACAGTGGCAATTTCAGGGCTAGATAGTTACCACGAAACGCAACGGCTATCTCGATTAAGCTACGCCAAGCCTGAGCAAAAACTTCAATACTTTTAATGCGAATGATGAATATATGATAGAAACCCAGCACTAATTAGCTGTCGCTTTACTTACTTGTTTAATTAATTGGCTGAGCTGAACTAAGTCATCTACCGTACATGTCGCTAAGTGTGCATATTCTAGAGTTTGACCATAGCTGAGCAAACATGATTGGGTATTGGCATTAATCGCCATTTGAATGTCATATAAATAATCACCAACAAACAAGATATTTTCCGGCTTTATTTGCCAGTAATTAGCTAAGTAGACTAATGCATCAGGTGCAGGTTTAGCAGGAAAGTGTTCGCGGGTAATCAGTAAAGGTACATCAATGCCGTTGTTGCTGGTTTTTAGACTTGCTGCCGCTTTATTGTTTCGCGTAACAATGGCACAAGGAATATTTAAACGGTTGAGTAGCTGTAATAAATCATCAGTGCCAGGCATCTTTTTAGCTGCGATAGCATCAGCCATTTCATAATCATTAACCACTTGCTGCGCTTGCCTTTTTTGCTCTGTACTAAGCGAGTTAATAAAGTTGAGAATGTCTTCTTTTTCAGGGCAATTAATTGCGGCTTTGATTTCTCTAAAGTTTAAAGAGGAGGAAACCAGTGTGTTATCAAGGTCAAAAACCACAGCAAATATATTTTCTTTGAACAATTTGTTAAATCCTTAATACTACGATGATTTAGCAAGAATCTTATCTACTTTGCCTATAAATTTAGTTACGGTATCTTCGTGCTCATAGTCAAATTTAACACGATTATGAAACAACAATGTCACAATTAAATCATTATACTGCAACCAACAAGTGTAACCGCCAAAATCATGCCAAGCTTTAATGCCTTGATATTCATAGCTATCATCTATTTTCTCACCTTGGCTAGACACTATATTAAACACCTGCAAAAAATTGCGCTGCTCTTGTAATACCTTTTCCATAAAAAGAACCTAATATTTTGTTACTGATAAGCGCGTGAAAACACAGTAAAACTGACGCTTTTGTCATGACTTTTTCAAGATAAATATACGGATAGAGCAGCTAAAAAGATCAACTAACGTGCTCACAAAATGCAAGCAACTTAGTGATACAGCAAGTAATTGTCGGTAAACCGTTACTCGCACTAAGCGGCAATAACAAGGTTTTATAGATGATGTAATAATGAAGCTTGGTCTTTTTTTGTCATTTTACTGACAACGAGTTTAAAGGAGTTATCTATCATGCGTTCAATTTCACCTTGTGGGATTGAGCCATCAAGAATGATGGTGTTCCATTGTGCTCTATTCATGTGATAACCCGGAATCACTGCGTTAAATATCTCTCGTAACATCAAGGCTTCATCAGGATCACACTTTAAGTTCATGCAGTAGTGACCAGCCATTTTCCCATCAGTGTTTTTTTCATTGCCCGTACCTAGTGACAAGGTAGCAAACATTTTATTTTTAACTTTAAATACTTTGACCTCATCACCAAAGGGGTAGTCCAAAGTTGTTTCTGGTTTAGCTAGCAAATACTCCTGTGCCTGAATATGACTAAAGTGCATAAAAATAACTCCTGTAGAACAAAATGCTTGAATGTATTTAAGCCAAGATTATCAAGACTCTTCTATACTAATACTAAGTGAAATAAAAGTAAGCACGCAAATAACGGGGGCTTTTATGTATAGTGCATCCAAAGCAAACCGAAAGTCAAAAGCGGACAGTTGTAATAATGTCATTAATATTTTTTCTGCTATGGATAGCAATGCGAAAAAAGAATTTATTAAAAGAGCGAGTAATACTCACCTTCCCCCCTCAAAGCCAGAAGCAATCGCAGGGCAAAATTATCAATTAAAGCTAGTGGCTAATGAATCAGCGGCAAAAGATGAAGATAGCAACTCAAGATTACCTAGTTGGCTTATGTGGTTATTGCCTGAATCGCTGATTAAAACTTGGAAAAAGTAGCGCTTCGCCAGCCACAATGACTTATTAGCTATGACTTGGCGAAGCATTAAAAGCGTATTTATGATTGCTTTTTCAACAACCATCTTGATAATAGCTCTTTTGCTATTAAGCCACTTTTGCCATACAAGTTTCCACTTTCATCGATAAAATAACTACGTGGTAGTTCTCCATACCAACTTGGATCAATAGCATAACGACTTTGATCGCTTTGACCATCAGCAAAGTAATAGTGCGTCAAATCACTCACGTCAAACTGCGCTAAAATATTCTCAGCTTGCAACATAGTCTCAGCATTAGCATCGGTATTAACAATAACCACATTTAAGTTTGGCTGTTCTTTTCGCAAAGATTGAATTGCCCCGAGCTCCTTCATACAAGGCGGACAATCAACAGACCACATTAGCATCAACCAGCGTTTGCCTTGATAGTTTTGTTTTAGTTGCGTCAAAACATCTGCTGAGAATATTTTACTACTTGCGAGCACATGTTGGCTCATCAAAAGCCCTGTAACTAACAAAATTAACTTAGTGAGTTTTATCATAATTTATTTAGCCAATGTCCTTGCTGATTTCGATGCCAAGAAATAAAACGCTTATTATTTCGTTTCACGATAAATGGTCTATCAGAGCCATGTGTAGAAGTGGCAATGATTTTAGCGGGCTTAAATGACTTACCTCGATCATATGAAACTTGATACCATAACTCATGCTCGCTACCTGTATATTGAGTCCAGACAATATCTACTTGATTTTGATAAACACTGACATGTGGGTGTGCAGCTTGAGCAGTGAAGTCTCCTACAGATAAAGGCGTCGTAAGGGTTTTGCCGGCATTATCTGAACTGGCATAAAAAATTCCCTTACCTTTATCGCCAATATTGAACCACACCAGGTGATAACGATTTTTATCATCAATAGATAAACCGCCGCCTTGATGGGGGCAACCATTGATCTTCCAGTGATCGTAACTCACTTGATAAGGTTCTTTTTGCTTTGAGGGCGTTAGCAAAGCAAATTCTCGGATGTTATCACCATAAATATGTCGCCATAATACCGATAAATTTCCTTGAGTGTCATAATCTGTTGCTAGTCGGCAGCAAACACAAGTGCCGTTTGCCAAAGCTTGGTTGCTAAAGTTAATAGCACCATTAGCTAATTGACCATTTCCTAAAAAAATAGCTGAACCGTTATTGCTTTTATCTTTACCTCTTAAGCGGCCATCTAACCAAACAATGGAGATTTCACCTTCGTCTGTCACCATTAACTCATTAAAGCTATGCCCTGTTAATAAGTTATCGTTGTTTACTGTGATTGGTTGAGAGAATGTTTTTCCGTAGTCGCTTGAATAACTAAAGCGGATATCTGCGGTATATTTTTTCTCTCTGGGCATAGCCCAGGATAAATACACGTTTTGCGCTTTATCGAAAGCGATTTTAGGTCTATTTTCATTTCTGGCTGATATTTTCTCTGCTGGAATATTCACCTGTTGCGCAGGATTAAAGTGCTGACCATCATTGTCAGACACTTGAAAATACATGTGCTGATTTTGGCTCCATAAACGCCATAAATCACCATTTGGCGCTACCGCTAAGGTTGCGGTTTTTGCACAGCGAATATCAATCTGTTCACAGTCTCCCTGGCTAGTTTTCTTGGCCAGTTTTTGCTGTGGCATTGCAGTTTTTCTTTCACTAAACCCTTGCGCAACACTGGTAGTGTTATTGAATAACACTACCAGTAGCATTGCTAAAGGAATAGAGGATATCTTTAGCTTATTCATCGTCATTACCACGTATAATTTAAACCAATATAAGCCGTTCGTGGCGCACCTGGAGACCACCTGTTTTTACCGTATCTAAACTCAGCTTCCTGCGCATACACTTTATCTGAGAGATTTAAGATTCGAGCATGAAACGCTAATTCTGGTGTCATTTGATATCGAGCTTTTAGATTAACAATGGTGTAACCATCATATGTACGATCTAAGCCAGTTTCAGGGTCAGTACTGTTAGCATCATCCATCCAATATTCACCTATTGATTGCACTTCTAACATGCTACTAAATCCGGCTAAGAACTGTGGTAAATAACGCAGACGTAAATTAGCAATGTAATCTGGCGCCAGTTTCATTTCATTGCCAGAGAGCTCTTCATGCTCATCAAATTCATGCTTACTTTGACTATAAGCTAAGCTGACATTGAACTCTTCTGTTACAACCCAATCAGCGGCAACTTCAAAGCCTTTATGAATAACACGAGTGGCATTAGTTAAATAGCGTTGTCTGTCACCGTTATAGGCGTGGACAATGCCATCATCTACATCCATATAGTAAATTGCTGCATCCAAGGTTAGGCTTTCAAAGTTCGCTTTATATCCAATTTCATAGGTATCAGAGGTTTCTGGATCAACCGCTTTAGCTTCGCCGCTATCTTTCGTCGTTAAATGATACAAACTACCTGCGGTAGGGATCCTAAAGCTGTTGGCATAGCGCAAATATGTACTGCTGGTTTCATTTATATGGTAATTCAAGCTAGCCTTAGGACTTAAGTGGGAAAAGTCATCTTGACGATCTGCTATGCTAATTTTGCCATGACCAATGTCACCAAACACGGTTAGGTGATTATCAAAGTCATACTTAGCATAGTCATATCGAGCACCAAAGGTTAAATCTAACCCTTGAGTTAAAGTGCGCTGATGCTGAAAGTAAGGCGAGATGCTAGTATAACGCGTAGTATCATCGTAAAACTTTTTTCCTTCGCTAAAAAAGTCTGTTTCTCCCTTCCAATTTGGTTCAGTTTCATGATCCAAAGGTTGATAGGAAAGTTGGTCTCCTTCTGTTAACTCCAAATCAAAGCCTACTGTTGTTTCACTATTGCCGCTATGCTGAAAGTTCGCCAAGGCTAATAAACCGAGTGTTTTCACATCAGATTCTACCTTAGGCATATTTTGATTCCATGTCGCGGTATAGTCATTGGTTCTATAACGCAAGTATGGAATCATCGAGTAGTAATCATCACCAGCAAAGTAGTCCCACTGACTAGAAAGTTTCATGTATTGAGTTTTTCTTAGCGGGTCGCTCGCTAGTACTTCATCCGATAGCCCAGAATGCGTTCTGTCATTGGCAAATTTTTCATCATCTAGGCCTGCAGCCATCTCTTGCTCTAAGTCAGACGCGACAAATGAGGTCACAATGCGCTGCTGCGCAGAAATATCATACTCATGTCGTAAATTGATCTCAGCCCGCTCAGAGCCAGTATGATCTCGCCAGCCATCATTGGTTAAATAGGATGCTGATGCTCTAAAGCCATTTTCATCACTTATTCGGTTGCTATGACTTACTTGTACCTTGCCATAGCTATCTTCACCTAGCATGATATCAAGATCTGTTTGTGGCTTTTCTGCCACGCCCTCCGATAGAATATTTACCGTTGCCGCGACAGCGCCAGAGCCATAAAGTGCAGTACCTGCACCTTTTAATACTTCCATGCGCGCTACGTTAGAATTAAAGCTCGACCACCACAAAGCGTTGTGATTAAAGAATGCCGGTGATTGTAATGGCACATTATCTTGTAAATAAAGGTAATAGCCACTGGTATTAATTGGCATACGTATCGCCGCTTTATGCCCCTGACCACCCGATAACTGGTCAATCAATACGCCAGATATGCTATTTAGTGACTCTGCGACATGCTGACCATTATCTAACTTAAGCTCTTCCTTGCCTACACCATGGACTGACATCGGCAAGTCCGTGTCAAGCGCTTCCCTTCTTGTTGCGGTTACTGTGATTCGCTCTAGTGAACCATCAGCACCATTAGCACCATTAGCACCATTAGCACCATTAGCACCATTAGCACCATCAGGTGTATCTTCTGAGTTTGCATAACTAGCATTGGCGATAACCAAGGCTAATAGAGAGAGTGTAAATTGAGATTTCATTATATTTTGCCATGTAATTAAACTGGCAGTATTTTAACAATTAAGCAACAAAATTAGGCGTGACACATTGTCGCACTTCCAATCATAACACAATGATTTAATTGATTTATATCAAATATCAACAGATGAAAAAATACTAGATAAACACTAAAATTATAATCTTCTTATGCTAAGTAAATTATCTGAATAGATATTTAGTAAGAAGGAGTTACTTCAATAAAATTACTTAAGTAGGCGCTTAGGGTTATTGCCAGAATGTTTGATAAATTATTGAAAAAAGTAGCGCTTCGCCACCAACAATTACTTATTAGCTATGACTTGGCGAAGCACAAGTGGAGTTTGGTTCAGTTAGCGTCTTATAATGAAAGGTTTTCGCATATAGACTTAACTTGAATGTCATTATACTAACAAGTTTTTTGCTAAAACCAAGGTGACATATTGTCGCACTTTGTCAGTTATTCTAGATTTAAGCTTGTATCTTAAAACTAAAAGGCCTCGTAGTTATACGAGGCCTTGATATTAACTAGACTAAGTTCGTTTAGTTAGCGCTAGAACGAATAAGTCGCTTCAAGCCAAGCGCTTAAACCTTCACTAGGTAAGCGATTCATTACTGGTGTTGCCACTTCTTTAACACGGTTATAACCGCCTAAATGATTTTGATACTCTCTATCAAGTAAGTTATCTACACCACCACGAATGGTGAACGATGAGTTAACAAAGTACTCAATATCAAGGTTAACTAAACCGTAACCTGAGGTAGGCTTTTCAGTATTGGTTGCAGAGACTTTATCTTGTGAAGATACCGCAACTAAAGTTAGGTTAGTGATTAAGTTTTCATTGTGGTAACTAAAACTAAACTGACCGTTTAGCGGTGCGATACGGTATAGGTTGTCACTAATATCTCTACGCTCACCGCGTACGTAACTAGCAATACCCGATACTTGGAAGTTATCGCTAATATTGTAATACCAATTGACATCGGCACCATAAAGCTTAGCATCAACATTAGAGAATTTTAATGGGTTGTCATCATTGGCCATCATAGAAGCCATCATTTTTGCTGACATATCTTCCATTTCCATTGGCGTACCTTGAATATAATCGTCAATGTTTTGATAGAAGACATGCGGTGCAATCATAAAATCGCTTGACTGCCATGTTAAACCTAAGTCAGCTTGGTATGCTGTTTCAGATTTTAAGTTGATATCACCGATATAAGTGTGACCATCTGCTAAGCCGCCTGTAGCCTCCATTGGCGTCCATAAATAACGCTCTTGGTATGATGGTGCACGGTTTTTAATCCCTAAACCAAAATAAATTGATAATGGCTCTGAAATTTGTGTTTGTGTGCTTAAAGCGATATCTACATTGGTGTCAGATACTTTGCGATCTGCATTGTTAAAATCATTTTCTAAGTCGCTGGCAAGCTCAGCCATGCTCGGCATATCGCCCATGCCGTCATCCATATCCATGCCATCGCCCATATCCATGCCATCGCCCATATCCATGCCATCACCCATGTCCATGCCATCGCCCATGTCCATGCCATCGTCCATATTCATGTCACCGCCCATGTCCATACCTGGCATAGACATCATTGCCATAGAAGAGCTCACTTTATCAGCATTAGCTTTGGCGTGTTTCACTCGAACACCTAGTTGTACTGTGGTTTGCTCAAATTGGTTTTGCCACTCAGTATAAAACGCAAAGCGCTCATCTTTAACATTGTTAAAGTTAACCACTTTGAACATTGGATTGTTCGGGTTAGTAATAACTGAGTCATGTGTAGCAAAGTAACCATCAATACCAAAACTTAATTCACCAAAGCTAAACTCTTTTTCTATCTCGACTTTAAAATCTGCGGTATCTGCAACGGCAGTATTACGACGGAATTTCATCGGGTTATTATTGGCACGCATTAAGAAGTTAGTCATCTCATGATCAGCATCTAAATAACCTAATGCCCACTCACCTTGCCAGTCAGCTAGCCTAAAATTGCCATCTAAACTAAAGCGGTGACTGGTAATATATTCAATATCCATAGGTAATGCTGGCGTACCTGAATCATTGGTGTCGGTGTAGTGATAACCTAAACCAATAGAATTATTGTCAGTGACATGTCTGACATCAAAACCAGCTTGTACTTTATCAAAATCGGTTGGCTCAATTAGCGTACCGTCACCACTTTCCATACTATCGCCAGCTTGGCTATTACCATAAAGTAATACGGCAACATCACCACTAGCAATATTGGCAACACCTGATAATGTCGTGGCACTATTATTACTACGATAGCCCGCCTGAACATCACCAGTTACTTGCGCTTTATCTGAGCCCATAGTTTCAGCTTTACGCATCTTGACATCAATCGCACCACCTAAAGTATTCATACCAGCAGATACTGGAGCAATACCACGATAAACTGTCATAGAATCAACAATTAATGGCGTTGAATAACTCATTGGTGTGTCCATGGCATTTGGGCCTGCCCCAATGATAGGATGACCGTCTAGTGTGGTTGCCACGCGATCACCAAACAAGCCACGATATTGCGCAATACCTGTGATTGGACCATTACTATTAATGTTTGCCCCCGGTACTGACGCTAACCAGTTAGCTAAATCTGCTTCGGTTGTTTTGCCTTGGGCATAGCTTTGGTTATCAGCTAAAGCGTTATGGCGTTGGTTTGATATAGTGATCACTTCAATATCATCAATAGCTACTGGCGCATCATCAGCCATAAGCATCGGCGAACAAGTAACCGCACTAAGAAGAATTGTTTTTACAGCAATTGCTGAAGGTTTTACAGAAAAGCGCATAATAATTTCACTTTGATAAGTTTGTTAAATTGGTGATATTTTCACGAGTTAACAGACGTAAAACAAAGGGAAATAGGTAAAGTGCGACACATTGTCGCAGGTAAAAAAAAGCTTATTTGATATAGCGCAAATAAGCTTTTTTTTCGTGTAATGAAGATAACTGGTTAACCTGTAAAGATTAGATTATACCTGCTGCTTTTAAATGATTTGTCACCATTTGAATGCGGTCTGCCTTCATTTCTTTGTAGGTATCGCGATTAAAATTAAAAGCAAAATAATGTACACCGGTTTTATTTTCAACAAAGCCAACATACCAGCCTAACATAGAGCCATCATCCACTTGACCAGCCCCCGTTTTGGCAAAAATTTTGTAGTCTTCACCTTGCTCTGCCAACATCACTTCTTTCAACGTCGTTAATGCGCTCTCTTTAACTGAAAACTCATTGTGATATAACTTTTGCAAGAAGCTAATCTGTTCATTGGCCGATATTTTAATACTTTTATTTAACCAGAAGTTATCTGAGCCGGAAGAAATATCTTGATTACCATAGGCAAATAATTTTAAGTATTTTTTCATATCAGCTTCGCCAATATCATTGGCTAATTGCCGATAAACAGCCACCATAGAAAACTTATAAGCGCTGGCTAAGTCATACTTAGGTAGCTTCCATACTGGCGGCCACCACGCTTGCACAGGGTATTTTTCTTTGTCATAGCTGAGTGTTTGCTTGGCATCTTTAATAATGCCGGTATCTAAGCCAATTAAGCTATTAGCAATTTTAAACGTTGAATAAGGCGTCATTTGTTGTTTAGCTCGTTTAGCATTAATCACAACAGAGCTATCGCCTTGTTCTGATAACAACACGAAAGTACAAGAACTATCACCCTCTTGACACAATTTTGCCTTATCTGTTGCCTTAGCATGCGCTAAAGGCAAAAAGCTTATGCTGGCACATAACGACAAGCCAATAAGTTTAATTAATTTATTCACAAACACCTCGATACTATTTTCTTGTCGGCTTTTAAAGCACAAGAAACATTAAAAAATAATCATAATGAAAAAATAATACGCAGCTTTAAAATAACAAACAAGCAAACTTGAACTATTGAATTGAAACAAGATTTTATCAGCAAAGGTCAACACACCCTAATGACAAACCCACAAACAATGGCATAATAGCTAAGCAACACACTTTAAAGGATGCTGAATGAAAGCTATTGCCCTTATTTTCACGCTCATTGTCTCAAGCTATAGCGTCGCTACAGAACAAGCAGAAGAAATATTTGCTCAATTAACGCCATCACTTTATCAGATCAAGCTTATTGATAAAGCCAGTGGTGAAAAATCCTCCATAGGCTCTGGCTTTCAAATAACCTCAGATGGACTTATTGCCACTAACTACCATGTAATTTCTAGCTTTGCTCGTCACCCAGATAAGTATCGTATGGAGTATTTAGACAACCAAGGTAGAAGTGACACACTCACACTAGAAAGTGTTGATGTGATTAATGACCTAGCCTTAGTTAAGCGCAAGGTAACTGAGCAAATGGAATACTTTCAGCTATCGAAAAGCACACCACATAAAGGTGAAAAACTTTATTCTCTTGGTAACCCGCATGACTTAGGTATGATAGTTGTTCCAGGTACTTATAACGGTTTAAAAAAAGAATCTTTTAGTGATCGCATTCACTTTACTGGCTCAATTAACTCGGGCATGAGTGGTGGCCCCGTTGTTAATAAAGATGCTGAAGTGGTTGGCATTAACGTTGCTACATCGGGTAATCAAATTGGCTTTTTAGTACCGCACGACAAACTTATCGCGCTGTTTAACCAATATCAGCAATCTCCCCCTGAAAATATAGCCAAACAAATGGCCGAACAATTAACAGCCAGCCAACAAGAGTTAATGTCGACCTTACTTAACAGTGACTGGCAAATAAAACAGCTTGGCGGTAAAGGTATGATCCCAATTATTGATGTACCTTTTATTCGTTGTTGGGGAGATTCTAACGCCGATAAAGAAGATGCCTTGATTTTAGCGGCAGTAGCTAATTGCTCGTTAGATGAAAACACCTATATTTCTTCTCGTTTCTTTACTGGCAGTATTGAAATTGAGTATAGGTATATGCAAGCAAAAGAGCTTAGCGACAATAAGTTTTATCACCTTTACCGACAACAAATAGCGCGTGCAGGCGCAGGCAATAGAGCGGGCAAAGATGATGTGAGTGAATACCAATGTCACCATGATTTAGTTATGCCAGAAAATAAAGCTATTACCAATAAAAGCATATTTTGTACGCGAGCTTATAAAGACTTTCCTGAACTTTACGACGTACTTTATTTGGCCGCTTCAATTGATAAAGGCCAACAAGCGTTAGTCAGTCATTTTACTTTAGCCGGTGTTAATCAAGAAAATGCCATGGCCTTTACCCGTAAATTTATGGAGGCAGTATCATGGAACTAGCACATAAAGAAATTATTATTGAAGAAATTAGTCGCGGTCAAAAGCTATTACATCGTCATAAGCTAAGTAAAGATAAAGTATCTATCGGACGTGGTTATCATAATGACATCATCTTATCTGACCCGCATATTTGCCCCGCTCACCTTACTATTGAGCTGAACAATGGCTTTTGGCAAGTTAAGGATAACAACAGTGTCAATGGCAGCTTTTTAGAAAACCCTAAAGAGAAAAAGAAACCTGCGGATAAACATATTATTGAAGATGGCGATATTATTAGCTTAGGTAAAAGCCATTTAAGAATTCTATTTACAGATCACCAAGTAGCGCCAACGGTTAGTTTTAGCCCGTTTGAGAGCTTTATCAACCTAATGCGCCACCCATTAGCACTGGTATTAAGTATTGCGCTATTTACTTTTGTTGCCGGTACTATCTTCTATTTAGATAAACCAACCGAAGTTAACTTTAGTCAGCTACTTGTGCCTGCTGTTGGTATGAGCCTGCTATTTGCCTTATGGCCTGGCGGTGTCGCGCTGATTTCCCACTTAAGTAAACACGATGCCCGGGTAATGACACAACTGGGCATTAGCTTTGCGTTTTTTAACTTGATGTGGTTTAGCGACCTATTGGAGAACATAGTCGCCTTTAATTCAGCTAGTGGCGCAATGCTCACTCATATTATTGCTGTTCTGCCCATTGGCTTAGCATTTTGTCTACTCTGGTTAAATTGTTATATCGGTTTTCATATGACAGCTAAACGCAGAATGATAATCGCCGCTAGCATAACAACGGTACTCTTTGGAGGTAGCTATTTAGTGCAATACAGTAACAAGCCAGAATTTAGTGCTCGACCAAATTATGACAGCACCATAATGACGCCAAGTTTCTTATTAACCTCATCAAGTAGTGTTGACGAATTCATCGAAGACAGCAGCAAGTTATTTGAAAAAGCCAATAAAGCGGCGAAAGAAAACTAAATCTTATTTACTGCAGGACACCGACAAAAAAGGCGCTTAACTTATATAAAATATAAGCTAAGCGCCTTTTTTATCTTTTTAGTTGTCTCGACCTTAAATGTGGTTTCGCAATTACGGACGAGGTATAAAACCAACGGCATCATATACTGATGACAATACTTTACTTGCTCTTGCAGACGCTTTTTCCGCACCGTTTCTCATTACCTGATCTAAGAAGGCTTGATCATCACGATACTGATGGAATCGCGTTTGAATCGGCTCAAGCATAGCCACAACAGCTTCAGCTACATCACCTTTTAAGTGACCATACATTTTATCTTCATAGGCAGGCACTAAATCAGCAACCGATTTACCTGTCGCACAAGAAAGTAACGACAATAAGTTAGAAACACCTGGTTTTTCAGCAACATCAAAATAAATACGTGCTTGCTCATCTGAGTCAGTTACCGCACGTTTTATCTTCTTAGCAATCTTTTTAGGATCTTCTAACAAGCCGATAAAGTTACCTGGGTTAGTATCTGACTTTGACATTTTCTTGGTTGGCTCTAATAAGCTCATTACACGTGCGCCATGCTCAGGGATATATGGATCTGGCACGGTAAAGACATCACCATACAAATTGTTAAAGCGTGTAGCAATATCTCTAGCAAGCTCTAAGTGTTGCTTTTGATCATCACCCACAGGCACGCGATCAGCACGATATAATAAAATATCAGCAGCCATTAATACCGGATAAGTAAATAAACCTGAGTTCATATTTGCCTCAGATTTTTGCGACTTATCCTTATACTGCGTCATGCGGTTAAGTTCACCCATTTGCGTATAACAATTTAATACCCAGCTAAGTTGAGCATGCTCTGGCACATGAGACTGAATAAAGATAGTGCTGTGCTCTGGATCTACACCACAAGCAAGATATAACGCTAAACCATCTAAAGTAGCTTTACGTAAATCAGCAGCATCTGGACGAACTGTAATTGCATGTTGATCAACCAGCATGTAGTAACATTCATGGCTGGTTTGCATATCAACCCATTGTTTTAATGCACCTAAATAATTACCAATAGTAAGCTCGCCTGAAGGCTGGCAACCACTTAATACAATAGGTTTACTACTCATTTTTATTACCTTAAAAATTTATTTGTTATTAATACTAGCCAGATACTTTAGCTAGCTCTGCGCGCATTTCATCAATGGCTTGCTTGTAATCAGTCTGAGAAAAAATTGCCGAGCCAGCAACAAACATATCTGCACCCGCCTGTGCAATTTCAGCAATATTACTTGCTTTTACACCACCATCAACTTGCAAACGAATATCACGACCACTTGCTTCAATTTTTGCTTTAACAGCTTTTAATTTATCTAACGTTGTAGGGATAAATGATTGACCACCAAAGCCCGGATTTACTGACATCAATAAAATGACATCTAACTTATCCATTACATAATCTAAACAGTGTAACGGTGTTGCCGGATTCAATACTAAACCTGCCTTACAGCCATTATCTTTAATCAACTGTAGGGTACGATCAACATGCTCACTCGCTTCAGGGTGAAAAGTAATAATATCTGCCCCTGCTTTAGCAAATGCCGGAATTAAACTATCAACGGGCTTAACCATTAAATGCACATCAATTGGTGCGGTAATACCGTAATCTCTTAACGATTGGCACACCATAGGACCAAAGGTAAGATTTGGTACATAATGGTTATCCATCACATCAAAATGAATAACATCAGCACCTGCTGACAAAACCTTAGCAACATCATCACCTAAACGGGCAAAATCTGCAGATAAAATAGAAGGAGCAATAAGAAAAGAAGACATATTAAATACTAGCCTAATAAAATATGCCGCTATTATACCCAACTAATATACAAATGCGAGCACCAGACCTCAACCCTACTTTGCTGGCTATAGCCTTATTCGCAGCCATTATCATAACAGCCAACTTTTCTGCACAAAAATCGTTCAAAAATTAAGGGCTTGCACCAATGGCGCGCAATTAAGCATAAGTAAAAACTCCATCCAGAAAAAAGCATTACCTAACCAATTGATTTATTTGAGCTATATTAAAGTTGGATTGACTTAATAATAAAGGCATCAAGTTTGCTAATTCTTATGCGTGCATGAAGTAAGAAGACTAGGTTAATGAACTAGCTAACATGCCAACGAGGCATTCATACCACTTTCACACTTAAAGAGATAAATATGAAAAAAACAACATTAAAAATCGCACTATCAACATTACTTTTTTCTGCCGTATCAAGTTCCGCTTACGCCATTGATGGCCTTTCTGCCAATGTTGCCGCAACATCAAATTATTTATGGCGTGGTGTTGAACAAACTAATGGTAAAGCTGCCATCTCTGGTGGCATTGACTATAGTAGCAATTCTGGCTTCTATCTTGGCACTTGGGCATCAAATGCCGATTGGGCCGACGGTATGAGTTACGAGCTAGATCTCTATGGTGGTTTCGCAGGAGACATCAATGAACATTTATCGTTTGATGTCGGCTTTATCTATTATGCATATCCAGATGAAACCAGTGGCGATGCCGACTTTTCCGAAGTCTATGGCAGTATTTCATTTGCAAGCTTAACCTTAGGGCTGGCCGTACTCACATCTGGCGACGGTGCTGATGCAGGTGATACTTTATACGCGAGTGCTGATTATGCCTTTGCCGTTACTGATGATTCAGATATAAACTTTCACCTTGGCTCTTATTCAGGTGATTGGCTAAGTGAAGATTACATCGATTACGGTGTCAGCTTTAATAAAGCAGGCTTTACCTTAGGCGCTTCTGCTACAGATTTAGATGGAGCAGCAGGTGATATGAAGGTATACGTCAGCTACAGTATTGACATCGATCTCTAATCATAACCGCTTAAAAATCAATCAGAGACAACAAGGTAACTTTTTGCTAGACTCAAGTTACCTTTGATTTTTTGTTTAGAAACGTGGAACTTGTGATGTCAGTAGGGATAAAGACTAAACATTTCATTAGCAATATACGACGCTCATTTTGGTTGCTCACTTTTACTAGCTTATGTGTGATCACCGCACTTGAATATGAAGCACGAGATAGACAACAAACTGCCGCAGTGCATACTTGTTTAGCTAAAGCTTCTTCACTACCAGTTAATCATAGTAACCACCCTTGTCAGAGTGTGCTAACACATAGGAAAAACTGGTGGTCATGGCTTACTAACACAAATAAATCACCACACCACCATTTTCTTGAGTTTGTTGAACTAATTCACTATAGCTTTGACTAAGGTGAGAAATCAGCATTATGCCAATATTAAGTCAGCATAATTCAAATTCATTTCTCCAAGTGGTAAAAAGTATTTTTGCTGCCTTTATTGGCGTACAAAGCGAAAAAAATAGAGCGATGGACTTTAATCACGGTAAAGCTAGCCACTATATTTTGGCAGGTATTATCGGAGTTATTGTATTTATCTTAATATTGGCGTTAGTGGTACAGTTTGTTATCGCAAACTATTGATGAGGCAACTAACCTCAGGTTAACTCTTTATAAAGTGCTAATAACTCGCCGACTTTTTTTCGTTTAGTTGCTTTTTGGCTAATAGTGCGAGCAACCTTTATCGGCTTAACCTTAAAGGCATGTTCATATATTTTTCTCGTCCAAATGGTATCGTGATTTGATATCAATACAGACACAGGTAACTTGGCACAGACTTCTTCCGCTGCATTAGCTAAATCTGCTTGTTCATCTAGACCAAAGCCATTACCTGCATAGCTAGTAAAGCTTGCTGTTTTACTTAACGGTACATAAGGCGGATCGCAATAAATAACATCACCTTCCTTTACACGTGCAAAGGTATCCCGATAGCCTTCACAAACAAACGTGGCCTTTTGCGCTTTTTCTGCAAAGTAATTCAGCTCTAACTCAGGGAAGTATGGTCTTTTGTATTTACCAAAAGGGACATTATAGCCACCTGATTTGTTATAGCGGCATAAGCCATTATAACCGTGTCGATTCATATAAAGAAAAACCAATGATCTAAAGTAGCTATCATTACTCGCATTAAACTCAGCTCGCAATTGATAGTAGTGTTCTGCTTGATTATTTTCTGGGGTAAATAATGCTTTAGCATCCTTAATAAAGGCATCAGGTTGCTTTTGCAAAATTTTATATAAGTTGATTAAGTCCTGATTAATATCGTTAAGTGTATAACTTTTATAATCAGTGTTTAAGAAAATTGAGCCGGCACCAACAAAAGGCTCTATTAAATGCTCACCTTTAGGCAACATTTTAACAATAACATCACTTAGGCCGTATTTACCTCCGGCCCATTTTAAAAATGCTCGATGTTTTTTGCTCATTCTGCCTATTAGCCTTACTTTCAATCATAATGAAAAATTGAAGCAGGATTGTAGCCTGATTTACTGCTTAAAGGTATTTATTTCACCCACAATTGCAGAATTTGCTTTAATCCAAGGCCCTCTGCTCTTAATTTGTTCGGGCAATGAACTTAACGCCTGACTAGCTTCTGTTTTTGTTGCAAAAACTTCTGTGGTAACCACAATCATTTGGGAGTCTGCAAACTTCCTTTTATAGCTATACAAAGCTAACTCTTTATGTTCATCAATGAACTTTTGCCATAATTCAAGCTTTGCAAAACCAGCTATCTGCACGGTATAACCATTACCAGTATCTAAATAATAATTTGCATCTAAATCATGACTCTCTGACGCTACCACTTTCGATGTTAACTCACTATGCGTTAATGCTTGCAGTACATCAGAAGTATCTGCTGAAATAACTTCTGCAGTTTCGACTTGCAAGGCCCCAGCAACAATTGCAGAGACTATCTCTTCATTGCTAGCTTGCTCTATAGGTGATTCAAGCTCAGCCTTAGACATATCATTATGCACAGAGGCACTCTCATCGGCGACAGCGACAGCAATATCAACCGACTCACTTAATTCAGCAACAGTTAATTCTTGTTGCTCAACATTAGATACCTGCATCTTTTCTTGAGCTGCAGGCTTTGCTTCTGAGCCAAGCTCAATAGCCTTATCAGGCAAATTAGCTAAACTAAACTCTTCATACTGAGATATTGCGAAATAACTCAAAGCAGTGAACAGTAATAAAGCGAGCACTGCTAATGATATTTTATATAAAGTTGCAGGTGATATTAACTTTGAGTTATCTGGAAATTGTTGTTGGCTAGCTTTAATTATTTGCCCCGAATTAGCATCAACAATTGTGAGCTTACCTTTAAACAATTCTTTATTGGTTACAATATCTCGAACAGCATCTTGGCTCGCAAATAAGACCACATTAATTGCCAGCTTTGCTTTACTGCTAATAGCAACGAGTTGACTTAATTCATATTTTAATTGCAAAGATAATGCTTGCGCATGATCTAAAACGATGGTGATGTCTTGCTGCTGCTGATTAGCCAATTTTATGATACTAACCGCTAACGACTGCTCAGGATCAAATAAGGTATTTGCAAAAAGCTGCTCAATTATTCTACAGCGCATTTGAATATCGTTAAGCTTAGTTGAAGCTGAAACAAAAGCTACATTTAAAGCTTGCTCGGATTTTTCAGGTGACTGGCCTAAGGTAGATAGGTATTGACTAGCAACAGCAGAATAGCTCTGTGCATTGTCATCAACAGCTAGCACCAATTGCTTAGAAAATTTAAGCACATAATCTATGCGAGCAGTTACACTAATGGCAGTCACTTTGGTTTGGATATTCTTTTCGTTGGGCTTATCTATACTCGGCGCTAACGCAGTCATACTCAACTCTTCTATCATTTCATAGCTTATATATTCAATATAAAGCCAACTAAAACTTATAGAATTTGTTGAAGCATCTCTGGCGTGACATCATCACGAATTTCTGACTTGCCTATGGCTGTAGGAATTATAAAGCGCAGCTTACCAGCAATATTCTTTTTGTCTCGACGCATATGCTTCATAAAGTCATCAAAAGCCATATCCTCAGGTGGATTTATCGGCAGATTAAATGCAGAAAGCAAGACTTCTATACGACGAACTTCTGACACTTCTAACAAATTCATTGTTACAGCTAATTTAGCAGCAAGTACCATGCCAGCTGATACAGCCTCACCGTGTAACCAGTTACCGTAGCCCTGCTCCGCTTCAATCGCATGGCCAAAAGTATGACCTAAATTTAATAGCGCACGCACGCCTGCTTCAGTTTCATCGCTAGCAACAATATCAGCCTTACACTGACAGCAGCGCTCGATCATTTTAGCTAAAATAGCTTTATCACCAGCATTAATTTGTTCAATGTGCTGCTCAAGCCACTCAAAAAATGCTTGATCACCTAAGATGCCATACTTTACAACTTCTGACATACCAGCACTGAACTCTTTAGCTGGTAAGGTATCAATAGTATCAATATCAATAACCACGGCTTGAGGCTGATAAAAAGCACCTATCATATTCTTACCAAGCGGATGGTTTACTGCTGTCTTTCCGCCTACAGATGAATCAACTTGAGATAGTACTGTTGTGGGTATTTGAATAAAGTTAACACCACGCTGATAACAAGCTGCAGCAAAACCAGTAATGTCACCAATGACACCACCGCCTAATGCTATCAAGGTTGAATCTCTGCCATGCTCATTTTTTAGTAAATGAGACATAATTCTCTCAAAGTTAGCTAGGCTTTTTTCGGCTTCACCATCAGGTAAAACAATTTCATCGACTGAATACTTAGATAAACTAGATTTTAATTTCTCTAGATAAAGAGGGGCAACGACATCATTAGTAACAACGCAAACCCGCTGACCTTTAATATGACTTGCTAATAAGTCACTTTGCTCAAGAAGGCCAGAATTTATATAAATAGGATAGCTTCGCTTCCCTAAATCTAGGTTTAACGTTGTCATAAATTTGTTTGCCAATTGGTAGGTTAGAAGTCTAAACGTTCGATAATTTTATGTGCTACAACTTTAGCACTTTGATCGTCTGTTTTAACAATAATATCAGCAATCTCTTCGTAAAGAGGGTTACGCTCAACAGCTAGGTTTTCTAATACTGTACGAGGATCTTCTTTGGTTTGAAGTAATGGTCTACGACGATCTCTTTGAGTGCGCGCAACCTGCTTATCTATGGTTGTTTCTAGATAAACAACTATGCCGCGTGCAGACAATCTATTGCGCACTTGTGAGCTTATAACAGAGCCACCACCAGTAGCTAATACAATGCCTTGACGCTCACTTAAGTCATCAATAACAGTCTCTTCTCTCTTACGAAAGCCTTCTTCACCTTCTAGATCAAAGACCCAGGCAATATCTGCGCCTGTGCGTCGTTCTATCTCTTGATCAGAGTCAAAGAACTCTAGGTGCAGTCTATCTGCTAATTCACGACCAATTGTACTTTTACCTGCGCCCATTGGACCAATTAGGAAAATGTTACGTTTTTCTGCCATTAGATTTACTTAATACTCGTTTAGTTAACAGTTCACACAAAAGCATTTCGACTTAATAAAGTACTTAATATTACGCTTTTGACGTATTAGAGGTCTCCCTCGAAAATTTCAAGGGCGTAATTATCGCAATTGTTAACTATAAAATGCAAGTAACATTGTCGCTAAGTGATATAAAAGTCACCACCTAACGACAATGTTATGGTGATTAGAAGTGTTCTGTTACGATTCGTGGTGTTACAAAGATCAACAATTCTTTTTTCTGATTTGAATCAGTAGTTGTTCTAAATGCCCAACCAAAGTAAGGAATATCGCCAAGTACAGGAACCTTAGTAACTGAACTTATTATTGCTTGCTGATATATACCACCAAGAACAATTGTCTCACCGTTATTAACCAATACTTGTGTACCTATACGTTGTGTATCGATAGCGGGTGCCACACCACTTCTAACTTCTGATACCGTATCTTGTGTTACTACTAAATCCAAAATAATCTTATCATCAGGGGTTATATGAGGTGTTACCGTTAAACTTAATACCGCTTTTTTAAACGAAACAGAGGTGGCACCACTTGAAGCTGCTTCTTGATAAGGGATTTCAACACCTTGTTCAATATAAGCTTCTTTTTGGTTCGCCGTGGTAATACGCGGACTAGCAATCACTTCACCTTTATTTTCTTTCTCAAGTGCTGATAATTCCAAATCTAAAATAGTGCCATTGGCAAGCCTTGCCACCTGAAATGCGATAGTACCAGCAGCTCCAGTTACAGGTAAATTAACATTCATACCATCTGCAATAGAAGGTGCACTAGGGCTGTCTCCCGGTTGGATACCATTTGCTGTATGTGTACCTTCAATTGAGCCTGATGTCGCATACTCACCATCAGTATTAGTAACCCCCCAACGAATACCTAATTCTTCATTCAAATTATCTTGAACAGTTACCATACGTGCTTCTATAACCACCTGACGCACTGGGATATCAAGTATAGTCACCATACGCTTGATATCTTCAATACTTTTAGCCGTATCACGAATTAATAAGGTATTGGTGCGTTCATCAACAGAAACACTGCCTCGTGATGAAAGAATACTGGTATCTTCGTTCTTAATTAAGTCGGCAAATTCGGCTGCTTTAGCATAGTTAATTTGAACATACTCTGAATATAAAGGCGCTAGCTCTTCAACCTGTTGCTGAGCTTGTAATGTTTGCGCTTCACGTGCTGCTAGTTCATCACTTGGCGCAACCATTAAGATATTACCTTGCATGCGTTTATCTAAACCTTTAACTTTTAAGATAATACTTAAAGCTTGATCCCAAGGAACACCATCTAAACGTAAGGTAATATTACCTGTTACTGTATCACTCGTAATTAAGTTAAACTCATTGTAATCAGCAATAATTTGTAAAACAGTTCTTACGGGGATATCTTGGAAGTTTAATGAAATATTTTTACCGTTAAATTCATCTGTCTCACCTAAATAACTCGGTGGCTTTTCAGCTTCTTTCTTAACAGTTAAAACAAATAAATCTGCTTCTTGCTTATGAGAAAAGGTAAAGGCTGTAGATACATCTACTACAACTTTAGCATTTCTGCCTTCTTTAAAGGTTTCAATACCTTTAACAATAGTACC
Organism: Litorilituus sediminis; assembly: GCF_004295665.1. Taxonomy (NCBI): domain Bacteria; kingdom Pseudomonadati; phylum Pseudomonadota; class Gammaproteobacteria; order Alteromonadales; family Colwelliaceae; genus Litorilituus; species Litorilituus sediminis. Next base: position 2,051,464 of record NZ_CP034759.1, read on the forward strand.
AAAATCAGTTACATCTAATTGATACAATAACTCTTCGGCAATTTCTGTATTGTGAAATTCAATATTTACCTTGCCTAATTTATCATTTACATCAACCGCAACTGAGCTGTCATCTAAATAAACTAATACCTGAGCATCATTGTCTTCGCTTAGTCTAAAATCAATCGAGCTGACATTATTAATAAACTGCTCACCTGCTGGACTTAACTGTTCCACAATTTCTGCAGAATCACCATAATTAAAGGTAACGGAAAATTGGTTAGCATTTAAAGCCACATCAAAAACCGATAATTTTTCTAAATCAATTTTAGCGACAACAATACCGTCTCTAGAGGTTAAAGTAACACCTTTAACACCTGCATGGTTTATGACTGTATTCTTAAACTTTTCAGCAAAAGCACCGGCTTCAAATAATACCTCCACCATTGCTGGTGACATAGAAGACTTAACCTCTGGTAAAGTCGATATCTCATCTGCAAATGAAAAAACCAACTCTAAGCGATCACTTTGGATGGTATTATGAGAAATATCCACTAACTCATTCCGTTGTTCATCATTAGCTGTTGCCACAAAAGGAATTAACGCAACCAATAAGGACATTGCAAACCAGAGTGTTTTTACAGCAGTAAAGCCTTTATAATTTTTTGTTAGATTAAATAGCATCATGATGTCCTTTACTTGTTTGACTCTGATTTAACAATTTTCAACTCGGCTTCTCTCTCTACCCAGCATCCAGCTCCATCAGGAGATAATTCTATAATTTTCACACTTTTAGTGTTCACGTCAGTAATTCGCCCATTGTACAACCCAAGGTAATTTCCAATAGATACCCTATGTAAAGTTAAGTCGGAAGCTTCTACCAATGCCCATAAAGCCCCTTCATCCCCTAAGGTCCCTCTCATGGTTAGATCAGATAACGCATACTTTTCAAGCGGTTGCTTTCTTCTGCTAACATCAGGACTTAAACAACCAGACATTTGCTGCATTTTCTGCTGTATTACTTCAGCTTTTGGCAAAACAAAAGGACTACGCAAGTCACTAGCAGCATAAGCCACATGGTGAAATGGCTTTACTTCAGGCATAGGGTCAATATGTCTAGTCGTTTTTGCTTTCACTTGCTCCATATAGTCTTTGATATCACTGGTATCATCAAAGCAGCCAGCTAATTGAAGTGAAGTTGCTACTACACACAATTTAAGAATAATATTTTTCATTACTCTGTCACCTCTTCTTGATACCTATACGTTTTCGCTTGTAACTTCAAGTTCAAGGTTTCACTGTCAGATTGCGCGAGGTTAATTTTAAAATCATGTAAGGTAACAATTCGCGGTAAACCTGCAATTTTACTAACAAAGTGACCAAAAGAGTGATATGGACCTATCACTTCAATATCAATTGGTAATTCAATATATATTTCTTTACTAATTTCTGGTTGCCACTCTAACTTAACAAAATCTAAACCACTTGTTGTACCAACAAAGGTAATATCATCAAGCAAACCAGGTGTTTCATGACTATTAGGTAAGCTACGTAATTGATTAGCAAAAGTATCTTCCGCTTCTATCATTTGTGCTCTAAATAAATCCAAATTAGCAGCAATATGATACTTAGATCGATATGACTGTTTTAACTTTACTTCTTCTTTCTGAACCCTATCAAGTAAATCAATCTTATCACTGATGATAAAAAAGTAGCCGCCAAATAACACAGCGACACCGACGAAAATAGCCAGCAACAACTTTGCCGCAGCAGGCCACTGTCCTATATTCTCTAACTCTAGGTTGTCAAATTGAGATGCATCAAACTTCACAATGACCTCCAAGCACATTCATTTTCGTAGCAAGGATATGAAATAAATCATTATTTATCATTATCTTTTCCTCGCTCTTTTATTTACTGACGCTGTAGCGGATTCATCTACTAAACCTTTAATTTTAACTTTCATCTTAAATTCGCTTAGCAGCTTAGGAGAGCCATCATCTGCAGTAATTGACTCAGGCGTTGCATCTGATAATAAATCTGAAAGTTCAATTGCCCTAATCATATTTGCAAGGTGATTGTTCGACTCACTTTTTCCGGTCAATTGAACACTATTACCTTGTTTTTCCAATTCAGTTATATAAATACCGCTTGGAATAATCTTGGCTATTTCATCCAATACTTGAGTACCAACGTTACGGCTACGCTGTAATTGCTCAATTACATCGATACGCTTTTGCAGCGCTTCCTTCTTCTCATTAAGCGTCTTTATTTCAGCAATTTGTATATCAAGCTGAGCTATTTCATTTTTCAAAAATTGATTTCGACTATTTTGACCATCAATACGTGACTGAAAGTAAAAGTTAACTGCGAGTACAATAACAAAAGCAAATAAGCTTACTGCCGTCAATATAGTATAATATTCCTTCTCTTTTGCCTTGAGCGCTGCTTCTCGCCAAGGAAGCAGATTTATATGTGCCATGGCGTAAAACTCCTTAAAGCTAATCCTGTAGCAACCATTAATTGAGGTGCGACATTAGCAAGTTGTTCTTTATTAATCGAATCTGCAATGAACATATCATTGAAAGGATTAGCAATAACCGTATGAATCCCTAACTCTTCAGAAAGTAGTGATTCAACGCCTTCTAATGATGCTGTCCCTCCAGATATGATCAAATAATCAACCTTATCTTGACCACTAGTTGTCAAAAACATCTGTATGGCACGTCGAATTTGTTGCATCAATACCGTATGAAACGGTGCTAACACCTCAAAGGTATAATTGGGAGGAAGTTCATTAGATAACTTAGCGTCTTCGGCATCATCAAATGATTTATTGTAATAAGAAACAATTGAACGAGTATATTGCTCACCGCCAAACATTTGGTCACGGCTGTAAATATGCTTGCCAGCGTTTGTGGCTGAAAATAAGGTTACAGTGGCGCCAATATCGACAATCGCCACCATTTTATCTTTGGCATCATCGGGCAGTTGTGGCAAACATAAATCGTAAGCTCTGCCCACTGCGTAAGACTCAACATCAATGACCTTAGCAGTAAAATTACCTGCATCAAGTGCTGCTACCCGCGCTTCGATAGACTCAGTACGAGCTGCACTTAACAGTACATTCATTTTGCTTGGATCTGATTCGTTAACGTCTAATGATTCAAAATCAAGGCTTACTTCATCTAGAGGGTATGGAATTAAGCTATCTGCTTCTATTTCAATTTGGCTAGCTAACTCTTCTTCGGTTAGCGATACATCCATATATATTACTTTGGTGATTACTGTCTGCCCAGAGACCGCTGCAGCTGCATCAGTCGCCTTACTTGAAATATTCTTACGAATTTTTTCAATAACACTACCGACAGCTTCAATATCTTGAATTTCTCGATCGATCACGGCACCTCGAGGCATAGGCTCAATCGCATAGTCCTCAAGTACATAACCCTCAGCTCCCTGACTAAGTAGTACAGCTTTCACTGAATGCGAACCGATATCGATTCCTACCATCATCGGGATTTTCTTTTTCCATAAATTGTCTAGCATAACAGCCCACAAATTTTATTTTTCTAATTATTTTAGACGCAAAATGCGCATAAATACATTTATTACATGCTTTTACACGATATACTAGTATTATCTTACATTTTTATCCAATATTTGAGTTTTAATTGTGTTTTCTTTAAAGAATTTATTAAAAATCAGTTTTATAGTTATCTTTTTGCTTAGTCTAGCGACTTTTATACTTTATCTCAATTTGCGCGATGAATTACCCAATGTTAACTCTCTTAAGGACGTGCAGTGGCAAACCCCCATGCAAATATACAGCAGCGATGGCTTACTGATATCTCAATTTGGTGAGAAAAAACGAGAACCTATACCGTTAGAGCAAGTACCACAGCAATTGATAGATGCCTTACTCGCTACTGAAGATGACAGATTCTATCTACATTTTGGCGTTGACCCTATCGGGATGACACGTGCGGTACTAGGTCAATTAATGGGGCAAAACAAAGGCGGTGCTAGTACTATCACCATGCAGGTTGCACGTAACTTTTTCCTCACAAGAGAGCAAACTTATATTCGTAAAATTAGGGAGATATTTCTATCTTTCCATATTGAAAGCTTGCTGACTAAAGATGAAATACTTTCTCTATACATTAACAAAATAGCTTTAGGACACCGAACTTTTGGTTTTGCCGCCGCCGCACAGGTATATTATGGTAAAGAGCTTAGTGAGCTTTCATTAGCGCAAATTGCTGTTTTAGCTGGCTTGCCAAAAGCACCTTCAACATTAAATCCGATACGCTCTCCACAACGAGCTAAAGCTCGTAGAAACGTAGTACTGCAACGTATGTTAGTAAGTGATTACATTTCAGAAGAAGAATACCTAGAGGCTAAGAGTGCACCAATCACAGCTAAAAAGCATGGTGCTGAAATAGAATTAGATGCTCCTTATGTTGCAGAAATGGCACATCAAAAAATGTTAGAGCGATACGGCAAAGAGCAAGCTTATACAAACGGCTATAAAGTTTATACAACAGTCAGTGCCAAGCTACAAACAGCGGCTCAACAAGCCGTCACCGAAAATTTATTCAATTATGATCAGCGACATGGTTATCGAGGCGCAATTGCTTCTTTAAGAGCAAAAAACAACGAGCAAGATCAGCAAAGTGATACATCAATTGCAATAACACCTTTATCCAGCGAAGAGATTGAACAAACTTTAAATTCTGTTGTTTCTTATCAAAACCTAATACCTGCTGTTGTCACTAAGGTTGACGAGCAGTCAGTTGAAATAACCCTGAAAAACCAACAAATAGCTCAAATCAATTGGCCTGGCTTATCTTGGGCTCGAGCTTTTATTAGCGATCAAAAACAAGATACTCCCCCAAAAACCGCAGGCGAAATTTTACAATATGGTGATGTTATTTTAGTGGTTCAAAACCCAAACGGAGACTATAAGCTCAGCCAATTACCACAAGCGAGTGCTGCTATGGTGTCTATTTCCCCAGATAATGGCGCAATACAGGCTGCAGTTGGCGGTTTTAGCTTTAAACAAAGCCAATTTAACCGTGTAACTCAAGCAAAAAGACAAGTAGGCTCAAATATTAAACCGTTTATTTACTCTGCCGCTTTAGAAAATGGCTATACCCTAGCCTCGCTAGTTAACGATGCCCCCATTAACCAATGGGACAAAAGCGCTGGTATAGTTTGGCGTCCTAAAAACTCACCAGAAACTTACGCTGGCCCCATGCGAGTAAGGTTAGCATTAGCACAATCTAAAAACGTCATCGCCGTTCGTTTACTTAAAAGTGTTGGTTTAGATAATATCATTGATCACTTGTCAGCTTTTGGTTTTTCCCCCGATGAATTACCTCGCAATGAATCCCTAGCGCTTGGCTCAGCGTCATTAACACCACTAGAAGTTGCGACAGGTTTCGCGACTTTCGCAAACGGGGGCTTTCTAATAGAGCCCTATTTAATTGATCGAATTGAAAACTCGGAAGGCGAGGTTGTTTATCAAGCAAACCCTGCGCTAGCGTGTCAGCCTTGTACCTCTGAAGTTGAGCCATTACTCGAGCCCACTAAAGTAGAGACAAACAAATTAAAACCAACTCAAATCAAAGAGGCTGAGCGCGTCATTAGCCCACAAAATGCCTTTTTGATTGCTGACGCATTAAATAGTGCAATTTGGGGAGCAGATTGGTCAGTAGCTGACGGTTGGCAAGGAACAGGCTGGCGGGCAAGAACATTAAACCGTCGAGACATTGCTGGTAAAACAGGAACTACCAATGAAGCAAAAGACGCGTGGTTTTCGGGCTTTAGCAAGCATTTAGTTACCACCTCTTGGATAGGCTTTGATGATCCGAGCAGAAACTTAGGTCAAACCGTTTATAACAATAATTTGGGCAAAAACCAGATCACAGGTAAAGAGTTTGGTGCCAAATCAGCACAACCTGCTTGGATTGCTTTTATGAAAGTTGCCCTAGAAGATCAAAATGTAGAGCCATTTGAACCACCTGCTGAAATTGTTTCAGTCAGAATAGATAAAGCAACAGGCAAGCTAACAACCTCAACCAATAAAACCAGTCAATTTGAATACTTTAAATTAGGTACAGCGCCAACAGAATATGTCAGCCAAGACTCTAGTAGCGATATACTTGATGGCAGTGGTACTAAACAGGAAGAAGAGTTATTTTAAAGACGTTCGCCAAATATTCATTTGGCGAACGAAATCAACTAAATCAACTATGGCAATTAAATATCTTTAATAAATACTTTTGAGTTACGTTGAATATTATACATTTGCTGCTTACCTTTAGGCAAAGCAGCAATCGCCGTTTCAACAAAGCCCTGCTCTTGAAACCAATGAGCACTGACAGTAGTTAACACAAACAGCTTATTCAAGTGATGTTTTTTAGCCTCTTTTTCTATTGCATTTAACAGTCTAAGCGCTCTATTGCCACCGCGATAATCAGGATGAGTCACCACGCATGCTAGCTCACCACAGCCAGCATCGGTATAAGGATATAACGCAGCACAAGCGATAATAACATCCTCTTTTTCAATAATAATAAACTGCGATATTTCAATCTCTAATAACTCACGTGAGCGTTTAACCAAAATGCCTTCCGCTTCCATGGGCGCAATGAGTTCTAAAATGCCGCCAACATCATCTATTGTTGCTGTACGTAATTGCTCTTTATGATCTTGTGCAATCAAAGTACCGGAGCCATCTCGGGTAAAAAGCTCCTGCAACAACGCACTATCACTTTGATAGCTAACACAGTGACACCTTTCAACGCCATGCTCACCGCTTTGAATAATTGCCCGTAATAACAATTGTCTAACGTGACAATCATTTTCATCTAATAAAGTGCGCACCGTTCTAACACTGCAACTACGAATAAGCTCCCCTGACTTATCCATCAAGCCCGCTTCATCCGTTAAGGCAATCAACTTATCTGCTTTTAAGGCAATGGCTGTTTGCGTGGCAACATCTTCAAGCGCAAGGTTAAATACTTCTCCTGTTGGTGAATAACCTATTGGTGAGAGCAGCACAATAGAGCCGTAATCAAGCTGCATATTAATGCCATCAGAGTCAATTCTTCGTACTGAGCCTGTGTACTTAAAGTCAACGCCATCACGTACCCCCATAGGTTTAGCGATAACAAAGTTACCTGTACTCACGCGAATTTGCGAGCCATGCATAGGGGAATTAGCTAAGCCTGTGGTTAATAACGCTTCTATATGCAAACGCAAAGAGCCCGTGGCATCCTTCACTGCAACTAAGGTATCAGCGTCAGTTACTCGAACATTATTCTCAACTCGTCTTTCAATGCCCCTTCCCGCAATACGGTCTTCAATCTGCGGTCTAGCACCATGCACAACAACCAGCTTTACGCCTAAGCTACGCAACAAAGAAATATCATGAATAATATTGGCAAAATTTGGGTGCGTTACCGCTTCACCACCAAACATCAAGACCACGGTTTTTCCACGATGCGCATTAATGTACGGCGCAGCATTTCTAAACCACTTAACGTAGTTTTGTTCGCTATTAGTTATATTGTCCATCATTTAGGCTCAACTTATTATTTACCTTGGCCAACAATGTATTCCATCGCCACTTCATCATCAGGATCTTTGTGCGGGCTTGGCTCACTATCTTCAATAATATTATCAGCTAACGAATGCTTATCGATTAAGTTAAAACCAAGCTGAGTAAAATATTGTGGAATGTAGGTAAGTACAATAATTTTTTCTAATTCCATCTGATGAGCAAACTCAAGCAAATATTGCACTAACGCTTGACCTTGCCCTTGCTGCTGAGCACTTTGCTTAACAACAACCGAACGAATTTCTGCAAGTCCTGTTTGGTAGATATATAAAGATGCTGTGCCAACAACAACGCCATCTAACTCAGCCACAACAAAGTTTTGAATATCATGGATGACATTATCGCGACTACGTGGCAATATCTCGCCTTTATCAGCCCAGTAATTTACCAAAGCATGAATGCTGTCAACATCTGACATTTTTGCCCGACGCACCGACATAGCTGCGGCGCGCTGAGCATTTAAACGCTGCTGCACTTGCTTTAATGCCACATTAATTTGCTGCTTACCCGGCGCGCCAACCACTTGTTCATTTAAAATATCTTCTTTACCTTGCTGATAATTTGACTGAGTCGACGCTAATGCTTTTTCAACTTGTGCTCGTGACGTACCACCAAGTGCTTCACGCTTATCTAAAGTAGATTCTATTGATAAATGTTGATAAACATCTTGCTCTATCGTGTCACTAAAAGCTTGTAGCTGTGTCAGCGTTAAATCTTCCAGCGGTACACCTTTATCAATCGCAGCTAAAACCACTTCACCAACAATATGATGCGCTTCCCTAAACGGGATATCTTTACCTACCAAGTAATCTGCAAGCTCAGTGGCATTAGCGTAACCTTGCTGCGCTGCCGCTAGTGTACGAGAGCGATTCACCTTTAAACCATCTGCCACTAAAACCGCCATTTCCATACACTCAAGCCAAGTATCCATAGCATCAAACAAACCTTCTTTGTCTTCTTGCATATCTTTATTGTAGGCAAGAGCCAGGGCTTTCATGGTGGTTAACATACCTGTTAATGAGCCAAAAACACGACCGGCTTTACCACGAATTAACTCACAAGCATCTGGATTTTTCTTTTGCGGCATTAATGATGAACCGGAACTAACCAAATCACTCATTTCCACAAAACCCGCTTCACCAGAGTTATAGAAAATGAGATCCTCAGCAAAACGCGAAAGGTGCATCATAGAAACACTGGCCGCAGATAACAGCTCAATAACATGATCACGATCTGAAACAGCATCAAGACTATTCATGGTCGCAGTTCTAAAGCCAAGACGATGCGCTAAAGCATTACGATCAATGGGGTAAGCAGTTCCAGCTAATGCCCCTGAGCCTAATGGCGAGACATCCAAACGATATAGCGCATCTTTTAAACGGCCTATATCGCGATTGAACATTTCAACATAAGCTAAGCACCAATGACCAAAGGTCACGGGTTGTGCCCTTTGCAGATGGGTATAACCTGGTAACACAGTATCTTTTTCACGCTCGGCAAGATTCATCATCGCCTGCTGTAAATTCACCAAGGCAAACAGTAAATCGCCACCCGTTTCTTTACACCACAGCTTTAAATCTGTCGCAACTTGGTCATTACGGCTACGGCCTGTATGCAGCTTTTTCCCTAAATCGCCCGTTTTTTCAATCAGCTGGATTTCTACCCAGCTATGAATATCTTCAGCGTCAGAAAGTAAAATCTGCTTTGGATCTTGTTCAACAGAAGCCTTAAGTTCATTAAGCGCATCAGTTAATCGTGATAACTCATCATCATTTAACACGCCAACCTCATGAATTGCTTGCGCCCAAGCAATCGAGCCAACAATATCTTGCACTGCCATGCGGTAATCAACCGGCAAGGAATCATTGAATTTTTTAAACTGTAAGCTCGCTTTTTCTTTAAAGCGACCGCCCCATAATGCCATGATATTTACCTTTTAAATTTGTTTTACCTGTTTTACTTAGTGTCTTTTTGTGAAAGTGCAGTGATGCGACTTGATAAACTAAATAAACGAATAAACCCTTCAGCATGCTTTTGATCATAAACATCATCGGCACCAAAAGTAGCAAACTCTTCTGAGTATAAGCTGTTTGGTGAACGACGCTGGGTAACCGTGGCATTACCTTTGTACATTTTAACGACAACATCACCAGTAACTTGCTCAGCAAATGAAGCAGCTGCCGCAAGCTGTGCTTTCGCCAATGGTGTAAACCAACGGCCATCATAAATTACATGAGAAAATTCTAAACCGACAGACTCACGAAACTTCAATGACTCTTTATCTAAAATTAATGTTTCTAAACCTTTATATGCCGCCATTAATACTGTGCCACCTGGCGTTTCATAGCAACCACGAGACTTCATCCCCACTAAACGGTTCTCAACAATATCAATGCGACCAACGCCATGTACTGCCGCTTTATCATTTAAGTACATTAACGCTTCATAGGCAGATAATGATTTACCGTCAACCGCTACTAACTCACCTTTTTCAAAGCTAAGTTGTACCGTTTCTGGTGTATCAGGCGCATCAAGTGGGTCAACTGTCATAGTCCACACTGCTTTTGACGGCTCACACCATGGGTCTTCAAGCTCACCACCTTCATGAGAAATATGCCAAGCATTAGCATCGCGGCTATAAATTTTGGTTAATGATGCCGAACAAGGAATATCACGCTCAGCCAAATAATCTAATAAATCTTCACGTGACACCATATCCCATTCACGCCAAGGAGCAATTACTGTTAGCTCAGGTGCAAGCGCAGCAAAACATGACTCAAAACGCACTTGATCATTCCCTTTACCCGTACAACCATGGCAAACGGCATCCGCGCCAACCTTTAAGGCAACTTCAACATGCGCTTTAGCAATCACAGGGCGCGCCATCGACGTTCCTAACAAGTACTGCCCTTCGTATACCGAGCCGGTTTTTAAGATTGGGTAAATATAGTCTTTGACAAATTCCTCTTTTAAATCAACTACGTGACATTCAGAAGCGCCCGAGGCAATAGCTTTTTCAACAATACCTTCTAACTCTTCATCACCTTGACCAACATCGGCGCAAAAAGCGACTACTTCACAGCCATCATAATTCTCTTTCAACCATGGGATAATTGCTGAGGTATCTAAACCACCTGAGTATGCCAATACTACTTTTTTAATCTGTTTTTTCTTTGCTAACGCCATTTTTTTTACCTTCAGAACATCATATTCGCCTAAGCGCGACTATTTCGTTCTCCTAATTAATTTTGAATTCTCAATATTTCTAATCTTCTGTGAATTTGATAAATCAAATTCTGCTTATATTTATTAATGTCTGATCGTCAGCTAATAGTTGAAAGAGCAAGAAGAAAGCGCGGAGCTTAGTTAACCTAAGTGAGCACTTTCGCCGTAGCTATTTCATCAATTAGCTAGAGCAGGATTTAATAATGAAACTAAAACCGCCGCCTGAGCCCACATTCTGTTTTCTGCTTGTTGAAAAACTACAGAGTAGTTTTCATCATCAAAAAGCGCGGTTGTAATTTCTTCTTCTAAATGCGCAGGCTGGCAATGCATAACTACACCAGCCTTAGCTTTAGCCATCAAATCATGATTAACTTGGTAAGGCGCAAATTTACTTAGCAGCTTAGCTTTATCTTCAGCCCCTTCATTGCCCATAGATACCCAAGTATCGGTATAAATGGCATCTTGCTGAGCAATTTCATTAATATTAGTTGTGAATGAAAAATTGCCTCCAGAATGAGCAGCAATACTCTGTACTTTATCTAGCATAGCTTGGGAAGGGCCATGATTCTCTGGACATATCAAGGTAAAGTCTGAGCCTAACATTGCAGCCATTAGCATCAAGGAATTTGAGACATTATTACCATCACCAACATAAGCGAGTTTCAGTTTAGCTAAATCTTGTATATCGTCAGGTGCAAAGATTTCAGTTAAGGTAACAAAATCTGCTAGCGCTTGGCATGGATGGTATAAATCACATAAAGCATTAACCACAGGTACGCTTGCATGCTCTGCTAACCCTTCAATTGCGCTATTTTCAAAAACACGCGCAACAATAGCATCTGCGTAGCAAGATAAGTTTTTTGCGTAATCACTAACCCGCTCTCGCTCCCCTAACTTGCCATTTTGCTGGCCTAAATAAAGGGCGTGACCGCCAAGTTTAGCAATGCCCATATCAAAACTGACATGAGTTCTTAGCGAAGGCTTTTCAAAAATCATCGCCACTGATTTGCCAGCTAAGGCTTGGTTAAAATTTTCAGGCTGTGCTTTTATCTCAATCGCCAGCTTAATTAGCGCCTGTACTTGCGCTTTTGTTAATTGGTCATCAGCCAAAAAATGGCTTAATGCTGTATTGTTTTGTGGCATATCTATTCAACTTTGGTTATCAACTATAGTTATCAAATTAAGACGAGAGCAAAGTAATTAATTAGGCGCTATTTGCGTACCTATACCTTGACCATCCAATAAAAGGGAAATTTGCTCCGGCGACTGCCAACTGGCAACCGCGATACTTCGTCGTAATTGATTTGCTGCTTTAAGCGCAGCATTCACTTTAGCCGTCATACCACCCGCAATAATCCCTTGCTCTATAAGTTCATCCGCTTGCGCTTGATTTAGCGATGGCAAATACTCACCATCACTGCCCTTGACGCCATTAACATCGGTAAGTAATAACAACTGTGCATTGAGTAACTGACAAATAACAACTGCAGCATCATCAGCATTTACGTTAACCAAATCACCATTATCGAGTGCGCCAATAGAAGAAATAACCGGCAAAAAGCCTGAGCTAAGTAAGCCATCAAGTAACTTGCTGTTATTACAGCTAGGTACACCCACCTGACCTAAGGCCAAAGGAGATAATTGACAATTGACCATGTCACCATCATTAAGTGATAAACCCACGGCTGCAAGCTTCATACTATTTGCTTTAGCGACAATGGCTTTATTTACCGTGCCAGCTAATGCGCCACTGATAATATTTATCTGGTCTTTTGGCGTAACTCTTAAGCCATGTTTTTTTTCTGTTGTCATATTTGCTTGACTAAGCATTTCATCAACGACACAACCACCACCATGAACAAGCACAACGGAGTGTTGCTTAAGTGTCGCGATAACTGACAAAAGCGCTTGTAGTGCAGATTCATTTTCTAAAATTGCACCACCTATTTTAATTACTAATGGCTTAGTCATAAGCTTTCCTTAATGTGAGTAATTCAACAACGAATAATGACTTTCAAGATCGAGAGATAAGTTAAAGCACTGCAAAGCTTGTGATGCTGCACCTTTTAACAAGTTATCTATGGCGCAACTGACCACGAGCACACCTTTATCTTGGTCAAACTGATAGTGAATATCGGCAAATGGCGTATGAGCGACATTGTCCACTTTCGGCCAGCTTGCCACTAAACGAACGAGTGACTTGTTTTGATAAGCATCGTCAAAAGCTTGCTTCACCTGCGCTTGACTGATACCCGCTTTTAACTGCAAAGTAACTGTTGCTAAAAGACCTCGTTTATAAGGTGCTAGATGTGGATTAAAGATAACTTGCGCGGCTGCTTCTTGTGAAATCTCCGGCTGATGTCTGTGTTTTAAGATGTTATAGGCAGTTAAGCTAACTTCATTAAAGTTAGTCGCTAGTGAGGCATTTCTCCCGGCACCACTAACACCACTAATGCCATTTACAACAATCAGGGAATTTTCCACATGTAAATTATTCGTGGTAATAGGTTTAAGTGCTAATAAGCTCGCTGTTGGATAACAACCAGGTACTGCTACCAGAGAGGTATTTTTAATATCTTCAGCTTGCCATTCTGCCAAGCCATATTTAGCTGTAGCTAATGCCTGAGTATTGGCATGTTCAAAGCCATAAAATTGTGGGTAATCTTGCGCATTTTTAAGTCTAAAGCCACCGGAAAGATCAAAAACCTTGACGCCTTTATCAACAAAAGCTTGCGCCCAATCAGCACTAAATTCGTGCGGGGTAGCAAAAAAGACAACATCGAGTGATGCTGCATATTCATCGAACCAGCTTTGAGAAAAAGATTGCAAGGGTACATCACAGATCCCCTGCCAGCGACCATGAAGATCACTGAAAAGTTTCCCCTTGGAAGTACTATTTTCAGAAACAACTAAATGCTGCAATGAAACTTTATCATGTTGGCAAAGTAAACCGATTAACTCTGCGCCTACATAACCACTTGCCCCAATAACGGCAACTTTTTTAACTTGTGCCAAACCTTTTCCCTCTACTTTTCAATTGCAAACTTATTCAAATAACTTAATGCCAATAGTAATAACTAACTAATCTAACTCTCCCAAGCTTACTTATCTAAAGAGCTAAACTAAAAATTCATCTCTATCGTCGTCGCATTCTTTGAAGCATTGCCATTTTCAAGTAGCCTTATGAAAGCAGGTTAATTACACTGTACCGATAAACTAGCACTTTATGGGTACTTATGCAACTATCAAGCATAATTATTTAAGTAAATATTCAATTTGTTCGGAAATACTCTATGAATCAACTGCCAAACTTCAGCCAAAGCCTCAGTCAACTCATCGCTTGCTCTTCTATTAGCTCAACACAAGCGAGTTGGGATCAGGGCAATGAAGTGGTAATTCAACTATTGGCAACTTGGTTTGAGCAATTAGGTTTCACCATAGAAATTCAGCCTGTACCGCACACCAGCAATAAATTTAACTTATTGGCTAAGTTAGGTAGTGGCGAAGGCGGCTTACTATTAGCTGGTCATAGTGATACCGTACCTTTTGATGAAAACCGCTGGCAATCTGACCCCCATAAAGTCTTAAATAAAGACGATAAGTTTTACGGCTTAGGGACTTGTGATATGAAAGGCTTTTTTGCCTTCATATTGCAAGTATGTAAAAACCTCGATGCTAAAATGCTGAAAAAGCCACTCTATGTTTTAGCAACCGCAGATGAAGAAACCACCATGGCAGGGGCGCGCTTTTTTGCTCAAAGTCAGACGATAAAACCTGATGTTGCTGTTATCGGCGAACCTACTGGGCTTGTTCCTGTGGTCATGCACAAAGGCCATATGTCACATCGCATAAGTGTTGAAGGTCAATCAGGACATTCAAGTAAACCAAATTTAGGTGTTAATGCCATTGAAATTATGTACCAAGTTATTGGTGAATTAATTCAGCTAAAAGAAAAGTTTAATTTAAACTACAAAAATGAAGCGTTTGACGTGCCAGGTCCAACCTTGAATATGGGCGCGATTTCTGGTGGTGATAATGCTAATCGTATCTGTGGTCACTGTCATTTAGATCTTGATTTAAGATCGCTACCTGGCATGACTGATGATGAATTGTTGCACTGGTTAAGCGAAGCATTAAAACCGCTTGCTGAGAAATTCCCTGGACGAATCTCGTTTGAAGAGTTGCACCCAAGCAGCCCAAGTTTTGAACAAAAAAAGCCGAGCACTTTAATTGATATTGCTGAAGAAATTAGCGGTCATACTTGCTGTGCCGTGAACTATGCAACTGAAGCACCTTTTATTCAACAATTAGGTTGTCAAACCATAGTGATGGGGCCTGGTTCAATTAATCAAGCCCATCAGCCTAATGAGTTCTTAGCGCATAGTGAAATTGATAAAACCAATAAAGCGCTAACACGTTTAATTCAGCACTACTGTTTATAAGTACTTTAACCAAACTGAATCTGGGTGCTTTGTCTTAAAGCCTCGATACCATAAACAAAACGGGTAGAGTAACAAGAGTAAAATACCCGTAATCACATAGGTCATCTTCAAGTCAGTAAAGTCACTCATTCCTGCATAGGTCGCAGTACCTGTCAGGAAAATTCGATGGACAAGATAAAACATCATAGACGTTTGACCAAATACCAGTAAAACGCCATTTACTCGAGTACCTATGCGTTGCTCTAACTTGATCATACCGGCCAAAATAATCGCCATAAGCCCAAGTTCTAGAAAAGTAAAACTGGCTGATGGCGGGTATTTACTCACATGCAGCCAGTGCTGCCAAGAAAAGTCTTCACGGTATAAAAACATATTACCGTAACCATTTAGATAACGAATAACCACAAAAGCAATTAAAGCTAAACTACCGGTAATAACTAATAGTTTGGCAGGTGTCATAGTGACCTTACCTTGACCAAAATCTAAAATATAGCGGCCAAAAACCCAGCCAATAATCATAACGGCTAACCAAGGAACTGCAGCATAAGAAATACTTAAGTCAGAGGTATAGTATTTACCAATTAATAGCGCCGTGATAATCGACTGCTCTTGACCATTAACAAACCAAAATTGCGCGGTAACAAGCTCCCCGCCAAGAATCCAGGCAAAGGCTATAAATAATAACTGTGGTGTAGATAAACGGCGAAAGAATGCCATACACATCATAGCGACACCAATGGCATAGAGCACCTGAAAGGTTAATCTCCCTTGAAAAATCGAGGTAATTGTTGGATCAAGTAAGGCGATAAATGCGCCTCTCAGTAGAATATCTTTATCTATACCTTTGCTGTCATAACCTTTAGCCAATTTACGCTCAACACTTATCGCTAGCGCGGTACCCGCTAGAAAAACAAACACAGGCGCACAAATATGACTTATCCAGCGAGTAAAAAATTCTGCTGCTGGCAAAGCCATGCCCGGCACATAATTCGCTGCTGAATCTTTGGCTAAATGCTCAGCATTATAGGCCATGGAAACATGATCAAGCACCATGATAATCATGACAAAACCACGCATCCAATCAATGGCAGAAATTCGTTGAGAGTTAGCCATGCTCACTTCCTTATTTAAAGTGCTATTAAAAACTTATTCGACCTTAGTCCACAATTTTTGATTTGTTTTAACTGAAAAATATTCATTGGCGTGCCAGCAACGTGGCAACAAATCTAACTCTTGTCTTTCTTTATAGTTAGAACTGAGTAACTCCAAAATTTCATTCAAACGCTCTTTACTTAAACTAGCTAACTTCTTAGCCGACTGAGCAAAATACAAATTACTTTTTTGGCTAATAATGATGTTTTGCCCGTAACCAATAAAAGCTAGCTTTCTTGTGGCCATACGGCAAATAGGGTGTTTAGGGTTTTCAGGGTATAAGCTATTAACAATAGCGTACTCATAGCAATCCCCTTGATTGCCATACTCATCAATTGGCATATAAACAATACCAAAGCCCTGTGGAAACATGCCGGTAATTTTATATAAGGCATCAACAACCTTTTGCGAACAGGCACCAATTTCAGCATTTTTATTTAACACCTGAAAAACCTGAGGCAAGAGCTTGTAGTTGTAGCTATCCTTGGTTGACATAATAATTGAGGTGTAAATTTGCGGCACTTTCAGCAAATTGCCTATGGTATTTTTTGGGTTGACACTACTTTTCAATAATTGCTGAATAAAGGCCTGCTTTTCAGCTTCATCTTGAAGAAACTGATCTCTTTCTGCCTTAGTATTACCAACAAACTTTGGCGTGCCTAAGCCTTGCAGTAAATACTTGATAGTTTCCTTATAATTTACCTGCAATAGCTGCTTTCTGCTCTCAACATCCAATACCCGAAACGGGTTTTGCTTACGATCTTTACCACAAATAATATCTTGCGCTTGCGGATGATAATTGCCTATATCTTGCAACAAGGCAGACATAACCAAAGGCACTTTAATTTGCTGAATAAAGCGCTGGTGTTTATCAGCATCATACAAAGCAAAGTTTTCAAATTGTTCTGTCGATAGCCCTTGGGTATAAGCCAAAATATTCTTATCAACCACTAAGCCATCAAGAATAAGCTTATCTAACAAACGTAAACACAAAACTGCTTTATAGAGTGACTTGCATAACTCATTATTTAACGAGACTTTTTTTCCCTCACAAGGGCTTAATAATTGAATGGTTCCCAATAACTGTGCCGATTTGCGATTACTTTCAGCGAAGGTTTCTCCTTCTGCTAAATCAATGATTTCTTCGCATAGATGGCTAAGATGTGAGTGACGCTCTGTTTGTTCTAACTTTTGTAGCTCTAGCTCATTATCAGATAACTGCTCATTTGAGGGTCTAAACTCATCATTTTCAAAGAACGCAATTGCCCTTTCAAGCATAGAATCTTTACGGGTACGGCCATAAATCTTATCTAAAAGCTGCGCGACTTGGCGAGTAAAGAATGTTTGAGTAGGAGATTCACTAGGCATACTTCAATAAAGCAAAATCCGGAAATTGAGATAAGTTTATAATGCTAGCAAATACTAAGAAAATCAATAGTGGCTTAGCCTTTACAACACTCCCGATGAAACTAAATTTTTCACTATAGTGCTAATGACAACCCTATAGCGATAACAGGAAAAAGTTTAGCGCAGTACAAGCTATTACTGCGCTAAGTTGCGGCTAATTTATCCCTTTAATTTTCACTTGGTTT
This sequence comes from Litorilituus sediminis, assembly GCF_004295665.1. Classification (NCBI taxonomy): domain Bacteria; kingdom Pseudomonadati; phylum Pseudomonadota; class Gammaproteobacteria; order Alteromonadales; family Colwelliaceae; genus Litorilituus; species Litorilituus sediminis. Next base: position 2,069,481 of record NZ_CP034759.1, read on the forward strand.
TGTTTACTTGCCAATTGTTGGCAAATATTAACCAAATCTGAATGCAAACCGCCAGCGGTAACATCTCGCCCAGCACCGGGGCCACGAATAATCAAAGGATTATCTTGATACCAGCGACTACTGATTTGAAATATATTATCGCACGGCGTTAAATTGGCAAAAGCATCAGTTTTTGCTAATACCTCTAAACTAACCTTCGCCGTTAATTTAAGGCCATTAGCGGAATCATCTTGAGGTGTTGCTTGTAATCTAGCAACATAACGAATGCATGCATTATCGGCATTTGCTCTGGCTAACTGATCAGCAAAAAATTCATCTAATTCATCAGCTCTGGCAAGAAACGCTTGTGTATCTAATGCTTGTAAATGCTCTGGCACCAAATTTTGACAATCAATATCATCAAGTGATAACTCAAAACCAGCTTTGCGAGCAAGTATTAATAGTTTTCTTTGTACGTCACGCCCTGATAAATCTTCTCTTGGGTCTGGCTCAGTAATACCTTGCTGTAACGCATCTAACATCAAACTTGAAAAACTAGTACTACCATCATAGGTTTCAAATAACCAAGATAAAGTGCCTGAGAAAATTCCGGCAATTTGATTAATTTCATCACCACTGTGGCGTAAATCATCAATGGCAAAATTAATCGGTAAACCTGCGCCAACCGTGGTGTTGCCAAGCCAAATACTATGATGCCGCTCTGCTTGCTGTATTAAATTATTGTAATGTGCTGTGCTACTAGATGCCGCCCACTTATTAGCACCAATAACATGGATACCTTGCTGAAAAAACTGCTCATATAACAAGCTAAAATCTTCGCTCGGGGTAATATCAACAACGATAAGTTCATCGTAAGGGTGATGGCTAAGCCAAGAGAGCAATTGCTGGTTATCATAGCCTTGTGAGTCTTGCTCAAATAAAGACAAAGCTTGGTTCACATCAATACCATCATTGTTAATCAGTGCTTTCTTCGAAGACAGTAAACCAACCAAGTGAGTATTCTCAAGTGCCTCTACTTTAGCTAATTGACTTGGTAATAACTCAAGAAAACGCTGACCAATATTACCTAAACCTGCAACAACTAAACCAATATGACGGGCATCTTTAGTCATATCATGATGGACATTATTAAGAATTTCCGGTGTACAAGGCTCAGACAATATCGCAATCACACTATGACTATTGTCACTGTTGACTAAATGTAATGGTTTTACAGATCTTAAGCTGCGCTTAAAGCGCGCTTTAATATCACCACGTTCAGCCACCTTATGGCCCACGGTGGCAATAATCGACACAGGATTAAATTTAACTTCGGTATCATGACTTGCGAGCCATTGACTTAACGCTTTTTGTTGAGCCTGTGTAATCACCACAAAGCCTTGCTTATCATCAACACAAATAGGTGCAAACTCAGCTCGTACCTTGTTAGCCGCTTCGCCAATAAAACTTTCTGAATGGGCAAGCAATAAATCATTTAAATAAGTAACCGATAGCTCTTGTTTGGCTATCTGACCAAATTTACCTATTTCAGTACCTGCAACCTGAGCATCAAAGCTACTGGCAACATGCAAATGGGTGTGATGCTCAGTTAACGGGTTAATTAATGGTAATAAGGTTTTAGCATGCAGTACTGGGTTACCTAAACGGCCAAGCTCTTTGGCTACACCATTAGGTAAACGGTGCAATTTACGCGCACTTGGTACAATACGAGGGTCGGCACTATAAATACCGTCAACATCGGTCCAAAGAGTGACATTTCTCGCATCCACTAATGAGGCGACAATGGTTGCTGAATAATCACTACCATTGCGCCCTAAGGTACAGGTATGACCGCGCTCATCTTTACTGATATAGCCAGTGATCACGGCAAGTTTGCCAAATTGCCTATGCTGTCTTAATTGCGCAGCACTAGTTGCAGTATCAACTAAACAATCTACCTCATTATCGATAACAAGAAAGTCTCGCGCATCAATACTATTACTAGGACATAATTTTTCATTTAACAAAGCAGATAATAAGCGTGCAGACCACAACTCACCAAAGGCTAAAATATTATTGTGATGCGCTGATAAATCACCAGTTAACCACGCTTTAAGCTGTTCAATATCTGCCGCTAAAGAGTGAATTAACTGCTTAGCATTATTGGCATTTAATAGCTCTGTGATTAAAGCTTGCTGCTGCTTGCTTAACGCCGCTACGGCAGCCTCTAACGGTCTTGGGTCTTGCTCTTCTAAACTTGCTTGTAATTGCTCTTGCGCTAGCTGATATAAAGAAAATAAATGATCTGTGGTATCACCATTGGCCGAAACCACAATAATATCATTGATTTGGCAGTGGCTTTTAATTATTTCAAGCACACGATTTATGCATTGACTTGATGCTAGTGAACTACCACCAAATTTATGTACTTGAATTGCATGCTTGGCCAAATGATTTTCTGTTACCGCGTCAAAACTTGTTGCGTTAGACTGTTCAACATTTAATTGCGTCTGTGTCATTAATTTTCCTACCTACTACAACTGGCTTTGGCTCAAACCATGATTAAGATCTGCAATGATATCATTAACATCTTCAATGCCGACAGAAATTCTCACTAATGACTGCGTGATACCCGCTTCAAGCTGCGCTTCGATTTCCATACCAGCATGAGTCATGGTTGATGGATGACTTATCAAGCTTTCAACACCACCGAGTGATTGCGCTAATGTAAATAACTTTACATTGGCAAATAACTTTTTAACCGCTTCAACGCCACCTTTTACTTCAAAGCTCATCATAGCGCCAAAACCTTGCTGTTGCTTTTTGGCAATATCATGACCTGGGTGATCTGCAAAGCCTGGAAAGTAAACCGCGTCAATTGCACTGTGCTGTTTTAAGAATTTAGCAACTTCATTAGCATTTTCTTGATGCTGTTTCATTCTTACCGGTAAGGTTTTTAAGCCACGTAACGCTAAGAAACTATCAAAAGCACTACCAGTAATACCAATACAATTTGCCCACCAGGCTAGCTCTTCACCTAGTGCCTGTTCTTTTGTGACTAAAACACCGCCAACAACATCACTATGACCATTGATATACTTAGTGGTGGAGTGAAAAACAATATCAGCACCGAGTGCTAATGGCTGCTGCAATGCTGGTGATAAAAACGTATTATCGACCGCAACAAGTGCGCCTACTTGATGACAAGCTTTAGTTAGCTTTTCAATATCAACTAAGCGTAATAACGGGTTACTTGGGCTTTCTAACAGCACTAATTTTGGTTTTTGCGCTAAAGCTTGGGCAAATGCTGCTTCATCATTTTGATCAACAACAACAAGCTTAAATTGGCCGCGACGAGCTAGGTGAGTAAATAGCCTAAAACTACCGCCATAACAGTCATGAGGAATAACAATAGTATCTTCTGTTGATAATAACTGGCAAATAAGGTGAACGGCCGACATGCCTGTGCTAGTGACAATACCAACACTACCCTGCTCAAGCTCTGCAATGGCTTGAGCAAAGGTTGCTCGAGTTGGGTTGCCTGTTCTAGAGTAATCAAACTCTCGTTTTTCATTGAAACCTTTTAATGAGTATGTGCTAGATAAATGGATAGGAGGTACCACTGCACCGTGATGTTCATCAGTATTAATGCCTGCTTGTACTGCCGAAGTGGTAATATTTTTAATCGACATAGTGTTCTCCATTTATGAGCTAGATTCGCTCATTTACTCAAAAAAACGTATAGATGTTTGGACGTCTATAACTCTAAACACTTTAACTGTAAGCGTCAAGATATTTTAGACTTCTAAACTTCTACTTGACTCACTTTTCCGACAAGGTAAAATCTAGCCCCAGAAAATATATATTATTACAATAGCTACTATAGAGGAATCTCCATGGCTCAGTGGAATGGCGAGTATATTAATCCCTATGCCGAGCACGGTAAAAAAAGCGAACAAGTTAAAAAAATTACCGTATCAATTCCTTTGCGAGTACTTAAAGTATTAACCGACGAAAGAACCCGTCGCCAAGTAAATAATTTAAGACACGCAACCAACAGTGAACTACTTTGCGAAGCATTTTTACATGCTTTTACTGGTCAACCGTTACCAGATGATGAAGATTTAGCCAAAGATAATAACGAAAAGTTGCCGGCGAGCGTACGTCGATTACTAGAAGCACAAGGTATTACTGACTTTAGTGCTTATGAAGAGAAAGACGAAGAATAATAAGCTGCTATCACTGAATTAGCAAAAAAAGCCATAATGACTGAATCATTATGGCTTTTTTGTTAGCTTGGCACGGATTTATTTCACATCGAATGCAAAGCTGATAAACTTTTTCTATACCTATAATTAGCTAACAACATTCAACCTAAGGACAAACTGATGCGACTTTTAGCACAAGCGTTGTTAATTTCTTCTATATTAATCACTTTAACAGGCTGTCAATCAGCCTATTACTCCGCCATGGAATCTGTTGGCCAACATAAGCGCGATATCATGTTAGATCGCGTTGAAAACGCTCAAGATGCGCAAAAGGACGCTCAAGAACAATTTACGTCTGCCTTAGAGCAACTTTCACAGTTAATAGCCTATGACGGTGGCGATCTTGCAGAGCAATACCAAGCAACTAAAGATCAGTATGATGCCAGTAAAGAAGCGTCAGAAGAAGTTGCTAGTAGAATAGCTGCTATTGAAGATGTCGCGGAAGCACTTTTTGATGAATGGCAAGATGAAGTGGAACAATACAGCAGCGCTAAACTCAGAAGACAAAGCGAGGCCAAGTTAAAATCTACACAACGTCAATATAAAACCTTAATCAAATCAATGCATAGAGCACACGATAAAATGGCGCCTGTGTTAGCGGCATTAAAAGATAACACCTTGTACTTAAAACATAATCTAAATGCTCGTGCTATTGGCGCTTTAGAAGGTGAATATGGCGCAATTAAAAAAGATGTTGAACTGTTAATTAAAGAAATGAATTCAGCTATTAAGCAATCTCAACAATTTTTAGATTTACTGCAAGAACCATAAACCTCAATTGTAATGAGCCAAATGCAACAGCCAGCAGAGCAACTGCTGGCTAACTCACCTATACAAGCCTGCCATTTTCACGGTCATAAAGTATTTATTAAACGAGATGATTTACTTCATGCCCAATTTAGTGGCAATAAGGCACGTAAATTCGCCTATTTTTTAGCACATGACTTTCCTAACGTAAAAACACTGGTGGGTTATGGCTCAGTTCAAGCTAATTCATTATACTCGCTAGCAGCGCTTGCTAAGCTAAAAGGCTGGCAACTTAACTTCTATAGCAAACCCATTCCACACTGGCTAAAAGCACAACCTACAGGTAATTATTCCGCTGCTCTTAAGCTAGGCGCGAAAATTATTGAAGTAAAAGAGCTAACCAGCAACCTTGAAGCTTATGTACAAAGTCTTGATTTTGACCGTAATCACCTAAGCGTTCCCGAAGGTGGTCGATGCCAAGAGGCGGCTTTTGGTGTAAAACAGTTAGCCAATGAGTTAATTCAGCAATGCCAGGAACTTGAGCTTAATAACCCTGTCTTTATGTTACCTGCAGGCACAGGTACCACCGCATTGTATCTGCAAAAGTATTTACCCTTTCAAGTGATGACCTGTGCTTGTGTGGGCACGCCTGACTACTTAAAACAGCAATTTAACGAGTTAGACACTAACAGCACTCATTGGCCGACAATACTGCCAAGCCGGAAAAAATATCACTTTGGTAAGCTGTATGCGGAGTTTTATCAAATTTGGCAGCAACTAAAAGCACAAACGGGTATTGAATTTGAACTACTCTATGATCCGCTAGGCTGGCTATGCTTACTGGACTTTTTAAAAGCGCGTAAAAGCAATCAAGATATTATTTACATTCATCAAGGTGGTTTAGTCGGTAATCAAAGCATGCTACCTAGATACCAGCTCAAATATCCACAAGAATCGGCTAAATAAAAACTCAGCTTAAATAGCAAAAAGGCCTACACATCACTGTGTAGGCCTTTCAAATTATGCTCAAAGCTTAAATGCTTATTTATGATAAGGCTTACTTAAGCGGTGTACTGACTCAATAAAGTGACCAGCATGCTCAGGATTAACATCAGGGTGAATACCATGACCTAAGTTAAATACATGACCTGTACCACCTTCACCAAAACCAGCTAAGATTTTCGACACTTCTTGCTCTATACGCGGTAATGGTGCGTAAAGCATAGATGGGTCCATATTACCTTGTAAGGCAACTTTATCACCAACACGTGCTTTGGCCTTTTCAATATCGATTGTCCAATCAAGACCTACCGCATCACAACCAGTCGCAGCAATATCTTCTAACCACATACCACCATTTTTAGTAAATAAGGTTACTGGTACTTGGCGACCTTCATTATGACGAGTTAAACCATCAACGATTTTCGCCATATATTGCAATGAAAACTCTTTGTAATCGCGTGGTGATAACACACCACCCCAAGTATCAAATACCATCACAGATTGCGCGCCAGCGGCAATTTGCGCATTTAAGTAACTGATAACAGAGTCAGCTAGCTTATCTAAAAGTAAGTGTAATGTTTGTGGCTCAGCAAACATCATCTTCTTAATCTTAGTAAAACCTTTAGAGCTACCACCTTCAACCATATAAGTTGCTAATGTCCATGGGCTACCAGAAAAACCAATTAGCGGTACTTGACCATTCAGTTCTTTGCGGATAGTACGAACAGCATTCATAACATAACCCAACTCATCTTCTGGATCAGGTACAGCAATTTTATCTACATCAGCTTTACAAGTAATAGGACGTTCAAACTTAGGTCCTTCACCGGTTTCAAAATATAAACCTAAACCCATAGCATCAGGAATAGTTAAAATATCGCTGAACAAGATTGCCGCATCTAATGGAAAACGTCGTAATGGCTGAATTGTTACTTCACAAGCAAGCTCAGCGTTTTTACAAACCGACATAAAATCGCCAGCGTCTTTTCTTACTTCACGATATTCTGGCAGATAACGGCCAGCTTGGCGCATCATCCATACTGGTGTGTAATCTACAGGTTGCTTTAATAGCGCACGTAAATAGTTATCATTCTTTAATTCTGTCACCAATATATCCTCTTAACTTGGTATGGTTGAGCTTTCTTAGCTATATTCCACTTCACTCTAGCTATAACAGCTAATTATTTATGGCGCACAGTTTACCACCGCCATTGATTTTGATCTATGCGCCAAATCAACTGACCACAAATCTCTCCAATAAAAATAATTTTTTTCTTTAAAAATACGGTTGTTTTTTGGCAAGTGTTTTTGAATCAAGAACTTATCAACCAGTATGGCAAATACCGCCTAAATACGAAAAAAGTCGTGGAGTTTATGCTCTATTAAAGTTGTTGCAGCGAAAAAAATGGTTTGTTATAAAATGCCTGCGCTACAGAAAATAATAACAATAATAAGAAAATAAATAACTAATAAGAAGCTTGTTTAACAAGACCATAATGCGAGCAGTTCAGGCCTTCCTCGAAAGAGGAAGGCTTTTTTATTCCCCGTAAAGCATCATTTTTCACCCGTAGAATAAAACCAATAAATTGGCTTATTTAGGCGGAAATACCAGCAGAACTTTACCTAAAATTTGCGATTTACCGACAGGACCCAGCTTTTCAATTGGCATACTACTTTTGTGCAGACCTTTAAGCCAAAATAAACCATTTCTGTCTATCTTAGCTAGCGATTTAACAATAAAGCCATGCTTAGGATGAAACACCTTTAATATGCTACCTTCTTTAAGCTGTCTTAACCTTAACCAAGGCACGATAAAAATGTAGCTATTTTCAGGAATGTCAGGTGACATACTCATACCGCGAACTTTACAAAAGTGAAAGCCTAACATAATCAGTCTCCTAATTTAGGGTATACCACATTCTGGGCTGGTGGATATGGGCAAACAGCAGTAAATGTCGCTACTTGTTTTGTTTGCCAAAAGATTTCTGCAAAGCGATTAACCTTATCTAACAATAATAAGGCTTGCTCTTTACTGATGTGCTGCTTTGCTTTTGATGCTGTTAGCATAATATCGTGAGTTAATTCATGTAACTCAGGAAATGCGCTTAGTTGTGGCGCTTTAATATAATCGCCCCAAATAATGCCGATCTCCTGTTTTACTTCCATAGCATGCTGTTCTTTTTGATTGACTAAGCGAATAAACTCAGCTTGCTGTGCTAGCGTTAGACTTTCTTTCGCTTGCAACTCTGCAATCAAATCAACCATACGAATCAGCGTTAGGGCGGCAATTTGTGCAGTAATTGGGTCATATATTTTACAAGGGATATCACAGTGAGCAGAAACCACAGGAAAATTTAGTTTTTCATCTAACTTCTCAATAATTTGATAAATCATAATATATCCTCCTGCTTTAGTTATCTCGTTTAGAGCTTGTTAACTCTTTAAATGCCAAAACACCAGCGGCAATAATAATAGGAGCCAACCATAACAAATGAATCAAGCCAGCATCAGCAGCGCTATGATCATGGCCCGAGTGTGCTGCTACAGGTAGTGAAACCACAGCCACTAGCGTCAATAAAAATGTCACAAGTAATGATAATTTGTTCATGGTAAAGATCCTTTAATTAATGTAATACAGGTTGCTGAGCACTGACTTCAGCTTCCATCTGCTGCAATGATTTAAGACAGCCAGCACACGCTTTATGCTTTTTACTAAAAGCTAACATGGGGCTTAAAGTGATTTTAATTGCCGTTAATGCCATCAATTGCAAATCTTGGCTAATATCATTGCAGCGCGATAATTCCATCATTCTTTGGTGAGGTATTTGCAAATACTTAAAAGCCAACTGCGCCTTGCCTTGTACTTCATACAACACAGCCAAATTATGAAATGAGCCAATCCAAGCCAGCAATAAAGTGCTATTTTCCATATCCGCCAACCAAAACTGCTCTAAGCATTCAAGTGCTTGCTGATAGCACTCCTCTGCTTCATACCAATTTTCATAATTGAAGTGGAAATTGCCTTTTTGTAGCAGTAATTGCCAAACTTCCATAACACACCAACACAAATGAGAATGATTCTCATTATATACTCATAATCTATTTTGTAAACTCTTTTACTAAGAGAAAGTACGTAAAAATTTAAAATAAGATCATTCTCAAGTAAGATGGTGAACAAAGTCAGAAATAAGCCACGGTGAACAAATGAATAAACCACAAAGAGATGTAACACTTAGATTCTTAGCAGAGCCACAAGATGTCAATTTTGGTGGAAAAGTTCATGGTGGCGCGGTAATGAAATGGATAGACTTAGCAGCATACGCTTGTGCCGCTGGCTGGAGTGGCCGTTACTGTGTAACAGCTTATGCAGGTGGTATACGCTTTGTCGCTCCTATTCACGTGGGCAGTTTAGTTGAAGTAGAAGCCAAGGTTATTTATACCGGTAACTCTTCTATGCATATTGCGCTTGAAGTAAATGCTTGTGATCCAAAATCACTTAACCGCCGCTTAACAACCCACTGTATTGTTATCATGGTAGCTGTTGATCAAAATGGTCAATCAGAGCAAGTTCCGCAATGGATACCAAAAACCGAAGCAGATAAAAAACAACACGCCAGCGCCGTTAAACTGATGGAGATGCGCAAACAAATTGGCGAAGAAATGCAAATATTCGTTGAATAAATAAGGCAAGCCGTTATCGTCTGCTTGCCACACGCTAGCTGCTTATTTAGCTAACAAACTCAGCGCCATAGTGGTCATGCCTTTTACCCCTGTGGCAATAGTTTTCTCTGCATCAGGAGCAAATTTTGCTGAGTGTAATGATGGCAATGCTTGGCCTGTGTTTTTCGCTTGCTGATAGCGTGTTGGCTCAACCGCACCTAACCAAAATAACGCACTGGGGATTTTTGCTTTAGTACGGCCATAGCGAGCAAAATCCTCCCCCGCCATGACAGGGTCTACTGTAACCACCTGCGCCTCACCTAAAGCGCGTGTAAGCTGGTTAACCAATTTCTGTGTATATTCTGGCTCATTATAAACAGACGGGGTATTTTCATCTTTTACTACAACTTTAGGTAATAATGTTTCTGGCAAGCCTGATGTACGCGCTAAGCCTTCACTGACTTCTTTAATGCGAGTTAACAGATATTCACGGGTTTCATCTGAATAGGAACGAACCGTTAATTGAAGTTTGACCTCGTTGCCGATAATATTGTGTTTTGTACCACCATGAATAGAGCCAACGGTAATAACCGCAGAATCAAGCGGAGAAATTTCACGACTAACAATGGTTTGCAAATGAGTAATAATTTGCGCCGCTAACACCACAGGATCTTTCGTCTTATGGGGATACGCACCATGACCGCCTCGGCCGAACACGCTAATATCAACCGAGTCAACATTCGCCATAGCATACCCTTTAACATAGCCAATCTTTCCTGCGGGTAAGTCTGCCGCCACATGCATAGTTAAGTTAAAATCAGGCTGTGGAAACTTTTCAAATAAGCCATCATTTAACATAGCTTTTGCACCAAAACCTATCTCTTCAGCAGGCTGAAACACTAAAAGTAATTGACCTTGCCAAGCATGCTTATTGGCAATAAGTTGCTTCGCTGTCCCTAGAACAACCGTCATATGAACATCATGTCCACAAGCATGCATCACAGGTATTTGACTGGCATAAGGCAAGCCTGTTTGCTCTTCTACTGGTAGTGCATCCATATCAGCTCTTAACATTAAAGTCTGACCGTCACCATTAGCATACAAGGCAACAACCCCCGTACCTGCCAAACCAGGTGTTACCGTAAAACCCAACTGCGCTAATTCTTTAGCAATATAGTCACCGGTTTTATGTTCTTTTTTTGATAATTCAGGATGTTGGTGAAGATATTTGTAATGCTTAACTAAATCTACCAGCTCTTCACTCTTTAAAGTCGTAGTTGCCAATGCAGGGTTAACTGTACTAAATAAAAATAACAGTGCTAAAACCAGTTTAAATTGCTTCATTAATACTTAACTCTATCGCGAAAGGATTATTTACTGTAATCAGCTTATCTTGCTAATACAAGTTGTGATTAAAACACTATTGACTACAAATTAATCAGCAAGTTGATTTTTAGCGGCTATCCACTGTGCCATATATTTAGTACTTTTATGGTGATGATGATTAAGCATACTACCAATAAAGTTTTGCTGCCTGTGCTCAGTTAAATTCGCTTGTAGGGTATTTATTTTTGTTTCGAGTGATAAATATGCCTTACTTTGCTGAAACATCTTTTTAGCACTTTTAGGCCCTTCAACACTGGCTGCTTGCCATGCTTGCTCATCTTTATATAAAGCAACGGCAGCGTCAGCAAATGCCTGGACATCATCACAAATCTTACCCGGCCAAGGCAAACCACATTGCATGCCCTCACTACCAATTTCTGTGGTCACTGAAGGGGTTGCGCAAATCATGGCCTCAGCAAGCTTGCCTTTAATGCCGGCGCCAAAACGAAGCGGCGCTAAACAAACTCGAGCAGATTTCATCGCATTGAGCGCATCATCAACCCAGCCTTTCACGAGAAAACCTGTTTTTTCATCATGCAGTGCGGTTGCTTTAGGTGGCGGATATGCACCATAAACACATAGCTGAGCATCTGGTAGTTGCTTGCGAATTAGTGGCCATATTTGCTGTTTTAACCAAAGCACCGCATCCCAATTAGGGGCATGGCGGAAATTACCAATCACCATAAAGCCATCACGTTCATGATAACTCGGCGTATCTTGGTTTAACTGTGTGTCATCAAGCATAAATGGGCAATGGTGTAACAAGTTAGCGTCAACGTTAAATAAGCGTCGTAGTAGTTCAATTTCTACAGGTGAAATCATCAAACTTACATCACTGCGATAAATTGCCGCGATCTCGCGTTTAGCCATATCTGAAGTTAACAAGTCTTGCTCGGAAAATGCCTGACCTTGTTTAAAGGCTTTATGACGCGCATCGCGCAAAGAAAACAAGTCTTCTGTATCAAGCACTCTTAAAGCATCTGGACAAGATTCGCTTACTCGCCAGCCAAATTGCTCTTCCATCATAAAGCGGTCAAACATAACGACATCAGGTTGTAGCTGCTTAATAAAGCTATCAAAGCTAGTACAATTAAGTTTAATTTCAGCAATAGATACCTCAATAGTCACTAAATCAGCCATGTGCTCAGATAACTGGGCAGGACTAGCAAAGGTTATTTGATAACCTTGCTGCTGAAAAAACTGAATTAACTGCATCATTCGGCTACCTGCTGCCGATGAATTAGGCTCAGGCCAAACATAACCAATAATTAATAACTTTTTCACTGTACAAACTCTTTATAAAAGATAAAAAAATGCCGCTACACAGTGCAGCGGCATTTTCACTAACTCATTTAAGCTAATAAATTAGTGCGTATGGGTATCACCCACTTTTTCTGACTCTTCTTGCTTTTGAATCTCAAGTAGCTCAATTTCAAACTCTAACACTGAGTTACCAGGAATACGTGGTGGATTACCATTTGGTCCGTAAGCTAAATCTGATGGGATAGTAAACTTGTACTTAGAACCCACAGGCATTAACTGAACACCTTCAGTCCAACCTTTAATTACACGATTTAGTGGGAATACTGCTGGCTCATTTCTGTCATATGAACTATCAAATGTTTCACCATTTAAGAAAGTACCTTTATAGTGAACTTTAACTGTATCCGTTGCCGCAGGCTTTTCACCATTACCTTCAGAAAGTACTACATATTGAATACCAGATTCAGTTACCTGAACGCCTTCTTTTTTAGCATTCTCTTCTAGGTATTTGGCACCTTCAGCTAAACTTGCTTCAGCTTCTGCTGCAATTTTAGCTTGTTGCTTTTCTTTCATCGTTGCATCTAGGTTCATTAATAATGCTTGAATCTCTTCTTTTTCGATGACGGCTTTACCTTCAATGCTATCAACAAAACCGCGCACGATAAGCTCTTTATCTAAGCTTAAACCTAGTTTGTCGTGCTCTTCCAAATTACGCTGCATATACATGCCAATTGAAGCACCTAAGCCGTAAGCTTGTTTTTGCACTTCAGTTTCTAACATAGGTGCTTTAACAACCTCTTCTTTAACTGCTTTCTCTTGACAGCCAGCAACTGCAATTAACGCCACAGCAACTAACGTAGGTTTGAACAATTTCATTTATTTCTCCATACTTATCTGACTGTTGAAGCCTGACTTCAACTCGCATTAGCCTTTATATTTAGTTATCTTAAAATGCAAAATATAACTAAACAAAATTTAAAAACCCCTTATACTAACGGTAATCGCCCAGATAAAAAAGTATTAATATTTTGAAACTTTGTAAGCAGATCTATAAGGCAAGTTTTCTGTTAACGCTAACTGTCATGTTAAGTGCCTGCCAGCCCAACAAAACTTCACCTATTCAGCGCTGGCAACATGCAGTAGAAGGCTCCTATGCGGGTGAAATATCACGAGATGGTCGATACAGTGTCGTTTCCTCTATTCATCATGGCATTAGTGTCTGGGATCTAAAAACCAATGATCGCAAGTACAACTGGGCGCAAGAACAAACCAGCAGTGATAATTTAGTTTTAGCGATAGATATCAGTGACAACGCTAGCCATGTTGTCACCGCCAACAGAAGTGATTTTGCTCTATGGAATCTTGAAAATGGCAAATCAGAAGGTTATTGGAAGGTAAGAGATTCAAACATTCGTGATATTGCCGTAAGTAATCAAGGCAACTTTGTCTTAATAGGCAAAAGCAGTGGTACCGTAGTTCATGTAGCGATAGACACTGGTAGACGCCTAGAGTTTCTAGGTCATAGCGAGAAAATTAACAGTGTTGATATGTTACCCAATGGCCGTGTTGCCATGTCAGGTGGTAACGACTTTATTGCTTATGTTTGGGATAGCCAATCAGGACAAGTTATTTACCAATTCAATCATACCAGTCGGGTATCTAAAGTCGCTTTAGATCCTCAAGGTCGCTATGCTTTTTCAGCTGATAGTATGCGCGCAGCACATATATGGGATTTAAAAACAGGTAAACTCATAACTACGCTAAAAGGTACAAAACGTCATGAAGTATTTAGCTCAGTCAGGTTTTCTAGCGATGGCAAAACATTAATTACTGGCGCCGCCACACGTAAGGTGAGTGTTTGGGATATTGAAACAGGAAAGCGTACCGCTCACTGGTATGTCACGGCAAAAGAAGCAAAAAGACCTACTGGCGCAGTTGTGTATAGCGTCGCATTTGGCGATAATAACACCTTACTTACCGAAAGCTCATCAGGATACGCAGAATCATGGCCAATGCCGAAATCTCATTAACGGCTCATAGCAATAATGATAATTACATTAAGCAACTTGAAGAAAGAGTTGACGCGCTTGAATCAAGAAATGTTTTTCAAGATGATGTGATTGAACAATTAAGCCAAGAATTAGCAGTCCACCAAAGTGAAATTACTGAGCTAAAAGAACAAATACAAATAGTGGCGAGTCGTCTTAAAGAGGCTGGCAACTTATCAAGTAAAGAGCAAGTTGAGCCACCACCGCCACATTATTAAGCCGCTGCCTACGGCTTAAATACGCCAATCACTTGCTCGCTATCACGCACTTCTTTTTCAACTTGCGCTTCAGCTTGTACCATCTGCTCACCACAACTAACACAGGTAACTTTTTCAACACCATCTTCTTTAGTGAGCGCCATGGTATCTTGAGCCTTACATTGCGGGCAAATAGCACCAGCAATAAAACGTTTTTTTACGCGAGATTTCATCTTAACAATAACCAACTGCATGTCATCTAATAAATTCTCGCTATTTTACCTTGAATAGTCACTATACCCAAGCGACAATGCACACCGCATGCAACTCTTGCTGATAATATCAACCTCTGAGGACTTACCTTGTGATCACCGCAACTGATTTAAGCTTAGATAGAGGCGCTAAAAATCTAATTAAAGCGTCTACTTTTACCATTCACCCCAATCATAAGGTAGGCTTAGTTGGTAGCAATGGCTGTGGTAAATCATCACTTTTCGCCGCATTTTTAGGTGAGTTAGCACCAGATTCAGGTGAATTAACTATGCCAAGCAGTTGGGATATTGCCACGGTAAAACAAGAGACTCCGTCTCTTACACAATCAGCTTTAGACTATGTTATGGATGGCGATAAAGAATTTCGCCAGCTAGAGCAGCAGCTTGAACAAGCTAGAGCTGCCAATGATGGCAGCCTTGAAGCAACCATTATTAATAAAATAGATACCATTAATGGCTATAGCCTCCCCGCACGCGCAGGGGAATTGTTACATGGTTTAGGCTTTTTACAGTCGCAATTAGCAACACCTGTTAAGGACTTTTCTGGTGGTTGGCGTATGCGCCTTAACTTAGCGCAAGCACTTATTAGCCGAGCTGATTTATTATTACTGGATGAGCCAACCAACCACCTAGATTTAGATGCGGTTATCTGGCTGCAACGCTGGCTAAAGCGCTATACCGGCACGCTGGTATTAATTTCACATGATCGCGACTTTTTAGATACAGTTATCGGGCAAATTCTTCATATTGAACATCATAAAGCCAAATTATACAGCGGCAACTATACCGCCTTCGAAAGACAAAGAGCTGAACATTTAGCACAGCAAGAAATTCAATATCAAAAGCAACAAAAAGAAGCAGCTCACCTAACAGCCTTTGTTGATCGTTTTCGCGCGAAAGCAAGTAAAGCTAAACAAGCACAAAGTAGATTAAAAAGATTAGAGAAACTGCCTGACTTAGCGCCAGCACATATAGACACCCAATTTACCTTTAGCTTTGAACAACCAGAGCACATGCCCTATCCGTTACTTTCCTTAACAGACAGCCGCTGTGGTTACACTCAAGCTAACAGTGATGAGCAAACTATAATACTCGATAAGGTAAATTTAACCTTAGTACCAGGCAGCCGTATAGGCTTACTTGGTAGAAATGGCGCAGGTAAATCAACCTTAATTAAATCCTTAGCCGGTGAAATTGCCACATTAGCTGGTGAGCGCTATTGCGCACAAGAGCTAAAGGTAGGTTACTTTAGCCAGCACCAACTTGAACAACTACATGCACCTTCTAGCCCTGTGGAGCATATTCTTAGAGCTAAACCTAGCATGGGCGAACCGCAAGCAAGAGCTTTTCTTGGTCGCTTTGGTTTTAGTGGCGATCAAGCGTTATCAGCGATTAAAACAATGTCTGGCGGTGAAAAAGCTCGCTTAGTATTAGCCCTAATAGTACTCGAAAAGCCACAATTATTATTACTTGATGAGCCAACTAACCACCTTGACTTAGAAATGCGCCAAGCTTTAGTGATGGCGCTGCAAGAATTTAGTGGTGCCATCATTTTAATTGCCCATGATAGGTTTTTGCTTGAATCATGTGTTGATGAATTTTACCTTGTTGCCAACGGCAGCGTAGCTGATTTTAGTGGTGATATTGACGATTATCAGCAGTGGTTAAATGATGACAAAAAACTTACCGTAAGTGCCGCCAAAAGCACTAGCAGCAGCGCACTAGATAAAGGGCCTGATAAAAAGCAGCTCAGACAACAGCAGGCACAATTAAGACAAAAAGCTGCGCCATTAAAGAAACAAGCTGATAAATTAGAAAAAAACATTCAGGCATGGCAGGCTGAACTTGCCCAAGTTGAAGAGATACTCAGCAACAGTGAGATTTATCAAAGTGAGCATAAAGCTAAACTAACAGAGCAGCTAAAACGCCAAGCTGAGTTAAAAGAAAATATTGAAGAAAATGAAATGCTTTGGCTTGAACTAGCCGAAGAAATTGAACAGATTATGACTGTTCAAAATTAGTTTCTAAGCTACACTATAAACATACTATCTTAACAAGGAATAATCTAATGCGTGCCAAATTACTTATTATCTGGTTACTGCTATTAAATAGTATTACGGTACTTGCTCAAGGCGGTAACTTAGAGCAAGGCATATACGATCTTAATCGCGGTGAATTTAAACAAGCTATCGCAGAATTTACTCCACTCGTTGAACAAGGCTATGCACCTGCGCAATATCAAATGGCTGTTATTTATCAAAATGGTTATGGTGTTCGTAAAGATGGTATGAAAGCTCTTGAGCTTTTTGAATTAGCGGCAAAACAAAATAACGCAGATGCTCAGTTTGAATTAGCCCTTATTTACACCGAAGGAAAGTTAGTAAAGAAGAATTTAAAACATGCTTATGAGCTCACCAAAAAAGCCGCCAATAAAGGCTTAGCAAGTGCCCAGTTTAACTTAGCGGTAATGTATGCCAATGGCGAAGGTGTAAAGCAAGATGTATTTAAGGCATCACGCTGGTATGAAACCGCTGCTAACCAAAATTATGCGTTAGCACAATACAATTTAGCCTTACTTTATAGCGAAGGTAGAGGCGTTGAAAAGAGCACCGAAATGTCTTACGTATGGAATACCATTGCTTCTTGGAATGGCTACCCCAACGCTGAAAAAAGTCGCCTAATGGATGAACGCGACTTATCAAAAATGAAAATTGAAAATGGCCGAGAAAAGGCTAATCAGATTTACCAAAAAATCAAAGAACAACAAGAAAACAAAGCAAAAATGGCGGAAAAGCAGCGAGTATTTTGATCTAAATCACCTTAATTATTGTGTGGATTAATTACACTAATCTTGTTTAGGAAATACTAGTTCACTTTGATAATTACGGAGATTGTTATGGACTTCTTCAAAATGCTTACCAATGACCCTGTAGTAATGTTTTCTTTCGGTGGCTTAGCTATCGTTTTAGCTATTTGCGCTTACTATGTTTACTACTTTATTAAGCATATTCAAGACGACAGCTAATAAAGGCACATACTGGCGAAACACTAACCTTTCCTCCCTTATGGGAAACTGGCGATATTTGCTATAATCTATATCAGTTAGGTTGATTTATAAAACAACACTGATTAGTTATAGTGAGTATCGTTATGAATACTATTAAGCAAAGTTCTGCCAATTTAACTTTCATAGAACGCTTAAATCAGCAAAGGCAAGAACAGTCGGAAAAGTTAGCGAGTGCTAAAAAAATCAATCGTGCTGCTGATGATGCAGCAGGTCTGCAAATTGCTTCTCGGCTAAGTAGCAATATTGCGCAAAACCAGTTGCTTCTCGGCTAAGTAGCAATATTGCGCAAAACCAGCAACTAAGTTTTAATGCGCAAGACCAAATCAATATCAACTCAAGCCAATCAAGTGCACTTTCAGCTATAAATACTAGCTTACAGCGTGCAAATGAATTATCCATTCAATCAGGTAACCCATTAGCGGACAGTAATATAATTCAGCAAGAATTAGATGGCATCAGTGAACAGGTCAACGCCATAGCTGATGAAGTATTAGGACAAAACAACTTTTTAAGCGGCTTAGATGCCAGCGATCCCGCAGCAACCCAAACCATTTTAGAAAATGCCAGTACGCTAATTAATCAAAACAACGCTAGTTTAGGGGCAAGCTCAAATGCACTATCATCTCAAGTGTTAAGTTATGAGGCCGCCATCGTTAATACCAGTGCTTCACGCTCACGCATTGAGGATACTGATTTTGCCAAACAAACCAGTGAACAACAAAAAACCGAAGTGTTACTGCAATCCGCCATTTTAACTAAGCAAAATGAAGAAGAGCGCAAGGGGCTATTGTTCAATCAACTTGTTTAACTAACGGTTAATGATATTATTAGCGCCTATGATTAACGCCTTTCTCATTATGTAAATGCCAACACAAAGTAACTTTAAAGCTGCCTGGTGGTTATCAAATCCACACTTACAAACCTTAGGGGCAAAAATATTTCAACGTAAAAAAATCATCACTTACCCTGAAATATTAACATTACCTGATGGCGACTTTGTTGAACTGGCATGGACAGAAACGCCACAACACCAAAATACTAAGCCTATTGTTGTTGTACTTCATGGCTTAGAAGGCTCTAAAAACAGTCATTACGCCCGCAGTATTCTGTCGACCATAAAAACCAACGGTTGGATAGGCTTACTGATGCATTTTCGCGGCTGTGGCCAGCAAACAAATCGCTTGGCCAAATCATATCACAGTGGTGACACACGCGATATTTACTACTTAACATCACAATTACAACAACGATTTAAGCATTGCCAGTTTTCAGCGTTAGGTTTTTCTTTAGGTGGTAATGTACTGACAAAGTATCTAGCAAAATATCCAGACAATCCGTATCAGGCTGCCGCTGTAATTTGTGCTCCGCTAGATCTAGCTAGCTGTAGCGAGCGTATCAATTCTGGTTTTTCTCGTGTTTATCAAAAATATTTACTCGACATGCTTAAAGCCAGTGCCCTCAAAAAAATAAAAGCACAGCTTATTTCTCATATTTGTACAGCCAAGCTTAAGGCTATTGAAACTATCAAAGAGTTTGATGAAAAAATAACGGCACCGCTTAATGGTTTTAGCGATGCTATGGACTATTATCAACAAGCGAGCGGTAAAACCACCATACAAGAGATCAAGCAGCCCTGTTTATTTATTCATGCCAGCGATGATCCTTTTTTAAACCATCAGCAAACATTACCAAAAGAGCCACTACCAGCACACCTCACCTTTGAAATATCAAACAAAGGTGGTCATGTTGGTTTTATTACTGGCAAAAATCCGTTTAAGCCAAAGTTTTGGCTAGAACAGCGCGTCCCTGAATTTTTTGCCAACTATTTTGCTATATAACCGAGCCAGCTTTTTATGATTATTCCATTAGATCAGTTATCTGAAGATACCTTAACAGCCATTATTGAAGACTTCATATTAAGAGAAGATACTGAACAAACTGATATTAACACTAGCCAACAAGTTAAAATTGCCCAAGTAAAACAGCGATTACACCAAGGTGAAGCGCTTATCGTTTACTCACAACTTTATGAGTCAGTTAACATTATTCCTAGCGACAAATACAGTGAACATGAGGAAAGTTAGCCATATAACCTCATGTTTACATAAGAAATAGTGCTAGAGCAAACCAAACAACAGGCTATATAACACAGTATAAAGCTAACTCGCTAATTAATGCTCGTATTCTTCTAGTTCTCGCTTAAGGCGATGTTTCTCTTTAATAGATTCAATTTCACGCCATTTTCTCTTACGTGAACGTCCTTTATGCTTTGCTACTTGCTCAAATTCTTCCATTGAATCAAGAAAATTTAATTCATCCCAGTTGCTTACATTGCTTGTATTAGCCATTTCAATAAACCTTTGTCATAAAAAAGAACTAAAATTTAACCAGCACCTATGACTTTTTTGTGACAAAAAAATGATCCTTACATGAAGGAATTCTTTAAAGCTTTGTTTGTTGAAAAGCAAAACTGTCTTCTATACTGATACTCAATAACTCAGCAACGACATTTATTAACTGCATGATTATCAAAATAATTGTATTTATTAACCTTTTCTTTAGTTATTTAGTTTTTGCTGAATCGACAAAGTTAATTGTCGGCTATGGCGATCACAATGGTGCCCCGTACGCAATTGAGGCAGGGGAACAATTACAGGCTGGCATAATCAAAGATTTGGTTACTGAAATATCTGCTGAGCTAGATATTGATATTCAATTTGAAAAAACGCCGAGAAAGCGTATTGAACGCTATTTAGAAAGCGATACCATTCATTTAGTATTGTTTACCAACCCCAAATGGCTCAGTAATAGCGATAAGCTACAATGGAGCCAATCACTGTTCACCGAACGTGATCAGCTGGTTGTAAAAGCTGATAACCCTAATAGTTACCATGCTTTTAAAGATTTAAAGCATATGACCATAGGAACAATCAGAGGTTATAGCTACCCCAACTTACAACCATATTTTGACAAAAACTACTTTACTCGTTATGACGTTAGTAGTGTCGATGTTAACTTTATTCGCCTAGAGTTAAACAGAATAGATGCCTTAGTCGACTCAGAAATTTTAATAAACTTTCATTTACAGCAATCTAGTAAGGCCAATAAATTTAGAGTACTGCCTTTCCATGTAAGTGAACACAAAATCTACGCGGCTCTTTCACCGAATGCGCCAATAACATTAGCTGACTTAAACAAAACGTTAAGCAAATTTCATCAACAAGGTGTTATTGAAGCAATTCTTAAAAAATACCGAGTGAGTAAGCAATAAAAATTAGAGTAAAGCTAATGTTAGTTAAACTTAAAGTGCGACACTAACTCATTTAACTTTTGCGCTTTATCTTTTAATTCACTACAAGAAGCAGACGTTTGCTGAACAACCTCGCTACTCATTCTTGAGATATCGGCAACCGCTGTCACATGAGGATTAATTTCACCCACCACATTTGATTGCTCGCCAGTGGCATTGGCTATTTGTAAATTCATATCATTCATTACGGCAATACTTTCAGAAATAGTGTGTAAATGATCGCCTGAGTGGCTAGATTCAGCTTCACTATTACTACTTAATTCATTACTTTGCTCTATCGCCCTAACCACTTCTTTGGTTTTATCTTGTAATGTCTCAATAATTCTACGGATTTCTTCAGTTGAGTCATGGCTTCTTGAGGCAAGTGTTCTAACTTCATCAGCTACTACTGCAAAACCTCGCCCTTGCTCTCCTGCTCTCGCCGCTTCAATGGCAGCATTGAGGGCTAATAAATTCGTTTGTTCTGATACACCGCGAATTACCTCAACAACAGAATCAATTGAACTGGCATCTTCTGCCAGTTGTTTAATCATATCGCTGGTTGATGCTAGCTGACTCGTCATCGAACCAATACTGGCAATGGTTTTCTGTACCGATATATTACCTTGTTGTACCGTTTCATCAGCTTGTTGTGCGCTTTGTGCAGCACTATTTGCGCTCGTGGCAATTTCTTCTGCGCTCATACCCATTTCATGAATAGCCGTAGCAATTTGTTCTGTCCGACTCACCTGCTCACTAATATCTTGCTCCATTTTTTTTGCTTGGCTATCAATATGTTCTATTGCTTGCAATAACTGCTGACTAGTCTCTGACACTTGCTGAAGTAACACACTTAAATGAGCAACAAAGTCATTATAACCACGCGCCATAGTACCAACTTCATCTTGACGACTATCGTCTAACCTTCGTGTAAGATCGCCGCCACCTTGGCCAATTTCCTGCAAAAGTTCAGCCAGATGACCAAACGGCGATACCAGCTTAGAAATTAATAAGGTACTGACCACAGCTGAAATCACAGCAATAACGCTACCTATTAACAGTAGCGACCAGGTAGCTTGCTCTAATGCCCCTAGAATTTCTGCTTTAGGTACTTTAACCATAACGTACCAACCAATGTCTGCCAGATACTGACTTGCAGCCAGCATAGTAACGCCATCTAATTCAAACTCAGTCGCCGCAAAGTTGTTTTGTGCTAATAGGCTATCTGCTGACTCAATACCAATACTGGTAAGAGATTTACCTATCATTGTCGTATCAGGGTGCAACTTAATGTGCCCTTTGCCATCCACTAAAAACGCTTTACCTTGCTCACCTAAACGATACTGACTAATGGTTTTTACCATATTATCTAGCGATAAACCTATGCCAACAGCAGCACTTGCTTTGCCATCAACTTTTAATAAATAGTTAATAAATAGCGTTGGTACATTGGTGCTTTCATCAATATCAAAGCTAAGCTCATAATCCTTACCTGAGCTGATAAAACGATAAAACCACTGATCTTTTTCATTTTCTTGAGAAATTGTCTTTGTTAGCCCATCTTGGGTAAAGTAATAACCTGTATTGGCCGAAACAACAAAGGCAGTAATGCTATTGAATTCACGCTGAATTGTTTTAAGGTAGTCAATTAGTTTGTCATGCTGACTTTCTAGCTCACCATTATTAATAAACTCCTGCAAATAGACACTACTAGCCATAGTGTGTGACACAGTAATAGGTAACAATAGTTGACTATCGATATTACTGCTAACCTCCCCTAAAACAGCAGGTAGTTCACGCTCATTAACCGCCTCAACAATAATGCTGCGACTAGAGCTTAACGCGAAGGCACTGACAATGATAATAGAGAGCAGTACCGCAATGACTGTGGTTATAACAACCTTTTGACGAATATTTAATTTCAACATGACTTATACACTTTTCAGTTTTTTATTGGCCGGAGTATATCGAGTAGTAAAATTCATTAGCCCTTATAACTATAGCCCGTCAGGATAAAATTGCAGAGTTAACCTATAAAAATTAAGTGGTTATATGCTAACAACTCAATTCAGCTGACAAAAAAGCCCTGATAGCAGCAACTATCAGGGCTTTTTCATGGATTTTGATTAACCTCAGGTTTGCATAAGAAATAGTGCCAAAGCTAACCAAATCAACAGGTGATAGCTTTTCTGATTTCTAGGAAGCTGAGGTTGATTTCTAACTTGTAGCGTTAGTACTTTCAAAAATCTTATCAGCAGAAGCGGCAACAAAGCCGGTATATAATTCACCATTTGCTAATGGGTAACGCTTGGCAAATTCGTAGAAACAGCTTGGGATTTCCATGCTTTTATCGCTAAATTCAACCAGTGCTTTATCTGCTAAGGTTGAAGATTGCTCTAATTTAACTTCTTCATTACCTTTCACTTCGCCGCCAGAAGTATTTAGCGCATAGCCAGCATCTTTAAGGGCACTATTAACAGCTAAAATGCAGTCATAGTTTTCTAAATGATTAATGCTTACCGTAAAATGATTGGCGCGATAGCCCCATGCTGCTAACCAAGCTGCGTATTCACTTTCTTCTAGTAATGTGTTGTAGTCAGTTGAGCTCACCTGCCAAGGCGTACCTGAGTATAAGAAATCTGCTCTATCTGAAATATCATCAGGTAACTGCGCCACTAGCTCAGTAATAATTTTTTGTATCTTTTCAGGGAACTCTTCAACTCGTAATTCACTAATAAATACTTTTGGCATAGTGTCATCACTGTGCTCATAGTGTTTAGCGGTTAATTTTTTCGCTTCAAAATCATACTGACCACATTCGCTATAGCCTAATGCTAACAAATGCTTAGCCAATTTATCTAACGCAACTTTTTCTAAGTTGAAGGTACGATAAGCGACATGATCATTAATAACATCACTGCCACTACCCAGCAATTGATGGATACTCTTTGCCGAAGGAGTAACACTGATATACTGCTGCCAAATATTGTCGAATAATTCCATTACTTTCGCTGTCATAATTTTTCTCTCATTACAAATAAATAATAAAAATGTGAATGAATAGCAATCAACAGTCAGTAAAATAACAAAGAATGGAAATTTTGACGACAGCAAATGCTATCCATCAAAATTTAGATTTGATCGATACTTTTAAAGAAACAAGGACGAAGCCCTGCTTGCTTGATTGGGTTAGTGAAAAATAGTCTGCTTAAAGGCATAGCCTAAATTACTTACTCTAAAATCTTTATGTTTACTCAATCGCTATTGAGCAATACTAAATCGTCGCTATTTTAATCGCTATTGCTTTACCGTGCAATAGCAAGCGCCCTAATCAATAATGTTGCCTGTGTGCTTTAATGATTTTTTGCCAAGCAAAATCTCTTGCCCCTAAACTGATAAAGTCAGGATTAAGTAAGCTTTCCCTTTGGTTATAAGTTAGCGGATTAAACTCACTATCTAATATATCACCGCCAGCTTGCTCTAAAATACATTGACTTGCGCCAGTATCCCACTCACCGGTAACGCCAATACGTAAATAACAATCTGCGCCGCCTTCTGCTATTAAGCAATTTTTTAGCGAACAACTGCCCAAAGCAATATAGTCATAATTAAAATCATCACTTAAATACTGGCCCATTAACTCAAGCTGTTGACGACGACTTATCGCCACTTTAATACGTCTATTTTCCTGATAATCAGCCACTGCAATTTTATGACTTCCTTGGCAATTATCTTTAAAAGAGCCTAAGTGTTTTTGTCCATAATAGGTAAGACGGTGATCAGGGGCATGGATAACGCCAATGCTTGGCCAGCCATTTTCAACCAGAGCAATATTCACAGCAAAATCACCACTACCTATGATAAATTCGCCCGTGCCATCAATAGGGTCAAGCAACCAATAACGCTGCCACTTACCACGCTGCTCAAGCGGCAGCGCACCAACCTCTTCAGAAATAATCGGGATATCTGGCGTGAGCGTTTTAAGCTGATCCATTAAAATATCATTCGCGGCAAGATCTGCTGAAGTGACCGGACTTTCATCTGCTTTCGTTTCGGCGGTAAAGTTACCTTGGCGATAATATTTCATTACCTCAGCGCCGGCTTTTTTGGCGCTTTGTAATGCTATGTCTAATAACTTTTCATCACTCATCATTAGCTACCCTCTCAGTAGATCCAATACTAGCATTAGTGCAGCAATACTGCGTGCTTCATTGAAATCTTCTTGTTGTAATAAGCGCTTGTAATCGGCTAACGGCCACGAAACCAATTCAAGCGGCTCTGGCTCATCACCCGGCAATGACGCTTTAAATAAGTCTTGCGCTAAAAATATATCCATTTTGGCATTAAAAAATGCCGGCGCCATCATTACTTGGCTAATTTTGGTCAGCTTTTGGCTGCCATAATGAATTTCTTCTTTAAGCTCTCTATTGGCTGCTTGCTCTGCTTGCTCACCTTCATCAATAAGCCCTTTAGGAAAGCCTAATTGATAATTATGTGTTCCGGCGCAATATTCTCGCACTAACAACAAAGTATCGTTATCAAGCATAGGTACTATCATTACAGCACCTCTACCACTACCTTTCATGCGTTCATATTGCCTTTGCTCGCCATTGCTAAAGGTGAGATCTAACTGCTCAATGGCAAATAGTCGGCTCGAGGCCACTTGCTTTGTCTGTCTGATTATAGGAAGTTGGTTTTTATTACTCATTTCGCCGACAACATTTAGCTTCATACTCATCATGATATATCGCTATAATGACACGATATTCAACCATATTGGAACCGCTAAATGTTTAATTGGTCAGAAATTTCTACTGTGTTAATTGATATGGATGGCACCATATTAGACTTACACTTTGACAACCACTTTTGGCATGAACACTTACCACTTCGCTATAGCGAAAAAATGTCAATTAGTTTGGCGCAAGCTAAAGAAGAACTATTGCAAAATTATCAAGAGGTTGCCGGTACTATCGAATGGTATTGTTTAGATTATTGGCAAGCACAAACTAAACTGCCAATCACCACCTTAAAGCGAGAAATACAACATCTTATTCAACTGAGAGATGATGCTCATGCCTTTTTAACCGCATTAAAAAAAGCCGGTAAAGATGTGGTTTTAGTTACTAATGCTCATCCCGATGCCTTATCTTTAAAGGTAGAAAGAACCCAGTTAGATCAGTATTTTGACACACTATATTCAACCCATGAGTTTGGCGTTAGCAAAGAGTCGCAAAAGCTATGGCAACAACTACAAGCCAAACACGGCTTTGACAATAACAGCACCTTATTTATTGATGATAGCATCAACATTTTAAAGTCTGCACAAAGGTTTGGTATTAAGCATTTACTTGCCGTTGCCAACCCTGATAGCAAAAAAGCCGTCAATGTGATTGACGACTTCCCCGCTATTACAGACTTTAATTGTTTAGTTGCTGATATTTTGCAAAATAGTTAATACCTTCAACAATGAAGGCTTATATCTAGAGCGATTAAATATTAATACGATAACGACCTTGATTATCAGCTTTGCCTAAGAAAGGTAAGGCTGATTTAAGCTGCTCTGGAAATTTAGCGCCAGGTTTTAGGTGTCCTTGACCTGAAATTTTTCCTTTATCACGAATATAGGCGCTAAAGGTTAAACCTAAATCATTTTTCGGCTCTAAATTAACCGCGATAGCGCCTTGTTCACAGCCAATATCTGCAGCTAATTTACCTAGTTTAATGTTTTGCTCAAGCGCGATAACGCCTGCCCTTAACCAATTTAGCTGACCACTTGCTTGTGTGCATTGCATACTATCACCTAAGCTAATAGCTAACGCAGCTAATTGCATCTCAACATTACCTTTTGCTGTAACCGGCAAAGGTAGAGCAATTTGCTGAGCAATAGTATTAGCAGGTATCAATACATCGACATCATTAAGCATAAGCTCACTAGTTGAAGCAGTTAAAGTAAGTTTTCCTTCAGGCCCCGGCAACATAGCATCACCAAAAGTTAAATCCACTTGAGGTGATAAAGTAAATAGCGACCAAAAACTTAAGCTGCTGTTAACTTTTTGAATTTGAGTATTGGTTATTACAACTTGCTCAATATTTGTTTGCCAGATGGTTCCTGAAACACCATAAATGCCAACGTTTTTCGGTAGCGTTAACTTGCTCACCACAAATTGAGCCGGCAATGTTGCTAGCACAAACACTAAATAAGCTACTAGGAATATGCCTGTATAGGCAAAATACTTCTTCATAAATTTCTCTTAAAATTGCTCGATTAGCGTCTGGCTAGTTGTAGGCGGCGAACTTTCACTTCTCCAGCGTTATCGCCTTTGGTTAAATCTATCGCTTTAACTTGCAAACCCTCATTATTAGCAAGATGCTCAAGCCAAAATAATAACTGGGTAAATGGCGCGCTATCTATCCATACTTGTAACGTATCGCCTTGAGGTTGCATACGCGTAATGGTTAACTGATGAGCATTAGCGCTACGGTTAATGATGCTAGACAAACTGCCCTTACGATTATCTGAGCCAGTTGTTTTTTTAGCGCGCTGGTAATGCGCCGTGTTATCTTGAACCCAAGTCAACAACTCTTGCTGCCTTTGTAACTTGCTAGTGCTGGTTTTAAACCCTGAATTCATCGGTTGCCAGATAAGGCTATAGATAATAAATACAGCAATAGCGACAGCCATCACGGCTACTAGTCTTTGCTCTCTAATATTTAATTGTTGCCACCAAGCTTTCATTATTTATCACCTCGAGTCTTGTTGGCTAAATTAACCTGACCTTGTCGACCACGCTTCTGCCCTGAGCCAGCCTTATTTACAATACTAAATGAGCCTGTTACCTGCTGCCCTTGGTTATTCTGTGCACCTTGTTTTACCGTCAACCCGGTATTTTCCAAAGCACGTTGAAACTGTTCAAAGTGCTGGTAGCTCGAAGCCATTGCCTGAATACGTAATTCTTGACGCTTACCGTCAAACTTCAATGAGCTTGGCTTTAACGATGGCACCTTGCTAAAAGCAGGCTGCACTTTGGCAAGGAGTGCTAAGAAGCCTTCACTATCACTAGTGCTACCAAGCTGGGCGAGTTTTTGGTTAAGTTGCGATTTAATTGTTGCTACGCGTACCCGTTTAGTCTCAGGGAAAGCTTTTTTATAGGTATCAACAATCTCTTGCTCCACCTGTGCCAATTGAGCGTTCACTTGCCACAGTTGAGCACCTTTATAAGCAAAGGTTAACAACAAAGCAAAGGCAGCAAAGCTTGCCACTAGCAACCAATTTTTAATCGCAACACCATGCTGACTTTTTACTTTGAATTCACCTTGAAGTAAGTTAAAGCTCACTTTCTTACTCTGTTTTGCCATTAATGCTAAAGGCAATTCTTCAGGCATAACATGTAAGTTAAGATTATCATCACAAGGTAAGGCTGAATAAGCATCGATAGCTATCGCATCTTCATCATTTGCTAAAGCTTGGCACTGCATTTGCCAAGTTATGGCATCTAAGGTAAAGCCTGACCACTCTCCTTGCCTAACAACCACAGGTGATAAGTTATGCTCGGCTAAAGCAATAGCACTCCAGCCTTGCTCAGCTATGGGCATTAATAACACTTCCGGTACTATGCTGACCGCCTTAATGCCAGCATCAGCAAGCCAAGATTGCCACAACTGCATTTGCGCCCGTTCTACAATGGCGGTAAAACAGTTATGACCTTGTTCATCAGTGCCCACATCATGAAACGCGAAAAACAACTGTTCTACATCTTGTGCTAAATCATCTTCTAGCATATAAGGAACAGCTTGCTTGACTGCACGGCTTGATTTGCCTGGAACGGTTAAACTTTTCAGTAAAACATCGCTACTTGGCACGATAACTTTGACTTGTCGTTGTTGTGCTTTTTCGGTTAGCTCACTAAGCTTTTGCGCATGGCTAAGCTCTCCGCTGGCAATTATCTCTTGCTCAGCAGTGGAATAAACTAACCACTGAATCGCCTCTTGTGCTTGACTACCAAGGCGAATAAATAAAGTTTCTGCCACTAGTTACGTCCTATAGTACGACTAATTATATGAATTTGCTGATCTTCAGCCACTTGCATCACTGAATTTAAAGTGAAGTAGCTGTTATTAAAGCTTGTCGTTGCTGTTAGTTTAAAGTATTCACTATCGACAACAAACAGCTTTTTTTGCTCTTCTTCTAATTGGATTTTACTCATCTCAGGTGAGTTAAGAAAATCTTCTATTTTCTCAAAGCCTTCTTCTTCGCGTGCAGCAAGGATTTCTTGTGCTTCATCTAATCCTGAATCTAGCAATGCTTGTAATAACTCAGGCTTTTCTGCATCTAAGGTATTAATATTGATTAATAACTGGTTGTTCTGCTCTAACACGCACACATAAGGCTTTAACGCTAATATCACTTGCGGAGTAAAATGCTCAATCAGGCGCAATTCACTTACGCTTGATAAATAATTATTTGCCGCAAAATAAGGAAACTCTTTTGAGGCATAATCATCATCTTCTGCGCCACCAGTACCAGTAATAAAACCATCTGGATCTAACCAATCAGTTAGTGCATCAGCCATAGACTCAGCCTCAAAAGAGCCGATCCCTTCAACATTGAGTGACTCAATTAGCTTTTCAAAGGCTGCTCGTGCCGCAGGTTTTCTATTACCTGTGCCACTGCCAGAGTCTTGTGATCTATCTATGGCTAAGGCGTTTAAATTAAAGCAACTTTGCAAGTCAGTTATCACACCGGTTATTTCACCATACTCTACCGGATAAGTGGTTTCTTCCTGCGCCCAAATTTGACTTAAGTGAGTCACATCTGGCTCATCTTTAAATGAGGTTATTAGCACTCGCTTGGTAAATTCTTCCGCCCCTTTGGCATACCAGTAGGCTTGCTGGTTAAAGCTAGCGTTAACACTACGCTGCATTTGCATTTGTAAACGTGTGGTCATTTGCGCGGCAATAATTGCGGCTAAAGCCACAATCAACATAACCGTTATTAAAGCAACGCCGCGCGGCTTTTGGCTAACCCTCGTCATTGTCAGCCCCACTACCGAGATCACCTGCGACTAAAAACTGGCGACGAATAATACCAAAGTCTTGGCTGTCCACTTCTATGGCAATAGCTAAAGGTAAGCTAGGCTTAGGCCAAGTATCTTGCCACTTTTTGCCATCATAATACTGAAAGCTAATTTTATTTACCTGCTTAAGTAGCGGTCTAACTTTCGGCTCTTGCCCTACTACCGCATCAACAAAGTTATAATGAAGGCGCTCAAGTACCTCATCGTTCACTCTATAGGCCACCGCCTGCATTTCACTGCGAGGCAATAGCCAGCCAGGGTTAGTCCAACCATGGCGAACAAATAATAGCGCCTGTTCATTATCAATAAAGCTTTCTTCTGAGCTTTGTAAAAACTTATTCTGCGCCGCTTCACCATTAATGCGCATAGTACGACGGGCAATTTGGCTTAAATCTCGCTCGATAATCAAAAATGCACGTTGTAATTCGTTATGGCGTTCTGAGCGTAACTTTGAATTTTCATCGCCACGCAGCACAGTATCAAAAATGGTAAAGCTGGCTAAGCTAACAACGGAAAAAATAGCAATAGCGATCAACACTTCTAACAGCGTAAAACCTGATAATAACTTTAACTGTTGCCTACTTGGCTGCTTGATAATAGTCATAACTAAGGTTTTGTTTGTGCCAAATAGGTCATTAAACTTGCCGTTGCCAGCTCATCGTCTTCATTCGCTCGCACTTCCATAACTATCGCGCGCATTTCATTATTAGCCGTCTTAACCACCTTTTGCTGCCAGAACCAAGTTCTGCCAGCCATTTCCACTTCACCTTTCTTATTATTTTTTGGTGGCCAAGTTTCATCTAAGCTGGCAGCCACTAACTGATTAGAAGCAACCCAGTTAGCAAACATCTTTTCTTCTAAATGATTTATATGACGAAAGTTATTATCTGCCGCCCCTAACAAAGCAACACCGGCGATCGCAAATACAGCCATTGCCAGCATGACCTCAATTAAAGTAAAGGCTGCCACTTTGCTTTTTTTACTAACCGCTAATTTAATCATCAAGCACTGGCCCTTCAATGGTTAGCGGAATACTGTATAAAGCCGTTACTCGGTAAGCTAGCTCTTCTGTGTCATTAAGTAATGAGGCTTCATCGCTAAAACTAAAGGTCAGGCTAAACGGGGTAATATCCCCGCCTGATAAGATATACACTTGAGGAATAATTTTCTCTTCTTGCTCTTCTTTAGATAACAGGGTGAAGTCTTCTTCATCCTGCTCTTTATAAACATCAGAATTAAACAGTTGTAGCTCTTCAAGAGGCAAATCATCAAGCTCTAAGCTAAGCTCAACTTCAGGCGGTAATTGCTGAATAGCGACCCAATCTTGTTCAGGAATTTCTGTCCACTTAGTGCCGTCATAACCTAAGAATTGATAACTGTCTTTTTTAACAATTAAACCCAACTCAACATTGTTCAGTAAACCGTAATCACTGGCCGCTTCAAAAATAGCGGCAAACTGCTGGCTCGACTTTTTCAAGATATCTTCAGGACGCTCACCAAAAAAGGTAAATTGCACTAAGCTAACAATAATACCAATCAAGGCAACAACTACCATTACCTCAATTAAGGTAAAGCCTTTGTTGCCTTTCTTTTGTGTTAAGCGAGGTTGAGAGAAAGCCATAATGAAATGAAGCGTTAATTTTGAATTAACAAGCGCTTATCCAAGGCGATAAATACGACGTTTAGTTCGCTAAACGAGTATTTCTCAACGCAGAATAAGCGTTTTTTAAACAAAATTATTGGAAGTCGCCCAAATTCCAGTTGCCTATGTCGTCTTCGGTACCTGCTTCACCATCGGGACCAGCAGAGAAGACATCCATTTTACCGTGCTCACCTGGATTTAATAAAATATAGTCATTACCCCATGGATCTTTTGGTAAACGTTTAATATAACCATCTTCTGGGAATCGACGCGGCTCTGGCTCAATATCCGTTTGCTGAACAAGCGCTTCTAAACCTTGCTCTGTTGTTGGATAGTCATAATTATCCATCTTGTATAAACTAAGCGAGGTTTCTAGTGCAGTTACATCAGATACTGCTTTTTGCATATTGGCGCGCTCTTGGCTACCCATTAAGTTGGGTACTACCATACTTGCTAAAATACCTAAGATCACGATAACCACCATGACTTCTAATAAGGTAAAACCTCGTTGTGTTGCTTTATTCATATTCATTTCCTAATAACGCACTTTAAAAGATAATAATGTTAGTACTCACTCCCTCAGTACTAACCTAATAATACCAATTGAATTAACTAGTTGCTCATTCAGCGAGAATTAAAAGGCTTATAGGCAAGGCATTGATTGCAGAGAATGGTTATTCCCTTGTCAAAATCAATAACACAGCATATAAGCTTTTTAAACTCGCCCTTGGGAGCTTGTCAGGAAGTTGATAATTTAACAATTTTTTTGCTGAAAAATGACTACACCAGCATAAATTTGCTTTATCTCACCACTCTGACAGAGCTCTGAA
The DNA here is from genome assembly GCF_004295665.1 of Litorilituus sediminis. Lineage (NCBI taxonomy): Bacteria > Pseudomonadati > Pseudomonadota > Gammaproteobacteria > Alteromonadales > Colwelliaceae > Litorilituus > Litorilituus sediminis. Next base: position 2,102,208 of record NZ_CP034759.1, read on the forward strand.
CTGTTCAAATAATTATTTCACTTGGTATTGTGAACTTAACCGCCCACTAAACTGTTCAATTGTAATATTGGCTGTAATATTGCCATAACAATAAATAATACTACGCCAGCCATAGCTACCATCAATGCTGGCTCAAAAGCTTTCAATGATATATTCACCAAAGCTTCAAATTCTCTATCCTGATTATCTGCCGCTCGCCCTAGCATATGCTCTAACTGGCCACTTTTTTCACCACTGGCGATCATATGTAGCATCATCGGCGGAAATAGTTTTGTTTGCTCTAACGAGACACGCAAACTCGCGCCTTCACGTACTTTATCTGTTGCGCCTTTAACTTCCTGCTTAATATATAAGTTATCAAGTACTTCGCCAGAAATACGCATACTTTCAAGTAATGGCACGGCACTGGCGGTTAATATACTTAAGGTTCGAGCAAATCTTGCCGTATTGACACCACGGGCAACTTTACCAATACCTGGAATATTCAGCACCTTTTGGTGATACGCTAATTCAAAGCTCGGCTTTTTCATTAATTGAGAAAACACCAACATCAAAATAGCAATAAGCATAACAATACCCAAGCCATAGGCTTGTAAAAAGTCACTACTGGCAATTAAAAATTTCGTCGTACCAGGTAGATTTGCGCCCATATGCTCAAACTGACCAACAATTTTTGGCACCACAGCGGTTAGCAAAATAGCGATAACGCCAACGGCAACTATGGTCATTATGATTGGGTAAACTAACGCTTGAATAAGCTGAGAACGCATTTGCTGCCTTTGCTCAGTATAATCAGCTAAGCGATTCAGTACTTTATCTAAGTGCCCTGATTTTTCACCCGCAGCAACCATAGCTCGGTACAAACGGTTAAAAACCTTAGGGTATTCCGCCATACTTTCAGCTAAACCATAGCCTTCGGTAACTTTACTGCGAACCCCCATCACCATACTTTTAATACGATTGTTATCACATTGCTCTGCAACCGCCATTAATGATTCTTCTAGCGGCAAGCCTGATTCAACTAAGGTAGCTAATTGACGAGTGATTAATGCTAAATCTGCCGCAGATACTTTCCCCCTGCTGCGATCAGTTAAACCACTGACTTTACTGGAGCTGGTTTTAGATTTAGCTAGCGTTGCTGTCACTTCCAGCGGCATTAAACCTTGCTCTCTTAACAAGGTTCGCACTTGCCTTGGTGTATCGCCTTCGATTACACCTTTTTTAGTTTTGCCTTTCGCATCTACTGCTTGATAATCAAATGCTGCCATAGCTGTTACATCCTAGTCTTCACGTGTTACACGCAATACTTCTTCTAGGGTAGTTTGCCCAAGCATTACTTTATCAAAACCATCACGACGAATACTGGCGCTAGTTTTTCGAATGTACTTTTCAATGGTTTGCTCGCCATGACCGTTATGAATAAGCTCACGTACCTTATCATCAACCGTTAACAGTTCGTGAATACCTGTTCGGCCTTTGTAACCTTTAAAGCTACACTCTTCACAGCCAACCGCGCGATAAATCACTTCAGTTGAGCCCTCAGCCAAACCTAATAGCTCTCGCTCTTCTTCATCAGGCAGGTGACTTTCACGACAGTGCGGACATAAGGTACGCACCAAACGCTGCGCTAACACACCTAATAAGCTTGATGAAAGTAGGAAAGGCTCAACCCCCATATCTTCCATACGGGTAATAGCGCCAGCAGCGGTATTAGTATGAAGTGTCGATAACACTAAATGACCTGTTAAACTCGCTTGTACAGCAATTTGTGCGGTTTCTAAATCTCGAATCTCACCAACCATGACCACATCAGGATCTTGACGTAATATTGCTCTTAAACCACGCGCAAAGGTCATATCTACCTTAGTATTAACTTGGGTTTGCCCTATACCTTCAATGGCATATTCAATAGGGTCTTCAACCGTTAAAATATTGCGCTCTTTAGCATCAATTTGTGATAAACCTGCATATAAGGTGGTACTTTTACCTGAGCCGGTAGGGCCTGTAACCAATATAATGCCATGCGGTTTATCAATTAACTGTGAAAAGTTAACACGCACCGCATCTGTCATACCTAAATCTTGTAAATCTAAGCGGGCGGCATTCTTATCCAGTAAACGTAATACTACTCGTTCACCATGACCTGTTGGCATAGTAGAAACACGCACATCTACCGCTCGACCACCGATTCGCAACGATATACGACCATCTTGTGGGATACGTTTTTCGGCGATATCAAGCTTTGCCATTACCTTAATACGCGAAACTAATAACGAGGCAAGTTTACGGTTTGGCTTTAAGACTTCTCGTAACACGCCATCGACGCGAAAACGAATTTGTAAGGCATTTTCAAAGGTTTCAATATGGATATCAGAGGCGCTTTCTTTAATGGCCTCGCTGAGCATGGCATTAATTAATTTGATAATTGGCGCATCATCTTCATTTTCGAGCAAGTCTTCACTTTCAACCATCTCATCAGCAAGTGAATAAAGATCAACTTCATTACCTATATCTTCCATCATTTGCTGTGCTTCAGATGAATCTCGCTGATATGCCTGTGTAAGCAATAATTCAAAGGCGGTTGGCTGTAAAATATCAAAAACAAAAGGTGCTTTTAAAATACGGCGCACTTCTAAAACGATATCAAAATTAACCTCTGCCAAACAATGCAATGTATATAAACAACCATGGGGAGCTTCTTCTTCATTACGGCTGATTAAGACACTATGACGCTTAGCAAAAGCAAACGGCAATAACCATGAGTTACTCGCTTGCTCTTCTGCTACGAGTAATTCATCGTCTTGCTCTGCGGTTTGTTCTGGTACTAATTCAACAGTCATTAGTGTTTTTCTTCCGCTGCTTTTTTATCTTTCTCGGCATCAAGAAACTTTTGATAATCTTCTAACGATGGCTCTTGCAACTTATCTTGCTGTTTCTGCTCTTTAATTGACTGCTGATATTCTTCAAATGACGGTGGCAAGGTTAATTTATCATCCCACTCAGGCAGAATTGGCATGTTCTCATTACTCATTAATGATAAGCCTTCTTCGTGCTTACGCAGTTGATCGGCACGAATATAGTTATATTTCGCTTGGCTCATCTCTGACATTAAGGCACTATCACTAACGATCGTTGGGCGTAAGAACACCATCAAATTACGCTTGCGCGTACTATTAGTGGTTGATTTAAATAAATGGCCAAGGATCGGAATATCACCTAGTAATGGTACTTTTTGCACGCTTTCTTGTACGTCTTCATCAATTAAGCCACCAAGAATAACGGTTGCGCCATTTTCCGCCATAACGGTAGTTTTGATTTCTCTTTTATTAATAGAAATATCAACACCTGTTGCGCCACTTACGGAAGAAACTTCTTGCTCAATAATTAGTTGAACCGCATCACCTTCATTAATTTGTGGCGTAACGCGTAGCTTAATACCTACTTCTTGTCGTTCTACCGTTTGAAATGGGTTGTTATTATTACTGCCCGTTGCCGAGCCAGTAATAATTGGCACTTCTTGACCAACAATAAAATATGCTTCTTCATTATCTATGGTAGTGATACTTGGCGTAGCTAAAATATTGGAATTAGTATCACTACTCACCGCCTGCACAATAGCGCCCCAATCATTCTTCATAACGCCAAACATCATACCGCTAACGTTACCGAGCACTTGAGCGAGTAGCGTATAATCACCTTTAGTCGCAGGATTATTAGACTCTGTAATCGTCCCATCAGGGTTTGTTACTTTTGTTTGACTAGCTTCTTCACCTTCAGCTGCATATGCTCCAGCCGCTACTTGACTAATAGAGGCAGGGCCATTAGTAAACTGGGTAAAACCACCTTGCTCGTTATACCATTGCACGCCTAAGCTAACGCCATCGCCTTCTAATACTTCAACAATAATGGCTTCAACCAAGACTTGCTTTCGTGGAATATCGAGTTGACGAATAACCGCCTCTAAAGACGCTAACATATCTGGCTGTGCGGTTATAACAATAGCATTAGTTGATTCGTGGGCATCAATACTGATATCACGTTTTTGACTAGCGCGAGATTTAGTTGTTGTACCTTTACTTTCTTCAGCAATAGACTCACTAACACCTTTAAGTACCTTAACTAAATCTTCTGCTTTTGAATATTTTAAATAATAGACTCGAGTATTACCGTTAGTTTCTAGCTCGCTATCTAAACGCTTAACTAATTTAGCAACACGTTCACGCGCCTGAATTTCACCGCTGATAATAACGCTGTTCGATCTATCGTCGGCAACAATTTTCGGAATTAAAAAGGTTGGCTGTGCTGCTTTGGCGCCACCTGTAGGCTTGTTCATGGCTTCAATAATACGAACCATTTCACCCGCTGAAGCATATGCTAACTTGATGATTTCTACGTCTTGGTCACCGGCTCTATCAACGCGTTCAATAATTTTAACTAAACGATTCACCGTTGCCGCGGTTCCCGTTAGCATAATAACGTTAGCAGGGTCGTAGTTAACCACATTACCGCCACCTGCTTGGTCTGACAGCTGTCTTAATAATGGCACTAGCTCACGTACGGTAACATTTTTCACTTCCACAACACGGGTGACCATTTCATCACCAAGAATATTGCTACCACTCCCAACAACTGGAATAGCCGCTGTTTTAGCATCCTTATTGCGAATGATTTTAATAATGTTGTTATCCATTTCTACGGCCGCATAACCGTATACTTCAAGGACATTTAAGAAGAATTGATAATATTGCTCTTCTGTTAGCAAGTCATAGCTACGAACATTGATTTTGCCACGAACATTAGGATCAACAATCATGGTCTTCTTCAAGTTTTTACCGACAATATTGACAAACTCAGCTATTTCCGTGCCCTTAAAGTTCGGCGAATATTGTGCAGCAAAAGACTGGCTGACCAAACAAACCGTGTTAATTGCACATGCCGCAGTAATCGCTAGTAGCAAATGCTTAGCCTTAGAAAAGCTAGATTTATTTTGCGTTAATAAAGAGGCGCTTTGGCGCTTGAAAAGATTCATCATAATTATTATTTTCTCAAATCATTAGCTAATCAATGCTAAAGAGGATTTCCGTTAAACTTCCATTGCGATCAACTAATAATGAAACATCTCTAGCTTGTTTCATTTCAGCTAACGCTTGTGCGGCTTCACTAGCAGCGGTTAAATCGAAGCCATTCATTTGTACCGCAACATCACCCGGCATTAAACCCGATGCTTTAAAAAAGTCTGCTTTTTTACCTGGCCTTAAAGCATAGCCAATGATTTTACCTTGCTTACGCTTAGGCTGAATACGCAAATAGTCCGTTATTTTACCCGGGTCTTTTGTTAAATCTGCACGAAGATCTTTTGCTGATGCGCTTAACTGTTTATTATTACGTTGATCAAGCACTTCAGACTTTTTCGGGCTAGGACGACTCGTTTTTTTCGTGGTCGATGCCGTTTGTTCAATAGCACGTGCTGGCTTTTTAAAATCAAAACCTTCTAGCATTAAGGTTTCTAAACGGCCTGATTGTTTTATCAGCACTCGATCCATCAGTACTTTTTCTAAACTCGCTCGAGTACCTTTAATTAGATCACCAATACCATAGGTTTCTTGTTTACCTTGATACTCAATAATTGCCGCTGCTGTTTCAACACTATCACTGGCAACCAAGCCAGATAATACCAACTTCAATTTAGTTTCTGGCGCATCTTGCACTTCAACTACAGTTTCTTGCTTTTTATCTTGTTCGTTATAAACCCCAAACAAGTTTAACGCTTGTAACTCAGCAATGTTAAAAGACTTATTTGTATTAGCCAGAGCAGTATTAGACAAGCCAGTTGCGGCCACAGGCTGAGTCATTGCAGGTTGCGGCACAAGCAACCAAGTTATTTTGGCAAAAACATAAGCAACATAAATCAATAATAAAATACTGATCAGTTGGGCTATTTTTTTCTGCGGTAACTTAGCAGCTAAGGCTAAGTAAGGTGTCATATTAGAGGGAAACGCCATACTTCACTTATTGTTTACCATGACTTTTTATTCTGTTGAATGGTAATTATTTATAATTTCAAAAGTAAATAAAAAGTAAATTTTTTTTAAGGTTAAGCTTCCGATAATACTTGAGCAATCGCTTAGCAACAAGCAATGGAGGCAATTTTTAACTATTATTTACAAAACAAGGTGCGATTTTATAGAGAAAAAATGACACTTATGTTAATTTGCGCACAATTTTTCAGGGTAAGCTTCACATCTTATGCTGAAATAACTTAGTTACATTTTTTATCGTTACACAACTAGGGCAACTTTTAACATAAATAGTTCCATGTAGCGATACGCAGGTACTTATTTTATGGCAGCATCTAAAGCCGAAAAAGATAACAACGCTACTCGCTTAGATAAGTGGTTATGGGCAGCAAGGTTTTATAAAACTCGCGCCATTGCCAAACAAATGATTGATGGCGGCAAGGTTTTTTATAATGGCCAACGCACTAAATCAGGTAAATCAGTTGCCTTAGGCGATATTATAAAAATACGCCAAGGTTATGAAGAAAAAGAAGTTGAAGTCATTGCCCTTGCAGATAAAAGGCGCGATGCCACCTTTGCCCAGACCCTTTATCAAGAAACAGAGCAAAGCTTAGCCAGCCGTGAAAAAAATGCTTTAGCGCGTAAGCAAGGCATTTTATTAAGCCCTGCCAGTGAAACTAAACCAGATAAAAAACAACGCCGACAAATCAGGCAATTTAAAGAAAGGATGTAATTCCATGAGCCAATTTGATGTATTAAACCGCTATTTATTTGCCGATTGCCACGCACGTGGTGAACTAGTGCAACTAGATGAAAGCTATAAAGCCATCCTAAAAAATCATAACTACCCTGTTGGTGTTCAGCAATTGCTGGGTGAAGTACTAGCAGCAACCAGCCTATTAACAGCCACCTTAAAGTTTGAAGGTGAAATTACTGTTCAATTACAAGGTGATGGCCCTATCGGTTATATTTCAGTAAATGGTAATAACAATCAGCAAATGCGCGGTATTGCCAAGCTTAAAGAAGCAACACAAGCAACAGGTCTAAGAGCGCTTATTGGTAAAGGCACTATGGTTATCACTATTCGCCCTAGCAAAGGTGAAGCCTACCAAGGTGTGGTGGCACTTGAGCAAGATACTATTGCAGGTTGTTTAGCACACTATTTTGAGGTATCAGAACAAATTCCAACACAAATTTGGCTTTTCACAGATACTGACAAACAGCAAGTGGGCGGCGCTTTAGTACAATTGCTACCAGATGGTGAAGATAAAGCCAAGCAACAAGCTGACTATGAACACTTATGCCAATTAACCAACACAATTAAAGCAGAAGAGATCTTTACCTTAGAAGCTGAAGCTTTGCTGTATCGCTTATATCACCAAGAGCAAGTTAATTTGTTTGACCCGCAAGCGGTTAGCTATGTGTGTGGTTGTTCAGAAGAGAAGTGTTTAGCGGCAATTTCACAAATTGAACCAAGTGAAATTAAAGCCATTTTGGCTGAGCAAGGCAAAATTTCGATGCACTGCGACTATTGTTTAACAAGCTACGATTTTGATGAAGCTAAACTACAAAGTTTCATTTCGAAAGTTTCTCATTAAAAACAACTTTCAATTATTAGCTTTTTTTACTTGTTTATGCTTTTTTTTAGTTCATCATTAGATTAAAGCATAAACAACAGCCCCTCTTTAAAACCTTTATTTTCCTTATTCATCTTCACTTTTATTAAACAAATCATCGCAATATTGCCTCATTCATGTCAGTTATAGTGAAAACTTTCACAATAAACGATTTTTTTCTTTCGTTTTGTTAGTTATTCGCCTAAAATACCGCCTGATTACAAGTATGAAAACTTTCACCCCCAAAAACTATTTGTCATACCTAGGAGAAGATGTGCTATGACCGCCTTAGAAAACTCAATTGATTTGTCACAATACGGCATTACTGATGTAAGCGATGTTGTTTACAATCCATCTTATGAGTTACTTTTTGCTGAAGAAACTAGAGCTGATTTAGAAGGTTTCGATAAAGGCGTTGTCACTGAACTAGGTGCTGTTAACGTTAACACAGGCATTTTTACTGGCCGCTCTCCAAAAGATAAATACATTGTTCGTGATGATTCAACACGTGATACTGTGTGGTGGTCTGATCAAGGTAAAAACGACAACAAACCTATGACACCTGAAACTTGGGATCATTTAAAAGGTTTAGTGACGAAGCAATTAAGTGGTCAACGTTTATTTGTGGTTGATACTTTCTGTGGTGCTGACGAGTCGACACGTTTAAAAGTACGTTTTATTACCCAAGTAGCATGGCAAGCACACTTTGTTAAGAACATGTTTATCCGTCCAACAGAAGAAGAGCTTAAAACATACCAGCCTGACTTTGTTGTGATGAATGGCGCAAAAACAGTTAACGATAAGTGGCAAGAACAAGGTTTAAACTCTGAAAACTTTGTTGCCTTTAACTTAACTGAAAAAATTCAATTAATTGGTGGTACTTGGTACGGCGGTGAGATGAAAAAAGGTATGTTCTCTATGATGAACTACTACTTACCACTGCAAGGTATCGCTTCTATGCACTGTAGTGCTAACGTTGGTAAAGATGGCGATACCGCTATTTTCTTCGGTTTATCTGGTACAGGTAAAACTACGCTGTCAACCGATCCAAAACGTCAACTAATTGGTGACGACGAGCACGGTTGGGATGACAACGGCGTATTTAACTTTGAAGGTGGTTGTTACGCGAAAACAATCAAGCTGAGCAAAGAAAACGAACCTGATATCTACAATGCTATCCGTCGCGATGCCTTATTAGAAAACGTAACGGTTGATGCTGATGGCAAAATCGATTTTGATGATAACTCTCGCACTGAAAACACCCGTGTTTCATACCCAATTCATCATATTGATAACATTGTTAAGCCAGTATCTCGTGCCGGCCACGCAAAGAAAGTTATTTTCTTAACCGCTGATGCCTTTGGTGTGTTACCGCCAGTTTCTAAGCTAACACCTGAGCAAACTGAGTACTACTTCTTATCAGGCTTTACTGCTAAGCTTGCTGGTACTGAGCGTGGTATTACTGAGCCAACACCAACCTTCTCTAGCTGTTTTGGTGCGGCATTCTTAAGCTTACACCCAACACAGTACGCTGAAGTTTTACAAAAACGTATGGAAGCTGCTGGTGCAGAAGCTTACTTAGTAAACACAGGTTGGAACGGTACTGGTAAGCGTATTTCTATTAAAGCAACTCGTGCCATTATTGATGCTATCTTAGATGGTTCAATTGATGATGCAGAAACTACTGTTATCCCTATGTTTAACCTAGCAGTACCAAACAGTGTCGCAGGTGTTGAAGGTGACATTTTAGACCCTCGTAATACATACGAAGATACAAGTGAATGGCATAACAAAGCGGTTGATTTAGCAAACCGTTTCGTGAACAACTTTGAGAAGTTCACTGATACAGAAAATGGTAAATCATTAGTTGCAGCAGGGCCGCAGCTGTAACGATACCCTTCGCGGTTAGTTTCATGACTAACGAAAAAGCCTGTTAGCTAGCTAACAGGCTTTTTTATTGCTGACCCGTGCTAAAAAACCAGTACATAGATTAGAAAGTTAGAGGCAAGGACACTTTAGCCTGCAAACCACCAGACTCTTTATTCGATAAAGTCACCTTACCACCATGGGTATCAATAATACGCTTGATAATCGCTAGACCTAACCCACTACCCTCTGTACCTCGTGCTGTATCGCCTTGGGTGAAAGGTTGGAATAATCGTTCAATATCCGCTTCTGGTATACCATCACCATTATCACTGACAATAAAATAGGCTGTATTGTTGCGGGTATCAACACCAGTAAATACTTCAATTTCCCCTTCAGTATAACGCAGCGCATTTTGCACTAAATTCGCTAAAGCCCGCTTAATGGCAACATGCCTTAAAGGTAGCTTAGGACAGTCTTGTGGATGAAAGGTGATAACCCTATCGCTTGGCGTTTCAACATTAAGCACTTCTTCTACTAAAACGTTTAAGTCACCTAACTCGGCTTTATCCTTACTGTCATGGCGAATATAATCAATAAACTGATCGATAATATTGTTCATATCATCAATATCGCTTTCTATGCCTTCTTTTAAAAAAGCATCTTGTTCATTCATCATTTCGCTAGCTAAGCGAATACGGGTGAGCGGCGTTCTTAAGTCGTGAGAAATACCAGCCATCAACAAGTTTCTATCATCTTCTAACTGCTTTATACCTTTAGACATATGATTAAAGGCTTGCGTTACCGCCATAATCTCCGAAGTGCCGCGCTCTTTTAACGGCTCAGGAAAATCACCTCGACCGACATCTTCAGCGGCTTTTTGCAGCGCTTTAAGCGGCCTATTTAGCTGCCGAACGAACACCCAGCCGCCCATAACGCTAAGCACACCAATAATAGATAAATACAGCATTAATGGAGAAATATTGGCTTCTTCAAGACCAAGCAGAGGTATTTTTACCCATAAATGTGGCGCTTGTGGCGGACGGATCCAAAACAGATATTCATCACCTTCTGAAATTCGCACTTCTGCTGGGCCACCGAGTAACATCGACATTTGTTCAGAGCGATACGGGTAATATGCCGCCTTGGCTAACCCTAAGCGCAGGGCATCTTGCTCGCGATAAACCCCTATACCGGTTTCATGGTGGAAAGCTTCCGCCATTTTCGGGCTCAAATTGGCATCTTTAATATCAATAAACACTACCCGCACCTGCTTAGCCAACAACTGATTCATTTGTTGCTGATTTGGCTCTATGACATATAAAGCAAAAGAAATGTAGGTAACCACCTGATTAATAAAAAGCAAAAAGCCAATTAATAAAACGGTTTGATAAAAAGCACTGCGTGGGATTATTTTCATTGAGGAATGTCTAAATAGTATTGGTGAGCAGCTAAATTATTCAACAAGAATAGATTTAGCGCTCACTAAATTGCAGGGTTATGCCGGCGTACCGTCTGGTACAAATACATACCCTAATCCCCAAACCGTTTGCAGGTATCTTGGCTTGGCAGGATCATCTTCTAACATACGACGCAAACGTGAAACTTGCACATCAATACTGCGTTCTAATGCCGAGTAATCTCGACCACGGGCTAGATTCATTAATTTATCGCGAGATAACGGCTCTCTTGGGTGCGTTACTAGCGCCTTTAATACTGCAAACTCACCACTGGTAAGCGGCATACTCACATCATCTTTTTGCATTTCACGCGTAGCTAAGTTTAGCTGGTACTCGCCAAATTCAATGATATTTTCTTCTAACGATGGCGCACCAGGTGCTTCTTGTACGCGACGACGTAATACCGCTTTAATTCGTGCCAATAGCTCTCTTGGATTAAATGGCTTAGGCATATAATCATCTGCACCTAGCTCTAAACCAATAATTCTATCAACCTCATCCCCTTTCGCGGTTAACATAACAATAGGGATGTTATTTGATGCTTGGCGTAAGCGACGGCATATAGATAAGCCATCTTCACCCGGAAGCATCAAGTCAAGCACTAACAAATGAAAGTTTTCCCTTTCAAGTAGACGATCCATTTGCTCCGAGCTCGCGGCACTTCTTACCGTAAAGCCTTGCTCTACTAAATAGCGTTCCAGCAATGAACGCAAGCGCATATCATCATCTACTACTAAAATTTTCTGCGTTTCATGTGTCATAGTTTTCTCACATAGCTATATTCGTTAGTTACTGCCACTATAATTGATATTAAGTCGCAATCATAAAAACCAAAGGTAAAAGCCAACAAGTATTTGTTACAATTTATGAATATAGCACGATTACACTGTAATTATATGCGCTGTGCTATTTTAAATAGTGAATCGACTGCTCAGTGACACATTGAGTAAAACTGCGTTGTCGTTCACTTCGAGATAATGAAGCAATCGCTTGCTTAACCAGCTTCATTTTTTGCTTTTTTTCTTGTTCGGGTAAATGCGCTAATTGATCATGAAAACAGCCAAGTAAACCAAAATTTAATGCCGCTTCTGATTGCATATTATCTTCCCCTAAACAATCAGCAAGTTTTTCTGCAAGCTCACCTTTATCCATTTTCTGCACTAAATCTTTTAACTGGTAATTCTGCTCATCGGTTTTACGCGCTCGATTACAACTAAAAAACATATCCGCGACAGCAACAACAGGGATCAACTCCTCGTGCTGTTTGGAAAAGCGCATCTTTAACCAAGCATCGCGATCAAGGCTATTATCACTGTTTTGTGTACTCGCACTTGCATAACTTGTCAGAGGGTTTATAGCTAGCATGGCTAAAAGCAGATTTATCGCTAACAAAGGTAGTATTTTCATACAATTAAGGCTCAAGACTTTTCAAACATATTCAATAACGCTATTGTGCTTTATCATCTAGATTAAGTATAGAATAATCTGAACTCGAATTGCGCTTTCTTTAGTTTGCAAATTAACCTCAGGCTACATAAGAAATAGCGATAAATTTATTTTATTAATGACTTATGTATGTTTATAGTTTCTAGTTAGAGGTTTTTGTCTGAATTCAAGGCTTTTTGAAGTAGGAATAGCCAGCTATTTCACTTCAAAACAACGTAGAAGTCAGTAAAAATAACTACTAGAATCGCATAGCTTATGTGTGGTTGAGGTTAAAAATGGAGTATTTATGTTAAAACGTCTTACCAGCTTAATGATTGTGCTGACCTGTTTATCGGCAAGCTGCTTTGCCAGTGATGACACAAAACCTTTGCAGGAATTTGCCGATTTTAAAGCACAACATAAAGGCAAGGTAATCTATTTAGATTTTTGGGCATCATGGTGTACTCCGTGTCGTAAATCGTTTCCTTGGATGAATGATATGCAAGCAAAATATCAGCAAGCAGGTTTAGTTGTTGTCAGTGTTAACCTCGACAGTAAACGTGACAATGCCATAGCCTTTCTTCAGCAAACACCAGCAGATTTCCACATTCTTTACGATGAAAAAGGTTTACTCGCGAAACAGTTCAAACTTAAAGGTATGCCAAGCAGCTACTTATTTAACAGAGAGGGTGAGCTAGTTAGTGCTCACACAGGTTTTAATGGCACAAAGAAAGTGCTGTATGAGCAAGAGATCACACAGCAGCTTGCTCAATAGATTACTTACTTTGCCATTTCAGTTGTTGCCAATAAAAACCAAGTAGAATGCGGTAACCACTGTTCAACCCAGCGCCAGTTTTTCCAATCTGGCTCTGGCGCCCATTCAATTCCTCGTCCAGCCTTACTTTCTCTCTCGCCAGTAATACCGTTAGAAATACCACCCGCGACCATACTTAAGCCATGATAAGGCTTAGGATTATTTTCGCCAAAACCATTCAGCATAGTTAAATCGTACGGGTTACGACCTAAAGTCCAATCCAACTGCTGCTGAGCAAAATAATCTAACGCTTTAACACTTGCCTTATTTTCACTCGCTTGAATGAGTGGTTTAGCTAAACTGGCGGCCATAGATAAACTCGATAGTCGCGCACTCTCTCCCTGCCACCAGTAGTTAGTTTCATTAGCATGCGGGATAAAAAAACCTTCTTGCTGCTCAGTTGAAAGCTGATCATTATCGTAAGTTTTAAATGCCTGACGAGCATAGTTAAACGGATTATCTACCTTGTTATTTAATGCTAATTGGTAACTCATATGTCGACTAATTACCCCAGCAACATTATCTTGCTTAGTTTTTTCAGGCTCAATCGCATGGTATAAGGCTAGCGAAACGACCGGAAACCCTGCTTCTGCGGCATGATAAAATGGTCTTAAATTGTCACTGTTAATGTCATTACTAATAAACCAGCCATCCTGATGTAGCCTCATGGCTAGATTATCAGCCCTTTGCCTTGCCGCAGTTAAATAAATGTTTTCATTTGTTGCTTTATACAGCTCAATGGCTGCTAATAAGGCCGTGTAATCATCAATAATGTTTTCTTTGCCATCATCGGTATAGGCCTTATTATTTTGCGCTTGGTTATCATTTAAGTGATGAAATGCTTTTTTTGCATCCTTTAAGTACTGCTCGCCACTAAACTGACCTTGTTTTCCCGTTGCTTTTGCCAATACTGAAGCTCGCGCTAAGGCAGCTATTGCACTACCTGCGCCTTGCCTAAACGCTGATTGATATTTTTCAGTGTAAATACCTTCTAAGCCAACATAAGCGGTCACAACACGCTCAGCATTACCTGTGTTCCACTTATCGAAAACCGTCATATAAAAATAGCCTTGTGGGTCGAGTATCTTATGTAAATAATCTGCGCCCCAAAAGACTTCATCAACAACAGCATCTGTTAGCTTAAGTTCATCATATAAGTGCGGCACTTCTTGGTAGGAATAGGCTAGTGCCCAAGCCACCATAGCAAGTTGTTGTGGGTTCATATAATTTGCATAAGATAAATGCGATAAGTACTTTCCTGTATCCCCACCAGCATCATTCCAACCACCGCTTACGTCAACATAACGCTGAGTATCAAAGATACGAATATGCTTGTCTTGTTGATAATTATATTCTTCATCATTACGGCTACCGTTAAAGTAGCTTAGCAATGATGATGTCGTACTTCGAAATAGTGCTTGTTTAGCAATAGCAAAACGCGCACTTTGCTGCTGAACACCTTCAAAATTAATGCTTACACGATAGTTATCATTGTGCTCAATTGAGCTAAAATTGGTAAAATCAGCAAGATAGTAATTAACTGGCACGTCACTTTGATAAGCGCTTTGCCATTCAGGCACTTGCCCTGCTGCTGTTAACTTACCTTGATAAACGGCACTGCCATTTTTAGCAAGCACTTGAAACGTCTTTGCCGTTAAATCAGCCTGTCCTGCCACGCTAATAACCGCCACCTTAACGCCATTACTTTCATAGGCAAGCTGATTAACATGCACAGCGATGTTTATTGGTTTTTCTGTGTTTGATACCTGGTTTGATACCTGATTCCCGCACGCTGTTAACGCACTCACTAATACAGCAAATATGCCGTAAAAAAAGCCTTTACTAAAGTTCCTAAGCATTTGTTCGCTCCTGTGCTAAATAAAGCTCTGCCGCCCCTAACAAAGCGCTATTTTCATACTGACTTTGTTTAATTGTTAATTTCGCTATGACATTTTTGTAAGGAAAGGCATTTAATTGCTGCCAAACCGAATCGATAAATAAATCAAATGATTTGGCAACCGAGCCACCTAACACGATTAACTGCGGATCCATAATTAACAGTAAGTGGCTAATCGCCACCGCAACATGCTTACCAAATTGCTCAAAGGCAGCTATTGCAAATTCTTCACCTTGACGCGCTTTTTCTGCCAATATCGAGCCACACTCACCGTAATGATCTTTGAAAAACTTTCCTGAGCAATAATCATCTAATGTCGACTTTAAATAGCTAATGCTACCTAATTCACCAGCGCAGCAATTAATACCAGTGTAAAGCTTACCTTGTAAAACAATGCCTGCACCTAAGCCAGTACCTAAACACAAGCCCACCATATCAGAAACCTGTTGTGCTTTATGCAAGCTATGCTCACCTTTAACAAAACAGTTCACATCATTATTAACATACACCGGCAGTTTAACTAAGGCTTCAAGCGTTGCTTTTAATGGCACGTGCTGCCATGAACTAATGTTCACCGCATCAAAAACGATACCCTGCTCAATATCAACAATGCTTGGCACACCGATGGCAACTGCAACGCTATCTGGCTCTAGCATAGCTAAAATACGTTCAGCTAAAAATGAGATAGATTCAGCTTGAGATACATTGGCATTAAATGGCTGCACTTTATGATGAATAATTTGCCCTTGCCGATACAAGCCAATATTAATCTTTGTGCCACCAAGATCTATGACAACAATAGAAGACTGCTTCATAAAAAATCACTAAATAACATGAGAAACTAAGGCTAGTTTGCTAAAAAAAACCGCCCGACATAGATACTAATCTACCCAATAACAATACTTTTCAACCCAAGCAAAAATTGCCATCTAGGGTGGTATTTTTCTTTAAAAATCATCCACTAAAAAAGCCAGTAGGTTTTCACCCACTGGCTTTTTATTGTAAAAACAATTGAATTAACTATTTGATCATTCAGTGAGAGTTAGGCTTCTACCAGCACGCTGACCATCAGCCGATTTTGCTCGTACGGCAACTGGCGGTTGTACAGCCACAGCTTGTTGGTACGATTGCCAAACGCCAGAAGTATCTTTGTATTCAATCGGCAAACCGTTAAAAGTTATATTGGCATATAATTTACCAGCAATAATTTTAGCTCCGGGGCTTGGAATGCGATAAAAAATGCCAGCCTTATCTAACTTAGCGAGCTCTTTTCGTGCGATAACTTGTGAAAATAATGACCACTGCTGATCACGCTGCTTCGCTAACTCTTCAGTAAAAACGCCTGATGATTTATCAAAACGTTGCCCTTTCTCGTTATAGGGCACTTGCCAACTTGCTTTATGCCAAGCGCGCTCAGCTAAGGCGAGCAATCGTGGATAAATCATATACTCTGCCTGTTGTTCGCTGCGTATGGTTTCACTCCACAGCTGACCTTGCACGCCATAGACAGAGAAGTTTTTTGGTAACGGTTGATGCACTAATTTACCTTGCTCATCCACTTGCTTAGTATCATCACTAACAAAGTGCTGACCTAAGGTATCAAGACGAAACTCAGCGTGAATTGGCAAATTGTCAGGCATAAAGTTAAAAATACTGCGAGTATTCACTCGTCTTGCCGCCCAATGATAGCCACGCTCTTTAGGATCAACTTGATAAGGCAAATCATAATAAAAGGCATCTGGGGTAGATAAGATCACTTGCCAGTTACGATGTGCTTGTTCGCTCACTTGGATATGTGCGCCCCACGGCAGGGTATCCCAAATATAGGAATACACTTGGCTTGGCATACGAGATACATCGGTTTCTTTTAAACCATCATTCCAACCCGCAACACCTATACCTTTACTGGCCACCATGTTTGAAACTCGCTCAATAAAATGAGCACTTAAATGCTTAATATCGTTAACTTCATTACTCTTATCAGCCACTAATGCCTGACAAACAGGTGACTCCAACCAAGCTCCTGCCGTTTCATCAGCACCTATGTGATATATGTTTAGCGGATGATCTGCTTGTTCATGCATGGCTTTTAAATCTTCTAATACTCTATCAACAAAAGCATAAGTCGATTCCATACAAATATTTAAGGTATTGTCGTTATAGTTTTGAATAGAGCTATATTTAGTTTTATCATCAAAATCGGTAAGTAAATAACGCTTGGCTTCTAACTCATTTTCTTGCTTCATATAAGCATGATATCTAGCTTCCATCGCTTTAATAGCTGCGCGCGAGTGCCCTGGCATATCAAGCGATGGGATCACTTGAATATAATGCGCTTTCGCCAACGTTAATATTTCTTGGTAATCTTCTACCGAATAATAACCATCTCTATCGCTGGCAGCTGCCCCACCTAATTGAGGTTGCAAACACGCTTTATCATCTAACGCCATACAGCGCTTACTGCTGATCTGGGTAAGCTCAGGAAAACTTGGCAATTGCAAACGCCAGCCTTCATCTTCAGCTAAGTGCAGATGTAACTTATTAAGTTTATAAGCGGCCATTTGCTTGATTAAAGCAAAAATAAATTCTTTGCTATGAAAGTTACGAGCAACATCTACATGCTGACCGCGATAGTCGTAATGAGGTTGATCAGTTACTTCAACTAATGGCAGAACAGCTGCGCCAAGTTGCACTAAACTAGCAATACTTTGCAAGGCATAAAATGCGCCCGCCTTGTCTTGAGCGCTAATATCTATAGCGCGTTCAGTTATGCTTAGTTGATAATGCCCCGCACGCCAATTAGCAGGTTTTGCCTCATTTAATGTGATAGTCACAGGAACTGCTGCATCACTTTTATCACCTGAACCTACACGATTAACACCTAACAGTGACAAGCGCTCAATAGCGGCATCAATATCACTTTGCCTAATATCGCCAACAAAGCTAAAGGCTAAGCCCTTGCTGATATCTAAATAGGTATCTTGCTTTGTTAATTTTACCGATTGTGGCGTAGGAATAATGGCACTAGCTAATTGTTGCTGGCTAATACTAGTCTCAATTTTTACGGCATTATCATAAAGCCAAGCCGGTGATGAGTACTCATTAATATCATTAGGTGCTGACTTGATTTGTTTAACGGTATCGCTAAACGGCACCACATAAGGTTGTACTTCTAAACCAGTTTCACTATCAAGTGAGGTTTTAGTGCTGGCAATAACCCGTGCTTGTAAATTATTTGCCGCCAGCCAGTAATTGGGCATTAATTCAGGCTCACCAATTAACGTACTTTTTACCCATAATTTTACCTTATGGGTTTTACCTGCCTTAAAGCCAGCAAAGCTATCTTTAGCGGTAATTTGATGAATATCGCCATTAAGGTGCAGCAAATTAAAATCATCACTTTCACTGGCATAAGCAGGATACACTTGTGAATAATTTAATTGCCATGATTTATCATCAGCAAATACATCTGCATTTGTATTATTAGTCAGTAATATTTCCGCACTATAACAATGCGCTACTGGCTGATTATCTTTATCAGGGCAATCTGTTTCAATATTACTTAAAAAGCGATATTTAACAGCTAAAGAGCTAGCTAAGTTATCAATATCTTGTTGTGATAACGAAGACACTGACTTTGCTTGCTCAGCTTGTTGCTTTGCGCCGGTTGCTTGCTGCTCTTGGCAAGCACTAAGAGATAAAACACTGCTAGCTAGCAGTGCATAAAAGGGGATATTTGCATTAATTTTCATTTATTCGTGCTCAACAAGAAGTTATAGAGGCGCTTTGCTATCTACAGGTGTTTTTTTAAATAGCTGTACCGTTTTGTTATTAACCAAGGGTTTAGCCCAAAAGCCAATAGCAAAGATATAGCCTAGGGTAACATAAACAACTATCATGCCCATGCGTAGGTCGCCGGTTAAATCAGCAATCAAACCTACAATAGGTGATGCTAAACCACCACCAACAATGCCCGTACATAAGATTCCGGCAAATGAGCCATGGTGCTCAGCCAAAGAATTCAGTGCCAGTGAAAAAATAACCGACCACATAACCGATAAGAAAAAGCCCACCAAAGGAAAAGCCATTAATGCCACCTCAGCTGAGCCAAATAGCGCTGCGGTTAGAGATAATAACGCGCCTAGCGAAAACAACTTTAATACCAAACGACTATCAAGCACTTTTAATAACGCCAACCCTAAAAAACAGCCAAGCGTAAGCATTAACCAAAAATCACTGACGGTACTCGCGCCAACAGTTAATGGGTCGAGGCCATGATAGCGCTGTAAAAATAGTGATATAGCATTGGCAACGCCTTGCTCTGTGCCAACATAAGCGGCGATACCAATAAAGAATAAGATCACGGTTTTATTTTTAAATAACTCTAGGTAGATACCCCAAGCACCCACTGACTCCTCTTGCTTTAACTCAACTTTAGGTAACTTAATCGCCGCGATAAATAGCAACATCAGCACTGAAATAACGGCAAATAACCAATACATAGACAGCCAAGGCATATCAGTTGGCACTACATTGCTTAGCAAACCACTAATACCGCTAGCATTTGTTTCTGCCATACCTTGAACTAAACCACTGTATACTAGCGGGCTTAAGGTAGCCGCTGCGCCAAATAACAGTTGAGCTAGTACCGAATAAAAAGCAAAGTTTTCTTCACCGCCTGAAACCCGCAGCAGTGGATTAATGGCTACTTGCAGCATTGCCATACCAGTACCAATCAGAAACAAAGAACCCATGGCCATAAAAAAGCTTGGCAGTAGCGCAAATGCCAATGCTCCACATGCCGACATAATAAAGGCCGCCAGTAATACCGGTTTTTCACTATATTTATCCACCAGCATGCCAGCAGGAATCGACATCACGCCATAGGCAGCAAAAAAAGAAAACGGCAAGAAGCCAGCAACTGCCAGGCTAATATCAAAATCCTTTACCAAGGAAGGAAAAATTGGCCCAATAATATTGGTAATAAATGAAATGGCAAAAAAAGTGACTAACACTAAGATTACTGCAACAAAATTGCTTTTCATAACTGCCTCTGCTTACATCTGTCAGCGCTTAAAACTTAGCACGCCTAACGATAAAAATAAAAAGAGCTGATCTCAATGAGATCAGCTAAAAAATGAGGTGGGAAAGTCGACATCTCGCCTCACTTTTTGCTGAGTTTGGCAATAGTAACCTAAGCTCAGCAAAACTTTCTCTGTACGTTATCTGTACTCTACCGATAAAGCGAACACTTAGCGCATGCCGACAAAAGTGTTCGCCCATTCATTAGTAGGAAATATTAAAACGAATACCGTACATACGCGGTGGATTATACGAATTAGACTTCCAACCGCCATTTGCGCCTTGGCCCATCCAGTTAATCACCACTTCATCAGTTAAGTTATTGCCGTATAACTCTATATACCAATCTTCATCAACAGGTGAGAATTTTAACGAGGCATCAACGTTAGCATACGCTTCTTGGTAATCACCCACTGCGCGGTTATCTAAGTTACGCGGGGTAAAGTACATTTTATCCTGCCAGCGTAAGCCAACCCAAGGCACCAATTGATACTCACCCATTTCGATATAGTGCGAATAATTCAGACCCATAGAGTGCTCTGGAGAATTAGGTAACTGATTACCGGTAACATCATATAATTGACGACCACTTAACGGATTACCCGGCTCAATGAATAACTCGGCACAAGCCTCTGCGCCATTCTCTTCACGATAGCCACACATCCAGTCATCATTGTAAGAATCATACGAGGTAATTTCCGTACCTAAATAAGCATAGAAACCATTTAGGTGGCCATTTTCCCAAGGAATATAGTCAAACTCTAACTCGATACCATAAATCTCTGAGTCGCCAATATTTTCAGTTTTCCACGCTTGTACTATGTCACAGGCTGGATCCCAATCAGGACATTCACGATCAACAATTTTCTGACCGATAGGGTGCATATTGGTGTATTGCATATCTTCATATTGGGTGAAGAAGAATACTGCTGATAAATTTAAGCTGTCATCTAGTAAGGTCGCTTTATAGCCTAATTCATAGTTAATGGTAGTTTCAGGATCATAATCTAAGTACGTCCACTGCTCAGTACTGCCATCTGCACAAGTACCGCCGCCACAGGCATCGGTTCTATCACCAAAGCCACCAGCACGATAACCGGTTGCCACGCTGGCAAACATAAATTGCTTATTAGCCAATTGGTAGTTTAAGCCCAAGCGCCAAGTGGTTTGATCCCAATCTTTTGCATAGGTGTTAACCACTTTAGTATCGCCATAAGCTGGTTTACCGGCAAAAGGCCCCATATTCATGGTTAAATCAGTACCATTATGAGGTAAGCCCATGCCTAACTCATTAACCGGCAAACCGTCTGCACCATTGTAGTACCAAGGAGTGTCGGCGCTCCAACTACCCCAGGTTTCACCTTCGTTATCAATTCGCTCATCTTGGGTGTAGCGAATACCGGCAGTTGCTGTCCATTTTTCACTTAACTCTACATCTGCTTGGAAGAAAATCGCTTTTGAATCAATTTCACGCTTTGGTTGATCATAGTATTGGCTATATGGCATACCCCAAGGCGCTTGCACTAGCATATCTTGACCAAATTCCATCTTGTTGTTTTCATACATCCAAAATGCGCCAAGCACATACTGCCAATTGTTAAAAGTTTGCTTTAATTGCAGTTCATTAACATAAGATTTATATTCTGAATCTATTGTGTAGGTTGCTCTATCATCAACGGTTTGACGTCCCCAGTTACCCCAAGAGTACATAATATCTACTTCAGACATTAAAGAGTGTTGACCGGCATCATCATCGTGATGTTGAACCCTTTTTTGATTGGCGTAGGCAAATCTATGCTCTAATACGGTATTTCCATTAATATCATAGGTAAGTAAACTGCGAACTGTATCTATGCTCATATCAATTTTGCCCGGTACATTAATCAGCACCTCTTGGTCAAAATGACTTTCAGTATCACAAGCATAATCAGTACCTTCTGCCGCCCAACAGTCTTTTAAGTTAACATGACCTGCACCATTATTTTGATAATGTTCAAAACCCATAGTCCAAGCCAAATCATCGGTAATTTGCCATAAACCGGTTAAACGACCGCCCCATTGATCTGAATTTGAATAATAATCTGAGGCATCAAGTTTTTTATTTAAACGCATATCAACATCTGGCTTACCATCTGGACCACTCCAAATTGAATCACCCCACTCACCATCAGGATCAGGTAGCTTCATGCCACGGTCGGTTAAATCTTGCTTTTGATTAATATAACCATCGCGTTTATCTATCATTAGTGCTGCACGTAAGGCAAAGTTATCGCTAATGCCAAAATTATATACAGTGCGAATTTGCTGAGCGTTATAGTTACCTAGCTGTAATGTTGTCCAACCATAGTTTTCATCAAACTCAGGCTTAGCTGGAATAACATTAATCACACCAGCGGTAGAGTTTCGACCAAAAAGCGTACCTTGAGCACCACGTAACACTTCGACTTGCTCTAAATCGAACATTAACGCTAATGAACCTTGTGGGCGTGGTGAGTAAATGCCATCGATATGAATACCTACAGCGGGATCAGCAATTTCAGTAAAGTTATTTGATGAAACACCACGAATAGACGCTTTCACACCTGAGTCTGAATTTGATAATCCCAATTGTAAGTTGGGCACCATACCGCTTAAATCACCTAATTGTTTTACATTTTGGCGTGTTAACGTTTCTGGGTTCATCGCGGTAACTGCGATAGGCGTTTCCATTAGGTTAGTAACATGTTTAGTCGCGGTAACTTCAATCACTTCTAACGTGTTTCTATCAGTTTTTTCCTCAGCTTCATCTGCAGCGATTACAGGTAAAGTCATCATACTCAAAAGTGCTGACGATACAGCAACTGCGAGCGGCTTTTTGTTCATTGCTCTGGGTATTCTTGAATTTGCTTTAGACATTATGTGAATCTCTTTTTATGCAACTTAGGTCGAGGCCTCAAACTTTGCTAACAGCCAAAAACCTAATGTTAATTTTTAGTAACGTTCCCTTAACGCCTAATTAGTTTGCAATTCACCTCTGACTAATTGCTACACTTTTCTATCTTGTTATGATACTTTTCTATTCACCTTGAATCGGTCAAAAACTCAGCTAATTATGAAATTAATGTTTGAAAAAGTACTGCCAACGGAAAACTCATCTTGGCGTTATTGGCTTTATGAATTGGACAATATTGACTTTAATTGGCACTATCACCCGGAATATGAAATTGCGCTAACCCTGAATAGTTCAGGGCAAAGATATGTGGGTGATAATATTGAAAATTATGGCGATTTTGATTTAACACTATTAGGCCCGCATTTACCCCATACTTGGTGTTCACTGCCACGAGAAGACGGCCAACAGCAACAAGTATATGTAGCGCAAATCCCGGTCGCTTGGCTAGAGCAACTAACCGCTATGCCAGATTTAGTTGGCTTAAAGCCCCTGCTAGAATCATCGCGACGTGGCATTAAATTTAGTTTGCCTGTGGCGAAAAAAGTCACCGCTATTTTTAAAAGCATGGCCAAGGCACAACCTTCACAACGCTTTATCGGCTTGATGGAAATTTTACAATTAATGCTTGATGATAAATCATCAGAAATTCTCTCCAGCTCAGGATATAACATTTCCATCACTTCAGATGCTTCAACCGATAAGCTAGATAAAATCATTCGCCACCTGCACCAGCATTATACCGACAACTTAAAAGCGGAAGAGGTTGCTAACCTAGTACATATGAGTACCAATCACTTTCATCGCTTTATCAAGCAAAGAACAGAGCAAACCTTTACCGAGTTAGTCAACCAGCTGCGTATTAGTAAAGCCTGCTCTTTACTCATTAACAGCTCAATGCCGGTGACCACTGTCAGTGACTTATGCGGCTTTAATAATATCTCTAACTTTAATCGACGCTTTTTGCAGTTTAAGGAAGTCACACCAAGCCAATTTAGAAAACTGTATATGATGCATTAGCCTTGCTAAAGCCATAAAAAATAAACCCTAAAAAATAAAGCCGATAAAAAAAGCCGTTAACGAGTATTCGCT
Organism: Litorilituus sediminis; assembly: GCF_004295665.1. Classification (NCBI taxonomy): domain Bacteria; kingdom Pseudomonadati; phylum Pseudomonadota; class Gammaproteobacteria; order Alteromonadales; family Colwelliaceae; genus Litorilituus; species Litorilituus sediminis. The sequence goes on from NZ_CP034759.1 coordinate 2,126,406, forward strand.
AACGGCTTTTTAAATGATTAATTAGTTAATTAATTACTTAGCAGCTACTTGATGTAAATGTACATCGCGTTGTGGGTATGGAATGCTAATACCTTCTTTATCAAAAGTTAACTTCACATTTTCCATCATATCAAAGTAAATACCCCAATAATCTTCAGCCTTTGACCAAGGGCGAACAAAAATATTGATTGAGCTATCGCCGTGACTACCAATCCAAATATCAACAGGCTTATCTTTTAATACTCTTTCATCTGCTTCAATTAAGTCACGTAAAATTTGCTTAGCCTTAGTTAAATCATCGTCATAGCTAATACCAAATACCATATCAACACGACGTGTGCCATTAACGTTAATATTCTTCACACAGCCATTTGAAAGTAAACCATTAGGAATAATAATACGTTGATTATCAAAGGTTTTTAAAATGGTGTTAAAAATTTGAATCTCTTCTACCACACCAACATAACCTTGAGCCTCAATGGCATCACCATTTTTAAATGGGCGGAATAATAGAATTAACACACCACCCGCAAAGTTCGCTAAACTGCCTTGTAAGGCTAAACCAACCGCTAAACCTGCTGCACCGAGTACCGCAATTAATGACGCCGTTTCAATGCCAATCATTGAAGCGAAGATAATTATTTGAATTGCTTTAAATAAGGTTGCCGCAATACTTAATAGAAAACGGTGCAGCGTTACTTCAACTTTTTTCTTGTTCAGCGCTAATTCAATTAAGTTAATCGCTTTATTAATAATAAAATTACCAATAAGATAAACAACAACGGCAAGTAAAAACTTAACGCCGAATTGCAAGCTCATTTCACCAAGCATTTGTGCATAATGCTCAACTTTTTCAACGGTTATATCCATGGGAGGTTAGTCCTTCAGTCTGTAAATAAAATGTAAAAATTCACCAGAGGCAATTGTATCCTGTCTATCTAACAGAGTAAATTTTCTTAACTAGATATTAATATCTGTTCAGGTATTTTTTTGCTATCATGCGGCCAATTTTACAGCAACTCCCCGAAGTACAAGGATAAGGTTACCATGGCGGCAACGCGCTCATTTTTACGTCATAAATTAATTAAATTTTTATTGGCTCTTTATATCGGGCTATTCATGATTATTTGGTTAGTCTCATCGCCCATTATTAAAGCACAGTTAACGCCCTATTTAGCGCAAGAAAAGCTCATATTAGCCAAAGAGAGTTCGATTCGATATAACCCATTTTTAAGCAAGTTAACTTTATCTGATATCAGCTTAAGTAGTGAAGATGAGCCTTCCGTTGCCGTCTTTTCACTGAAAAACTTCGAAATAAAACTAACCCTATTTCAACTACTCTTTGATGAAATTAACATAGCACAATTACAGTTAAATGACGGTTTTATCCATATTAAGCAAACTGATGAGACGTTGTATGTTGCTGGCATTAACATCAATAAAGAAGCAACAGATACAAACAAAGCCCCTGCCGAAAATAGTGAACAGCTAAGCTTTCCATATCAGCTGGTTTTACCTAAATTGCTGTTAGAAAATTTTGAAATTGCCTTAGAAAAAAAATCTGCCCATGGTAAAGAAAAGCTGCACCACCTCAAGCTTGAGCGCATAGAGGTTAATGAGTTAACAGCAACCCTTATCGAACAACAAGCCAATATCGTCCTTCAGGCGCAAATTGATGATACCGAGCTTAACTTTTCAGCACAGGCTCACTTTCAACAAGGTGAAGGCAAAATCATCAGTGACTTAGCCTTAAATAACTACCCATTAGTTAAACTGCAACCATACCTTGAGCCAGTCTCATCATTATCAGGACAGCTTTCTCTTAACAGTAAACAAGCAATTGATATCTTAAAAAGTGGCCTGACAATAACTATTGAAAGTGCGCAACTAAGCAATAAAAATTTAGCTGCAAAAGTAAACCAGCAAGAGCTCACTTTAGCTAGCTTTGTGCAAAATTTCTCTAATGTTATCGTTACGGTTGAGCAAGATGAATTAACCAATATCCAAGGTACCTCTGATATTAAACTCGCCCAAGCCAGCATTAACCAAGAAGATAATAGTAAGCAGTTACTTAGCTTTGATAACCTATTAATGGAAGATATAAGCTTTCATTTTATTGAACAGCCTAGTATCAAGATTGCTGATTTGATTATTGATGATATCGCCGCTTCAAAGCTAAATGATCAACAGCAATTACCCGCATTGGTTACCTTAAAGCAATTTAGCATTAATGACATTAACCTCACTAAAACTAATCTTGCCGTTAACGAAATTATCTTAGATACACTGCAAAGCGATGTTATTGTGTTGAAAGACAAAGTCATTGCCAACTTAATTAAACTTGCACAAGAAGAAAGCGCAGCGCAAGCACAAGCAAGTCAGCCAAACGAGCAGCAACTAGCTCAGCAGCCAAGTCAACAACAAAGCGCTATTGATAATGCCTTTACTTTCACTTTAAATAAGTTTGCACTAGTTAATGACAACAAAGTGGTGTTAACCGATAACAGTGTTGAGCCCGTAGTTACGCGAACCTTAAATATTGAAAAACTCGATTTAGGTCGTATCTCTAATGATGCTGCCAGCCAAGAAAAAACGCCATTTCATTTTGCTGGCAAAAGCAATAAATACGCGCATTTTAACTTAACAGGTCATATACAGCCCTTTGTTGATGTACCTAACTATCATGTAGAAGGTTACTTAAAAGAGCTATCGCTAGTAGCGTTATCATCTTACCTGAAAAAAGCGGCAAGCCTTGAAGTAAAAACAGGGCAACTCAGTACCGATTTAAATATCAACTTAATTGGTGATGAGCTAGACGGTAATATGCTGCTGCACTTACAAGGCTTAGAAACCGGCATTGTTGACAGCCATGAAGCTGGCAGCTTGATAGAGCAAGGCGCCTTACCATTAAATATGGCCTTAGGTATGCTAAAAGATAGAAACGGCGCGGTTGAGTTAGATGTACCGGTGAGTGGCTCAACCTCAGACCCTAAATTTGGCTTAAGCAGTATTCTCACGCTGATCACTCAAAAGGCCATTATGTCGGCGACACAAGATTACTTGATCACCACCTTTGTGCCTTATGCCAATATTGTTTCGGTTGCTATTACCGCAGGCGAGTTTGCCTTAAAACTACGCTTTGATGATGTTGACTATCAAGTGAAGCAAATTGAACCTGAATCTGCCCAGCAAAAATATATGCAAGACTTTATCGCCTTAATGCAAGATAAAAAAGATACCAAGGTCACTATTTGCGCGATTAGCGTGCCTGAAGATATCGGCTTACCTGCCGGCAAGGCATTAACAGATCCTGCCAATATTAAGCGCCTAAAAGAACTTGGTGAACAACGAGAGCACGCCTTTAAAGACTATGTTATTGAGCATGGTAAGATTGAATCGTCACGACTGCTATTGTGTGCACCAAAAATTGACAGCAGCAAAGGTGCAAAACCACGTATTGCTTTATCTGTATAAGCACTTACCTGTAATGGCTAGCGGTCATAGCAAACCGCTAGCTTATCACTCGCTTTACTATAGCTGCACCGGCAAAACACCACGTGCTGCTTGATTACCCAGCAAAATAGCTAAGCTAGCGTTATAACCTGGGCTTAACGCTTGTCCTTGGTGAAGATAACTTCGATCATCAAAGCTGCAGAACAAAACATTACTTAACTGAGTATATTTGCTCATAAGATAGGGCGAGCCACGAGCAATAACAATACGCTTAATACCAGCCTGCTGCGCCTTCACTAATTGCTGCTCAACCACATCAGCATAGTTAATACTTGTGCCTTTTTCTTTAGCAAACTGCGTTGCCAATAAATCATCCATACCGCCTAAATCAACCAAGCTTGCGGTTCTAACATTAATACTAGCAATGACGAGATCTGCTGAAGTTATAAAGTTATCCAGAGAAGCCTTATCAGCCACCTTAACCTTGCTAGCAACCAGCGCAGTTATATTTGCTTTAGCGCATTGTGCTTGATGAAATGCTTGCTCAATAGCATGGCTTAATGCTGCTAACTCTAAGTCATTCTCAACAATAATATGGATATTTTTAGGTTTAGCGGTAGCAAGCGGCAAAAGTTTAGCGTCGGTTTTGGCTAACACCACAGCTTCAGTCATTAAGCTCTGCTCTAACGCTAAATGCTCAGTATTGGCAACAACTTGCTGCGCCTGTTGCTGTTGTTGCGCGAGTGGCGTCTTCGCTAGCTCAACTGAGTTAATATAGGCGACTTTATAACGATTAATGCGCGCTAATGATTGTTCCAGCTCTGCTTGGGTTATTTCAGCCTGCTCAATTTTTTGCTCAAGCTTAGCAGCTACTTGTTTAATAAAATGATAAAACTTATTTATATCGCTTGGCTTTCTGACCTTAAATGGCATCACAGCTAAATCTGCACCTGCAACAAAAGTTGCCACCACCGCATCAACAGGCTGATAAAAATGTGCAATACCGGCCATATCTAACGCATCGGTGGCGATAATGCCATCAAACTTCATCTCAACGCGTAGTAAATCATGCAATATCTTACGCGACATGGTGGCGGGAATAATTAACTGCTCACCACTTTTGCTAGTGAAGGTACTAGAGTCAAGCGCAGGGTATTGAATATGCGCTGTCATAATCATCGCAGGTTTTACTTCTGCAATGGCCTGCTTAAATGGCACGAGTTCATTGGCATTAATATGGGCAAACTCATGGTCAACACGCGGTAAGCCTAGATGACTATCAACATAGGTATCACCATGCCCAGGAAAATGCTTTAACGTCGCCATCACACCTTGTGCTTGTATCGCTTTCGTTGCCGCTATGCCATGCTTTGCCACCCACTCAGGGTTATCGCCATAAGCGCGAGTATTAATAACCGGGTTTTTACTATTATTATTAACATCAACCACAGGCGCGTAATTATTGTTTATACCAAGGGCAAGTAGCTCTTTGACTATAGCGGTATTGACCTGTTCGGTAAGCTTAACGCCATGATTATTTTGCGTTGCCCCCAGTGCCATATTGCCGGCAAAAGCTGTGCCTTGAGCAAAACGAAATACTCGACCGCCTTCTTGATCTACCGAAATAATTAATGGCTTAGCCGCAGCTGATGCCAATGCGGCTTGCTGTAAGTCATGCGTTAACTTCACCACCTGTTCAGTATTAGCAAAGTTCTCGGCGAATAATACCACAGAGCCTAGGTTTGACTGAGTGATCATCTCAGCTAACTCAGCAGGCAGTTCAGTAACGCCAACTTGCGCATCAGCATCATCACTTTGGGCAAAGTGGCGGATATCTAACGTAATTTTTTGCGCGACCAGTTTTTCTAATTCGCTAAACACTAACGGCTCGTTATCAAGGGGCTTAGTCATTATGTAGGCACTTTATTAACTTAACGCTAAAACACTTTTCACGAGTTTATTAATGCCCGCCGCCGCTTCACTCATTGAGGTTGCTAACATATAGGCAGGTGTTGTCACTACTTTATGGGCATTATCAACGACGATATCGGCAACTTGGCAGTCATTATGAACTAGGCCTTTAGCGGCAATAAGGTTAGCAGTACCAGTATCTGTACCTATAGTGCCTTGAATACCTTGAGGGTAAATTAACGGTAATAACGCTGGTGCAATACACATGTAACCTGCTGGCTTTTCTGCCTTAGCAAAGGCTTGTGCGGCAGCTAGCACCTGCTCGTTAATCGTATAATTATCGGCATCAATCGCAAAATTACAGAGATTTTTTGCCGCGCCAAAACCGCCCGGGACAATCAGGACGTCATAATCATCAACGCGAAGCTCTGCTAAGTCTTCAACATCACCACGAGCAATACGTGCTGACTCTACCAAAACATTGCGGCTTTCAGTTTCACTCACTTCACCAGTAAGATGATTAATAACATGGTGTTGCTCAATATTCGGAGCAAAACAGCGATAACTCGCCCCTTGCTGCTCAATGGCAAGTAAAGTTAAAACTGCTTCGTGAATTTCACTACCATCATAGACACCACAACCGCTTAAAATTACCGCAACTTTTTTCATTTTCTTATTCCTATTTTTCTTTCACTTTAATTAAGCCGATCTCAGTTTAATTAACAACTGACACACTAATACAATTAATACCGAGGTAAACATCAAGCCAGCAAATGGCAGTGCCGTACCATTATAAAAATATGCCAGAATGGGTCCTGCCAATGCGCCAATTCCCCAACGTAAAGTACCAATAACTGCGGTTGCCGTACCTGACTGCTCAGGAAACTTGGTTAGTATAAGCGCATCACTATTGACCGCCACCATAGAAATACTACCCATCAGCGGCAGTATTGCCATCACAGTATAAGCTAACGGTAGGGCAAAATAGTTCACCAAAACTAGCGCACTGGCGGCAACACAAGCTAAGGTTAAGCCATACCATAACATAGCTCTAGAGCCTTTTCGTACTACCAATCGCGTATTAGTAAAATGTGCTGTCATCAAGGCAACTACATTTAGGGCAAACAATAAACTAAAGGTAAATTCTGAGGTAGCAAACACCTCTAAATAGACAAAGGGAATGGCAGTGATATAAGCAAAGAATGCCAGCGATATCACCATAGAAGTAATAATATCTAACCTAGCTTCACTATTGGCAAAAACAATTTTATAGCGCTGCACAAACGACAGTTCTTGCACTTGCTGGCTGCGCACCACTTCAGGTAAATACTTTGCCACTAAAATAAAGACCAGCAAACTATAACCAGAAAGCACATAGAAAATTAATTGCCAACTATGCGCAACTAACAAAACACTGCCAATGCTAGGCGCTATCATAGGCGCCACCATCATGATCATGCTCACGTACGACAAACCTTTAGCCGTATCTTTACCATAAAATTCACGAATAGTTGCAGGCACGACCACAGTAGCTGCGCTCGATATAAATGCTTGGGCAAAACGAATTGCTAAAAACTGCTCAACATTGCTAACCAGCGGTAAGGCTAAACTTGCGATAACAAAACCACCTATACCAAACAGCACTAATTTACGACGCGAGTATTTATCTGCCATAGGGCCGAATAAAATTAGGCCAAGAGCATAACCGAGTAAATAGATACTTAGGCTATTTTGGATCATTGGCATATCTGTACCTAAATGCGCAGCCAAGGTTGGCATGGCAGGCAAATACATATCAACCGCTAATGGCGATACCGCCAATATGGCCGCCAATAAAGGTAATAACAGCTTTAAAGATATCGATTGATTGGCCATTAACTCTCACCCATGCTCAGAGTTTTATCTGAGTATTGATGTACTAGTTTAGCTAAAGTCATAATGGCTGCCTCTATTTCATCACCCCACTTAACGCCATAACTAACACGCATATAGTTGCTATATTTTCCAGAAGGGGAAAACACCACTCCTGGGGTAAAGCTAACCCCTTCAGCTAGTGCCTGCTGGAAAAAGTCACTGGTATTAACATGCGATTGACAGCGGATCCACAGCACGCTGCCCCCTTGAGGTTGTGAAATACATACTTGCTCGGGAAAATGCTCTGCAATTAACGCCCGCATACGTTCACAGTTAAACTGTAAGTTTTTGCGCAGAACCGCTAAGTGGCGATCATAATCACCACTGAGCAAATATTCATTCAGCGTCCATTGTTGCAACATAGGTGTTGAGCTTGATTGCGCGCGCTTAATACGTTTTGCTTGCTCTTCAAATTTACCCGGCAGTAACCAACCAACGCGATAACCTGGCGCTGCAGTTTTAGAAAATGACGAGCAAGTGACCACTAAGCCCTTTTCCGAGTATAATTGTGCTGGCTTTGGTTTATGCTCAGTAAAGTAAATTTCACTGTAAGCATCATCCTCAATTAACGGAATATTATGCGCTTCTAATAACTCCACCATGGCTTGTCGTTGTTGATCACTTTTCATTGAGCCAAGTGGGTTATTAATGGCAGTTGAAAATAAGCAAGCGGCTATATCATGCTGCTCAATTGCCTGTTTTAATGAGTCAATACAAACGCCATCTTCGGTGCAAGTATAAACCTCTAACGCTTTCATCCCTAAGGTTTCAATTAGCTCGATAATGCCAAAAAAGCATGGCGATTCTATGGCGATCACATCACCACGTTTAGCCACACATTGCAGCGCAATAGATAGCGCTTCCTGTGCGCCATTAGTAATAACAATATCATTCGGGTTAATATCCACCGCCTGCTCTTGATAACGAAACGCTAATTGCATACGCAGTTTGGCATCACCAGTTACTGGGCCATAACTGACTGCTTTATCAGATACTTTACTTAGCACTGAGCGCATTAATCGTGCTAGCGCTTTATCTGGCGCGTGCGCTTGAATGGGGTTAGAAATGCCTAATGCAACCGTGTTAGGTAAATGCACAGCATCGTGAACCTGCTCAATCATGCTACGACAGGTTATTTCGGTTGGCTTACATTGTGCCCAAGTAGCAGGCCGTGGCTGTAAAGTGCGCACTTGCTGCGCCATCAAGTAATAACCAGATTGTGGTCTAGCACATACTCGCCCTTGCCTTTCCAGTTCAACATAAGCTTGTTTGACCGTAGGTACGCTTATTTCAAATTGTCGACTAAGCTTTCTTAAGCTAGGTAATTTATCACCGGGTAGCAAAGCACCTGTTTTCTGCTGCTGATCAATAAAGTCGATAACTTGTTGATATAAAAACGATGATGATTTTTTATCCAATAAACGCATAAACTGTATAGGTTTCATTTTCATTATTTTGTATATGTTATTACAGCAAATAATCTTTACACTGTCACTTCTTTCTTCCTTTACCATAAATAAGTGACATATTATGAATAACACTATGCTCTATCTTCTTACGGTAGTTATTTGGGGTTCAACTTGGATTGCCATTAACTATCAGCTAGGTGATGTTGCTGTTGAAGCCTCTGTTGCTTATCGTTTTGCCTTGGCATCACTGACCCTGTTCGCCTTTGCCATGATTAAGAAAATGCCGCTTCGCTATACTTTGAAACAACATGGCCTGTTCGCTCTGTTTGGCACCTGTTTATTCGGCCTAAATTACTTGCTGTTATATAATGCTCAACAGCATATAAACTCAGCACTGACTTGTATTGGTTTTTCAACGCTAATGCTGATTAATATCGTCAATACGCGCATTTTTTATAAAACCAAAATTACCGAACAAGTTTATTACGGCGGTGCTTGTGGTTTAGCCGGTATAGTGATTTTATTCTGGCCACAATTAAATGACGTGCAATTAGGTGCAGCGACACTCCTTGGCTTAGCTTTATGTATCGCAGGTACTTGCTCTGCCTCAGTGGGCACTATGGTTTCTATCAGAAATCAGAAAAACAATATAGCCGTAGTACCAGCCAATGCTTGGGGCATGTTTTACGGCACAGTATTTATGGTTATTGTCGCCTTAATACAGGGTAAAAGTTTTACCTTTAGCTTTACTACTGAGTACATTGCATCATTAGTGTATTTATCAATATTTGGCTCAGTAATCGCTTTTGGTTGTTACTTAAGTTTAATGACACGTATTGGCGCTCATAAAACTTCGTATGCCAATATTATCTTCCCAGGCGTAGCTGTAGTAATTTCTACTTTTGTTGAAGGTTTTGTCTGGAGTGAGTTTACCGTTGCTGGCCTTATCCTTATGGTGGTAGGTAACTTAATCGTATTAGCTAAGCCAAGAAAAAGCCGAAAAAGCAAAACGATTGCGGCAACTGCTTAGACTTAGTCTTAACCAAGAAAAAAGCGCTAACCGCTCAAGGGTTAGCGCTGTATTGCGCAAAAATTATCAAATAAAGCATACTAATGTTTCGTTGAAACTTGTTATAATAGTGAAAGTCTTTTCAGATGTTTTCATAAAACATTACATAACTTTTAACTTTAAGGTAATTTAGGTAAGCCAATGCAACGACTAGCACCTGCTCTGCGTCAAGACAATGTTCCACTCGATCTCATTTCACTGATTAAAACTATACTGGCAGCGACCAAAGAGATTTCTTTTCGTGTTAGCCAAGCCCACTTAGGTGGCTTAATGGGCTCAACCTTAGATGAAAACATTCAAGGTGAAGTACAAAAGAAACTTGATGTTGTCGCTAACGAATTGTTTAAAGACATTTTACTTGAGTCAGGTTTTGTTAGAGCAATCTCTTCAGAAGAAGAAGATTCATCGGTTGCAGGCGATCCTGAAGGTAAGTTTTTAGTCTCATTTGACCCGCTAGATGGTAGCTCAAATATCGATATTAACTCACTGATTGGTACCATTTTCTCAATCCATGAAGCGATTCCTGGAATGGATGCAGAAGATCCAGCACAATTTCAACAGCCGGGTAACAAACAAGTATGTGCTGGCTACGTACTTTATGGCCCGTCAACTATGTTAGTTATGACCACAGGTAGCGGTACACACTTCTATGTATTAGATAGAACTCATGGCGGCTACTTATTAGTTGATCGCAATGTACAAGTACCAAAAGATACCCAAGAATTCGCTATTAATATGTCAAACCAACGTTTTTGGCAAGCACCTATGCAAAACTATATTAACGACTTAGTTGCAGGTGAGACTGGCCCACGCGGTAAAAACTTTAACATGCGCTGGATTGCTGCCATGGTGGGTGATATCCACCGCGTACTAACTCGTGGCGGTATTTTTACTTACCCAGCTGATAACAAAAAACCTGAGCAACCATATAAGCTACGCTTAATGTATGAAGCCAACCCTATGTCCTTCTTAATTGAACAAGCGGGCGGCGCAGCCATGACTAGCCAAGGCCGTATTATGGACATTCAGCCAGAAAGCATCCACCAACGCGTGGAAGTGATTATGGGCTCAGCGAATGAAGTAGAAACTTGTTTGAGTTATTACAAGTAACATAAAGTAAACTGATAATATTTAGCCCCCTAAGCAAGTACACAGCTTATTTAGCGGGGGCTAAAAGATCTAGCTCTCACTAACTTATCAGCTAGCCGGTTGGTAATACCTAATCACTTCCCCCATATTAGAAGAATAACTCATAACATTAGATAAAAAGGATTTTTACATGGCTCATTTAGCCCAACTTTTCTTCATATTTTTCTCTGCCCTTATCACAGTTAACTTTTCTGCTTATGCAGATAACGCCCCCTATAAACCAAACTCAAACACTTGGGTACTTCACTCAAGCGAACAGCAAGTTTTATTACTGGGAGTTGAGCATAGCTACGATGCTAGTCACCCACAATTTGCCGATATCGAAAAAATGTATCAAGCATTCAAGCCGACATTAATTTTACTCGAAGGTGGTAACTGGCCAACAAAAGCTAGCCAACAGGCAGCAATTGATTGCTGTGGTGAAATGGGCTTTCTACAGTATTTAGCTCAACAAGACGGTGTAAAAGTTAAAACATGGGAAGGTAGCTCTGTGGATGAAAGTAAATTCGTACTAGAAAAGCACTCTAAAGAAAAGCTAAAACTATTTTATGTATTAAGGCAACTGCCCCAAATTTTACGGGACAATAATGAACAAACAACACTTGAAGAAATAAGCACTTTATTAGGTTCTACAGGAATGCCAGCCATGGAGTACCAATTATCAGGAAAACCTACCAACATCGATGATATAAACAACCAACTTGCGCTAATATCAAATAAAACAATAGCATGGCATGACTTTACATCAGCAGCTCGGTTTGACGATATTATCTCAAGCCCTGGTTTTGAAGAGTTAGCGGCGATAAAAGATAGAGTAAATAGCTTTCGTGATAAGAGTGCTATTGAGCAATTAAATAACGCTAGACAAGCAAATGAAAGAGTTTTACTTATCATGGGGAAACTTCATTTTAGGCCTATCATGGCTAGCTTATAAATAATCACTATAGCTCACACCTTATTCGTTTTTTCAGCAGACTTTTCTACTATACCCAAATAACATCAGCTTTGATAAAATAGTGAGCAAATTACAGGAGAGCTTTTTTATGCCGCATTATGTTGTGGGTCACAAGATCCCAGATTCAGATTCAATTTGTTCAGCCATTGCGCTGTCTTATTTAAAAACTACGCTAGGCGAAGAAACCGTACCAGCGCGTTTAGGTGAGCTATCACCAGAAACTTTATTTATTCTAGATAAATTCGGTTTTGAACAACCAGAGCTTAAAATGAGCTATGCTGGTGAAAGCCTTTATATTGTTGATCACTCTGAGCGTACTCAAGGCCCAGATGATATTGATGAAGCAACTATTCTAGGTATTATTGATCACCACAAATTAGGTGATATCACAACATCAACTCCGCTTGAATGTTGGATTCGCCCAGTTGGTTGTACTAATACCATCATTAAAATGATGTATGATTTTCACAATGTGGAAATTCCAAAAAACATCGCTGGTGCTATGATGTGCGCTATTTTAAGTGACACGGTTATTTTCAAATCACCAACTTGCACCACTGCCGATATCAAGTGTGTTGAAGCCTTAGCTGAAATTGCCGGTATTGACGACCCAGAAACGCTGGGCATGGAAATGTTCAAGGTTAAATCTGCGGTTGAAGGCACGCCAGTTCGTGACTTAGTACTTCGCGACTTTAAAGACTTTGATATGAATGGCAACCTAGTAGGTATTGGTCAATTAGAAGTGATTGATTTAGCTATTTTTGACGATATTAAAGCCGATCTTGAAGCTGATATTGCTAAGCTTAAAGCTGAAGGCAATCGCCATACGGTATTATTACTGTTAACTGACATTATGAAAGAAGGCTCAGAAATGTTAGTAGTCAGTGATAGCGCTGATATTACCGAGCGCGCGTACGGCAAAGCAACCAGCGAAGGTAAAGTTTGGTTAGATGGCGTACTTAGCCGTAAGAAGCAAGTTGTACCACCATTACAAGAAGCATTTGCTTAATCACATAACGTAAGCAGTACATATCAAAAAGCCCAGCAATTATGGTAATTGCTGGGCTTTTTTTATCTCAAATCACTAATATTCAAATTAGTATTATTCATCATAGTTATCAAAGGTAATCACTATTTAAGCAAGACGATAGCACGGAGTTGACGCTAGTCAATGAGTACTTTCAACGCTGCATAAATAATGATTAACAAAGAAAACTAGATGAATTAAACGCGTTCAAATATTGTTGCTATACCTTGGCCTAAGCCAATACACATAGTCGCTAAGCCAATATTAACATCTTGACCTTCCATCAAGTTAATCAAGGTGCCAGATATACGCGTACCTGAACAACCTAATGGATGACCTAAGGCAATAGCACCACCATTTAAGTTGATCATATCATCCATCTTATCCATTAAGCCTAATGCTGAAATACAAGATAGCGCCTGCGCGCCAAACGCTTCATTAAATTCAGCTAACTCGATATCTTCAATCGCTAAACCAGCACGTTTTAATGCTTTTTGCGTGGCAGGTACTGGGCCATAACCCATAGTGGCTGGATCGCAACCCGCAAAGGCCATACCACGAATTTTAACACGCGGCGTTAACCCTAGCTCTTTTGCTTTATCTGCTGACATAATCAACATGGCTGATGCACCATCTGATAAGGCAGATGATGTACCCGCAGTTACTGTGCCATTCACTGGGTCAAACACTGGGCGTAACGCTGATAAGCTTTCTGCGGTAGTATCAGGGCGAACTACTTCATCATGCTCAACTAACGTTAATGCACCGTTGGCATCATGACCTTCTGTGGCAACAATTTCATTAGCCCAACGACCTTCTAATGTTGCTTGATGTGCTCTTTGATGTGAACGTGCGCCAAAAGCATCTTGCATTTCACGGGTAATACCGTGCTGCTTACCAAGTAATTCAGCGGTTAAGCCCATGCTGCCTGAAGCGCGTGCAATATGCTTGCTTAATGACGGTGCAAAATCTACATCGTACATCATAGGGACATGACCCATATGCTCAACACCACCTACCAAGAAGACATCGCCTTGACCAGCAATGATACTGGTTGCGGCATCATGCATAGCTTGCATTGATGAGCCACATAAACGGTTCACAGTTAAACCACCAATTGATTTTGGTAAACCAGCGAGCAATGAAGCATTACGAGCAATATTAAAGCCTTGTTCTTTAGTTTGCTTAACACAGCCCCAAATAACATCTTCAATGTCATTCGGGTCAAGCGCTGGGTTACGTTTTAAAATTTGTTCCATTAAGTGGGCTGATAAGGTTTCAGCACGAACGTTACGAAACACACCTGCTTTTGAGCGCCCCATAGGAGTGCGTATGCAGTCAATAATTACGACTTCTTTCATTTTGATTCTCCTATAGCTTAAGCTGTTTTAACGTCAGTAAAAAAGTATGATTTACCTGATTTAGCCATTTCACGTAGGCCATCAGTTACTTGATAAATTTCACCTAAGTGCGCATATTTATCAGCCATAGCAATAAAGTTGTCTAGTCCTAACGTTTCTAAATAACGAATTGGACCACCTCTAAATGGTGGGAAACCGATACCGTAGATTAAGCCCATATCAGCTTCAGCGGCAGTATCAACTACGCCTTCTTCTAAACAACGAATCACTTCATTCACCATAGGGATCATAAGGCGGGCAATAATTTCTTCGCTGCTAAAATCTTTTTTACCTGCACAATTTTCAGCAAATAATTGATAAGCCGTTTCAGCTGGTACTTTACTTGGACGACCGCGCTTGTCTTTACCGTGATCATAAAAACCTTTGCCATTTTTCTGGCCATAGCGCTCATTGCTATATAAGGTACTTACCGGGTCATTTTCAAGCTTTTTCATACGTGTTGGGAAGCCAGCTGACATTACACCAGTACAATGATCAGCAGTATCAACACCAACAACATCAAGTAAATAAGCGGGTCCCATAGGCCAACCAAACTGTTTTTCCATTACTTTGTCAATGGCAGCAAAGTCAGCACCTTCGAGCACTAACTGGCTAAAACCTGCAAAGTATGGGAAAAGCACACGGTTAACATAAAAACCTGGGCAATCATTTACTACTATGGGTGATTTACCCATTTTCGCAGCATAGGCAACAACACTTGCTACGGTTTCATCTGAGGTATCTTTACCACGGATGACTTCAACTAATGGCATTTTATGCACAGGATTAAAGAAGTGCATACCACAGAATTTTTCTGGACGTTTAACGCTTTTCGCTAATAAATCAATAGAAATGGTTGAAGTATTAGAGGTTAAGATTGCCTCTTCTGAAATCACTTGTTCAACTTCAGCAAGCACAATACCCTTTACTTTCGGATTTTCAACAACCGCTTCAACCACCACATCGGCATCTTTAACGCTATCGTAGCTTAAGCTTGGGGTAATATTATTAAGAACGCTCGCCATTTTCTTGGCATTCATACGGCCACGCTCAACTTGCTTAGTTAAAATACCTGCAGCAGTTGTTAAACCTAAATCAAGCGCTTGATCATTGATATCTTTCATCACAATCGGCGTACCTTTATAGGCTGACTGATAAGCAATACCACCGCCCATAATACCCGCACCAAGTACCGCAGCTTTATTCACTGCTTTCTCTACTTGTTTGCTGGCTTTTTTCGCTTTACCTTTAACCACTTGATCTGCCATAAACAAACCAATTTGCGCCGTGGCAGCATCGGTTTTAGCAAGTTTTGCAAAACCGGCATTTTCTATCGCCATAGCGCCAGCTCTATCATGCGTTGCTGCTTGCTCTAAGGTATTTACCATCACCATAGGTGCTGGGTAGTGCTTACCTGCTTTAGCTGCAATCATGCCTTTACAGGTAGTAAAGCTCATAATGGCTTCAATTTTACTTAATTTTATTGGCTCTAGTTTAGGCTGACGTTTTGCGCGCCAATCTAATTTGCCAGCAATCGCTAGTTTAAGCATGCTAATAGCACTATCGCGTAAGTTTTCTGGCTCTACTACCGCATCAAGTAAACCAACGGCTAAAGCTTGCTCTGCTTTATGTGCTTTACCTGTACTCATCCACTCAACGGCATTATCAACACCAATAAGACGCGGCAAACGCACCGTACCACCAAAACCAGGCATCAAGCCTAATTTTACTTCAGGTAAGCCTATACTTACTTTGGTATCAGCTAACCTAAAATCACAAGCTAAGGTCATTTCACAACCGCCACCTAAAGCGACACCATTAATTGCTGCCAAGGTTGGCATATTAAGATCTTCAAAGGCATCAAATACATCCGAGGCTTTTTTAACCCAAGGAACTAACGCTTCTTCCGGCTGCTTAAATGTTTCTAAAAACTCTGTAATATCTGCGCCAACCAAAAATGCTGGCTTTGCTGATGTCACCATCACAGCTTTTGCATCGGGACAGTTATTGATTGCCTCTATAACTTCTATGAATTCTTTAAAAGTAGCCTGATCAAACTTATTTACCGAACCTTGAGCATCGAACTTAAACTCAACAATGCCGTCTTCAAGTAATTGGGCAGAAAGGCTGTTGCCTTGATAAATCATGCCTAGTCTCCTCACCTATGTTGTGGGTTTTATATGGTTTTACCTAAAAAACTTTCGCTATTTTTTATTTACCTATAATAGTAGTCGATTGAGTGTGCCTTGAATCAGCAATAAATGCAATAAATTTTAAACAAGCGTTTAAATTGATTGTTTAACACCTTGGTAAAGTACTTATTTGCCCAAAATAAATAAAAATCATTACATGAAAAATAAACTCACGTAAACTAATAACAGCTAAGCTTCTAATCAAATTGAGTCTAACCTTATGAGCTCAAAAAAATTCTTTAATCAACCAGAAAAATTACTCTTAGCGATGGCATTCACTATGCCGCTGGTATTCTCTGTTTGGATGGTGTTACTTAATAATTTTGTTGTTGAAAAAGCGAATTTTACTGGTGTAGAAATAGGCATATTGCAAAGCTTACGAGAAATTCCCGGCTTTTTGGCCTTTACCGTTATTTACTTGCTACTTTTTATCAAAGAGCAAAAACTGGCTTTATTATCACTGGCAATAACCAGCATAGGCGTATTTCTCACTGGTTTTTTCCCAAGTGCTTTTGGCCTTTATATCACCACCATTATTATGTCTGTTGGCTTTCATTATTTCGAAACTGTTAGCCAGTCCTTAACGCTACAATGGTTAGATAAAGATAAAACAGCTCATTTTATGGGTAAGATGTTATCAGCCAAGTCAATCGCCTCCCTTATTGCTTTTTCTAGCATTTGGCTACTTATGGAGTATTTTACTTGGTCGTATCAAGCAACTTATGCACTTTTTGGTGGTTGCGCTTTAATTATCACTACTCTATTAGCCTTAGCGTTTAAACAGTTTCCCGACAAAGCTGAGCAAAATAAAAAATTAGTACTGAAAAAGCGCTACTGGCTTTTTTACGCCTTAACGTTTTTCAGCGGCGCGAGAAGGCAAATCTTTGTGGTATTTGCTGGTTTTTTAATGGTAGAAAAATTTAACTATAGTGTTGCTGAAATCAGTGCGCTATTTCTGATTAATTATGTATTTAATTGGTTATTTGCGCCATCAATCGGTAAGCTTATTGCTCGCATAGGTGAAAGCGCAGCCTTACGTATTGAATACATAGGTTTAATGGTTATTTTTATTAGCTATGGCTTAGTAGAAAATGCCAATATTGCCGCCGCACTCTATGTCATAGATCATTTGTTTTTTGCCTTAGCGATAGCAATTAAAACCTATTTCCAAAAGATTGCCTCACCTGAAGATATTGCTTCAACAGCAGGGGTAAGTTTTACTATTAATCATATCGCCGCTGTCGTTATTCCAGCATTGCTTGGTTTGTTATGGATAGTTAACTCAAGTTGGGTATTTTTTATTGGTGCGGGCTTTGCTGCTTGCTCTTTGATATTGGCATTATTAATACCTAAACAGCCGCGCATTGGTGTAGAAGTGAGATTTAAAGAGTCACCACAAGTAAGTTAAAGATTTACCTGTGGTGGCAGTTAATGATTTTGTTTTAAAAAAGCAACAAAGTCTGCTTCTGGCATAGGTTTAGCGTAGTAAAAACCTTGAACTTCATCACAGCCAAGTTCAATTAATCTTTCCTGCTGCTCTATCTCTTCAATACCTTCGGCAATAATTTTAAGGTTCATTTTCTTGCCTAGGTTAATGATGGTTTCTGCTAAAACTGACTGGCCTTCTTTATGAATGTCTGTGACAAAAGCGCGATCAACCTTCAAACGATCCAATGGCAGTTTTTGTAGGTAGCTTAATGATGAATATCCGGTACCAAAGTCATCTAAGGCTATGCTAATTCCTTCTGCTTTTAACTTAATTAAGGCATCTACCACTAATTGAGGATCATCCATTAAGATATTTTCAGTGATTTCTAACTCTAATTTACTTGGTCTAATTTGATGAGACTTCATTGTGTCAATTACAGTATCAACAAAATCATCACGTCTAAATTGAGGGATAGATACATTAACGGAAATACTTATATCAGCAAAATCTTGCTCTAAACGCTTTAATTGCTGACATGCTTGCGCAACAACCCAGTCGCCTATTTCAATAATTAAGCCTGAATATTCAGCAAGCGGGATAAACACTGCTGGCGAAACATAATTACCATCACTGGTACGCCAACGAAGCAAGGCCTCAGCACCAATAACTTTACCCGTATCCAAACTTAGCTGTGGCTGATACCAAAGCTCTAAGCAATTAGCAGCAAAATCATTACGCAATTGACGGATCATATTTAATCGCCACTGCATTTGATCTTCCATTTCTGGATTATAAAAAGCAAAGTGCTCTAAGCGATTTTTCTTCGCTAAGTTTAAAGCAATATTGATTTGGTTTAGTACTTTTACTCCTGTGCTT
Source organism: Litorilituus sediminis (assembly GCF_004295665.1). NCBI lineage: Bacteria > Pseudomonadati > Pseudomonadota > Gammaproteobacteria > Alteromonadales > Colwelliaceae > Litorilituus > Litorilituus sediminis. Next base: position 2,145,190 of record NZ_CP034759.1, read on the forward strand.
TCGGCATGTTCTTTGGTACATAAGCCAAAACAGGCATTGATAGGTAGATGTTGCTCACCAGCTGTAAATGGCTGATGAAATAATGACATCAAATTTTCAGGGTTAACAATTTCTTCCGGCCCGAGCACGCCAAAAACATCAGCGCCGACACGGGCAAACTTACAGTTACCTCCCATGCTGACCATGCGCTTAGCCACGGCTGATAATAATTGATTACCTATATCTTGCCCTAAGGCATCATTAATATCACTGAAATGATTAATATCAATTAATGCAGCAACCGTATGCTCGTCATTGTTTTGGGAAAAATCATCTAGTAAGCGCAAAAACTCTAAACGATTAGGTAAACTTGTTAACCAATCTTTATATGCTGCATTGCTTAATTTTAAGAATAAGTGAACATTCTCATAGCCAACAGCAACGCCAGTTAAAAACACATCAAGTAATTGAGTTTGTGTTTCTGTTAGCGCTTTTGCTAACTCTACGTAAATAACAGCGCGATAATCACCCTTAGCGAAATATAAAGCTAAGCTATCATCTTGTATTTGGTGTTGCTGTTGTAGAAAAGCAGTTTTAACTAATTTACTTGCATGTTCATTTTTTAGACTATCTAGCTTTTGACCGACCACGCTTGGTGAAAAACCACTTTCTGCGAGCATATAAAAGCTTAGATCATCCGCATTTTCTATTATCCCTTGCCCTCTGGCACAAAAAACACTGCGAATATCATCAGAAATCAACGTAGTTAATTGTGATAATACGCCATGGCAAAATGCTGTTAATGAATGTTGAGAGGAAAGCTCAGTTGCACCCGAGACAATTTTTTCTAAGCCTAAACGGTTTTCATTTACCGTAGCAATTTGTTGGTAAGAACGAATAGCAGCAAAAACTGTAGTCACTAACTTACGACGCGTTAACTCAGTTTTAGTTTTGTAATCATTAATGTCGTATTCTTTTATCACGCTCTCTTCTGGCGCATAACCCGGCTGGCCGGTTCTTAACACAATACGAATATCTTGTCGTTGAAGATTTTCTCTAATGTGTTTCACCACATTTAAACCCGCATCGTCAGTTTCCATAACGACATCAAGCAATACTAAAACTATGTCTGGGTTCTCTTCAATTAATTGGCAGGCATCATTACCTGAATAGGCGTGCAAATACTCTAAACGTCGACCGAGTACAATAAGGTCTGATAACGCTAATTGTGTTACGGAATGGATTTCTGGGTCGTCATCAACAATCAACACTTGCCATGTATCATTACTGCCATGAGCTAGCGTTTCATCTTCATCACTATCATCGATAAATAAAAAATCATCATTTGAATTTTCTGATGCTTGCATACTGCCCTCAGATAACTGGCTGGAAAACGAATGTTAGTGACCAGTTAAATATTTAAAATATCTTTATACAAAATAACACTAGCTTAACTATAACCTAATACTACTTTTTTACACCATTAAATATCATAATAAAAGCCACTTTGACAATATTCAATAAAACCATACAATAAAAATGTTGTTTCACGTAACAATTGTGAAAAAGTCGTACAAAATCATCCATTACTGTCTGTTTTTTGTACAACACATTACGACTTGCTATCAGTTTAAGGGATGAGGTTAATGACTAAAGATAAAATGCCAATTGCGACTTCAAGTAGCACTGACAGTAACTTAACCACAACACCAGCTAAAGAGTCTGATAAACATCACAAATCCAGTGACAGTAATACCAGCCAACAATTTCTCAAATTAACCAAATTATTTGCTGTCGATGGTGCTTTATTGCCCCCGGAAAAACAGATGCCAATCGAAGATCGCTGTGAGAAAAGAGCACGACTTCTGCATTTACGAAAACAGCAAAATATTGAAAGTATCATGCAAAAAACACTTGCCTACTGTGCAAGTTCAGAAGTAAAACAACGTACAGATCAAGATTGGTTTAGCCGCTACATTAACCTCGCTGAAGGCATTAGTAATACCACGATGCAAGATTTATGGGCGAAAATACTTGCAGGTGAACTAGCCAAGCCGGGTTCCTTTTCCTTTAAGGCGTTACAAGTCTTTAGGGATATGAGCATCTTTGATGCCAAGCTTTTTGCTAAAGCCTGCTCATTGGCAGTACAAGATCAAAGTAAACGTAATATTAGAATTTTCTCAGGCAGCTACCAACAACCCGGGCTACTCAACTGGTTTTCCAAAGACCGAATTCAAGGTATAAACCTCAGTCACTATGGCCTTAACTATGCTGACTTACTGGCACTAGCTGAAAACCATTTAATTTATATGCAGGAAAGCGAGCTATCTTTGAGTAACACCCAAGATAAACTCACGCTAAATTATAACGGCTTACCATTGAAGTTAACTGCTCGCAAAGCCAATACTAACATTCAGTTTTATAAATTCACCCCAATAGGCACTGAATTAGCACAGCTTATTTCTGATAAACCAAATGAAGACTTTTTTAATAATATAAATGACGTGTTAAGCAAACACTTTCATGTGACTAACTAAAAATACTGCCCCAGTAAATACACAAAAAGGCGACTTATGTCGCCTTTTTGTGTAGATAAGTTGATAACTAAATACCATCACCATCAGTGTGTAAGCCACATTCTCGTTGACCACCACCAAAACGTGTTTCACTCTCATCCATACCTAAAGTAAGTGGTCTGGTACTGTGTACATCACCTACAGAAACATAACCTTCATCCCACAACGGATGATATGGCAAGTTATGCTTAGTTAAGTACTGATGCACATCTTTGTTATGCCAATCAATAATTGGATGCACCTTAAAGCGACCGCGTAAAATACTCACCACAGACAAACCTTGTCGGTGATCAGACTGTTGACGACGCACGCCTGAGAACCAAGTACCGGCATTCAGCTCAGACAAGCCTCGCTCTAACGGCTCAACTTTATTACGGCGATTATATTGCTTAAGGGCTTCATCACCTTGCGCCCATTGCTCACCATATTTAGCTATTTGCCATGCAGCACTTTCTTTTGCACTATAAACCTGTAAATTCAAGTTCAACTTATCGGTCAACTGATCAATAAAGCGATAGGTTTCAGGAAATAAGTGGCCTGTATCGGTTAAAATAACCGGAATATTACTATCAACCTGCGTCATCATATGCAGCATAACCGCAGATTGAATACCAAAGCTTGATGATAAAACAAACTGTGAAGGCAAGTTTTCCATTGCCCACTCAATGCGCTGAGTCGCAGTTTGTTTTTCCAGTAACTCATTCCACTGGTTTAACCACGGCTCTGGTAATGATGCAGGAAAACGATTATTAATCGCCGGCTTCACTGTGGAACTATTCGCATTAATCATGAAAGTCTCGCTTACTGACTTTTACTTCAGCAATAATGCCAGCACGAATGACAAAATCACCGAAAGCTTCATTTGTTTCACGCTCACTTGCCCAACGAGCAACTAAAGTATCTATTTCTGTCAGAATTTCTTGTTCACCTAAACCTTCTTTATACATTTTCGGCACACGCGTTCCCGCTAAGTTACCGCCTAAATGCATATTGTATTTACCAGGTCCTTTACCAACTAAGCCGATTTCCGCCAACATAGCGCGACCACAACCATTTGGACAGCCAGTAACACGTAGAATAATGCTGTCATCAGCCAAATCATGCTTGGCTAAAATACCTTCAACCTCATCTACCAAACCAGGCAAGTAACGCTCAGCTTCTGCCATAGCTAACGGACACGTTGGAAATGCCACACAAGCCATAGAGTCTTGGCGCTGCTTAGAAATACCGTCATCCATTAAACCATGAGCACGAGCAATTTCTTCAATTTGCGCCTTATCTTCAGGAGCGACGCCAGCAACAATTAAGTTCTGGTTCGCTGTCATGCGAAAATCACCTTTATGTACCTTAGCAATTTCAGCAACGCCTGTTTTTAATGGCTTACCTGGATAATCTAATAAACGACCATTTTCAATAAATAGCGCTAAGTGGTGCTTACCATCAAAACCTTCAACCCAACCTATGCGATCACCACGTCCTGTAAATTCATACGGGCGACTTTCTGCAAATGTAATACCTGCGCGCTTTTCTACTTCTGCTTTAAATACATCAGTACCAACACGATCTAAGGTATACTTGGTTTTGGCATTTTTACGATTTACACGGTTACCCCAGTCGCGTTGTGTTGTAACAACAGCAGCGGCTACATCTAACGTGTTTTCAAGCGGAACAAAACCTAAATCATCAGCACGACGAGGATAAGTTGACTTATCACCATGGGTCATGGCTAAGCCACCACCAACCAGCACGTTAAAACCAACTAACTTGCCATTATCAGCAATGGCAACAAAGTTTAAGTCATTGGCATGCACATCCACGTCATTTTGTGGTGGAATAACTACCGTGGTTTTAAATTTACGCGGTAAATAGTTACTACCTAAAATAGGCTCTTCAGTTGCTTCACCGTTAGGGCCTTCTAGTTTTTCACCATCTAACCAAATCTCGGCGTAAGCACGGGTTTTCGGTAATAAATGCTCACTGATTTTTGTCGCCCATTCATAGGCTTCTTGATGTAACTCAGACTCTACTGGGTTAGTGGTACATAACACATTTCGGTTTACATCACCTGCCGTGGCAATAGAATCAATACCTATGCTATTTAGCGTTTGATGCATTAACTTAATGTTTGGCTTTAAAACCCCGTGAAACTGAAATGTTTGACGCGTCGTTAAACGAATACTGCCATACATGGTTTTGTCTGCTGCAAACTTATCAATAGCTAACCACTGCTCAGGCTTGATAATACCGCCAGGCATGCGAGCACGTAACATAACATTATGCAAAGGTTCTAATTTTTGCTTAGTACGCTCTGCTCGAATATCACGGTCATCTTGTTGATACATACCGTGAAAACGGATCAGCTGAAAGTTATCACCATTAAATCCGCCAGTAACGGCATCAGATAAGTCTTGCTCAATTGTGCCACGTAAAAAGTTACTTTCACCTTTTAAACGCTCGTTATCAGCCAGCTTACCCTCAACAATTAATGGGCCATTTGCTTGAGTTGAGTCTGTCATTAGTATACATCCTTCTGATAACGCTTAGCGTTACGTAAATCTTTTAAATAATCTTGTGCTTGGCTTTCATCTAACTGGCCTTGCTCAGCAATAATATCAAGCAATGCCGCTTCAACATCTTTTGCCATTCGGCTCATATCACCACAAATGTAGAAATGTGCGCCACGCTCTAACCAAGCAAACACTTCTGCGGCATGTTCACGTAAACGGTCTTGTACGTAGATTTTTTCTGCTTGATCACGTGAGAAAGCTAAATCTATACGTGTTAATAAGCCTGATTTTAAATAGCCTTGCCACTCAACCTGATATAAAAAGTCTTGGGTAAAGGTTTGATCGCCAAAGAACAACCAGTTATCGCCTTGTGCTTCTTGTGCATCACGCTGCTGCATAAAGGCTCTAAATGGCGCAACACCTGTACCTGGGCCAACCATAATAACCGGCGTATCACCATTTTCAGGTAAACGGAAATTATCATTATGCTCAACAAAGACACGAACCTTCTGACCTTCTTCTAGTCGATGACTTAAGAAGCCTGAGGCACCACCAGTGCGAGTATTATCGTCTTGTTGATATTGAACAACACCCACAGTTAAGTGCACTTCTTCTTCAACTTCTGCTTGTGAAGACGCAATTGAATATAAGCGTGGCGTAAGTTTACGTAAGCTATCAACAAACGCTTGCGCGCTAAGCTTGGCTGGAGCCGCTTTAACTACATCAACAATTTGGTGGTTAGCCGCATATTCACGCGCTGAATTTTTATCTTCAGCTACCGCTAACAAGGCTTTGTCTTGACTTAAATTCGCCCAGTATTCGATAAACGCTGGTGCTGTTTGAGTAATTTCTAACTGCTCAACTAAGGCTTGCTTTAAGGTCAACTCTTGGCTTTCGCTGGCTACTTTCACTGTTACTTTGTCATCACCGTTAAGTGATAAAGCAGCAATTAATTCATCAACAAGCTGAGCATCATTTTCAAACCAAACACCTAAAGCATCACCTGCTTGATAAGTTAAGCCTGAGCCATCTAAATCAATTTCAATATGACGTACATCTTTCGCTGAATCACGACCCGTGATTTTCTGACTGAGTAAAAACTCAGCTGCAAATGGGTTTTGTTTAGTGTATTGGCTTGCTGCGCCCGCTGTTACCGGTAAATCAATTACCGGAGCTAAACCTTCAGCAGCTTGCGTTAACTCATCTTTCAATGATTCAACAATCGTCAAGCTCCATTCTTGGCTTTGCTCATCATAATCAACATCGCAATCTACACGAGGAGCAACTTGCTGTGCACCTAACGCTTTTAGCCTTTCATCAAAGTCTTTACCTGTTTGGCAGAAAAACTCATAGCTACTATCACCTAAAGCTAATACGCTATAGCGTAATTCAGGTAACTTAGGCGCTTTTTTACCTAGTAAGAATTCATGGAATTCAATGGCATCATCAGGCGGCTCGCCTTCACCATTGGTACTGGCAACAATAAGCAAGTGCGTTTCAGACTTTAATGATTTAGCTTTATAGTCAGCGACATTTTTAAGATTAACTGTGATACCAGCAGCTTTGGCTACTTCAGCCAACTGACTAGCAACACCTTTAGCATTGCCCGTTTGTGAGGCATATAAAATGGTTAATGTTTTAGCAACGGCCACAGCTGCGCTAGCAGGCGCTAATTGAGCATTTTGACCTTGCTCACTTTTTGCTGCTAAATAACCGCTAGCCCAAGCTAGCTGTAAAGACGAAAGATTAGCTGTAGCTTGTTGAAGCTGAGCTAATTGGCTAGCATCTAAGGCGCTAGCACCATTTGAATTAGTTTGATTTTTTAAGTGCTGCTCTGGCAACATAGCGATTTCACCCATTACAATTGATTGCGCAAGGATAGACAAGAATCTTGCAGATCAAAAGGAATAGATAGCGCTTTTTTATTCCAAAAAGGAATATTGATAGTTTTATTTTTGGCGTTATTTATGCGAGGTTATAATTATCTGCTATTAAGTTATGGTAGCTTCAGCAATTTTTAACCGTTTTAATCAATGAAGGAAAGCTCTTGTATCAATGTAAATATCGCCTAGCGCGATTATTTTTTATGGCGATTTTAACACTTGCTTGTGCTTTCGCAGGAGCAGAAACTACCGTTTATAAATATCGCTCTAAATCTGGTGTGACATCTTTTTCTGATATTGAGCCAATCGGTTTAGACTACCAACAAATTCGATTTGATTGCTATGCCTGCCAAATCGACTCATTAGTTAACTGGCGAAACACTAAGTTATATTTATCTGAATATAGCAAGGCAATACATCAAGCATCTAGTCAACATCAAATAGATCCTGCCTTAGTACGCGCAATCATTCATGCTGAGTCTCATTTCAATGCTAAGGCTATTTCTAAACAAGGCGCACAGGGTTTGATGCAATTAATGCCTGAAACTGCGGCTTGGCTTGGCGTTAAAAACCCGTTAGTTGCCAAGCAAAATATTCAAGGGGGCGTTAAGCACTTAGCTAGGCTAGTAAAAAAATATCGCGGTAATATTTCATTAGCTTCTGCCGCTTATAATGCTGGGGAAACAACCATAAAGAAATATGGCGGCATTCCACCCTATCCTGAAACACAAGTCTATGTTGAAAGAGTGGAAATTTTATTGAAAAGGTATCAGCAAGAATATGAAAAATCTGGTTATACAAGCAGTTAATCTAAACTTACTGTAATTAATAAGCAAAAAGGTAGCAACTGCTACCTTTTCCACATTGACTTATAGTATGTGTTTAAAAATGCAAAATTGCACCAACAAAGACACCATCAAAAGTCAAATCACTATAAAAATCATCTAAGTCATTTAACTCTAACTTCACTGTGCGATAGCCTAGCGTTAAATCTAAATCGACGGCTAAGTTATCCAGTAACTCGTAACTAACACCAGCTTGAACATCATAAACAGTTTGATCGTCATAGCTAATAAAATTACCTTCAGCAAAAAAGTTAAAGCCGGTAAAAGGTAAACCGACGATAGTTGATAAGTACACCATAGGGATAATGCCAGAAGCCGATAAGTCGCTATCTATCTTAGTTGCTGGCTCGATTACATGAATATAACTATCGAGATCACGACCTGTAATACCAAAATCAAAGGTTAATAAATCATTATCAAACAACTCATAATATAAGGTGTAATCAATATAGCTTGCTTCAAGGGTAGTATCTAAGTCAGTATTAGCGGTATAAGTTTGACCATTAAAGGTAAAGCTACTTGTTAAGGTAGTACCGCCTACCGTATCTAACGTAGTTGAAGCAATTTTTGCGTTAGGAATTAACGGAATCGGATGCTCAAAAGCAACATAAAAACTGCCTTGATATTCATCTTCAAAGTTAAAAACCGATTGATCAATTTCTCCTTCACCAAAACTACCTTTAGCGTTGTTAGCCCACATTTGGCCACCAATATATAAGCCTAAAAGCGTATCTGCTTGAGCAGGTATGCTTGTCAGTAGCGCTAAACTTGCCGCTAAAACTGTTTTTTTCATCATTTATCCTTTACTTAATAATTCATTTAAATCTATCAAGGCTGCGTTAGCTCTTGAAATATAATTTGCCATAACAAGCGAATGGTTTGCTAACACGCCAAAACCATCACCATTTAACACCATAGGGCTCCACAGCGTTTGCTGGCTTGCTTCAAGCTCGCGAATAATTTGCTGCAAACTAATTTTGGCATTTTTATTCGCTAACACACTGTCAAAATCTATCTCAACGGCTTTTAGCAATTGCAATAATGCCCAAGCAGCACCTCTGGCTTCATAAAAAACATCATCAATTAACCACCAACTGGTTTTTAACTGCAATTGACTTGCACCTTGTGTAGATTGCTGCGCTTGATTATCACCCGCTAAATCAGTATTCACTTGGTCGCGACCAACACTCGAGCTTAAGCGATGAGAATAACTCCCTAAGCGCTTTTGCACTTCTTCTATATAGGCTCTTAAATTATCAGCTCGCGCATAAAACTGTGCTTTATCTTGGCTGTTTGAGCTAACTAAATCGGTACGGTATTCATACAAGCTTTGAATACCTTTTGAGTACTCTGATTCAGCACTTGGCATTGCCCATTTAGTATGATCAATATTAAAACGTGGTTGTGCTGCTTTTAAATGTTCATTAACTAATGATTGCGACTGAGAACGGCTAAAATCTTTACGCATCACCAAAGCCATATCCCTAACCATTTCTAAAACACCAAATTCCCATGCTGGCATATTATCTAAAAATACCGATGGTGGTAGCGCGTCATTGGCTAAGTAGCCGCCCGGCTTATTTAATAAGGTTTCTGCTACTTTAATCAATGCCGTTGTGGTTGTGTAACCAACAACGGGAGCAACATTTTCCGCCTGCGCAGCTTGAGTGACCTCATGATGAATATCGATAGAGTCTGGCTCAATACTCCAGTAAACACCAAGGCCATAAAAAAAGACAAATACACTAATTATCCCAATAGTTAATGATTTGCTTGATACATTTAAATTCATTATCCACTCCTAGTGGTGGTGATTGTGCTTAATACTTTGAACGGGCAATTGCACAATTACCTCGTCTTGCTCTAAAAAATGCAGTGTCAATTCAACAGTATCATCAACTTGCAAAGGTTTTATTACATCAAATATCATCAAATGTAATCCGCCTGGCTGCAAAAGTAACTGGCTTTGACCATCAATAGTCAAAGAATCTAGCTGTTGCATCGTCATCATACCCGCTTTCATACTGTGCTGATGAATTTCCACTCGCGGTGAAATTTTACTGCTGACCCTATGCAAAGTCACTGTTTTTTCGCTGTTATTATGAATTGTCATATAAGCTGAAGATATTGTTGTTCCGGGTATTGTTGCGCGCACATGTCCCTGAGTTACAGTAACAAGCTGCGTGTTGTTTGCAGCCTTAGCAGCCCCCTCGCCTAAACAAGTTATTAAAACAACAAAACAAACTTGCATGATAATATGATTTTTTTTCATTTTTGCTATACATCCCTTTTAATAAGCACTATGGTTAATTGCATGTTATTTTACCAACTGGTCTGACATGACAAATTTTATTCAAACCCAAGAATTAAACGGCGTTTTCACTATAACGCTTAATAGGCTTGAGAAAAAAAATGCCTTAAACACAGCAATGTATCAATCTCTATGTCAGCATTTTAATCATGCTATGGCAACTAATTCTATTCATTGCGTTGTCATTCAAGGTGACAATACCTGTTTTACCGCAGGTAATGATCTCGAAGACTTTATTAACCTCTCTGCACATGATGACTTAGTAGCATTAGAGTTTGTTAAAGTGCTTGCCAAGTTTACTAAGCCGCTTATCGCTGCGGTTTCTGGCCCTGCTGTCGGTATCGGCACCACATTACTATTGCATTGCGATATGGTCTTTGCCACAAGTAGCGCTAAATTTAAACTGCCCTTTACTCAGTTAGGTTTATGTCCTGAAGCCGGCTCTAGCTATTTGCTGCCACAATTATTAGGCCATAACCGCGCATTTGAGCTGCTTGTGTTAGGTGATACATTCAACGTAGAAAAGGCCTATGAACTTGGTTTTATCAATGAAATTTGCGATGCTAATGAGCTTCTAGCTAAAGCTGATAAATGCGCGCAAATCATTGCTAAATTACCTAGTGATGCGGTATTAACCAGTAAACGCCTAATACGCAAAGCAAGCCAAGCAAAATTAGACAGTGTAATTAAAGAAGAAGGAGATGAATTTTCTCGCTTAGTTCAAACCCCTGAATGCAAGAAAATTTTACAACAATTTTTTAGCACACGTTAACCTATACAGATACACTTCTTTCCATCACACTCAATACCACGCGCTCACAATCGAGCGCGTTTGATTAGCAGAGCTTTTTTACCTATGATATCGATATTGAGGCTGAGCTTGCGGCTTATCTCGCACTATTAACCACACCGCCAAAACAACTAACAACACTGGCCAAAAAACACCAACAGCAACCATAGCGATTGAACCTACAATAAGCATACCAATAAAGATAATACCGCCAAACACACTAAGTACTATCGCTAAAGCAATTACAACTAATAAAACAACAACCAAGGCAGATATACTAATCGCTTTAATTGGTTCAATTAACTCTGCCCCCATGTAAACATTAACGTCTAACAGTTCAAGTAAGCTAACGCCTAATACGTATGTTAAAAACAAGGTTGCCAAAATTGCTAAAATGAGTGATTTAAAAAATGTCATATACCCTCGCTTGTTTGCTGTTAATGAAAAAGTGCATTAAATGTGCTTAATAACCTGGTCTACTTGGTAATAAAATACTCGCCACCACATAGGCTACACCTGTAACTACAGGTAAACAAAATAGCGCGGCAATTGCGGCAATACGTACAGCGATACGTGGTAACTCATAATGCTTAGCTATACCAGCACAAACACCGGTCAGCTTTTTATGGATTATGTCTTTGGTTAATGTTTTATTTACTCGCTTATACCTAGAATATTCTCTTTCGTAACTCATAATCTTCTACCTCTATAACTATATCGCCAGGGTTGGCCCCAATTGGGCCTATTTTCTACGGTGTTAATTACTAACCATTAGCAGCTTGCTTTTTCATTTGTGCTAGTTCTAGCTCAATATTGTCGTCTTGCTCCAATGCTGAAATCTGCGCAGAAAGATCTTTATTTTCCGTCATATCAAAGGCTTCAACCTCTGCTTCAATACGATCAATTTTTTGCTGATAGCGTTCAAATTTGCCAATGGCTTCATCAATGTTATACACAGCCGCCTTTTCTCTGACCTTTAACCTAACCTCTGCTGACGCTTGTCTTAGCAATAAGGCATCTTGACGACGTTTCGCTTCATTAAGTTTTTCTTGCAGTCTTTGTGCATCATCTTGCACTGCGGTTAAAAACTCAGTTAACTGATTATTTTCTTCATGCAATTGCTCCTGCTCAGCCTGATATTTATGCTTTTGCGTAAGAGCAGCTTTGGCTAAATCATCTCTGCCTTTTTCCAAAGCGACTTCAGCTTTGCCATGCCAATGAGTAATACTTTTCTCTACCGCGCCAATTTTACGCGCTAGTGTTTTTTGCTCGGCAATGTTTTTAGCTGCTGTGGCACGAACTTCAACCAAGGTTTCTTCCATCTCTTGAATAATCAAACGGATCATTTTTTCTGGTTGCTCAGCCTTGTCTAACATGCTGTTTAAATTTGCATTAATAATGTCAGTAAAACGTGTAAATAAGCCCATAATTCACTCCAATCTCATTGTTGTTTTTGCTATATCTTAAAATTACTTAATTTGTTTAGTTTCTTCTTTTGCTACTCCCTTAGGTCCTTTATTGCCAACTTCCTCCGATTTAATATTTGGTGTAGCAGCTGGTAAGTTAATAGAAAAAGTTTTGATTTCATTCTCAATTGCTTGTTTAAGTTGTTGATTAAGCTCAGTCATTAATTGCTGGCTATGAGCAACAACAAACTCACTAACTGCACCTTCTATGGTATTATTCGCCTTAGCATTGGCGGTTAAACTCATCATTGCGGTTACTGAAATAATTACTGCTAAGCCAATATTTTTGATATTTAAAGTTTTCATCATTAATTCCTTCTCGTTATCTTGAATAATTCGAAGCCAACCTTTAACTGATTAACAACTCTTCATCAGCTGCTTCATGCCTACTAGTACTTCAAGTCATGTGCCAAGATTAAAAACAAGCGTAAACATATGATTAATAAGGAAGATTAAACCAGCATTAGAAAATGGCCTGACTTTGACATAATATGCCAAACTAAATAATGGCAAATATGACCACCAGATTAGTAAATTTAACCAATTCAAAATTAATCAGTGATAAACATGTGCAATTGAAGAAATCGAACAGATAAAAAATGTTCACTGATGAGCGATAGGGTTTGGCCACGATACTGATATGCATCGCGCTAAATTTATTTAGTGATTGAAAAAGTGATAAGAAAAATTAAGCCTTGGTGAATGACAGCTAAGCTTATTTTGCTTATTTTCTATTTTACGGAAAGAGAAACTGAAATTTTTTGAAAATATATAGCTGCAGCTATTCGGTGCGTAGGTGGTTTACGTAGTGAAGTAAGTGACAATGGCAAGCATATTGGTATATTGCCTGCCTGCCATTAAGATAGTTTCTTTTCAAATGCAGTAACTAATAAAGAAGTACATGCCATGGCAATAATTGGCATAACAGTCAAAGTTAAAAAGAAAGATAAGTTAAGCATATTAAGTTCCTTAAAATTGCACACTAGTTGTTACTAAGTTGCAACAAGTGTTACAAAGGTTGTGCCACTTTCTTAATTTTTTTATAAGCCTTTGATTTTTATTGAAATAAAATTTTTAGGTAAATACGAGTATTTAACCAGTTGTCTAAAAAAATCCTTTGATTAGTAAAATTGACCAAAAATTAGTATATATCTAAAGTAATTGTAATATTCTCAGCTGTGAAGCACTGCCTAACTGTTCGATTTAGGGATAAGTATTCTCAAAATCGAAACATTTGCTCCTATGCTAACTAGCTGACTGAGCGACTTTGGCAAAAGCGTCTAATAGTACACTGCCATTAGCATCAGCCTGTCCAGCACATTCACTTAAGTGACGTCTAAATTGTCGCGCACCAACAAGGCCGTTGCATAAACCCAACATATGGCGTAATACATGCCAAGCTCTACCGCCATTGGCAACATGGTTATCAACATAGTTAGCCATCTGCTCTATAACCTGCTGTCGGCTGATCACGGCTTTACTTTCACCATAAATTTGCGGATCGGCATCAGCCAATAAATAAGGGCTATTATAAATTTCTCGCCCTATCATAACGCCATCGATATGAGCTAAATGCTCATTGGCCTCTGCTAATGATTTAATACCGCCATTGATTGAAATTTCACGCTCTGGGAAATCCTGCTTAATTTGATAAACTCTTTGATAATCAAGCGGTGGTATTTCTCTATTTTGCTTGGGGCTTAAACCACTCAGCCAAGCTTTACGCGCATGAATAATAAAGTGCTGACAACCTGCTTGAGAGACTTGCTCAATAAAGGTATGCAAAAATTCATAGCTGTCTTGATCATCAATACCAATACGAGATTTAACCGTGATCGGAATATCAACCGCTGCCTGCATATCACTAACACATTGAGCAACTAGCTCTGGCTCAGCCATTAAACAAGCACCAAAGCGACCATTTTGCACTCTATCTGAAGGACAACCAACGTTGATATTAACCTCGTCATAGCCACGCTGCTCAGCAATTTTAGCGCATTCTGTCATAGCATTAACATCACTACCACCAAGCTGTAGCACTAACGGGTGCTCTGCTTGGTTAAACGCAAGGTAATCACCCCTACCATGCAAAATAGCGCCTGTTGTCACCATTTCAGTATATAAAACCGTTTTTTCAGACATCAGTCGATAAAAATAACGGCAATGGCGATCAGTCCAATCGAGCATTGGTGCAATACTTAGCCTATGATCAATTGGGTTCCTTGCATCTCTTACATTAACACCTGTTTTATCTGTATTTTTTTCTTGTATGTTTTCGTGTATTTTTTCATTTTCTTGCACGTTTTTGCATCCAAAGTACCCACAGGGTACAATAATGGGGTACAATCAATATACCCAAGCGTAATTCTTAATATGGCAATTATAATGGAGAGTGACTTGTGGCAACAGTAAATATCGAACAAAGAACCACTAAAAAAGGAATTAAGTTTAGAGCACGAGTTAGGATTAGAGATCCGTTACTCGAAAAAGGGTACTACGAAGAAAGTAACACATTCACAACCAGAGCAAAGGCAAATCATTGGGCAACTAACAGAGCCAAGTTTCTTGAGGTTGAAGGAATACCAACAAAAGGCATCAAAGGTTCAGATCTTAGAGAAGTAACTTTGGCAAACTTAATTCAAATGTATTTACAGTATTGGGATCTTAACGAAAAAAAGTTACAACGAAGCAAGATTTTTGCTCTATCAGCAATAGCTAAACGAGACATTAGCAGCAACTTAGTTTCACAAATAACCAAGGATGACGTTATTGATTATGCAAAAATGAGAAAGCGAGATGGTGTATCAGGGTACACCACATACCAAGACCTTATTTATATGAAGTCAGTTCTTAGAGCTGCGAGAGATAAAGAGTTCATGGTAAATGGCAATGCTGACTGTGTAATAGACGCAATTGATCAAATTAAAACTGAAATTAATAAACAAAAAATACCTAAGGGTCATCGTTTATTAGAGTTTTCAGCTAATGAGCGAAGCGATATTGAGCCAAGTGAAAGAGAAATGGAGCTTCTTAGAAAAGCTTTATTAGTACGAGAACAGCACCCAAGTGCAAAAATTCCATATTTACAGATTTTAGATTTTGCCATTGCCACATGCATGAGAGTCTCCGAAATATGTCGAGTGAAGTGGAAAAACTTCGATGAAGACGCTCATACAATCGTGATTGAAGACCGCAAACATCCCACAAATAAAGTTGGTAACAATGTCACCATACCGCTAATTGGCGGAGCTTACGAAATAGTTCTAAATAGGCGAGATGAAAAAATCAGAGAGCTTAAAGAGAAAAACTTGCCTTTCGATCCTACTGAGGCAATTTTTCCTTTCGAGAGCAGATCGGTAACGGCAGGTTGGCAACGATGTAGAAAACAACTAATTGATGAAGGGCATTCAATTAAGCAGATTCGTTTTCATGACCTTCGAGCATACGGAGCGACTTTACTCCTTAAAAAAGGGTGGTCATTACCAAAGGTATCGAAGGTGACTGGTCACAGGGATATGAAAGTTTTGAATAATATTTACAACCGTTATGAAGTCAGTGTTATAGCAAAAGAAGACTTTAATGAAAGACATGGATTAAACAAAGAAAGCGTAGACTAATGGACGTTATTTATGGGTACATTTATATCCCATAATTTTAATAAATATGATAACTTATTCCATTATAAAAATTAACAACTTAGATCCGATAATAACAGTATATTAGTTACGGAAAGCAGAACAATATATAGGGCAATTTATGGGCGAACATTTTTCAAAAACAGCAGCATTAATTTGGTCAGTTGCTGATCTTCTCCGTGGCGACTTTAAGCAAAGCCAATACGGAAGAATTATTCTTCCTTTCACTCTACTTCGCCGTTTAGAATGTGTTCTCGAACCAACAAAAGACGATGTGATTGCTAAGTACGAAACTGTAAAAGCAATGCCGCATGAAGCACAAGAAAAAATCTTAGCGGTCTCGGCAAAACAGAGCTTTTATAACACATCTAAAATGGACTTAACTAAACTGGGTGAAACCAGCGTTGCGCAAAACCTTGAAAGCTATGTGCAATCTTTCAGTTCAAATGCTCGTGAGATATTTGAGCATTTCGACTTCTTTAACACTATCGACAAACTCTCAGAAGCTGACTTGCTATACAAAGTAGCAAAACGCTTCGCAACAACTGATTTACACCCAGAAGTTATTGATAACTATCACATGGGTTTAACTTTTGAAGAGTTAATTCGCCGTTTTGCTGAAAGTTCCAATGAAACAGCGGGTGAACACTTTACGCCAAGAGATATTGTCCGTTTAACTACTTCTTTGGTTTTCTGCCATGACGATGACTTATTAACTAAACAAGGTTTGGTAAGAAGTATCTACGACCCAACAGCAGGAACTGGTGGTTTCTTATCTTCTGGTATGGAATACGTGCATGAGCTAAATGACAAAGCCGCACTTTCGGCTTTCGGTCAGGAGTTAAATCCAGAATCATACGCAATCTGTAAAGCGGATATGCTAATCAAAGGGCAAAAAGTCGATAACATTAAGCTTGGTAACACCCTGTCTGACGACCACTTACCTGCTGACAAATTTGACTACATGCTATCTAACCCTCCTTTTGGTGTTGATTGGAAAAAAGTTCAAAAGAAAATCAATGATGAACATAAGTTCAAAGGCTTTGAAGGTCGTTTTGGTGCTGGTTTACCACGAGTTTCTGACGGCTCTCTTTTATTTTTAATGCACCTTGTCAGTAAAATGCGCCCGAAACACGAAGGTGGCTCTCGCATCGGTATTATTCTAAACGGTTCGCCACTATTTACTGGCGGCGCAGGAAGTGGCGAAAGCGAGATCAGGCGTTATCTATTAGAGCATGACTTAGTTGAAGCAATAATCGCCCTCCCCACAGATATGTTCTACAACACAGGTATTGCTACCTATGTCTGGATTTTAACCAACAACAAGCCAGAAGGCAGAGAGAAACAAGTTCAGCTTATTAATGCCAGCGTAGATGATAAAGAGAACCCCGAAAACAACTTTTATGTTGCCATGCGTAAATCGTTAGGCAGTAAACGCAGAGAACTGCCAGAAAATAAAATTGATGAAATAGTTAAACTATATGGTCAATTCGCAGAAGCAAAAAACAGCAAACTATTTAACTACAAAGAGTTTGGCTATCGCCGAATTACTGTTGAACGTCCTTTACAACTGTCGTTTGAAGTGACCAAAGAAAAGTTAGAAGCTTATACCCAAGACTATCTGGATAAGCTACACAAGAAGAATCCTGAGATTACCATTGAGGCAAACCCACCAGCAGGTTACTCCTCGCTTCAAGGGCTTGTCGGTCAACCCGTAATAATGAGCCGCAAAGAATTTTTAGCTCAATTTGACGAAAAACTTTCTTCCGCAGAAGTAAAAGGTTTGTGTAAGTATTTTGGCGAACACAATGATGAAGCTGAGATCTGTTATGTCGAATCTGGTAAAAACAAAGGTCAACAAGAGCCTAATCCTGACCTAAGAGATAATGAAAATGTACCGCTTACTGAATCCGTGCAAGCGTATTTTGAGCGAGAAGTTTTACCTCATGTTCCAAATGCTTGGATTGACGAAACCAAGTGCGATGAAAAAGACGGTGAAGTTGGTATCGTGGGTTACGAAATCCCATTTAATCGCCATTTCTATGAATACAAGCCGCCAAGAAATTTAGAAGAGATAGACAAAGATTTAGATTTGGTTTCAGGCGAAATAATGCAGTTATTACAAGAGGTTCACTCTTAATGACAGTCTCTTCATGTAAAAAATTTTCTATTAAAGTCTTAACATTTATAGAGAGATTTTTATTGACCGTAATGTCATTAGAGTCTACTATTGTCGGCAATACACCCGCCAAGCCTATGCTAAGTGATTCGTCATTTAGAATGCTGAAATTGAGCGGGTTTTCCTTTTTTTATGCCTTCAAAAACGTTAATTCAAACACGATTCTAAGCACTCCTTTGGTAGTAAGGAGCGCAATTTGATCCCATTTTCTAAACCTTCAATTAGCGTAAAAGATCAAATAACCCTGTTACAAAACAGAGGGTTAATTATTCAAGATACTGAAAGAGCTGAACGTTATTTAGAAGTCATCAGTTTTTTCAGGCTTTCAGCCTACATGCGTCCTTTTCAAGTTCCTCATGACGACCAGCACACCTTTAAAGACAACGCCGAATTTAAAGAGGTCGTAGCGCTTTATGCGTTTGACCGAGAGCTACGCCTAATTATTATGGACGCAGTAGAGCGAGTCGAAGTTGGTATTCGTTCTATGGTGAATAACGTTATGGGACCGACATATCAAAACGAAGAAGAACCATATAGTGGTAGTCATTGGTATTTGAATAGGGATAGATTCAATTTTCGTTATGATCACCAACGCCTTCTCGGCACATTGGGTAATAAACAAGAACAAGAAAAACGCTCTCTTCGACAAGAGTTCGATAAAATCGACAACGCCCAACACGATGATGCAAAAAAAGACATACTGAAAAACCTTAAACAGCGTGAAAACTATTGTCGATATTATGCAAATAATTACAGTGAACCTGAACTTCCACCTTGTTGGGCAGCAATCGAAGAGTTAACCCTTGGTGAGTTATCGCACTTATATAAAGGTTTAAAGCGAGACGCTGATCGCAAAGCCATAGCTAAACGATTCAAAGTACCGCAAGACAAACTTGCCAGTTGGCTACATACATTGACCTTTATTCGTAACTGCTGCGCTCATCATGCAAGGCTTTGGAATAGAGAGTTGCCAATTGCACCTAAGCTGATGCGTGATCCTGAATGGCAATTTCCTACGGTATTGCCAGATAGCCAAATCCAACCAGCAAAACGGTTGTTCTCTGTGATTCTGCTTTTGGCATTTTTAATGAAGCAAGTCAGCCCAGACAGCAAATGGGTAAATAGCTTACTGGCGTTATTTGCCAAATACCCAAATGTGCCATTAAAAAATATGGGCTTTCCCGAAGACTGGCAGCAACACCCATTTTTACAAGAGGTAATAGAATAATGACAGGACGTTATCAAGCTTATCCTGATTACAAACCCTCAACAATAGATTGGTTAGAAGAGATACCTTCACAATGGAAAACCACCCGTCTGAAATACTTAGGAAACGCAATTATAGGCTTAACATATTCACCCGATGAGGTGGTAGAAAAGGAAAGTGAAGACGCTACATTAGTATTAAGATCGTCTAATGTGCAAAACGGAAAAATATCTCTACTGGACAACGTATATGTGAGCAAAGACATTCCCGAAAAGCTTCGTACAAAAAAAGACGATATTTTAATTTGTTCACGAAATGGTAGCCGAGCTTTAATCGGAAAAAACGCACGAATAGACGAAAGTTCTGCCAATATGACGTTTGGCGCATTCATGACTATTTTCCGAAGTAAGTACAATGAATACCTATCGCATGTTTTCAACTCCAAGTTATTTGAATATCAATCAGGCTCATTTTTAACATCAACTATTAATCAGCTAACAACTGGCAATTTGAACAGTTTCGAAATTCCTTTCCCCCCAGAAGATGAATTAGAGCCAATTAATAATTTTCTTAATCATGAAACCGCCAAAATAGACAAATTGATCAGTAAACAAGAAAAGCTGATTGAGTTGCTAAAAGAAAAACGACAAGCTGTTATTTCTCATGCTGTAACGAAAGGATTAAGACCTGATTCAGAAATGAAAGATTCAGGTGTTGAGTGGTTGGGACAAGTGATCTGGTCAAGCTAGGCCGCACACTTTCTCCTTACACTTTCAAACTCGATTGGCGACATATCGTTTAAGGTCGTATGTAATCGAACTGAGTTATAGTATTTGATGTATTTTTCAACATCGATTTTCATGCTTTCTCTTGTTAAGTGATAAACATTTAATAGCCATTCATTTTTCAAGCTTCCGAAGAACCTTTCAACTACAGCATTATCTAAGCAAGCCCCACAACCACTCATGGATGGTGTAATTCGATTAGCCCATAGCTGAGCTCGATAGCGCTTGCTGGTATATTGTGAACCTCTATCGCTATGGAATATTAAGCCTGCTTTGGGTTGGCGTAGGTTAATTGCCATCTGCATAGCTCTCATTGTTAAATCAACGGTCATACGCTTACTTAAAGCCCAACCAATAATACGGCGAGAATGTAAATCCATTACTACAGCTAGATACATCCAGCCTTGGTGAGTTCTCAAGTAAGTAATATCACCAGCCCACGTTTGGTTAGCGCTAGCTGGATTAAACTTACGCTTAAGCAAATTATCTGCAATAGCATGACTATGCTTTCGCATGGTCGTCACTTTGTAAGCTACTCGTTGTTTTACTTGTAAGCTGAGTAACTTCATCAAACTTTTTACTCGGAAAATTCCAATATTAAAACCTTCTTTGCGTAGCAGCTTCATCAAGGTTCTGGCACCAGCACTGCTTCGGCTATCATCAAATAGTCGCTTTATACGACGATATAGTCTTAGCTCATCTGGTGTGATGATTTTAGCTGGCCGCTTAAGCCAAGCGTAATAGGCTGAGCGACTCACTTTTAAAACATTACATAGCGCACTGATTGGAAAGCGCCATTGCTGCTCTTTAATATATTCGAACTTTACTTCATTTCTTTCGCAAAGAAGGCGCTGGCTTTTTTTAGGATTTCACGCTCCATTAGCAAGCGTTTGTTTTCTTTTCTAAGCTTAACCAGCTCAGCTCTTTCATCTTTACTTAATGTTTCGCCTGAAGCTTGCTTAGCAAATTTATCTTTCCAATTATAAAGCAGCTTCGTTGTAATGCCTAACGAGTTAGCAGCTTCGGTTACGCTATAACCTTGTTCTGTAACGAGCTTTACAGCTTCTTCTCTGAACTCATCTGTATATTTTCTTGGTTTTCTTCTTTGCGTCATTTTCACACCTTTATTGTTGGATTAATTATCCTTCATAAAAGTGTGCGGTGCTATTAAATCAGATCACAAGTGCCTAAGCATTGGACTGTAAAAAAAATTAAACACTTCGGTGCAGTAATCGGAGGTTATGCTTTCAAAAGTAGTGATTTTACAGATAGTGGTTACCCTGTCATTAAGATTTCTAATGTTTCACACTTAGAGATAGATTGGTCAGATAGATCTTACCTCCCACCTGATTTTGCAGAGAGGCATAAAGAATACATAGCACCAAAAGGATCTCTGGTTTTTGCAATGACTCGACCTGTTATATCAGGCGGTATCAAAGTATTCAGGATGAAAGATGACAGTAACCCTTTGATAAACCAAAGGGTTGGATTTATTAATATTGAAAACGAAGATATTTCATCTTTTATTTTACAGTCTTCGTTGTCATCGGCTTTTAAAGCACAATTTATAAATAATATGACAGTGACTAATCAACCAAATATTTCAGGGGAAGGAATTGGAGATATATGCATTGCCGTTCCTCCTCACAATGAGTTAATTGAAATCAATTTAGCTCTCAAAAATATAGAAAGTTTATATTCAAAATTGATTGAAAACTGTATCGAACAAATAGGGTTAATGAAAGAGCGAAAAACTGCTCTAATATCCGCGGCTGTTACGGGAAAAATTGATGTACGAAACTTTAAGGAAGAAGTAAATGAGTGAAGCCGCAAGAGTTACTAAACTCTCAACGTTTATAGGACACATTACAGACATAAAAGCAGACGAAAATCGTACTCTATTTTTCAGAGGTCATGCTGATTTAGAGTATGTAGCACTGCCAACTATCTTCAGAGTTAATCCTAATGACGAGCAGAGCTTACGTTATGTAGAGAAGGAACAGGAGCTTTTTCACGACATTATCATGCGCTGTCCAGAGGAGTTTCTTTCTTGCAATTCAGCATTTGACCACTTAGTAAAAATGCAACATTACGGATTACCAACAAGGTTGCTCGACATTACCAGTAACCCATTAGTAGCACTTTATTTCGCCTGCTGTACTTTGGCAGGTAAAGGTGCAAAAGGTAAGGATGGTGAAGTCCTTATTTATAGTATTCCGAATGATGAAATTAAGTT
Organism: Litorilituus sediminis; assembly: GCF_004295665.1. Classification (NCBI taxonomy): domain Bacteria; kingdom Pseudomonadati; phylum Pseudomonadota; class Gammaproteobacteria; order Alteromonadales; family Colwelliaceae; genus Litorilituus; species Litorilituus sediminis. The sequence goes on from NZ_CP034759.1 coordinate 2,167,589, forward strand.
TTATAACAGCGATACGGTATCGGTCGTTAGTAACCTGTCAAAAATGAACTCAGACTTCAATTTCGAAAATGTAAATCACCACAAAAGCTACTTGCATGCGATAAGAGAAGAAAAGCCTTACTTTGCTGACGAGATCAAGCAAGAGCATTTGAACTCGGTATTATGTGTAAAGCCGAAGTTAGATAACCGTAGAATAGTAAAACAAAGCGGTGCTTTCTTATTATTTGGTATGGGGGTTAGAAAAAATGACCCAACTGGTATCCCTGAAAATTACCGTTCCGAATCGATTAAAAAAATTGAAATCCCAAAGTCTGCAAAACTCAATATATTAAATGAACTTAAAAATGTAGCGATATCCGAAGCAACACTTTTCCCAGAAATTGACTATGTAGCACGTTCATTAAGAGCTTAAAGGAATAACAATGACAACAAGCACACAGGAAAAAATCTTTCAAAACGACATATTAGATCAAATGCAATCTCATGGTTGGTTAGTGGGCGAATCCAAGCACTACAATCGAGAGCTTGCAATCTATCCTGATGACTTGTTTGAGTTTGTTGAATCCACACAAAAAGAACAATGGCAAAAGCTTTGTAATACTTATCCTAATGACCCAAAAGGAGCATTGCTTAAAACGGTTGAGCGAGACTTAAAGGCCAATAGCAAAGGAACGCTGTACGTACTTAGAAATTTAGTTAAAGACCGTGGCGCTAAATTTAGCCTTTGTGCGTTTAAGCCTGATCATGACTTAAACCCTGATGCATTGGATAGATACAACAAGAACATTCTGCGTGTTGTTCCTGAGCTAATTTATTCACCTAACGGCTATGATGGGCGTATTGACTTAACTTTATTTGTAAATGGTCTGCCCGTAGCGACTTTGGAGCTTAAATCTGAGTTTAAACAAGCATTAGATAACGCAAAAATTCAGTATATGAAAGATCGCCAGCCCAAAGATCCAACCACTAAAAAGCCAGAGCCATTGCTTACTTTTAAACGGGGCGCATTAGTTCACTTTGCGGTTAGCCAATATAACGTAGCCATGACAACTCGGTTGGCTGGCAAAAAAACCTTCTTTTTACCGTTTGACCAAGGCACAAGTGAAGGCGGCGCTGGTAACGATATTCCAGCGGATGACAGCTATGCGACTTCGTATCTTTGGAATGAAATTTTTCGCAAGGACAACCTACTTACGATTTTAGGTCGCTATATACATTTACAGGTTGAAGATAAAGAAGAGTTAGACGGCACAATAAACCGAAAAGAGACTATGATCTTCCCTCGTTATCACCAATGGTCAGCGGTTTCGACTCTACTTGACACAGTTGAGCAAGAAGGTACTGGTGAAAAGTATTTAATTCAGCACAGTGCTGGCTCAGGTAAGTCAAACTCTATTGCTTGGTTATCTCACCAATTAGCTTCTTTACACTATTATCAAGATCATGAGCAACTAAGTAAAAAAATTGGTGATAAGGTTTTTGACTCGGTGATTGTTGTAACAGACAGAACCGTTTTAGACAACCAGTTACAAGATACTATTTATCAGTTTGATCATAACGAAGGCATGATTGCTCGTATTAATCGAGAAGAAGCGCAAGGCTCAAAATCGTCTCAATTAGCTGGTGAATTAAAAGCCTCAACTTCTATTATTATCGTGACTATTCAAACTTTCCCGCACGTAATAGAAGCTATTCGAAAAGATTCAACGCTTTCAGGTAGAAGCTTTGCCGTTATTGCTGACGAAGCCCATTCAAGCCAAACAGGGGCAACAGCAAGAAAGCTTCGTGAAGTGTTAATGGCAGAACAGCTCGACAATGAAGAAGAATTAGATTCAGAAGATATTCTGCGCCTAAGCTTAGAAGCGAGAAAAGGCTCTCAAAACATTAGTTACTTTGCATTTACAGCAACCCCTAAGCCGAAAACATTAGAATTATTTGGCAGAGCACCTGATAGAAGCCGCCCTGCCGCTGATGACAATAAACCAGAAGCTTTTCATATCTACACCATGCAGCAAGCAATTGAAGAAGGCTTTATTCTGGATGTGCTGAAAAACTACACCAGCTATAAAGTTGCATATCAGTTAGCTCATAAAAATCCTGAGGGAGATAAGGAAGTAGATAGTAAAAAAGCTGCTACCAAGGTTGCTAAATGGGTTCGACTTCACCCTCATAATATTGCTCAAAAAGTTGAAACCATCATTGAGCACTTCAACAGTAATGTTAAGCACCTATTAGCAGGTGAAGCAAAAGCTATGGTGGTGACTTCAAGTAGGCTTGAAGCGGTTAGGTACAAACGAGCGTTTGATAAATATGTTGCCAACAAGGGCTACGAAGGCATTAACGCAATGGTAGCCTTTTCTGGTGAAGTGAAAGACCCAGACTTACCAGATATGGATTTCACCGAGCGTAATATGAACCCGAACTTGAATGGTCGTGACATGCGAAAAGCATTTGATACTAACGATTATCAAGTCATGTTAGTGGCTAACAAGTTCCAGACAGGTTTTGACCAACCCAAATTAGTTGCAATGTATGTAGATAAGCCGTTAAAAGGTGTTGAGTGTATTCAGACACTTTCTCGCCTTAACCGCACATGCAAAGGTAAAGACACTACTTACGTGCTGGATTTTGTAAACGACCCAGAAGAAATTTTGGAAGAATTTAAAGTTTACTTCCAAACAGCGGAATTATCGGGTGTATCAGACCCTAACCTTGTTTATGACATCATGGACAAGCTTAATGACGTTGGTATTTATACTTGGCCAGAAGTTGAAGCTTTTGTTGAAGCTTATAACGACAAAAAAGTTAATCAGGCTAAGTTGTCTAATATCTGTAAACCTGCGGTTGAGCGTTTCAACGTAAGATACAAAGAAGCTTCGAAAGTGCTTACGCTGGCTCAATCAGAGCTTAAAAAAGCCAAAGACGAAGGCAATGATAAAAAGATTAAATTTGCTGAAAACAGCGTTAAAAATGCCAAAGAAGCACGAGACGTATTAGAAGTATTTAAAAAGGATTTAATGTCATTTTGTCGCTTCTACGAGTTCAGTTCGCAAATTGTTGACTTCGATGACATCGATTTGGAGAAGCTAAGTATATATGCCAAGGAGCTATACCCATTATTACGCTTTGACATTGAAGAAAATGACATTGATCTCAGCGATTTGGCAATGACTCATTATCGTCTACATGAACAGCGAGAAGCGAACTTAATACTTAACGAGTCCAAAGCCCTTTATGTTGCAAAAGAAGCCGCTGGTGCAACTCCTCGTGATCCTCAGACGGAATTACTTAGCAGCATTGTATCTCGCATGAATGATTTGTTTATTGACGAGAAGCTCACTGAAAACGACATGATCAATTATGCCAATACCATTGCAGGTAAAGTGTCTGAGAACGAAGTAGTAATGGATCAGCTACGCAACAACACCAAAGAGCAAGCCATGCTCGGCAAGTTCCCAGAGTCTATCAACGAAGCAGTAATTGAAAGTATGGGTATACATGAAGGAATGGCAATGAAAGTGCTATCTAATGAAGCAGTAGCCAAAGGCTTTGCTGAATTAATGTTTGATATGCTGGTTAAAGGCATAAAACCAACAGCCCCATAGATTCTGCGCTATCAATGAAAGTCAAACTACTAAAACGAGCAAGCTTTTTACGTAAGGTCTTCGACAATACAAATGCTGGGCAAAAGCTATACCTATTTGGATTAGTCTGGATGTTATTTGCTTTACCAGTTTGGTTAGTTTCAGAAAAATATTCTGTCTATTATCTTTTGTTAGGCATTAGCGCTTTCTCTATTGGTTTAGTCGTTGAAGGTATTATTTTCTTTTCCAAACTCTGGGATTATAAGTTTGGAAAAATAATCATCTCAGGTATTTTTTCAGCTGTAACAACATTTACTATCGCAAGTAGTAGCGCAACCGTAGCTGAGATAGTAGGGACAGATCCGTCTAAATTTCCATATGCAATTACGCTAACAAGTTTCTTATTGTTCCCGATCTTTGCTTGGATCATTCTGCAATTTTCAGCTTTAACATTTTTTGTTTTTCACACCATGCTCGTGCCTTTATATTGGTTGTATCACCAATTCAGAGCAATGCCATTAGTGCGTTATTCTTTAAGGTTAAAAGTTAAACCGCCAAAAGAAAGGTTTATGTGGTTACTTGTATTCACAAGAGCTATTGCCGTTGGCTTTCTAATAAGTAATACCCAAGTATTAGGTAAATTTAATAAAGATTACTTAACAGGCGTTGAAAACAACATTTCATGGTTTATTTATAATTTTGAATTGTATAAAAAATCTCACTGTACAAGGCTGAATGAACAAGAAAGATTTGGCTATATCAATACAAAATTAGCCGTAGTTGGTACATTGACTACTGATAAAAAGTACCTATTTTCGACTCGAACGTGCGTAAAAATACCATCAGAATAATTTCTTACTCTAATTCAAAAGCATCTATTTTCTCTGTTTCAAGCTGTGTTTTAAATGCAATTTCATGAAGGTATTCTGTTTTTTCCATTAATGCACTCGAACAATATACTCTGGGGGCATTGCGAGAACGGCTCATTTTTACATAAGCCAACTCTTTGGATAGATAACGTTCACTGAAAAATATGTATGCGTTATCACAGGTTAGCCCCTGCGATTTATGCGTTGTCATGCCATAGCCATAATCCAACGCAGTGTAATACTTAGTGTTAAACTCTACTTGTTTACCATTGTCTAATGCGATTGTGATATTGAGAGAACGATCAATAAGTTGCTGTACTTTTTCGATTTCCCCTGTACTGCCATTACTTACTTCAATCTCATGAGCATTTTTTCTAAACATAACCCGATCACCTTTTTGTAAGTCCAATAGTTGATCTTCGTGGTTTAACATTTGAACGGTTAAGCCAGAAAGCTTTTCATCTAACTTCAGCTTTTGTCTTGCAAGCTTATTTAAATCGGCTACGTCCTGTCTCGTTGAAGCAATCATAATGTTTTCAAGAGGAGAAGATTTAAAAGAGTTGTACCAGTCATTTACCAAATTAGCTTTGGCTTGAATATGCTCTTTTTCAAATGACAAATTTCCAGACTCGTCTAAGTCATTTAAGACCTCCAAAATGTGACCATTTTTAATGTTCAAAACATTCTGGCGGTCTTTTTCATGCTTCTGACGTTGGATATTATTGAGTTCGAAAAAAGGTATTTTATCTTTAAGCCTATAATATGGATTGCCCGCCTGTATCGGATTTAACTGATTATAATCACCAACCAAAACGAGCTTGGCTCTTGCCATTTCAACGAACTCAAATAGGCGATTGAGCTTTTTAACTCCAACCATCCCAGCCTCATCCAGAACCATTACTGTTTTTTCATTTAACTTTTTCGATCCATTTTCCAAGGACAGCAACAATGAGTCTAACGTTTGAGATTTAATACCTGAACTTTCTTGCAGGCTTTCGGCAGCTTTGGCTGCAACACAACAACCAATAACTTTATACTTATTTGCCGAGTAGGCAGCATTTAACTCTTTCAACAAATACGACTTTCCTGTACCAGGTAAACCATTAATTGCAGATAAACCGCCTTTTGAAATTACCCCTAACAAAGCACTTTTCTGCTCATTGTTTAAAGTCGAATCTGGTGACAGCTGATAATTTATCGCATGGCTTTTTAATGCCGAATAGTTGATAGCATCAAAGTAAAAACTTTTCTCTAAATTTAATTGTGCCTGAGTTGTAAAACATTCGCCCAAGGTTGGATGAACAATTGTTAATAGCTCCTTGTCTTGTACTAATTGTTTCAAGTAATCCAAAGCGGCATCAATGCCTAAACCAAGCCACTGAGCATATCGGTTAATAACTTCTAGCATGTGTTTATGTTGAAAAATAGACTGATGTTCAACCAGCTCAGATAACATTTTTGTTTTAAAATCACTCAATGCATAATCATGCACAAAAGCATTCTCTGGGTAGTGTGGTATCCAATTTTCTGACTCAACTCTCCAATATTCATGTAGGTTCTTACGGGGTAAATGTTCTTTCTTATCTCTTGTAAAAAGTGCTGCTTTACCTTTGGTTATAGCGTTAGAGATCAAAGCTTCTTTCGCAATCGCATCTGTTATCTGCTCAGTTCGCTTGCTGAACGTTTTACATAGCTCATCTGGAACCATTGGTAATTTGAAGAACTCTTCGTCATGCTGAACAGCCAAATTAAGAGTCTTATTTAATTGATGAGACAACTCATTACGATACATAACACCCAAGGCTTTTTGATATTGGTGTAATTTAAGTGTTTCAAGAGAACTAAACCCTTTACCATTTTGATATGTAAGGTTTAGTAGAAGGCAATGCGAATGGAGCTGTGGGTCAAGTTTACGTGAACTTGCATGTTCAAATACAGCAAACAGCGCCTTATTAGTATTTACTCTCTGTCTGTTTTTATACTCATCAAAGCCTGAACGGGTTTGTATAATATGTTTTTCAATGTATTTTAGTGTTTTCTCAATAGCTTTTTGATGGCATTGTTGTATTTGAGTTCTTTCCTTTAATTCACTAAGACCAAACAAAACCGAAACACTCTTAGGAGCACTAAAAGTAAGATCAGAGCCAATCCAGTGTTCTTTACCTGCATTTTTTACTAATGATTTTTTACCGTCTTTTGCATAACCTTGTGCCAGATTAAGTAAATCTTCGTGAGTGACTCCTTTACCATTTAATTTTAATTGGCTCGATAAATTGCCAAACCAATAACCTTGTGGCTCATATTCATTCGAGTAGTATTTTAGTGAAGCAATTTCTGTGTAATAGGCTATTTTCGATTGATCTGAGCACTTTCCTAATCTACTGATCGTCAGCATGGTTAACCTCCTTATTATCTTCTTTCGATTTCTTAATCCAATCAGCCAGTTCAAAAGGTTTTGATAACTTTCTCACTTTAGGCAATTTCCAGCAGAGCTTGCCAACCATGCCAGTACCTGCAATAGACAAGTAGCCGTGTATGCCTTTTTTACTTGGTTGAGGTAGTGCCAGCAGGTCTTCTTTTCTAACAATAGGCAGAGTTACTCTTTGCCATGAAAAAGTAGCTTGTCCTTCTTCATCAAAATTTGATTGCAACCTTTCAATTTCCTGAGAGCCTAAACTATCAGCTATTGTTTTGATCGTATCTCCCATAGAACCAACCCTGAGCATAATTGTTGTACCAACCATTGACGCTAAGGACATAACTTCTTCTTTGCTCATCTTGCGAGTCAGAAGAGCTAAATCTTGGATCCCAATCAGTATTCTTGCGCCTTTACTCCTCGATACCGTCATAAAATCTATGATTGGAAAATTTAGGTGAAAAATTTCGTCTAACACGAAATAAAATTCTCGCTCAGTATCGTCCTCTAACGATAAAAGCTGACTTGAGATAAAGCATAAAGCTAAGTTACATACGGCTTCTGACAAAGCTTTATATCTCGGATTTTGTTGCAAGATTACAGTTCTAATCTTGCTGTGCTCATCAGACACCCAATCATTCAATGAAATACCATTTTCAGCATTGTTCCATGCCAACGCTATTTGATGTATTGGCGCAGTATAAGATTGTAATGTAAGCACCATACTCTTGCTGGTCTTAGATTTTTCGTCTACCAACTGACCTGCAACAGGGTTAACACTCATTAGTTCTCTGTGAAGATATTTTTCAGGCAGCTTCAACATATCAGAGAGATCTTTCCACCCCCATTTATTTGCCCCATGTTTTTTAATTAACACCTGACAAATACCAACTAAAATGATTCGGCTCGATTGAACCCATAAGGGATCTTGTTTTTGATTTTCAGGAATTATTGCCTCTGCAAACTGCATTGCTGAGTTATAATCGTATACATCTTTGCAAATAGCCCATTGAAGTGAGTTTTGATCAAATGCAGCCAAAACTTGTACGTGTTCGTTATGGCGATAATAAGCGGAAAAGTCACCTTTGATGTCATAGATAATGGACTTTTCTTTGGATTCAATAATGCTGCTAACTACTGGCAGTAAAATCGAAGTTTTACCACTACCAATTTGCCCGCATATCAGAACATGCTGACCTTCTCTTCCCTTTGGCAATTTCAAATGATGATGTATAGGTAAACCATAACCTGAAAACTCATACTCAGATTTTAAAAGCTCTGAAAGCCTTGATTCAGCTTGTTCAAATTCTAAATAATCTGTTCCTGATATTTTGCGCTCCCCCAGACTAAGCGTTTTTTTCTTCGCCCAAAGCCCAGAATAAACAGCGAGTAGCAAAGCAATTATTTGTGAAGCAATTACGCTTGCTAAAACCACGGTTTGGTTACTTCGATCTATTGATAAATACCACTGACTTAGAGTGTACTCATTATCTCCAAATCCCAAGTTCACTTGTAATGTTGAATTTAATATTTCACAGAATTTATCTACCGTAAGCAATTCAAAATATTCAAATAACAGTAGATATGAAGAACCGAAAGACGTTGAGAAGTAAGCCAATAGTGAGCACAGAACAACAAACGGAATACTATATGTTGCAACGGAAGAAGGGCTTTTTGATGTATTTAAATTATCGGGTGCTGCCTGTTTTAACATGACTTACCTCCCAGAGCTTTTTCGATATCTATTAGCTTTTGGTAGAGTCTTTTTTGACGTTTTGCGTTTTCTTTAAATAACTCTCCTAATTGTTCCGATTTTGCTGTCTCCTTTGCCAAGTCTTGCAAAGCTGAAAGCTTTGTTTCGATATCTTCCATAGCCGATAATGAGTTCGCTTTTTCAAACCATGCGGTTCTTATAAGCTGTGCCATTGTTGTGTTCTGCATAGCAGCAATCTGCTTCAAAAAACGATACTCATTTTCTGGAAGCTGTATCGAAAATTTTCTACTCTTTTCCATCTTAGAACCCTCCCACAGAAGACGAGTTATAAGAACCCACTGCAAAAGCACTAACTAAAAGGGCTTTACGCTGGTTTAAAGGTAGAGAAGAACCCAACAATTTTTCAGCAAAAAATTTATTAAAACCCTTGGTTTTAATAATCATTGATAAGGGTTGTGAAACTACACCGCAATTCACGCAGTGGAGTGAGGTGTAGACGTTATCAATAGATTGATAAGGTGTTCCAAGGTATACGGTAAGCAAACTGATTGATAACCACTTAGCTAACAGAAATTCTTGTTTACAAAGTTCCAATGGATAACCAAAATCACGTAAGTGATCAGCTGCTTTATCGAATGACAAAGACTGCAAATGCTCTTCCAAGCTATCATTTTTTGATTTAGTAAAGCCAAGGCTGTTCTTGAACAGACATGGGAGCTCTTTTCTAAGTTGCTCGTTTACTTGGAAAATAAAAATATGAGCTAATAAATTATTCATATTCAACCTCCAAGTCTTGTTCCAGTTCGTTTTCGATATAATTGAAAACAACTTGGCTCACTTCTTCTATTTCTCTATATTGAGCAGCCCTGATCAGGGTGAAGCAGTCTTGTATATTGGTTTCCTCAAGAAGTTGATTTACATAATCAGCTCGATGGAGGTTACTTGATAACCAAAGCAGAAGATCTGCGTTGTAAATGTCTGGCTCGACACTATCAAGAGCCAAGTCAAAATCTTTGTGCTCTTCTAAACCTTCCAATAAATAATAAGTTACCTGCATTCGATAGTTGTCTAACGGAATACCATCATTTAGCTCTTCTCGCAGGTGCGATAAAAAATCAGACTTATAGTTTTCAAAGTAAAATTTAACTTTGTCTTCGTTAATGTGTTCTTTTGTAATCTGATTGCGCAGGTCTGACGCAAAGTCTTGTATTTCTTTACTCATAAGTTTTCTCCTGTTTTTTTGAGTGAAAACGAATGCGGTAAAGATATTCAGCAAGTCGACTTGGTTGATACCAGTCGGGAAATGGATTAGTAGTTTAAAAAGAGAGATTTAAAGTAATTAGTTTCCCAGTAATGATTAAAAACAAAAGCATTCAATACAAGTGATAACACATGTTTTTAATTCTCAAATAGCAAAACTGAAAAAAATTTAACTTTTTTTCGAAAAAAACATTATCTATATGAATTTGTTAGGAAAATAGTTTAACACCTCCTAAATTCCATGCAAAAACGTGCAAGAATATGCAAAAACCAAACAAAATAAACCTATATATATCAACAACTTAAACAGTTGAGAATTTGACAAACTGACTTTTTTCGAGTTAATATACGCTCAACTTATTAACAAAGCCAAACGGTTTAAAAGTGAAAACACAAAAACTGAATTGGACTTCTGAGCAATACTCGTAACATTTCTTACGTCACTTCTCAGAGTTCCAAACTTTGCTGAGAAAGTGACATTTCTATGATCACCTTCGCCAATTAATAGCTAACCATTGAAGGTTAGACGGCGCAAAGATCTGTCTGAAATCCACTATTCGCAAACTAATTAATTGCCAAAATTGGCAAAGGCTTTGTGCACCAAATTTTTTAGTAAAAATAGGAGAAATGATATGAAAAAGACTAAATACGTTTATGTTAGCTATGTGACTAAGCAAACAAGCTCAATATCGGAGGTGAACTATGTACGTGTATAACTACGAAGAATTTATAAATGGGCATGCTATTGCAAACTTAAGTTCAATTTATACCTCCGCTGACGGTAGGACATACTGCGAGGGGTGTGTTGTAGAACACTATGTAGACCCAGTAAGTAACAAACTCTGGTTAAGAAAGTCCACCAAGAAAGGCTTAAAAGTCGACCGTGTGTACCGTATAGAAAACGGCAGGTATCACAGGGTCTCAGAACAAGACTTTAAGCTAATCCCAGATTGGACTCATAGGTTCTTAAAAAGCAAGATTCAAAGCTTTTAAAGCACAAGTTTAATGGATTGACTTGTTCGGTATTACTCCGAAAAAACAAAGGAAAACTTTCAATAAGACAATTAGGCAAATCATGAATAAACGTAATTCAGATTTAACTCTCGGAGGTGAAGCAACAATATAACCTCCCTCCGAGGATTTCAATATAGGAGAAACATTTATGAAAAAAACAAATTACAAAGTTATCTGCTCACACAATCTTACAGCTCTTAAAGCTATGCCATCAAGTTACTCCTATCGGTGGAACTTGTATTGACCTCTACAATGGCTCAGGCACAACAGGTATTGCATGTGCTAAGGAAGGCTTCTCTTATATCGGTATTGAAATGAATAAGAAATACTGTGATATCTCAATTGGAAGAATCAACGAAGCATTGCGTCAATTTGACTGTGACATAACCTGTACACTTGAAACCCTCGCATACTCAGCAAATGATCCTGAGTTTAATGTGACGAACCCTGCCGCTTAATCTCATTAATTTAACTCTTGGAAATTGTTTAAATTCATTTTGAATAATTTCCAAGAGTCACCAAACAGCTTGTCTGTGCGGTAGCCCCCTGACTTTCATTTTTTCGATATTTTGATAATATTGACCTCGATTAGATTTCATAAAATCGCCTCACATGGATGGATGTATAACACCACGGAATGGAGCGATAACCATTGAAGGCTCTCTGTTTGCGATTCAATACGGATATTGGTATGAGCAGTATGGAGATATGAATATGTCTAATCGCATTAAAAACCAAGTTTCAACTACTTTGCAGTCTTTGAAAGAAGAGTTTAATGAAACGCTTTTTGTCCGTTTGGATCGAATATCTGAGAGATACTTAGGTATGAAGACTGCTACGGCAAAAAGAAGAGCTGGGGAGTGTGCTTTGCCATTTCCTGTATCTCGGTTAAATGATTCACAGAAGTCACCATACGTTGTTCAATTAACGGTTCTTGCTGACTACATAGATAATCGGTTTAGAGCTGACTATGACGAGTGGAAAAAAGCACAGTATGCGAATTGAGTTTATGGGGCAATTGCCCCTTTTTAATATCCCCAAAAGTACCCTAAAAATACCCAGAAACAAAACCAAGAAAAATATACATAAAAATAACAATCACATATATACAAAGTAGCCCCAATCGAGCATGGGCGCAACTGAGAGTTTGTGTGAAATCATAAGCAGTATTGAAAGTTAGCCTACTAACAAGGTAAGTAAATAAATTAACGTCATTATAATTGAAACTAATGATAGTTTAAAACTCTTGCCTTGGCTCTTAGTTATAATAAGGCAAATAAAGAATATCTACTCTTCAGACAAGGCTTCAATATTAACAATTTCAGAACGATTTAAGGTGATCTTATATCGTTGTAATTGCTCCCCTTGTTTGCTTTTATTTTTCAAAACTAGGTTAATTTGATAGCGTCTTTCAACCGACTGACCTGATATTTTTTGTCCATCTAAGCTATAGAGCTTACCTGCCCCTTTCTTTAGAAAACGAACAAACGGGGTCAAATTAAAGAAGATCTGCTGTTGAATTTCGTCATAACCGGGCAAGTATTCTTTTACTATCACTTTGTTATCGCAGCGAAAATGCAATAACCGAGCTGCTTGCTTATTTTGCTGACGTCGGCGCTGAAATAGCTCATTTACATCTTTGGGTAAATCTTTACTTTGAATATATTCAAGCCACAATACTTGGCTGAGAATCCGTTTATTATTAACGCTATGCGTGAACAGGTTTTGCCATTTTGGCCGACCTTTTTGAATTTTACGCCAAATTAAACTGGTTAAATCATCTTTAAATATTTCACGTAAGCCATAAATTACACCTAATAAAGCAATTAGTGCTACGGTTATTTCGGCAAAGTTTGACCTTGCATTGAGCACTAAAAACATAACAAAAGCCATAATCACCGCAGTAACTGAGCCTCTGACTAATCGTTTTAAGTTCAAGTTTAAATATCTAGTTTGCTTTTTAAAGACAACACCATACTCAATTAAGCGTTGTAATAAGCGCATCTTATTGGTGATACGGTTAGGATCATCCAAAGTCACTTGAGAGTTATATTCATTGGCAACGCGATAAGCATTTTCTTGGCGACAAAAGGATAATAAGAACTCTCGCTCGGTCGAAAAATCGCTGCTTTTTGGCCCTTTCGCCAGCAACTTAAGAAATGATTGCTCTGCGTGCCAACTTAAATAATTATCGGCATTTTCAAAAAATGAACTGAGTTTTTTATCAGGCGGTGAATATCGTCGTAACTTTTTCAACAGCACAAGCGTTTGCTCAGCTAGCTCGACTGAAGCTGGATAAAACTCTTCAGCATTTTTAAGCATTAATGTTTGCTTTATATCGGCATCTAAAGCTATGCGGATTTGATAAGAATACAGATTTAAATTAAGCCGATAATCGGTTTGCTCACCTTTGTTTTGACTGATAAAACGGCTTCTTACCAGGGGGAGATGCAATTGATCGGCATAATAAGCACTGTGAGTTTTTATATTGGAGTAAAAGTAATCTTCTTCGTTGAGTGTGCTAGGGCTAATGCCCATTTCAACAGGCAGGGAAAAGTATAAATCAAGACGTTGATATTCTTGCGGTAGTAACTGATGACTTATTTTAAACGATAAGTTTTCATCTTGGCTAAGCTGTGCAGTTTTCACTCGATGCTAATTCTCCTTTATCAATAACTTAACATACCTCAGTTAATTAAAGCATAGCAATAATCAACTAAGGTTTGATAACTATTTATTAATAATCAGAAAATAAGTCAGGTATCTAGATTTTGATGAATATTTTCTTGCGATACAAGATTAAAGAAACATACCAAAACACCACGACATGACTAAAGGCGAATAAAAACGATGCAAAGGTCGCTTCAATATGCGTACTGATTAAAATAAATAACCAATCATAAAGTGTCTGCTCTCCGACAAAAACATTCATATAAAAGGTTGCAACTAAATAGGATAAAACATAAACAAATAGCGGGTTAGTACCATAAACAAGCAAAGGCTCAGCTAATTTTTGCTGTTGCAACATATCAATTAACCAAACAAATAAAGCCAATAATAAACAAGCGAAACCTGTGGTATAAATTACATATGAGCCCGTCCACAATGATTTGTTAATAGGTAGAACTAGACTCCATAAAAGGGCAAAACCGATAGCTAAACCACCAATTAAAATTAACTTAATTACGCTTTCTTTCTTATCCTTAATACTTGTTAAGTAGCGAGTTACTTCAAAGCCCAGCAACATATTCACTATGGCAGGAATAGTGCTCAATATACCTTCAGGATCAAACGCAATACCAAGGCCGCCGTACATATGGCTAGCACCAAGCACAGCTAAATCGAACTGACGAACAATATTTCCTTCCAAACTATAGGCTTGCTCGGCGCCAACCGAAAGCAGTAAGCCCCAGTATGCGATTAAAATCACAGCTGAAACAATGAAAATACCGCGACGATTAAGCAAAAGCACAATGGTTGCTGCAAAAATATAAGCGATTCCAATGCGCTGTAATACCCCCATAATTCGCCAGGTATCAGGGTCAGAATTAAATGGGATAATATTAAGCATAAAGCCAATAAAAAATATGATAAAACCACGTTTAACAATACGCAGGAATTGTGGCGTAGAGGCAGCAAAGTTAGTTTTCTTAAATGAAAAAAACATGGCTGAGCCAATAATAAATAAAAAGAAAGGGAACACTAAATCCGTAGGGGTACAGCCATGCCATTTCGCATGCAATAACGGAGCATAGACATGACTCCAACTGCCTGGAGTATTAACCAATATCATTAGTGCAATAGTAATGCCTCGAAAGGCATCAAGGGCAAGGTATCTTGTCATGCTAATTTCCTATCTAAAAGCCAAAAGACAGCGCTGTCTTTTTGGGATTGTAATAGATTGCAATAAAAATGGCGAATAGTTTCCTAGTTGCTCACGTCAATTACTTCGACATCTTAGCACTGAAAAAACTGTTAACTGACACTATTTGGCTATGGTACACTGATAAAAACTGTCTAATTATATAGCTTAGGTATGACTGATTCATCGGCACAACAATTATTGGCGCAAGCACAACAAGTCTGTGCAAAAAAAGGCGCTCGATTCACAAAAGTTCGTGAACAAGTTTTTTTATTACTTGCAAAGCATAATGGTGCGGTAGGTGCTTATGACTTACTTGATGAACTAAAAGCGCTTGATCCTTCTGCTAAACCGGCGACTATTTATCGCGCCTTAGACTTTTTAAGCAAACAAGGCTTTGTTCATAAAATAGAATCAATTAACGCCTTCGTTATGTGTCATCATTTTGGTGAGTGCAACCATCCTGTGCAATTATTAATTTGCGATGATTGCGGCCAAGTTGATGAAATTCAATCAAATAACTTTGATCTTGCTTTACGTGCCATGGCTGATGCCAGTGGCTTTACTATAAGCCATCAAATAGTTGAAGCGCATGGCAGTTGTCGTTCTTGTACAGCGCAAGCCAATTAAGCTTTCTACTAGTAGACTCGAGATGATTTACACAAATGCTACTTAGTCGTTATTACTTTGTTCAAGATCAACAAGTTAAACGGCATAAAACGTAAAGTTGCTATAAGTAAACGACTAAGGCCTTTAACTAAGCGATAAAACAGTAAAAAACTTTTTAATGGGAATAGTGGTAAAAAACACAATAGTCGTCGATACTTATGCTATTAGCAACCAATTGACTTAGCTAGTTATAGGCATTTTTTGCAATAATTTTCAAAAAATAGTGATTGGTAATAACAATTAACCTAATTATTAGTATTTATTAATATCGTTTGATTTACATTTGTTAATTAACCGTGCAAAATCAAACTACTTAATTAAACTGACAAGGCTCGGAAAGCTCCATGAATGTAGAGTTTATTAACCCCTTTTTATCTTCAATGTTAAATGTAATGTCAACTATGGCTCAAATGGAGTTAACTCCTGAAAAGCCTAAGTTGAAAAAAGACGAAGTAGCCATGGGTGATGTTTCAGGTTTAATCGGCATGGTTAGTGAACAGGCTAAAGGCTCATTATCTATCACATTTGATTCTGCGTTAGCTATAGCAACAATGAAAGGCATGGTTGGTGAAGCGCCTGACGAAGTTAATGAAGAGATCACCGACTTAGTTGGTGAAATAACCAATATGGTCACAGGTGGCGCGAAAAGAATGCTGAGTGAAAAAGGCTTTGAATTTGATATGGCAACCCCTGTCGTTGTTTCTGGCCCTGACCATACTATTCACCATAAAGCTAAAGGCCCTGTCGTAATAATTCCTCTTGGCTCTCCAACCGGTAAAGCCTATATTGAATTTAGTTTTGATGAATAATATCTTATTAAACTAACTTACTGTTACTTATAAAAAAAGCGACTATCAAGTCGCTTTTTTTATATTCATTTTTTAAATCAACTTAAGCTAGCAGGTAAACTTATTAGCCAATTTAAGCAACTCAGCAGCTAAGGCACTTTGCTGCTCACTTGCTTGCCTAATGTTCTCACCTTCTTGGGTATTATTTACCGATAGCTCACTAATACGTTCAATATTACCCGCCATTTCATTAGCAACAGCCACTTGCTCTTCTGTTGCAACGGCAATTTGACTGCTCATATCGCTGATAGATGTTGCTGACTCTGACAAGGTTTGTAATTTTTCCTCCAGTAAATCAGTTTGTTCAACTGAACTACCAACACTGGCAACACATTGATTAATTGAATTGGATACTTGCTCTGCATCATGCTGAAATTTACCTACCATAGTATCAATTTCAGCGGTTGACTCTTGCGTACGCTGTGCCAATGTTCTTACTTCATCAGCAACTACCGCAAAACCTCGGCCTT
Source organism: Litorilituus sediminis (assembly GCF_004295665.1). NCBI lineage: Bacteria > Pseudomonadati > Pseudomonadota > Gammaproteobacteria > Alteromonadales > Colwelliaceae > Litorilituus > Litorilituus sediminis. Next base: position 2,184,295 of record NZ_CP034759.1, read on the forward strand.
GCTCGCCAGCGCGTGCAGCTTCAATTGCTGCGTTTAATGCTAATAAGTTAGTTTGCTCGGCAACACTTTTAATGACATCAACAAAAGAGGTAATGTTATTGCTACTTTGTTGCAACTGGGCAATCAGCTGGTTGGCATTACTCATTTCATCTGACAACGCCTGCATTTGCTCACGTGTTTGGTTGATTTGCTCAACACCTTGGCTTGCCACTGTGTCGACTTCTACTGCCGCCTCTGCTGATTGTGCACTATTAGCAGCAACCTCCTGAACGGTAGCACTCATTTCTTCTATTGCTGTGGCAACTAACGCTGTTTCTGATTGTTGCGTTTCTAAATGAAGTTGATTATTCAATGTCGCCTTAGAGCTATGCTCTGAGCTTTCAGCTAATTTTGCGCTACTATCATCTATCGCTAAAATTGCGTGCTGGAATGCCTTCAGCATCTTATTAAGGCGTTTAGCAATGTCCCCTAGCTCATCATGGCAAGTTAACTCAGCTTGGCTGCTTAAATCGCTTTGTTCATCAGCTTTGGTAATTGCTTGTGAAATCAAACTCAGCTGCTGCATTATTACTTTACTAATATAGTAAGATAAGAATATAGATAACGAGATAATGACACCGGCAATAACAACCGTCAGGGTCAGCATAAATTGCGCATTACTTAAATGCTTATGACTTAACTGTAACAGGCTAGCAACTATCTTATCTTCTACGGTTTTTAATTGGTTAATACGTTGCGTGGTATTGTTGAACCAGTCTTGGCTATCGACAGATAACTTTTCCACACCCATAGACACTAAAGCAACGTCTCTATATTCAAGCACTTTAGCAACCGAAGAATGAGCCATAGCATCATCAAATGCTTGTCTTAATTGCTGCGTGGTCATTTTATTCGCGGTATCAAAATACGACTGTTGCTCTGTCATTAAGGCAATAAATCGCTGATAAAAATTTCCTGAAAAAGCGCCTTTGGCAAAGACATTGGTCATAACCGCACGTTCAATACCCGCTCTTTCTTTACCTTGCAAAAAGTTGTAATAGGCTTGTAGGCTATTAGCAATCTCACCATTGGAAGACGTTTGACTGATATGTGCAACAACATTGATTAATTGCGCGTTGTTATTGGTGTAGTAAGAAATCGCAACTTTGCCAGCAATACTTAAGGCATCAATTTGGCTACGAATATCTGAGAGCTTAGCTAGTTCTTTATTTGATTGACGGGTAGCTTGAACAATTTCTTGCTGAGTTATCGCATCTAAATTATCGTTTAAAAAGGCGGTACGCTGTTCAAAAGCACGGTCAGTGGCGAGTCGTTGTGTCGATAAGGTATTAGCAAACTTAGCACCTTTACTGCCTATATATCCTGCTGATGCTCCACGCTCTTTTTGCAGCTCATGTACCAAGGCACTGTTAAAAGTGGCTAACTGTGTTAATAAGTCGATATCTTTACTGCTATTTACAATAGAGATATTTTGTTTAATCAACAAAGCACAAAAAAAGATCAAACCTACAATTGCCGGAGTTACCAACAATATCAGCTTCGTTTTAAAGGGGGCGTGTTTAATTAAAGACATTAAAGCTCCTTAGCAAGCAGGAATGATGCAGCAAACTCAGCTTCATTATTGCTGAACTTAGCGACATCTTTTGCTGACATTGTAGCTAAATGCCTATCAAGCCGCCTTGATATTTATCAAAGCTTTATACCGTCTAACAAATAACATACTTAACCTCAGGTTTGCATCAGAAATATATCTAGATTCAATTAAATTAGCAGGTTGTAGCTACTTTTTAATTTATGTCTAGATATTTTTATCTGAATTCATAACTTATATGAAGCTGAGGTTACTTACAGGTTATAGCCCCAACGAGGCATAATGTCTTGCTCAATACCGAAATGATCAAGTACCCGCCCAACCATAAAGTCAATTAAATCATCAATAGATTCAGCTTTATGATAAAAGCCTGGTGCTGCCGGCATAATAGTAACCCCCAACTGAGAAAGGTTAAGCATATTTTGCAGGTGAATAGTTGAAAAAGGTGTTTCCCGTACCATTAATATCAGCTGACCGCGCTCTTTAATAACAACATCAGCAGCACGCTCAATTAAGTTGTCACTCATACCGTGACTTATTGCCGATAAAGTCCCCGTTGAACATGGGCAAACCACCATCCTCTTTGGTGCGGCAGAGCCAGAGGCAACTGGAGAAAACCATTGCTCTTTACCAAAAACGGTAATTTGCCCCACCTTAGCTCGATATTTCTGCGTGAGATAGTCTGTGGCAGCCTGCGGACCTGATGGTAATTTCAAACCAACTTCAGTATCTAAGACAACGCGTCCGGCACTAGAACACAATAAATACACTTGATAATCAGCAGCAAGTAAACACTCTAACAGGCGCAGCGCATACTTAGCTCCAGACGCACCTGTAATAGCAATGGTTATCTTATCTTGAAACTGACTCATTTATTTTTCCTAAACAAATTTCTACACAGCACTAAGCTATGACTAAAACTAAGCATTACGCTTTAGTGTTTTTTTCACCTTTTTCAAGGCCATGTTTTGCTTTAACGGTGATAAGTATTCAATAAATAACTTACCTTTTAAGTGATCTATTTCATGCTGCATAACAATAGCGAGAAACTCATCAGATTCTATGGTGATCTCTTTACCTTCTCTATCAAGCGCTTGAACTGTAACTTTAGTAAAGCGCTCTACATCAGCATAGTAGCCAGGTACTGAGAGACAACCTTCTTGGCCTTTAGCTAGGTTTTCTCCCTTAATAATTTTCGGGTTAACCAAAACCAAAGGCTCATTACGCTCTTCAGATATATCAATGACAACAACGGCTTCTTTTCTGCCAACTTGTGTCGCAGCTAAGCCAATACCGTCATCTGTGTTGTACATAGTATCAAGCATGTCATCAATTAATGTCTGAACTTCATTGACGTTTTCTACATCTACAGCCTGCTGTTGTAGTTTCTCATTTGGGGCAGTGAGTATTGATAACACTGTCATATTTTTTCCTTTTACCTTGATAAACAATTAATACCTGAGCTATTGCTACAATAACCTAGGGTATTACTATAATGCTGCCAGTAGTTTATCATGAATACCTTCAAAACTACCGTTACTCATCACGACAATTGTATCATAAGGGCTGGCTTGATTAGCTATCTTTGTTACTAAGCTGTCAACCTCTTGCTCGACAACACAAGGTTGCTGACACTTAACGATAAGCTCTTTAACAGACCAACTCACCTGCTCGCCTTGATAGATATAAACTAAATCAGCATCAATAAAAGCCTCTGGCAAGGCATCTTTATGAATGCCTGATTTCATCGTATTTGATCTCGGCTCTAGCACCGCAATGACTTTGCCTTGGCGAACGTTTAAGGTATTTTCGTCATTAACTCTAGCTCTCACACCCGCGAGTGTTTTACTGATGGCAGTAGGGTGATGCGCAAAGTCATCATACACGCGAATATTGTTTACTTCTCCGCGTAACTCCAAGCGACGTTTGGTGTTAATAAACTCTGGCAAAGCCTCTATTGCTACCGCGGTTGGCACGCCAGCATGCCTTGCTGCAGCAATCGCCATTAAGGCATTGTCTATATTAAAATCACCAATAAGTGCCCATTTTACTGTGCCTTGATATGCACCATTAAAGTGCACATCAAATTCACTGCCATCAGCGACACGTTTTACCGCCTGCCAGCCAGAGTCGTCATGACTAAACTCTTGCTCGCTCCAGCAGCCCATATCTAAAGTTTGGGTGATAGCCATATCACTTTTAGGTGAAATAATTAAACCGTTACTTGGTACCATGCGAATGAGATGATGAAATTGTCGCTGAATATCAGATAAATCAGCAAAAATATCACCGTGGTCAAACTCCATATTATTCATTACCAGAGTTCTTGGTCTGTAGTGGACAAATTTAGAGCGCTTATCAAAAAAAGCACTATCGTATTCATCAGCTTCGATAACAAAAAATGGCGTATCGCCTAATCTAGCTGAGCTATCAAAGTTTTGCGGTACACCACCAATTAAAAAGCCTGGCGACAATTGCGCATATTCTAATATCCATGCCAACATGCTACTGGTGGTTGTTTTACCGTGGGTGCCAGATACCGCTAATACCCAACGCTCTGATAAAACATTTTCCAATAACCATTGCGGACCAGAAATATAAGGAATATTACGATCAAGCACATGCTCAACCATAACATTACCACGCGACATAGCATTGCCGATAATGACCAAATCGACATCTTCTGCTAAATGTTCCACTTTATAGCCCGAACTTAAGGTAATGCCCAATTGCTCTAATTGGCTGCTCATTGGCGGGTAGACATTAGCATCAGTACCACTAACTTTATAACCAAGCTGCTTAGCAATCGCTGCTATGCCCCCCATAAATGTGCCGCAGATCCCTAATATATGTATATGTTGCATAGTATTTGCCGTAAAAATAAACTGTCGGAAGTCGAAAAGCTGTTAAGAAAAATTCTGACTAATATACCTTAATAATGCAGTTTTCGCTGCTAATGAAGCTCGGTAATTGTTTTAGGATTCTTGCTGAGCTTTAGAAATCGTAGCCAATACTAACAATAAGACGGTAATCACTGGGTTTAGGCGCTTGTTGGGCAACCGCGGCAACAGGTTTTGCTACGCGGTCAACATACAGCATTAAATCCATTGCAAAGTCATCAGTAAAATCAAACTCAAAGCCAGTTTTTAAATGGTGGTTTCTTTCACCAGACGCTTTATCAACAAACTTCACTTGGTAATCAAAAATATAATCTGTTTTACGTGATACGGTATATTCAAGTAAGGTGCTCAGTGAAAGTGCACCACTATGGGGATTGCTATCTTCAACGTTATTGTAATAAACCGTAGCTTGATAGCTAGGCCCCGCGGTTACGTCCCACTGCAAACGTTTATTATTAATAATATGATAACCAACACTCGAACCTAAGCTATTTCTGCGCTTAATATTTTGCTGTAAGTCACTGTAATATTCATAGTCTATGACACGAAAGAATATCCTGCCGCTATAAAACCAATCAAGATAACTTGTCAATCGGCGAGTGTCACTAACCACCGGCTGACTATCATCACTCAATGACTTACTATAATTAAAGGTTAGATCACTACGAAAACGTGTAAAGGCGGTACGTCGTTGTAACATAGCAGAGGCAAAATATTCTAATTGCTTAACATTACCTGCGCTAATATCAATACCAATATTCGCTTTGGCATCCCATATATCTTTGCGGTTTTCACCAGAAGAGGTAATAGATAGTAACTCAGATAACGGATAATGCTGCTCTCGCCCTTGGCTTAGCAAAATTAAATGACCATCTTTTACTATAAGAAAGCCTTGTTCAACCCTGCCATCTGCGAAACGAATTTGCTGATCAAAGCGACTTCTTAGCTCAGCAACATCTTGCCAATCAAAGATTTTGATACCGAACTCATCACTATCAAACTCGAGTTCATCATCATACATAGCAATAATGTCGCCTTTAAGCCATTCATCAGATTTCAATCGTAACCAATCATATTTTTGGCTAAAAATTGGCGTAGGTTTTTGCCACACTGCTTTTTGCGTTTGCGCCATACTTAAACCACAAGTAAGGCAGCCCAACAAGATGCAACAAGTAAGTAAGCGTTTAATAAACATTCTCTTCATAAGACGTAAAAAAACGACCGTAATGATCGTTTTGAGCAAACTATTCTATAAGACTCTAAAAGTCATAACCTAGGCTAATAACTAAGCGATAATCATTCTGCTCAGGTACTATCCCATCGCCATCTTTCTTAGGCTTTTCGGTTCTATCAGCGTAAAAGGTTAAATCTAAGTCAAAATCACTGGTCAGCTCTACTTCTAAACCTGTTTCAAAATGATGAATCAACTCACCCGAGGCTTCATCAACAATTTGAATGCTATATGAAACATCATAATCAATGTCACGGGTAATTTCATAAGTAAAGTCTGTCCCTAATACTAAACCCGGTGAATATTCTGTATTACTTTCACCGTCTTCAACATCCTTAAAGTAGGTTTTTTGATAACTAGGACCAGCATTGATATCCCAGGTGGTCGTTTTGTTATCGACAAGATGATAACCCATAGCAATACCGTAGCGAATACGGCGATCAATATTTAAAAACTCATCAGAAAAATATTCAAAGTCCATTGCTCTTAAATACATCTTTTGACTAAAAAACCAGTCATAAGTTGAGGTTAACCTATCACTGTTAGCCGTAACTTTCTTTTCATTAGTATCTTGGTCTTTATATTTACTATAGTTGGCGGTGTAATCTGTTTTAAAGCGGCTGCTAGCGCTACGCCTTTGCATACCTGCGGTAAAGGTATAATCAAACTGTACGGTATTACCTTCACGCAAATTAATACCAATATTGGCATAGCCATCCCACAGATCACGTTCATTTTGTCCTGATGAAGCGATCGATAATAAATTCGCCAGCTCATAATGTCTTGTTTGGCCATTTTTTACTAAGCTTAATTTACCATCTTTTACCACTAAATAGCCCTCAGCAATCGTACCATCGAGCATTCGAATACTTTGCCAATTTTTACTGCGCAGCTCAGCAACATCTTCCCAATCAATCTTTTGAATATCTAACTCATCACTATCAAATTCTAACTCTTCATCATACATAGAAATGATATCACCCTTTAACCACTCATCTGAGCTAAGGCGAAGCCAATCATATTCTTGTTTAAAGATGGGGGTTGGTTTTTGCCAACTTGTCTGTTCGTCTTGAGCAAGACTCATTGACGGTAAAAATAATACACTTATCGCTATGGCCAGTACTTGCACTAGAGCCAAACCAACTTTATTCATGAAGAACTCCGTATTCTTAAAATTAAATTACGTCCTTACCGCAATAGCCTTAACAACTTACTCAAGCATTATAACAAGTTGGCTCTTTTAACCTAGTACCTTATAAAAATTAGCAGCTTAAAGAAGGTATGTTTTTAAACTGGGGAATTAATTGATTGCTTTGTCGTATCGTTAAGCCAAGGTTATTACTCCTGACTATTAACAGTCGCTTTATTAGCACGTCATTTTTACAAAACCTTTTTACAAAGCCTTTTTACAAAATATTGCAGCTAAATTAGAAACTTTGCTCTATAGTTAGCTGTCCAAGAACAAATAAAGTGCACCAATTAAAGGCGCAACAAGCACCATCTTGGTGCATTACCAATTAAGGTTTTCAGAAAAACCCTTATTAATCAAATGCATTTGTTCTGGCATGATTCTAGCTAATAGTGAATAAATAAATTTTAGACTAACACCACTGGAGAGACACAATGTCACAAGCAGTATTCGATTTAATTAAAGAGCACGATGTAAAATTCGTTGATCTTCGTTTCACTGACTCAAAAGGTAAAGAGCAACATGTTTCATTACCTCATCACCAAATTGATGAAGACTTTTTCGAAGACGGTAAAATGTTCGATGGCTCTTCAATTGCTGGCTGGAAAGGTATCAATGAATCAGACATGGTATTAATGCCTGATCCATCAACAGCTATCCTAGACCCTTTCACAGAAGCGGTTACCTTAAACATTCGTTGTGACATTGTTGAACCTGCAACAATGCAAGGCTATAGCCGTGACCCACGCTCTGTAGCACATCGCGCTGAAGAGTATATGCGTAGCACAGGCATTGCTGATACTGTATTAGTTGGTCCAGAGCCAGAATTTTTCGTATTTGATGATGTTAAGTTCCACACTGACATGTCTGGCTCTATGTACAAAATCGATGATAAAGAAGCGGCTTGGAATGGTGCAACGCATTATGAAGATGGCAACACAGGTCACCGCCCAGGCGTTAAAGGTGGTTACTTCCCAGTAGCACCAGTTGACTCTTCACAAGACTTACGTTCAGCTATGTGTTTAGTTATGGAAGATATGGGTTTAGTTGTTGAAGCTCATCACCATGAAGTTGCTACAGCGGGTCAAAACGAAATCGCTTGTCGCTTCAACACTATGGTATTAAAAGCTGATGAAGTGCAAATCTATAAGTATGTTGTCCATAACGTTGCTCATGCTTACGGTAAAACTGCTACCTTTATGCCTAAGCCATTAGTAGGTGATAACGGCACAGGTATGCACGTTCACCAATCTTTAGCTAAAGATGGCGTTAACTTATTCTCTGGTGATAAGTACGGCGGATTATCTGAAATGGCTTTATACTACATCGGCGGTATCATTAAGCACGCTAAAGCACTTAACGCTTTCACTAACGCTTCAACTAACTCGTACAAGCGTTTAGTTCCGGGCTTTGAAGCACCAGTAATGCTTGCTTACTCGGCACGTAACCGTAGTGCGTCAATTCGTATCCCAATTGTACCTTCACCAAAAGCTGCCCGTATTGAAGTTCGCTTCCCAGATCCATCAGCTAACCCATACTTAGCATTCTCAGCAATGCTTATGGCAGGTCTTGACGGTATCAAAAACAAAATCCACCCTGGCGATGCTATGGACAAGGATTTATACGACTTACCAGCTGAAGAAGCGGCTGCTATCCCACAAGTTGCATCATCACTTGAAGAAGCGTTAGATGCATTAGAAGCAGATAAAGAGTTCTTAATGGAAGGTGGTGTTATGGACAGCGATATGATCGATGCCTACATCGCTCTTAAGCGTGAAGAAGTTGAAACATTAAATTCAACTACGCACCCTGTAGAATTTGATATGTACTACAGCGTATAAACGCTAACGAAAACAATAGCTAAAAGCTCACTTCGGTGAGCTTTTTTTTGTCTTTTAAAGCAAATATTAAAAAACTACAGTCAATTTAAGCTCTTTGGTAACATTCATACCAAGTTGACTAAGTATTTGATCATTTAGCGAGAATTAAAAGGCTTATAGGCAAGGCGCTAATTGCAAAGAATGGTTATCCCTTGTTAAAATTAGCAACGCTGAATATAAGCCTTTTAAACTCGCCCTTTGGGAGTTCAAGAATAACATGACAACTGCACAATATTTATTTGATGTAGAACGACTATATCTTCATAAATCTTGTTTGTTCTAATGCTATTCTTGTAACTCTAAGTGACTAAATACTTAATCAAATTGGTATTAGTAGTAAAAATATTTTTTTTGTATAAATTATAGATATATACTTAACTAAGGAATACGGTTTAAATTTACTTTGGTTAAAACAAAGGGATAGGACATAGTTAACTTAATATGGCTAAGTTAGTACTAATAGCACTTTTACTTACTTCATTGGCAGCTTCTGCATACCAGAGCTCGGCTAAAATTTATGTATGGCGCAATGAAAACGGTGTATTAGTATTTTCTGATACCCCAAGACCCGGAGCAGAAGAAGTCAAGACAAAACCCGGTAATGTCATTAAATCTGCGACCTCAGTAGATACAGAAGTACTTGATATAAAACCACAAGTTATTGAGCAGAAGTATGAGGTTGTTATTAACAGCCCCAAGAACAATGCCACCATTCGCGATAATACTGGTTCAATCTATATAAGCGGTGGTATAAAGCCTCAATTTAGACCAGGATTCCAAGTGCAGCTTTACTTAGATGGTGAAGCCTATGATAAACCACAAAAGCACTCTATGTTCTCCCTACGCAATATCGATAGAGGCGAGCATAAAATAAAAATGGAACTACTCGATGAAAAGGGCAAGGTTATTGCATTATCAGAGTCAGTTACGTTTTATATGCATAGAGCTTCTGTCAATTAGACTTACTCCTCATATAAAAAACCGAATAAAAACAAAGGTTAATTATGTTACCTATTAAGTAAGTAGCAAAATTAAGCCAGCAAATAAAACGTTTCTCTAGTAGAATAAAATCAAGCGCACCAAATAGGTGCAATGATTAACGTTTATATTGCAATAAGGTTTAAGATGGCTACTCGGCAAGATATTCTAGCATTAAAAAAAAGCTACCAAGAAGCATTAGCTAATCAGCTAGTGACTGCCGTTATTATCTTAAATAGCAACCTCGACATCGTCTATGTAAACCCAGCAGCTGAAGCGCTATTAATAAAAAGCCTAGCTAAGTTATACGGTCGCCCAGCGAGTACTATTTTCGCCAACACAACCATTACCGATAGCCGCTTAACGCAATTACTCGATTCAGGGCAAGAATTAACTGACAGTGAAGTGGTTATTGAATTTACCGAGTCACACCGCTTTACTGCAGAAATAACAGCCTCGTCTGTCGAGTTTAATCAAGTAGCGCATGTACTACTCGAGCTAAAACAAATCGATCAACAAAAGCAAATTAGCCTAGAAGTATTTCAGCAGCAACAATGGCTCGCGGCTAGAGATTTGATCAAAGGTCTCGCACATGAAATTAAAAACCCGCTTGGTGGTTTGCGTGGCGCAGCACAGCTACTTAATAAAGAGCTAAATGAAACTCAACAAGAATATACTGCGATGATCATAGAGCAGGCAGATCGCCTCACCAACTTGGTTGATCGATTGCTAGGCCCAAATCAGTTACCACAAATACAGCAGCACAATGTTCATTCTGTGCTAGAAAAAGTCTGCCAAGTGGTGAGTTTTTCACAGTTACATGAATCTAAAATAATCCGCGACTACGACCCATCTATTCCACTGATAGAGTGTGATCAAGAAAAACTACAACAAGCGGTATTAAACATAGTTAATAATGCAATTCAGGCAATTAATGATGAGCATACTATTACGCTTAAAACCCGTATAGCGAACAATAAAACTATTAATGGCAAGCGAGTAAAGCTAACCGCGCAAATTAGCATAATAGATAATGGTCCGGGTATTCCGCCTCATATTCAGGATACCCTGTTTTACCCTATGGTATCGGGGAACTCAAATGGCACTGGCTTAGGCCTGTCCATTTCACAAACCTTGATAAATCAACATCAAGGAAAGCTATCCTGCCATAGCAGACCCGGCCATACTGAATTTATTATATTGCTGCCATTACAGCAGAAAACCGAGCATTAACACCTTAACAAGAGATTAAAATAATGATTACTGAACAAGTTTGGATAGTCGATGATGATAGCTCAATACGTTGGGTGCTAGAAAAAGCTTTTGCCAATGCCAAAATAAGCACAGCTTCATTTGAAAGTGCTGATAATTTATTAATCGCATTAGATCACGGTCAGCCAGAAGTCATCATTTCTGATATTCGCATGCCAAATATGGATGGCATGACCTTACTTGAGAAAATCAACAAACATAATAGTAACATTCCCGTTATTATAATGACCGCGCATTCAGACCTAGATAGTGCCGTTAACGCTTACCAAGGTGGAGCCTTTGAATACTTACCTAAGCCATTCGATATTGACGATGCCGTTACTTTAACTAAACGGGCATTAACCCATGCTAGGGAGCAAAATGCTAAAAAGCAGCAGCAACAACACGCTCCTGTTACGGCAGGACTAATTGGCGAAGCTCCGGCAATGCAAGAGGTATTTCGCGCTATTGGCCGCTTATCACGCTCTAGCATTAGCGTACTAATCAATGGTGAATCTGGTACAGGTAAAGAATTAGTGGCCAATGCCCTGCATTCACATAGCCCAAGAAAAGATGCGCCTTTTATCCCACTCAATATGGCCGCGATTCCAAAAGATTTAATAGAATCTGAATTATTTGGTCATGAAAAAGGTGCTTTTACTGGTGCCAATTCAATACGTCAAGGGCGATTCGAACAAGCGCACGGTGGTACCTTATTTTTAGATGAAATCGGCGATATGCCACTGGATATTCAAACCAGATTATTGCGTGTACTGGCCGATGGCCAATTTTATCGAGTAGGTGGTCACTCACCTGTGCAGGTAGATGTAAGAATTATTGCCGCTACACATCAAAACCTAGAAGAAGCGGTAAACCAAGGAGAGTTTCGAGAAGACTTGTTTCACCGCCTCAATGTAATACGTATCCATTTACCTAGTCTTCGCGAAAGAAAAGAAGATATTCCTCAGCTCAGCCTGCACTTTTTGAAGCAGGCCGCCGATGAACTTAGTGTTGAAGTGAAGAGCATAAGTAAAGCCGCCGAGAATTTCTTAAATAACTATACATGGCCTGGCAATGTTAGGCAGTTAGAAAATATCTGTCGATTTTTAACCGTCATGGCCAGTGGTCAAGAAATATTGCTAGAAGACTTACCTAGCGAACTAACCGACAAGCAAGCTGCCAGTAGCACGAGTAATCATTCTTGGCAGGCAGCACTGGTTACTTGGATGGATCAACAACTAGCGAAAGGCAGTAATGGTATTTTAGACCATGCTCAACCAGAGTTTGAAAAAATCATGCTTGAAAGAGCGCTATTACATACTCAAGGGCATAAACAAGAGGCAGCAAAGCGACTTGGCTGGGGACGAAATACCTTAACTAGAAAATTAAAAGAGTTTGGTATTTAAGCGAATAGCAAATTATACCAAGTTAATTAAGTATTTGCTCATTTAGCGAGAATTAAAAAGCTAATAGGCTAGTGCCTATTAGCTCGGCTGACAAGCTTCTTCAGTACAAGCTTTACAAGAGTTGCATAACTTTAAATTGATAAAGTGCGCTGACACAATTAAACCTGCACCAGCAAAAATAAAGAAAGGCTCAAGCTCTGCAGAGAAATCATGCTTGATCCAGTATACCGCCACACCTAAGTATAATAAATAAAACGGATATAGGCGCTTGTGATAACGCTTAAAGCCTGAAAATAAAGCAAAGGTTCCTAACACTGCTGTTAGCAACAAGAAGATATGCTCCCAAGTATGATCAGCTAAAAAGCTCAACCCTAGTAGTGGTAATACAGGCAACAAAATAGGCAACAATATGCAATGAAGAGCACATAAAGACGTCGCTGCTATTCCTAATCTATCTAACATTAGCTATCCAACTTGGCAGGGAAAAAACCACTGAATTCAAAAAATGATATAGTATCACACTTGATATAATATAACATTAGTTCAAAATAGTTTTTTTTCAAGGGAGTTGTGTTATCAAGATCATTATGGTCAAAGCCCTAAGAAGACCTAACTATCGAAAGAGAACTCTAAATCGTATGTTAATACCGACAAAGTGCTAAAATATAAGCTTTATTAGGATTGTATAAAATATATTAACATCATTGGTTTGGCCTATAGAATACTGGCAAACATGAATTCATGTCTTTCGTATTCAGAAAAATGGAATTTATTTTATACATCAACTTTAAGGGATTATTCAATGTTCGATTTCCACAGACCCCTCAGCAAAACTATTCTCATCTTCACTATAGTCATGCCACATAGCCTTCAAGCTGGAGAACCCGATCCATTAGAAAAAATCGAAATTAGAGGTAAGCGCTATCAACACCCAAACCCGAACCACCAAAGCTATAAAGGGTATTACACTGGCACTGGAACAATTCCAACAAATCATAACAATGACGAGCCATCAAGCGGCGGAGGCTCAAAATCGACAGATAAGGATAAAAAAGACTGTGAACTAAAAGCCGATGCACAATTAAAGATTTGCAATGCTACTCATCGAAGGAACTACCATGATACACTGGAATCAAAATGTAACTTTCAGGCCTCCTCAACTATAGGTGCTGATGGTATAGTTATTAAAGCATCGCTAACCATAGATGAGTATACCCAGTGCGTTAATTTAGCTGTAGCTAAGCGCGACAGAGATTTAGCGTACTGTGCTGTTGATAAAGCAATTACTTTATCAGAAGAATGTCACCAGTAATCAACTCTGCGATTTAAAAGCAATCAATAGAATAACTTTTGATCCATTTCCAAATGTAATGTGAAGGCAAACCAATGAGTAAGAGATATCTTGTGCTAATGACAACATTATTTTTAGCCGCCATTTTTTACACCGCTGAATTTAATACCAATAGTGATGATATTGAAATAGTAACAAATACGGTGGCTCAAAAACAAAGAGTTCCTAGCAATAATATCACAGAACAAAAAGCTGTTTTGCCTGATAATCTAACAGCTTCAACAACTGATAATTCCAAAATACTACGCTTCCCCAAAATACCCTATGAAGGTGATTGGTGTATCAAAAGAATAGAATTAACAGAGCAGGATTATCAATTTGCCCAGCAGGAGTTAATTGAATGGGAGAATAGCAGAGGTAGAATGCTTTTCAGTAGTACAAATTTCGACGGAGAACATAACCAACATTACAACAGCAACTTTCTTGAACCCTATAAAGAAATGGATAAAAATGAACTAGTAGAAAACGCTTTAAAAGATGATAGGTACGCTTTGATTTCTGCGATACAAAGAAAGGATATTGACTCTAAAACTAAAAAGTCGCTAGCAAATAAGTTGATGATTCTAGGCGATACTTCAACAGCTCTTCTATATCTTTACAGTATCAAAACATTTGAGGCTAGTTATGAGTACCGACAAAACAAATTAGTTACTTCAGATGTCAAAAGACTTGTGAAAGACGCATTGACCTATATATTTTACGGCATCAGTAGGTACGATACTGATACTTTATCCAGCTATTTATATGACCTGAGAGATGATGAAACATTGAAAACAGCACTACACCCCAAAAATATTCTCACCCCTCAGGATTTTGATGATATCAAAAAAAATGTGCAATCATTATCTGCGTATATAGATGAACAACGTAGCCAAAATAATTTAATGCCTATTAATCAGTTAGACATTCCCAAAATTGCTAATCATGACTTTCAAGAAAATTTAGCGATTCTCTATTTAGAGCATGGTGATAATTTGGATAGCTTACAAGCTATTAATTCAGAGCATGGCCCAAACATCAAAAGAACTGATTGTGTAGCTAAATATGCTAAACTGTATGGAAACTAGCCCCATACTAATACGCGCATATTAAAAGCATTTGCTTAACTATAAATGGGCTACAACGCTTAAGGTGGTATAGAAAATGTTCCATTCTACATAGAGTTAAACATTTTCTATATCGTATTTCACATTAAGCTCGCTCTATAGAAAAGCATTGCACCTCAGAAATTGCTTTACTACAGAGTGACAACATCACCAATCTATCAATGCCTAATGCCACCCCCGAACATTCAGGCAATCCTGCAGACAAAGCATTAATAAAATGTTGATCGATATTTTTTTGCGGCTTCCCAATGATATCGCGCAGCTTATTATCTTGATTAAATCGACTTATTTGCTGTGTTGCATCAGTTAGTTCATGAAAGCCATTAGCCAACTCTATCCCTTTAAAATAACATTCAAAACGCTGCGCCACGCGGGCATCGTCAGGGCATATTTTAGCTAATGATGCTTGACTAGCAGGGAAGTTATAGACAAAGCACGGTTGCTGTTGCCCTATTTTATCTTCAATAAGCTCGCTAAATGTAAACTGTAATAAGGTATCAATATCCTCTTGAGCTAGCCAATCACTCATCTTATCGTGGCGCTTGATGACGGCTATTAATTCTTCTTTAGTGGCCGTTAAGGGATCTATAGCTAACTCTGTTAGGAATAATTGCTGATAAGTATATTGTTTAGGCTTTTCACAACCAAGAATGCTCATGAGTAGCGCAGCTACCTCATCCATTAAGGCAAAGTGATCAAAGCCCAGCCTGTACCATTCCAACATAGTAAATTCAGGGTTATGAAAGCTGCCACTTGCTTCATGTCGAAATGCTTTTGCTATTTGATAGATACAGCCATAACCAGAGGCTAGTAGACGCTTCATATGAAACTCTGGTGAGGTTTGTAAATACAATATATCTGCATCCTGCTCAGCGCTCTGATGTAAAAAGCTATAGCGACACTCAAAGGCATCTAAATGCACATCTGTTACTGTCCCAACAGACAAAACCGGTGTTTCAACCTCAATAACATGTCTATCGGCAAAAAACTGACGGATCTGTTGCAATATCTGTGCTCTTTTCTGGGCATTTTGCCAAGACATGCTTGCTTGCCAACTCATATCATCACCATTAGATTTAACGCTTCTATCAAAACAAAAAAGGCCGCTTACGCGACCTTTTAAATACTTTCTTAGTTTTAATTTGATTGATAACTGATGCTTTAGTTAGGCGTAGGCACGGAGTTAACGCAAGTCAATGAGTACCTACAACAAAGGCTAAAGCGAAGTTAACTTCAAATTAGTCTAAGATTGAAGATACAACACCAGCACCTACAGTACGACCACCTTCACGAATCGCGAAGCGTAAACCTTCGTCCATCGCTACTGGGTTGATTAGCTCAACAACAAACTTAAGGTTGTCGCCTGGCATTACCATTTCTACACCTTCAGGTAACTCTACAGAACCTGTGATGTCAGTTGTACGGAAGTAGAACTGTGGACGGTAACCTTTGAAGAATGGTGTATGACGACCACCTTCATCTTTTGAAAGTACGTATACTTCTGATTCGAACTTAGTGTGTGGCGTGATTGAACCAGGAGCCGCTAATACTTGACCACGTTCAACGTCTTCACGCTTAAGACCACGTAAAAGAATACCACAGTTCTCACCAGCACGACCTTCGTCAAGAAGCTTACGGAACATTTCTACACCAGTACAAGTAGACTTTTGCGTCTCACGGATACCAACGATTTCTACTTCATCACCTACTGTGATGATACCACGCTCTACACGACCTGTTACAACAGTACCACGACCTGAGATTGAGAAAACGTCTTCGATAGGCATGATGAATGCACCGTCGATTGCACGCTCTGGCTCTGGAATATAAGTATCTAATGCATCAGCAAGTTCTAATACTTTCTCTTCCCACTTAGCTTCACCGTTAAGTGCACCTAAAGCAGAACCTTGAATTACTGGTAAGTCATCACCTGGGAATTCGTATTCAGAAAGAAGTTCACGAACTTCCATTTCTACTAATTCTAATAATTCTTCGTCGTCAACCATGTCACATTTGTTCATGAAAACGATGATGAAAGGTACACCAACCTGACGAGATAATAAGATGTGCTCACGTGTTTGTGGCATTGGACCATCTGTAGCTGCTACTACTAAGATAGCGCCGTCCATTTGTGCAGCACCAGTAATCATGTTTTTGATGTAATCGGCGTGACCTGGACAGTCTACGTGTGCGTAGTGACGAGTTGCTGTATCGTATTCGATGTGAGAAGTATTGATTGTAATACCACGCTCACGCTCTTCTGGAGCATTATCGATTTGTGCGAAATCTTTTACTTCACCACCGTGAGTCTTCGTTAATACCGCAGAGATAGCAGCTGTTAACGTAGTTTTACCGTGGTCAACGTGTCCGATTGTACCAACGTTTACATGCGGTTTCGAACGTTCAAATTTTTCTTTAGCCATTTTAGTTACCTTAAAGTTTAATGAACTATATAAATTAAAAGGCGCAGTCAAAATGACCTTGCCAACTATAAATAAAATATTCTAGTTTATAGCAACTCTAGCGAGTTTCCATAATCTTTTCTGCTACCATTTTTGGTGCTTCATTATACTGCTGAAACTCCATAGAGTAAGATGCACGGCCTTGTGTAGCACTACGCAAGTCGGTAGCATAACCAAACATTTCTGCTAGAGGTACCAATGCATTTACAATCTTAAGTCCTGCTGGACCTTCTTCCATCCCGTCAATCATACCGCGACGACGGTTTAAGTCACCAACAACATCACCCATATTTTCTTCAGGGGTTGTTACTTCAACTTTCATCATTGGCTCTAATAATACCGGCGATGCTTCTTGCACACCTTTTTTAAAGCCCATTGATGCAGCAACTTTAAATGCCATTTCATTCGAATCGACATCATGGAATGAGCCATCATAAAGGGTGACTTTAATATCAAGTAATGGGTAACCAGCGATTACACCGGCATCCATTTGCTCAACACAGCCCTTTTCAACGGCAGGAATATATTCTTTTGGAACAACACCGCCAACAATTTCATTGACGAATTCAAAGCCTTCGCCTTCAGGCAATGGTTCAATTTTAAGCCAAACATGACCAAACTGGCCGCGTCCACCTGATTGACGAACAAACTTACCTTCTGCTTCAACGCTTGAGCGAATTGTTTCACGATAAGCAACTTGTGGCTTACCAACATTACATTCAACGCTAAATTCGCGCTTCATACGCTCAACAAGGATATCTAAGTGTAGCTCACCCATACCAGAGATAATCGTTTGCCCAGACTCTTCATCGGTTGTTACTCTAAACGATGGATCTTCTGCCGCTAGTTTACCTAAGGCGATACCCATTTTTTCTTGCGCAGCAAGTGTAATCGGTTCAACAGCAACTGAAATTACCGGCTCAGGGAATTCCATACGCTCTAAGGTAATTACATGGTTAGCATCACAAAGGGTATCACCTGTGGTGACTTCTTTTAAGCCAATTGCCGCAGCGATGTCACCTGCGCGAACTTCTTTAATTTCTTGTCTGTCATTGGCGTGCATTTGCACGATACGACCAAAGCGCTCTTTCTTACCTTTTACAGGGTTATAAACACTGTCGCCCGTTTGTACAACACCTGAATATACACGGAAGAAGGTTAAGGTACCAACAAACGGGTCTGTGGCAATTTTAAATGCCAGGGCGGCAAATGGTTCGTTGTCGTCAGCTGGACGTATACCTACGGTTTCGTCTTTATCGTCATTAATACCTGTAATGGCCGCTACTTCGGTAGGTGAAGGCATGTATTCAATAACAGCATCTAAAACTGCTTGTACACCCTTATTTTTGAAAGCACTACCACAGCTACATAAAATGATTTCATTGGCTAAAGTACGAGCACGTAAACCCGCTTTAATTTCTTCTTCAGATAAGTCACCTTCTTCAAGGTATTTTTCCATTAACTCATCATTTGCTTCAGCTGCCTCAGAAATTAGGTTATCACGCCATTCTTCAGCAAGATCTTGCATATCAGCTGGAATCTCTTCATAGGTAAAGGTCATACCTTGATCTTCTTCATTCCAGTTGATGGCTTTCATCTTAACTAAATCAACGACGCCTTTAAATTCATCTTCTGCGCCAATGGCTAAGTGCATAGGTACAGCATTAGCACCTAATCTGTCTTTCATTTGCTCAACAACAGCTAAGAAATTAGCACCGGTTCTATCCATTTTGTTTACAAAAACCATACGCGGTACAGAGTACTTTTCCATCTGACGCCATACAGTTTCGGTTTGTGGTTGTACACCAGAAGAACCACAAAGAACAAGCACTGCACCATCAAGTACACGTAATGAACGCTCAACTTCAATGGTAAAGTCAACGTGACCTGGGGTGTCGATAATATTGATACGGTGATCTTCAAACTGACCTTGCATGCCTTTCCAGAAACAAGTCGTGGCAGCAGAGGTAATAGTAATACCGCGCTCTTGCTCTTG
This sequence comes from Litorilituus sediminis, assembly GCF_004295665.1. Taxonomy (NCBI): domain Bacteria; kingdom Pseudomonadati; phylum Pseudomonadota; class Gammaproteobacteria; order Alteromonadales; family Colwelliaceae; genus Litorilituus; species Litorilituus sediminis. The sequence continues at coordinate 2,203,636 of NZ_CP034759.1, forward strand.
CTCCATCCAGTCCATGGTCGCTGCACCATCGTGCACTTCACCTATTTTGTGGGATAAACCTGTATAAAATAAAACACGCTCTGTGGTAGTTGTTTTACCTGCATCTACGTGGGCACAAATGCCTATGTTACGGTAGCGCTCAATAGGGGTGACTCGAGCCAAAATGTTATCCTCTTACTAAATTCTATGTAACTAATACTTAGTTAACTTGAGTAAATTAGCTAACATCTTACACTGACATTATGAAAATTTAATTAAATTAACTAGTTACTCATTCTATGCTTGGCACTTAAAAAGTACCTGTCCGTAAAATGAGTATGGCTAGCAAGAGAAACTCTTACTAGCCATGTGCCTACTTGCTGAGCTATGCCCATTCGGCAGGCAGAACATTCATTCAATACTGATGGATTACCAACGGTAGTGAGCGAACGCTTTGTTAGCTTCAGCCATACGGTGAACGTCTTCACGTTTCTTAACCGCTGCGCCTTTGCTGTCAGACGCATCTAACATTTCGTTAGCTAAGCGCTGAGCCATTGATTTTTCACCACGTTTACGAGCTGCTTCAACTAACCAACGCATGGCTAGTGCATTACGACGAACTGGACGTACTTCAACTGGAACCTGATAAGTTGAACCACCTACACGACGAGATTTAACCTCTACTTGTGGGCGAATGTTCTCTAGAGCAATTTCAAATAACTCTAAATGTTCTTTATCGTTTTGCTTCTCAGCTAAAATATCTAGTGCACCGTATACAATTTTTTCGGCAGTAGATTTCTTACCATCAACCATAAGGATGTTGATGAATTTTGCTAAAAGTTCGTTATGGAACTTAGGATCTGGCAATATTTTACGTTGCCCTACGACGCGTCTTCTTGGCATCTTAATTCTCCGTTTAATTCAGGGATTACCCAAAATTGTTAATTTGTTAATTTGGCCTTACTTCACGGAAACCGTTAAGATTTAGGGCGCTTAGCACCGTACTTAGAACGGCCTTGTCTTCTGTCGCTAACACCAGAACAATCTAGTGCGCCACGAACGGTGTGGTAACGCACACCTGGTAAATCTTTAACACGACCACCACGGATTAAAATCACGCTATGCTCTTGTAAGTTGTGACCTTCACCACCAATGTATGAAGTAACTTCGAAGCCGTTAGTTAAACGAACACGAGCTACTTTACGTAGTGCTGAGTTTGGTTTTTTTGGTGTAGTAGTATACACACGAGTACATACGCCGCGACGTTGAGGACAGGCTTGTAACGCTGGAACGTTACTTTTTTGTACCTGTCTAACACGTGGTTTACGTACTAGTTGGTTAATAGTTGCCATTATAGCTCCTGATTAGTTAAATTTGCATAAATCTCAATCAATGGGAAAGATTTATGCGCTCGTAATGTGTAATCAATGTGGCTTTAACACCACAACCTTAAATCATGTATAGCATGCACAAAATATAAGGTCGCGAAATTCTATAGGTCAATCATTGAGCTGTCAAGTATTTGATCGTTTCTTAGCCCTTTTGTTTTCTCCGCTTGCGATCAATCGATCCTTCTCTTTTCTAGGCTAAAAAAACAAAAAAGCCGTATCAAAATGATACGGCTTTTTAACAAGTCTTTAAGCTTAGCTAATTCAGCTTATTCAGCTTCATCAGAAAGTAAGTCTGCATTTAAAGCATCGGTTAACGCTTTTTCTGCTTCGTCAGCTGATACGGTAGTATCTTCATGGGCATCAAAAGCAGCTTTTGCTTTTGCACGCTCTTGATGATACGCATAACCCGTACCTGCTGGGATTAAGCGACCAACGATTACGTTTTCTTTCAGACCACGTAAACCATCTTTCTTACCAGCAACAGCAGCTTCAGTAAGTACACGTGTTGTCTCTTGGAAAGACGCCGCTGAAATAAACGATTCAGTTGCTAATGAGGCTTTAGTAATACCCATCATTTGCATTTCGTATTCAGCAGGTTGCTTACCTTGTGCTTCTAATTCACGGTTAGCGATATTTACACGTGCAACTTCAACTTGTTCACCTTTAAGGAACTCTGAATCACCTGCATCTAGAATTTCACACTTACGGATCATTTGACGAACGATAACTTCAATGTGCTTATCGTTAATCTTTACACCTTGTAAGCGGTAAACTTCTTGCACTTCGTTAACAATGTAGTTAGCTACTGGTGCAACACCACGTAAACGTAAGATATCATGTGGAGATTCTGGACCATCGGCAATAACCTCACCTTTAATCACTTGCTCACCTTCGAACACGTTTAATTGACGTGTTTTAGGGATCATCTCTTCGTACACTTCACCGTTTGGTTGCGTAATAAGTAAGCGAACTTTACCTTTGGTTTCTTTACCAAAACCAATAACACCTGTTTTCTCAGCTAAGATAGCTGGTAGTTTAGGCTTACGCGCTTCAAATAAGTCAGCAACACGTGGTAGACCACCGGTAATATCGCGAGTCTTAGAAGACTCTTGTGGAATACGTGCTAATGCATCACCAATGTTAACATCAGCGCCATCTTCTAGGTTAACAATCGCGTTACCTGGTAAGAAGTACTGTGCTGGAATATCAGTACCGGCGATCATGATGTCATTACCTTTAGCGTCAACTAGTTTAACCATAGGACGCATTTCTTTACCTGCGGCACTACGCTGTGCTGCATCAGTAACAACAATGCTTGATAAACCAGTTAAGTCATCCGTTTGGCGAACCATAGTGACACTATCAACTAGATCTACAAACTGAACCTTACCTGCTACCTCAGTGATGATTGGGTGAGTATGCGGGTCCCAGTTAGCGATTGTATCACCCGCTGTTACAGCTTCACCGTCATTCTTCGATAATACAGAGCCATAAGGCACTTTATAACGCTCTTTCTCACGACCCATTTCATCAATAATGGTTAATTCTGATGAACGAGAAGTAATAACAATGTGACCTTCAGAGTTAGTTACAAACTTAGCGTTTTGTAACTTCAAGGTACCAGTGTTTTTCACTTGTACACTGTTCTCTGCTGACGCACGAGATGCCGCACCACCAATGTGGAAAGTACGCATGGTTAGCTGTGTACCTGGCTCACCGATTGACTGAGCAGCAACAACACCAATAGCTTCACCTTGGTTGATCATATGACCACGTGCCAAGTCACGACCGTAACAGTGTGCACAAATACCAAAGTCAGTTTCACAGGTAATGATTGAACGTACTTTAACTTGGTCTACAGAGTGCTCTTCTAAGGTGTCACATAATTTTTCATCAATTAATGTGTTACGCGGAAGTAATACTTCTTCTGTACCTGGAATTAAAACGTCTTCACAAACTACACGACCTAATACACGCTCACGAAGTGGTTCAACAACATCACCACCTTCAATTAATGGCGTCATTAATAGACCATCTTGTGTACCACAGTCATGCTCTGTAACCACTAAATCTTGGGCAACGTCTACAAGACGACGTGTTAAGTAACCCGAGTTAGCTGTCTTAAGTGCCGTATCGGCAAGACCTTTACGCGCGCCGTGAGTTGAGATGAAGTACTGTAATACGTTCAAACCTTCACGGAAGTTAGCGGTAATTGGCGTTTCAATGATTGAGCCATCTGGCTTGGCCATTAGACCACGCATACCCGCTAGCTGACGGATCTGAGCGGCACTACCACGAGCACCCGAGTCAGCCATCATAAAGATAGAGTTGAATGAATCTTGCTCTTCCATCTCACCATCGCGGTTCTTGATGTACTCTTTCGATAAGTTGTCCATCATAGCTTTTGAAACTTTTTCGTTAGCCGATGACCAAATATCGATTACTTTGTTGTACTTCTCACCAGCAGTTACAAGACCTTGCTCAAACTGCGCTTGAATTTCTGCAACTTCAGCTTCTGAGTCTTCAATGATAGTGTACTTAGCATCTGGGATAACCATATCGTCGATACCAACCGATGCACCAGCAATCATAGCGTAATGGAAACCTGTGTACATAATGTGGTCAGCGAAGATTACTGTTTCTTTTAAACCTAAGTTACGGTAAGCGTGGTTAATCAATTTAGAAATTGGTTTTTTACCTAATGGCTGATCAATTAAGTCATACGGTAAACCGTCAGGACAAACTTGCCATAAAATTGCACGACCCACAGTCGTATCGCGCAATGAAGTATTAGCAACTAACTCACCTTCTTCATTACGAATGTGCTCTGTGATACGAATTTTAACGCGAGCATGCAACTCAGCAACACCGGTACGGTAGGCTTTTTCAGCTTCTTTAGTGTCAACAAACACCATGCCTTCACCTAAACCATTCACACAATCACGTGTTAGGTAATATAAACCTAATACAACGTCTTGTGATGGTACGATAATTGGTTCACCGTTTGCTGGTGCTAGTACGTTATTGGTAGACATCATTAACGTACGTGCTTCTAATTGCGCTTCTAGTGTCAACGGTACGTGTACCGCCATTTGGTCACCATCGAAGTCAGCGTTATAGGCCGCACAAACTAATGGGTGAAGGTGAATCGCTTTACCTTCAATTAGTACAGGTTCAAATGCTTGGATACCTAATCTGTGAAGTGTCGGTGCACGGTTAAGCATTACTGGATGTTCACGAATGACTTCGTCTAATACATCCCATACTTCTGCGCCTTCACGTTCTACTAATTTCTTAGCCGCTTTAATTGTTGTCGCTAAACCACGTGCTTCTAGCTTGCCGTAGATAAATGGCTTGAATAACTCCAGTGCCATCTTCTTAGGAAGACCACACTGGTGTAAACGTAACGTTGGACCAACGGTAATTACAGAACGGCCTGAGTAGTCAACACGCTTACCAAGTAAGTTTTGACGGAAACGACCTTGCTTACCTTTGATCATATCAGCAAGTGATTTTAATGGACGCTTGTTAGAACCAGTGATAGCACGACCACGACGACCGTTATCTAATAAGGCATCAACAGACTCTTGTAACATACGCTTTTCGTTGCGTACGATAATGTCTGGTGCAACTAGATCTAATAAACGTTTTAAACGGTTATTACGGTTAATAACACGACGGTATAAATCGTTTAAGTCAGATGTGGCAAAACGACCGCCATCTAGAGGTACTAATGGACGTAAATCTGGTGGTAGGATCGGCAGAACCGACATAATCATCCACTCAGGCTTATTACCCGATTGAGCAAAAGCTTCCATTAATTTTAAACGTTTAGTGATCTTCTTACGCTTAGTTTCACTACCAATTTCAGGTAGTTCTTCACGCATTTGTGCAACTTCTGCATCGAGATCAATCTGCTGTAATAAAGCTAATACTGCTTCTGCACCCATTAGGGCTTCAAATTCATCACCGTGCTCTTCTAACGCATCAAGATACTCTTCTTCCGTTAGAATCTGGCTTTTCTCTAATGTTGTCATACCTGGCTCGGTAACAACATAAGATTCAAAGTAAAGTACACGCTCAATATCACGCAAGGTCATATCTAGTAATAAACCGATACGAGATGGCAATGATTTTAAGAACCAAATGTGCGCTACTGGACTCGCTAATTCGATATGACCCATACGGTCACGACGAACTTTAGTTAATGTAACTTCAACGCCACATTTTTCACAGATAACACCACGGTGCTTTAAACGCTTGTACTTACCACAAAGACATTCGTAATCTTTTACTGGGCCGAAAATACGAGCACAGAATAAACCATCACGCTCTGGCTTAAAGGTACGGTAGTTGATTGTCTCTGGCTTTTTAACTTCACCAAATGACCAAGAACGTACCAAATCTGGCGAAGCTAATCCGATGCGAATACCATCGAATTCTTCTGTTTGATTTTGTTGCTTAAGAAACTTAAGTAAATCTTTCACACTCTTCTCCTGTCGGAGTTAAACTTTGAGAAGAAGGCACTTATGTTAAAATCGGCGCCTTCTTCGCTTACTGGTTTGGTTAGCTAACGCTATTCCTGATCTAGTTCGATGTTAATACCTAACGAACGAATTTCTTTCAACAATACGTTGAATGACTCAGGGATACCTGGCTCCATTCTGTGGTCACCGTCAACTAAGTTCTTATACATCTTAGTACGACCGTTAACATCATCAGACTTAACCGTTAACATTTCTTGTAAGGTATATGCAGCACCGTATGCTTCAAGTGCCCATACTTCCATCTCACCGAAACGCTGGCCACCAAACTGAGCTTTACCACCAAGTGGTTGCTGAGTAACCAAGCTATAAGAACCAGTTGAACGGGCATGCATCTTGTCATCAACTAAGTGGTTTAGTTTCAGCATGTACATGTAACCTACCGTTACTGGACGTTCAAACTTGCGACCAGTACGACCGTCAGTTAATACGAACTGACCACTTTCTGGCATATCAGCAAGCTTAAATAGCTCTTTAATTTCTTTCTCTGCCGCACCATCAAATGCAGGTGTTGCAATAGGTAAACCAGCACGTAAATTGTCTGCTAAACGCAGTACTTCTTCATCAGAGAAGCTTGCGATATCAACTTCTTGGCGAGACTCACCCACGTTGTATACGTCTTGTAAGAAGTTACGTAGCTTATGAATCTCTTGTTGAGCTTCTAACATACGGTTAATTTTCTCACCAACACCACGTGCCGCCATACCTAAGTGAGTTTCTAAGATCTGACCTATGTTCATACGTGATGGTACACCTAGCGGGTTCAACACGATATCAACAGGTACGCCGTTTTCATCGTACGGCATATCTTCTACTGGTACTACGTTAGAGATAACACCCTTGTTACCGTGACGACCAGCCATCTTATCACCCGGCTGAATACGACGTTTAACCGCTAAGTAAACTTTAACAATCTTCAATACGCCCGGTTGTAAGTCATCACCTTGAGTGATCTTACGACGCTTGACTTCGTATTTCTTATCAAAGTCTTCTTTGATGTTATCCCACTGCTCAGCAATTTGCTCTAATTCAGCTTGCTGTGCTTCGTCAGATAAGTTCTGCGTTAACCACTTATCACGAGACATAGACGTTAAATCTGATTCATTTAAACCAGCTGATAGTAATAACTTCTTAGTACGTGCATAGATGCCATCTTCTAAAATGCTTAATTCATCGCCAAGATCTTTCTTAACTTCTTTAAGTTGCATTTCTTCGATTTCGATTGCTCGAGCATCTTTTTCTACGCCATCACGTGTGAAGATTTGTACATCGATGATAGTACCTTTAACTGAGTTAGGTACACGTAACGAGCTATCTTTAACGTCAGCTGCTTTCTCACCGAAAATTGCACGTAGTAGTTTTTCTTCTGGTGTAAGTTGCGTTTCACCTTTAGGTGTTACTTTACCTACTAAGATATCACCACCGCTAACTTCAGCACCTATGTATACAACACCCGCTTCATCAAGCTTAGCTAATGCAGATTCACCAACATTAGGAATATCAGCAGTGATTTCTTCACTACCTAGCTTAGTATCACGAGCAATACAGGTTAATTCTTGGATATGAATTGTAGTAAAGCGATCTTCTTGTGCTACACGCTCAGATAACAACATTGAATCCTCAAAGTTGTAACCATTCCACGGCATGAAAGCGATACGCATGTTTTGACCTAATGCTAATTCACCCATATCGGTTGAAGGACCATCGGCTAATACATCGCCACGAACTACTGGTTCACCCATACGACACACTGGACGCTGGTTGATACAAGTGTTTTGGTTAGAACGTGTGTATTTAGTTAAGTTGTAAATGTCGATACCCGCTTCACCTGGGATCATTTCATTTTCATTTACTTTAACTACGATACGTGATGCATCAACGTAATCAACGACACCACCACGTTTAGCAACAGCTGTAACACCTGAGTCTACCGCTACTACTTTTTCCATACCAGTACCAACAAGTGGCTTGTCCACTTTCAATGTAGGTACAGCTTGACGTTGCATGTTCGAGCCCATTAAGGCACGGTTAGCATCATCGTGTTCTAGGAATGGAATAAGTGATGCTGCCACAGAAATAATTTGCTGTGGAGATACATCCATATACTGAACTTCATCAGAAGATTTCAGTGTAAATTCATTTTTGTGACGACAGTTAACTAAGTCTTGCGTTAACTTTTGATTTTCATCACGTTCAGCGTTTGCCTGAGCGATAACAAAGTTACCCTCTTCAATCGCTGATAAGTAATCAATTTCATCGGTCACTACACCATCAACCACTTTACGGTATGGTGTTTCTAAGAAACCATAGTCGTTAGTTCTTGCATAACAAGAAAGTGAGTTGATCAAACCGATGTTTGGACCTTCAGGTGTTTCGATAGGACATACACGACCGTAGTGCGTTGGATGAACATCTCGAACCTCGAAACCAGCACGTTCACGCGTTAAACCACCTGGGCCTAATGCAGAGATACGACGCTTGTGCGTTACTTCTGATAACGGGTTGTTTTGGTCCATAAACTGTGACAATTGAGAAGAGCCAAAGAACTCTTTAACTGCCGCAGAGATAGGCTTAGCATTGATTAAATCTTGTGGCATAGTGCCGTCTAAATCACCCAGACTTAAACGCTCACGTACAGCACGCTCAACACGAACTAGACCCACACGGAATTGGTTTTCTGCCATTTCACCCACAGAGCGAATACGACGGTTACCTAAGTGATCGATATCATCCACTTCACCTTTACCGTCACGAATATCGATAAGGGTTTTCATTACAGAAATAATATCGTCGTTAGATAAGATACCTTCACCGACATCATCAGCGTTACCAACACGACGGTTGAACTTCATACGACCTACTGTTGATAAGTCATAACGCTCTGATGAGAAGAATAAGTTATCAAATAAGGCTTCAGCAGCATCTTTTGTTGGTGGCTCACCAGGACGCATCATACGGTAAATTTCAACTAATGCTTCAAGGCGGTTAGTTGAACTATCTACACGTAAAGTATCAGACATGTATGAACCGACATCGAATTCATTCATGTAAAGTGTAGAAATAACTTTATGGCCTGCTTGGCTTAACTCAGCTAAAAGCTCTAAGGTGATTTCAGCATTTGCTTCAGCAATCACTTCACCTGTTGATTCATCAACGTAAGCTTTTGATAATACGCGACCAACAATATACTCAGCCGGTACTTCTAGCTTATCTACTTTCGCTTTGTTTAAAGCACGAATATGACGAGCCGTAATACGACGACCTTGTTCAACTAAGATATCATCTTTATCAATCTTAATATCAAACGTTGCTGTTTCACCACGTAAGCGATCAGGAATTAAATCCATGATCAACTTATCACCTTTGATTTCAAAGTTCGTTGTATCGTAGAAAATATCTAAAATTTGTTCTGTAGAATATTCTAAGGCACGTAAGATAATCGACGCAGGTAATTTACGACGACGGTCAATACGTACGAACAAGTTATCTTTTGGATCAAATTCGAAATCTAACCATGAACCACGGTAAGGAATTACACGCGCGTTATATAACACTTTACCTGAAGAGTGTGTTTTACCTTTGTCGTGATCAAAGAAAACACCAGGAGAGCGATGCAATTGTGAAACGATAACACGTTCAGTACCATTAATTACAAAGGTACCGTTCTCTGTCATCAACGGGATTTCACCCATGTAAACTTCTTGCTCTTTGATATCTTTTACAGTACCTGCCGGAGCTTCTTTATCGTAAACCACTAAGCGTAATTTAACGCGTAGCGGTGCAGAATAAGTTACACCTCGTATTTGACATTCTTTTACGTCAAATAACGGTTCGCCTAAGCGATAGCTTACATATTGTAACTCTGAGCTACCTGAATAAGCTTTAATTGGAAAAATAGAACGGAAAGCAGCCTCTAGACCGGTTTCACCTGTTGGATCAATATCAATAAACTTGCTAAAAGATTCGAGTTGGATGGACAACAAGAATGGATAATCCATTACTTGTGCGCTTTTACCAAAGTCCTTTCTAATTCGCTTCTTCTCAAAGTATGAGTAAGCCATGGGGTTCCTCAGCTTGCTGGTTATGGCCAATCTGCTTAGTAATGCATAGAACATCTAAACAGGGTATTACAGTAACGCTTACGTCTAAGCGTTACTTGGTAAACAACATTTGCATACCTAACGCTAAATAATGCACTGTTTTGGTTTAAAAAAACACCATTTTCTTTAGCGCAAAAAGGCCGGTGACGATTAAATCACCAGCCATTGCCTTTTCAGGCAAATAATCTGTTTGAAGTCAGATTATTTGATCTCAACAGAAGCACCAGCTTCTTCAAGAGACTTCTTAAGTTCTTCAGCTTCAGCTTTGTCAACACCTTCTTTAAGTGCTTTAGGCGCGCCTTCAACTAGCTCTTTAGCTTCTTTAAGGCCTAAACCTGTAGCGCCACGAACTGCTTTGATTACAGCAACTTTCTTATCGCCGAAACCAGTTAAGATTACGTCAAATTCAGTTTGCTCTTCAGCAGCACCACCAGCGTCACCGCCAGCAACAGCAACAGCAGCAGCAGCAGATACGCCGAACTTCTCTTCCATTGCTTCAACTAATTCAACTACGTCCATTACTGACATTTCAGCAATAGCATTTAGGATATCGTCTTTAGAAATAGACATTATAAAATTTCCTGTTTTTTAAGAAACAGCCTTTGATAACTCGTGTTGATCAAAATATGACTGTTTGAAATAACTATTAATACAAAAAGTGTTTTTAATAAGTCGATACTTATTAAGCAGCTTCTTGTTCTTTCTGATCGCGAACTGCAGCAAGTGTGCGGGCAAGTTTGCCTGCAGATGCTTCTTTCATAGCGCTCATTAAACGTGCAATTGCTTCGTCGTAAGTAGGTAGCTTAGCTAACATGTTTACGTCTACAACATTACCTTCAAATGCAGCTGCTTTTAATTCAAATGCTTCGTTAGTTTTAGCGAAGTCTGAGAATAAACGTGCAGCAGCACCTGGGTGCTCGCTTGAAAATGCAATTAATGAAGGACCTTTAAATGTATCAGAAACACACTCAAAATCAGTACCTTCTACTGCACGACGTGCTAATGTGTTACGGACAACTTTCATCCATACGCCATTTTCACGTGCTTGCTTACGCAATACAGTAATTGCTTCAACTGTAACACCACGGGCATCCGCAACTACAGCTGATTGAGCGCCTTTGGCAGCTTCTTGAACTTCAGCAACAATTGCTTTTTTGTCATCAAGATTGATAGCCATTGGCTTTAACTCCTGGTTCACCGGGCATTTATATACGCACCGGTATTTACAATCCCTAGCAAATAAAACACTTGCTAGGCCATCACGGCGAGGACCAGAATTTAAGGAAATATCTGGGTAATCACCATCTACGTAGGAAAATATTAAGTCATTAAATCAGAAGAAGTAATCACACCTACGGTCTTTGACGGGGGTCGCTTTAACTAATGCAAAAAGCAAAAATAAAGCAACTCCTACCAAAATTTAAGGGGCGAAATTATAGTCTACAATATCGCCCTTGTAAAGATTCAATACGCAAACTTTAGTCAATAATAAATTAAAGAGTTAAGCTTGATTGGTTGATGGCAACGCCAGCACCCATAGTAGTAGAAAGTGAAACTTTCTTGATGTATTGACCTTTAGCATTAGCAGGTTTTGCTTTCTTAAGCGCTTCCAATAATGCTTCTAAGTTTTCTTGTAGCTGTGCAGCTTCGAAATCAGCCTTACCAATAGTAGTATGGATGATACCGTTTTTGTCGTTGCGGTAACGGATCTGACCAGACTTAGCGTTTTTAACAGCGCCAGCTACGTCAGGAGTTACTGTGCCAACTTTAGGGTTAGGCATTAAACCACGTGGGCCTAAGATTTGACCTAGTTGACCAACAACACGCATTGCATCAGGAGAAGCAATAACAACGTCGAAGTTCATTTCACCAGCTTTAACTTGCTCAGCTAAGTCATCCATGCCAACAACGTCAGCACCAGCTTCTTTAGCTTTCTCAGCGTTTGCGCCTTGTGTAAATACAGCAACACGAACATCACGGCCAGTACCATTTGGTAATACTGTTGCACCACGAACGTTTTGGTCTGATTTACGAGCATCAATGCCAAGGTTTACAGCAACATCTACGCTTTCACGGAATTTTGCTGTAGCAAGTTCTTGCAATAAAGCTACTGCTTCATTGATATCATATTCTTTTAATACGTCTACTTTTTCACGGATAAGACGAGCGCGTTTTGATAATTTAGCCATTGATTAGTCCTCTACCACTAAACCCATTGAACGAGCAGAACCCGCAATAGTACGCACTGCAGCTTCCATTGAACCAGCAGTAAGATCAGGTTCTTTTGTCTTAACGATTTCTTCAAGTTGTGCAGTTGTTACTGTACCAACTTTTTCAGTGTTAGGACGACCAGAGCCACTCTTGATACCAGCTGCTTTTTTCAATAAGAATGAAGCAGGTGGAGTCTTAGTTTCGAAAGTAAATGAACGGTCATTGTATACAGTAATTACTACTGGAACCGGAGCACCTTTCTCGATTGAATCTGTTTTTGCGTTGAACGCTTTACAGAATTCCATGATGTTAACACCGTGTTGACCTAATGCAGGACCAACTGGTGGTGACGGGTTAGCTGCACCAGCAGCTACTTGTAGCTTGATTAAAGCTTGGACTTTCTTAGCCATTTTAAATACCTTATGTTTGGGTGATTAACGCTATTTACTCCAGAAATTCTTCTATGAGTTTTCGCTCCCCAGTTTACTAATACGCAGTCTCTCAAAATGAAATACTACATTTTTAGTGCGCGCTAAAAATAAGCGGCAGCGGATTATATATTAACCAGTAAAAAACTTGCAAGTTTTTTACTAAAAAATTGCAATAAAAAAGCGCTTAATAAAATTAAGCGCTTTTTGGAAAACTTAAATTAACTAATGAATACTTAGTTAGTCTTTTCAACCTGACCAAATTCAAGATCAACCGGTGTTGAACGACCGAAGATAAGTACAGATACTTTGATACGGTTTTTCTCGTAATCAAGCTCTTCAACAACACCATTAAAGTCAGCAAATGGACCATCGATAACACGAACCACTTCACCTGGCTCAAACAATGTTTTCGGCTTCGGCTTATCTGTTTCTTCTAAGCGCTGTAAGATGCGATCTGCTTCACGCTGCGTGATTGGTGCTGGACGATCACTAGTACCGCCAATAAAACCTAATACACGTGGCACACTTTTCACTAAGTGCCATGCTTCTTCATCCATTTCCATCTGTACAAGAACGTAACCTGGGAAGAATTTACGTGAACTCTTACGCTTTTGACCAGCGCGCATTTCAACCACTTCTTCCGTTGGCACTAAAATCTCACCAAATTTATCTTGTAAACCGTGAATTTCAATGTGCTCAATTAAAGTTTTTTGTACGCGAGCTTCGTAACCAGAAAATGCTTGGACAACATACCAACGCAACTTTTTGTTTACTGCTTTCTCTTCACCTTCCGGTGCTGTGTTCTCTTCAGAGAAAATATCTTCAGACATAACTAAACCTGCATACCTGTAACTAAACCAACTAACCAGAATAGAACTGAATCTAATCCCCAAAGTAATAATGCCATGATCACAGTAACCACTAAAACGATACCTGTAGTTTGTACCGCTTCTTGACGTGTTGGCCAGACAACCTTGCGAACTTCTGTTCTTGATTCTTTAGCAAACATTACCGCATTGCGACCTTTTTCAGTTTGTACTGCAATAAAGCCAGCGATGGCAACGGCAACTACAACCCCAATAGCACGATACAATACTGACGCTTCACCAAAAACGTAATTGCCAGCAACAGCAGCAGCTAAAAAGAAAAATACTGCTACCCATTTGAATGTATCTAGAGAACTGCTCGGTTGCTCTTCTGTACTTGCATTCATATTTCTATTCCGTTTATCACTATCTAATTTACTGTCGCTAAACTTAATAATTAAGCTTAGTTAAGGTTTAACTCAGTAGTTGAGTTAAACAAAAAGTGGCAGGGGTGGAGAGACTCGAACTCCCAACCATCGGTTTTGGAGACCGCTGTTCTACCAATTGGAACTACACCCCTACAATCTGCTCAAAAGCAATAGTTACACTTGTCGGGTGAATCTTAGTTGTTTGGGAATTAAGAGATACTCGAGAAGTGAGGCGCTATTATACTCAGCCTAGGGTTTTACTCAAGGACTATTTGTGATTTTGCCCTAGTTCTGATGATATTTTCTTTACCATAAAAACAAAAAAGGCCGCTTACGCGACCTTTTTCAGTGTGTTCTAAAATCTAGAGATTAGTCTAAGATTGAAGATACAACACCAGCACCTACAGTACGACCACCTTCACGAATCGCGAAGCGTAAACCTTCGTCCATCGCTACTGGGTTGATTAGCTCAACAACAAACTTAAGGTTGTCGCCTGGCATTACCATTTCTACACCTTCAGGTAATTCTACAGAACCTGTGATGTCAGTTGTACGGAAGTAGAACTGTGGACGGTAACCTTTGAAGAATGGTGTATGACGACCACCTTCATCTTTTGAAAGTACGTATACTTCTGATTCGAACTTAGTGTGTGGCGTGATTGAACCAGGAGCCGCTAATACTTGACCACGTTCAACGTCTTCACGCTTAAGACCACGTAAAAGAATACCACAGTTCTCACCAGCACGACCTTCGTCAAGAAGCTTACGGAACATTTCTACACCAGTACAAGTAGACTTTTGCGTCTCACGGATACCAACGATTTCTACTTCATCACCTACTGTGATGATACCACGCTCTACACGACCTGTTACAACAGTACCACGACCTGAGATTGAGAAAACGTCTTCGATAGGCATGATGAATGCACCGTCGATTGCACGCTCTGGCTCTGGAATGTAAGTATCTAATGCTTCAGCAAGTTCTAATACTTTCGCTTCCCACTTCTCTTCACCGTTAAGTGCACCCAAAGCAGAACCTTGAATTACTGGCAAGTCATCACCTGGGAATTCGTATTCAGAAAGAAGTTCACGAACTTCCATTTCTACTAATTCTAATAACTCTTCGTCGTCAACCATGTCACATTTGTTCATGAATACGATGATGAAAGGTACACCAACCTGACGAGATAATAAGATGTGCTCACGTGTTTGTGGCATTGGACCATCTGTAGCTGCTACTACTAAGATAGCGCCGTCCATTTGTGCAGCACCAGTAATCATGTTTTTGATGTAATCGGCGTGACCTGGACAGTCTACGTGTGCGTAGTGACGATCCGCTGTATCGTATTCGATGTGAGAAGTATTGATTGTAATACCACGCTCACGCTCTTCTGGAGCATTATCGATTTGTGCGAAATCTTTTACTTCACCACCGTGAGTCTTCGTTAATACCGCAGAGATAGCAGCTGTTAACGTAGTTTTACCGTGGTCAACGTGTCCGATTGTACCAACGTTTACATGCGGTTTCGAACGTTCAAATTTTTCTTTAGCCATTTTAAAATACCTCTGGGTATAGTAATAATCTACAATTTAAGTTTACATTTTAATAACGAGATAATGATATAAGCATCTAAGGAATGGTGCTGATAGGCAGATTTGAACTGCCGACCTCACCCTTACCAAGGGTGCGCTCTACCAACTGAGCCATATCAGCATTTTGTCACAAAGATTGGAGCGGGTGGCGGGAATCGAACCCGCTTCTCTAGCTTGGAAGGCTAGGGTAATAGCCAGTATACGACACCCGCTTACTCTATCAGATTATCTCTGTTTTTTAGACTCACGCTAGCTGCATGAATCAAAAATATGGTGGAGGGAGGTGGATTCGAACCACCGAAGGCGGAGCCGTCAGATTTACAGTCTGATCCCTTTGGCCACTCGGGAACCCCTCCAAATTTTAGTATTAATGGTGCCGACTGCCGGAATCGAACTGGCGACCTACTGATTACAAGTCAGTTGCTCTACCAACTGAGCTAAGTCGGCACTACATTAAGTGGTGCGAATTCTAGAGTAATGTTTTGCCCCTTGCAATAGGGAAATTGAAAAAAAATTGATGTTTTTTGCTCTTTCTAAGCACTTTGTCGTTTTTTTACTCACCACAAAAGCTAAAATGGTCATTTATAGAGCAAATTCTATATAGCTTACTCTATATATGTAGCGAGACCTTGAAAGATTAGATTAGCCACATGTTCACTTGGCAGCTGCAAATGCTGTTGAAGTTTATGTGCATTACCGCCGGTAATAATCACCTTATCTAATTTTGCTAGTTGCTCAGCTTGCTCAATAGCGACATTAATAGCGCCTATTGTTGCTGCCCAACAGGCATTATTGACATTCGCAGAAGTGTTTTTGCCAAAAGCTAGCGTTGCTTGAGTTGATTTTTCTGCATGAACTAAAGTGGTATCTGATAAGACGGCGCTATACAAGGTATCAATACCCGCTAAGATATAACCCCCTTGATGCTGACCGTCAGCTGTCAGTAAATCTATGGTGGTTGCCGTGCCAGCATCAACAATTAAGCAATTTTGCTGCGGGTAAATATTTGACACAGCTACTAAGGCTAGCCAACGATCAACCCCTAAACTTTCAGGCTTATCATAAGCAGAGCACAGATTCGCCTTTTGCTGTTCACTCACCACTTGTTTAAATGATTTATTATTTTGCTTACACCAAAGGTGTAATGCATCAACCAGTAATTCATTAGCAACACTGGCAACAATCACGCCTTCTACCGCTAAAAAGTGCTGATTAAAGTATTGCTGATCAAATTGCTCATTCGCGACAACTTGAATGTCGCCATACTGACGTAAGTGATATAGCGTATATTTAGCTCTGCTATTACCTATATCGATTAAGGCGTTCACTGTGCGCTCCTTAAACTGACCTCGCCACCATAAATTGGCTGAACTTGACCATTCACTTCAAGCAATAAAGCCCCTTGATTATTAATACCTCGACAAATCCCTAAAGTAGTCCGTTCACCTGTAAGCAGTTTTACTTGCTTATTTAAGTACAAGTCTTGTTTATGCCAATCATCTAGCATTGGCGACAAGCCATGAAGCTTGTGTTGTTCTAATCTTTGCCATAAGGCATTAATAATAGCGGCACAAATATCATTGCGATCAATCTTTTTCTCGCTGTGTTTTTGCAAATCAGTCCAGCGCTGGTCAATATGTTGTGCCGCTAAATCTGGCATATTAATATTTAAACCTAAACCAATAACACTGTGGCTCGGCTCAAGCGGCTGCCCTTCTAAATCAATAAGTATGCCTGCTAATTTAACGCCATCAAGGTAGACATCATTAGGCCATTTTAGCTGAACTTGCACATCGCAATACGATTTGATGGCATCACTAACAGCAAGCGCAGTAACTAAACTTAAGCCCATCGCGGCTGATAAGCCCTGCTCAAGATACCAATACATAGAAAGATAAAGCTGAGAGCCAAATGGAGAGATCCATTGCCTGCCTCGTCGTCCCCGCCCTGCACTTTGAAACTCAGCTAAACATACTTGCCCTTGTATAAGCTGGTTCGGTAAACGGCGCATTAAGTAGTCGTTAGTTGAATCAATCAAGCTATGCACCTCAACTACAGGTAATGCTTTACTGTCAAGTTGAGCGCAAATTTTATCTTTGTTTAATAGTGTAATTGGCTCTGATAGCTTATAACCTTTACCCGTGACGCTATAAATATCAAGCCCCATATCAATAAGCGCTTTAATATGTTTTGCTATGGCGCTACGACTGACCTCAAGCTCTTCTGCTAATGTTTGCCCTGAAATAAAACGCCCTTGTGCTAACGCCTGAATTAAATGCTCTTTTATCGCTTTAGTCATGAGTTAACTCACTTACTACAGAAAAATCAGTTAAATCGTTAAAGGCTTGTTCACCTAGCTCGCCAATCATCCTTACCTCAGGCTCAATTGTCACAGCAAAGTGCTCAAACACCCGCTGTTGAATATATTTAGCCAGGCCAACTACATCTTTTCCTGCCCCTTGCCCATAGTTAACTAACACTAAGGCCTGTTTTTGATGAACACCCACATGCAAAAAACGCCCGCCTTTTAAGCCAAGTTGATCAATTAACCAGCCAGCAGCTAATTTCACCTCACCACTTGCTTGCGGATAATGCGGCATATTTGGGTATTGCTTATGTAACTGAGAAAATAAGCTTTGACTGACAACAGGGTTTTTAAAAAAGCTGCCGGCATTAGGTAGTTCATTTGGATCAGGCAACTTACTTTGCCTAATTTTTATAACTTGCTGCATAACCTCTTTGGCGCTTGCATTTGCAGGCAACTCATCTAAGCCCTGATAAGTTAACTTTGCTTGCCAGTTCTTAGGAAATGTCAAAACAACTTGCGTGATCACACCGCGATTATGTAACTCATGTTTAAAAATACTTTCTCGATATGAAAAATCACATGCTTGAGCTGAAAGCTCAACTAAGCTGCTGGTGTTAAAATCAAAAAAGTCTACTTTCAGGCAAAAGTCAGCAAATTCAACACCATAAGCACCTATATTTTGTACTGGTGCAGCGCCCACACTGCCGGGAATTAACGCCAGGTTTTCTAAGCCATAAATGCCTTCATTAATACAAAAAGCAACAAGCTGATGCCAATTCTCACTGGCGCCAACGGTTACCCTGTATTCATCAACACCTTCTTGTATGCTAATGCCCATAAACTTAGGTTTAATGATGACAGGAGCTTTATCTTGTACAAATAAACTATTGCTGCCTTCCCCCAAAATATAAAACTGCCCGCAAGTCACAGCGTCAAGTTGAGCCAATTGTTGTAAGTCATCAATAGAGCTAGGGAAATAGATGGTTGAGCTATTACTTTTGACATTAAAGCTATTTAAAGCCTGTAAAGCATAGTCTTGTTCTGAAATCATAAAAATATAGGCGAGCAAATGTTCATAGCGCCATTGTACTGAAAATTACCGCTAACACCAATGGCTAGCAATTCATCTTGACCCATATACTTGTGCAATTTACCCTAACAACCAAAACGATAAGAAAATAAGATGTTCAAGTTACCTAAAATAGGCCCTGCAATATTAGTTACTGCCGCATTTATTGGCCCTGGCACAGTCATTACCGCAACCTTAGCTGGGGCAAACTTTGGCTTTTCACTGTTATGGGCTCTGCTATTTTCAGTACTTGCCACCATCATTTTACAAGAGATGGCTGCCCGTTTAGGTATAGTTACCCAACGAGGGCTTGGCGAGAATATTCGTAGTCATTGCCACACACCACTAATCAAGCTACTGGCTTGCACACTTGTGGTTAGCGCGATTGTGATTGGCAACGCAGCTTATCAAGGCGGCAACATTGCCGGTGCGAGTTTAGGGTTAACAGGTATTTTTGGCGCAACTCAACTAAGCGAACAAATATCACTTTGGCCGCTATTAATTGGCTTACTTGCTTTTACTATTTTATTCACTGGCAGTTATCGAATTATTGAAAAAGCCTTAATTTTATTAGTGGCAATCATGAGTTTGGCATTTTTGGCTACCTTTATTATCACTAAACCAAATCTAACTGAGCTCTTTTCTGGCTTATTTATTCCTAGCCTGCCATCAGGGGCAACATTAACGGTAATTGCCTTAATTGGCACCACAGTTGTGCCTTATAACTTATTTTTACATAGCGCGAGTGCTAGTGAGAAATGGCGTAAACCTGAACATATTAAAGAAGCAAAAAAAGATTTATTTATACCTATCCCGCTAGGCGGCCTGATCACGCTTGCCATTGTTTCCACCGCAGCCAGTGCTTTTTTTGGTAAAAATATTGCTATTACTAATGCAGCTGATATTGCACCAGCCTTGCAGCCACTCTTTGGTGACTTAGCCGGTATATTTATCGCTATTGGCTTATTCTCAGCAGGCATTTCATCAGCGGTAACAGCGCCTTTAGCTGCATCTTACGCGTTAAATGGCGTGCTTAAGCTTGACAATAATATAGCTTCGCTAAAGTTTAAAAGTATCTGGTTTATCATATTGTTATTGGGCGTGTTTATTGCAATAACGGGTTACCAGCCAATAAAAATCATTTGGTTTGCCCAAGTAACCAATGGCATTTTATTACCATTAATAGCTATTTTTCTTGTGTGGATAATGAATAGTAAACAATTAGGTCAGTACAAGAATTCAACTAGACAAAATATCTTTGCGAGTATAGTCGTTGTACTTACCTTAGTATTAAGTGCACGTAGCCTTATGTCAGCGTTTGGTATGCTGTAGCCAGCTTTAATGAGCAAAGCTGACCTAACGGCTTACTCATCAGCAAAAATTGCCACAAAGTTTTCACCGCTAGACGACTTACTGCCTCGATACATGCCTTTGGTATTAAAAGGCAAAGCAACATTACCTAATCTATCAATAATAATAACGCCACCTGTACCACCGACAGGCATTAACACCTTATGAATCACTTCATTACCAGCTTGCTGAATAGTTTTGCCTTGGTATTTAACACGTGCGCAAATATCAGCAGCGACATTATAGCGAATAAAGTATTCACCGTGCCCAGTAGCAGATACTGCGCAAGACTGGTTTTCTGCGAAAGTGCCTGCGCCAATAACGGGGGAATCGCCAATACGGCCAAAGCGTTTATTGGTCATACCGCCAGTTGACGTGCCCGCTGCTAAGTTACCGTACTTATCTAAAGCAACTGCACCAACTGTTCCCACTTTATATTCAGTAGCGAGCGATTGATGTGCTGCTTGATAATCTTTTAACTCTTGCTGCGCTTTTTTCATTTTTTCTTTAGCTTTTAACAATGATTTATAGCGACTTTCACTATCAAATAGGGTGTTATCAACCAATTCAACACCTTGTGTTTGCGCAAATTGCTCGGCTCCTTGACCACTTAACATAACGTGTACAGACTCATCCATAACTAAGCGCGCTAAGTTGATAGGGTTTTCAATACGCTTTACACCTGCGACAGCACCAGCTTGACGAGTGCGACCATCCATTATTGAAGCATCCATTTCATGGGTTTCATCGTATGTATAAACCGCACCTTTACCGGCATTAAAGAAAGGGGAATTTTCTAGCACATTAATCGCAGCGGTAATCGCATCTAAACTAGCGCCACCTTTAGCCAAGACAGCATAACCAACATCAAGTGCTTGTTGTAATTTCGCCCGATACGCCTGCTCTTTTTCAGGGGTAAAGCGAGACTTTTCTATGGTGCCAGCACCACCATGAATAGCAATAGTTATAGGGTGCTCTGCACTAGTTTTGTGCTCAACCGGTGTTGTTGCTTTACTGCTATTTGCTGTTACTAACAAAGAAAGGGCGAGAAGAGGTGCAAAAGCACGAATGCCTGATTGTGTTTTAGTCATACTTGGTTGCCAGATTGCTAAAAGATTTTACCAATTTGCCCAATAAATGACTAAAACACAAGTGCCTTAACGGGTTGAATTTTTCCTCGAGTATGACAATTTAGACCATAATTAAGCTAGCAACAAAATAGGCAATAAGCGTTAATGCCCCGCCAAAAAGCGCATAAGGTAATTGCGTTTTAACATGTTCAAGTAAATCACAACCTGAAGCTATCGCTGATACGCAGGTAGTATCTGATATTGGTGAACAGTGATCACCAAAGATACCGCCACCTAAAATAGCGGCAATAACTAATGAAGGCGGTAAACCTAATGTTTGAATGAGTGGCACGCCAATTGGGATCAAAATGGCAAATGTCCCCCAAGAAGTACCAGTACTGAACGATATTAATGCCCCTGCTAAAAACAGCATAGGAACAATAAAATAAACAGGCAAGTAATCACCGACCACACCGGCAATAAAAACGCCTGTACCTAGCTCTTTTAAACTCGCACCTAAGGTGAGTGAGAATAATACAATGGTGACCAGCGGCATCAGCTCTGCTATACCTTTAAAGCCAACATCAACTAATTCTTGGTGTGAATAACGCTTAGAAAAAAGCAGCAAGAAATAAGCAACCACTAAAGCAAAGCAGGTAGCATACAAAACTGACTTACCACCACTACCTTGGGTGATATCACCATTCCCTGTCCAAAACATAAAAAAGAACATTGCAGCAACCATACTCAGTAACGGCACTAGCATAAAACGCGCTTTTGTTGCTGGCACTAACTGCTGAGCACTTGATTGCTCAGTATTCTCGCCCTCTTTGTGCATATCTAACTCTGCCTGCTTCATAGAGCCATGTACTTTATCTGTTGTTATGGTATAGACCACCATTAATAGGGCAATAATGGCGTAAAAATTAAAGGGTAAAGTGCCCCACATAATCGCCATAGCCGACTGCTCTAGCTCATAAGTATTTAATAAACCTAATACATAAGCTCCCCAGCCATTAAGCAGAATCAAAATACACACAGGGGCACTGGTACTATCAATGATATAAGCCAAACGGGCACGACTCATTTTGAACTTATCAAACAAGTCGCGTGAGAGAATACCCGCAGTCAGTACACTTAAGTTCGATTCTATAAAAATAACTAAACCTGTGAGAAAGGTAACAGAGCCAACTTGGCGCTTACTTTTAGCAATGCCTTTGCTCACTATACGCTCTACTAAGGCAGTTACACCGCCTGAGTTTCTTACATAGGCAAGCAAGGCTCCAATAAGCAAGCTGAAGATAAGCAAGCGAGCATTACCAGGTGAGCTAACCACCGCAATAGTGCGCTCAATAGTGCCAAGAAAAGCATGAAAAAGAATATTTGAATCGCCAGCCGTGGCTAATAACAGCTCTGAAGTAAATACGGCTGCTAATAAAGCCAAAATCACTTCTTTTTTCCACAGTACAACTACAATTGCCACGATAGGCGGCAACACTGACAACCATTCCATCTCAATACCTTTATTATTGTTATTGGAAAATTGATGCAGTGTGGCAAATGCCTATTCATTTAACAAGCTTTTGTTACTAATTCATGACTGGATACGCGCTAATAGTGCTTTTGCCTTATGCTTTTCGCTGAAATCTTGGCGGCTATTAACTGACTTCTTAAGGTATTTTTGTGCTTCATTATGACGTTCTAAATCATACAAGGTAGCACCTAAATGGTATTGTACTTCGGCATTATCAAAATCTTTAGTTAATGCTTGACGAAACAATGCTAATGCGACCTCTTTATTACCCATGCGTGATTCTATCCAGCCTAAGGTGTCGATAATTGCGACATTATTTTTTAAGTAGCTATAGGCTTTTCTAGCGTGATGCAGTGCTAAGTCCGCCTCATCCAGTTCATAAAGTACATTGGCATAGTTATTAAGTAAGATGGGCAGTTCACCATAATCAGCAAGTAATTGCTGATAAGCTTGCCCTGATTTTTGCAGTTGCTGACTTTGGCGATAACAATCAGCCAGTGCAATACTCACTTGTAAATCATCACCATGCGCTTTTAGCCAGCTAACTAAATAGGTAATCGCCTTATTTGCTTGTTTTTGTTTTTTGAAACTTTTATACACACCTAAAATAGCAACCTTTGAGGGCTCAATAGTAAGTGCTTTAAGGTAGTGCTGCTCAGCTAAATCATAGTTGTGTAGTTGGTAATATAGTTTGCCCTGCAATACCTCAGCTAGCCCCTCATCTTTACTAATATCTTTTATCGTAGCAATTAATTGTAAGGCGTATTTTTCGTCCTGCTGTAGCATAATAATATCGAGCAAGCCTAAATAGGCTGGCAAATATTGCTCATTTGCAACCATAGCTTTTTTAAACGAGCTTATTGCCGCAGTATTATTCTTAGCCTGTAATTGCACTCTAGCTATTTGAACATATATTCCCGCTTTATTAGCAACGTGGTCTAATACATCTTTTAAGCTATCTGCTGCTTGCTGATACTGCTTATTAGTTTGATAGAATTTTGCCACAAGTAAGCGTGATGCCACATGCTTGCTATGGCTAGAAACAAAGGCTTCAGTAACTAATAGCGCTTGAGCAAGCTCTCCTTCACGCGCTAAAGCTTTCGCGTATTTTTCAACAATAAAAAAGCTATTCTTATCTAATGCATATGCTTTTTTAAGCCATAGCATGCTGTTTTTATGATCGTTATTTAATAAATAAGCATCTGACACTTCTGCCATAATCAGGCTATTTTTAGGAAACTGCTTTAACTTATCCTGCAAGAAGGCTAATGCCTTGGCTGGGTTACCGCTAATATTATCCATACGAGCTAAATGAATCATTGCCAACACATTGCTATCATCCAGTGAAATCGCGGTATCAAATGCTGAACGGGCTAACTCTAACTGCTTGTTATGACCATAAAGCACACCAATGCGTTGATAGTAGTAGCTATTTTCTGGAAACTCTCTTAACAAAGACTCCATTACCTTAATTGCATCCAAGTACTGTTTACTCTGCTGATAAGAGTCAACTAATAGCAGCTTAACTTGAGTGGCACTGACCGTATCATCTTTAATAGATAACAAGGCTTTAATTGCGCCATGATAATCACCAGATTGAATATTCGATTTAGCTAAGTTAGTTAATCCTTGTGAAGACTCAGGGTTCATAGTCAACACTTGCTTAAAGTAATATTCCGCTTTATCAGTATTTTTCTGCTGCAAATATGCCAAACCTAATAAAGATAAAATGCGAATATCATTTGGCTGATTAATATTAGCCTTGATTAGTAAACTACGTGCCGTTTCAGCTTGCTGCTGCATCAACTCTACACTCGCCAGCATAAGCACCGCATTGACTTCTAGTTCAGCATAACTCAAAAACTTAGTCAGGTAGTGTCTGGCATCGTCTAAGCGGCCAAACTGATAACTTACTTGACCCGCTAAATAGTAGTAATCAGGTGTATTTTTCATTACATCGTCAGGCACGCCGGCTAAGGTCACCATAACTTGTGTTATGGCGGTTTGACTTAATTGTTGTTCCTGCATTTGCGTCGCTAAGAGAATTGCTTTTAAGTAACCTGCTCTTGGCTCATTAGGGATCTTAGCCAAGATATATTCAATATCTTGTTCCGCTTTATTATGTTGCTTTAGGTTGATTAGCAGCATAGCCCGAGTCAAGCGAGCAGAAAGATGCTCTGGGCTAATAGCTACTGCTTGATTAATCGCCATTAAGGCCTGATTTGGCTGCTGTTGATGTTGTAATATTTTTGCTTTTAATATCCAGCTGTTAGCCAACGGCGCATCTGAACTTAGCGCTTGTTCGACAAAATTAAGGGCTAAATCAACTCGTTTATTTTGCAAGGCAATTTGCGCTCTACCTAAAAGTGCTAACTGGCTTTGGCTATCAATGGCTAATGCTTGTTTAAAAGCAATATCAGCAGCGCGATATTGATGAACTCCAATTAATGCCTGACCTCGAAATATTTTTAAATCTCGCTCAATACTACGTTGAAAAACGCTTGATTCTGTTATCTCTATGACTTTGCGATATTGCTTTTGTAATAAATAAGCATGGGCGAATAAACTGATAATATGGTCATCATCAACAAGGTCACTATCAACTCGGTTAAGCTCAACTTCTGCGGCTACGCCATTACCTTGCTGTAAATAGACTTGCGTTAATAGTACTCGGGCAGGCACATGCTTATCGTCTTGTTGCAATATATTTTTCAGATGTACTAAAGCGGTACCATTATCTTGCTGCTCAAAAGCAATCAAGGCTTGCTCATAATACTGATTAATCGTTTCATTCGCATAGGCAAATTGCATTGTCCAGCATAATACGCTTACACATGCCAATGTACCTAAACTACTTCCCTTAATGTTTGATAACCATTTCATTTACTTTTCCCATGTCGAAATATTTTACAATTTGAAAATATGACCTTGCCTACAAAGCAAAAAACAACACCAAGCAACTGATTAATAGATAAAAATCAATCAAGGCACAGTTTTTGTATAATGTATATACAAGCCCTGAAAAAAGTATACATCAGTAAATGCGAACGGTGTTAGTAGTAATTTTGAACACCTATTTGTTCAGGGCTAAATAATAAAACGGACTCTTAATAACTTTTGGAATGACAATGTCTTTAATGCAAAAATTTTTAACTCCCATGGGGGCCCTCGCCTTAATCGCGACTTCATCAGTATTTGCTAGCGATATTCCTATTGATAATCATATCGTTTACGACCGCGGCGACCAGGTATACGGTGGCGCAAATTATGAAGTAGACAGAATGGTGGTCAATTGGGATGTAAATGACCAGATTACCGTAGACATCTATACCAACTTTGGCGCCAACAATAACGACCATACCGGTGATAACGTTCGTGGAGGTCGCAGTATCATTTATGGTGACTTATTACTAGGAACTACTGGTAGCGCTACAGATTTCAATTATGCATTCTCTTTAGGTGAATTAACCCCTGAAGTTGCAAGCTACCCAGATGAGCTTAGTGGTGGCTGGGATAACTATTACGGCGGCACAAAAACAGCAGGTTATGAGCGCTACTACCGTCATGCTGAAGACACCAACAATAGTTACTCAACGGGTGGTTTATACGCTATTAATAATACTCTGTCTTCAACACCTGATTATCACGTTGGCGGTGGTGTTGAAGTAGGACAAGTATTTGGCGACGTTACTGATAGAAATAACAAGGCCGGTAATGGCATTTGGTCTGTTAACAACTCTTCTGTAGATTTTGATATTTTCAGTTTCAGCTTTAACGTAGCTAATATTGAAGCATTTCAAAATGCTGATCAGCTTGCATTAAGTTGGACTATGTCTTGTTACAACGATGTCGTTACAGCACTAATTAGCAAAACAAGCAACCCTGTACCAGTTCCACTACCAGCAACGAGCCTACTGCTAGTATTGGCTTTACTAGTGTTAAGAAAACAAAGTAGCCAAACCAATAAACTATTAGCTTAAAACATAAAGCCCAGCATCATTGCTGGGCTTTTTGTCATAGCTGAATAAATTCGCTAATTAATAGTAACTGTCTTTTTCGTTATGCGCTTGAGGATCTTCGATGATTTCATTGAAGTCGACTTCAAAACTGTTATTGTTTTTTGTATCTGCCATATAAATGGTACGGGTTGAATCATCAATCCAGGTTACTGTACCACTGCCTTTCTTACTGCCACATTTCATACCTATATGTATATCGCTAAACTCCATAAGCCCCCCTATTTAATTGCCAGAAATACACCCGTACAGGGTTAGATATCTCAACTTGGCATAAGTTCAAAAATTATACAAGTATTAACTTAATACCAACTGAAATAATGCTTTAGTCATCTCAGAGCTATGTCTGAGAAGAGAGAACAAGAAAGATATTGTGACAATATAGTTATTCTATATTGAACAAATCTGCCGCAGTTATCTTGCCTCTGACAAGCTCCCGAAGGGCGAGTTTAAAAGACTGATATGCTGCGTTGCTGAACTTAACAAGGACGCTGCATGGATGCAGTATATTAGAGAATGCAGGAGCACATTCTCCTGAATAACCATTCTTTTCATTCAGCGCCTTGCCTCTAAATCTTTTAATTCTCGCTGAGAGAGCAAATCATTTTTTCATCTGGTATAAGTATAGTGATAAATAATAAAAGTGGGCAGTTTTTGCTTTTACTACGGCGTATATAAACAGCCTAAGGTGCAGCCACGCTGGGCTCCCGTTACTGAAGGTAGGTTACTCACTAATTGATGATCATAAGCATAGGCAAGCCAAGCAAACGTCATCGCTTCAATGGCATCAATATCAACACCAACATCGCTAGATAAGCGAACATCAAAGCTTGCCGATGCACGAGTTTGTTGTAAATCATCAGCTATGAGCGCGGCTAAATTGTCATTGTGGGCACCACCACCGCATAGATAAACCTCAGCATTTTGGCTTACACTGCTAATTGCCTGTGCTAGCGATTTAGCCGTTAAGGCAGCTAAGCTTGCCTGTATATCTTTCGCTGCCAGTGTTTGCTGGTATGATTGTTCAAAGGCGGTTAAATGCGCGAGTAACCAGTGAATATTAAAGTATTCTCGGCCAGTACTTTTCGGCGCGGGTTTATTAAAAAATTCATCTTGTAAAAACTGAGTTAATAGTGCTTGATTACAGGTACCGCTACTTGCCCACTTACCCTTGCTATCATACTTTTTACTGCTATTGGGATGGTTTTTCTGATACCAATCATCAAGTAAAGCATTAGCAGGCCCAGTATCAAAACCAATAACGTGAGCGGATTCTGCAATAGGTAAATAACTAATATTAGCTATACCGCCAAGGTTAACTACAACCACATCACGGCGATTCTTTTTAAACACTTGTTGATGAAATGCTGGTACTAATGGCGCACCTTGACCACCTAAAGCGATATCTTTTTGCCGGAATTGCCCAATAACACGAATATTTGTTAAACAAGCAAGCGTTTGGCTACAACCAATTTGCACGGTAAAAGGATAAGCTTGGCTAGGTCGATGGCGAATGGTTTGCCCGTGATTACCTATGGCAATAATATCGTCAACTGATAGCTTTTGTTGGCCAATAAAAGCTAAAACACACTGTGAAAAAAAATATGCTAATTCAATATCTAAACTAAACGCCAGTTCTATTTCGTTATGATTTGGGCAATATAAAGCCGTTATTTTCTTATTTAATGCAGGTGAATAAGCTTGATAATAACTAGCAACGAGTTTTGCTTTACCTTGTGTAAAACTCACTAAGGCTAAATCAACCCCATCAGCGCTGGTACCCGACATCAAGCCGATATAATATTTACCTGCCAATAATGATATATCAGCTTCTATATTAGTCTTCACTTGCTAAACCATTAGCTGAACCAGCTTGCATCGACAAGACCGCACTTTTCACACCATTTAGCTCTTCTATGCGCTTATTTGCCAACGCAGTAAATTCTGCTTTGTATTTTTTCGCGATAGGTTTGGCATCAGGCAATTTAACGGTTCTTGGATTTCTATGCACGCCATTTAATAAGAATTCATAATGTAAGTGCGGCCCTGCCGCTAAACCAGTAGCACCAACATAACCAATGACCTGACCTTGCTTCACTCGCTGGCCTTTTTTAACTGAAGGTCGTTTGGAAAAGTGTAAATACTTAGTCACTATGCCATTGCCATGCTGAATAAATACATAATTACCATTGTATTTATTATACGTTGCATGAGTTACTTTACCATTACCCGCAGCTACAACAGGTGTGCCAGTTTTGGCTGCGTAATCAATACCATTATGTGCTTTCCAGCGTTTTTGCACAGGATGAAAACGCTTAGGTTTAAAGCTAGAGCTTATATACTTAAAATTCACCGGCGCACGTAAAAACGCCTTACGCATACTTTTACCATCGGGCGTGTAATATTCGCCATCGGTAAATCTTACCGCTTGAAATACTTCACCTTGGTTTACAAACTCTGCCGCTAAAATATTGCCTGTGCCAATATATTCGCCATCAACATACTGCTGTTCATAAATAACATGGAAACTATCGTCTTCACGTATATCTTGTGCAAAATCGATATCCCAACCAAAAATATTGGCAAAGTTAATTATTTGACTGTCAGTTAACCCCGCTTTAACGCCAGCATTCCAAAAGCTCGAGGTAATTTGGCCACTACTAAAGTTTTCTCTTACTTCAACAGTTTTACTTTCTTTATGCGCTTGATAACGATCACCAACCAAGTTAATAAACAAGGTTTCTGTTTTAGACAAAGGGTATTCTAAAGCCACCAATTGCTTATTTTCATCACTACCAATACGAATTTTATCGCCGACATTGATCTTTTTCAGTAACTTACTTTCTTCACCTTTTGCAGTACTTACCGCATAAGTTGTTTGCGCACTAAAACCTAAACGCTTAAAAATCCTTGCTAGTGAATCCCCTTTGCGTACCTTAGCAGTTTGCCACGATAAATGGATTTTTTGCTCTGAAGATACGGGTTTTGCTTCTGGGTCAACAACGACGATATCTTGCTTAGCGACCTCAACTTTAGGTAGTGCGATTGGTTTACTGTCAGTGATGGGTTGTGACTGCTGCGGTAAAGCAACTTGATAACGCTGCCCTACGGCCAATTGATTAACCTCAACTTCCTCTTCGCTAGGCCATATCAGCATGATTAGCATAATAGACAGTAACGAACTAATAACGATGCGATGTAACTTGGGTAACTGTAAAAAAGTTTCTATGAGGTTTTTCAAGGAATTACTACTTTATCTTTATCTAATCTTAAGCCAATAAGCTTGGGGAAACAGGATCATTTTCACCTACTATAACAAAACTTTTAAAAAAAATACCGCTAGAACTTGCTTTAGGGTTTTATCCCAACACTAAAGTGCAGTAGAATTCAGCTAACTATGACCTTAATTTGTCTACCTTTTAGCAACTGCAGCCAAAATCGCTTAACCATAAGCGACAATCAGTCAATGTAAACGTGGCAAATTAACCCAATCTTTTTACCTGTGGAGCCTAGCAATGACAGATGTCAATCAAGCATTTGCCGAACTTAAACGTGGCAGCGAAGAAATACTGCTTGAAGAAGAATTATTAGAAAAATTAAAAACCGGCAAGCCATTAAAAATCAAGGCTGGTTTTGATCCAACTGCACCTGATTTGCATTTAGGCCATACAGTACTTATCAATAAACTACGCCAATTCCAGCAATTGGGCCATGAAGTTATCTTTTTAATTGGTGACTTTACCGGCATGATTGGCGATCCAACAGGTAAAAACGTTACCCGTAAGCCATTAACCAAAGAAGATGTGCTTGCTAATGCGGAAACTTATAAAGAGCAAGTTTTTAAAATATTAGATCCTGCCAAAACCACAGTGGCTTTTAACTCGACTTGGATGGATGAGCTAGGCGCAGCTGGCATGTTAAAATTAGCATCACGTCAAACAGTTGCCCGCATGTTAGAGCGTGATGACTTTAAAAAGCGCTACGCTGGTGGTCAACCTATTGCTATCCACGAGTTTATGTACCCACTAGTACAAGGTTGGGATTCAGTCGCCCTAGAGTCTGATGTTGAATTAGGCGGTACAGATCAAAAATTCAACTTACTTATGGGTCGAGAGTTACAAAAGTCTGAAGGTCAACGTCCACAAACCGTATTGATGATGCCATTACTTGAAGGTTTAGATGGCGTACAGAAAATGTCTAAATCATTAGGTAACTACATAGGTATTACTGACAGCCCAAGCGACATGTTTGGTAAAATTATGTCTATTTCAGATGAGCTAATGTGGCGCTACTATGAGTTACTAAGCTTTAAAGAATTGACTGTTATTGAAGGTTACAAAGCCAAAGTAGCCGATGGCGCGAACCCACGCGATGTGAAGATTGATTTAGCAAAAGAGTTAATTGCGCGTTTTCATGATGAAGAAGCCGCACAAGCTGCTCATAACGAGTTTATTAACCGTTTCCAAAAAGGTGCGATGCCAGAAGATATGCCAGAATTAGAGTTGGCTCCAGAAGGCGGCGAAATTGCCATTGCCAACCTACTTAAAGAAGCGGGCTTAGTAAGCAGCACGTCAGATGCTATGCGTATGATAAAACAAGGTGCAGCTAAGATTGATGGCGAAAAAGTTGCAGATAAAAGCTTAACAATATCATCTGGCACTACGGCTGTTTACCAAGTAGGTAAACGCAAATTTGCTCGTGTAACAATCAAATAGCCCCTAGTTTTAGCTATAAAACAAAAAATAAGCGATAAAAGTAGCGATAAAACCAGCAGGTTTTGTCGCTTTTTTATACACAAAAGCCCCATACATCTAGTCACCCACAGCCTATTTAGCCGAATAACCTTATAGAGCACATGGTTAAAGGTTATTGTTTTTATAGAAGTTTTCTTCTCTCTTTCAAAGCATAGTTTTTATTGATCTAAATCATAACGAATCCATACAAGATCGTTACACTGTGACATATTGTCGCACTCCGTCCTTTTTTGCCGTGCGTTTTTCAAATAAATAAAGTGAAGGTCGCTTTATGTTACATAGTTTTTTACAGTATTTTTCTAAGAAAACCCTAGTAAAGCTAATACAAATATTGCTATTAGCCTTTGCATTTGTGTTACCTGCTCATGCCCTTTTTGTTAGCCCGCCTAAAGATCCCATGCCGCTAATCAAAGAGATTTTCCCTGAGCACAGCAAAATTAGTGATAAAGTTTCAGCCAAGGAAGGTGCTCCATTAGTTTGGACGATTTACAAAGGAGAAGAAGTCCTAGGCTACGCCTTTGAAACTAACGACTTAGCTAAAATTCCCGCCTATTCTGGTGAACCAGTAAACATGCTAGTGGCCATGGATCCTCAAGGGGTTTACCTTGGCGCTAAAGTACTAGAGCATCATGAGCCGATTATTTTAGCCGGTATTCCAGAAACAAAATTACACGAGTTTGCCGATCAATATGACGGCCTAAGTGTGAAAGACAGATTAAAAGTGGGTGGTAATCAAACTGAAGGTATCGTTCATATCGATGGTCTTTCAGGTGCTACAGTAACGGTTATGGTGATGAATGTGGCCATTGTAAAATCAGCCACTCAAGTTGCCCGCTCACTTGGCATCATCAGTAAAAGCCAAGAAATTATTCAACCTATGGGCACCATTTACCCTGACCTATTTGAAAAGTCCGATTGGCTTACCTTAACAGGTGATGGTTCAATTCGTAAACTTTACTTAAACCGTAAAACGGTAGATGAAGCCTTTGTTGGCACAGAAGCTGAACACGTTGATGAAGCTAGCGCCGAGCAAAAGCAAGATATGTTTGCTGAAATCTACTTTGCGCAATTAAATATCCCAACCGTTGGCCGTAATTTACTTGGTGATAGTGAATACGAATACCTGATGTCAACGTTAAAGCCGGGCGAGCATGCGGTAATTTTAATGGGTACAGGCTACTCATTTAAAGGCTCAGGTTATGTGCGCGGGGCAATATTTGACCGTATTCAAGTGCTACAAAATGGTGAAGCCATTGCCTTTAGAGATTTAGATCACGCCCGCGTACCCGACATTTATATTGATGGTGCGCCTAACTTTAATGAACGCTCAATCTTTATTATTCGTGACCATCACGAATTTAATCCAGCATCAGATTGGCAGTTAGAATTATTAGTTCGCCGTCAAACAGGGCCTTTAGACAGTATCTTTACTAGCTTTAAGGCTGACTATCACACGTTAGATAAATACGTCGATCGCCCACCAGTCATCATGCCAGAGCCTGAATTGACGCTGGCTCAGCAAGTATGGAAAGAAAAAGATGCCGAAGTAATTGTCCTCTTTGTGTTATTAGCAATATTACTGGCGGTACTGTTCTTACAAGATATTTTAGTGCGCCACCCAACCTTTATGCACAACTTCCGCCATCTGTTCTTAATTATTACTGTAGTTTTTATTGGTTGGTCATGGGGCGGACAGTTATCGGTAGTAAATGTCTTTACCTTCTTACAAGCCTTTATGTCTGATTTCTCTTGGGATTTATTCTTGCTTGATCCTGTAATTTTCATTCTTTGGGGCGCAGCCGCAGTTACCATGTTGCTGTGGGGGCGAGCGGTATATTGCGGCTGGCTCTGCCCATTTGGTGCTTTGCAAGAGTTAATCAATGTTTTTGCTCGCTACATAAAAATTCCACAATTTGAGCTTCCTTGGGCAGTACATGAGCGTCTTTGGGCGGTGAAATATCTCATCCTTCTTGGTTTGTTCGGCTTATCTATGGAGTCATTAGCAACGGCTGAACAGTTTGCCGAAGTAGAGCCATTTAAGACCACCTTCTTATTAAAGTTTGATCGCGAGTGGCCGTTTGTACTGTATGCCAGTGCCTTATTGTTAATTAACGTTTTCAATCGCAAATTCTTCTGCCGCTATTTATGTCCATTAGGAGCCGCCCTTTCAACCAGTAATAGCGTGCGCTTATTTAGCTGGTTACGTCGTCGCCCTGAGTGTGGTCAACCATGTAAAACCTGTGCGAAAGAATGTGAAATTCAAGCTATTAATCCAGACGGTGAAATTAACATGCGTGAATGTCACTACTGTCTGGATTGTCAGGTGACTTATTTCAATGAGGAAAAATGTCCACCATTGAAAAAATTAGCCCGTAAGAAAGCAAAGTATAAAGAAACAGAAATTGATGCAGTCAATGTTGCCTAGACAATAACGCTGCACACAATGAAATTTAACGAATAACAACATTGATAAAACTATGACAAGTTTATTAAAAGTGGAGAAAGGTAATGAGTAAAGAAGAAAATACTACCAATGAGGTAGCATTGGAAAATGAAGGACGCCGTAAATTTTTCGGTAAAACAGCATTACTTGGTGCTGGTGCCGTAGCTGCCCCTATGACAGCAGCTATGTTCGCATCAACTGCCAAAGCAAAAGCTGCTGAATCTGGTAATAGTCCATTTGTTCATCCAGGTGAGTTAGATGAGTACTACGGTTTCTGGTCAGGCGGTCACTCAGGTGAAGTACGTATTTTAGGTATTCCTTCAATGCGTGAACTAATGCGTATTCCAGTATTCAACACTGACTCAGCTACAGGTTGGGGTTTAACTGACGAATCTAAGCGTATTAAAGGCGACAGCGCACATATTATGGCTGGTGACTCGCATCACCCGCATATGTCTATGACTGACGGTCGTTACAATGGTAAATACGTTTTCATTAACGATAAAGCAAACTCTCGCGTTGCTCGTATTCGCTGTGATGTGATGAAGTGTGACAAGATGATCACTATCCCTAACGTGCAAGCCGTTCACGGTTTACGTGTACAAAAAGTACCTCACACAAAATACGTTATCTGTAACGGTGAATTTGAAATCCCAATGAACAATGACGGCAAAGCATCTTTAGAAGATGTCAGCACGTACCGTTCATTATTCAACGTTATCGACGCTGAGAAAATGGAAGTAGCCTTCCAAGTCATGGTTGATGGTAACTTAGATAACACTGATGCTGACTACGATGGTAAATACTTCGCTTCAACTTCATACAACTCAGAAATGGGTATGAACTTAGGTGAAATGATCGCAGCAGAACGTGATCACGTTGTAGTATTTAACCTAGCACGTTGTGAAGCAGCATTAAAAGCGGGTAAGTTCAAAACTTACAATGGTAACAATGTACCAGTATTAGACGGTCGTAAAGGCTCTGAATTAACTCGCTATATCCCAGTACCTAAATCACCTCATGGTATCAATACTTCACCTGATGGTAAGTACTTCATGGCTAACGGTAAGTTATCTCCTACTGTATCAATTATTTCTATTAAGAAATTAGATGCATTATTTGCTAACAAGATTAAGCCACGTGACACTATCGTTGGTGAGCCAGAATTAGGCTTAGGTCCACTTCACACTGCTTTCGATAACAAAGGTCATGCTTTCACAACCTTATTCCTAGATAGCCAAGTAGCTAAGTGGAATATTGAAGAAGCGATTCAAGCGTACAATGGTAAGAAAGTTAACTACATTCGCCAAAAACTAGACGTTCACTATCAACCAGGCCACAACTCTACCTCTTCAGGTGAAACTCGTGACGCAGATGGCAAGTGGTTAGTTTGTTTATGTAAGTTTTCTAAAGATAGATTCTTACCTGTTGGTCCATTAAAAGCAGAAAATGATCAGTTAATTGATATTTCTGGCGACGAAATGAAACTTGTTCATGACGGACCAACTTTTGCTGAACCACATGACGGTACTATTATTCACCGCTCTAAAGTTAAGCCAAAGAAAGTATGGACTCGTGACGATCCAATCTTCGCTCCTACCTTAGAGCAAGCGAAGAAAGATGGCGTGAATACTATGACTGATAACAAGGTTATCCGCGATAAGAACGATCCGAAGAAAGTACGTGTTTACATGACATCTGTTGCACCAAACTACGGCATGACTGAGTTTAAAGTTAAATTAGGTGATGAAGTAACGGTTATCATAACTAACCTAGATATGGTAGAAGATGTGGCTCACGGTTTCTGTATGACCAACCACGGCGTACAAATGGAAATCAGTCCACAGCAAACCTCATCTATTACCTTTACGGCTGACAAGCCGGGTGTTCAGTGGTATTACTGTAACTGGTTCTGTCACGCACTACATATGGAAATGCGTGGTCGTATGTTAGTTGAAGCTTAAGCTTTAATTTAACTACAACAGACAGTTAACCAATTAAAAACCTGATGCCTTTGGTATCAGGTTTTTTATTTCTTAAAAGAAAACGACTGAACCAGTTCTGTCACGCAGCTGTACTAATCAAAGCAAACTAATCATGACCTAAGCATGGAAATGCGTGGTCGTATGCTTATGTTAGGAAAGTGAAGCTTAATTAATAGCTTTATATTAACGACAGTTAGTTAATTAAAACCTGATGCCTTTGGTATCAGGTTTTTTATTTCTTAAAAGAAAACGACTGAACCAGTTCTGTCACGCAGCTGTACTAATCAAAGCCAATCAAGCAGGCAATGCGTGGTCGTATGCTTATGTTAGGAAAGTGAAGCTTAATAATATGCTTTAATTTAACAGCAGATGAAAACATAAAAACCTGATGCCTCTGGTATCAGGTTTTTTATTTCCTAAAAAAAACGACTGAACCAGTTCTGTCACGTAGCGGTACTAGCCAAGCCAATCAAGCATGGCGATGCGTGGGCGTATGCTTATATTAGGAAAGTGAAGCTTAATTAGCAGGCTTTATTGTTTCTTAACTCCGCAGCATACAAAATATCTGTATCTGCTGCGTAGAAAGATTCTGCACTGCCGTGCTGCCACCAATGCTGCCACATTTCTTCTTCAACTGAGCCATCAATTAAAGCGTTTTCACTCAGCGGTTCGATCAAACTACCAATCGACATTTGCATACCATAAGGCGAGCGACGTTTGATCATATTCGCAGTCAGCTTTTTAGGCTCATCTAAACCCATACTTGCCACTAATTCGAAAAAGCTCTTGAGGGTATTATGATGAAAATTCTTAACACGTTCGCTTTTTGCTTCAATATTAATTGCTTGAGCGCGGGCAGGATCTTGCGTGGCAATGCCGGTAGGACAATTATTTGTATTACAATGCCTTGATTGAATACAGCCAATCGCCATCATCATAGTACGTGCCGCATTCACAGTATCAGCGCCAACGGCTATTTTTGATAACAAATCAAAGCTAGAAGCGGTTTTACCTGAGGCGATAATTTTAATGTCTTTGCGAAGTCCAACGCCTTTTAAGGCATTATCAACAAAATAAACGCCCTCTAAACAAGTCATCCCTAAACGATTACTAAACTCGACAGGTGCTGCCCCCGTACCGCCTTCCGCGCCATCTACAGTAATAAAATCCGGGGTAATATTTGTTGCCAGCATCGCCTTACACAAGCCCAAAAACTCTGCGGGATTACCAATACATAACTTAAAGCCAACTGGCTTGCCGCCACTTAAACCTCGTAATTTTTCGATAAAACTAAGTAGCTCCTTTGGCGTGGTGCATTCTGGATTTACAGCTGGCGAGATACAGTCTTTATCCTGAGAAATATGGCGAATAGCAGCAATTTCATCAGTAATTTTCGCTTTAGGCAGCACGCCGCCATGACCTGGTTTAGCTCCTTGGCTTAACTTTACCTCAATCATTTTTATTTGTGCTGATTGTGCCGTCTCTTTAAAACCTTGCTCACTAAAACGGCCATGTTCATCACGGCAACCAAAAAGACCTGTGCCTATCTGCCAAACCAGATCGCCACCATGTTTTATATGGTAAGGGCTAACACCACCCTCGCCGGTATTATGTAAACATCCTGCTTTTTTCGCGCCTAAATTCAATGCTTCAATAGCTGACCAACTGAGCGCGCCAAAACTCATCGCTGAAATATTCAAATAAGGTGCTTGATAAGGCTGCAAGCAATCTTTACCACCTATGCGGACAAGTTTCGCAGAATCTTTTATATGACTAGGCGCCAGCGAATGCCAAAGGCTTAAATAATTATCTTCAAACAAATCGCGCTGAGTACCAAAGGCGATAGTATCACGGACATTTTTTGCTCTTTGGTAAACTAAGCTGCGTTGCTCACGATTAAAAGGCTTCTCTTCGGTATCATTCGCAATAAAGTATTGCTGAATTTCGACACGATAAGACTCGAGAAAATAACGCAGATAGGCCACTACGGGATATAAGCGATTTAAATTGTGACGACTATAATGCAAGTCATAAAAGCCAACCGCGCTGTAGACTAGTGTGAAGCAAAGTAGCGCATAAGCAAGCATACCACCACCTTGAGCCACACAATAAAAAGCGAAAATATTACCCAATGTGGTAATAAACCAATAGACCTGCTGCATTATCGTCATTGCCATTCCTTGTTATCTAAGCACATGCTCAAGCTACTGTGATTAAACGCTTTTGTCTATTACTTTACCGCATATTTTCTAAGCGCCCTCAGCCTAACACTCACCATGCAAGCAGCAGTTATGACAAATAAACAAGCAAAAAGCACGATATGTCGCGTTTAAAATATAACAAACACCTCAAGGCACGATATTGCAAGGGACAATTCAGCTTTTTTGCTATTTATTCTCATTAACTGATAGTAATTTAATTGAGATCAATTGCTATTTCCCTAATAATGCTATCCTGCATTTAGAAACCATTTTTAAGAAGCATTGCTGTGAATTTAGTTACCAAACTCTTTATCATTATACTTACAGCCATCACTTTTTACGGGCCGCAACTGGTTGCGCAAGAATATCGAATTACGCCTAACGATAACCTACAGCTTACCTTAGATAACAGCCAAGACGGCGATGTAATATTACTGGCACCTGGCAGCTATTTTGGTAACTTTGTAATACATAAGCAAGTTACCTTAACCAGTAGCGATACCAGTAACCCCGCGATAATTAATGCCCATGGTAAGGGGCATGCCATTATCGTAAAGAACTCCAACATCACCATAAGCCACCTTGCTATTAGCAATTGGGGCGATGATTTAACCGAGGAAAACTCGGGAATTTATGCCAATGAAAAAGCGTCTAACTTAAATGTTCATAACAACACCCTCAAAGGTGATGGTTTTGGTATTTGGTTTAACAAGATTGATAATGCGCAAATTTATGCCAACACAGTTGAGGGCAACCTAGCACTGCGCTCAGCTGACCGAGGCAATGGCATTCAAGTCGCCAATGTTTCTAAGAGCCGTGTTTATGACAATGAGACCTTCCATGTACGCGATGGTATCTATGTTATCGCCAGTAAAAATAACACCATAGAAAATAATACCATGCATGATTTACGCTATGGTATTCACTACATGTACTCTTACGATAACAATGTACTTAATAATTCTGCCTACAATACCCGTGCTGGCTATGCCATGATGAGTTCACGGCGCTTACTTATTGAGGGCAACAAAACCCGCGATAGTGAAGATTACGGCTTTTTATTTAACTACATCACCTACTCCACCATACAAAAAAACCATATTAAAAATGTTTGGACTAAGCCAGAAAATAAAGTCTTAGGGCGTGATGGCAAGGGCTTATTTGTTTATAACTCAGGTTTTAATACCTTTACCGATAATATTATTGATACCGCTGAAATTGGAATCCATTTAACCGCTGGCTCTGATGGCGTAAAAATATTCGGTAATAGTTTTATTAATAACCCAACACAAGTGAAGTATGTCTCTTCAAAGAAACAAGAATGGAGTCAAGAAGGCCGTGGTAACTACTGGAGTAATTACCTTGGTTGGGATATGAACAACGACAATATAGGTGATACGGTTTTTGAACCAAATGATGGCATAGACAAGCTCATCTGGCAGTACCCTGAAATGAAAATGATAATGGACAGTCCTGCTATTTTAATTTTACGTTGGGTACAAAGACAATTTCCGGTATTAAAACCACCCGGTGTGAAAGATAGTTTCCCCTTAATGACATCACCACATGAACAACTAACCACAGAGTTGCTGGCCAGCAGCCAAGCTGCTACCAAGGAATAATTTGTTATGAATAGCCCTTTAGTTTCACTCACCAATGCAGGAAAAAGCTATAAAGCGCTTGATGCTCTGCAATCTGTTTCATTAACGTTAAATGAAGGCGAAGTATTAGGTTTATTCGGCCATAATGGTGCCGGTAAAACCACTATGATGAAATTAATACTTGGCGTTATTTCACCGAGTCGTGGTCAAGTACAAGTAATGGGCATGGCACCTGATTCAAAAGAAGCATGGCATTGCCGTTCAAAAGTAGGTTACTTGCCTGAAAATGTGAGCTTTTATGAACAGCTTACTGGCCTTGAAGTATTAACTTATTTTGCCAAATTAAAAGGTTTTGATAAAAAACACGCCATTGACTTACTTGAGCAAGTGGGCATTACCCACGCTATGAAAAGGCAGGTAAAAACCTATTCAAAAGGTATGCGCCAACGCCTAGGTTTAGCGCAAGCTTTTATTGGTGAGCCTAAATTATTATTGCTTGATGAGCCAACGGTTGGTTTAGATCCTATCGCCACCCATGATTTCTACCAAACCGTAGATCAGCTGAAATCAAAAGGCTCTAGCGTTATTTTATGCTCACACGTACTGCCAGGTGTTGAGCAGCATATAGACAGAGCCATGATCTTATCTACAGGGCAACTATTAGCTATGGGCACACTGGCTGAACTTCGCCAGCAAGCTGCCCTGCCGGTAGCCATTAAACCAAGTGGCTTGAATGGCAGTGTCGCTCAACATCAGATGTTAAATAGCTTTATCTCAAGCGATTGCGACAATACGCTAATGGTTCCTGAGCAAGAAAAATTAGCGGTATTACGAGAACTACTGAGCTTAGAAGGCATTGATGATATTCATGTTGAATCAGCCAACTTAGAGCAAGTTTATCAGCACTTCCTAAGTAAGCATGAAACCAATATAAGAGCGCAACAAACCTCTCCAGCACAAGGGCAAAGTTAATGAAACAGATATTTACCGTCGCCAATAAAGAATTCCACGATGGCCTTAGAAATCGCTGGTTAGTATCAATCACCCTGATTTTTGCCTTACTCTCGGTTGGCTTAACTTATTTTGGTGCTGCGGCATCAGGTGAAGTGGGTATTGCTTCACTTTCAACCACAGTGGCGAGTTTAGCTAGCTTAGCGGTATTTTTAATCCCGCTCATTGCCTTGCTACTTAGCTATGACAGCTTTGTTGGCGAGCAAGAAAGCGGTACCTTATTGCTATTATTGACTTATCCGTTAAGTAAGAGTCAGCTGTTACTTGGCAAGTTCTTAGGTCAAGGCAGTATTATTGCGCTTGCTACCTTACTAGGCTTTGGTGCATCTGCGGTGTTGTTATACTTTCAACTAGAAGATAGCGCTATTCTGAGTGCCTTTTCCCTCTTTATTGTTAGCGCTATATTGTTAGGTTTAAGTTTTACTGCCATTTCCTATTTAATTAGCTTATCGGTATCAGAGAAGTCAAAAGCCGCTGGTTTTGCCTTAATCACTTGGTTCTTATTTGCTTTAGCCTTTGATCTTGCCTTACTGGCATTACTTGTTGGCGTTGAAGATGGCATAAGCCAAAGCGGTTTAACGCAGTTAATGATGTTAAACCCTGCTGATATCTTCCGATTAGTTAACCTGGCGGGGTTAGACAGTAGCGATGTTAACGGCGCATTAGCAGTAGCAATCAATGCCAGCTTATCTCAAGGACAACTACTTGTTGCCTTATCAGCATGGGTGGCACTACCACTTGTGTTTGCCATTATTATTTTTAGAAGGAAAAAACTATAATGCACAAATTTATAAAAGCAATTGCGCTTACCTTAGCATTAGTCGGCCTTGCAGGCTGTTCAGATAACAGCGAACAAGCCATTATTCATCAAGCAGTCGCCATTGAATCAGGCGATGAATGTCATTTATGTGGCATGCTCATTAAACATTTTGATGGCCCTAAAGGCGAAGCCTTCAGAAAAGAGCAAGGCAGTAAGGTGTTCAAATTCTGCTCTACGCGCGATATGTTTAGTTACTATCTTGATCCTGAAAACAAGCGTAACGTCTCGCAATTACTTGTTCATGATATGAGTAAAATGCCGTGGGGCAATATCAATGATGAGCACTTTATTGATGGCAAAACCGCTTGGTATGTTGCTGGCTCTTCACAAACTGGCGCTATGGGCTCAACATTAGCAAGTTTTAGTAAAGAAAAAGATGCAAAAGCATTTGCCGAAGAATTTGGCGGTACCGTATTAAGCTTTAAAGAAATCACCATAGAAACATTGCTTTAGGCTCTTCCTTTAGTTGTACCCTGTAGCCAACGCATATTATTACAGGGTACTCTTTCTTCATTGAATAATTATCGCATTAAAGCTTGCTTACTGAGTAACCTTGCTTTTTAAGTAGTGAAATTACATTGTCCTCACCAATTAAATGACCAACACCAACGAGCACAAACTCTCTGTCGTTATCTGAGAACATAGCTTCAATTAAAGGGATCCAATTCTTATTACGATCGACAATCATAGTTTTAAAAGTCTTAGGATCTTCCTGCATTGGTTTAATCACCACTTCTTCCAGCTTTGCCGTATCGCCTTTTCGCCAAGCAGCCAGCATGTCGTCAAACATAGTTTTAAAGTCTTTCATTTGTGCCAAGTTCATTTTCACAAAAGAGTCTTCATCCCCTTGCCCCATGCTAGCTAACATATCTAGCTGAAAATCGGCACTTTCAAGGTAAGCAATGTCTTTACCTTGCTTTACTGCTAATTGGTTAAAATAGGCATCAACACCATCACCGGCAATTTGCGCTCTTTGCGCTTCCATCATGGCCATCATAGTCACGATAAAACCTGGCTTAAAACCATTGAGCGTATTGATGTCAGCACCAAAAGTCGCAATATAGTCAGACAACTGCTTATAAGTCGACTTAGACAATACTGTCGCTAAGGTTTGCCCATTAGTGTATGACATCTTTTGCATCATTTTGGTTTGAAAAGTAATATCTGTTGGCTCGGGTAATTTAGCTTCCAGTACGATGGCATCACTTGCTTCATAAGCGTCAGTAAATTCTGTCGGCAACGGAAATTCTGATACAGGTAAAATGTGTACTGTGCCGCCAATATAAATATGGTCACTGCCTTTACTCACTTTCCATACAGAGCTTTCGGCGAA
This sequence comes from Litorilituus sediminis, assembly GCF_004295665.1. NCBI lineage: Bacteria > Pseudomonadati > Pseudomonadota > Gammaproteobacteria > Alteromonadales > Colwelliaceae > Litorilituus > Litorilituus sediminis. The sequence goes on from NZ_CP034759.1 coordinate 2,246,614, forward strand.
AGCCACAGCGCTTATGGCACTGGCTAATAGTGTGGTAGTTAGGGCTATTGTTTTTAAAAAGTGGGCTTTCATCTTCTATCCTTAGTGTTACGAAGTATTATTATCAGCAAGGTTTTCGGTGATAATGTGCATTAAAGCTTCTTGCTCTGTTATTTGTACCATAGCTTTCTCTTGAGCTCGAGCTACTTTTCTTGTTATTTTGTGGCTTAGCATACCTAGCAAATAGCAAGTATAATTTTTGCTGTTCAAAGAAGGGCTTGCTTGATAACCTAACGATTATTCATTAATCACCTTACTATCCTTGTGCTGCTCAGAATATTCTTTCTTATATTATTAGCGTTTAGCTTAATTTCCTGTACAAGCACGAAAAGCAATGGCGTCATTTATCATAATCAATTTGATTTTTCTCAGGTGAAAACCTATGGTTTCTACCCGCTCGGTTCAGATTTTACCGAAGTACAAAGTCTTAGCTATAGCTTACGTAATAGCATTGAAATCGCTATTGAAAAAGCGATGGACAAACAAGCGTTTTCTTATGCGAAGCTAGATGCTGCTGACATAGTCGTGACCTATCATCTACTAACAGGAAAGTCTAAAGATTACTCTCGTTACAATAAAGCCGTACTTTTTTGCCAACACTGCCTTAAAGCCAATACTTGGCATCAATCAGATAGCTCAATCAAGCTCAGTAAAGGCTCGCTTATACTTGATTTAATCGATCCTAAAAAAAATCGCTCAGTATGGCGCAGCGCTCAGCCATTAAGCATTAAAGACAAGGATAACAGCCGAGAAGTGAACCAAAAGATTCAACAGGCTGTAGAAATTATGCTGTCGCAATACCCGAAAACGAACTTAACAAGTACTAAGCAATAACTATTGCAGTAAAACACTTCTCAAGTAAGTATTCGCGTTTTATAATAGCGCACTTTACTTGTATAACTAGATGAAGCTTTATGGACTTTCCCAACGATGAAACCGGCCAAGTACTTGCTGAGATGCACCAAGCAGGTATTGATTTAAGCAAGTCGCATGACGTTGTCTTTTTTCATCTGTTCGAGCAAGAATCACAAGCTCATGCCATGGCAGAGCATTTAAAGCAAATTATGCCCAATGTAGCCTTAACCGTTCACCCTGACGAAACACCGAATGTTTGGGATTTAGATTGCACGGTAAATATGATGCCAACCTATCAAGCTATTATTGATAAAGAAGCCGAATTTGAACAAATTGCTGCAAAATTTTCAGGTTACAATGATGGTTGGGGCATAGAAGCCTAATCTTAGCTTTTTTAAAAATAACAACACATGCTATCTTTTTACATCAAAAAATATACTACTTACTTAACTATTTTTGCTGAGTCTGTTGCTTTGGCATTAGTGCCACAACACGGCAAGTGGTTTAACCGCTTTAGATTATTTTTCAGTATCCGTATTGTTCGCAGCGTAGGAGCAACAGTCAACCTTGCTGGGCAAATTGAACACGACACAGATATTCTCATTGCTAACCACCAATCTATGGCAGACATCTTTGCTCTAGAAGAAGTCATAGGCAATGACGTACGTTTTATTGGCCGCACTGGCATTATGGATAAGTGGCCGGTATCAAAAATTGTTGATAAGGTCGGACACATTACCGTAGATCAAAAAGATCGCCGTGCCATCATAAAGCTTTTAAAAGACGTAAAAGCCTGTAAAGGTAAAAAAGTCATCATTTTTCCAGAGGGCACTCGCTCACAAACTGGCAAAATTGAAGCTTTTGAAGCTGGCACTAAAGTGCTAGTGGAAAAGCTTGGCCTTAAGGCACAACCCGTTGTAATAAAAAATATTTTATCTGTTTACAATGAGTCAGCTAAAACTGCACGTACAGGAGTTATTGAAATTGAAGCCTTACCGCCTGTCACTATTGAAGAAGGTTGGTATGAAAAAGCTCATCAGGATATGAGTGACATCTTTAATAAAAACAATTAAAACACCTGCTTTGCTGATAACACCTTATCAGGCACTTACCTTACTTGTATATGGCGAACTCTCTTCAATATTACGCCATATACAAAATGCGCCATATACAAAACTTACCAGTTCCTGCTATCACTTGCAGTTCAACTTACACAAACTTACACTCTTACCACAAATGCTCAACAGTTAATCTAGGATGATTCACTGATAATTTTCCTATACCTAATTTTTAATAATATCTGCTCTATCGCAGTAGCAATTAATACCAAATAAAGGACTAACATGATGCAATTAAAATCGATTACTGCACTTTCTGTGCTTAGCTTAGCTATGTTTAGCCAAACTTCACTCGCCAATGAACCGCTACAAATAGACGATCGCAAACACAGTTTTGGTCTAGTTACGGGTGTTGCCAGTGGTGAATATAAAAACTCTCGCAGTGATGGCGATGGTTTTGCGCAAGCATACCTTTTCTATAACTACCAACTTTTCAATAACTTCTCTATTGAGCTTGCTTATACTAGAGCCAAAGAAATTGACGACTGGGACTGGGATTGTGATGAAGTTGAAGATGACGAAAAGTGGGTCTGTACCTATGAAGACGACTCAGATCCTCTTTTTAACTTACCTGCAAATGAACTTGAAATGGATGGTTTTGTTTTTGCAGTAAAAGGTCACTTACCTATTTCACAGCGCAATAGTTTATACGCCAAAGTTGGTGCCCAATATTATGATTACGATTTTGGTTATGACGACAATAACATTATAGCTGCGCCAAAAGGTGATTCTGGTACCGGCTTATTCTTAGAAGCAGGTTGGCAATACCGCTGGAATTGCGGCATTGGCATGAACGTAGGTTTACGTTATCAAGATATGGGCGACTTAACTTTTACATCGCCCAATGTTGGTATTAGTTACGCATTCTAGGGGTTATTCTCTTTTTCCACTATCTGGAAAGCCGGTAGCGATACTCGCCAATAGATAGCCGCCAAACGCAATAATAGTGCTGCAGTCACAGATACTATTATTGCGTTATTTTCTGACCAGCCAAAATAGCTCAATACAGCAAATAAGCCTCCGCCTATCATTGCCGCGAGTGCGTAAATTTCCTGCCTTAAAATCATAGGAATTACATTACACAAAACATCGCGGATCATACCGCCAGCAACACCAGTAACCGTACCTAGCACAATAGCAACTGGCATTGGCGCTCCTAAGGCTAGTGACTTTTGCGCACCAACTACCGCAAATAATGCTAACCCTAAGGCATCCGCTATCAGTAAAAAGCGTTTAGGAATACGCTTTGGCTGACGCACAAAGATAATGGTTAACAGCGAGGTAATTAAAATAACATAGAGGTAATATGGCTTTTCTACCCAGAACACCGGAGTTTGCAGAATAAGATCTCTAATTGTACCGCCACCAACAGCCGTCACAGAAGCCAACACGACCACACCAAAAGGATCGAGCTTATAACGCCCTGCCATTAGCGCCCCTGATAAGGCAAAAACTATAGTGCCAAAAATATCTAAATAAAAAAGCAGTTCGCTCATTGACTATTATTAACTCGTCTTGGCATTACTTAACTGTATTAACTGGCAAGTCCGCAGCTAGCCAGCCATTCATATCACCGGTTAAGTGACGAAGTTTATTAAAACCATTTTTAGCTAGAATAGCTTCTGCAAATGCAGCCCTTCTGCCTGAGCGACAATAAACAACAATGGTTTTATCCTTAAACGGCGCTAACTCATTAAGCTTAGCTTCAATCTCGTTATGGCTAATATTAATTGCGCCGGCAATATGACCTTGGGCGTACTCTTGTGCTGAGCGAACATCAAGTAAAACCATCTCGCTTGAGGCCGACTTTGCCGCTTGTAAATAATCTTGCTGTGAAATTTGCTCTGTTGCTTGCTCAGCATAGACATTGATAGCCAAAACCATAGCAAGGCAAACGCCAATATAACGAACAAATGACCTAATCATTTTCATAATAATGTCCTAATAGTAATACCCGTTGAACCAACCAATTAACTCAACGAATAGCAAATTAATAAATAGCATCAAAACATGATGCATTAGATAGGTATATTTTATAAATATTTACCTAGAAATGCGAACAATAACTTTTTGCTATTGCCCGATAACTACTGATGTCACGGCAGCAGTAATGACTAGCAAGAAACTAACAGCAATAATGCGCTTAATTGCAGTATCAGCGTGAATAATATCTTTTGGCTCTGGTTGTTTAGCCAAGTCATTAAAGCTTACTTTACGCAGCTTTTGCTTATCATACATGGCTACACCACCTAGTCTAACTTCAAGTGATAATGCCAATAACATTATTGCTATATCATTGTTTAACTGGAAGAATTTTCCGCGTGATAAACGCCAAAACAGTAGAAAATTTCGGCCAATATTGGCAATCAATAAAGTTAAACTAAATAAACGTACCGGCAACCATTGACACAAAGCAGCTAAATTACCAGCATATAAGCCAAAGTAGCGGTATCGTTCAACTTTACTATTCCAACAGTAGTGCATTTCCAGTAATAAGCGATATATCAACGCGGAAAGCGGGCCCACAAATAAGAAAATAAAAGCAACCACATAACCTTGCTGTAAAGTACGTAACAGCTGCATTTCTATTGCGGCTTTACTTAAGCCTAAGCTAGAAAGCTGCTCGGTTTCTCGAAGCAACCAAGGCTGTAAGCTTTGTTTGGCAAGGTAGTTTTGCTTGGCAACGAGCGCTTGCGCCACTGACTTGTTACTGGCTTTAATGCCAAAACTTGCCATGGCAAGATAAAGCAATAACCCCTGCCATAGTACCGCTACTTCTACAAAGGCTTCAAACAACCATAATATAATAGCTAATGGCAGCAAAGTGACCACAACAGCAACCAAGCCGGCAATAGTACGTTGCTTATCACTATTTTTTGTTAAGTTAACTTTATTGCTTAGCAGCTGACAATAAAAACGAAAAAAGCGTAATGGCTCATGCGCAACCACATGAGTCATTATCGCTTTTAGCAATACCACGATAACTAACGTGATGACACTAACAGCAAAGCTATTTAACTCTGTCATCACCATAAAAAAATTAGCCTTGAGCTTGTAACTGAACGCCTTTAAGCTCAGCTAGCATATTAAGTACAAGTTGTGATGAATTTACCGAAGCCGTTTCTAAATACTCTTCAAAACTCTGCGGTGACTCTTTACCTGCAATATCAGATAACGAGCGAATGATCACAAAAGGTACTTTAAATTGTAGACAAGCTTGTGCAATTGCAGCACCTTCCATTTCTACTGCCGCCATTTGTGGAAAGTTAGCTCGCGCTTTGGCAATATCATCTTCTTTGGTCATAAAGGTATCGCCTGTTGTTATTTGTCCTGAAATGGCACGAATTGCCTGCTCAGGGTTTAACTTAGCAATACCAGAGTTAGCCGCTGCAACTAACTGCGGATGTGGGATATAAGCCGCAGGGTTGGCAGGTAATTGACCCACTTCATAACCAAAAGCCGTAACATCAACATCGTGATAACGAACTTCAGAGCTAACAACAATGTCACCTACCTTCAAACTAGCATCAAAACCACCGGCTGAGCCAGTATTAACCACATAATCAACCTGAAAATGATCAATTAATAAAGCAGTCGCCAATGCTGCAGCAACCTTGCCAATACCAGATTGCACAATCACTACCTCTGAGCCATCTAAAGTACCGTGGTAAAAGGTATAACCTGCATGCTCAGTTGTTTTACCATTACTCAGTTTTGCTTTTAAAATTGCAACTTCTGGCTCCATCGCGCCAATAATGCCTGCTTTCATTCAATTTCCCATTCTGATTTAGATAATAAGTGCAATTATATCGCTATTTAAGGCAAGTGAGCACTATAAAATAATTAACAACCTTCTGTTACCGTGCCAATTTGTGGTGGCGCACCCGTTTCATCATTATAGTAATAGCTATAGCATCTATCAGAAAGGCGCATACCTTTTAACCATATCAGCACTAAGCCTCTATTACTGGTAGCAATAGGTAATCCCGGCGCATTACGTTGATTACCAACGCCACATAAATCATGTTGAGTACATTCTTGATTAGTACGTGTAAAACTAATTTCTTTGCCTATATTAAGGGCGTAACGCCAAGTATTATTCCAGTGTCCTGACGGGTAACCCGCGCGAATGTGAATATTATTGCCATCTATCTCTAAATTACCATCATCAATATCATTAATAATGGCTTTGCTATTGGTCATTGTCGTAACAGACTTAAATGCCCCTCGAACCTGGCTTAATACAGCCTCGCGACTTTCGCTCGATAGGCTAATAAATTTAGGCGCAGCAATCACAGCTAATACAGCTAAAAGCACCACCACAACAATAAGCTCTATTAGGGTAAACCCCATATTTTTCATAGGTATTTCAATTAATAAATAACTTAAAGCCTTACTCTACCTGAGTTTTTAAAGAAAAAACACAATAGGCTTATATTGATGGCTGACATTAAAAAAGCAGTACATGTAAATCACATGCACTGCTTAATAGATAGGAAGTTTAGTGCGGCAAGGCTGCTGGATTGCTTAGGCCTGAGTCTAAATGACCAAGTTGCGCTTTTGCCGCAGTTGCTGATAAAGCACCTACGTTTGTGCCGGTATTGTTTGTGCTCGTATTCTTATTTCTCGCTCTTACTAACGGCGCAGGAATAACACGGCCTTTAACTTTAGGCTGCGGCGCTCTATTTAAAGCATGACCAGCTAACAATCTACTGCTAATACAGGCTCTAATTTCATCTAAGGTGTAATTTGCTTTCACTTTAATACGTAAATGTGGAATAGATGCCGCTTCTAAAGCGCCACTAACAAACCAGTCTTTCTTAACCTTGTAGCCTTTCCCTTGGGTATCAACCAAATCAATTGCTCCTAAAAGCTTCATTGAACTGCGCTCACAAATAACAAAATCTAAATATTTGTTTTCGGCATTAGTTGCTGCGCTTTGGCTAGCTCGGCTAGAAACACCATTACGAATAGTGACAATATCTGATAGTTTTACGCGATTTAACACGCGATAATTTGAACCTATGGCCTGTTCAACCAAGTTTTGAAAGTTCTTTTCGGCAGGAGTAAAAATGGTTGCTTTGCTATCAAAAGGAAACGGGAAACTATTGTCATTTAAACGACTTGCCAGTACCGCAACAATAACAACCAAACTAATTAGAGCAAATAAAATAAATTCCATAAACATCTCCAGCATTCAAATTCTTGGCGCTTTTTTACTAAAGCACACTAACACCAGTAATAAGCAGAATTTGTGCCAGAGATATTTTAATCGATAATTTATTTTGGATATTTAGCCGCTAGCGCTTGATACACTTGTTGTTGAAAGTCATCTGCACCAGCATCTAATTCAGCAACAATTTTAGCTAGCACTTCATTATCTTCTTCACCGTGCCATACTTTAATGTAACTGCCGTCTTTATAGCCATGATCTTGACGGAAAAAGTTCAGCGTATTCTTGCCAACATATTGACGAAACAGCTCATTTAAATCCATGTTCATTAAGCTCATGCAATCAGCTAAGGCTTTGGCATCAAACGCTTTATGTGTTACCGCAGCAGAGGCTAAGTTTTCCAAGGCAATTTTAAAGTCGCTTTCGCCTGTACCTTGGTGTAACTCTTTAGCCAGCTCTTCTGAAATAAGCTCAACACTATCATCATGCAACAGTCGTAAACTCAAGCCAAAATGAAAAATATCGACTAACTCTAGTTGCACCTGAGCCACGTCAATTTCTTGATGTTTCCACCACTTCCAGCCATGATGATCTAACATTTCAGCACACTCTACCCAAATGGCACGATACCACTCATAACCATTGTCACGCCAGGTTTCACTAACACGACTATTCATAGCATCTTGTAGGGTCAACATTTGCATTATTTGCTTTTCAGCAATTAATAAGGCTTCAGATAGTTGTTCACTCATAGTGGAAAATCACTTTTTAATAATAGGTTAAAGACAGTGCTATTTTGCCGCAGCAGGCATCTGGCGACAAGTAGAAATTCAATAGCATTAACAGAGCTAACCACTGTGACTTAGGGTGTCAATAAAGGTTTTGACATTATCACCTACTTGATTACATAATGTTCCCACATAAATTACACCTGTAATCTTAAATATGAAACGCTATCTTTTTATACTTATTACTATTTTGACTCTGTGTAGTTGCGCTAATAAGCCAACAGTAAATGTATTTAGTAAACACCTCTCTCAAGCAAAGCAACAAGAACTGACGCAGACTTTGTCAGCAGCAGATTTTAACGTGCAAGAAAGCAAGGTAGATTTTCCCAACTCAATTCAAGTCAATACCTTAGTATATACGCCAAGTAACCAAGCTAATGACCATATTACCGCGCTTATAGCCCAGGTTAAAAGTCTCGGTTATGACATTCAATCTGTTAATTTATTAGCTTCTGATAACCATAGCTTCACTGCCAATAATATAGGTTTGTATTTATTACCTGATAACTATGTACCCGATCTGCCCAAGTTAGAAGTTCAAGCACAAACCATTCAGCTTGCCAATGAATATGGCAGTGCTCAATGCGCTAGTTTCTTAGATTTAAAAGAAGATAAGCATTTTGTTTTTGAAGTAAATATTTGGCAAGAACAGCAGCAAGATTACCAAAGTCACTATATTAAAGGCACTTGGCAAAGCGATCAGTTTGATAATCTGTTACTAAGTTCAAAAAATTGGCGAGTTAGCCTGCCCTTTAAACGCACTTTTTCTGTTGAAGATACCCTAGATGGAAAACGCCAAATGATAAAACTGACACCGCAGTACAATGCCCAACTACAAGGAAGCTATCTTAAAAAAGGCGTTGAACAAGTGAATATCAACTGTGTGCATTCCATCGCTATTGCCTTGTAGCATCACGGCCACTATTCCTGACTAAAGAGCTTTTTTCGCACCATGGCACGATAAGCTTTTGGCGTTAAATTTAATTGCTTTTTAAATAGCCGTGTTAAGTGCCCTTGATCTTGATAACCAACCTGATCGGCAATTTCTTGGATAGATAAATTACTGGAGGCGAGTAAATCTTTCGCCATATCAATACGTAATGTTTGCCAATATTGAGTTGCTCTAACGCCTGTTGCCGCTTTAAAACGCCGTGTAAACGAGCGCTGACTTAAACCAAATTGCTGAGCAACTTGCTCCAAACTAAGCTCGGTATCTAGGTTTGTTCTTAACCAAAATTGAATTTGCGAAATCAACTCATCTGCATGCCTATCCACAGCACCTTCAAGGTACCTTTGCTCCTCATAAGGTTTACGAATTTCATGCGAAAAGTTACGTTGTACATTTTGTGCCGCAGCGCGACCATAGGTTTGCTCAATAATGTGAACAATAATATCAGCAAGCGCATTTAAGCTGGCCGCACAGTAAATGCGATCTGACTGAGTAATAAAAAAATCAGGCTTGAGTTCTACTTGCGGGTAATCACGTTGAAATTGCTCAACATAATGCCAATGAGTTGTCGCAGGGTGATTATCTAATAAGCCCGACTCGGCAAGAAAACAAACACCAGTACCAACGCCAATCAAGGTAGAGCCTTGTTGCCAACACCTTTTCAGCCAAGCAATAAGTGCTTGCTGCTTGCGTAGCACAGGTCTTGGATTACGCCATAAGCTAGGCACAATAATAATATCAGGGAAATAGTCTTCTTTAAGATCTGACAAGATAACATCAGCAAGTAAATTGATGCCTGAGCGTGCTTTGATAATGGCTTCATCATTACTGACAAACTGGGTAACTAAGCCGCTGGTTGCTTTATCATAACGCCGGGCATAGGCTTCACCCGCCAATAACATCTCTACAGGGAGGGTTAAGCTTGTCGAGAGCACATGTTGATATATAGCTAAACTCACCCGCAATTGGCTTTCATTATGAATTCTATATGACACAAAACACTCCAAAAGGACACTTCTGGCCATTATGACACAATTTAAGGCCATTTTAACTTATATTTAATTTCTCTAGCTGCTTAAAATGACACTATATGATTTAGCTTCACTATTTTTTAAGGTTTTATTATGACAGCTTTACCTTTAGTCATTGGCATGGGCGGCATTAATGCTGCAGGACGAACTTCTTTTCATCAAGGCTTTCGTCGCATTGTTATTGATAAACTAAACGCACAAGCACGACAAGAAACCTTTGTCGGCTTAGCAAGTTTAATGAACTTAATTTCAAGTGAAAATGGTAAGTTGGTTGATCAGCAAGGTAATGTTATCGAAGCAGCTGAAGTTGAAGCTAAGTTTGGTCAGCAAATTTTAGACGGCACACTGATTAGAAAAATTGAGAAAAATCATTTTGATCCTGATGCAACACATTGGCATCAAAAAATGAAAATTAGCCCGCGTGATAAAAACATCAGTTTCGAATTACGCAAAAAAGAGCTACCTCATCCACTCCCTTCTGCTTGGGTGGTAACTGAATTAGACAACGGTCGCGTGAGTGTCGAAATTCCTGAGGAACTAACGGTTTCACATGATGCCTATCGCGATAACCCAATTAAAGCCGCAGGGCAAATGCCAACAGGCTTTAAACCAGAAAGCTTATACAACAGTCGCTACCAACCACGTGGCTTACAGGCAACAATTTTTGCCGCGACTGATGCAATTCGCTCAACGGGTATTGAATGGGATACTATTTTAGATAAAATCAGCCCAGATCAAGTTGGTACTTACTCTGCTTCTGTAGCTGGTCAAATGCAAGACGAAGGTTTAGGTGGCATGTTAAAAAGTCGCCTTGCTGGCTCTCGTGTTAGCACTAAGCAATTAGCCTTAGGCTTAAACACCATGTCAACCGACTTTATCAATGCTTATGTTACCGGTAATGTTGGCACAACCTTCTCATCATCTGGTGCTTGTGCAACCTTCCTTTATAACTTGCGCGCCGCAGTACAAGATATGCAGGCTGGCCGTATCCGCGTGGCTGTAGTCGGCAGCGCTGAAGCACCTATTACCCCAGAAATTGTTGAAGGTTTTGGTAATATGAGCGCCCTTGCTAACGAGGAAGGCTTAAAGAAATTAGATGGCAACGGCATAGCGGATCATCGCCGTACTAGCCGCCCATTTGGCAATAACTGTGGCTTTACCATAGGTGAAGGTGCGCAATTTGTTGTTTTAATGGATGATGCGCTAGCAGTTGAAATGGGTGCTAAAGTATTGGCTTCTGTTGCTGATGTCTTTGTCAATGCTGATGGCTATAAAAAATCTATCACAGCGCCGGGCCCTGGTAACTACATTACTATGGCAAAGTCTGTTGCTTTAGCTGAAAAAGTACTCGGTAAAGAAGCGCTACAAGAACGAAGCTTTATTCTGGCTCATGGCTCAAGTACGCCGCAAAACCGTGTCACTGAATCACTTATTTATCATAAGTTAGCTACCAGCTTTGATATCCATAACTGGCCAGTTGCAGCACCTAAAGCGTACGTTGGTCACACCATAGGTCCTGCAAGTGGCGATCAAATGGCGATGGCACTAGGTATCTTTAGCGATAACATTATGCCGGGCGTAACCACCATAGATAAAGTGGCAGATGATGTTCACAACGAACGCCTTAATATCGCAACTGAGCACTGGAACTGTCCTGATATGGATGTTGCTTTTATCAACTCAAAAGGCTTTGGTGGTAACAATGCCACAGCAACGGTATTTTCTGCCAAAGTAAGCCTTGCCATGATGGCAAAAAGACATGGCGAACAAGCGATGAAGCAATACTATGACAAATTGGCAACGGTTGAACTAGCACAGCAAGCCTATCGCGATAAAGCCAATGCCGGTCAATTTGATATTATCTACAAGTTTGGTGAAGGTTTACTTGATGAAGAAGCCATTGAAATCAATGCTGATGAACTAACATTTAATGAGTTTAAACATACCATTAAATTACCAAGTGAAAACCCTTTTGATGATATGGTGTAAAACTTTCCCTGTACTTAATCATTAGGTAATCGTTATGATAAAAGCAGCACCAGCTGCTTTTATTTTTTTGAGGCATCAATGAATTACCTTCGCACTTGCACACTTTGCATGGCATTATTCGCTTTATCGGCGCACGCTGATAGCCAAAGTGAGATCAATCACCTACTGGCATTTGTTGCGCAAACTTCATGTACATATGAGCGAAATGGCAGCTTCCACAATGGTAGGGAGGCGGTAGCTCATATCAAAAAGAAATACCGATACTTTGCTGACGATATCAAAAGCGCTGAAGATTTTATTCACTATTCAGCCAGCAAAAGTACCTTCTCTGGCAAGCACTACACCATACATTGCCCAGAGCAAAAACCAATAAAAAGCCAAACCTGGCTACTCAATGAATTAACTCGCTACCGACACAGCTTAAAGGCGAAGTAATACCAATTGCACTAAAGCGAAGGCAAAGTCAAAGTCAAAACAAACTGTACAAATAACCAGTGTTTAAGCTATGCTAATGATTATTGTCTTAACACATCATGTTTCACATCAGCTTTGAAATTATATATTGCAGAAAAACCTAGCTTGGCAAGAGCGATAGCAGCGGCCTTACCTAAACCACAAAAAAAACATAAAACTCACATAGAACTAGGTAATGGCGATGTGGTTAGCTGGTGTATCGGTCACATCTTAACGCAAGCAAACCCTGAAGATTACGACGCTGAACTAAAAAAATGGCGCCTAGATACGTTACCTATTATTCCCGATCAGTGGCAACTTAAACCGATTTATCAAACACGTGCGCAACTCACTGCACTTAGAAAGCTGGTAAAACAAGCAAGTGAAATCATTCATGCCGGCGATCCTGACCGAGAAGGACAATTACTTATTGATGAAGTAATTGATTATTTAAAGGTAAGCCAGCAAAAAAAACAATCTATGAAACGCTTACTAATCAGCGACTTAAACTTACCTGCAGTAAAGCGCGCCTTAGCCAATTTAAAAGACAACCGAGACTTTATGCCTTTATCTATTTCTGCACTGGCACGCTCGCGGGCAGATTGGCTCTATGGCATCAACCTAACCCGAGCTTATACTATCCACGGCCAACAATCAGGCTTTAATAGTGTCTTATCGGTTGGCCGCGTACAAACCCCAGTATTAGGTTTAGTGGTACGAAGAGAGCAAGAAATTGCCAACTTTGTTAGCAAGCCCTTTTACCAAGTCTTTGCCCACTTAATTACCAATAACAATGAAGCATTTACCGCCAAATGGCAGCCAAGTGAAAATTGCCAACAATATTGTGATGAAGAGGGACGCGTATTAGTTAAAGGCTTAGCTGAAAATGTTATCTCACGCATCACAAACCAACCGGCATTCGTTGAAAATGTCGTGACTGAAGATAAACATCAAACAGCACCCTTACCCTTTAATTTATCTAGCTTACAAATTAGTGCCGCGAAACAGTTTTCTATGAACGCCAAGCTAGTGCTCGATGTTTGCCAAGCTTTATATGAAAAGCACAAACTTATCACCTACCCAAGATCTGATTGTCGTTACTTACCTAAGGAACAGCACAAGCAAGCAGCTGGTATTCTAAACATGCTCAGTAGTAGCACACTAGCGGCAAAGCCACTGACCATAGCACAGCAAGCAAGCCAAGCCGACGCATCACTAATTAGCAAAGCATGGAATAACAGCAAAGTTGGTGCTCATCATGCCATTATTCCAACAGAAAAGTCGGCCAATAATATTAATTTAAATCCGTTTGAAAAAAACATTTACTCGCTTATTGTCCGTCAATATTTAATTCAGTTTTATCCTGCTTATCAATATCAACAAACCAAGGTAGCCATCAGAATTGCCGGCGGATTATTTAGCGCAAATAATAAAGTAGAATTAGCACTTGGCTGGCAAAAACTCTTTCCCGCCAGTAAAAAAGAGCAACACAGTCAGCAGCAAGTTAATCTACCTAAACTAAAAAAAGGCGATGAGCTGCATTGCCAATCTGGTGAACTTGTTAGTAAAGAAACTTCACCACCACAATCATTTACTGATGCTAGCTTACTCAGTGCCATGACAGGCATTTCACGCTATGTTAGTGATCCTGACATACGCAAAGTACTCAAAGATACCGATGGCCTAGGCACTGAGGCCACCCGAGCCAATATTATTGAATTGCTTTTTAAGCGTAATTTTCTTAAGCGCCAAGGGAAGAAAATTATTGCCACGGATATCGGTATAGCTCTGATAAAAGCCCTACCTATTGCTGCCACCTTGCCTGATATGACCGCTCAATGGGAAGCGAAATTAGGTGAGATTAGTGAAAAATCTGCCAGCTACGCCAGCTTTATGCAGCCACTCACCACTACGGTGAGCGAAATGATAACAGCTGCCAACCAACAAGACTTTTCTGCTTTACCCAAAGTGGCCTTTAAGCCTAAATCGAAGAGAATACGGAAGAGAAAAACGTTTTGATGTGATATGCACATCAAAACCTGTAATTACATCTATAATTCTGACTGTAGGTTTTGACTTAAATTTACAATCATAGTTAAAGGTAATTGAAACAGTTAGGGTTTTAGTCAGATTTAAAAATGACTCCGTTTTAGCGTCTGAAATACGGCCAATTTAAGTTAGGCCCTTAGTTAATCACACCTCAATTTACACAACGAGATATACAATGATCATACGGAGTATCCACTAAACTAATTAGTTACTTTCTAGCAGTAGTCATAAATAAACCTCTCACATTCAGGTTATCTATTAACCTGAATTGAGAGGTTTGTTATTTTCTACTTTGAGCGGCTGTCGTCTTTAATCTAATTAATTTATCAACATAAAGGGTCAACTTTAAGCGACTGCTCTCGTCATTTCACATATTTAATGTGTACCTGACCCAATTTATTTTTAGTTAATTCTTTAAAAGTCTATTTTGAATAATTATCCTTGTAGTACATAATCCAACCAGTTATGGCTGAAAACGCAATAGTAACTATTAACAGTAAAACCTTTTTTCCAATTCCTTTCGATTTATATACTTTATAAAAAGCATATGACCACAAAGTAAAAAATATAAATGAAGTAAATAAACCACTAACTGTTACAAAGTGTCCATTTAGAGGTTTTTCAAGTGTATTGTCAATAATCATAAACAGTATCACATTTAATACTGCTCCCCAAAAACCTATTTTCCATATTATTTGCACTTAGAATACCTACTTAAACTGACTAAAATCAAACTGAAATACGTGAGTACCGATTTTACCTGCTTTTGCTTCGAACTTTAATACACCGTCTGAAGCGAACCCAATATTCTTGTGAGTATAAGAGCCATTCCGACGCCAAGCTTGAAAAGTTGGCTTAGATGTTCTTATTGGTATATTTGTCGACGTAAAAGAGGTGCTAGTACTATTTCCAAATTTAATAATATCATAGCTAAAAGTGTTTGAGTTATTAGTGACAGATCCAACAGCTGATATTTCCCATTTCGTATTATTAGCTTCTGTCAAGATTTTATATATCGTTGCTTCACCACCAATTTCAAATTTCAGGTTATTTTCTTTCGTCCCCGCTTGGAAGCCAACACCAGTTCCTTTTTGTACAAAATCATAATCATATGCATTCCATACCTTAGCCGAAAACTCAGCAGTTGACATAGATAAAAGCTATGAATGGTTAGAACTTCCCAATGAGGGGCATGGTTATTATGACGAAAATAACCGTTATATGGTCTATAAGAAAGTCCTCGACTTTTTAGACAAGAATATCGGCAAAGCCAGCTTATAGATAGCAAGTTCACTAAGCCTGATTTTTATAAAATCAGGCTTTCGCGAAGATACCACCTCAAGAATTAGCACCTATAACAGTATTAACCCCTATAACAGTATTAAACCCAAGACTTCATAATGAAGTTTTCCCCTTTAGGAAAAACGAATACTTTATACAATATTGTCTTGTGATTAAAAGACCGTTATCATAAACATCTTCATAAAAGGAAGCTCTTTAAAATACGATTAAATAAAGGAATATACTAATGCATGGAAAACTTGTAATCAGACATCTGCTCAGCCTTTTACTTACTCTACTCTGTTTCTCAAATAGTGCTAATGGAACCCTTATATATGCTCCCGGTAATGCTGACACAGTAGAAGGTGAATATCGAAATGGACACCCTCTTGGCGGAAATACAATTAGCCGCTACCAACAGATATATAATGCTGAGTTATTTAAAGGGGTGCAAGGAACACTTGATAGAGTTAATTTCAGACTAGACGGTGACTTCGAAGAAAGTTTTGATGAAGCAAAATTTGACCTCACTATAACTCTATCTAACACAGACACTTATGCTGCTTCTACAACAGCTATGTTTATGCCGCATTTTGGTTTGGAATCTACAGTTGTATATGATGGTGAATATATTCTGACAGACACAGAAATTAGATCAGCACCCAATCCATTCAATATTAGCTTTGATGTAAATGATCTATTTTACTACGACGGTCAAAGCAACATTTTATTAGATATTACAATTAGATCACGAGAAGGTGGACAATTTTATTTAGATGCGGCTACTTCCCCGAATTTTTCAAGAATATTTTCAAATCATCCTAATGCTGGGAGTGGTGTGAATGATCGCTATTTTGGACTTGTAACCCAATTTGATTTTAATGCTTCTCAAATACCAGAACCTCCAATTTGGAGCCTACTTTTACTATCTACATTTTGTCTAAGAAAATACAATTTAAAATTAGCTAATCAATAATATATTTTTAACCCCCCTCTGACAGGGCTCATCAAATACAGAGCCCTAAACCTCAAATCATTTTTCCAGTAGAGCTCCCCTCTTCCCATATGTAAATGAAGATAATATTATGTACATATAACTAGTATTATTTATGGAACTATGTGCATGATTATCCTGCAAAACGCGATGGAAAAAACCAACTTATATAAAGTTGATGAGTTTGGTGTAAAAAACTACAACTACGGCGTATTAGCGCTACTTTCTATTATACTTTTTGCTGTCATCAATATTGGCCTTGGCTATGTCACTTATATCGCTGAAGCGGGTGTTGAAAACTCACCAGTACAAAACTATGCCGATGCTTTTTGGCTGATGTTAATGTCATCTACCACCATAGGTTTTGGTGATGTATACCCAGTAACCTTACTCGGTAGAATTACTGTCTTTAGTATGTTTATTTTAGGTGTTGGTATTTTAGGTGGTGTTGGTGCTGTTTTTGCCAATAAAGTCTTTGGTTTTGCTGATACCAATATCAAAAACCGTGAGCTAAGAAAGCAAAATGAGGAAATTTTAGCGCAAAACGAAGAAATTAAAGCGCAACTTAAACAACTCGCTAGCCAAATAAACGCCTTAAAAAAATAATCTAAGCTGAGGTTAATATCAATGATGGAACTAGATAGTAGGCAAACCTTAATTCTTGCGGTACTGGTTTTATTTTTAGGTCGTTACTTAAACAAGCGTATTAACTTCCTGCAAAAATATAACATTCCTGAGCCTGTAACAGGTGGCATCATTGCTTCTGTTATCTTTAGCGCCATCTATTTTACTTTTGAGCAAAGCGTCGAGTTTTCCCTGAAACAGCGTGATGTTTTACTGATCGTTTTCTTTACCTGCGTGGGTTTATCAGCCCGCTTCTCCACCCTACTACAAGGCGGCAAAGCACTTGTTATTCTGTTAGTTATCGCCGTGTCTTACTTGTTTATACAAAACTTAACTGGCGTTGGTGTGATCTATTTTACCGACTTACCCAGACAAGTTGGTGTGTTAGGCAGTTCGGTATCTCTTAGTGGTGGCCATGGCACAGCGATCGCTTGGGCTCCTCATTTTGCTCAAGGTTACGCCATTGAAAATGCCATGGAAATTGGTATAGCTTGCGCCACATTTGGCTTAGTATTAGGCGGCATATGCGGCGGCCCTATCGCCAGTTTTCTAATCAAGCGCTACCAATTAAGTTCTAATTCTGATGAGCACTTAGCTGTAGGTAACAAAGACGAACAAGAGAAAATCACCGTAAATACCATCTATAAAGTGATACTCATTCTCTGTATTGCCATTGGTATAGGTATCCATTTGCACCAGTTTATAACCAGTCTAGGTATTAAACTGCCAACTTTTGTACCTTGCTTGTTTGCCGGTATTATATTAACCAATACCATACCTTTACTTTGGAAAGATCTACCCTGGCCTTCTGGTACACCTACGCTGGCATTAATATCCGATTTCAGCTTAGGGCTATTTTTAGCCATGTCATTGATGAGCCTACAATTATGGACTCTTGTAGACTTAGCCTTACCAATTTTATTATTACTCACTATGCAGGTGATAGTGATCACCTTATTTACCGTGTTTATTGTTTTTCGTGCCTTAGGGAAAAACTATGATGCCGCCGTTATATCTTCAGGTTATGCAGGTTTAGCACTGGGCGCTACCCCAACAGCAATCGCGAATATGACTGCCGTTAGCAAAAAGTATGGTGCATCACCGCAAGCCTTTATTGTTGTCCCCTTAATTGGCGCTTTCTTTATTGATATTGCCAATGCCGTGATAATTCAAATGAGTCTTGCCTGGCTTAGTTAAGTGAACATTAGCATATAGCACTTCGTTGTGGCTTTTACCTGATAAGCTATACTTATCGATGCGCATGTCATTTATCCAAAGTTATTGCATTTCACATACTATGAAACGATTATTTGCTCTTATCTTGTTTTACTTCAGCTCAACTAGCACTGCCATAGCAGCTGAAGAGGAAATAAAAGTCGCTGTGTTTCTTGAGCCGCCCTTTGTTGATTATATTGATAACCAGTGGCAAGGGGAAAATATTGATATGATCAAGCTGTTAAGCCAAAGAGTGCAACTCACCCCTAAGTTTATTCGCTGCCCCTTTGCTCGCTGTTTAACTATGGTCAAAAAAGGTCAAGCCGATTTAATTATGGGCGTCATGAAGTCTAAAGAAAGAGCAGAGTATTTAACTTTTATCGAACCACCTTACCTATTACAACATAAACCACTGAGATTTTTTACCTTAGCCAATAACAACATAACGATAAATAATATCGATGATTTAACGCCTTTAATTGTCGGTACCATTCGTGGAGCCTCTTATCACCATGAATTTGACAATAATCATTCAATGAAAAAGGTAGCAATAACGTCAAGAGAGCAATTAGTAAAAATGTTGCTAAAAGGCCACATTGACACTTTTATTGAACGAGAAGAAAGCATAAAGCCCTTATTATCAACACAGGATTACCAACAAAAACTCGCTTTAGCCAATTATCTTTATGATGACCCTGTCGGTAGCTATATTGCTATATCAAAAAAAACATCCATTCAACGCTATGCTAAACCACTGGCCCAACAGCTTCATAAAATGATTAGTTCGGGAGAATTTCAGCAAATCCGAGCTCATTACCAGCTTAGATAAGCTCAGATTTAGCTAATAAATACAGCTAAATTCAGTGACATCTGCAACTTATAGCCAATTGATAATTTCTAACTAACCTGAACCCGGTTTAAGAGATAAGTTAACAGTCTGAAATATCGATAGTTAATCTGCACATGTACTCTCTAGCTTGATAATTTTACTTAATTCCAAAAAAATTTCGCGTCAATAGCTAGCCTATTGCAAATAAATTTAATGCCAATGTCAGTAAAAGTACTAGCTAGAGAATCGACCATTAATCACAGGGAGAGTCATTCACTTTCGCATTATGTTTTCTTGACCAATACCAGCAATACAGCCAGCTTGCAGGAAAGAACAGTAAGTTCAATAAAAAAGAATAGAAACCCGCAAGCAAAAGGTTATTTGTGTTTCCTCTGGCAAACTTTAATGTTAAAAACATCGTAACTATTATGTTGATAAAAATAAATTGCCCAACAGAGGTGATATTAATGTCCATATATATCCTTACATACGATAGTTACTTAAGGGACTGTCGATAAAGTAACTAATAAATATTAAATTTTTACTGACATAGCCTTGATATATAAGCAGATACTCAATAAATTAAATAAGCCTTTATGATTTATCTATTAGACTTATTTATTCATTGATAGTAACGGCAATAGCAAACGTTATACAGTACTCTAGTCAACTATAATAACAGAGCAAGATAAGTTTGCACTTTCACAAATCCAAGCTCCACGACCATCAGCTAAGTACAGTACAGTGGCAGAATAGGTCAAGCTCTAGCGAAAGTTGATATTTTTAAGCAAGTGATAACACTTATTCACTAATAAACTTCCAAGTATCAGCGCCATCAAAATTTTTAATATGCATAGCATCAACAACATTGCGATCTACCATACGGTAATTAACCGCCATGCGATCAGAACTAGCATCTGTTGGCATATAGTGAGTAGTACAACCGCACAAAGTACAATGATGAAAGGCTAAGTCCTTATCACCCCAGCTATAGCTTTTACTTGCTTGCTCTTTTTCGGTAACTGAAACCACTTTAGGCGACATATGCCCCCATAAGGCACCAATTTTATTACAAATTGAGCAATTGCAACTCACTAAAGCCTGTGGCTGCTCTGCTATTTCAATTTCAATTTCAATATTACCGCAATGACAACTTGCCTTTACCATAAAAATCTCCTTTTTAATTAACACTATCTCACTGATTTTATAGCTTTAATAGCTAAGCTATTTCACCATATACATGCCTTCGCTTGCTGGGCTACTAAACTTAAAACCAAACTTTAAATATAGCGCAGGCACATCTGCCATTAAAGTTATATAAGCACTGGGCATGGCTGCTTTATCTAAATATGCCATAACATGCTGCATCACAGTATTGCCTAAACCCTGCCCTTGAAAATCAGGATCAACCGCCACGTCAACAATATCAAAGTTAAGCGCGCCATCACCAACAACACGCGCCATAGCAATAGTTTTGCCATCAATCAAAATATGTACGCCATACAGGCTATTAGGCAATGCTTTTTCAGCAGCTATGAGTGTTCTAGGTGTTAGCCCAGTTATTTTTCTTAAGCGAACAAAGTCTTCTGGGCTTGCTACCTTTTCAATGACTTGGTACACAAACTGCTCCTTTTTATGCTTATATTAATGCTAGAAAATAAAAAGGCACATAACATGTGCCTTTGTTAAATAAGTTAACCTTTACGGTTATTTTTTAGTGTATTTTTCTAACCACTTAAATACTTCGTCATACCAAACCACTAAATTATCAGGTTTGCGAATATGGTGGTCTTCATCAGGGAACATCACTAAACGACTATCAATACCTTTACGTTGTAAGGTAGTAAACGCACCTAAACTTTGCGCATAAGGTACACGGTAATCTAGCTCACCTTGAATCACTAGCATAGGTGTTTTCCAGTTATTAACATAAGCTGACGGGTTAAACTTGTTGTAATCGTCACTTACTTGACCGTTATCATTACCCCATAACGGGCCACCTAAATCATACTCAGGGAACCAAAGCTCTTCTGTTGATTGATAAAAGCTTGGCATATCAAATAAACCAGCGTGGTTAATTAAACAATTAAAACCGTCTGACCAATTACCGGCAATCCAGTTCATCATGTAGCCACCGTACGATGCACCTAATGCACAGGCATTATCGCGATCTAACCAAGGCTGATCTTTAACAATAAAGTCTAAACCTTTTTGTAAATCTTCTAATGGCTTACCGCCCCAATCTCGGCTAATTGAATGGGTAAATGCTTGCCCGTAACCTGTAGAGCCATGGAAATCGACCATCACTACACCATAGCCTTGCGCAGCCCATAATTGAGCATTCCAGCGATAATGGAACATGTTACCAAAGCTGCCTTGTGGACCGCCGTGTACTAAGAAGGCAATGGGGTATTTTTGTCCTTCTTGATAATTAGCTGGCTTTAACCAGTAACCATGTACTTTTTCGTTATTCCAGCCTTTAAAATTAAACTGCTCATAGTCAGCAAATTTAACCTTAGCCAGTTTCTCTTTGTTGATATCTGTTAACTGCTTAAAGCCATAACCATCTTTACCTATGGTAAAAATATCTTTTGGTGAACCTAAGGTATGACGGGTGAAATAAAGTTTATCACCAAAGCTAGAAACATCGCCGTTAGTACCAACACCATAAACTTTTTGTACTTCATTAAATTCAGGTGTAATAGCAAAAATGCTCTTTTGACCTACATCTTGCGCAGTAACAAAAATAGTTTTGTTATCTTGTGAAAAGCTAATGCTACTTACTGAGCGATCCCAAGTTGGCGCAACACTGCGGATTTTACCCGAACGGTTATCACGTAAGTGTAAGGTAAACTTATCAGACTCATAGCCAGGTGTTTTCATCGCTTTATATGCTAAATAACGACCGTTAGAAGAGTAAACCGGCTTAGTATCCCAAGCTTCATTCTCTTTGGTGATATTAACTAAGTTATAACTACCTTGAGTAACCCCTTTCGTTAAATCAACTTCAAATAAATCAAAGTTAGTGCTCCAGGCATGGTTATTAGCCGCGGCTGGCGTTGAAGAATCTTTTGCAGCAAATACTAACGACGTACCTTGTGGATGAATGGCAACATCACCAATACCAGCAATATCACTAACCCAGTTTTGCATTAGGTTATCAGCTCTAACAATTTTGCCTTGCGAGTTTTTACTGGCAACAAACAAATGCTCTTTGTACTCAGTGTTCCATACATCCCAATGACGCACCATTAACTGGTCATAAGCACGGACATTGTACTTTTTCTCTTCATCAGCTTTTCTTGCATCTATGGTACAAGCAAAATCAGCACAACCTGGCTTAACTGTCATAGATAATGCAAAGGTTTGACCATTTTTAGATAAGGTAAAGCCATTAACATCTAATGGTAAATCAGATACTTGAACCGCTTCACCGCCCGTTAACGGTAATTGCCAAATTTGTGAACTACCACTACGGCTTGATAAAAAGTAGATAGATTGACCATCATCCGCCCAAACGACATTATGCTCTGAGTTTGCATGGTTAGTTAACTGAGTTACCTTGCCTGACTTAATATCTTGACGATATAAGTGGTTATCTTTAGAAGCAGTGCCTTTTTTAAGGCCATAAATTAACGCATCACCTTTGGGTGAAATGCTAACGTCATGCAATTGATTTAGTTGATTTAATTTCTCAACTGTTAAAACCTCAGCGTTTACTGAGCCTAAACTTGCCGCCAAGGTAACGCCGGCAACTATATGTGAAGCTTTCATAAAACTCTCAATCAAGATTAGTAAATTAAGGTAGAAGGCTTTTTCTACTAGAATGAAAAAGCTCGAAATTTTCGTGTCGTCAGAATATACAATCTAACTCAGATAGGCAATAAAGCGGGGAATGGATAAAGCAACAATTTGTAAAGTTAATGCGCCACAATAGCCTTAATGTGGCGCTAGCAGCAACTAACTCGTTTTACTTTGCTCAGCCTTACGTTGCTCTTTTTGTTGCTTTCTTTGTTTGCTGATAGTTGAGATTTCACCACCAATATGGGCTTCACCACGCTCAGCCGCTAAAGCGATTTGACGCTGGCGCTCTTGGTAACGGCTACGCTGTGCATCGGTAACTTTATCATGGCAACGATGACAGCTTACGCCTTCAATATAGTGCTCGCTCTGCTTTTGCTCTTGCGTTAATGGAAAGCGACACGCGTAACATTGGTCATATTGACCTTGCTCTAAGTCATGATTTACCGCAACGCGACCATCAAAAACAAAACACTCTCCTTGCCACATAGTGTCATCACTTGGCACTTCCTCAAGGTATTTTAAAATACCACCTTCAAGGTGATAAACCTCATCAAAGCCTTGCTCTTTTAGATAAGCGGTAGACTTTTCACAGCGAATACCACCAGTACAGAACATAGCAACTTTCTTGTGCTTGTCTTTATCAAGGTTTTTAGCAACATAAGCAGGAAACTCTCTAAAGGTTTCCGTGTCTGGGTTGATCGCATTTTTAAAGGTACCAATCTCAATTTCATAATCATTACGCGTATCAATCAATAACACTTGTGGATCAGAAATAAGCGCATTCCAATCCTTAGGTTTTACATAGGTACCAACGGTTTTATTAGGGTCTATTCCTTCAACCCCCATAGTAACGATTTCTTTTTTAAGTTTTACTTTGGTGCGATGAAATGGATTCTCATTTGTATATGATTCTTTGTAAGAAATATTATCTAAATTAGGCTGTTCACTTAAAAATAAAAGTACTGATTTAATACCCTGTGCAGAGCCGGCAATAGTACCGTTTATACCTTCAGCTGCCAGTAAAAGTGTACCTTTTACTTGATTAGCTAACATATGATCAGTTAAAGGTTGGCGTAAGGCTTCAAATTGCTCTAAGCGAACAAACTTATATAAAGCGCAAACAGTAATAGGTGTAGAGGTCATGGTGTCTCCATTGAGCCAACTGGAACGTAAATCCAGCGCTGTAGATTTAAAAATTGATCTAGATCAAAAAACTGCGCGCATTCTATCAGAATATTCACCAAGCTAAAACACCAAAAGCGAGCGTTTTTTATACAATATTATTTAACCGCTCAATAGACTTTTACCCCTAGGTGCTCTATCCTCTTACCCCAATACTTGAAAGGAGTACTCAAGCCAACCACAACAGAGGGATCTATTATGAATAAACTATCTATTGGGCTATTTGCTAGCCTACTTTTTATACAAATTACATTTAGCGCAAATGCTAAGTCTAGATTAGCGCCATTACCACAAATTTTTTACGTCAATATTCCGGTGCAAACTGCTGACTCAAGCTGGTCAGTCTCAGGCCAATACCGAATACCACGAACAGCACAAACGCAAGCATTACCTGCGGTTATTATTATGCATAGCTCTAGCGGTATCGATAGCACAGGCAAGTTCTACGCTAAAGCATTAAATAAAGCGGGTATTGCCACCTTAGAATTAGATTTATGGGGCGCGAGGAACCTACAAGGTGGCAGTGCAGATAGACCCGCATCACCACAAGAAACCTTACCCGATGTCTTTGCCGCCATGGCTTACCTTGCACAGCAACCTATGATAGATGCTCAACGTATTGGCATTATTGGCTTTTCTTGGGGCGGGGTATTATCCATGTTAACGGCTACTGAGCAATATATGAGTTTAACTGGCAGCCCACTGCGCTTTGCAGGACATGTTGCCCATTACCCTGTTTGCTGGCTTTATAATAATGTTCCGGGGTTTGAATTTAACAACCTAACAGGTGCTCCCGTACTCTTACAAGCTGGCGGCTTAGATGATTATGATTTGCCCGACACTTGCCCAAATATGGTCGAAAATTTAACGGAAGATGAGCAAGAACTGGTTGAAGTTAATGTATTTAATCGTGCTTATCACGCTTGGGATCGATTAGAGCCAACTTGGGTTGTTAACGACCCTTATGCACACCTTGGCCTAGGCGGTGAAGTAACATTAGCACCTAATTGGCGTGTTGCCCGTAAATCACGAAAAAATGTCGTTGAATTTTTCCAAGAACTTTTTGCCTTAGAAGAGTCTGACGATTAGCAATAAAGCATGCTGATTTTAGCTAGCAATGCCGTAATAAGCATTGTTAGCTAAATCTTTAATTGTACGTTCGTACTAAAGAAAATTACCATATCATTAATCATTACGGTATTATCAAGCAGGTTTTTATCCTTCTAATAGGTAGCACAGTGCGAATTCTTATAGCTTTGGTTATCTCGTATGGCCTTTTTTCATGCAGTACCTTTACACAAACGCATCACAACAAAATTTCCCACAGTGAATTTCAATTTAGCCCGTCTGAAACAAGCATGCAGGCAATTGATAATAAATTAGCACAAGCCAAACTGGCACAGCAAAAGCTATTAATCGTACTTGGCGCCAATTGGTGTCATGATAGCCAAGGGCTTATTCAACGCTTTTCAAGTAACGAAATGAGCTCACTGCTAGAAAAAAATTACCAAACCTTATTTGTTGATATTGGCTATTACCAAAAGGGCTATGATGTTGTCTCTCGTTTTGGTATGCCAATTTATTATGGTACGCCTACGGTTATGATTATCGACCCAATGAGCAATAAAATAACCAACTTAACTAGCATGCAAAAATGGCTAAATGCTGACAGTATCGATTTACAAGGCTATCTAGATTACTTTGCTCGCGAAGCAAAGGTGAATATGCCAGCTAATACTGAAAATTCTGAGCAAATGTTAGCTTACGAGCAAGAAATATCGGCTTTTTCATTACATCATGCTAAACGTTTAAAGAAAGCGTATGAGGTTTTAGGCCCTGCTTTACAACGCTTTATTGAACAGCAGGTAGCATTTACCGAGCAAGAAGAGCAGCTATGGTCACAAGCAAGACGTTTACGCTATAACATTCAAAATGACATTATAGCGCTAAGAAAACAGGCAAGCCACGCTGCATCAAACGGTAAGTCAGTTCAGTTAAATTTCCCAGAATATGAGGCTTTTGCTTGGGAATAGAAAACAACTAAACTATTTATTTAAAAGTAAACATTCGAGTAATGGTTTCATCTTTATCAATAAGATGATGTTTTAACGCTCCTGCTATATGCACAACAACAAACAGAATCAGTACGTTAACTAAACCTTCATGTAATTCATGACCTAATGAAGCAATGGTAGGATTTAAAGCAATAGCATCGCCCGTAACGCTATCATAATTTGATGCCAGTAACTCAATGCCAAAAACGTAAATACCATGACCACCCGCACCAGACATCATCATACCTGAAAGTGGATAGATAACCGTCATCAAAATGAGTCCCCAATGTACTATTTTGGCAATCATCAATTGAAACTTAGCCGCTACACCAACAGGTGCTGGCCAGCCTTCTTTAATTCTTACTATGACTCGATACAAGGCAAAAATAAAAACAATAACACCAAATGACTTATGAATAGGGTACAAAGCAAAGGCTTCAGTCTTTGACATATAAAGCCCAACCCCCGCCAAGCAAATCATGCTAATGGCAATAATAATATGTAGATATCTAGTTTTTTTCGATAATTCCATAATAGCTCTCTGATAAATAAAGAAATACGTACTTTCAGTATACAGACTTAACTCAAAGTCAGTGCAAACTTTACGCGATATTTACATAACCTTTCCCAATATAAAAAACGCCACTAAATAGTGGCGTTTCAAAAAGAACTGATTGCTTTACTCGACCCTAACCAGTTGAGTAACAATAAATTAAGCTTCTACCTGCAAAATAACACCATCAGCTTTACTAGTGTAATGTTCCATCTGATGGAAGTTTAAATATCGATAGGTATCCGCTGCGGTCGCATCTATCTGCTTAGCATAAGCCATATATTCTTCTGGTGTAGGTAACTTACCTAAAATAGCACCAACGCCAGCAAGTTCAGCAGAGGTTAGATAAACATTGGCGCCCGTACCTAAACGATTTGGGAAGTTACGAGTAGAGGTAGATAACACCGTGCTATTATCCGCAACACGCGCTTGGTTACCCATACAAAGTGAGCAGCCAGGTGGTTCAACACGAACACCTGCTCGACCATAAATGGAGAAATAACCTTCATCACTTAATTGCGAACTATCCATTTTCGTTGGCGGTGTTACCCACATACGGGTAGACAGTGCGCCGCCTTTATTATCCAAGTGATTTTCTAATAACTTACCTGCCGCTCTAAAGTGGCCAATATTAGTCATGCATGAGCCAATAAAGACTTCATCAACACTATCACCGGCCACCTCTGACAATAACTTGGCATCATCCGGGTCATTTGGACAGCAAACAATCGGCTCTTTGATTTCATTTAAGTCAATTTCAATCACATGAGCATATTCAGCATCGCTATCGGCTGCCATTAACTCTGGCTTAGCTAGCCAAGCTTGCATGGCCTCGATTCGACGGGTAATAGTACGAACATCACCATAGCCTTCACTGATCATCCACTTAAGCATTACAATATTGGACTGTAAGTATTCAGCAACAGCCTCTTCTTCAAGCTTAATAGTACAGCCTGCGGCGCTACGCTCTGCTGAGGCATCTGATAATTCAAATGCTTGCTCTACGGTTAAGCCAGTTAAACCTTCAATCTCTAATATTCGACCTGAAAACTCATTCACCTTACCGGCTTTTTCAACGGTTAATAAACCCTGCTTAATTGCTGTATACGGAATGGCATGAACAAGATCGCGCAAAGTAATGCCGGGCTGCATTTCACCAGTAAAGCGCACTAATACTGACTCTGGCATATCAAGTGGCATAACACTGGTAGCAGCAGCAAAGGCAACTAAACCTGAGCCAGCAGGAAAAGAAATACCTAGCGGGAAGCGGGTATGAGAGTCACCACCAGTACCAACCGTATCTGGCAATAACATGCGGTTTAACCAAGAATGAATAACACCGTCACCAGGGCGCAGTGACACGCCACCACGGTTCATCATAAAATCAGGTAAGGTATGATGCGTTTGCACATCAACAGGTTTTGGATAGGCTGAGGTATGACAGAATGATTGCATGGTTAAATCAGCAGAAAAGCCTAAACAAGCTAAGTCTTTTAACTCATCACGGGTCATAGGTCCTGTGGTATCTTGTGAGCCTACGGTGGTCATTTTAGGTTCGCAGTATTGCCCTGCACGAACACCAGCGACACCACAAGCTTTACCAACCATTTTTTGCGCTAAGGTGTAGCCTTTAGACGACTGCTCCGCTGCAACAGGCTTAGCAAATATCTCTGTTTCACCTAAGCCTAGCGCTTCACGTGCTCGCCCTGTTAACCCTCGACCTATAATTAAAGGAATACGACCGCCAGCTCTTACTTCATCTAATAACACTGGGCTTAATTCAAATTCAGAAATAACTTCGCCAGCAGCATTTTTTACTACACCTTCATACGGATAAATATCAATAACATCGCCCATATGCATTTTTTGCACATCCAGCTCAATGGGTAAAGCACCGGAATCTTCCATGGTGTTATAAAAAATTGGTGCTATTTTACCGCCCAAACACACGCCGCCACCGCGCTTATTCGGTACATAAGGAATATCTTCCCCCATAAACCATAACACTGAGTTGGTTGCCGATTTACGTGACGAGCCAGTGCCGACCACATCACCAACATAGGCCAGCGGAATACCGTCTTCTTGCAAGGCTTCAATTTGCGTAATTGGCCCGACAACGCCATCATCATCTGGATTAATATCATCACGAGCAATTTTTAGCATGGCTTTAGCATGCAGCGGAATATCAGGGCGAGACCATGCATCTGGTGCTGGCGATAAGTCATCAGTATTTGTTTCACCGGTAACTTTAAACACTTTAACTGTTATTTTTTCACTGACCGCAGGTTTATTGGTAAACCACTCAGCATTAGCCCATGAGCTAAGGACTTTTTTAGCAAATTCATTACCAGCATCAGCCTTATCTTTAACATCATAAAAGGCATCAAACATAAGTAGGGTTTTAGATAAACCCGCTACGGCAATCTCAGCATGCTCAGAATCTAATAACTCAATTAGAGGCTCGATATTATAACCACCAAGCATAGTGCCTAATAACTCTGTCGCACGAGCTGCATCAAGAATAGGTGAGCTGGCCTCCCCTTTGGCTATGGCAGCCAAAAATGCTGCCTTGACATAAGCAGCATCATCAACACCCGGAGGCACACGCTCTGAAAGCAGCTCTAACAATAGCGCTTCTTCACCTGCGGGTGGGCTTTTAATTAGCTCGATAAGTTGAGCAACTTGCTCGGCATTGAGTGGCTTAGGCACAATACCTTGTGCAGCACGTTCGGTAACATGATTACGATATTCTTGAAGCACGACATTCACCTTTTGATAGCGGGGGACTTATCACTTCTCTGATTGCGCTCAACATATAAATTAAGCTAATAACAAAGCGATAAGTACCCAAAGTTGATAATTATTCTTACCTTAATGCCTGGTAATCAAGGCACTAAGATTCGTTCTATTTATGACTATATCAACAAATATAGATGATATTTATTAGACCTAGGTATCAATCCGGTTAATTTTTAATCTAGACTGTTAACTAAGCATTACAAAGCTAGTTAAACCGGCATTATAACTGCCCCTTCTACTTGGTATAAAAATCATGAATAATGCTTATTTCAGCAAATGATTCGAAGTACGAAGAATTTCAGGTAAAATAAGGACAAGTTTGTCCTGCTATTACAAGGGCTAGTTAATCCATTGAGGTTAACACTCCCCTTCTATCATTAATGTTATTAGCCACTAAATCGCTAAAAGAGAGTATTAAATGAGTCTTTATTTAGAATATATCAAAGAAATACAAAATCGTAAGGAAGAGCTGGGCTTAGCACCTAAGCCTATCGATAGCGCAGAGCTATTATCAGAAATCATCGCACAAATTAAAGATCAAGGTCATGAGCACCGCGAGGATTCTCTTAACTTCTTCATCTACAACACATTACCAGGTACAACAAGTGCTGCGGGTGTTAAAGCAAAATTCTTAAAAGAAATTATTTTAGGCCAAGAAACGGTTGCAGAAATCTCAGTTGAGTTTGCTTTTGAATTGCTTTCTCATATGAAAGGTGGTCCTTCAATTGAAGTACTTCTTGACCTTGCCCTAAGCGATGATGCTTCAGTATCAGCACCTGCCGCTGAGGTATTAAAAACTCAAGTATTCTTATACGACGCTGACACTAGCCGTTTAGCTGAGGCATTAAAAGCAGGCAATGCTGTTGCTAAAGATATTTTAGAAAGCTACGCCAACGCTGAGTTCTTCACTAAATTACCTGACGTTGCAGAAAAAATCGAAGTGGTTACTTATGTTGCTGGTATCGGTGATATCTCTACCGATTTATTATCTCCAGGTCATCAGTCTCACTCTCGTGCTGACCGTGAATTACACGGTAAGTGCATGATCTCTGAAGAAGCACAACAAGAAATCGTGGCACTACAAAAACAGCACCCTGGCAAGAAAGTTATGCTAGTGGCTGAAAAAGGCACTATGGGTGTTGGTTCATCACGTATGTCAGGTGTGAATAACGTTGCACTTTGGGCGGGTGAACAAGCTTCTCCTTACGTGCCATTTATCAATATTGCACCAGTTGTTGCCGGTACTAACGGTATCGCGCCAATCTTCTTAACTACAGTTGATGTAACAGGTGGTATTGGTCTTGACCTTAAAAATTGGGTGAAGAAAGTAGATGCTGACGGTAACACGGTAACTGACGCAAACGGCGACCCAGTATTAGAAGAAGCATACTCAGTTGCTACAGGTACAGTATTAACTATCGACACCAAGGCGAAGAAACTTTACAACGGCGATAAAGAGCTTGTTGACGTATCTTCAGCTTTCACACCGCAAAAACTTGAATTCATGAAAGCAGGCGGCTCTTACGCGGTGACTTTCGGTAAGAAGTTACAAACATTCGCAGCAGAAACCTTAGGTGTTGATGCGCCGGTTGTTTACGCAGCGGCAAAAGAAATTTCACACGAAGGCCAAGGTTTAACGGCTGTTGAGAAAATCTTTAACCGTAACGCTGTTGGCGTTTCATCAGATACGCCACTTCACGCTGGCTCTAACGTACGTGTTAAAGTCAACATCGTCGGTTCTCAAGATACCACTGGCCCTATGACCTGTCAGGAATTAGAAGCCATGGCTGCTTCTACCATTTCGCCACTGGTTGACGGTGCATTCCAATCAGGTTGTCACACAGCATCAGTATGGGATAGCAAAGCAAAAGCCAACACGCCTAAGCTAATGGCATTTATGAACGCATTCGGTGTTATCACAGCGCGTGATCCGAAAGGCGTTTACCATTCAATGACTGACGTAATTCACAAGGTATTAAACGACATTACTGTTGATGACCGTGCCATTATCATTGGTGGTGACTCGCATACGCGTATGTCTAAGGGTGTAGCATTTGGTGCTGACTCAGGTACAGTAGCAATTGCACTTGCAACAGGTGAGTCGGCAATGCCAATTCCAGAATCAGTAAAAGTTACCTTCAAAGGTAAAATGGCTGATCATATGGACTTCCGCGATATCGTACACGCAACACAAGCGC
This sequence comes from Litorilituus sediminis, assembly GCF_004295665.1. Classification (NCBI taxonomy): domain Bacteria; kingdom Pseudomonadati; phylum Pseudomonadota; class Gammaproteobacteria; order Alteromonadales; family Colwelliaceae; genus Litorilituus; species Litorilituus sediminis. The sequence continues at coordinate 2,278,591 of NZ_CP034759.1, forward strand.
AAATGCTTAAGCAGTTCGAAGGTGAAAACGTATTCCAAGGTCGCGTAATCGAAGTACACATTGGTACTTTATTAGCAGACCAAGCATTCACCTTCACTGACTGGTCAGCTGAAATGAAGGCAAAAGCGTCAGTTTGTATTTCAAATGACGAAACCTTAATTGAGTCTATCGAACTTGCAAAATCTCGTATCCAAATCATGATCGACAAAGGTATGGATAACGAAGCGCAAACATTAGCAGGCCTTATCAAGTTAGCTGACGAGCGTATCGCAGGTATCAAGTCTGGTGAAACACCAGCATTAGCCCCAGATGAAAACGCTAAATACTACGCTGAAGTGGTTGTTGATTTAGACACTATCGTTGAACCTATGATTGCTGACCCTGATGTAAACAACGAAGACGTTTCTAAGCGTTATACCCATGATGTTATTCGCCCTGTTTCATACTACAACGGCAAGCCAGTAGATTTAGGTTTCGTTGGTTCTTGTATGGTTCACAAAGGTGATATGCAAATCATCGCGCAAATGTTCCGTAACCTTGAAAAACAAAACGGTTCAATTGAATTTAACGCACCATTAGTTGTTGCGCCACCAACGTACAACATCGTTGATGAATTAAAAGCTGAAGGTGACTGGGAGATTCTTGAGAAGTACTCTGGTTTCGTATTCGATGATAACAACCCGAAAGGTGAAGCACGTACTAAGTACGAAAACATCTTATACCTAGAGCGCCCAGGCTGTAACTTATGTATGGGTAACCAAGAAAAAGCAGAACCAGGTGATACAGTAATCGCGACGTCTACACGCTTATTCCAAGGCCGTGTGGTAGCAGATAGCGCAGAGAAGAAAGGTGAATCTTTACTAGGTTCAACACCACTAGTAGTACTTTCTACTATCTTAGGTCGTTTCCCGACTATGGATGAGTACACAGCAGCTGTTGAAGGTATTGATTTAACACGTTTTGCGCCACCAACAGAAGAAATGACCACTAAGTTCACAGGTCAAGCGGTACCAATTCAAGTAGTGTAAGCTTAACTGCTGATAAAAATTTAAAGGGTTACTTGTTATGCAAGTAACCCTTTTTTATTGATGTCTTTTATTAATGCTTAAAATTACCTAAGAGCCATCACAATCAATTTTTGCCTTTAAGTTACCCATAATTAGATTAGGGGATGCACGCTTATGATCATAACTTTCGACACCATCTAAAATTTGCAATGAGTAACCATAACTTGGACAAAGTATTTGTGCACGGCGCAGTAAGAATACCGCTGAGCGCTCAAAACTTGCTGCTTTATTAGCAATGATTTCAATATGATAAGAAGACTGTGATAACTTGCGTTGCTTAAATTGTACTTGGTGATCAAAGTCCCAATACGCCTGCTCACCGTCCATAAGAAATGGTTTCTGGCTACAAGCAGATAGCAAAGCCAGTAGCGATATCACTACTGATTTTCTGGTGATACACATAGTCATTAATTACTCCCTAATACGCCAATCCGTTAATCCATACTTTGCCAAAATACTCGCTAACTCGCCTGATTCTCGCAGGCGCTGCATGCCTTGGCTTAATATTTCTGCATAATATTGAGATTCTACAATAGCGGGAGAAAAAGCGATATAAGCAGCTTGTGCTGATTGCAATTTACCCGCTTGACGAAATAAGTGCTGTTTGTTGATTTGTTTACTGACATACCAGAACACAGGCTCAGTTTCGATAATAACATCCACCAAATCGCGTTCTAATAACTGGATATTTTTCTTTAACGGTTGCTCGCCATAAGCGATAAAGAGCTTGTCTTTGTTGGCTTGATTCTTCTTAATGTAGCTGCCTAATTCTGTAGAATAAGCATAATCATAAGCAATGGCTAAACGCTTATCTTCTAACGATGCTAAGCCTAAATAGCGCCAATTAATGTGACGTAGCGAAAAAAAGCTAAAGCCAATCATACCCTGCTCTACGCTCGGGTAAATAAAATCAGGCGCATCTGATTGATAACCACCAACAACGGCGGCAATTTCACCTTGTCGACACATAGTTAATGCCCGAGACCAAGGAATAATTTGATAATTAACCTTAATGTTATGCTGCGCGAAAACACGTTGGGCAACTTCGATCATATAGCCGGGCTGGTTAGATTGAGGCTGGCAATTAAACGGACACCAATAGTCAGCGGCAACAATCAGCTCAACTGGCTCTTGCGCTTTAGCCATTGGACTAAGAAAGACTAACCATAGAAAAACTGTGATGAATTTCATAAGCCAATCTTTCCTAGTAAATCATAGTGCTCCTAAGTATAGGCCTATTTAGCTGAGTTGTCGGTATAGGCTAAATAAATTACTGCAATTCACGATAAAGCATATATAAGTGCGCGGCACTCCAACTAAAATTAGTTGCCCCTTGCTCTGCCCCTGTTTCTGGGTGATAGTTTTCCCTAATGCTACTTTGCTCTGCTAAACCCTGTGCGTTATTTAATAACTTATTCATAAGTTGTTTGGCTTGAGCATCATAGCCGTAATTTTTTAGTGCCACTAAACCAAAATACACTTGATCTAACCAAACCCGACCACGCCAATAAATATCACCGTCATAAGCTGGGTTAGTTAATGACGCCGTGCCTAAAGGTACTAAGGTATTAAACTCCTGCTCTGACATCATTATCTGCACTACACGTTTGGCCTGCTCAGCTGTGGCTATACCGGCAAATAACGGACTCCAACCTTCAGGGCCTCGACCGCGATTTATTAATAGCTCCCCCGCACAGTGAGCAGAGCTACTTTCTTGGTTATCGAATATTTTTCTGTCGTAGTAAAAGCCAGTTTTTTCATCAAAAAAGCACTGGTTAATTTGCTGTGCTAATAGCTTAGCCTGCTCAGTAAATGTTTGTGCTTGTTTTGTTTTATCTAACACTAACGCCATTTTTGCCAACAAGTGTTTCTCTTGAGCTAAATAACTATTTAATTCCACAGATTCTTGATTGATTGAATAGCCGAGTAGCTGACCTTTATCACCTTTATTGGCAAAAAAGTTAACTTGCCAATCAGCACGAGATTTATCAAGATCCCCTTGATAATGTTTATTAGCATAGGCTTGTAGCTGTTCATCGCTGATAAAACCAAAACGCGCAGCGTTATCCATACCAGATTCCCAACCTGCGGCGTGTTGTGCGGCAATATCTAATTCGATATAGCCGCCTAAATCAAGAACCTGTTGATAGCTCGACATGCCTGCACATTGATAATGCCACGGCTTACCTTGCTTACATGCAGATAAGTTAAGTGTCGGCTGTTGATGATAACTCACTGAAAAGGTTATCTGCTCTTGGGCATTATTATGTAACCTGTGTTTAGTTGCACCGTACTCTACTAAGCCATTGCCGTTATGATCACGGTTGCGATACCACCACAAATGATAAGCCACAAGCTTTGGATACATTGCTTCAATAAAAGCTAAATCACCGGTTTCTTGATAAACCTGCCACACTGCCCAACTTGCCAAAGGTGGCTTGCTATTTCTTTCATTCCAATTACCGCCATCACCGCCTCTAGCGCTATCTTTATTATAAAAGATGGCATCAATGACCATGCCTGCATCTTGTGCTCGTAAACTGTCATCAGCCAATATTTGATAATCAAACATAGCGCGAATATTGTCTTTCGCGATTTCAGGGTTAAAGCTTGCCATTGCATAAGCATGTTTCCAGGTATCCCAAGCCCATGCACCATTAAACCAACGCGCTGTAACCGAAGGAGAAACCATATTATGTTGAATTGCTCCTGCTGGGCTGCGCCAGTTACCATTGAGGGTTTCAATTGCCTTTAAAGCAATATGCTGCTCTTTCGCTGTATTATCAGCCTTTAAGCCTTTATGTAAATAATTCTGCCACCTTTGCTGGCTTGCCAAAATATACTGGTTAGGCTCGGTAAATATTTCTGCTAATTGCTCAGTAACTTGCGCCATTTCATTTTCACTATGCACATAGCTATGGCTAGTGAAAATTGCCAACTTAGCAGCTGGCGCTAGTGTTACCGACGTCTCACTTTGGTACTGTGATAATTCTTGGTTAAGCTTAGTGTCTGACTTGATCGATCTTTGTATTTGATAAGCTGAGCTATTGCTGGTCATCATATGCCAAGTGGAGCGCAGCTGTGGAAAACGAAATTCCACCGTGTTTGACTGTGCCGTTAACGCTACCTGCCAATTATCAAACTGAGCTTTTATTTTCTTGTCAGGTGACCAGTTTTCTAGTAATTGTCCATGCCAAGCTAATTGCAATTTTTTACTTTGCTTAGTTTTATTCACGATTTCAGTCTTCACTAAGGCACTACGCTGATTAACAAAATGCAAACTCAGCTCAACCTTAATATCGCTAAATTCATAATGCTGAATTAACGCCCCCGGCCTCGTGTAATTATTTACCTTAGCATCAGCAAAACGATAGACTTTTTTACTGACCACATCGGTAATTGCTAACTGTTCAAGCTTTCTGGCAATAAACAGCCCATACTCTTGGGCAATAACCATAGGGCCGGTAAAGCTCGCATAATCCTGCTCTTCTTTCGGTAATAAAAAGCCGTGCCAAGCACCTAAATCAAAGAAAGGATTAAATTGTTGGTTATGATATTTATCATATGATTTATAACTTTGTGGTGTTCCTTGACGATCGATAACATTACGGTATGTTGGTTCAAATAATGATAAAGTAGCAGGTGACTTTTCTGCTCCAGATGCTGATAACGCTTGGCTAGTTAACAGCGAAGTAAGTAAAAATGAAGTAAAAATCTGAGTAGCTCTACTGATAGTTTTTGTCATATTTAAACAGCAATGTGTGGGTAAATAATTAAAAACTATATCACGACAACGGAATACTGTATACTATACCATTTATACTACAAATAAGTTTTACCTATACATTGAGACGTTAATAATGACACAAACTCACCTATGGTTAAGAGCAGAAACTAAACCGCAAGAGCAGCGAACTGCTTTGACGCCAGCGAATGCTAAGCAGCTTATTGATGCAGGTTTTAAAGTGACAATAGAGGCATCTAGTCAGAGTATTTTCACGATTAATGAGTATGAAAATACCGGCGCAGACATTGTTAGCGAAGGCAGCTGGGAAAATGCTCCTAAAGATGCCATCATCCTAGCATTAAAAGAGTTACCTGAAGATAACTTTCCTCTACAGCACCAACATATTTACTTTGCTCACGCTTATAAAGAACAACAGGGCTGGCAAGCATTATTAGGCCGTTTTAAATCAGGCGGTGGTGAACTCTTCGATCTAGAATATTTAGTGGATGAAAACAATCGCCGTATTGCTGCATTTGGTTACTGGGCTGGCTTTGCTGGTGCCGCGCTAGGTGTTATGGCATGGCTTAACCAAGAGCACAATGTTCAACCGCCGTTACAAGATATTCACTCCTATCAAAGTAAACAAGGCCTACTCGACGATTTGAATAAGCAACTAGCCAATACTGCCAGCAAGCCTAAGGTTATGGTTATTGGTGCTAAAGGTCGCAGTGGCTCTGGTGCTGCTGACTTAGCCAAAGCGCTTGGCTTAGAAACCATCGAGTGGGATATTGAGGAAACTCAAAAAGGTGGCCCATTTGCAGAAATCCTTGCAGTAGATGTGCTAGTTAATTGTGTCTTTATCAATAGCGATTTACCGCCTTTTGTTACCAAAGCACTGCTTCAAGATAAAAACAGACAATTATCTATGATAGTTGATGTTAGTTGTGACCCATATGGCAGCTATAATCCACTACCTATCTACCATGAGTGTACAACCTTTAAATCACCGTGCTTAAGCATTATCAAAGATGACAAGCCACTCGATCTTATTGCCATAGATCATCTACCATCATTGCTCCCAAAAGAAAGTAGCGAAGATTATGGCGATCAGTTGGTCAAACACTTATTAACTTTAAATAATCAAAATAGCGGCGTTTGGCCAAAAGCTCTGCAGCTATTTAATGATAAAACAGCAACACTTTAACGACTAAGGACTTATCATGTCAGCAACGATTCATTGGCTTGGCGCCGGCCTTTCCTCTATACCAGGCATTGAGAAACTTACCAAGGATGGTAGAAATATTATTGTTTGGAACCGCAGTTTAGCAAAAGCGCAAAACGCGCTCAGCAATGTAAAAGAGCAACTGACTATTAATGCGCTTGATTGGGACAGCTTAACCGCCGCTGTGCAAGCAGGTGATATTTTAGTATCTATGCTACCTGCAACTATGCACATACAAGTAGCACAATTATGCTTAGATAAAAATGCCCATTTTGTTTCCAGCAGCTATATTTCACCTGAAATGAAAGCGCTTAATAAGCAAGCTAAACAGGCATCACTGTGCTTTGTTAATGAAGTGGGGTTAGATCCAGGTTTAGATCATATTCTAGCGCATGCTTTAGTAGAAAATTATCGTTCTAGCGAGCAATACAATAGTAACAATGAACTGTATTTCCGCTCATATTGTGGTGGCTTCCCTAAAATTGCCAATGACTTTAAATACAAGTTCAGCTGGTCGCCGCTTGGCGTATTAAAAGCGTTAAAATCGCCAGCAAAATGGTTAGCACAAGGCGAAGTAAAAACCTCCAATGCGCCATGGGAAGCACTAGGTGACTACACAGTACAATTGGCTAACGGCCAAGAAACCTTTCAATGCTACCCAAACCGCGATTCTCTGCCTTTTATCGAGCAATATCAATTAGCTGATGCCGGTAATGTTAAAGAATTTGTTCGCGGTACATTAAGGCTAGCAGGTTGGTCTGATGCTTGGGCAAGCTTATTTGATAAAGTAGCTAAGTTAACGGCATCAAATGATACTGCTGCTGCAGAGCAAGAGCTAAAAACCATCAGTGAGCAGCTAGAAAAACAATACAGCTATGACGAAGGTGAGCCGGATCGCGTTGTGTTACACGTAGAGCTTGAAGCAAAACAAGCTGACAATACCGTATGGAAACAAGCCTATCTATTAGATTCTGCCGGTAATGACAAAGGCCAAGCCATGGCGCGTTTAGTCTCTATTCCTGTTAGTTTTGCTATTGAATCTATCCTTAACAAGCAGGCTGTCACTGGTGTTAGCGCTGCGCCGCATCAAAGTGAGCATATTGCGTTATGGTTAAATAACTTAGCCGAATTAGGTGAAGTGATCACCCTAACGCAATAATTTCTAGCCATAGATACGATAACAAGCCTGCAATTGCAGGCTTTTTTGTCGGTAAATTAAATACTAGTTAATCCCCAAATAAAGGCAATAAACGCAGTAAAAAGCATGAGCATAAGATAAATTGACGCGATCACAACAAACTTAATTGAAGTGAAAAAATAACCTTGCTGATAAATGCGCCTTTGCATAATAAATAAATATACCGGCAGCCAAGTTAATAAGATTATGGCCAAATATTGCATCATATCAGCGGCAAAAGCTGATGTTTCCACAATAAAATCTTGTCCTTCACTAAGTAACTCTAATAATAATATTGCCAGAAAAATGAAGCTGTGACTGTGCAGCGCGACAGTAAGATGCTCCATATATAAGCGGTTGGAAAAGAGGTACATGACTTTAAGCAATAGTGCAAAAACGGGTAATAGCACAAACATAAGTTGCGGTAATTTACCTATTGCTTGCTCAATTAACTTACTTGGATCAGAACTAAACGCTATCTCGGCTTTATTTTTTAACATTGTGACTTGTTCAGTCAGCTTGGTATTCATTTCTTCAGACAGAAAATCAAACCTTAATGTGCCATCTTCTTGATTAGAGACGGTAATTAACGAGTCTTTGGTCTTTAAAGTCTCGACATTATTTTGCAGTTCGTCATATTTTTTCTTCTCTTCTTTTGACAAACCTTCGCCACTAGATAATTGTTTTAACTCCAGTTGCGCTAACTTAATCGCCTGATTTTGAAGTGGTATACGTTTATTTTGTGACACTTGCTCTAATAAAATTTGCAGCCTTGCTATCGAGGCTTGTTTATCAACGTCGGCCTCACTAGAGTGTAACTCAACAATTTTATTCGCCAGATTTTGCTGCATAGTTTCAGCACTAATCACAGGTACACTGCCAGCGCCAAAATTGGTAAAAAATTTCAGTGACAAAAAAAAGATAATACTGATAAAAAGATATAGCCTCAAAGGTGGCACGTAATGTACACGTTTACCCTCGAAGTACTTTTGCGTTAAAAAACCTGGTTTTGCAATAAGCGGCCATAAGGTTCTGCTAGCGCGAGAATCAAAGCTAAAGATATCATCCAACAAGTGCAAGATAACAGTACCAAAGTAGCGAATATTTGAGGTGATTTCTTGACCACACTTTGCACAAAACTGTCCGTCTAGCGGAGCGCCACAGTTTTCACAGCTTTTATCTTGCACCACTTGCGGCTGAAGTTCGTGATGTTTCTCTGACACGTCGAGTGATTCTACAGACAATGCTATTTATCCCTTATTACATCTTGTCAGGCTTAATGAGCCTTATTTCATATACCGTTACTCTAGCAAGTTTATGACAAAAAAAAAGCACTTGATTTACAAGTGCTTTCAACTGCTGCCAGAGAACTGACCTCATGCAGACATTAAAAATAGTACTAAATTGAACCAAGCCAACAGGTTATAGTTGTTTGTGATTTCTAGCTAGATATTTTTTGTCTGAATTCAAGGCTTTTTAGAGCAAGCAGATTAACGCTTGCTCTGCTAAAGATTATGAAAGTGCCGCTAAACCTTGCCTTAATACCTGAATAAATTTATCGGCATCAGCTTGGTTAAAAGCTAAAGGTGGTTTAATTTTTAGAATATTGTAGAAGCGCCCTTCCGTGCTTAATAAAATTTGCTGCTCTTTGAAAAACTCAACCAGTTGCCCGGTTTTTTCTGTGGCTGGCTGTTTCGTTGCACGATCTTCTACTAATTCCACGCCAATAAACAAACCTAAACCACGAACATCTCCAATTAAGTCAAACTCATTCTGCACTTGGCGAAGCTGCTCGATAAAGTAGTTGCCAGTAGTTAACGCATGCTGCTGTAAGTCTTCTTCTTTAATCACATCAAGCACAGACGCGCCAATAGCACAAGACACTGGGTTACCACCAAAGGTATTAAAATACTCCATACCATTCACAAAGGCATCAGCAATTGCTTGCGTGGTAATAACCGCTGCCATTGGATGGCCATTACCGATAGGCTTACCTAAGGTAACAATATCTGGGACAACATTTTGTGTTTCAAACGCCCACATATGCGAACCAACACGGCCAAAACCAACTTGTACTTCATCAGCAATACAAACACCACCAGCAGCTCTAACATGGCGATATACTTGAGAAAGATAGCCATCTGGCATAATAATTTGTCCAGCAACCCCTTGTAAAGACTCACAAATAAAGGCGCTTGGCTTTTTCCCTTGCTTGGCTATATTAGCCAAAGTTTCAGCAACACTGTCAGCATAGCGCTTGGCATTTTCAACAGTATTCCCTTGATACTTACCACGGTAAGGATCAGGTAATTCAACCGTGTGCACATAATCTTGTGCGCCTAAACCACCCGGGCCATCAAATTTATACGGACTAGCTTCAATGCAAGCATTCGTATTGCCATGATAAGCACCATCAACGACCAAAAGTTCACTGCCTTGCGTGTAATTTTTTGCTAATCGAAACGCCAGCTCATTAGCCTCACTGCCTGAGTTCACCAGCATACATACTGATAATTCTTCAGGCATGGTCGCTAACAGTTTTTCAGCATAATTAACGATGTTATCGTGTAAAAAGCGGGTATTAGTATTTAAATGCGCCATTTGCGCCTGCCCTGCGGCAACCACTTTGGGGTGACAGTGACCAACATGACAAACATTATTCACCATATCGAGATAGCCATTACCTTGTTCGTCATAAAGATAGGCACCTTGACCACGAACGATTTTCAATGGCTGTTGATAGCTTAAACTTAAGGTTTTACCTAAGTGCTTTTTACGATAGGCAATAATATCTTGTTTACTCTTGCCAGCATCAGCAGATAAACCACAAGCAAGGCGCAGCTGAGTTAATAGCGCAAACGGGTTTTCTCTTTGTAACTGCGCTAATAGTTGCCATGCTGGTTTTACCGATATTAATAAATATTCATTATCTGGCTGCTCTTTAATCGCTTTCGCTGAATTACAAACACTGACACATAAACGTAAGGCAATCAGTGAAAATAACACTTCCAGTTCAACATCCGTTAACGGGTAGTGCTGATGATATGCTGAAACGATTTCAGTTAAGGCGGTAATTGGCGCATCCTGCCCCATTAAGGCATAAGCACAAGTAATGGCTAACTCATTGATAACATGACTATAAACCATATCACCAAAATCAATTAAACCAGTTATTGCACTGGGCTGGTCGCTATTATTTATTAATAAGTTATAGTCATTGGCATCATTATGAATCACCCCTTGACGACACTGAGCTAATATCGGCATGGTCTGAGTTTGATAAATACTTAAAAAGTAATGCACTTGATGTTGTTGCTCACTGCTTAGCAAGTGCTTTTTCTCTTGGCAAATGGCAAAGCCATGCGCTAAGTCCCAATCAAAATAACGATAAACGCCAGGATGAGTAAAGTCGCTTAAAGCTTTATCAATTTGGGCAATAAACTGACCTAATGATTGCCACAAATTGGCATTATGTGAGCTTGCGGCACTGTCTGCATAAAAGTTACCTTCTAAATAACTAAGTACGCGAAAGAAAAATTGATTACCCTGCTCATCTGCTACCTGCGTAATGCTTTCTTGCGCGCTGTTGTCGATCGCGCAAGGTACAGCAAGAGACTGAGCCGTTAAATGTGCCATAGCCGCATTTTGCATGGCTAATTCAGTTAACTTTTCTTCAGAATTAGCAACCTTAACAATATAACGAGCACCGCTTTGCGCCGTTAACAGCAAATTTTGATCACAATAACCAGCAAGTGCTTTTAATGAGCCGGTTAACTGATAATTATCTGCTAAGATGGTTAAGATTTCTTGCTCTGTAAAGCTAGGTGTCATTAGTTTCTCTCCACCGTACGTGCTAATTCAGCTAAGTCAGTTTGCTGAGTAAAAGGAATCAAGGTAAAAGTGTATTGATGGCTTTTCGCTGGGATGCGATATTGCTTGTGCACTAATCGTCCCCATGAGGTATCACCGCCAACACCCATTTGTTTATGATCTAGATTAACGGTTACTAGATCACGCATCAACAATTCCGCGCCATGTTTTGTCGTTACTGGCACTAAGCCAGAAGCCGAGGCACTACCATCTTTACCGGCAATAAAATCAATATCTTGTTGGAGATATGGCCAAGCACTGGCACTTAAAGCTTGCTCACCCACCGCCAGTAAGCCTGAGTTGTTATTGTTTTGCAGCGCTAACCAACGAACATCGGTTTTATTGGCATTTTCTTGTGGTCTTGCATAATGATGAATTTGCTCTTTCACCGGTAATTGATACCAGGCAATCGCAGCTGAGGTTTTTCTATCGGCGTAACTCTCATGTGGACCACGGCCAAACCAGTGCATAAATTGATATTGCCCGGGCATAACTAGCTGCATACCTATACGTGGAATATCGGGTAAGTCTTGATTTTCTGCTAGTGTAAGCTCGCTGGTAACTTTAATACGACCATCAGCCGATATTTTATAATTTACCTGATAACCGCCTGCAAATAACTCGCTAATATACTGCGCCGTGACTGTTATGGCATTGCCCTGTTTAGCACGGGAAAATTGCTTTAACTGTAAGCTATCACTGGCTTGTTGCCATATTTGCGCACGCTTTTGTAAGCCATTGCCTAAATCATTATCGGTTGGTGCCCGCCAAAAGTTTGCTTTTAATGGCTGAGTAACTTTATCTGAGGTTAATAACTGGCCTTGATATTGATAATCAGCTAACCAACCTGTTTTTTCATCAAAGCTGACACTAAAGTCATCATTGTAAATCGTTACTATCCCGCCTTGTTGTTTACTATTTAGCTGACCTTTTGCTATGTATTTTTTAGCTGGGCTTACTTTTACTGGCAGTTTAAATTGTTCAAAGGCAACTTCATGACCTTTTTCCAGTAACGCTTGCGGCTTATCTAGCACCATTTTTAAAGTGATAAAGTATTCCTTAGCGCTTTGCTTAGGTAAATGTGGTAAAACTTCTGACAAAGCTAGCAACTTAGTTTCACCCGCAGCAATATCAGGCATAGTCTTAAAGCCGCTAGCTACTTCACTACCATCAGCGCTTAGCTGCCACTGTAATTGGTAGGTTTTCAAGTTAGCAAAGGCAAATTTATTCTCGATGGCAAACACCGCATTGGCGATATTTTTTGCTGAAAACTTAACTGGCTGATAAACCTTTTTCACCTCAAATAAGTGCGGATGAGGCTCTCTATTTGGGTTAACTAAGCCATTATTTAAAAAGTTACCATCACTAGGTAAATCTGGATGGAAGTCTTTACCATAAGCCCAAAATTTAACGCCGTTACTATTGGTGTACTCTAATGACTGATCAACCCAGTCCCAAATAAAGCCACCTTGTAAAACATCATATTTTTCAATCACGTCCCAATAATCTTGTAAATTACCAACTGAATTACCCATAGCATGAGCATATTCAATCATAATGCCTGGGCGATGCGGATTAGATTGTGCGTACTTTTCCAAGCGCTCAATTGACGGATACATGGGGGCAAAGATGTCGGTATAGTGTGCTTCACCAGCAGGCTCATATTGCACAGGACGACTATCATCGTTATCTTTTAACCACTGATAGGTGGTTTCAAAGACCTTACCTTCGCCGGCTTCATTACCTAAAGACCAAATAATAATAGAGGGATGGTTTTTATCACGTTCAAACATGCGCTTAGTTCTATCTAAATGCGCAGGTATCCAGCTTTCTTCATCACCAATTTGCGTGTCTTTGCTGATTGCTAACGGATGCGACTCAATATTTGCTTCATCAATCACATACATACCGTACTTATCGGTTAAATCATACCAATAAGGATCATTGGGGTAGTGGCTTGAACGTACGGCATTAATATTAAACTGTTTCATCAGCTTAATATCTTGCTCCATAGAAGCTTTGCTGACGACATGACCGTGTTTAGGTGAGGTTTCATGGCGATCAACACCGCGAATATAAATGGCCTTACCATTAACAAGCAGTTGGCTATTTTTAATTTCAATCTGTCTAAAACCGATATCATCTTTAATGACTTCCAGCACCTGTCCGTTTTCATCAGCAAGGGTAATCACTAAGGTATAAAGGTTAGGGAATTCAGCGCTCCATAGCCTAGGGTTAGCAAATGAACCTGCTAAGCTAACTTGCTCAGTTTCTTTACCAGCAACGCTGATAGACTTTTTACCACTAAGAATAACTTGTTGATTGTTAATTGGGTCTAGCAATTGGTATGAAACCACAAGCTGGTCACTGACCTTTTTCGCCACATTCTTAACATCAACTTCAAGCGATAAGTTTGCTTGAGAAAAATCTTTGTTTAATCTTGGTTTAGCATGAAAATCAAAGATATGCTGCCTTTCGCGGGCATATAAATACACATCTCGTTCAATGCCAGAAATACGTAACATATCCTGACTTTCTAAATAACTGGCATCGGTCCAACGACGAATTTGAAAGGCAAGTAAGTTTTCACCCTTTGATAAATAAGGTGTTAAGTCAAATTCTGCTGGTGTTTTGGCTCCCTGGCTAAAACCTACTTTCTCACCATTAAGCCAAACATCTAAAGACGATTTTGCTGCACCGACATGTAAAAACACTTGTTTATTTTGCCATGTTGTTGGCAAATTAAACGCTTTACGATATGAGCCAATAGGATTGTAATCTGTTGGCGCATCAGGCCATTTAGTATCAAATGGAAAACGTTCATCTAAATAAATAGGATAACCAAAGCCTTCCACTTCCCAATTACCTGGTACCGGAATTTGCGACCAAGTAGAGTCATCAAACGCTTGTTGTTCAAAGTCCTTTGGCTTGTTCACTGGGCTACGCTGCCAATCAAACTTCCATAAACCATTTAATAGTAAATAGTTACTACTTTGACTTTTATCATCAACCAAGGCAGCATCACGAGATTGGTATGGGAACAAGCTCGCATGAGGGTCTAACTTGTTAATAGCAAACACTTGATGATCTTGCCAAGGCTCGCGCTCTTGCTTTGCAGCGATGTTTGTTGCAAATAAAGTGACTACGACAGAAAAAAATACTAAACTAGATTTCATTAATCAATACCATACAGTATACAATATTATTTATAATACAAAATTGAACTGACCTTGTTCAAGTATTTTGCGATAATTTCATAGTAAAATGGTGTTACTACAATGAGCGGGCAAGTAAAACCTAAGCCTAGACTGTCATTGTTGCACTAAAATGAACTTATCAGGCCATTAACACAATTGCGGAACACCAAGCTTTTATGGAAATATCACATCGTAACCTTACCCAGCAATTAACGCATGAATTAGGGAAGGCCATTCTACAAGGAAAGTACAGCGTAAATAAAAAACTGCCCTCTGAAGCCGATATATCAAAAGAATACGATATCAGCCGTACAGCAACACGCGAAGCCATTAAAATGTTAACAGCCAAAGGCTTGATTAGCTCTAGGCCGCGACAAGGTATTCGTGTACAGGATATCAAGCACTGGAACTTATTTGACACTGATGTACTGCGTTGGATCCTACTAGGTAAGCCAGATTTATACATGCTTAGGCATTTTTTACAGCTTCGTTTAGCCATTGAACCTGAAGCGGCCTCACTAGCGGCGCGCTTTGCTTCTGATGATGAATTACTGCAAATAGAAAGCGCCTTAACCAAAATGAAATTTGAAGAGTCAGGCTATGATGATAGTCATCAAGCTGATATTGATTTTCATACCAGTATATTGCTTGCCAGTACTAATCCGTTTTTTATTCAATTAAGCGTCTTTATTGAAACAGCCCTAAAAGTCAATCTACACTTTACCAACCGCGCGGAAGCAGTGAGCGAAGAAGAGTATCAAGCACATGTGAATATCTTCAACTTGATCAAAGCCGGTGATGCACAAGGGGCATTTGATGCCGCGATGAAAACGCAAAGAGAAACCTTACGTTTAGTTGATGAGAAAATCGCTGAATTCGAAGCCAATAATCAACAAAACTAACGTCCCCCATACACCCTGCATTTCTAAAATTCGCAACGTTATAGCCTTTAATTGCAACTAAAGGCTATAACTTGGCAGTGTTTGCCTATCAGAACTAAACTATAAGTTAATGAGTATCACTAGTTATAGTGATTTATAAGAGGTGCATCATGGAAATAAGCAGATGTATGAATTTAGACCCTAATATTTTACTGGGTATAGTCAACGATAGATTGCGCCATGAATGTCATAACTTACATGGCTTAGCAGCAATGTTAGATGTAGAGCAACAACAACTTGAAAATAGATTGGCCGAAATTGGTTTTCACTACCAAGAAGAATTAAACCAATTTAGACCAACAACAAAGTAAATACCATCAACTTTTTTGTGCGTGCTCTACTAAAGTGAAACTACTTTGCGGTGCACCGTATACGTAGATGCTACAATTCTTCCAAGATTTAGGTAATTGCCAAGTGTTGTTTTCTTCTACAGTATAAACGTGGCGTTTGTTAGCACAGCGAACATCTAGTTTATCAAGCTCACCATCTATTTTTGTCAATGAGAATTCGTTTCTGAGCAGCATGGTTGACCAAAATTCCTCTTGTTCAATATTACCGCGCTTAGGTAAGTCTTGCTCACTAGCAATTATTGCATCCATTTTCGCAACAAGCTCGTGCAACTTTGCCATTTTACCTTGGGCTGCTGGCAGCTTTTCTAATTGCTTAAAGGTAGAATACGCTTCTGGAAAACGATTTAACGACACCTCAAGCAAAAACTTATGATACTGGCTGGTAAAGTACTGCTCATCATCTTTTTCACCCCCAATATTTCTAACCCGTTCCAAGTGGTATAGTTGTCTCGAGCTATCGCCAACTTGCTGAGCATAAGCTGCTGCCAATAAATGCATATAGTTGCTTTCAGACATATGCATATTTCTAGTGTTTTGCATGGCATCAAGCTGCTCGTTTAGTGTTTTATAGTCTTTTGCCAGTAACGCTTCTCGTGCCTTACGATATTTTCGTTTAAAACGCTTACTTACCGCGGTAGTGCCATCGTCTGCCATTCTAAAGTTCATTTCCACTGTATTAACACATTGCTGAACCGGCTTACCATTTTCCAGTGCTGGCTTATACTGCCACTGTTTTACCGCATTAACAGAGGCTTTAGCAATGTCTTTACTGCCGGAAGTTTCTTTTACGATAACGTTAGAGACACTACCATCTTTATTAATAACAAAGCTCAGCACGGCCCAGCCTTCTCGTCCTTCTCTGGCAGCATCAATTGGATATTTAGGTTCAATGCGCTTAATTGGCTCAGGTTCAATGCGTGTAGTTAAATACTGTGAAAGTTCGCCCGCTTGAATGGATGACAGCAATAATGAAGAAGTAATTAAGGCTAATGTTGACAGTTTACTCATGATAAGTCCCTTTATAAATAACGCGCTCACCATACAAGTAATGACCGCAGATAACCAGTATCAGTGTTAAGGGGTATCGCTGCCGTATAATTCTTTAAGCTTTGTCAAATAGTGCTCTAAGCTTATCTCAGTACTAATCGCCTCCTGCTCAGCTACTATAGATAACTGCAAGATTCTATCTAAACGAAATTCGCGATAATCCTGTCGTAACATGCACCAGGCTATTAATGTCCACTTTTGCCCCCAATAAACTAAGCCTAAAGGCGCTAGTTCGCGCTGAGAAATTTCACCGTCAGCCCGTTTATATTCAATAGCAATATGTTGATTATTTTGTATCGCTTGACGAACTTTTAGTGAATAGTCAGCAGCTTCTGATTTGAGATAATATTTAGAAACCAGCAAGCTATCATGAGTACTTTGTTCTTTAAGCTGCTCAGGAATAACCGCCTCAATTTTAACCTTGGCTTGCTCTGCTGATATAGCTAAGCCCTTATCACTCCATCCTTGTACCATTTTTAGCCCAAGTTGTACCGCCAGCAGCTCCTCTGGTGTAAACATAATTGGCGCGATTTCATAACCAGGTTTCAAGCGATAACCAACCCCTGCCTCACCTTCAATAGGAAAGCCAGTATCAAGCAAGGTTTGGATATCACGATAAATAGTACGCTCAGATATCTCCAATACTTGTGCGAGCTGACGCGCTGTAATAACAGTGCGTCGCCCTTTTAAAATACTAATGATATTGAGTAATCGATCGGCTTTAGCCACTTTGTTCACTTTCTTGAGTGCAAGATGACAGTAGAATATCAGCGTGTTGTAACTGAGTCGACTCAACATCGATTACTGACATCAATTGCTGACAGACCTCTGATTGCATAAATTGCTCTTGCGCTAACTTTGCCGAGGCTTCATCTTGCCAATAAACCACGTCAATCCACGACTGATTTGTTGACTGGTAGCACAATGAACGATAAATAAAGCCTTGAAATTCCTTTACCTTTTCCATTACCAGCTCATTAAGTTCAATAATCTTCTCGTGGCTGGTACCTGCTTTTGCTTTAAAAGTTACTAATTCTAATACTTGCATGTGTTTTCTTCCTTAATCAAAAATAATAGCAATTTAAGCATTACGATAATGCTTAATATTGCGTTGGTTATTATTGATTAAGGCTACTGACAAAGAGTGTCAGCAGGGTTTTATAAGCATAAAAAAAAGCATACCCGATAAACAGTGTATGCTTTCTTACCATAAATGAGATTATGTGGCTTATTTAATCGCTACAGTATCTAACCAAGTGTGGAAATCGGCATCCATCGAAGTGCCCCAATCTTTAACGATTTTTTGGTAACGGGTGTAATCACCACGGCGCACATGAAATAACATTTCTTCAACCTTGTCACGTTGCTCTTCCATCATGTAGCGCACCGCTAAATAACCCCAACGATATACGCGTGGTGTGCTCCAAGTGGCACCGCTATTATTAAATAACTCACTTAATTGATAAGTTTTCTCACCAGCTAATTTTAATGCTGCCGGGTTATTGTCCATATGGGCAACATATTCACCTAAACCTTCACCCCACCAGATCAAGTAAGGTAATTCTGGCGCTGGTTTTGGACAATATTCAGGACCGGCATGATTATCATGCGGCGGTAAACAGTAATCACCATAAGTATTAAAGCGACCATCTAAGTAATGAACGAACTCATGGTTTAAGTTCCAAACAGTGCCTTTTTTCAAGTAAGCTACATACTCAGCGCTGTTATTTTCTAAATGTGGTAAACCTTCCAAATACATACCGCCGTTGTTTGATGGTACATCGAAGTGATCGGTTACGTATTTAACGTAATCATCGCGGCTAGCATAAATATTAGCGCGTAAAACATCATTGTTATCATGCAATACTGGCTTACCTTTACGATTAAACAGCTTATGGAAACGCGCTTCTGTTTCTAACAGTAACTTACAAGAATCAGCAATATTTTGCTCTGACATGCCTTGGTGACGCAGAATTAAATTATCAGCACAGTAATGCACGCTGGCTAATACTTCATTAATTTGCTGTTCATTTCTAACCCAAGCCGGAATAAAAACTTCACCATCTTTAACAACATTACCATAAGCTAATTTTGCTTTGCTATGGTCGCCCGGCTTAGCTGGCTCAGAGGTTGTTTGGCAGCCTGAAATTAAGCTAACGGCAATTAACACACCAAGGATTTTTTTCTTCATTCTAGTTCTCCACGATTTATATAGCTTCACCTTGCCACGCTTTAGCAAACACAACAAGCGAAAGAGTGAATATAATATACAAAACAAGGTTAACCAACGAAAATTTGCGATAAACAGCTAAAATATAGCCGCTAAAAAACAAGAAGCCAGCAACTGCACTGCAGTCGCTGGCTAGTTCACTACAAAATAACCTAGAAGTTAGTATAAATAACTACTTGAAATGCATGCTTTATGTGAAGTTACTTAGGCCTAACTAAGGAGAATGGCTCTGTGATACCTGAATATTCGCCGCCTCCTAAACGCGCCAAAGGTTGTGCTTTTTCAGCAAACACTTTTACTCGGCTTTTACTATCCAGTTCAACAATCGCATCATCTAGATACAAGCAATTAACCTTAAGAAAAACTAAGCTTTGTGGGGTATCACCAATTTCTTGTACATCATAAAGCTCACAACCATAAGCAATACTACACTGTTTCAGGCGAGGTAAAGCAAATTCTGGCCAGTCAACCAGTTCAATATCATTAATACTTACTTCTGACTCTCCATGTTCTAGGGTAGCAGCTGTTTTTGTTACCAAGTCAGCCTGCTGTTCACTGGCAATATGAATGACCATTTTGTTCGATTGAATAATGTTTTTAACGGTATCTTTTACTTCGCCATTGGGCTTTTTACCTATCGACAACATCAGTATTGGTGGAGCACTTGATACTGCAGTAAAGTAAGAAAAAGGCGCTAAATTATAATTTTGTTCACCGGAGTCTGTTAATGCCCAAGCAATGGGTCTAGGAATAACAGTTTGTGTCATTAAGTGATAAATTTGATTGGCTGAAAATTGAGTGAAGTCAAGTTGCATAGCAGTGTTATCCGAGTGATTGATGTAATACCAAGTTAATTAAGTATTTGATCATTTAGCGAGAATTAAAAGGCTTATAAGCAAGGCGCTCATTGCAAAGAATGGTTATTCAGGAGAATATGCTCCTGCATTCTCTAATAAGCTGCATCCATGCAGCGTCCTTGTTAAAATTCGCAACGCTGGGTATAAGCCTTTTAAACTCGCCCTTTGGGAGTTCAAGAATAACATGATAACTGCACAATATTTATTTGATGTAGAACGACTATATCTTCATAAATCTTGCTTGTTCTAATGCTATTCTTGTAACTCTAACTGACTAAATATTTAATCAAATTGGTATAAGCACATTGTACCTAGTTATTAAATAAAAAAAGCCAGTAACTTAGTTAAAAATTACTGGCTTTAATAAATAGTTAACTATTTAAATTACTTTTTCTTTTTAACGGCTTTCGCGTTAGGTAAGTCAGTAATTGAACCTTCAAAGATTTCAGCCGCTAAGCCGATTGACTCATTTAACGTTGGGTGAGCATGAATAGTTAAACCAACATCTTCAGCATCAGCGCCCATTTCAACCGCTAAACAGATTTCGCCAAGCATTTCACCCGCATTGATACCAACAATAGCACCACCAAGCACACGACCTGTTTCTTTTTCGAAGATCATCTTAGTTTTACCTTCAGTACGTGCAGATGCGATTGCACGACCAGAAGCTGCCCATGGGAAGTTAGCTACTTCAATGTTTAAACCTTGCTCTTTTGCTTCACGCTCAGTAACACCAACCCAAGCCATTTCTGGATCAGTATAAGCAATTGAAGGAATACAACGTGGGTCAAACTCGTGCTTCTTACCTGAGATAACTTCAGCAGCAACGTGTGCTTCATGTACCGCTTTGTGAGCAAGCATAGGTTGACCAACCACATCACCAATGGCGAAGATGTGCGGAACATTAGTACGTAGCTCTTTAGAAACGTTAATGAAGCCACGCTCATCAACATTAACACCTGCTTTATCAGCAGCAACTAAGTGACCGTTTGGCTTACGACCAACAGCAACTAAGATCTTGTCGTAGCGTACTTGACCTTCAGGAGCTTTCTTACCTTCAAAGGTTACATATAAGCCATCATCTTTGGCTTCAACGGCAACAACTTTAGTAGACAACATGATGTTGAACTTGTTCTTGTTGTACTTAGTGTAAATTTGCACTATATCTTTATCAGCAGCTGGTACTAATTGGTCAGCAAACTCAACTACAGATACATTTGAGCCTAGCGCTGAGTATACAGTACCCATTTCTAAACCTATGATACCGCCACCAAGCACTAACATTTCTTCTGGTACGTCTTTAAGCTCTAACGCACCTGTTGAATCGATAACACGTGGGTCATCATTTGGAATAAATGGTAAGTCAATTACAGAAGAACCACAGGCGATAATCGCATTATCAAATGTGATAGTCGTGTTACCGTCCGCACCTTCAACTTCAATGGTTTTATCAGAAGTGAACTTACCGTAACCTGTAACTGTTTTCACTTTACGTGCTTTAGACATTCCGCCTAAACCACCTGTTAATTGACCAATTACGCTTTCTTTCCAGCCACGAATTTTATCTAAATCGATTTCTGGCTTACCGAAAGTAACACCGTGAGATGCCATTGCTGCTGCATCATCGATAACTTTAGCAACGTGTAACAATGCTTTTGATGGAATACAACCTACGTTTAAACATACACCGCCAAGTGTTTCACGGCTTTCAACTAATACTACGTCTAAGCCTAAATCAGCCGCACGAAATGCTGCTGAATAACCACCTGGGCCTGCCCCTAAAACTACTACCTGAGTTTTAATTTCGTTACTCATGCTAACCTCAAATTAAATTTTTATTATGGTAATAGTCATAGCGAGCATTACCACGGACTTGTTGTCTATTTGCTTTACTAACTAAAGAAATAAAAAGAATAAATATTGTCGGCGATTTTACTCTTTGCAAGCACAAATCGCCAACCTTAATTTCTCAGTGCCGACTAAAGTCGGACACTTATTGCTTTATGTTATTTTTCAGTACTAAAGAATTAGTTTTCGAATATCAGACATTACACTAGCTAAATGCACAGTAAAGCGCGCAGCTAAAGCACCATCAATTACTCTATGATCGTAAGACATAGATAATGGCAACATTAAGCGTGGCTCAAAGTCTTTACCATTCCACTTAGGCTTCATTTCAGATTTAGACACACCTAAAATAGCTACTTCTGGTGCATTAACAATTGGCGTAAATGCTGTACCACCAATGCCACCTAGACTTGAAATGGTAAAACAACCACCTTGCATATCAGCTGCTTTTAATTTGCCTTCACGCGCCTTAACACTGATTTCAAGTAACTCACGAGATAACTCATGAATACCTTTCTTATCAACATCACGCACTACTGGCACAACTAAGCCATTTGGCGTGTCTACCGCAACACCAATGTGCACGTATTTTTTCAAGATTAAGCTTTCACCGTCTTCACTCAAGCTTGAGTTAAAGGTTGGGAATGCTTGCAGCGCGTTAGCAGCCGCTTTCATAATGAACACTAATGGCGTGATCTTAAAGCCAAGCTTTTGCTTTTCACAGACAACATTTTGCTCTTTACGGAAAGCTTCAACATTAGTGATATCTGCTTCATCAAATTGAGTAACATGTGGAATAGTTACCCAGTTTTTGTGTAAGAACGGGCCTGAAATCTTCTGAATGCGTGATAATTCTTTCGTTTCAATGTCACCAAATTTAGAGAAATCAACCGGCTTGCTAGCAACGACTTGTAAACCACCTGAGCCACCAGCAACATTGCTACCAGCATTAGCTTTAGGACGAGATAGCTCGTATTTCACATAAGACTGCACATCTTCTTTTAAAATACGACCTTTATTACCAGTGCCTTTAACTAGGGTTAAATCAACACCAAACTCGCGCGCTAAACGGCGAATTGAAGGTGATGAATAAATAGTACCTTTCTTAGTTTCACCTGCTTGTGGGTGATGCGGTACTGGCGCTGCTTTTTGTTGTGTAGGAGCTGGTTTTGCCGGCGCTGGTGCTGGAGCAGATTCAGCAACTGGTGCAGGCACAGCTGCTGGTGCATCTACTGGCGCACCACTTGATGTTTCAAGCTTAATGACCAAGCTACCTTGTTTAACTTTATCACCCACGTTAATAAAGACTTCTTTAACTGTACCAGCATCAGTTGATGGCACATCCATAGTCGCTTTATCAGTTTCTAAGGTAATTAAACCATCTTCTGCTTCGATAACGTCACCAACGCTAACTAATACGTCAATAACGTCAACTTCACCGTCTTCACCAATATCAGGTACTGCCACCTCAATGACAGCTGATGCTGCTGGCGTTGTTGCAGGAGCTGGCGCTTCAACTGGAGCTGCTGCAGCTTCTTCTACCGCTGGTGCTGCTGGCGCTTCTTCAGCAGGAGCCGCTTCGCTCGTTGCATCAGCTGTACTTGCACCAACACTTAGTTCACCAATAACATCACCTTCTTTGATTTTATCACCAACAGCAACCGTTAAGCTTGCTAAGGTGCCAGCAAATGGCGCTGGAATATCCATTGAAGCTTTATCTGTTTCAACCGTAACAATACCTTCATCTGCTTCTAAGGTATCACCAACGGCAACACAGATTTCAATCACTTCAACTTCTTCGCCACCTACATCAGGGACTAGAATTTTTTCAATATCAGACATTTCGTTTTTCCTTATCTAGTCACGTATTAAGCGTAAAGCGGGTTAAGCTTTTCTGTGTTAATGTTAAAGCGTTTAATCGCTTCAGTGACAACACTACGCTCAACTTCACCACGGTTTGCTAATTCAAATAATGCCGCTACAACAATGTAGTTTTGGTCAACTTCAAAATGCTGACGTAAGTTGTCACGGCTATCACTGCGGCCAAAACCGTCAGTACCTAAACAACGGTATTCAGTGTCAATAAATGCACGAACTTGATCAGAATAAGCTTTCACATAGTCAGTTGCAGCAATGGCAGGACCAGCATCTTTAGTGATCACAGTAGCAATGTATGGTACACGCTGCTCACTTTCTGGGTGTAGCATGTTCCAACGAGTCACATCTTGACCATCGCGTGCTAATTCATTAAATGATGTTACTGAGTAAACATCACTAGAGATGTTGTAATCATTCGCTAGAATTTGTGCCGCTTGGCGTACTTTCTCTAAAATTGTACCTGAACCCATTAATTGCACATTAGCAACGGCTTTCTTAGCTGCTACTTGCTCTAATTGGTAAATACCTTTGATGATTTCATCAGTGATATCTTTTTTCTCAGGTAAAGCTGGGTGCTGATAGTTTTCGTTCATTAGCGTTAAGTAGAAGAAGATATTTTCATTTTCTTCATACATACGACGTAAACCTTCACGCACAATCACCGCAATCTCATAACCGTAAGTTGGATCATAAGTGACACAGTTAGGAATTAAGCCTGCTTGTACATGTGAGTGACCATCTTGGTGCTGTAAACCTTCACCGTTAAGCGTAGTACGACCAGCGGTTGCACCTAATAGGAAACCACGTGCTTGGCTATCACCTGCTGCCCAGGCTAAATCACCAACACGTTGGAAACCGAACATAGAGTAGTAAATGTAGAATGGGATAGTGGTTGCATCACAGGTTGAGTAAGACGTACCTGATGCCACCCAAGATGCCATAGCACCTAGCTCGTTAATACCTTCTTGTAGTACCTGACCTTTCTTATCTTCACGGTAGTAAGCCACTTGGTCAGCATCTTGAGGAACGTATTTTTGTCCTTCATTGGCGTAAATACCCACTTGACGGAATAGACCTTCCATACCAAAAGTACGCGCTTCATCAGGAATGATAGGCACAATACGCTTACCAATTTTCTTATCTTTTAATAGGCTGTTCAGTACACGAACAAAGGTCATGGTTGATGATACTTGACGATCACCTGAGCCTTTTAAGATAGCATCGAACGACTTAAGCGGTGGAATTTCTAATTGCTCATCGGCTTGTTGACGGCGTGCTGGTAATGAACCACCTAATGCTTCACGACGCGTCTTCATGTACTTGTATTCTTCACTGTCTTCAGGGAATTTGAAGAAAGGTAAGTCAGCAATCTCTTCATCACTTACTGGAATATTGAAACGATCACGGTAGTGCTTGATTGACTCAACGTCCATTTTCTTAACGTTATGAGCAATGTTTAATGCTTCACCTGAAGCACCTAAACCAAAACCTTTAACGGTTTTAGCAAGAATTACTGTAGGACGACCTTTAGTCTTCATTGCTTTATCGTAAGCAGCGTAAACTTTAACTGGGTCATGACCACCACGGTTTAAGCGCCAGATATCTTCATCAGACATGTTAGCAACCATAGCGGCTGTTTCTGGGTACTTGTTAAAGAAGTTTTCACGGGTGTACTTGCCGCCTTTGGCTTTACAGTTTTGGTATTCACCATCAACCGTTTCATTCATTAACTGTAATAACTTACCTGAAGTATCACGTGCTAATAATGCATCCCAGTAAGAGCCCCAAATAACCTTAGTTACTTCCCAGCCTGCGCCACGGAAGGTACCTTCAAGTTCTTGAATAATTTTGCCGTTACCACGTACTGGGCCATCAAGACGCTGTAAGTTACAGTTAATGATAAAGGTTAAGTTATCTAAACCTTCACGCGCCGCTAAACCAATAGCACCTAATGATTCTGGCTCATCACACTCACCGTCACCTAGGAAAGCGTATACACGTTGACCTGAACAATCTTTGATACCACGATCAGTTAAGTATTTAAGGAAACGTGCAGTATAAATTGCTTGTAGTGGACCTAAGCCCATAGAAACGGTTGGGAACTGCCAGAAGTCTTGCATTAAGTGCGGATGAGGGTAAGAAGATAAACCTTTGCCATCACATTCTTGACGGAAGTTATTCATTTGCTCTTCTGTTAAGCGACCTTCCATAAAGGCGCGAGCGTAGATACCCGGAGAAATATGACCTTGTGAGAAAATAAAGTCACCACCATTTTCTGGTGTTGCCGCTTTAAAGAAGTGGTTAAAACCTACATCGTATAAAGTAGAAGAAGAAGCAAAGCTACCAATATGACCACCTAGCTCTAAATCTTTCTTAGATGCACGTAAAACTAATACTAAAGCATTCCAGCGAATCACGGCACGAATACGTGATTCAATGGTCTGATCAGCCGGCATGTGCGGCTCTTGTCCTGGAGGAATAGTATTTACGTATGCCGTTGTTGCATCAAACGGTAAATGTGTACCACCACGACGAGCGCGATCGATTAGTTGCTCTAATAGAAAATGTGCACGCTCTGGGCCTTCATTTTCCAATACAGATTCCATCGATTCTAACCACTCTTGGGTTTCCAAAGAATCTATATCTATTTTTGGCAAATCTGACATATTATCTAGTCTCCGCTACTTTGTTTTAAATGTGCTAATTATCAAGCAATTTAAAAGCAAAGCTGATTAAGTTTAAATTTTAAAAATTTCAATTAAGTTGATGATTAAAGATAGTTTGCTTCTGTTAAAAGAAAAGTTAATTAACGATTAAATTATCAATAACCACGCGTATTTATATGTATTTCTCTTACTACTATTTTCTACATGCGCCTCATGGATCTTTCCATACGGCTATTTTCTTGTGTCATCTTTAACAATACTTCTTCAATAAAAGCTAAGTGGCGATGACTAGCCCCCCAAGCTTTCTGCGGTTGCCCGCTAATAATGGCAGCCAATAAACGCTTACGGTAATCCGTAATTTTGGCAAAAATATCTGGGCGCTTAGCCAAGATAGTTAAATTCTTTTCAATATTATCGATAAGCAGCTCTGACATGCTGCGAGCAAGATGCAAAATTACCGCATTGTGTGATGCAGCACAGATAGCTAGATAAAATTCAAATACCGCTTTTGCTTCTAAATGAAAATCATCTTCTAATTGAGAGTTACCAATTTCATCATGTTTAGCTTGAATGTGTTCAAAATCGGCCGAGGTACCACGCATAGCGGCATAGTATGACGCCATACCTTCAATACCATGGCGAAACTCCAATAAATCAAATTGTGATTCATTGTTATTGGCCATTAAATCAAATAAAGGATCAGCAAAACCGCTTAAGATATTGTCGCTAACAAACGTGCCACCACCTTGTTTACGCACTACTAAGCCTTTGGCTTCTAATTTTTGAATGGCTTCACGCAATGACGGACGCGACACTTCAAACTGCGCCGCGAGTTCACGCTCTGGTAATAATTTTTCTCCAGGCAACAAACTACCTTCAATTATCATGGCCTCTAACTGAGACATAATAATATCGGCAAGTTTTTTCTGTTTAAGCGGTTGTTGCAAAACAGATTTTTTTGCTGTCATACGTGGTGTCATAATCAAATCAAGAGAATAAATATTTACCAAAAACCTTTGGTAAATTGGTATTACCAATTAAAAACAGGGCAATAAAATAGCAAAAAACACCTGTTTTGACAAGTGAATTTAGTTGATAGCTTGTGCTAGCGCAAACATTTAATTAGAGCCCGAACTTAAAACTTATGTTTGATTTTTTCATAATTACGCATAAAAAAACCATTGGTCAGACCAATGGTTTTTTATCATAACGAGGTGATTATTTATACTAGCTCAGTACGCCAGCAAGTATCAGCACAGAGATAATAGCTAACATTAACAGTACCGTTCTTTTTGCTAAGCGTACTAATAGACAAGGCTCTGCGGTACAATCATTTTCACCTATCATGATATCTTCTGATTTTTCCGCGACGTCGATTAAAACCCGATGAGTTGGCTTTTGAAAATCAAACAAACTCTCTAACCACACAGGCATAGCGCGAGTAAAATGACCGACAAACATATAACCAAACGAGGTAATCCTTACCGGTAACCAGTCTAACCAGAAAAGCACATCGTGATGGTTATTACAGCCGCCAGTTAAGCTTGGTGGGTTATTTTGCTCATGCTCGCTAGGATCTTGCTTAATTTCATCAAAATCAGCTTCGTCAAATTCCGCTTCATTAGCATCATTTGCCATTGCTTGCTCGCTAGCACTTGCCTGTTCATCTTGCTGACATTTGGCCTGACAGGCTGAATTTTCTTGCTCAATGACCGCACATAATAAGCGATAAAACACCACGCCAGCGGCACCAAACAAGGTGAAATACAACATAATGGCAATATAGTAACGATAGTTCAGCCAAATAAGCGCTTGACCAAAGCCCATTGGCGGCAGGTTTTTATCTTCAAGTAACTGCTGGTGATGAAGTGCTGTGGTGGTTTCCTCGCCACGAAAAGCAGATTGCAAGTAGTGTTTATAGCTTTCTCTGGTACCGACACAACCAAAACAAACAATCAAAATCACAGTCGACAATAACAAGTGTATTAAGCCATTATCGATTGAATCTAAAATCATCACAGTAAGCAAAACCGGAATAACAATAAATAAAGCTTTACCTAAGGTTGATTGTTTTAAGTTTGCTAACTTACTGTTGTCATCAACAAAGTTGCTATAACCTTGAAAATAATGTTGAAAACGCCACCAAGAAGAAGATAACGAGCGCTCTGCCGCCAAGGCAATTAATAAACTCAGTAAACTCATGTTACACCTTAAAATTCTTTGTTATTTTTCTTATCGCAAATTAGTTGTTTATAGCTAGACCAATCAAACGCAGGCCCGGGATCTGTTTTTCTACCAGGCGCGATATCACAATGACCAGCAATATTATCTAAAGTTATCGCAGGATAAGTAACCATTAACTGCACAGTTAGCTCAGCCAAAGCTTGATATTGCAAATCGGTATAAGCTTGGCTATCAGTTCCCTCTAACTCTATGCCAATAGAAAAGTCATTACACTGTTCTCTGCCTTGAAAAGATGACACGCCAGCATGCCAAGCTTTATCGTTAAAAGAGACATATTGAATAATACTGCCATCACGACGAATTAAGCAATGGGCAGAGACAGTTAAATGCTTTAAATCAGAAAAACTTGGGTGAGCATCACAATCTAAAGTACCCACAAATAAATCAGTAATATAAGGAGTACCAAATTGCCCTGCAGGCAAAGAGATATTGTGGATCACCAGTAAGCTGATCTGCTCATCTTGTTCTCGTGGGGTAAAGTGTGGCGATAAACAATGCTGAGCCTGAACTAACCAACCTTGCTTGATTGAGAAATTATTACAATTATCAGCTTTATGCTCACTAATTAACGACATACAATAATCATTACCTTGAATAATATTGTGCATAGTATGACTGAAGATGACCCAACAAACAAAATGGCAAAAATATTTGTTTGGCTAGCTTGGCTAATTGCCCTTGGCTTATTAATGTTCTTCTTTGAGGATGTACTCGACAAACAATATAACCCCAATGCCCAGCCTGAAATGCGCTTAACGAGTCAAGGCAAAGCCGAAGTGACTTTAGTACAAAATAGGCACGGTCATTATGTTACCAATGGCACTATTAACGAGATGCCAGTCACCTTTTTGCTTGATACCGGCGCCACAGAGTTATCTATTCCTGCGCATATTGCTGATAATTTAGGGCTGCAAGCAAGTGGCAGCTATCGCGTGCAAACCGCCAATGGCAGTATCACAGTATATAAAACCTTAGTTGAGCAATTGAGCTTAGGTAACATAATCCTTTATAATGTCGCCGCTCACATCAACCCTGCCATGCAAAGTGATCAGATTCTATTAGGTATGAGCGCCTTAAAAAGAGTAGAATTTCGCCAAACAGGTAAACAATTAATATTACGGGAACAATAGCAAATGCTAACCACTCAGCTAGACGCATTAAAAGATGATATCAGCCATACAGTATCATGGGCATTAAAAGAAGATTTAGGTGCGCATGTATCTCAGTCAGCTGATGCCAATCAAGATATCACTGCCATGCTTATTCCTGAAGCTGAGCAAGCAGTTGCTACGGTAATTTCTCGTGAAGATTGTATTATTTGTGGTGTTGCTTGGGTCAATGAAGTATTTGCCCAACTAGATAAATCTCTAGGACATACTGGCGATAAAGCCACAAAAATCACTTGGTTTGTCAATGACGGTGAAGCAGTTGCCGCTAATACGACTTTGTTTGAGCTTGAAGGTTATGCCCGTACTTTACTAACGGGTGAACGTGTAGCGTTAAACTTTTTACAAAGCTTATGTGGCACAGCCACTATCACTAGCCAATACGTGAAAGAGCTAGCAGGTAGTAATACCAAGTTATTAGATACACGTAAAACCTTACCTGGCCTACGTAGTGCGCAAAAATATGCGGTGTTATGCGGCGGCGGTGTTAATCATAGAATTGGCCTTTTCGACGCTTTTTTAATTAAAGAAAACCACATTGCTGCCTGTGGCGGCATTAACAAAGCTATCGCAACAGCAAAAGCTAACCACAGCGATAAAACGGTTGAAGTTGAAGTGGAATCTCTTGACGAATTAGAGCAAGCACTTAACGCTGGTGCAGACATCATCATGTTAGATAATTTCACGCCGAAAATGATCGAACAAGCGGTGAGCGCGACACGCGGCAAAGCTAAGCTAGAAGTATCGGGTAATATGACCATAGAAACATTACGCGAATACGCGAAAGCAGGCGTAGATTTTATCTCTTCTGGTGCCTTAACCAAGCACGTGCTCGCGGTAGATTTATCCATGCGTTTTAAATAACGACATCATTGGGCAAGCATGCTAAGACAGCAATGCTTGCCCAGCGCGAATAACTTGCTGTGATAGCGCTTTATTCACCCCTTTGACTAACACCCAACTATGCCAATATAAACGTCTGGTCAGTATTTTATCTGGGCATAGATTCACTAACTCACCAGAATTAAGTTCATCGATAATTTGTAAGCTAGGCAATAAGCAATAAGCGGCGCCTGCTTTTGCCAAACCAACAAAGGCTTCTGATGATTTCACCGTGTGACAATAATACTCGTTCGCTGCTAAATCAAAATGCTGGGCAATATACTTAGTGTGCATATCATCTTTATGATCATAGCTAATGGCTGGTGCCATTTTCAGCGTCTGTGCAGTCACTCCCCCAGAGAAATATTTCTCTTTAAAGCCTGGCGATGAAACTAAGTAATATTCCATCTTGCCAAGCTTAAATGACCGATAGCCCTTAAGTGGTTTAGCCTCAGTGCTTACTGCTCCTATGGCTTCCCCTGAGCGCAGCTTATCTAAGGTTCTCTGTTCATGCTCAATAATTAAATTCAATTCAATTAATTCATTTTCCACTGCCGGGGTAATCGCTTTAATAAACCATGTAGCTAAACTATCGGCATTGACCGCTAAGGCTATTTTCAATGGGCTTGCAGGTTTATCAGGCAATAAATGTGGCAACAACTCACTTTCTAGTTGTTGTACTTTTTTAAAATGACTCAATAATTGCTCACCCGCCTTGGTAGCCTGAATTGGCTGACTGCGAATTAAAATTGGCTGCCCCATAGCTTCTTCTAGCGCTTTAATTCTCTGAGAAATCGCTGACTGACTAATAAACAGCTTCTGTGCCGCCAGCTCAAAGCTTTGATTCTCAATAATGGCATTTAATGCTGCTAACAGTTTGTAATCAAACACCTTCAGCCCTCTTAATAAGTTTTACTTATGATAGTTAAGATTTATTAATTATATTTATACAAATAAAAAGCGCAAACTTGCCTCCTAAATTACTTCAACATAAATCAGCCAAACGCTGCAAACATAGTAAATATTAAGGAGACAGAATATGAGCTTATTAGTGATGACTAAAGGATTTACCTTGGCCCTTAGCATGATCATTCCTATTGGTAGCCAAAACTCCTTATTGCTAAATCAAGGTATTAACAGAAACCATCATGTCATGACCGCGACATTATTTGTACTTTATGATGTTATTTTAATGACGCTAGGCATTTTTGGCGGTAGTTTAATTTTATCCAGTAGCGACTTGTTATTTACCTTGCTAACTTGGGGCGGCATTGCGTTTTTGTTCAGTTACGGCTTAATGTCTTTTAAAGCTGCATACCAAGGCAACACACCTAATGCGGTATTAAGTAAAGAGCATAAATCAGCCAAAATTGTCATATTAACTAGCCTGATTGTGACATTTCTAAATCCGCACGCTTATATAGATACAGTCATGGTCATAGGTAGTGTTGGCGGACAATACAGCGGTGATGCCAAGCTATATTTTTTACTGGGCACTATTTTGGCTTCTATGGTGTGGTTTAGTTGTTTAGCCTTTGGTGCTGCTAAATTTTCAACACAACTATCTCAACCTAAAGTAAAACGCGTAATAGACAGTGTTATTGGTATCATTATGTGGGCTATTGCTTGGTCACTATTTATTACTTGGTTAAATAAATAACCCGAGCTCGGCTTAAATAGCCTAAGTTTAAATAAATAGCTTAAGAGCAGTGTTAACAAGCACTGCTCTTGTTTTAGTTAACTTACTGTTTTAGTTAAATATCGCTTGGCCTGCCAGCATCCATTTTACTGTAATCACATACGCCATTAGCAAAAATCTCCTTTAATTGTGCTAGCTGACTAGAAATATCAATATCACCATAAACCCCTTGTTTTATTGCCTGCTCAACAGGTATGGTTTGGCATTTAAAGATACTGCCCTGCCACGGCCCTTCCGCCTGAATGCGACTATTTGAAAAAATAGCATAATGTTGCGCACAACTGCCTTCGCGTTCATTATTCCACTTGCCGTGCCAAACCCCGCGACCTTTAGCAATCACTTTGCCTTGCTCATCAAAACAGGCGTCTTGTAATTGCTCAGGCCGAGCCTGACTAGCCGTCAAGGCTGGGTTTTCTTTACGTTTTTGTAGCCATTTATCCATTAAAGCGAAAGCTTGTACGCTGGGATCATAATCTCGTTTTGCTACCCAAATCACTTGATTCTCGTAATGACCATTGGCCTCTAATAGTCTAAGCCGAGCGCTAAATGATGCCGACATATGATGCATATCTAATTTCTCTTCTAAATAATGACGAACATCAATAATGGGTAAATCAAGCTGGCCGATAAACACTTGTCCGCCCCGATAAGCTGCCTCAATTGCCGCAAGAGAGGCGCTATGTCTTGGCGCATGTGCTAATACTTCATCATATTCGGTAATATTGTCACTGCCCCACAGAGATAACCAAAGCGGTAACTTACGACCAAAAGGCATTACGATACTTTCAGGCTGCATTTGATGTTGCTCTTTCCAGCCACCGATATATCGATTGATATGAACAAATTCTGTTAAGGTTATTTGTTTTTGTTTAAGTGCCCTAAGGCCATATTGCACCCCTTCATTATCCCAAGTACTTTGCACTAAACCATGTTGATCACGTTTAAATAACCAAGCCATATCTTCCCAATAGTTCCAGTTGGTTTGCTCAACAACATCTTCACTGAAAAAGCTACGTAAAAAGCCTTGCCTCGGGTTATGAATAAAAGTCGACAAACCAAAATAACCATTGATGCACTCACTATTTCCTTGAGGGAAACTTGGTACCATACCCGCCATTAATTGTGCTACCGGCTGTAAAAAAGCTATCCTTTGGGGAAAGTCATGCAAAGTATTCATACCTTCTAATAACTTACGTTGATCCCACTGCTGCCAGCGACTGTTGCCTTTATCTCGAAAGGTAAAATAGTTGTTTAATAAATCGCAATCTAAGGCATAAATGGTTTGGCTAAGCATATCTGGATAAGAATATTGTGGAATTAAGCCATCGAGAATACCTTGGCTATTTTGCGCAATTAGATATTGCGCCAAACCACCACCTGAGCCGCCAATTCCTACAGTGTATAAAGGCTCGCCAAACAAGCTAACAAAGTTAAGTTTTACTCGTCTGGCAGTATCTTCTGCCAATAGCATGTTATAGGTATAGCTAGTACGATTACCACTTGAGCTGATGACCGCATAACCTGCCTGAATTTGCGCTAAGCGATTACTAATAATTTTGACGGCTTTTTGTCGACCTTGGCGAAAACCAATACCTGAGCCACCATTAAATTGATAAATTAAGCGCTTATTCCATAGGCTGCTTTCTACTCTAGTGCCTAATTCTTCTGGCGTTATTGCCATAGCTATGGTGTAAATAAAGCGATTAATACTACCTTGCTCAGCGCGAAACAATTGTAATGGCTGCTTAGCTTGAGCAAGCTGCGAAATAGAATTAAATTGCTCAGGCTTGAGCTTAACAAGGCGATCGGCTTTATCCAGATAGAAAAAATGCAATTGGCTTTTTACTAGGCAATCTTTTGAATGACCAATAATTTTACTTTGCTTATTAATATCCTCGTATACTGGCACGCCAAACCCCTGCAAATTATCAACAAGCGGTTGCCCTAATTTAGAGTCTATGGTCATACAATAAAAAGGATATTGCTTAGGGCCAGAATACAGTGAGTTACTTGGGCCGACTTCGCCAAGCTTAATTGGAAAGGAAAAGGTTTCTTTTGGCCTAGTCACTTGGCTAATATGTGGTTCAATAGGCAAAGTAAAGTTATTTTCTGCCGAGGCGATACGATTTACCTGTCGGTGCTTGTATGGGTCATCAGCAGGGTAAATGAGATAAGCAAGGGCGATAAACGCTGTAGCTAATAACAGGGTTAACTTATTAAAACGCATAAGATCACCACCTTTAGAAGTCTGAGGTTACAATCGAAAAAATTAGCGTTTTGTTGTTATTATTCGTTCTTTCAGTATAGCTAAGCCTGATCATTTTCAAAGATACTCAGCATGATTTTTAGCTGAAATTGCCCCTTTGTATGTTAACCAATAGTGTGCCAAACTGAGTGCGTCTCATTGGAAAATAATCCAAATAACAACAGCTAAACACAAGGAAGCTATATGAAAAATATATCAAAACTGCATACTGGCATTATTTTACTAACTACGCTGCTTTTTGCTGGTTGTAGCAGCACCTATCAAGGTAATGCGCCACAGGAAACAGCTGAAGGTTTAGATTTAAAACACGAAAGTCGCTCAACCTTAGCCTATCAAAAGCCCGGTGTTAACTTTGCTGAATACGACAAGGTACAAATTGCACCAAGTACTGTTGCTTTTAAGAAAAACTGGAAACGAGACTACAATCGCGGTGCTGCATCACTCTCCTCAAAGATACGTGATAAAGATATAATCCGTATTAAGGAATCTGTTGCTGGATTATTAGATGAAGTCTTTTTAGAAGAATTCTCTCGCGACAATAACTATCCGATTGTTAAGCAAGCCAGTGAAGGCACCTTACTTATCAGACCCGCTATTATTAATCTGGATGTAAATGCGCCTGATATCTCATCTGCAACCCCCAGGAAAACATTAACCAATGATTCAGGCTCCGCAACCCTATATTTAGAGCTATACGATGCGGTAAGCGGTGAAATTCTTGCCCGAATTATTGATTCACAAGTTGCTGGTGATCGCGGTTATTACCAATGGTCAAATCGCGTAACCAATCGCGCCGATGCCAAACGCATTATTCGCTCATGGGCGCAAACCTTAAGAAGCAAGTTTGATGAAACCCACCAAAGCAACAAAAAATAGCATAAAATAATGCTCTGCTAGTTTGCTCGTCACTAAATACTTTCTGTATAGCAATGAGCAAACTAGTATTTTCTACTCACCCTTTAATTTACTAACAAAAGTCTTACGAAACTTAGCCAGTTTAGGCGAAACCACCGCCTGGCAGTATTGGTTCTCAGGGTTGTTGTTAAAGTACTCTTGGTGATAGTCTTCACCACAATAAAATTCACTTACTGGCGTCACCTTAGTCACAATATCCTGCTCAAAGGCACCCGATTGACTTAGCTCAGCAATAATTTCATTAGCAATAACTTGCTGCTCATCATTCTCAAAGAAAATTTCTGAACGATATTGAGTGCCAATATCATTACCTTGACGATTAAGCTGAGTCGGATCATGTAAGGTAAAAAAGATCTCTAAAATCTCTCGGTAACTAATGATATCGGCATCAAAGGTTAAACGCACCACTTCAGCATGGCCTGTATCGCCAGCGCAAACTTCTTTATATGTTGGTGCAGCACTGTCACCACCCATATAACCCGACACTGCCTGCTCTATACCTTGCAAGCTGTTATATGCCGCCTCTATACACCAAAAACAGCCACCAGCTAAAGTTGCCTGTTGAATATTCGTCTTATTAGATTTTTCTGTCATAGCCTCACCAAATCACGTGAATTTATCTCGAGTAACAATACACCATAGACGTTTAGACGTCTATTTGTTTTTTGCTGATCTTTATCAACTTGATGTGCCTTGCTTAACTTTTTTGCTCATTAATCAGGTAAGATGCTAATTAATTTCATTTAGCCATAAAAGACTTATGCCAAAATTCATCAAAAGAGCAAGCCAAATACAAGCCATTATTGCCTTGCGTAGCATAGCAATTACCATTCAGCTATTGCTGATCTTTTTTGTTAATTTAGTACTGCATTACCAGTTACCTTGGACTCCGCTATTTAGCGTCATAGGTCTCGAAGTATTGTTTACCTTAGGTAGCAGCTTCTATTATAGAAAACACCACCCGAGTGATGATAAGAACAGCCAAACCGCCATTTTAATTCAAATTTGTGCTGATATTATTTTCTTATCACTACTACTATTTTTCAGCGGCGGAGCAACCAACGCCTTTGTATCTTTGTTACTTATCCCAATTGCCATAGCGGCAGTTACCTTAACGCCAATATTATTAGCCATAGTAGCCTCATTGGCTATTTTCTCTTATAGCGCCTTACTTTGGTTTCTGCCAATGAGTGTTATGCATGGCAATATGGAAGGTCACTTTATTGGTATGGGCATTAACTTTCTTTTCTCAACACTGGTTGTTGCTTTAGTGGTAGGCAAAATGGCGCGTAGCATTAACCAGCAAGAACTGGCCATTGCTGCTTATCGAGAAAATTTGCTCAAACAAGAACAGGTTACCGCACTTGGTGTTGCCTCAGCTCAGGTTACTCACCAATTAGCAACCCCTATCGCCACCGTGCAATTGCTTGCCGATGAGCTGGCTGAAGATTTCCCTAATAATCCCGTCATAGATGATATGCAAGAACAACTTACGCGCTGTCGTGAGAGTTTGGCAGACTTTAGAGCCATGGTATTTTCCATTAAAGAGCAAACAATAAAGCCTATTAGCTGCCAACAATTACTCGATGATATAAAAGACAATATCTCTGTTAACTACCCTGATATTGAACTTGAACTTATTGCTAGACACCAAGATAATAACAGCATCAATGCTGATGCCGCTTTATTGCCCGCGATTCTAAATCTTATTAACAATGCCATTAGAGCGAGTAAAGCCAATAACAGCCTGCGTTTAAGTATTGAGAGCCAGATCATCGGTGAAAATTGGCAATTAAGTATCAGAGATTACGGTTTAGGTTTTACTCTGAAAAAATTAGCAGAGCTCGGGGTAAAACCCGTTGCCAGTGAACAAGGATTAGGCATGGCGGTTTTTCTAAGTCATGCGAGTTTAGAAAGGCTAGGTGGTAAGTTAGCATTAACAAACCATCAAGATGGTGGCGCTTTAGTTACCTTAAGTTTACCCGCTAGCCAAGCTTAGTGGCCCAAAAGAACAAACAATAAAACACGGAGTTAGACATGAAATTACTCATAGTTGAAGATGACATTGTCTTTGCCAACACACTAAAAAGACGATTGGAAAAGCACGGCTATGAATGTACCCATGTTGATAACAACAATGACGCCCTGTTAGCGTGTCATCGTATTTTGCCTGACTATATCTTACTTGATATGAAGCTTGCAGAAGAAACCACATTAAATATCATCACGCCTCTGCGCAAACTAAGACCACAAAGTCGTATTATATTACTGACAGGCTTTGCTAGTATTGCTACCGCAGTTGATGCCATAAAGCTAGGGGCAGATGATTACCTTGCTAAACCTATAGACAGTCAAACCCTACTAGCCACCTTGAGCAATACCAAGGCAGCCACGATAGATATCAAAGACGAGCCTGAACAAACACTGTCAGCAGAGCAAGTAGAATGGCAGCATATTCAGCAAGTATTAAAGGCTAATCAAGGGAATATCTCTGCCACCGCCAGACAGCTTTCCATGCATAGGCGCACTTTACAGCGTAAGCTACAAAAGCGCCCACAAACCAGCTAAGCAGAAGCTAAAAGTTATAAGCGACATGCTGATGGAAGCGAATTAAAAGCTCATTTTTACTAGGCGATATACCTAACTCTTTTGCCATTAATTGCATTGCTTGCTCAATTTGATTTAGAAAACGCCCGTAACCATATTCTGTACTATTTTCTTTCGTGGCAACAAAAATAAGCTGGATAGTATCCGTTAATTCATTAGCGTCCCACTTACTGACAATGCCACATGGTGTTTGCTCAGGGTTGTAACCAAGCATTTGCAACTCGCCTACCCTAGAGACAATTTCATGAATGCTATAGCGCACTATAGGCACAAGACCATTAGCAATAAGTGCAGCATTATTTAAATTATACTGTTTAGCTGCAAGGGTAAACACATTGGTTAAGTGCGTATACAAAGGGTTGTAAGGGTCTTGAGAGCTATTGTCTAGCTCTACCAAGTTCAAAATATCATTATTGATGTTTAAATTAATCACCGCATAATTCATCGCGCTATGATTAATAGGCAACTCAACATGTTGACTGGCATAGCGCTTATCAATTTGTCTCAGTTTATGTACTTGCGTTGATGCACACCCCTTTTCCTTGGCAAATAAATCATAGGTCAAATGCTGATGATCCCTTACTCTGACATCATCCATTTTTAAGGACATTTCCTGACAAAACTGCCCTAAAACATTAACAACTTTGCCATGAAAGCCTGCGGCATTTTGGCGAATATCATCACCTGTAGCTAAAAACAATAAGCAAATCTTCTTAGCTCTTTTACTGCCATCAAAGAAAGACTTCTTCAAATGATGCTGTTCAGGATTGTAATAAAATAAAATTTGTTGGTTGGTTTGCCACTGATGCATTTCCTGGCTAAAACGCACCCGGGCCAATTTATCATTAGCAATAAACTGACAGTTACTTAATTCAAACTTTGTCGTTAAAGAAAAAAATGCTGTAGATAAATAATGGTAGACGTCATAATACGGCTGCGGCTTTACAGTGGAATACTTACCAGATAAGGCGTCAAGTAACTCATCGGTTAATGCGAATTCCGCTAATATATATTGGTTATCCCTAACATTGCTAGGCAAATATGCCTTATGTGCCGCACTACGCTTTCTAATAATTGACATAAAAATTCCATTTGAGAATTAAAACAGGTAATTTAATTGCTGACATTCTAGATAAGAAAAATGACGTTTTTGTGACCTACAGATGTCAGTAAAGTGACAAAGAAATAATGGAGAACCTTCTTGTTAGCCGATCAAAAAAAACTCGTAGAAGCAATTAATCAAACTATGCCTTTTGGCAAATACCAAGGAAGGAAATTACTGCAATTACCCGAGCCCTATTTAGTTTGGTTCCATAGTAATGGCTACCCTCAAGGTAAACTCGGTGAACAACTCGCCTTGATGTATGAAATAAAACTTAATGGTTTAGAGGCTATGCTAAAACCGCTGTTACACAGTGACAGCTAAAAACATTAATTAACTTTCATCAAAACGTCATCAAATTGTAACCTTTAAACCAATTTTCTATATAAAAAATAGCCAATATAAAAAATTCATCTATGCATAGCTG
The DNA here is from genome assembly GCF_004295665.1 of Litorilituus sediminis. Classification (NCBI taxonomy): domain Bacteria; kingdom Pseudomonadati; phylum Pseudomonadota; class Gammaproteobacteria; order Alteromonadales; family Colwelliaceae; genus Litorilituus; species Litorilituus sediminis. Next base: position 2,317,976 of record NZ_CP034759.1, read on the forward strand.
CTAACAAGTTGTTTTCTCAGCGGCTATTTTTTCAGCAAAAATTTGACCTACTATTTTATGGAATTTGAGCTGCAGTGAAGCAAAATTTTTGCTTGCAAGCACAGTTCAAATCCTCTTAAATAAATCCGTCAATTTGCGTTGTTTAATTATGGAAAATATGACTCCCACCAGCACGCTAAGTGCTAACTCACAAGCAACAAAAATTGACCACAACGTAGTATTTATATTTAAAATCTGCTTTTCATTTAAAAGCTAAATAATTATTTATCAAACAGTTACGAGGTGTTCTATGAGGTACAAACTATGAAGAGACAAAAAAGGGACAAATTAGGAAGAGCGCATTCAAATGGTTATCAGGCAGGTCTTTGTGGCAAAGCTAAAGAGCATTGTCCATACCAAAATATCGAAGCTAAATCACAATGGTTAGGCGGTTGGCGAGAAGCGGTTGCTGATCGCAATATGGGGCTTTTTAGATAATTTTTTATCTAGCCACTTGGTGAAATACAAGCATGACCTTCTCCAGCATCCTTGTATTTCGCCATTCAATTAAACAAACTATTCTTGCTATATCACGCGAGAAAAACGCTGCTGGTTAACATGCTTTTTCATATAAGCATCAAAGCTCATACAAATAATACGAATTAACAAACGCGCCTTTTGATCTACACGAATACAGTCAGCGTTATTTTCTACTAAACCATCATCAATAAACGTATTTAGTAAGGGGAGATCATCAGCAAAATAGTCATCAAAATTAATATTATATTTTTCACTAATTTGGTTTTTATCTAAGTATAAATTACACATTAATTCGCGAATGACTTCTCCACGAATAACATCATCTTCAGATAAGCTTACCCCAACTACCTGAGCATGCTGTTGCTCAGTAATTGCCTGATAATATTCCTTTAAATCTTTGATATTTTGGCTAAAGCTATTACCAATAGCACTAATAGATGAAACACCTAGCCCTAATAAGTCACAACCACCACGAGTCGTGTAACCTTGGAAGTTTCTATGTAACGAACCATCATTTTGCGCAATGGAAAGTTCATCATTTGGTTTAGCAAAATGATCCATACCAATGAAGTCATAACCATAATCACACAAAGTTTCGATTGCTAATTTCATTAAGGCAAACTTTTCTTGGGTATTAGGTAACCACTCATCACGTAACTTACGTTGTGCAGCAAAACGACTTGGTAAATGCGCGTAGCTAAATAATGAAATGCGATCAACATCCCACTCATGCGCTTTATCTAATGTTTTCTTAAAGTTTTCTAATGTTTGATGAGGTAAACCATAAATCAAATCAATATTAATTGATTGAAAACCAACTTGTTTGGCATGATGAATAAAGTTACCAATAAACTCAGTTGATTGAACACGGTTAATTGCTTGCTGTACTTTTAAATCTAAATCTTGCACTCCTAAGCTTAAGCGATTAAAGCCTAACGAGAATAAGTGCTCAGCAAGATCCATTTCAATTTCACGTGGGTCAATTTCTATACTCATTTCCAAATCATCAGAAAAATTAAATTTCTCTTTTAACAAAGAAACTAAGGTAGTGATTTGCTCATGAGTAAGAAAGCTTGGCGTGCCGCCACCCCAATGCAATTGCTTAACGCTATATTCTGTAAATAGTGGTGCTTGCAGGGCAATCTCTTTTGCCAAGTACTCTAAATAAGTATCTGCTTTTTCTCTATGACGGGTAATAACTTTATTACAGCCACAGTAGTAACATAGCGTATGGCAAAATGGGATATGAACATACAAAGATAAATCTCTGTTCTCAGAATTTTGCACCGCTTGAATAAAATCTTCATGTTTAAAATTATCATGAAATTCCAACGCTGTAGGGTAAGACGTATATCTTGGCCCACTGGTATTGTATTTACTCAGTAATGTATTATCGAAAAATTGACTTACTTGCATGCTATCTACCGTTGATTTAATTTACGATAGAGAGTATACACCATTGCTCAGATGTGGTCTTGATCAAGCTCAACATAGCCACAAAAAATAAAGGGCTATATTAATCGAGATCAATTACTGAGCACACTGAATACACATAACGGCTGCGGGTTGTACTTGTAGTCGTTTTTTGGCAATTTCATCACCGCACTGCTGACATATACCATAATTGCCATTATCAATACGTGCAATTGCGTTAGATAACTGCTGAATTTCAATTTTCGCTTCAGACTCTAAGGCATTGAGAACTTCATCATTTTCGCGTTCACCAGCTTGCTCTGCCCAATCAGCAGCGCGACCATTGGCAAAATCTTGATGAATTGAATCAATCCGTTGTTGAAGTTCAATGATTCGTTGGGTGAATTGTGATTTTAATTGCTCAGACATTGCTATCACCTTTTCGCTATATGGGTAATCATATGAACAGCATTAGCAATGGCCGAGCAGAATTGATTAGCTTTATGAACTAGATAACTGCTGAACCTGCTCATCAGCAAATTGCTTAAGATTCTCGACATCAGTCTCAATGGCAGGACGTAAGCGAGACTCGACTTGCATACGCTGAAAATCTTCTTTCATTCGCTGTTTTTTAGCCAGTTGCTTTCGATCTTCAAGAATCGATAAATGCTTTATTTCGTTATATAACTCAAATATAGCAGGGAATTGCTGATCTAGCTGGCTACTTAGCTTTAATGAGTCAAGCAGCACAGATAAACGCCAACAACCTTCACTAAAATCACACTGCTCTTCTTGCATAGCACGGGTAATAATAATGACACTTTTAAGCGCTTTAACATCATGACTTTTATGCGCTTGTTGCTGAGCAATCTCTGCTTGCTGTTGACGCTTAGTTTGCAAAGACAACTGTTGCAATAGCCTGCCAGCATAAAAAGCTAACGCTAAAATAATAACAACACCAATGCTAGTGGCAATAATCCAAAATAAGCTCATGGTGGTTATTCTTCTTCAAACGCTGAGAAATCATGACCATCTAATTTTTGCCATAACTCTTCTTCACTGCGCACTTGGCTTTGGGCAACGTCATCTTCGCTATCATCAAGACCTAGCGCTTGTGAAAGTTGAGCATGCTTGTCCATCATATCGTTATAATAATCAACTTCTTGCTCGCTAAGCTCAATATTATCTTCTTGTTTAGCCAAAATAAGTTGTAGCGTTTCATCTTGCTCTATCGCAATAAGCGCTTGCTCTGGGGGTAGCTCATCAGATTTAACCGGCCTTACCGCTGCAAGTGGCGTTAATGACTTATCTTTCGCTTTCACTGCTTGTTTTTCTGCTTTATTCGCTAAAGCACCTAGCGCAATCGGCTTCTTGCTACCTAAGCGAGGATCTTTATTTCTTTGCTCTTTTGATTGCTGCTTTGCTGATGATTTCGCTTCTTGCTGACGATTTCCAGGCTGCTTACCTGTTTTTTTACGCACTCTTTTTTCAATATTTTCCAGTTCTTGCTTACTTAATTTCGGCTTAGCTATTGGCGCTGAGGCGGGTTTTCTAGACTTTTTCTTACGAGACATAAGGAACTTTCACCTTTTTAGATATTACTTGCTATTTTACTGTATTTTGCCGATAAAAAAAGCGCTCTAAGGCGCTTTTAATGAAAGTTATCTGCTTTTTAACTAAGTGATCAGTTTCTCAATTTAATATTGGGTGCGGTATTAATTTCTCCCGCCTTAGAAATGGTGGCAATATTATTATTGCAAAGCAATACCGCCAAGCTATTGCCATGACAGTCTCGCACAAATGCCAACTCATAACCAAATTGAGTTAAACTACTGGCAGCAAATTTTTGCGCCAACGTTAAATCTTCCCATACATCTCTTTGCTCAGATACCTCTTGTCGCCTTTCAATGGCAACTGCTTCTGATATTGCTTGCATGATTAACCTCTACATTAAAATCCATCTTTTCTTCATACCAAAGGGTATTCCATAATGCTATCGTTCGAAATTTAACCTATTTTACAAATGACATCAATAGTCCTTACAATAGCTCTCATTGATCTTGCAAATTTATTTTAGCAGCAGCTTGTTGGAAGTTTATTTTACAAGGCAGCACTTTTGATGTGTGGTTTTTCCACATGATAAAGTGCTAACGCTGTAGAAATGACAACAAGCACTGCTTAGTTACACTACTGGTCATACCTAGGAAAAATTATGAGTGCAGTTTTAGATGAACTATTGGCATTACTAAAGTTAGAAGTTATCGAACAAGGTATTTATCGCGGACAAAGCCAAGATCTGGGTTTTCGTGCGCTATTTGGCGGTCAAGTTATGGGGCAAGCACTATCAGCTGCGCAAGAAACCGTTGCCAGCGATAGATTCGTTCACTCGCTGCATTCTTATTTTTTACGCGCGGGTGATGCCAGCAAACCTGTGGTTTATGAAGTTGAGATTATTCGTGACGGCGCAAGTTTTAGCACCCGCAGAGTGCAAGCCATTCAAAACGGCAAAGCGATATTTTACATGACTGCTTCTTTTCAGCACGCAGAGCAAGGTTTTGATCATCAAGACACTATGCCAGATGTGCCAGCCCCAGAGCAGGTAAGCTCATTTAGAGATTACATTGTAGAAAACCAGCACGCTCTGCCTGAGCCTATGCGGAAAAAATTCTTGGCTGAAAAACCTATTGATTTGCGCCCAGTACAAAAATACAACTGGCTCAATCCGCAAAAAACAGATGGCTATTGCCCTATGTGGATAAAAGCCAATGGCGAGTTAACTGATGACTTACGTATACATACCTATATGTTGGCTTATACATCAGACTTTCACTTTTTACCTACAGCATTATATAAGCATGGCGTCAGTCACTGGCAACCTAACTTTCAAATTGCCACCATAGATCATGCTATGTGGTTTCATCGCCCATTCCGTTTTGATGATTGGTTGCTTTACTGTATGGACAGCCCATCAGCCAGTAATGGTCGAGGTTTAGTAAAAGGGCAAATATTTAATCGCCAAGGCGAGCTTGTCGCCTCAACCATGCAAGAAGGAGTTATCCGTCAACGATAACAGCTAGATGCAACCCTAGTGTTTATTTTGGTTTTGCCAATCAAAACCGCTAGGGTGCTGAAATACCCTTAAATCAAACTGCGGCGCTATGGCAAATAGGTGATCAAAAATATCCGCTTGTATACCCTCATATTTTGCCCATACCGAAGTATTGGCAAAGCAGTATATTTCAAGCGGTAAGCCACTGGCAGTGGCAGGTAGCTGGCGTACCATACAGGTTAAATCATTACGAATATTGCTATTTTGCTGTAAATAAAGCTCAATATATGCGCGAAATGTCCCGACATTGGTTAACTGGCGCGAATTGATTTTTGCTAGCTCTTTTGGCTCATCATTGGCATCTTGCGCTAGCAGCTGTTTCTTTTCACTCAAGTACTCTTTTAATAGCTTACTGTTACTGAGAAAATCGATTTTTTCCAAACTATAAAAATCAATACTGGCTATATCTATAATCAATGTGCGCTTAATACGACGAGCACCAGTATGATACATATTGCGCCAGTTTTTAAACGAGTCGCTTATCAGCGCATAGGTTGGTACTGTAGTTACTGTTTTATCAAAATTTTCAATTTTTACAGTACTTAAGCCAATTTCAATAACATCACCATCAGCGCCGTACTTTGGCAATTCTATCCAGTCACCAGCAACCACCATTTTATTAGCAGAAATTTGAATACTCGCCACTAAGCCCTTAATGGTGTCTTGAAAAACCAACAAGAGTACGGCGGTTAATGCGCCTAAACCACTCAGTAAATATACCGGCGATCTATTGATAATTAATGACACAATAATAATGGTCGTCACTAAATATAACGCCAACTTAATCACTTGGATTATGGCATTTAAAGGTAGGTATTTTTGTTTAGCGGTTTCTTTATATATGCTGCGACTCACATTAAGTAAAGCGCTTAAGCTGCGAGCAACTTGAAAGGTTAACAGTACTTTAGCCAACAGTACCAATACGGCTGATGCAGTACTTTCAGGCAAGAGTACCAGTGGCGATAAAAACAATATCAATACATAGGGCACCATCAGCGCCATACGATTAAGCACCTGGTGCTCAATTAAGGCATCATCCCAGGTATTTCGGGTCTTAATGATAAGATTATTTACAACTTTTAATAATTGGAATTTGGTTAGGTAAAAGCTTACGCTCGCGATTAAGGCGATAAACACTAAACCGACAATAAGTGTGGTGCTTGCTAAATGGTCGTCACTAACCCCTTGCTCTATCAACCAAAAACTAATTATTTCATTCATTCCACTTTCCTGTGCTCAATAGTATTTTTTTCTATTAGTTGCTCAAGCCTATCATCTTTATCATGCCAAAATTGTGTAAGCCACTTCTGAAACGCTATTTTGTATGTTCTGTCATTAAAGTAGTCACCACTAATTTCTTTCGATATTTCTCTAGTGTGTACTTCAATATGGACATTTTTCACTCGCCCACATAAAAAATCAACAAAATTTGGTACGCCATCAGGATAATATATAGTGATATCAACAATTTTAGTTAAATGCTCACTCATGGCATCAAGCACAAAGGCTATGCCACCGGCTTTAGGCTTTAGTAAATGCTTAAATGGTGAGTTTTGTTTGTCATGCTTTGCTTGGGTAAAGCGTGTTCCTTCAATAAAACTCATGACACTAACAGGTTTATGTTTAAATTTTGCGCAGGCTTTACGCGTGGTTTCAATATCTTTGCCACGTAAGTGCGGGTTTTTCTTCAAAAACGACTGGCTATAGCGCTTCATAAATGGAAAATCTAATGCCCACCACGCTAAGCCCATAATGGGCACATAAATTAACTCTTTTTTCAGAAAGAATTTTAAAAAAGGGATTTTGCCATGCAAAGCTCTTTGAATGACAACAATATCTACCCAACTTTGGTGATTAGCCAACACTAGGTACCAGTCTTTCATATTGAGCTCTTCTAAACCTGAGACATCAAGCTCCATTTTAGTAAACAGCTTTTGATTTACACTATTAAGTGCCACCCAATTACTTGCCATTAAATCCAGCAAATAACTAAATACTTTCTGCGTTACTTTAAATGGAAATAGCGCCTTCAATAAAGAGAAAACCAAAATTGGCGCTAACCACAACAAGGTGTTTATCAAATAAAAAGCTAAAGAAAGGAAGCCAATAATAGGCGCAGGTAAAAAATTAAGCATAGGTCGTACTAAACAGTGATATAAAAGCGGTTTATCTTTGTTTACGTATTTAATCACGAATTAAGGCAAATATATATTATTTATTCTGCTAATAAATTATCAAATACTTGGCTAATCATGCCTAGCATGAAAAAGGTAAGCTGTTGCAAATTCAACCATTTAAAATTTTCACTATCATTTTGTTGGCAGAACCCCCCTAATAAAACACCAGAAACAACCACTTCATGACAACTAAAACCTTAAGCTATTAAAAAGTATATTTTCGTCTAGAGAATATTTTGTATATTTAGCTAGTTTTGTTGAATGCCTACAGGCTTTGGCGCATACTGACTTTAGCAGAATAACAGGGGGAAAAATGAACTTTAATCGAGCCGTGATAAAAGTAGGTAGTGCCTTAATTGCACCTACAAGTAATGGTTGTTCTGGCAAGTATGCGTTAGCCATTGCCCAATTTATCACTAACTGTCAGCACCAAGGCAAAGAAATTATCTTAGTATCATCAGGTGGCGTTGCCGCCGGACGAAGTCTTATTCATCATGGCTCACCCAAACTTTCTGTTGCCACCAAAAAAGCCATGGCATCTGTTGGGCAAATGCAAATGATGGCCAACTGGCAGCGATTTTTCGATTCTCCCTGTAGCCAAATATTAATAACACAAAGTGATCTCGCTGACAGAGAGCGCTTTATTAGCATAAAAAAAACCATTCAAATTCAACTAGCTAATGGTATTTTGCCGATAGTTAATGAAAATGACACCGTTACCACAGATGATTTAACCGTAGGTGATAATGACAACTTGGCTGCACTGGTTGCGCAAGTATGTGATGCCGATAGCTTATTCATTCTAAGTGATATTGATGGCGTATTTACCAAAGATCCTAAGGTGAATAACGATGCCGAATTAATCACTAATATTGAAGAAATCACCGATGAAATCTATGCCATGGCGGGCACCAGTCGTAATCATCTGGCTACTGGCGGTATGAAAACCAAAATACAAGCGGCGGAAAAAGCTGTCGAGCATGGCATCAATACTTATATAGTTAATGGTACTAAAAGTGAGGTATTTGCGGCTTTGTTAAAAGAAGTCAATCCGGGCACACGATTTATTGCTAAGCATGACAAAATCACCGCGAAAAAACACTGGTTAAAACATACGCTAAAAAGCCAAGGGCAAATTAGCTTAGATGCTGGTGCCGTTAATGCGCTGCTTCATAAAGGGGCATCACTTTTACCTGCGGGAATTTTATCGGTAACAGACAAATTTAAAGCCGGTGACACCATAGATTTAGTCGATCACCACAGCCAGGCGATTATTGCCAAGGGTATTTGCTTATACAACCACCACGACTTAAAGCGCATTATGGGCAAGCATAGTGACGAAATAGATGGCATTCTAGGCCATGACTTAGGCGATGTCGTAGTGCACAGAGACGATATGGTCATTTTAAAAAATGACAGCAAGAAATAGCACAAGAGAACATAATAATGACCACATTTAACATCGAAACTATGGCTAAACAAAGCAAAGTTGCTAGCCGCTCTGTTGCGCAATTAACGACAACAGAAAAGAATAATTTACTCAGAGCCATGGCTAAAGCGATTACCGATAATAGCCAACAAATTATTACTGAGAATCAAAAAGACATAGCCGCAGGTGAAGCAAAAGGTTTAGCGCCTGCTATGCTAGATAGGCTTTTACTGACTGAGCAAGGTATTGCAGACATAAGCAGTGCCATTATTGAAATCGCACAGCTTAGCGACCCTGTCGGTGAAGTGTCTCAGTTGAGCCTAAGACCCAATGGCATGCAAGTAGGTAAAATGCGCATTCCGCTTGGCGTAATTGCTATGATTTATGAAGCAAGACCTAATGTTACCGCCGAAGCTGCCGCATTATCTATAAAGTCAGGTAACGCAGTTATTTTAAGAGGCGGCTCTGAAGCCATTCACAGCAACCTAGCCATTGCCGAGTGTTTACACCAAGTGTTAACACAGCAAGGCATAGATAAAAATATAGTTTCTGTCATTCCTGATACCAGCCGAAGTGTTATTGAGGGGCTATTAAAACAAAGAGAGAGTATTGATCTTGTTATTCCTCGTGGTGGTGAAGGCCTAATTCGTTATGTAACAGAAAACAGTCAAATCCCAGTTATTCAGCACTTTAAAGGGGTTTGTCACTTGTTTATCGATAAATTTGCCGATCTCAATAAAGCGGTAAATATTCTGGTAAATGGTAAAACTCAACGACCTAGTGCGTGTAATGCCATCGAAACACTGTTAGTACACGAAAGTATCGCCGATACTTTCTTACCTCTGGCAGCACAAGCTTTAGCTGATGCCGCTCAGGTAAAAGTACATGCCTGTGAAAACAGTATTGAGTATTTTGCCAATGCAAGTTTAGCAAGTGATGAGGATTATCATGCCGAATATTTAGCACAAGAAATTGCGGTAAAAGTAGTCACTGGCTTTGCACAAGCCATTGAACATATTAATGAATTCACCTCAGATCACACTGAAGTCATCGTCAGCCAAGATATCAGTAGAACACAGCAGTTTATTCGCCAAATCAACTCATCTGTGGTTATGGTTAATGCTTCATCACGATTTTCAGATGGTGGTCAATTAGGCCTAGGCTCAGAAATTGGTATATCAACCAGCAAGCTACACGCTTATGGCCCAATGGGTTTAGCCTCACTTACTACGGAAAAATTTGTTGTTTATGGTGATGGCCAAGTGCGTGATTAGCGAGTTTTATCTATATTAAAGGCCGAAATAACATAATATTACATTACGGCCTTTACCTTCATTCCCCTATAACGAAGTAAGCTGCGCTAATTGCTCAGCAAAGGCATCCGTTAAAAAAATTAACGCCGGAAATATATAGAAGTAGCTGTGCATTAGCACGCGAATGGTTTTGTTTGCCTGGTTCAATTCCATAAAGTAATCAATAATGCGTCGGCCTTTATAAGCGATTGAAAAGCAAATAATGGCTGTAATAATTAAATGTGGCTCAGCCGTTTCCGCCACTAACGCATTAGCCATGGTAATGGTGATAAGAATCAACCAGGTAATATCAAGTTTATTTAATTGCATTTCTTTCTCCTAACGCAGCACATACAGTAATGGGAAGATAATTACCCACGCCAAATCAACCATATGCCAATAGCAAGCAATTGCCGTTAAGCCGGTATGACGCTGCTGATTGTAGTGCCCTAACTTTATTTGCGATATTGCCCACATCAAGCTCGCGCTAGCCCATATCACATGAATAAGATGGTTAAATGTCATGTAGTAATACATGCTATAAAAGCTGTTGGTATCTGTTTGAATACCTTGAGCAACATTCCAGTGATATTCCCAATACTTGATCACTAAATAAAGGCCGCCACAAAAAACGGCAAACGAAAGATACCGAACGCTTTTATCTGGTTCATTAACGCGTATTGCCGCTAATGCCTTGGCGACAAAGTAGCTACTGGTAATCAAGGCAAAGGTATTTAGCGTACCCGCCAGCGTATGAAGCTGCATAGGCCCTTGTTCAAATTCAACTGGACTATGTGCTTTGGCAATAAAATAGGCGATAAAAAATACTGCAAACTCGGAAAGTTCAGCAAAAATAACGACCCATACCGCTTTATTACCCGGTATTTTCTTGATGGTTTCAGGCTCTCGGGTAACGCTACCATTACCGTTGATATAAAACTGCGCGCTGGTGATATCTGTCATATTGTCAATCTCTATTGTGCTGGTTGCAGAGCAACAACTCAGCTCATCATGTAAAGTATAGTGATTCATTGGCATAAAAAGTATGTGAAATACTTCCATGTATTTCACACTAGCCGCAAGTGGAGGGCATACATGTCGCCAATAACAGAGTAGTAGAACTGCTTTGGCGCATATACTTGCTTAGGCTAAACAGTTAAACACTAATCTTTAAAGAAAACCGTGTCTTTAATCAGTTGAATTTCAGGTTGTTCTACCGCTTGAATAACAAATTGAATTTTTGTCATTTTCTTGTCGAGATCATAACCATCTGCCGATAATGTTACTGGCACTTCTTGCATAACCCCAGGAAAAATAAGTAGCTTTTCTGGTGCAGACAAACTCGCCGCATCTATGCCTTTGGCACTAATATCATAATGAAGCGGTTGCTGTGTTTTATTGAGAATTTTTAAGGTATAAGTGTTCTCTACTAAGCCTTCATAATTGACTCGATATAAAGCATTTCTATCGCGTAAAATCGAAGTTTCTAGCGGTATACGAGCATTAATCCAAACTGCCATCAGCACAGTAATTAACAAGGTGAAACTACCATAACCTATCAGTTTCAAACTCATTTTATTCTTAGGCTTACCTAATAACTCATGCTCGCTGGTATAGCGGATCAAACCTTTGTCATAACCAAATCTGTCCATTGTCTGATCACAGGCATCTACGCATAAGGCACAGTTAATACACTCATACTGCATACCATTACGAATATCGATACCTACGGGGCACACTTCAACACAAAGATTACAATCAACACAATCGCCCAAGCCTAATTGTTTTGCATCATCCTTACGACGACGTGGTCCTCGCCTTTCACCGCGCTGACTATCATAAGCAACAAGTAAGGTGTCTTTATCAAACATAGCCGACTGAAAACGTGCATACGGACACATATGGGTACATACTTTTTCTCGTAAAAAGCCTGCATTACCGTAGGTGCACAAGGCAAAAAACAACACCCAAAAGGTAATTAAACCACTCCATTGAAAGGTCATCATTTCTGCATACAGATCAGCAGCAGGGATAAAGTAAGAAATAAAGGTAGTAGAAGTGAACAACGACATAAATAACCAAATAGCATGCTTAGTCGCTTTCTTTTGAATTTTATCGCGTGACCATGGTTTTTTATCTAAAGCAATGCGCTGATTACGATTACCTTCAATGCGATGCTCAACCCAAATATAGGCTAAGGTCCATACCGTTTGCGGACACACATAACCACACCACACTCGCCCAAGCCAAGCGGTAACAAAGAATAACGCAAAGGCCGCAACCATAAAAATTCCCGCTAACAAAATAAAGTCTTGCGGCCAGAAGGTGACGGAAAATATGCGAAATTGTTGTTGACCAATATCTAACAATACCGCTTGTTGGCCATTATATTGAATAAACGGAATAGCAATAAAGGTTAGCATAAGCAACCAACTCAGCTTACGCCTTATATCTTGAAATCGTCCTTTTTGCTCTCTTACTTGAATATTGCCTTCATGCTCATAAGGCTTAATGATCATTTGCTCTTCATTAATATTGAACTTCATTTTTTATAATCAGGAAAATTGATGGTTACCCTGATATATCAATAATCGAGCCAATCTATAAAAAACAATAAACCTTTGATTTATCTTGAATTGTATTTTAAATAGCTTTTATTTAAGGCACGATATATCGTGTATACGCGACATATCGTGCTTTTTAGTATTATTCTCGTTTAATCATAAGTTTTTTCATGCGTGAACGTAAGGTACTCGCGGGCATGCCTAACACCTCTGCAGCGCCTGATTCTCCACCAATGCGCCACTTGCAAGCAGCCAATATTTCTAGAATATAAGCTCGCTCTATTTCTGCTAAGGTCTTTTTATTACTCGCCCAAGCATTGCCTAACTCATTAAAACTCTGCTGAATATCTAATACGCTCGTTGTTGATAGAATTACCTCGCGTTCAAGTATATTCTGTAACTCACGAATATTACCCGGCCAACTGTATTTCGCTAACTTTTGTATACTGCGTTTATTAACACCACGGATTTGCTTTTTAAGCTTCTGATTTAGCTGATTAATAATGCTATCGCATAATATAGGTAAATCTTCAATACGCTCTCGCAATGCTGGTACTTGGATAGGAAAAACATTCAAGCGGTAATACAAATCCATACGAAACTTACCTTCAGACACCATGGCGATTAAGTTTCGATTTGTTGCGGCAATAATGCGTATATCCACTTTAATGGTTCTACTACCACCTACTCGCTCAAACTCTTGCTCCTGAAGAACCCGTAAAAGTTTACTTTGCGCTTCAAGGCTTAGCTCTCCAATTTCATCTAAAAACAAAGTACCCTTATCTGCTAACTCAAAGCGGCCTTTACGTCTTTCATTGGCACCAGTAAAAGCCCCTTTTTCATGACCAAATAATTCCGACTCAAGCAAGCTCGCAGTAAAAGCGGCGCAATTAACTTTCATCATAGGTGAATCACTTCGCTCACTTAACTGATGCAAATTACGCGCGACCACTTCCTTACCTGTACCATTTTCCCCTAAAATCAGCACAGTACTATCGGTTTGCCCGACCAACTTAATTTGTTTGAGCATTTGCATAAAAGGTTTACTGATCCCTTCAAGGCCAGAGCCCGACCATGCTTCATTGATTTCATCTTGCAGGTAAGTATTTTCTTGTTGCAGCTTTTCCGTGAGCTCCTGAACTTTCTTTAACGCCTCACGCAAATTATCATCTGCCAAACGCTGTTGACTGACATCACGAAAAACCGCAACGGCACCAATGCGTTCACCATTTTTATATACCGGTGTTGAGGTATATTCCACCGGAAAACAACTGCCATCTTTACGCCAAAATACTTCATCGGTCACTCTGCGCTCGATACCATCACGCATAGTGTTATATATTTTGCACTCTTCAACCGGGTAATGCTCACCATTGGCATGGCTATGATGATGATATTTATGAATATTTTTACCTAGCAACTCTTCTGCTCGCCATCCCGTCATTTGTTCAGCTGCAGGATTAATAAATACAGCATTACCTTCGCTATCAAAGCCATAAACACCTTCACCCACGGCATTAAGTAGCAATTCAGAATCCGCTAAAAACTGTTTTATAGTTTGAGGCATGTTAACTTTCCTAAAAGCACGATATTTCGCGCCTAAGATACACCTATTTCTATAACGATGAAAAGTAATAATTCATGCCTTTTGCCATGCTCGGCAAATAAATCATTTATCTCTGATATAATTTTTGTATTAGTCATCACGCATAACTGTTATGAAGATAATTTCACTGATTAGTATTTTGCTATACAGCTTGTTAAATGCCATGTGTTTTGCAGGTGAGCAAATAGATACCATTCGATATATCGAATCTGCTCAGCATCCAGATCCTAAGCAGGGCTATTTTGTCGAATTATTGTCTTTAGCGTTAGCGGCTAGCAAAGATGAATATGGTGACTACCAGTTACAACCTGTGCGTTATGAAATGGCGCAAGGTCGTGCCTCTATGATGTTGCAAAGAAATGAATTAATTGATGTTCATTGGCGTATGACGTCAAAATCACTAGAAAGCAAACTACAAGCTATTTACTTTCCTATTCTAAAAGGTCTTATGGGCTATCGAATATTTATCATTAGAAAAGAAGATCAGCCGCTATTTAAGCAAGTAAATTCTCTTGCTGAATTACAAACACTTTCTCTAGGACAAGGCATAAACTGGCCTGACAGCGAAATTTTACTCAGCAATGGTTTTAATGTCATTAAAGGCTACGACATTCATTTGTTGAAAATGCTGAAACGAAAACGCTTTGATTACTTTCCTAGAGCACTGCATGAGCCATGGCTTGAGATAGCCAATGAGCCAGAACTTATGGTTGAGCAAAGTTTTATGTTGACCTACCCTGCCCCTATGTATTTCTTCGTGAATAAGAACAACAAACGCTTAACGGACAGGTTAACGCTCGGTTTAAAGCGCTTATTAAATTCGGGAAAGTTTGAGCATTACTTTGAAAATCATGCAATTACTTCAAACATATTGGCTAAAGCGAAATTAGCCAATAGACGCGTATTTCAACTAAGTAGCCCGCTATTATCGAAACAAACTAACGAGCTACTTAAGGACAAACGCTTATGGATAAAGGTAAATGATCTCTGATCTACCTAACTAGCTCTATCTCTTGTGCTGTAACGTCTATGGTATTGTCTACTTCCACTTCGATATCTTCATCAATTTGCACTAAGATTTCTTCTTCAACAAGCTCTTGCTGCAGTTCTAGCTCCTTATCAAGCACCTGCTCTACTTTTTTAGCAATTTCTTGCTGCGGCATTGGCAGATTAGGCTCTTGTGCCATTACACCGAATGAAAATACAGTTGTCATTAAAGCTACTAATAATTTATTCATGGTATCACCTCTTAACAATGCTGATTGGCTTAATCGCTTACCTATTAAGATACTCGCTTTAAAAAAATTAACTGTAATCTTGCTACATCAAGATGTTATTGATTGTAATGCCAGCAACTTTAAAACTGTGACTGGTCCTAATTCATGAGATTTTTCCATCAAGAGAGCTTTTACGGATCTAACTTGTAGAGTGATTGATATTTTTATATTTCGAAGTTTCAGTCATATTACCTAGGATTCAGTCAGCAAACTTAATGATCACTTGTAACCAGAAGTAGGCATTATTTTTAACGTTCACTTTTTTGTCTTGTAATATAGCTATATTCTCTTCTGCTATCTTGAGCCATAGCTACACCTCTCGGATTCTCTTGAAAGAAGTAATCGGCTAGGTGCCGTTCCCCATATGCTTACATATTAATGAGCACTTCAGGCACTTTGTATAAATAAAGTTAGTGACCATTAGAGACTTCAGTTAGCCATAAGCTGACATTGAGTTTTGAGAAACAATGATCATATTAAGGGTAAGTTTAACTAAAATTTACTAATTTTTTGTGGGTCTGCTGCAAGCTCATTGTTGTCGTTTCCCCTGAATTTTAAACGGTAACTTGATGCCTAAAAATGTCACCATTAGATTTTTGTTCAATAATGTACTGAAATGCAAAGCACCTACTTTTTAGTTCGAGTTTGACTGACTTGCTAGGTGAATTAGCTTTAAACACCACTCGAAATTGCAAGTAGTGTTCACTGATATGAACTAATACATAATATGTAAAAATATTACCGCTAAAAATTACCCGTCCCGTCATTCCAAAGCACTACCCCCGAAGATTTTGCATCATCACCGCCTAGTACAAGATCTAGGTAACCATCATTATTAAGGTCAACAAGCTTTGTGGAAACAATAAACATATCGCCATTATCCGCAGTTTTAAATGCAGTCGACTTTCTCTGAAAATTAGCTTCACCATCGTTGATAAATACTTGGATATTTCCGCCATGGGAAACATCTGTTCCGGTGATATCAGAAAATACTATATCGAGATCCCCATCATTATCAATATCACCGATATCAGAAGAGTGGGTAAAACCATTATAATCAAACACACTTTGTTTGCTGTCATTAACATTGAGGGTGGTAGCATCTGAAGCAAGTAGTAATAAATTTCTTTCTCCTGCAAAATCCCCACCGTCATAACCATGACTGGTGATCACTATATCGTTTAATTGATCACCATTAAAATCAGCACTAAGTGCCTCTCTAGCATGTGTCAATTGCTCTGTTGTAGCAATAACTTCATTTGTCCCTTCTATAAAAGTGCCGTCTTTTGTATTTAAAAGAACAACAAAAGGCGAAAGTTCATCGATGAATCCGCCGTTTTTCCATTTAGAACCACCGTAGAAAATGTCAGAAAATCCGTCAGAGTTAAGATCGACAACAATAGGACTATAGATGAATGCGGCATTATCAGCACCTTTAAGAGTCGCTACACTATTATCAAGCAGTGTGAAATTAAAGTCCCCTGTCTCGATTAATTCATTTCTATAAATAGACCAATGAATTTGTTGCTCAGCTGTTCCAAAATTTATAAAACGATGGGACATGAGATCAATATCACCATCATTGTCGAAATCTAAAGGAATAAACGAGCCTACACTATTAAGCTGTTCCCAGGGCATTGGTTGAAATTGTCCATTTTCGGTTGCTATCAATAATGGCATCTCAGTTGCGTTTTGAAAGCCTATGGATTCATTCCAATGCGATTGATCAAGGTGTGAAACGATATCCAGTAAACCATCGTTATTTAAATCGGCTAGGTAAAGTTTATCGATCCATTGAAACCAAGTATTTTCTAATACTGAAAAATAGTTAGATGTTTCATCAGTAAAAGTATCATCTTGGTTATTAATGAGCACTTGAATTCTTGCTTCGCCATACATAGAAGGCGTTCTTGATAAAATTAAATCTTTAAAACCATCATTATTTAGGTCGTCACTTGTAATATCCGTTATTAATTCAAATCCGTCATACAGAGGCAATTTACTTGAAGATTGTACGGGGTCTGTTGGGGGCGTAGGAGTACTACCGCCATCATTACTACTGTCATCACTACTCCCCCCGCCACAACCCAATAATAAAAAAACCATCAAAAAATAGCTTACTGAATTTTTCATGAACAACACCTGTATATTAGTTGTTTTAATTATTTTTAATATACCACCGCTTACAAAATTTAAGAAACTATTACTTGATTTTGAAATAGCGTTTATTAAAAAATATCAAAGTTAAAACAGTAGAACTAAACTGAAAAGGCAACGACCCCTTTGGTGGCTTTGTTCACATTCAGGCTTAAATACTTATCGACAACAGTCATATCAAAATACCCATGTTTTTATCTATGGATGAACGTCTATATCGTATCTTTGATAGCATTGAGCCAGCAATAATTGGAGCATACTTCAATTAAGAGTTTTTGTTAAAAAGACATGATTATCATTAATCTCATTCAGTGACTTATAATCTCAAGCATTATGCGTAGTCACAAAACGCCAAAGCAGCAATACTGGCAGCAACAGTCATTAACAACACCATAAGCTTCAATGTTTTCGCCTTAACATTTACCGCAAACTTAACCGCTATTTGCGCACCGACTATGCTACCAATAGCCAGTAAAAGTCCGGGTAACCAAGCTATTTGCTCTCTGACAATAAAAACCACTAACGCAACCGAGGTAAAAATTAAGGTTGCCACCATCTTCATGGCGTTCGCTCTTAATAAGTCATAATTAAGTACACCAACAAAAGCTGCAATCAATACAAAACCAACGCCTGCTTGGACAAAGCCGCCATAAAAGCCGGCAACAACTGTAGCAGCAAGGGCTTTTTTGCTGGCAAAGCAGCTTTTATTTTGCCTTACCTGCTCTGCATCCGTATCTGCTTTTAATACCACCCATAAAGAAACCGCTATCATAGTGCCTAATAATAAAGGCTTAAGTAACTCTACATTAATATATGAGGCGGCAAGCGCGCCACATAAACCACCGATTAACAAAGGCCAAAAGGTATCTTTAACTGAGCTAGCTTCAATTTTGCCATGCTGATAAAAGCCTCGACTCGCCGTTAACGACTGCATAAAAACGCTAACGCGATTAGTGGCATTAGCAACATCGGCAGGTAAGCCATAAATCATTAAAGCTGGCAAAGAAAGGTTAGAGCCGCCACCAGCCAATGTATTTATAATACCCGCCAGTAAGCCGATAACGATTAAAATACCCGCTTGTAAGACATCGATTGAAGATAACAGCATAAGAGACTATTCAGCTAAGTAGCTACAACAATAATCTATAATTGATTTCGCTTTGATCTCAAACTTACTGTGCGCCGGCACATAGAAGGACTCACCAGCAACAATAGACTGCCAACTATCAGCTTCAGGTAATAAAATTTCACACTCGCCAGCAGTGATCTCCATTAACTCTTTTTCTTTGGTGGCGAATTTATAATCTCCGGGCATCATAATCCCTAAGGTTTTAAAACTACCATCGGCAAAAGTAATTTTGCGACTGGTTACCTTGCCATCAAAATATATATTGGCGGCTTTATTAACACTCACTTGGTTAAATTGACTCATGTTACTCCCCTTAGGACGTGTTTATCTTTGTTTAATAATTCAGCTGAGAGATAAAACCTCTTTAATCAAGGCAAAAGTTGCGCAGTCTAGCTAGCTAAATCAGCGGTTTTTAACGCAGAGTAAAGAGGTTTTAGCCCCAGCCCTTCGGGCAATGGCTATTTATAACACTAGCTTCATTAGTATTCACTTATTTGGAACAACCAAACCACGTTCATACTGCTTTGCTATTGATAAAAATAGCCTATTGCTGAAAATATCAACAAAGGTCAACACGCCCTGAAATAAAAAACGGCATATAGCGTGAAGCTAGATGCCGTTATTAATCATATTAGCTGCGCTAAACGCGTATTAATTGCTACTTATGCGTTAGCTTCAACAATTTTCTTCATATCAGTCATGTAGCCACGAAGCTCTTTACCAACAATCTCAACACCGTGATTGCGAATGGCTTCGTTAACTTCAATCAAGCGAACGTTATCAACACCATTTGAACCTGAAATACCTTCACCTAATTCCTCAAGCGATAATTTAGAAGCAAACTCTTCTAATAATGGTACTGCTGCATGGCTAAATAAGTAGTTACCGTATTCAGCTGTATCTGAAATTACTACGTTCATTTCGTATAACTTGTTACGCGCAATACAGTTAGCAATTAATGGCGTTTCATGTAAAGACTCATAGTAAGCAGACTCTTCGATAATGCCAGAATCAACCATAGCTTCGAACGCTAATTCAACACCTGCTTTAACCATAGCAACAACAAAAATACCTTTGTCGTAGTATTCTTGCTCGGTGATTTCTGTATCGCAATCTGGTGCTAATTCAAATGACGTTTCTGCTGTTTCAGCGCGCCATTTAAGTAAGTTAGCATCATCATTTTTCCAATCTTCCATCATAGTGGCAGAGAAACGACCTTCAATAATGTCATCCATATGCTTTTGGAAAAGTGGACGTAAAATTTCTTTTAACTCTACAGACATATCAAACGCTTTAATCTTAGCTGGGTTTGATAAACGGTCCATCATGTTAGTGATACCGCCGTGCTTTAAGCCTTCCGTAGTAGTCTCAATACCATATTGTAATAACTTACGTGCATAACCAGCATCAACACCTTGAGCAACTAATTGCTTATGACCTAAAATGGCAGCAGTTTGCAACATACCACAAAGAATTGTTTGCTCACCCATTAAGTCTGATTTCACTTCAGCGATAAATGATGATTCTAAAACACCAGCTCTGTCACCACCTGTTGCTGAGGCATAGGCTTTAGCAATTGCTAAACCATTACCTTGCGGATCATTTTCTGGGTGAACAGCGATTAATGTTGGTACACCAAAACCACGCTTGTATTCTTCACGAACTTCAGTACCAGGACACTTAGGAGCAACCATGACAACCGTTAGATCAGGGCGAATTTGCATGCCTTCTTCAACAATGTTGAAACCGTGTGAGTAAGATAAAGTAGCACCTTGCTTCATTAGTGGCATTACCGCACTTACCGCAGAAGTATGTTGCTTATCTGGCGTTAAGTTTAATACTAAGTCAGCTTGAGGAATTAACTCTTCGTAGTTACCTACAGTAAAACCATTTTCAGTAGCCCACTGCCATGATTGACGCTTTTCTTGAATCGCGGCATCGCGAAGCGCATACGAAATGTTTAAGCCAGAATCGCGCATATTTAAACCTTGGTTTAAACCTTGTGCACCACAACCAACAATAACAATGTTCCAATCTTTGATGAAGTTACAGCCATCGCTGAACTCTTCACGCTTCATAAAACGACACTTGCCTAATTGCTCAAGCTTTTCACGTAAGCTTAACGTATTAAAATAATTGCTCATGGCTTTTCCTCAAAACTATCACTTCACTTAGTGATCACTAAGCGATATTTAACTGACTATTATCAATGCAAGCAGCTTAACGTAAATTTCTTATTGCGAAAAATGATATATTTGCAAATCTATATTGCGTTTTTTGCAACAATAGGTTTTCATAGCGATATTACAAGCAAACCAGACTCAGTTATGGATCACAAAGCACTCAGTATATTCCAACATTTAGCCACCAGCTTGCACTTTGGTAAAACTGCCCAGGCGCACCATATGAGTCCATCAACCTTAAGTCGCGCTATTCAACGACTAGAGCAAGAAGTTGGCTGTGAATTACTGCACCGCGATAACCGCACGGTAGTATTAACTGATGCCGGAAAAAAATTTAAGCAATATGCCGAGCAGCAACTTGAGCTATGGCAGGGCTTTAAGCAATCATTAGAGCAAAAACAACAAGCGCTAACCGGAAAGCTGCACATATACTGCTCGGTAACCGCCGCCTATAGCCATTTACCGCCCTTGCTAGAGCGATTTCGTTTAGCACACCCTCAGGTAGAAATCATGCTCACTACAGGTGATGCCGCTGATGCCTTAGAGCAAGTACAGAGTGAATCAGTAGATTTCGCTATTGCGGCAAATCCTGAAAACCTACCGCGTAGTGTCTATTTCCATCACCTAGCAACCTTACCGCTTGCGGTAATAGCACCCACCATGACCTGCAAAGTTCAGCAACAAATTCAGCAAGCAAGTCATAGCGCTCAAGGCATTTTATGGTCGCAAATTCCCATCATATTGCCAGATCATGGTCCAGCCCGCAGACGCTTTGATCTTTGGTACAAGAAGAAACAGCAAGGTAAAGCCAATATTTACGCAACGGTTTCTGGTCACGAAGCATTGGTGAGTATGGTTGCGCTGGGCTGTGGCGTCGGCATTGTGCCACAAGTGGTTGTTGAAAATAGTCCGGTAAAAGATCGGGTACAATACTTAGCAGATGTTGGTGAAATTACCCCCTTTGATTTAGGCATTTGCTGCCTAAATCAAAGTAAATCTCAGCCATTAATCAAAGCATTTTTTTCCGCAATTACTTAAACTAATCAGAGGGGTTACACAGCTACAGCAGAAGTTAAGTGACGCAATAATCTGTCCATAGCGCGATAAGATAGCGCCTCAACTAAATGCTCATGAGCTATCACAGGATTATTATCCATATCAGCAATGGTGCGAGCTATTTTTAATATTTTATGATGAGCTCGGGTAGAGAAACCTAATTTCTCCACTGCCAATTCTAAAAACTCATTATCATCTGCGCTTAATCGGCAAAACTCTTTCAACTGGGCAGCATCGAGATGGGCATTTGCCTTACCTTGGCGACGCAGCTGAATGGCTCGACAACGCTCAACTCTCGCTTGAATCTCGCTGCTGGTTTCATTGTCCTTGCTATCTTTTGCCCACGTTCCTCGAGGCAATCGCGCCACCTCAACCTGAATATCAATGCGGTCTAAAAACGGCCCTGATAAACGATTTAAATAACGCAACACCTGCTCAGGCGTACTGCGATTGTCATTGTAAAACCCTGTGGGGCTAGGGTTCATGGCGGCAATTAATTGAAAGCGCGCAGGAAAGCTTTGTTTTTGCATTGCACGTGAAATGGTTACTTCGCCTGACTCCATTGGCTCACGCAAAACATCTAAAACTTTACGTTCAAATTCAGGCAGTTCATCTAAAAACAGTACGCCGTTATGCGCCAATGATATTTCCCCCGGTTTTGGCTGACTACCACCACCAACCAGCGCAGCAGACGAAGCTGTATGATGCGGCGCACGAAATGGCCGTGTCAGCCAAGAGTTCTCATCAATCAATACATTGCTAATTGATTGAATAGCAGCAGACTCAAGTGCCTCTTGCTCTGTCATAGCCGGTAAAATCCCTGCTAATCGACTTGCCAGCATAGTTTTACCCGTACCAGGAGGGCCAATGAAAAGTAAATTATGATTACCACTTGCGGCAATTTCTAACGCCCTTTTGGCAAGTGGCTGGCCGATAACATCTTTCATATCCAAGCCCGTTTGATTTTGCTCAGGCCTGACCACCTTTTCAGCCACCAAAGGTAATAATTGTTGCTTAGCAAAGTGCGGCAACAACTGGGTTAAATGCTGAATAGCATGCACCTTGGCATGTTTTACCCAGCTGGCTTGTTCAACATTTTGCTCAGGAATAATCAAGGTGCGCTGACTTTGGCTACTAGCCATAGTCATGGGGATTTCACCCACTATAGCGCGTAACTCGCCCGATAAAGCCAGCTCTCCAGCAAATTCATATTGCGATAAATCCACTTCAGGCAACTGATTTGAGGCCGCTAAAATGCCAACGGCAATCGGTAAATCAAAACGACCGCCTTCTTTAGGTAAATCTGCTGGCGCTAAATTAATGGTGATACGTTTAGCTGGAAACTCATAGCCGCAATTGATAATGGCACTACGTACCCTATCTTTGGCTTCTTTCACTGAAGTTTCAGGTAAACCGACAATGGAAAAGGCAGGTAAGCCATTAGCTAAATGAACTTCAACGGTAACAAGCGGAGAGGATAAACCAACACGGGCACGACTATAAACACAAGCAAGCGACATAAAAATTCCATTTTTATTTATTTCCTTAGTTTTCAGTATAGCTCAGTATATTTTATACGTCGTTATTACTATTGCTCGAAGTTTGCACAAAAAAACTATAATAAAACTTCTTGCGTCGCTGCTAACAGCTATGGTACTAATTTAATAAGGCTGGCAACTGGCTAGGCTCAATGTTTAAAACGCTAAGCAAAAATAATAACAAGATTAGCTAGAATATAGATAAATAAAATGAACAACTTTAACTCAATTATTATTAACCTTCTCGTCGTCGTAGTGATTATTAAGTCACTTCGAGGGTTTTCGTTGAGCTAAAGAAAAAGGCAATAAACAGAATAACAAACCCTCGTTTCGCAAGAACCGAGGGTTTTCTTTTTTTATAACATTATTTTTGGAATAGACATGAATAGCAGCAAACCTTTAACAGGTGGCGGATTATTATTTGAAGTATTAGAGCAACACGGTGTAGAGCATGTATTTGGCTACCCGGGTGGCGCAATCATGCCAATTTATGATGCTTTATACGATAGCAAGGTAAAGCATTTTCTTTGTCGCCACGAGCAAGGTGCTGCATTCTCTGCAGTAGGTTATGCAAGGGCTGCAGGTAAAGTTGGTGTTTGTATGGCAACGTCAGGCCCTGGGGCAACGAACCTGATCACTGGCCTAGCCGATGCCTTGGCTGACTCTATCCCGGTTGTCGCTATCACAGGCCAAGTAGCAACATCTGCTATGGGCTCTGATGCCTTCCAAGAAATTGATATTTTTGGTCTATCACTGGCTTGTACTAAACACTCTTTCCAAGTAAGCAATATTGATGATTTAGAAAATGTTTTACATCAAGCGTTTGAAATTGCCTTAGAAGGTCGTCAAGGTCCTGTTTTAGTTGATATTCCAAAAGATATTCAACAAGCGATAGTAACGTCGCGTTTACAAGAATTTTCTCACTTAAACAACAAAGTACAGTTACCTTTAGCTGATATCAGCAATGCGATTGAAATCTTAACTCAAGCTAAGCAGCCTATTTTATACGTTGGCGGCGGCGTGGGTATGGCCAATGCCATTGAAGAAGTTCGCAGCTTTGCCAATGAAACGGGTATGCCAAGTGTGTCGACTTTAAAAGGCTTAGGCGCAATTAACCCAGATAACGAAAACTACCTTGGTATGTTAGGTATGCATGGCACTAAAGCCGCTAACTTAGCAGTACAAGAGTGTGATTTATTAGTGGTAGTTGGTGCACGCTTTGATGACCGTGTTACCGGAAAATTAGCTGACTTTGCCCCTAATGCTAAAGTGATTCACTTTGACATTGATACCGCAGAAATTAATAAAAGACGTTTTGCTGATGCCGCAATTTTAGGTGACTTAAAAACCAACTTGCCATTGCTCTCTATGCCGTTAAATATCAAGCCATGGCAAGAAAAGATTCAGCAAATGATGCAAGATTACGCGTGGCGTTATGATCACCCTGGCAGCAATATTTTTGCGCCAGCGGTATTAAAAGAAATGAGTGATTTAATGCCGAAAAGCACCTGTGTAACCACAGATGTTGGTCAGCATCAAATGTGGTCTGCACAACATATCAGTGTTAACGACCCAAGCAACTTCTTAACCAGTGGCGGCATGGGTACTATGGGCTTTGGTTTACCGGCAGCAATTGGCGCGCAAATTAGTCGCCCACATGACACAGTTATCGCAGTATCAGGTGATGGTTCAATCATGATGAACGTACAAGAGCTTGCCACCATTAAACGTTATCAAATCCCGGTAAAAATCTTACTGATCGATAACGCTAAACTAGGCATGGTACGCCAATGGCAAGATTTATTCTTTGATGGTCGTTTAAGTGAAACCGACTTAGCGGATAACCCAGATTTTTGTCAATTAGCACGCTCATTTGACATCAAAGCGCAAACGATTACTGAAAAGAGTCAAGTCACTGATGCACTTAATGAAATGCTAGATCACCAAGGCCCATATTTACTTCATGTGAAAATTGATGCTAAGGACAATGTATGGCCACTTGTGCCGCCAAATACTGCTAACGATAAAATGATGGAGAGTGTTTAACATGAATAATTATAAGTTAATTATAATGACAGACGACAGACAAGTAGTATTAGAAAGAATTCTACAAGTCACTCGTTACCGTGGCTTTCTAATCAATGGCATTAACGCACAAGTTAATACTGGTAATCAAATTGCGACTATCGAGTTATATGTCAGTAGTGAACGACCAATTGAGCTTTTAATCGATCAGATCAATAAACTGATCGACATAAAGGGTGTCAAGGTAGACAATAAAGCCGAAAATAACAGCGCGCAACAACACAGCGCCTAATTTAATATTACAGCACCCATAAGACTGAGTAGTAATTAAAAATAAATACTTAAGCTAATCAGTTAGATGCAAAAATTTAGGAAAGAAAAATGGCAAAAGTAAATGCAGAATATATTTGGTTTAACGGTGAACTCATGCCTTGGCAAAACGCCACGGTACACGTAATGAGCCATGCGCTTCATTATGGTTCATCAGTTTTTGAAGGTATTCGCGCCTATGAAACTCACCAAGGTACTTGTATCTTCCGTTTAGAAGAGCACATTAAACGCTTATTTGATTCTGCGAAAGTTTATCGCATGAACATCCCTTATACACAAGAAGAAGTGATTCAAGCGTGTAAAGACGCCGTTGCCAAGAACAACTTAAAAGCCGCTTACCTTCGTCCATTAGCCTTCTTAGGCGATGTTGGTATGGGTCTGCGTCCACCTGCCGATGCGAAAGCTGATTTAATGGTTGCAGCTTTTGCTTGGGAGGCCTATTTAGGTGCCGATGCTATCGAAAATGGCGTAGAAGTAGGTGTGTCAAGTTGGAACCGATTAGCGCCGAACACTATGCCAACTGCAGCGAAAGCAGGTGGAAATTACTTATCTTCACAATTAATTTCTATGGAAGCTGGTCGCCATGGTTATACCGAAGGTATCGCGTTAGATGTTAATAACATGGTAAGTGAAGGTGCAGGACAAAACTTATTCTTAGTACGTAATGGCGTACTTTACACACCACTTAGCACGTCATCAATTTTACCTGGCTTAACACGTGATACGGTGATTCAGTTAGCGAAGAAACTTGGTTATGAAGTGCGCGAAGAGCCAATCTCTCGTGAGTCTTTATACCTAGCTGATGAATTCTTTATGACAGGTACCGCAACCGAAGTTGTGCCAGTTAAATCAGTTGATGGTTTACCTGTAGGTACTGGCTCACGTGGCCCAGTAACTAAAGCAATTCAAGATGCCTTCTTTGGTATTTTTAACGGCTCTACCGATATTCCTGACGGCTGGTTAGACGCAGTAGAGTAATTTAATTAGGCAATAAAATTATAGGGCTAAGCACATGCTCAGCCCTTTTACCTAAAAGGCAAAGTCATATTTTTACTAATGATTACTCAGTCCTTAGTGAAAATATTATTTTCATCAATTTTAATCGATTTATAAAAACAGGTAGTAACACCATGGCTAAATTAAGATCTGCAACTTCCACCCAAGGCCGTAACATGGCTGGTGCGCGTGCCCTATGGCGAGCAACTGGTATGACAGATGGTGACTTTGGCAAACCTATTATTGCCGTGGTGAATTCATTTACTCAATTTGTACCTGGTCACGTTCATTTAAAAGATATGGGACAACTGGTTGCCGGTGCCATTGAAGAAGCTGGCGGTGTTGCCAAAGAATTCAATACTATTGCCGTTGATGATGGTATCGCTATGGGTCATAGCGGTATGTTATATAGCTTGCCATCACGTGACTTAATTGCTGACTCAGTAGAGTATATGGTTAATGCTCACTGCGCCGATGCCATGGTCTGTATTTCTAACTGTGACAAAATCACTCCGGGCATGTTAATGGCTGCCATGCGCCTAAATATTCCAGTAATTTTTGTTTCAGGTGGCCCGATGGAAGCAGGAAAAACTAAGCTTTCTGAGCAACTAATTAAACTTGATTTAGTTGATGCCATGATTCAAGGTGCTGATCCTGACGTATCAGACGAGCAAAGTGACCAAGTTGAGCGCTCTGCCTGCCCAACCTGTGGTTCTTGTTCAGGTATGTTCACAGCAAACTCAATGAACTGTTTGGCTGAAGCATTAGGTTTAGCCTTGCCGGGTAACGGTTCAATGCTAGCTACTCACGCCGATCGCGAGCAATTATTCTTAAAAGCGGGTAAGCAAATTGTTGAACTTACCAAGCGTTATTACCAGCAAGATGATGAAAGTGCGCTACCGCGCAACATTGCCAACAAAGATGCCATCCACAATGCTATGTGTTTAGACATTGCCATGGGCGGCTCAACCAATACTATTTTGCACTTGTTAGCCATGGCGCAAGAAGCAGAGATTGACTACACCATGAGCGATATGGACAAACTTTCTCGCGAAGTACCACAACTTTGTAAAGTGGCTCCATCTACGCCTGATTATCATATGGAAGATGTCCACCGTGCTGGTGGTGTCATCGCTATTTTAGGTGAATTAGCACGTGCCAAACTGCTAAAAATGGATGTCACTAATGTCTTAGGTACCACTTTAGCTGAACACTTAGCGCAATATGATATCAAAACCACCGAAGATGAGGCGGTGAAAAAATTCTATCGTGCCGGCCCTGCAGGTATTCGTACCACCAAAGCCTTTAGCCAAGATTGTCGTTGGGACACCTTAGATGATGACCGTGAAAACGGCTGTATTCGCTCTATCGATAATGCCTTTTCAACTGAAGGTGGCTTAGCAGTACTTTCAGGTAATATCGCCCTTGATGGTTGTGTAGTTAAAACTGCTGGTGTTAGCGATGATAACTTAACCTTTACTGGTCCTGCCCATGTATTTGAAAGCCAAGACGATGCCGTTCGAGGCATTTTAGATGGCGACGTAGTTGCCGGTGAAGTGGTGGTTATTCGCTACGAAGGTCCTAAGGGTGGTCCAGGTATGCAAGAAATGCTTTATCCAACCACCTACTTAAAATCTATGGGCTTAGGTAAAGCCTGTGCATTACTGACTGACGGTCGTTTCTCTGGCGGTACTTCAGGTTTATCTATTGGTCATGTTTCACCAGAAGCGGCTAGCGGCGGCACCATAGCGCTAGTTGAGCAAGGCGATATTATTCATATCGATATTCCAAGTCGCTCAATCAGCCTTAATGTAAGCGAAGCAGAGTTAGCGCAACGTCGCGCCAATATGGACGCCAAAGGTAAAGAAGCTTGGAAGCCAGCTGCTCGTATTCGTCCAATCAGTTACGCGCTGAAAAACTACGCAATGTTAGCGACCAGTGCCGATAAAGGTGCTGTACGTAACCGTGATTTATTAGATGGTTTAACAGAAAAGTAATTATAACATTATGAACGACCAGCAAAGCCAAGCGCTACTTGCACAACAAAACCAACAACTCGATTACCTAAGGCGGATATTATTAGCGCCTATATACGATGTTGTCGTTGAAACAGAGTTAACGCCATTAACTAAGTTGTCTAGCCGTTTAAATAATCAAATTTACTTAAAGCGCGAAGATCAACAGCCAGTACATTCATTTAAGCTAAGGGGTGCTTATAACAAGCTATCTAGCTTAACTGAAGAGCAGTGTATTCATGGCGTAATTGCCGCCTCTGCGGGTAATCACGCGCAAGGCTTAGCGTTAGCGGCAAGTAAGTTAGGCATTAAAGCCACCATAGTTATGCCAAAAACAACGCCAGATATTAAAGTAGATAATGTCCGTCGCTTTGGTGGTGAAGTACGATTGGTGGGTAATAGCTTTAATGAAGCACAAGCAGCGTCAATTGAATTTGCCGAGGCAGAAAGCAAAACCTTAATTCACCCTTTTGATGATGTTGAGGTTATCGCAGGTCAAGGCACAGTCGCCAAAGAACTATTACAGCAGCTACCCAATGCCGATGTGGTATTTGTGCCCGTTGGTGGTGGCGGCTTACTTGCTGGCATGGCGGTGTATTTAAAGCAGCTTAGCCCGAATATCAAAGTCATCGGGGTGGAAGCACAAGACTCAGCTTGTTTAAAAGCAGCACTCGATGCTGGCGAACCCGTCGATTTAGAACAAGTGGGCTTATTTGCTGATGGCGTAGCAGTAAAACGTATTGGCGAACATACCTTTGACTTAATCAAGCGTTATTGTGATCAAGTGATCACGGTAACCACAGATGAAATTTGCGCTTCAATTAAAGATATCTTTGAGCAAACTCGCGTTATTGCCGAGCCTGCTGGCGCACTGTCTTTAGCGGGCTTGCAAAAATATTGTTTACAACAGGAAGCCAATGGCGAACCGGGTGGACAATCTCTAGCAGCGGTATTATCTGGCGCTAATATGAATTTTCATAGCCTACGTTATGTATCTGAGCGCTGTGAATTAGGCGAGAAGAAAGAAGCGGTTTTAGCTGTTACTATTCCTGAAGAAAAAGGTAGCTTTAAGCGTTTTTGCCAAGCGATAGGTAATCGCGCCATCACTGAATTTAACTATCGTTATTCAGGTAAGCCAAGTGCTGATATTTTTGTCGGTGTTCGCCTTGGCGGCAGCGTGCAAGAACGTCAGCAGCTGATGCAAAGTTTAGTTAGCGCTAACTATCAAGTGCGTGACTTTACTGATAACGAACTCGCTAAATTGCATATTCGCTATATGATTGGCGGTAAAAGTGCCGAAGTAGGCAGTAAAAAACCAGAGCGTTTATTTAGTTTTGAATTTCCTGAGCACCCAGGTGCGCTAGAGAAGTTTTTAGCTGCCATGGGGGAGTTATGGAATATTACTCTATTCCACTATCGCAACCATGGCGCGGCTTTTGGTCAAGTGCTCGCTGGTTTTGAAATTAGCCCTAAAAAAGAACAAGAATTCTTCCAGCACTTAGATGCTTTAGGCTATCAATGGCAAGAAGAAACTGACAACCTCGCCTATCAAACCTTTTTAAACTAGGCTTTAAATCAAGCAAAGCCTTACCAAGCCTGCTGCTATTGTAACATTCAGCAGCAGGCTAATATCACTCAGCTTACTCGCTAAGCTATGATTAATATCAAACTAAGTTATAAATGCACGCTCGCAAAGTGAATCCTGCTTGATTGCATTAAAAGATACAAATAATATGTAGCTTATGCAAACCTGAGGTTAAATAGATTTATTGGAAACAAATGCAGCTCAATCGATATACAGATTACGGATTAAGATTATTAACTTATTTGGCAGTTTTACCTCAGGGTAAACGAGCTAGTATTGATGAAATAAGCCAAATTTACGGCTTATCAAGAAACCATGTTAATAAAATTGTCCATCAGCTGGGCAAGGATGGTGTTATTGCCACTAAGCGAGGTAAAGGCGGTGGCTTCTGCCTAGCAAAACCTGCCAATGAAATTAATCTTGCAGATATGGTGATCTTACTGGAAAAGTCCATGAAGATAATTGACTGCCAAACACCTGCTTGTCGAATATCTCCGGTGTGTCGCTTAAGTGGTGTTTTATCAGAAGCAGGCAATGCTTTTATTGACAGCTTAAAACAATATACCTTGGCTGATTTAGTACAAGATAACCACGGCGATTTAGTGCAAATATTAGAGCTGTAACTAAGGTTATAGCTTCCCCTTCCCATCTCTAAACCAAAAAAAAACACTTTAATCTACTAATCAATAGCTTAAGGAGTCTTTAACTAGTTCAAAGTTAACCAAGTTAATTGTAATTAACCGACTCTGAATTTCACCTTAAAGATACATTTGACATGCACCTTATTTAAAGATACATTTAATATGTACTTATTGGTGAGGGGAGCTACAATGAAAGCGATTCAAACTGACGTGGTTATTATTGGTGCTGGCCCTGTTGGGCTATTTCAGGTGTTTGAACTTGGCTTGCAAGGCCTTAAGGCGGTTGTCGTTGATAGCCTGACACAAGTTGGCGGCCAATGTAGTGAGTTATACCCAGATAAGCCTATCTATGATATTCCAGCCATTCCGGTAGCCAGTGCCTCAGATATTGTTAACTCACTTCAGCAACAAGCCTCCCCTTTTCAGCCTACATACCTACTTGGTCATAGAGTCGAGAACATCACTAAACGAGCAGAGCATGATTTTCTCCTGACAACCGATCAACAAGTTCAAATAGAATGCAGCGCTGTGATTATCGCCGCAGGCAATGGTTCCTTTGAGCCAGTTAAATTAAAAGTTGCAGGCATTGAGCAGTTCATAAATAAACAGCTGCACTACCATGTATCAAACATCAACACATTCCAAGATAAAGCGCTTGTTGTCCTAGGCGGCGGAGATGCGGCCTTAGATTGGGCTTTAGCTCTGCAAAAGGTGGCCGCGAGTGTAGTGCTTATCCATAGAAGTCTAAACTTTAGAGCCAGTCAAAGTAATGTTAATCAAATGCATCAACTATGTGATGAACTAAAAATGCAGTTCTTATGTGGGCAAGTAACTGACTTTAAGCAACAAGATGGCAGACTAACGTCATTAATTGTAAGCGGTAAAGATGGCGTAAAACGTACCTTAGAGCTCGAGCAATTATTAGTATGTTTTGGACAATCACCAAAAAATGGCCCAACAGCCTCTTGGGGGCTAGATATGTTCCAGCATTTAATTTGCGTTGATACCGAGAAATTTCAAACCTCCACCTCAGGTATTTATGCTGTTGGTGATTGTAATTACTACCCAGGTAAGAGAAAGCTGATTCTAAGTGGTTTTCATGAGTCTGCCTTAGCCGCTTTTGCCATCGCACAAGCACTTAACCCAGCTAAGCGCATTGCCACGCTATATACCACCACTAGCCCAGTCGTGCATAAACGCATGGGGTTAGATGCCACAGTGCCATTAAGCTACACCTAAGCTAAACCCAGCTTAGGTATCCATGCTTAGTTTAGGTTAACAAATTTTAAATTTATCGGAGTAAATCTATGAGAGCAATACCAGAAAGTTACATAAACTATAAATCCACCACAGTATTTGAGCCAAGCAATGTCCCTAAGATGTTTTTGCATCAAC
Source organism: Litorilituus sediminis (assembly GCF_004295665.1). Classification (NCBI taxonomy): domain Bacteria; kingdom Pseudomonadati; phylum Pseudomonadota; class Gammaproteobacteria; order Alteromonadales; family Colwelliaceae; genus Litorilituus; species Litorilituus sediminis. The sequence goes on from NZ_CP034759.1 coordinate 2,350,412, forward strand.
ACAATACTAGAGCAGGTGTCTACGGCAGAATTTCAGTGTTATCTGGCGCGATTAAATTTTACGGTTTTACACAAAGGCGCGGACAGATAGAACAAGAGATCACCCTCTTAGCAGGTCAAGCAGCGGTTTCACCACCTCAGTATTGGCATAAGGTTGAGTTTTTAACTGATGATAGCCAATTTAAAGTCGATTTTTATGCCGACGCTGATTCAGAAATCGTTAAGCAAAACCTAAACGAACGCAATAACGACACGCATTAATTATTTACTCAATATTTTTAGGAAAAGATCATGGCAGATTTTCAAATTACCCACAAAAACGCTAGCACTATATCTGAACATATTGCTTATAAAATCACCCAAACCTTAAAGTTCTTACTGAATATATTTTATGGCAGCAAATACGCAAAACGCGCGGTAATATTAGAAACCATAGCAGCAGTGCCCGGTATGGTGGCAGGCATGTTTAACCACCTTAAAGCATTACGCCGCATGAAAGACGATGAAGGCTGGATCCGCGAACTACTGAGCGAAGCCGAAAATGAAAGAATGCACTTAATGATATTTTTAGACATTGCTAAACCTAGCTGGATTGAGCGCGCTTTAGTGCTTATCGGCCAAGGCGTGTTCTTAGTGGTTTATGGTTTCATCTATTTATTATCATCAAAAATTGCGCATCGAGTGGTTGGCTATTTTGAGGAAGAAGCCTGTAAGAGTTATACCGAATACCTAAACAAAATTGATAGCGGTGATGTTGAGAATATTGGCGCGCCGCAAATTGCTATTGATTACTATCAACTAGCTGCAAACGCTAAACTAAGAGACGTTATCTTGAAAATTCGTGATGATGAAGCGAAACATAGAGATCGTAATCACGGCTTTGCAGACTCATACGAAACCTGTGACTTACCTGCTCACCAACAAAAATAACACTGCTCTTTTTAACACAAGCAAACTACGCCACATAATATGGCGTAGTTTGCTCCTATTATTTCGATAAATAGCCTAGACTTCATATTACTACCTGCTAAGAGCGAACAGCAGTCGCTAAAATTTTTATATCAGTTCTGTTTTTATATCCAGCATTAAAGGCTTCCCTGATGTTCAGGAAAATGAGCATTTTGCTCATATTTGTCCTTAGACCACTTTACTAACTAGCAAATAATTTCTTAGCTAGCAAAAGGTTAGTAAATTTGATACTAATGTAGAAATTATAAAAGTGAGCGATAGCGTGGTAGAAGAATGAGCGCTTTGCGCACTATTAAATTGTTATACGCATAATCAATATTGACAATAAATTCGTAGTAAGGTGAATAAATGGATGTAAATAATTCAGCGGGACGACTTCTTAATATTTTAATGGAAGGGAAAGAAGCCAATCCAAATGAAAACTGTAAAAAAGTATGGTCAAGAATACTAAACGTGGAAGAAGACAATTCTTTTGTTCTTGTCGGTAGGATTGGGAAGGTTTTTTCATTGGTTGACAACATCTCAACTGAATTAAAAAAACTCGATAATGTTGATGTAAATAGATATATGTCTTGGACTAAATATCTAGATACTGCTTTTTCTAGGTGCAATTTAGAATCCAGCTGGAATGATTTCATAAAGCATATAAATGAGCCTGTTTTGGATTATCTGCACATGACATCAGGGATGTTATCAACTAATTGTCCTCAGCCTGTTTTGCCAAAGTCAGAATTAGACAACATTTATGATGGTGCTAAAGTTCTTATTGGTAAAATCATTGATTCCGAATTGCCTCCTAATATTAAGCAGTATTTTCTTTCACAATTACGGAAAATAATTATTGCCATAGAAGAGTATAAAATCACTGGTTCTGCTGAAGTAGTTGATATAGTTGAAGCTACATTTGGTAAAGCTGTGCTTTCAAAAGATATCATTGAAGGCAAAGATACTAACGAAGATATGGGCAATTTCTGGAAGTTTATGACAAGAACAGCTCTGATAGTATCAACAGTTGCAGGTGTTATACAGATTGCCGATTATACCGCCAAAACATTTCCTGAATTAAACTCTTCAGAAAGAGTTATAGTTTTACCCGCAAACGAATTTAAATCAGAAAAAGCGTAAATACCTAGTAAAGGCGATGGAGAAATATGAAAAAACGGAACTTTAGGGAATACCGAGTCTTAATAGCTTTTGTATTTTTTGCCTTATCTACCACCTATTATCGATTTGAAAGTATCAATGAAAAAGATGAAGTACTCGAAGACGTAAGAATAATTGCTGAAGGGCAAGCAGAAACATCAAGCTTGGTGTACTTAGAAACGAGAAATGAGCATGTCAATCTACATGTTAAAATTGATGGTATTTCCCGTGAACAAAGTGACTTCAAATTAGTGAGAAAAAAATACATTGAATTAACAAAGTCTTATGTATGTTCTAGTGACGTACTAAATAAGTATTTGTATCAAAATAAGCCAATCATAGTTGATCTTTTATCTACAAACTATACTAGCAGTCAATTTGCTAACATAATAATTACAAAGAAAACTTGCGTATAAACGGCATAATACAACTAGCTTAATCTGAAAAAAGTTAATTGGCTTTGTTTCATTACTCAACATTTTAGCCACTATAAATAGCCGCTAAATCTGGCGTTAAAAATCTGCATCTGGGACGTATGCGACTATCAGGCTTGATTAAATCCATTCGACCGAGCCTGACAGTTCAAATGAGTACACACTCGACAACACTACGCCGCAACATTCACTCCACAACAAAGTAATCAAGCCCTAGTACTTCTCTAAAAATATATTGTAAAGAAATTGGTTTGCTTTATCTGTGTATTGAGCGGTCATCATGGCTTGTTGTTCAGCTGTTTTTCGCTGGTATAAGCCGTCGGTTTTGTTTTGCTCTTGATCAGGGAAATACATTTGCGTCAGCACAGGCTCATAACCGTGTTTGCCTATTTTCATATGAATATGCGGTGTGCGTTGATCTTCCGGTTCTGCTTGGTAAGGGTAAGCACCTGGCATAACGGTTTTAAAGCGAAATTTGCCTTCTTTACCACTTTGAATAATCGCCCAAGATTGAAAGTGTTCATCTATCGGGGCATCACTATTATCATGCGGGTGATGGTACTTACCAAAACTATTCGCTTGCCATAAATCTATAGTCGCACCTTCAATAGGCTGTAAATTGGTATCTAATACTTGCCCATATATTTCTATGATAGTGCCTTTTGCTGTGCCTGATTTGCCTGCCACTTTGGTCAAATCAGCGTCTTTATCTTTTTGTGGCGTAATAGGGTAAAACGGACCTTCAGCATCTCTTGGCGTACTGGTTTGTGCATTTACACTGCCCGCTACTACCGCGCCTAAAGTTCCTAATAAGCTCTTTTTCAAAAACGCACGACGATTATCAGCTTTCATTGCAATTCACCTTTTTTATTTGCTTGAATGATGAAAAAGCCTAGTAATTGCCGGTAAATATGTCCTATAAAAAATCTATTTTTTACAAAAATAGAAATATTTTAGTTTTTTAAAGCAATGAAGTTACTCGAACCATTAAATATTTTAAATTATCATTCAAGAAGTTATAAACCATTAACATATTATGTCATTAGTTTATATTTTAGCCAAAGCTATTTACAAATGGACTAGTTAAATCATGCAATGGCAGCAATTAACAACACTGCAAAAAGCACTCTTTATTATTGCAATATCTCTTGTCGTACCCTTTGCACCTGAGTTTATTTTTTTAGCTGACCTTGGTGGCATTGAACTCGTATTTGGCTTTTTAGTACTTTATTACCAGCCACAACTTATTTGGTTAAAAAACAAAATTAATGCTGGCTTAAAAACAGTCAAACTTATTAAACAGGCTTGTGCGCATAGCCCTCTTAATCAAAGCACAAACTTTGTCACCCTTTCTAGCTGCTCTGCCATTGCGTTGTATATAACTGGCTCAATGTTTTTTTCATTAGTACTTTGGCTACCATTACTACTACTTAATAGTGCAGTTGTTTAACTCATAACTTTGAACATAAAACTTAACACCTATAAAAGCTGCACTAGCAAGCACAAAACTTATAAGCTACGCACCTACAATTTTGCCGCTCAATTAAGAAAAACTATAATTTTTTGCCAAATAATTGAAAAAATACGTTCGAATCGGCCTATTTGAACGACAAAACAGCTAAGTTCACGCAAATTTCCTCTTAAAACGATAAGTTGAAAAGAGGATTGCCATGACTCATTTAGTTTACGAGAAAAACACCTATACCAAGATTGCCGGTTTAACTTACGCAATCATTATTATTATCGCGACATTCCCACCCCTTATTTTTGATATGGGCGCATTACTGAAAACACCCAATGCCGCTGATAACATTATCGGACAAGAAGGTACTTTTAGGCTCGCGCTTACCGTTGAATTCATCATGTTTGTTTTGGTCATGGTGCTATCTTGGGCGCTGTACGTTTTACTTAAACCAGTAAATAAAAACCTCGCCTTGTTTGGCCTTATTTTCCGTTTTGGCGAAGCATTACTAGGTTGCGTAGTGATAATGCTCTACCTTGGTATTTTGTTACTATTAAGCTCAAACGAGTACCTACAAGCGATTGAACCAGCACAATTACAAGCACTCGCGTATTTTTTCCTTAAGCTGACAGGCATTGGTTTTTACATCTTACTCTTGATCATGGGTATTGGCGGCATTGCCTTTTGTTACTTGTTTTATGTCTCTCGTTATATTCCCAAATTCTTATCTATATGGGGAATTATTACCTACGCATCTATGGTGATTTACGGCTTAATTAATATCGCAATACACGATGCAGCAAAAGAGTTGGCTTATGCTATGGCACCCGGCGCTCTATTTGAGCTAATCATAGGGTTATGGCTGATGTTTAAAGGGATCAGTAGAAAACAAGCACAAGTATCTGCTTCGAACTAGTCATGCAATTTTATCGAATTAATTCGTGCAAATAGGCCCATTTGAACGACAACACCCATAAATTTAGCGATATTTGCTAACACTTTACACAAATAGAGAGACAAGATGACAACAGTAACACAAAGCAATCAGCAACAATTTTACGCCAGACTTGCTGGCTTATCTTACGTTATTTTTACCATTGCCGGCTTGATCAATAACTTTCTATTAAATGCTCGTCTGTCAAAAGTAGAAGCGCTTAATGTCACAGGGATATTTGCTAATGAAATGCAATTTCGCTTAAGCATTTTAGCAGAAACCATTATGTTTCTTGCAGTGGTTATGGCGTCAGTATCATTTTATTTTGTCTTTAAATCAGTGCATAAACAGCTAGCACAAACAGCCTTATGCCTTAGATTAGTCGAAGTCATTATTGGCAGTATCGCCGTGGTGATCAGTATCGCTATGCTGGCATTAACAAGTAAAAGCTTTTTACTCGACACGGTTAACCTAGAACAAATACGTACCCTAGTTGCCATTGCCGCAAGCTTTAGAGTTCCTGCGTATGAATACAGTTGGATATTTATGGGCTTTGCAGGTGTTATTACTTTCTATCTATTTTTCCAAACTCGCTTTATACCAAGAGCTTGGTCAATTTGGGGCATGATTACTTATACCAGCTTGATATTGTACCCGGTAGCAAAACTACTAATACCTGAGCTACCTCGCGAGGCTATGTTCGTGCTTTTCCCTGGGGCTCTATTTGAATTAGGCGTAGGCATTTGGTTGTTAATTAAAGGCATTAATAACGTAAATAAAACTGCAGTTGTTCATAACCAAGCAATCACAGCCAGCTAATAACAAGTAGCACGTAGCAAAACTATCGGGTTGACCCTAGCTAGATTCATTTGCCAATTAAATTTATACTTTTACGGCAACATAAGAAAGCTACGCTGGTAAATAAATGGTCAACCTGTTACCCACAATCATATATTCCTGCATGATAGGAATGGCAATTCTCGCTTTACTAGAGGTTTTCAAACGCCCCAATGAGCGACAAAATCTATTCCTCAAAGGGCTATTGATTTTATTGCTGGTGCATTTAGCCGGCGAGCTTTTAATTTATTCAGGCGCTTATATTTATGCGCCTGTGCTAGCAGGCATGCAACTGCCTTTTCAAGTGTTAATGGGGCCTGCGCTTTATTTTTATGCGCATGCAAGCATGTCAGCAGATAAGCGAATAGATAAACACACTTATGCCTTAGCGTTTTCTGGACCAATTATCGTCATCGTAGCCATGCTGCCCTTTATTTTTATGATGTCTCCTGCTGAAAAGCTGGCACTTGCTGATCCTGCCACCCGAGACCCTGAGTTGTGGAAAATTGCTGTCGCTACCTGCTTATTTACCACCTTAGTTTTTATTGTCTTCACCTTTTTATTTTTAGTGATGGCATTAAAACTTCATAGTTCGCATCAACAACAACTTATGGAGCGCTTTTCAGAAATAGAGCAAAGCTCTTTAGCTTGGTTTAAACCAATATTACTGATTTGGGGGCTCGCATGGTTAATGTATGCCGTTGAATTTTCTTTAGGTGCCTTAGGGTGGTTTTGGTTTGGCTCAGGCGTGGTGTTACCTATTTTTGAAGCAATCGTTTTAGCCATGTTTATACAGCAAGCGCTAAGTCAAAAAGTACTATTGGAGTCTGAAAAAGGCGTGCCGCAAGCAAGCCAAACCAGAACATCAGCACTAAGTACCGAGAAAATGCAGCAAATAGCTACCAAACTTGAGCATGCCATGACAGATGAAAAACTGTTTTTACAAGACAACTTATCATTAAACAAATTATCAGAATCGATTGCTGAAACGGAAAACCATATTTCTGAAACCTTGTCTCAGTTTTTAAATACCAAGTTTTTCCAGTTTGTTAATGGTTTTAGAATTGAAGAAGCAAAGAAAGCTCTGCAAGATACCGACAAGTTAATTACCACCATTGCCTATGATGTTGGCTTTAATTCTAAATCAACCTTCAACACTGCCTTTAAAAAAGTGGTTGGCTACACACCTTCAGCGTATAGAAGTTCACTTAGTAAAAACCAGTAAGTTGAATGTGATGATACATGCGATTCGATACATGCTAACAAGGCAAGCATGTATCGACAGAATCTGATTAACCAGTAGTAAAGTCAGTAAAAGTTGCTACACTCTCAAGTTCTTCTACTTCAACCTTATCAACTACGGCTTTTTCTGAGCCAATATGAAGCCAAGCAATCAGTTGTTCAATGTCCGCTTGCTCGCCACAAGCAATCACTTCAACATTGCCATTGGCTAAATTGATTGCTTGGCCTGTTAAACCAAGTTCAATGGCTTTTTTCTGCGTGTTAGCGCGAAACCAAACGCGTTGCACTTTGCCGCTAACAATGGCTTTTATTTGCTTAGTAGTCATTTAAATATCTGTAACTTATATGATAAATGCGAATTATGTTAGCTATTATACGCTGAAGTTAACCACATAACCCACATTCATTTGCTATTCAACTTAGGGCGTGTTCAGGCTAATCACTACGATGTGGGAAACTAAACGCCTGTTCGGTTATTAACTTACCTGAGCCATCTCGGGGTGTGGTAAAAAACTCAACCGACAGTTCATCGTTATCATTATCATTATCTAGTGCTAAGTGAGCAAAGCCCCAAACAAAGCTTTTTGACCAAAGTAATTCATACTGTGGGTAAGTCGCTTCTTGGTATCGAGCAAATGGCGAATGCTTACCGCGCATTTTCGATGCCGCGCCACTAATAATAAGCGGTAACGGTTGCTTACCCTTTGCTTTTGGGTAAAGCGAACAGTCATCACTAAGAAGTTCTAAATCATGTTCATGGCCCGCAACATAAGCATCGGCGTATTGGCAAAGCGTTGGCATAATCAGCTTTCTGAGCACATGCCCTTCGCTATACTTAGTACCACCAATGGACCACAAAATATGATGACCGTAAACAATCTTCCATTTAGCCGTTGATTGTGCCAAACCTTGCTTTAACCACGCCAGTTGTGCTTTATCTTCACCATTTTGTGGCCCTTCATGTGGTTCGTGTACTTCTAACTCGGCACTGCCATTAGCCAATGCGGTTTCAAGATCGCCTTCACTACCATCTGGGTTAAGTGGTACTTCATAAAAGTGCTGACCTGATAACAGCATATTCGTATCTAATACAAAGAATTCTACCTCATTGCCCGGTTCGCCAATGATATAGCTGTAATAGCCTTGCTCGCCCATATAAAACTGCTTTTGCTTAGCCATCCAAGCTTGTTGCAACGCGACCCCTTTACGTGATGACTTCCAGTCATGATTACCAAGTGCTGAATAGACAACAAGCTCAGGTTGCTGCTTAAATAGCGGCTTAAGTGGTGCAAAAATCAAATCATCCATACGCTTTTGATCATCCTTGCCATCATTGGCATCGGCACCATCAGGGTAAACGTTATCACCCAATTGAATAGCAAAGTCGCAATCTCGTTGCTCGCATAGTGCGGCCATGGCTAAACCTACCGCCTGTGCGCCACCTTGTTCCGTGGCAATATTAGTATTGGGATAAACATAAATGGGCGCGTGATCAAATTCAGCCATAGGGCGATAATCTTCCAGCCAATCCTGTTTTTCTTTTTCAATAAACTCAGCCTTATTTAGAGGATTGTTAATATGCTTAGTTTTAGGGTAATCAACATGATAGCCACCATCACCAAAGGCTAAAAAGTGAATGTTCTGCTGACCTTTTGCGTGAGAGGCTTGTGACACTTCATCTTGTTGCGCAGATTGGCAAGCCGTTAATGACGCAACTAAAGTTAAAGCAGCTGTGGTTAAAACAAAAGTTGTTGTTAATTTCTTCATGGTATAGTTCTCAAAAGCGCAAGTTACCTAGCACTTGCGCTTTATTGTGCTGATAACTTGTTTACAGTGAGTTAATGGTGAAACCTAACTCGAATGAGCGGCCATATTCTTCATATTGATAGTTATAACGGCTGCTACCATGATAGAGATACATAGGCTCATCCGTTAAATTAACCGCGTTAAAGTACACCTGCATGGTATTGTTGATAAAATACTTAGCAGTGAAGTCAACCTGAGTGTGCGTGTCTTCATACACCGAAGCATCATTATCATCAAACTGGAAGCTTTCACTTTTGTAGGTAGTACTTAAGCGGGCACTAAAGTGATTATTTTCATAACCTAACATGAGGTTTGCTACCGTATCAGCCTGATTTGGTAAGGTATCATCAGTATCAACAAAGGTACCGTTAGCACTAACAAATAAACCTGATTGGAAGTTTTTAGTCCACGCTAACTCTAAGCCAGTAAGCGATGCTGAGCCGCCATTGATTGGCTGAATAACTTCATCATAGCCATCCCATTCACCATTATCTTGCACCTCAGCTTTTAAAATATAGTTATCAATATCTTTATAGAAAACACCAGCAGAAAGCACGCCAATATGGCCTGGATAATACTCAATTGAAAAGTCTAAGTTATCTGATTCATACGGGTCTAACTCAGGGTTACCTACTTCAGCTTTTCGTTCAGTTTCTACGTTGCCATCATCTTCGCTTATTTCACTTTCAATTAGCTGATAAGCCGCTGAATCACCAAATTCTGGGCGCGCTATAGTTTGCGTGTAGGCAAAGCGAGCAACTAAGTGTTCAGACACGTTGTATCTAACATTTAGGCTCGGCAACACATGATGATAATCTTTGCTCACCTGCCATGGAGAGATGACCACCTGCTCTTCATCGTTAACTTCGTCTTTAATTAACTCTACCTTGTTACCTTGTGTATCAAAGCTGGTGCCTTCATAACGTACACCCGTAATAATACGCCAGTCATTAATATCTAATGTCACCATGGCATAAGCTGAGGTAACATCTTCATTACTGACAAAGCTACCACCTTGGCTATCAATACGAGAATCTTGCTCGTTAATGTCAAAACTGGCGCGGTTAGCCATAACAAATTGATTTAATGAACCCTGTTGAATACCTGGGCCAAAGTTACCTAAATTGTAGCCTGGCGCTGATGCTGAAAACTGCTGTGCTGTTACATCATCAAAGCCGCCATCGTATATAGTTACATCGGCACGATTAAACTTTTCGCGCGCTTGATGTTTTACACCAAACTTAAATTGACCATTGTGGTTTTGCCAAACAAAATCGCGGCTAACATCGACTTTAATGCTAAGCTCTTCATCTTCTGAGAGATTATTCTCATAAGTAATTTCATCCATAGCAAAATTGTTTAAATCGTGGGCATCACTTGCTTGCGTTAATGCAGGAACAGCACCGGTAGATAAATACCCTAATGCAAGATCTTCACCAGCAAAAGCAACATCAATACGATTAGGCTCAGACTCACTTGATTTTGAATAACCTAAATCATATTCCAGCAACCAATGACTAAACTGATTTTCACCACCCAGTACTAATGACAGTATTTCCTGCTCTTCAAATCTATCTTTGGTATCACGCTCCATTTCAGCATCATAAAATTGTGCTGATGAGTCTGTATAAGATGATAAATCTATCGCGCCTTTATCAAACTTATATTGATTACGTAAACGATACTCATCATCAGAGAAACGGCTGTATAAGGTTCTAAAATAATATTTATCTGTCGCTGAAGTATGTAAGTCAAAGTTTAACGCAGCCCCTAAACGTTCACGGGTTATTTGATAATAACGTTGCTCAATTTCTTCTGCTGAGAACACTTCAACATCATCACCTGTTTCTGCATCTTCAAACTCAAACTCTGCCCAACCGCCATCAGTCTCAATATTATGAGAGCCAAAGGTACGCTCAAACCAAGAAACCGCAGTCGCGACGCCAAGCTGAGCACCTGAAGACAATTCAAAAATATCGGTAAAACTGCCTGAAAGCTTAGGGCTAGTATCTTCCATTAATTCGTTATAAGAGCCTTGAATGGTTGCGCTATAGCTTTGCCCTTGGCGATCAAAGGCGCTTAAACTTTTCACCTCAATTGAACCACCAACTGCGCTGGCATCCATATCAGGCGTTACGGTTTTGCTCACTTCTAAGCTTTGAATAAGCTCAGACGGAATAACATCCATGGCAACGCTACGAACACCAGACTCTGGCGATGGCACATTAACGCCATTAATAGTGACATTATTTAAATTTGGGTCGATACCACGAATGGTAACAAAGCGCCCTTCCCCTTGGTCGCGTTGAATAGAAATACCCGGTAGGCGCTGCAGTGCCTCGGCGGCATTTTGATCTGGCGATTGACCTATGGTATCAGCACTGACCACTGACATCAGATTATCAGCATTTTTCTGCCTGTTAATTGCGCCAGCTTGTCCGGCACGTTGACCATAAACAATGATGTTATCCATGGCATCTTTGTTATCACCAATAACAAATATCTGATTGCTATCTGTCGCAGTGACTTTGATGCGTTTCTGTGTTTTTGGCACACCTAAATAAACAATCTCTAAGGTATAGTCGCCCTCAGGTAAGTTATTAAAAGAAAATGAACCGTCACGCTGAGAAACTGCGATTAAATTCAACTCTTTAATACGTACTTTAGCGCCTTCAAAGTACACGGTATTAGATGCATCTGTGATGCGGCCAGAGAAGTTACTTTCTGCAGCAAAGCTATGACTGCTAAATAAAGCGGCGCTACAGGCGATCGCCAAAGCAGAGTATTGAAAACGTTGCCAGGAATTTTTTGTCGTCATTATAGTTACTCATTGATGATTTAAATGAGCTAGTGATGCTCTCTTTCACTAGCGAAATTATTTTTCTGGCGACAAAAGTACTCAGTGAAGATGACAATAATATTTCACTGATTTTCCAATAGCTTAAGAAATCGAGCAAAAATGGTATTTATCGATAACTTTCCTAGCTGAATGAGCTAATTTGACCCCCTGTTTTTTCCTTAAAATAAGATGAAACTATGGCTTCCGCTGAGGTTACACCTGAACAAGTGTAAAAAAACTGTCACTGTGGTGAGCTAATATGACTTTCCTAAGGTGGCAGTTGCCTCTTAAGCTAATAAAAAATTATCCCATAAAGTTTTGCTATGAATTTTTCATTTTTACAATTACATCGGCATTTATTCGTTATTTTGGCGATAAGCATCATTGCCGTTATTGCAACGGCCTTTAGTTTAGGTACGCTCAAGCCCTACGCTGAATTAGATTTTTTTGATGCCGCTGGTGAAGGTGGTATCACCTTAATGACCTTAATTTGGATTTTCTTTACCTTAGCGAGCAGACCTTCCGGCAGGGTAACTAAGCTGCTTTTTATCGGCTTAACCTTTATGCATATCTCTATGTTGCTCGACTTTCTCGATGAATTTATTCGCTATCCAGAAGGGCATGCGTGGCTAACCACCATTGAATCATTACCGGCACCAATTGGCATGGTGATAATGTCTTGGGCTTTGTATCAATGGCACCAAGAGCAAAATGCCATCAACAAACAATTAAGGCGCTCAGAGCGTTTTTATCGCGAACATAGTTTGATTGATTTCACCACAGGCCTTTATAGCGCCGAATATATGAAGAACCAAATCAAAAATGAACTTGTTACTAGCAAGGCGCAGCACAGCTCTTTCTCATTATTTATGTTAGATATCAGACAGTTTTCATACTTTAATTTACATTACGGCTATGAGCATGGTGATAGCTTGCTTAGGGAAGTAGCACAGCTTATTCAAATGAATATACGCGATGGCGATCTAGCTTGTCGCTACGCCAGCGATCGTTTTATTGTTTTAATGCCTAATACGGATAAAAAGACCGCACAAGAAATCGCCCAACAAACCAAGCAAGCAATAGAACACTTAGCGTATAAGTCAGGTAACAGCAGCCAAGCAATTTACCCCAATATCATTATCTGTAGTCATCAATATCGCGGCTGGCATAGTTATCAAGAAGTTCTTGCCGATATCAATCAGCATTTATTCACTGCTAAACAAGATAATGCTGCACAGCTTAGGCAGTTAAGCGCATGACGCCATTTTTTGAGCAAGATGATAAAGTGCTTAACAGCCAATTATTGGTTATCTTGCTCGTTGATATTGCCAAACAACGTGGTGTTCATCCTGACAAACTACTCAAAGGCACTAAGCTATTTTATGCTGACTTATTTAAGGAAAAAAAGGCCATTTCGCAGCAACAGTTTGCCAAACTTATTAACAATACCACTAAGCTGTTAAACCATGCTGACATACCATTTCTGCTAGGAAGCAGACTTTTCCCAACACAATTAGAGCAAATGGGTGCAATTTTGATGAATGCCCGCAACCTGCTCGATATGCTGCGCATTATCCGTTGCTATCAACAGCAGATATTTCCTTATATGTTCGTTACGCAAAAACAACATAACCAACATCATCATTTATTTTTTAATCACGCTATTAGCCATGAACAACCCAGATATCAACAATTTATGTTTGAGTTTTTGGCCAGTTTGTTAGTGTGTGCGCTAAAGTGGCGCTTAAAGGAAATGCCTAAATTTCAGATTGTCTTTCCCTATGCGCAACCAGAACATATAGAGCAGTATCAAGCGTACCTTGGCAATAACTATCATTTCATCACAACAACTTCGTCTCGCTTATTTTTTAACGAAACAGCAAAGCAGCTTAACTACTTATATGTCTCTATCGCCTCTAATATTTTGCTTACGCCTTTTGCCGAATATAACAGTGCCATTAAGCGTCACTATATCAACCAGTTATCTAACCTAGAAACGCGTGTCGGTTTAATACAATACGTACAAGGGTTAATCGCCAAGAATATTGCCAAAAAAGCACCGGTAAACCTTGATTACATCGCTAATGCAATGCACATGAGTACAGCAACCCTGAAACGTAAACTGGCAAGCCATAATACTAGCTACCAACAGTTATTAGATCACTACCGGCAGCAACAGGCAATATTTCAGCTATCTCAACAAGGCTTAAGCAATGATAAAGTCGCTGATGCCTTAAACTTCTCCGACACCACTAACTTTCGCCGCTCATTCAAACGCTGGACTGGCGTAACACCTAGCGCTTTAAAGCAAAGCTTTGCCTCGATTAAATAAGTCTTCACCGCGATACATTAGCGAGCAACAATACTGCTAAGCAAGCCTAACTCTTTAAAACCTAAGCGCTTATATAGGTGCAGCCCGGCTTGTGACGCTTGCAATGTTAGCCAAGAGCACTGTTTGTCTTTGGCTTGCTGTAACAGAAACTGCATCAAGGCATCAGCAACACCACGTTTACGATAGTTAGGCGCAGTACCTAGTTGATGAATACCTAAGGTATCGCCGGTTTGAAAAGCAATCGCAGTGCCAGCAATTTCACCTTCAAGGTAATACGCGATGATACTGGCATTAGGGTTACTCGTTAGCTGCTGAATAACAGCATCATCAATATCATAAGCAAACGCCTCACTACAGGCCTGCGTCCACGATTTAGTATTCCCCGTTAGCACTTCAATATTTGCACTTGCCATCGTCTTGCTTGGTAACTGCACGTCATTAAGATTAAGGCTCATAATAACCAATTGACTTTTAAGCTGATTAAACTTTTCGCTCAATACCTTCGAGGTATCAGCCACTGTCGCAAATACTTTATCTTGTTCAATCACTTGATTATTGAGCTGCGGCGCAAAAGCAAAGTCAGCCTGCCATTGTTTATTAGGCCAAGAGCCGTGGGTAAAAACACCACCTATTTTCTCAGCACCTAAAGCGTGCCAATAACCATGTAAATTCTCTAAATTCTTTTGTAATTCCATAGCTTTCATTTTACTCCCTATTAATCAAAATAATGCCAATAATCAGTAAAACTGTGCCGATAAGCTTAGTCATAGATATTGTGCTCGTTGGGCTATTAAACAAGCCAAAATGACTGATAACCATAGCCAGTACTAGCTGACCTGTTAATGCGTAGCTCATCATATTGCCAACCCCCATTTTAGGGATCAAAAAATAAAAGCTCGCCACACCAATAACGCTAAAAACAAATGAAAACCATAAATACCAAGGGATATTTGTTAGCGGTCTTAATTGACTCACCTGCGCTGGAATCATTGTCGTCGAATCTACAGCAATGGGTTTATATAAAGCGATAAATAAGGTAATTGCACCAACAAGTAAAAAACTGGTAAAAAAGGCATAGCTAGTGGCTAACAAGCTGTTATTAAGCAACTGACCTAACCTAGCATTCATCGCCGCTTGAATAGCAATGCTAGCTCCTGCAACTAAAGCTAACACCATCAAGTAATTCATAAACTTACCACCAACTCATCTGTGGTTAATCTATGCTTAGCTCGAGAGGCTGCATGATCATCGTGCGCTCTAACACCAACAGGACATAAAATGGCCGCGCTTAAGCCTATATCATTTAGCCCTAATGCCTGATTAATGCCATTGACATCAAAGCCTGTCATAGGGCAAGCATCAATGCCATTGGCGGCAGCAAAGGTAAGCAAGGTACCTAAAGCAATATAACATTGCTGCTGAGCAAATTGGCTTTGCCCTGTGCTATCACGCGATAGCAAGTCAGCCTCAAGCTGTGTTTGATAGGCAGCCAAATCACTTGCTTGCGCATTTTGACTTTGTGCTAATGATGTAATGAAGCTTTCGGTATCAGATTGAGTTAACTTAGTTTTATGAGCAAGTAGCAACAAATGAGAGCAGTTTGCTACCTTGTCCTGCCCGTAACTATGAGGTAAGCAAGCCTGTTTCATAGCATCACTACTAACCACAATAAGTTGGTATGGCTGAATACCATAAGCTGAAGGTGCTAAACGAACACTTTCCACTAAACCTGCTAATTGCTGATTGGTTAATTGTTCGT
Source organism: Litorilituus sediminis (assembly GCF_004295665.1). Classification (NCBI taxonomy): domain Bacteria; kingdom Pseudomonadati; phylum Pseudomonadota; class Gammaproteobacteria; order Alteromonadales; family Colwelliaceae; genus Litorilituus; species Litorilituus sediminis. Next base: position 2,366,168 of record NZ_CP034759.1, read on the forward strand.
TTGAAAATTTCTTTACTGCGTAACGCCAGTTTAATGCTTCAATGATCGACATAATGTTGCTCCCGCTAAGTTTTGATAACACTAGTTTAGGGAAAGCATTTAGCCCATTCATTTACATATGTTGATAAATTAAATTAATTACTCAGTTTTTAGTTCTTTCTTGATCCTGCTGAGTTGTGTTGCAGTAATGCCTAGATAACTGGCAACATGATATTGAGCAAGCCGAGGCAAAATATCAGCAAAGTCGGCTAAAAACTTCAAATAACGCTCTTTTGCTTCAAACTGTAAGAAACCTATTTCCTTCGGTTCTTTCTCTAATAGCCAATGGGTTTCTAAATAATTGATATGAAACTGCATTAAATCAGCATTATTTAACATCGCCTGACGATAAGCCCGATGATCAATTTCAACCAACTGGCAATCTTCAAGCGCCTGCACAGCCAACCAACTTGGCTCATTCTTTAGCAATGCGGTCATACAACCAGGAAAACGCCCTTGGGCAAAAAAGTTCTTATTGTACTCATTGCCTTGCTCATCCAACACATAAGCCCTAACTAGCCCTTGGTGCAAAAAAGCAAAGCTAGTAGGCACGGCGCCAATAGCATAAATCACCTCACCTTTTTTCACAGACGTCACCTTACAGCAAGCTTTGTAAGCCAGCCAAGCTTCATCGGATAAAGGGTGATATTTCTCTAATGTAGCTTTTAGGTGTTGTAGCGGCATAATTAAATGAAAAGGCTATAGTTTGGATAATTAGAACAGCGAACTAGTTAAGTTTCAATAACCAGCAATCACTTTCGCTAAACCTTAATGAAAGGGCTCGAATAATCATGTTCAATTGAAAAATTATTTACATGATTATTCGGCACTACAGTTCGTTTAATTACATCTCTGAAGAGAATAACAAGCGCTCACGCAGTTCATTGCTGGTTGGGCAAGTTAGTGTCATTGCTTTATCAATGTCAGCTTGACTTAAAACTCGTGCGTGATGAGAGGACACATAGTGATTTACCTCTAAGCCCATAGTTTGAATCTTATCGGTTAATGCTGCCAACCGCTGATAAGTATCTAGGTTTGGCCAACGATTCAAGGTATCAAATCCACCTTGATAGCTGCTACCAAAAATATCTTCACTAAAAATCAGCTTCTGCTTTGGCAAATACATAACTAAATTATGGCTAGCATGACTGGTTGGCACATCAATAAGCTGAATTTTACTATCGGCAATAAACTGCTTATCTACCACTGCAGTGTATTTCTCATCAGGTAGCGCTTTATCTAAATGATTATTGACACTATTAATATCGGCAGCTTGCAAAACCAAATTTGCACCATGCTTTATCACATCATTTAAACTCGACATATGGTCGGTATGATGATGGCTTACAATATGCTGTTTAACATATTTTTTCGTTTTGGTTGTTTGTTGCAATAACTCAAGCGCTTGTTGCCAAACATCTGAGTTATCTTCATAGTGCCAAGCGCCTGCTGAAACATAATAATCACCAACATCAACAAACAAGCTATAACCCCATCCTTTGCCAATAAAATACACGTCTTTTGCCAGCTCTCTCATAGTCATCTTTGAAACATCGACAGGCACCGGGGTATTATCATTCATTTGATATGCTGGAGGTAATCTAAAAACTTGTTCGCTTACCTGATTAAAAAAAAGCTCCCTAGATTGACTATGATAAAGCGGTTTATCAGCAGTACTAACAAGTAACTGCTTTGCCCAAGTTATCCCTTGCTGTTTTTGCTGCTGCAAAAAATCATAACTTCGTATTGCGCCTGCACGCTCTTTTAACATACGAGACAAGTAACCAGTATCACGCGCTATATAAAGGGTATACTCACTCTTGGTGCCAGTATTCACCCGTAAAACATCGTGAGCTTTTCCTTGAATATAAGCAGTGTCGAGCCAACGGCTATTTTCTCTGGTTTGCGCTAACTCCCTTATGATGAGCGGCTCAAGCATCAGCGCATAACCAGCATCAGCATTATCATACTGTATGCCTTTAACAAGCTGATATTGCTGGGTGCAATGATCTACAGCGTAACCTTGATTATCAGAAAAAATACGATGCGTAGTGGTGAGGTTATTTTTGCCATGATTTCCTACGAGTCGGGTTGTTGCACGTTTAAATACTTTACGCTGATTAACTAAATCGATACTCAGCTCAATTTGATAATTATTTAAATGTGTCGTCTTAGCACCTTGCAAAGCATGACCACTTTGCATCTCAAAAAAATGACTAACATGATCCGAGTACGTTAAATTTTTTAATTGCTGCAGCTTGTCACCGCCATAAGCATTAAGCGCCCTATCAATAACGGCATCCTCCTTTTCACCAGCGAATGTAATCATACTGCAAAGTGCCAAATTCAAAACAACAAAATGTCGGATTAATCGTTGATCTAAAGTGTCGTGTCTATTCATTACACATCCTTCTAATTAGCTTAATTTCAATGGTAGATATTAAGTAATTGAAATAGCCCTGATGGCAACAATGCAAGGCTTATGAAACCCTGATGAAATGCTGATGGCCTTGAAAAATGGGTCATTTGACACGTTTTGATGACTGATAACTCAACAGCAAAATTGATAGTCCGTAAACTCTTAATTTTTAAAATAACCATTAAAGGTGCAAAACAGACGTGAGCATATTTTCTATAGCCGATGTTGAAATTGATATGTCTCGTTCTGTGATAATCAAAGGCAAACAACAGACTCATATTGAACCCAAAGTACTCAAAGTGCTTTTTGTGTTAGCTAAACAGCAAAATCAGGTTGTAACACACCAAGAATTAATGGAACGCGTTTGGCAAGGAACTGAAGTTGTTCCCAATGCATTACAGCGCTGCATTGCTATATTGCGCAAAGTACTTGAAGACGATGCTAAAAATCCCAAAATCATTGCCACCCACCCCCGCATAGGTTATCGATTAATAGCACAGGTAAGTTGGCATACGCCGCCTAAAAAATCTGATACAGAAGAACCTGATATTAACGCGCAAAGAAATGTAAAAAAGTTATCTAAACAACACTATGCTGTCGCCTTACTTATCATAGTAGCGCTACTGAGTTTATTTTATTGGTCAAGCAAAGCGCCCGTTGCGCATAACGGTATAGCAGCTAAATACACAGACCTTCGTCAAGTAACTCAAACTGATGCCCATGAAACTCAAGCAATCTTTAGCCCTAATAGCCAATACATAGTGTTAAATCGCTACGCTGGTTCATGTAAAAGTCACCTTTGGGCAAAACATATTGAAACGAATAAAGAGATTCAGCTCACAGCCAATGCTGGCTCTTTTGATGGCATTAGCTTTACTCCAGATGGTAGAGAGTTAGTTTTTTCACAAAAAAGCCACTGCAACACAACAAACTACAGCGGGGATACACCAGAAAACCGGAGCTCATGTTGGCATATTGCAACAATAGATTTTTCTTTAGCTTTATCAACACCACAAACAGCAAGATTACGCCATCAATGCCAGGCAGATAAATTAACAAATCCAAAGGCATTAACTAATCATCAATACGTTTATTTACAACATCAAGATGGCCAAAATAGTATTGTGCTCTATGATGATTTAAGCAAAAAGAACACGATATTTTATAGCGCGCCAGAGCAGTATATTTATGATTTTGACTATAGTGCCGAGCAAGAAACTTTTGCTGTATTAAGCAAGGATAGGCAGCTAAACAATGTGTTGGTGATATTAAATAAGCACGGCACAATAACCTCTCAAAACATAATTGAGCCTATTGAGGGATTAAATAGCAACGCTCATTTTATCGCTCGTTTTGAACCCCAAGGTAAGTTTTTATTGGCACTAAGCAATAAAGCACTCTACCAAATCTCATTAGAGGGAGAAATTACCGCGATTCAAACTCCACTGCACAATTTTGTTTCTGTGACAAAGCAGCCTAACTCAACACGTCTTTTGGCTGTCAATGGTAGCAAGGACATTGATATCGTTAATATAGATATTACCAAACATGAGCAAAGCCAAAATGAAATCGACTTAAACCAACGCCGCACGGCATTTAACAGTTTCGCTCGAACTAAAGCGCAGGAGCGACACGCAAAATTCCAACCTAATGGCGATAAAATTGCCTTTATTTCAAATCGCAATGGCATCGATCAACTTTGGCTTTGGCACAATGGGCAAGCAACTCAACTTAGCCATAATGCATCGAAAACGACAATCAGCCAATTTAGTTGGTCCCCAAGTGGTCAACAATTAGCTTGGGTGTCTGGTGATAGTCTTAAGGTTACTGATTTACATGGCAAGACCACAGCAGTTAACACCGCTAAACCTCTAAGTTCTGTAATCTCTTGGCATAAAGAAAATCAATTATTAGTATTAGTTAATGACCCTCACCCCAATGCCTTATATCAGCTAGATATTCAACTAAATACCCTTACACCGTTAAATATTCGTCCTGTTGAATCTGCTTGGTTAAAAAACAACATGCTTTTTTATAGTGTGTCCGAAGGTCAGGTATTTAAACGAACATTGAATAAAGCCAATAACACGAATACCATGCCGTTACCTTTAATCAACGGCAAGGCTTTTTTCATCAAAGATAACTTCATTTATAGCGCTGATCTCGAAACTCATATGCTTAATAAATACAACCTTAACGGACACTTCATTACAGCAATCACACGCCTTGAACCTACGGCATGGAAAGTGACTGACTTAAACGAAAATAAATTGTTATTAGAGCAATTTGTGGCAATTAATCAAGAGGTTATATTTCTAGAAAAATAACCCAAATGAGCCTTTACGTACGCTATAACCTAGCGTTCTCTATTAATCCAGTTTATTAATAACCACTTCTATTGTTTTGCTGCTGCCCGCATACCATTTTTGTATGTATATGCTGCCAATAACGGGTGGCATACCATCTTCTGGCACTTCTTTGTAACGTACACTGTTTTTATTTTCTTTCTCAAATTCAAACTTTATTTTCTTCTCAGACATTCATGCCCCTAACTTGCTATTGTTTGTCGGGCATCATAATGTATGATGCAAATAAATAAAAACTATCGCTTTGTATTTTATTTAGTTTTATCAGCAAAACCTCAAAGTGTAGCTCTACAAAGGAATATTTTGCCATGGAAGAAAAACAACTTTCTCAAGCCGAAGCACAACAGCGTGTTGAGCAAATTCATGCCTTTCAGCAAGAAGTGATGACGCTAGAGCAAGAGGGAATTGTCGCCATTGCGCCCGAGCAACGAGATGCAGTGCAAAGCTATCATCACAGCTTATTAGACAAGTTTTCCTCCATTTACGATATTGATACCAATCTGCGCGCTAAACAATTAACGCTAGGCATGAAAATAGCCTCACTGCTAGGTGCATTAGCCATGGCAATAAGCTTGTTCTTTTTGTTTTATCAGTTTTGGGGATATTTAAGTACCGCCATACAAGTGGCCATTTTAATCACAGCGCCCGTTTCATTGTTTTTACTGTCATTACACCTTGCTCAGAAAGAAAAAAGCGCCTATTTCTCTAAAATTGCGGCCTTGGTTAGTTTGTCCTGCTTTGTTTTAAACCTTGGTATGCTCGGACAAATCTTTAATATTTCTCCCTCCCCTAATGCCTTTTTAGTATGGGCTGCCTTTGCTTTTTTTATTGGCTTATGCCTGCAACGCTCGGTTATTGTTATTTTTTGCTATTGCCAGCATCAGTAGCTTTATCGCCATGAAATTAGGTACTTGGAGTGGCATGTACTGGATAAGTTTTGGCGAGAGACCAGAAAACTTCTTCCTTCCTAGCATCATTATTTTTATGCTACCGCAATTTATAAATCACCGAGGTTTTACTGGCTTTGAAGTTATTTATCGCGTTATGGCTATGCTGATGATGTTTTTCCCTATTTTAATCTTGTCGAACTGGGGACGAATAAGCTACTTGAGCTGGTCAAGCGATACTATAGAAGGTTTTTATCAAGTGCTTGGCTTTGTATTGTCAACCTCTGCAATTTGGCTGGGTATCAAACGTAATTGGTATGAGGTAACCAATACCGCAAACGTATTTTTCATTTTATTTCTCTATACCAAATTCTTTGACTGGTGGTGGGATTGGATGCCGAAATACATCTTCTTTTTTGTTTTAGGGTTATCAGCATTACTGGCTTTAATGGTGTTTAAACGCATTCGCCAAAGCAATATAAGCCTTGCTAGTGAAGGAGCAGCATCATGAAAAAGTACTTAATCATTGGCTTAACCATTCTGCTTGGCACAAATTTAGTGGTGTTAGGCGGAGTTGCATACAACCGAATGGGCACACCAACAGCACAACTAACGCTAACCGAGCGCGAGCTTTCTCTGCCCTACACTAGAGGCGAATACCAAGAAAACTCTGGCATATCGCTGTCCATCAACTGGCGAATTCCAAGCAAAGAAGGCGCAGACTACCTGCCTTATAACGCGAGAACAATCGATATAAGCAAGGAAGAATTATCAACGCTTGGCTTTGATTTAGACAACAATGAAGATAACTACTGGCGCGAGTCAAAAGAGCTGTATTGGGTATTTGAATTTGATGGTGACTTGCATAAAGCGGAGATTGCCAAAGCAGAAGCGCACTACCAAAAAGCTGTGGCAGCCTTTAATGAACAAGCTGACGATACTACTAAGCGTAGAAAAAAAGAAAGTAAGGCAAGTTTAGCAAGAGAGAAAAACAGTAATAGTCGCCTGTTTTTTATCAAAGCATCAGCTGATTATGACTCCTTAGCCCGTGAATATGCCAAGCAAAGTAATATATTGATTGTCGCAGGTTTAGCAAAGCCCTATTACAATAGCAGCGATAAAAGCTACCACCTGCGATTACAGCACTTATCAGTGCGCAATATAATGATTCCGCTTGAATATACAGACATATTATCAACATTAGCAAGGCCTGATGGACGCGATGCAAACCCACCGCGCTATTCAGTAACTGTCAGCTGGGGGAATCGCCTAGAGCCTAGGGTTGTTGATTTGGTAGAGCTAAAAGGTTAGATTCAGGAAATTGAGCAATTGCGTAGTAGCAAAACGCGCAAACTGCGCACTATTAAATTGTTAAGCGTTCCAATAAAGTAATCATGAATCAAATATTAATTAAAGAACCATATGACTCTTATGCTCCTTCAATTAAAGAAGCATTTGAATATGAGTTATCCTTTGCTAAAAATCATTCTAAGCGCATTGATATTATTGTTCCAACTTTGGAACATGGTGGTTTATTAAATTTTTTAGATGTTAAAGTATGGCAGACACTTCAAAAGAAAAGAGAATTTATATATCAAGGTGTAAAATTAAAATTTTATAGCACTACAACAGCTAAAAAAATAAATAGTTCTGATGCTTTATTAATTTTATGTGTTCCTGATAATTTTACTGAAATTTTAAGTCATATTAATTTCAAAAAATGTATCGTAGTGCCAAGGCACTTTCGCAACTTAAAGTGTTGGCGTAATTACCAAAACTTAATGAGCGCCTAACAACAACTGAGATAATTACTCGTCACATATACAACTGTCAATTTAATTGAACCCCATTAATCTCATCAGGCAGTTCAAGTTAACACTTACTTCACCTTAGGTGCCATCTTCTTTCTCATATCCTCTAAATGCTTATTACGCTTATCTAGAGTTTCTGCATTCCTTGCATAATATGCCTTTCTTAGCTTTTCATTTGCCTTGTCGGCGCGCTGAGCTGAGTAGCCTTGGTATGTTGCCGCTAAACCCGTTTTAATCAAAAAAGGTTTAAGACCAAAAGCTAAAAAGAGCAAAAAAGGCACATAAATAACCAACAAGTAAACATTAATGGCAACAACTACCAGGGTAAGCCAAAGCAGCGCCTTAAAAATACCTATTGCAATTGGGCCATAATCAAAATCAGATTTATTCATTACATAATTCCCTTTATGCTCATGCCAAATCAGGCATAAGCACTATTATTTATCCTGTTACATTTTATTAATTGCTAGAATTTATGATGACGGCTGCCACTTCGCTTGAACTGAAAATCGTTTAATTAGATCTTGTATTTTAGGGCTATCGCAACTTTCTGACTCAATAACTTTGTATACAGCTTTAGTCACTTTATCACTGCCGATTTTTATCGCTGATTTAGCCTGCTGTTCAGTAAAATTAGGCTTCCTTTTCCTTACTTCTTGATACATTAGCGTCGTAACCATCTGATAATTTGCCAAAAAGGCTGTTAAATCTTCTTTGCTCGGTGTCATACATTTGCCAGCGGCAGCACTAACCGCGGTAAATTGATTATATATTTTTAAGACATTTGTATTCTCAGCATAACTGTTCAAACAAATAAACAAAGCTAGCATCGTAACTGTACGGGTGATTTTTAACATAATAACTTCCTTGTTTAACTAACAAGCTTTATATGCTTGTACCTTCTTAATATACACAGTTTAAACGCACTAAAAAACCAACCAAATCAATTTATTATTAAGCAATTCGAGTTTCTGGGCTAAATTAAAGATTCAGGCTATCACTAAGTTGCTTACGTAATTCACTTAATTCTTGCTGATGCTGTTTAAGTAAAGCGCTAAACTCTTGTTCCTGCTGTAAAGGCTGCAATAGATGGTTGCTTGCTAATGACCACCACTCTCTGTCAAATCTATCAAACGAGGTTACCCAACCCATAGCTAGCGCAGCACTTAAGTGCTTGAGTGCCGCTTTAGGCTGATTTAGCTGCGCATTGATTTCAGCCAAGGTAAATTTGGCCTGAACCTTATCGGTTATATCTGCCTGTTCAACAAATAACACTAGCTGCGAAAGTAACGCCTGAGCTGAGTCCTTTTCTTGCAAGTGCGATAAGGTTGCACCATATAACACCATCGCTAAGTAGTTATCAGCAGTAATATCCGTTAAGGCAATTTCTGCAGCATTCTGCCACTTAGGATATGCTCGCAACAAACTCGCTTTAGCCTGTTGGAATTTCCCTAAACGATATTGCGATGTCGCTAGATTGAACAAAACCCTCGCGTTATTTGGTCGCGCTAATGCTAAACGCTCCATAATGGCTAATACCTTCTCTTCTTCACCTGCTAAGCCATAGTTAATCAAGCCTAATGAGTTTAAGAAGTGTCCGTGCTTTCCCTGCATATTCTCTAAAATGCTATTCGCTGCTCGCTGTGCGCCAATACTTAAATATACCAATACCAACTGTTCACAGTACTCATCACTTGAGCAATGAGTAAAAAGCTCGGAATTTTCAGCCTGCCATTTAGCAATTGCAGTAATAGATGCTTGCGTATGCCTAAAAATATGAGTGACATCAAGCAACTGTGAGAAGTGATTCGGCTCTAGAATCAAAGCACGTTGATACATTTTCTGTGCAGAATCAAGTTTACCGATAGCTCTAAGGTAAGTGCTAAATGAGCGCTTTAATGGCGCTGATAACGGATTAAGCTCAAGCGCTTTATTCATATGCACAATAACTTGCGCTTCATCCCTAAGCTTTTTCAGCAAGGCGCTGTACCAATGATGAGTTGTCGCATTATCGTCTAACGCTAGTGATTGTAAAAAAGCACTTTGAGCTTGCTGAGCAAGACTACCCTCGGTCATAACAAAACCAGTTTGATAGCCTGCTTGCAGGGTCAAAATCATGCCCTTAGCTGCAAGAGCTGTTGGCGAATTCGGCTCTAACGCTAATGCTTTATTTATATGGGGCAATGCGTGTTCTACCGACTTTCTTTCACTCCAATTAGCAAAGTGATGAAGATTAGCATAGCTAATTGCTAAGCCCACATGGGCATCGGCATAATCTGGCGCCAACTCCATACAATGCTTAAAGTAAGTCACTGCTTTTAATAAAGACTCAGGGTTTCGTTGTCGCCAATGATATTGTCCCATCAAATACCATTCATAGGCTTGTGCGCTAACGGCTGTTGTTTCTTTTATCTTTTGAGTGCTGGCTATAAAACCCGGTTGAATTACCGCCTGTACAGCCGCGCTAATATCATCTTGCAGTTTAAATATATCGGCGTTATCACTATCAAACGTTTTAGACCAAAGCTGTTGGCCATTTTGAGTGCTTACTATCCTAACATTGATACGAACATGCTCGCCCATGGCTTGCACACTGCCATCCAGTAAGGTATCTACCTGTAATGCTTTGCCAACATCAATTGCATTGTAGTTGCCCTGATAGGTAAATGAAGAAAATTGCGAAATGACCTTTAAAGGCTTCAAGGCTGACAGTTGGTTAATAATGGCCTCAGACAAACCTTCACTAAAATATTGCTTATCTTGCGCTGAACTCAAATCATCAAAAGGCAATACCGCTATTGAGCGAGTGTTAATTTGTTCATTAACTATTTTTTTATCCCCAGCAATAAAATACCCCACCACAGCCAGTATAAAGAAAAGCGTAATAAGTAAATAAAGGTAAGGAAATGAAGCTTGTTTGCTTTGCTGCTGTGTTTGTCCGTCTATCAAATCTACTTGAGCAATAAGTCGATAACCCACACCCGGCAGGGTTTTAATAAAGGTTGGATTTCGGGCATTATCACCTAAGACTTTGCGTATTTTACTGACAGCTACGGAGAGAATATCTTCGGCAACAACAGTACCTTTCCAAACATGCTCAATAATTTGGTTTTTGCTAACCTCTTCGCCAGCATGTTGCATCAAAAACAACAGCACCTGCATGGTTTTATTATCGATACTGTGACTATCAACAGGGTTTGATATGGTGTTGCTCCTTGGGCAAATAACCCACGAGCCTAATTGATATTGCTGATTTTGTTCCAAAAACACATCCAAATGTTTGCTAAAAACTAACGCAGATAAATTATAGCGTGATACATACAACGAAGTACGCCGTTTAACCTTTACACTGGTCAGTTAAACGCATTCTAAGCCACTTTACCATAGGGCGAGTTGAGCTTTGTTTAATAATTCAGAGTAAAAAAAGCAAACATTTCAGCAAAAACCAGCTTAAACACCCTTTAAAAACAGCAAAAATTCAAATTTTAAAACAATAACTTAAGAACATTTAAGAAGATTTAAGTTGTGTTAAAACAAGCTCCACAGTAGTTTTCAGCCTAGCTAGCAAGAGCGCAATATGTGTACTAGTGAAACCACTAACAACACAAGTAACACTAACGCTCAATACGCATCATTAAAAGAAAATACGACTTACTAAAAGGAAGGTAAATGGTAGTGAAATCTAAAATCAAACAGTTGGCAGCCTTAACACTTATGGTTAGTCTGAGCAGCTTTGCTCATTCAAACCAAGCACCAGAAGCAAGCGTAGCAGAAAGCAAAATATCATTTTGGGATTTGCCTGCGCTTAAAAAGCCCTTTATTGATAGCACGCCAACAAATAAAAACGATGGCCTTACGGTTGGTCACTTAAACGCTAATCATAAAAACAACGAAAACATTCTAGCGCTAGCGAAACAACTGGCGAATAATGAATTAGGCGACTACGACAGCCTGTTGATTCAACATAACGGTGAGCTTATTTTTGAATCATATTATAAACGCGGCCGAATAAACCTACCTCACTTTCAAGCCTCTGCGACCAAAGGCTATACAGGTTTAGTACTGGCTCGTGCGATGCAACTGGGCTACCTAACCATGGAAGATTTAAACAAACCACTGGTTAGTTTTTTAAAAGATTTGCAGCCAGAAAAGTTTGTTGAAGGCGCTGAAAAAATCACACTACATCATGCGCTAAACATGAGTTCAGGACTACGCTTTACTGATGACCAATTAACTGAGTTTCGAGAAAACCGAGAGAAATACAGTGGTTTAGCACAAGTACAGGCATTTTTATCGCTAAGTGAACCCATTACTGAAAAATCACAAACCATTAAGTATCAAGGCACAGACCCAATTATGGTGATGCAAGTAATCGATGCAATAGTACCTGGTAGCGCAGAAGACTTTATTAAAAAAGAGCTGCTTGATAAGTTAAGCATCAATAACTACACGTGGAGAAACGATCATAGCGGCCTGCCAGTTGGCGATGCTCGTGCCAGCCTCACCTCTCGTGATATGCTAAAACTCGGCTCTTTGGTACTAAATGACGGCAAGTGGCAAGGCGAACAGCTACTTTCAAGCGATTTTTTAACTAAAGCGACCAGCGCGCTAAGCCAAACTAATGAAGACTGGCAACCAAAAAGCTTTTTCTATGGCTACTTATGGTATCAAACAGATATTACGATCGCTGATAAAAGCTATGACCTAACCTTAACTTGGGGTGCTGGTGGCAACCGTATTATTGTTGTCGATGAGCTTAATTTAGTGATAGTTCTTACCGGTCATGATCGCGAAGACACCATATTTGATCAGCTTACTAACAGCATCTTACCGGCATTTATCAATAATAAAGCAATTTAATCTGAGGTTATTTAAATATCGACTCTACAGGCCAGCTAAGCGCAAATTTAATCGCGCTTAGTTGAGCCTAGTTATGGTTAAAACCTGCCCTACTTTTATCGCATTAGAGTTAAGGTTATTGGTCTTTTTGATATGAGCTACCGAGGTTTTATAGCGATTTGCCAGCACAGATAAAGAATCACCTCGCCTCACTTTATGCTTAATGCTTTGCGTAGACGCCAACAAAGTACCGCGCGGCGGATTGCGATTAAAGAAGGTGCTAGTTGCGTTATATATCGCTCTCGCTAACTTCTCTTGGTGTTTTGGATTAGTCAGGTTCTTTTCATCATGCGGATTGGACATAAAACCGGTTTCAATTAATACCGAGGGTATATCTGGCGCTTTAAGCACAGCCAAACTCAAACCTTCTGGCTTTTTCTTATGCAATTTAGTAATTTTCTTTAATTGTTTAAGCACATCTTCAGCGTATTCATAGCTACTTTTCATGGTGTGCTCTTTGGTCATATCTGCCAAAGCTACGGCAAGATTGGAATCGTGTGTATGCTTAATGGTATCGCCAGCACCACCAAGTAATTCTGACTCTTTTTCTCGGTTTTCAATCATACGAGCAAATTCTGAATTTGCTCTGCGTGTTGATTGAATTAATACCGAAGCGCCACGAGGCTTAGGTGAAGTAAAGGCATCGGCATGAATTGAAATTAATAAATCTGCTTGATTTCCTCGAGCAAGTTTTGGCTTTCTCGCATGAGTAACATAATAGTCACCCTCGCGAATCATCACCGATTTCATATGCACATCTTTATCAATTAATTTAGCCAGTTTTTTTGCGATAGCTAAAGTCACCTTTTTCTCATAAGTGCCTTTATAACCGATAGAGCCAGGGTCATCGCCACCATGACCTGCCACTATGGCTACGATTACTTCTTGCGGCCGAGTAACAGATTTTTTCTTCGCACTGCGCTTATTCAAATCATGTAAATCAACCACCAAGCGATTACCGTAACTGCCCGTTGGTGCTAATGGAAAAAGTGATAATTGATACTCATCTGCTAGCTCAAGCACTAAGCGAGTAGAATTTTTATCTTTGGGTTTACTTTTTCTTATCTTCTTAATTCGTTTGTCATTGTTAGCTAGATTTTGCAAAGCAAGGCTGGCGCTAGTATCAGCAATATCTATCACTAAACGTCTTGGTGAGTTTAGAGTAAAGTACTTGTATTTAGGCTTTTTTTTCAGGTCAAACACTACGCGCGTGCTATCAGGTGTAGGCCATATACGCACGCCATCTATGCTATTTTTTGCCTGTACATAACCGCTAAGCAGCATGCAGGCAAGTAAGCATAATGTCAGGGTAAAGTTGTTAACTAAATTATATTTTTTATTGTCAGTAATCACGTGGTTTTTCAGATTAACGTTAACTTTATGGGGTTAATTGTTATTCTATAACATTAATCATAAACAACAATCAATGTGCCATGGCGATAAAGTTTGTCTGTAAAAGCAATACTCTTAAAAATACCAAAGGTAAACTTCTGATGATTACTGAACTAATAGCAATAGAATTAACTATTTGCTCATTCAGCGAGAGTTAAAAGGCTTAATCTTTAATAGCTTCTTGGTAAATCTCATCAGCCCGTAAAATTTCATAAGGTACCGCTAAAACGCTCGCTAGTTTTTTAATTTCGTTTTTCATAGCGTAACCATCTGAATGACACATAAGCAAATATATATCGCCAGATTTAGTCTTTAGGGTAAATTCATAGCCGTTATAGCTGTTGTTAGAAGTACTATGATAAAAGCGAATCATATATAGCCTATCTATGTCAGCTATAGGCACAGTCGGGTATTTTTTAAATGAGTTAGCCACACAAAAAGTGCCTTTCTCTAAATCAAAATATTTTACTTTGCTTCTTAAGCCCAAACCGAGCCTAACTAAGGTACTAAAGAATAAACAAAAAACAAAAATCCAAAATATTTCTTCATACGGATTATAGTTACTTGTATCCTCTAAAATAATTGACGAGATAAAAACAAAAAAAATACAGTTTAATAAGTGAAACCAAGCTTCAAATAAAAACCTCTGCCAGGTCGAAATTACTCTAATTTTGTTTCTGGTAAAATCTAATTTACTGCTTCTAAAGTTTGTCGCCCCAGAAGAAGTTAACGTATGAACTTTTTCATCTTCCTTGAACATGTTAATTTCCCTTTATATATTAGTAAAGCCAGCCATGACCCTTTTCTGTTTGCTTTTGCGGATATTGCACCACTAAATCAAATGACTTTGTATTACCGCGCATCAACATAAAAAAACCATTTTCTGCGAAAAAAGAAATTTAAGTATGTAACCTTGCCACCATTTCTTGGATCATTTTATAACGAATCTCTCTTAGCATACGAAGTTCACCAGCTTTATTAGGTATACCTTTAAAAGTAGAGACATTTTCGATGATTTTATCGGCTTCGATTTCAATTATTTTGAGCATTTTATCAAGCTCACGTTGAGATAAAGTTTTATTTAAACCAAGTCCTTCACCAAAATCTAAGACATCAGCTCGGGTTAACTCTCCCAGTGCTTTTGCTTTTCCCATGGGCTGAGATAATTCAGCATTTAAATGACGCCCATCATATATAGCTGTACTTATCAAATCGTACATTGGTGATAATACCACTCCATTAGGGGTTACTAGGCAAGATAAATTTTTTAAATGAGCATCCGTGTTTCCTACGATGGCATTAAAAATAGCCCAATTAAAAACTGTAATTTTTGCCTTACCTTTTGCTCTCAAAGTTTCTGTAAATTGATAGAGTTGTTTTACATTACTTTGAGCATATTTAAGTGATCGACTTAAGCCCAGTAATTGACATCCATCCAAAGCATGCACCCTAAGCTGATTAGGAAATAGAGCGACTCTATCAAACCTTTCAATAATATATACGGGTTCAGGAAGGTAACAAACCTCTGTATGAGGTACATCTAACCCAACAGCCTTCGCCAAATTCATCACAAACCACTCATTCCTAACGGTTTGCCAATAAAACTCTGGTTTTGAATGTTCTGGTTTTAGTATATGTGAAGATGGAGTAGCACCTACAGGCTCTAAAAATTGATCGCCATGCTTAATGATCAACATTTTATGTTGAGCCCCTGCGATAGACATTCGCTTACTTTCCTTATTATTTAATGGAATATCTGGCAAATTTTTGATGCGAGAGTTTAATTCCGCATAAGACAATTCAATAACCCCTGCTTTAACATCATCTGCTTCTGAAGGTAATAGGGTCATTGCCCCTGCAGACTCAGCTCCAGTTATTGATAAAATACCAAAAGAGTCAGCTTCATCTATCTTTATGTCTCCTGCTAGTAAAGTTCTAGCCCCTTCTTCAGGTAATAAATTATCAAAAAACCATTGGATATATCGTTTTGTTGAACCATCTAGCTGTTTTTCTGTTTGCAGTGGGATTTGAGGACAAATAGGGTATCTATCCACAAAGTGAAGCCAATCCTCAGAATATTGAAAAGCCCATATATCATCTTCTTCAAATAAAGAACCTACTTTTAAGTGATTAATAAATACATTCAGCTTTCGCATTGACTTACCCTACATACTTGTCGTGTATTTCTTTAAGCTTATCAATTGTTTTGTCGGATAAATTGGGTGGTAAGTTAATTTCAAGCTCTATACCTAACTGTTCCAATAAATTTAGTACTCGACCAATTTCAACGGTCTCTTTCCCATTTTCAAATTGACTAATGAAAGTTAAACCATTTCCAGATAGTAAACCTGCTGTCTCTTGATCAAGTGACTGACTTTTTCTTACCAGTTTTGATACGGATCCTAGCTGCTGTATATTTTTCACTTTAATTTTCATTAGAGCCACCTTATTTATGCGTACACATAAACTCTAACATAAAAAGCCTCTAATTATTATATTTTTATACGAACGCATAAAAATACAATAACAAAAGAGCTACCAAACCTTTATTTATACGAACGCATAAATAAATGCTTGGTGGTTACTAAAATAATTGATTTAACAGATGCCTGCTTAATTACAAACACTAGCTGTCTAGTTCTAAAAGCATAGATTTTATAGATTGCCTATTTGAACAATACAATACTTAACCTGATGGCTTTAAATTTGATTTCCTTCAACTAGAGCCAATCTAATCCATACTATCTAGTATCGCTTGTGCGCATTGCTCTGGCGAGTATTTTTCCGTATTCACGGTTAAGTCATATAGTACACCGCGATGAACGCTTTCATATTGTGAACTCGCCAAGCCAACTTTGCGATTTCCTCGAGCAAGTTCGCGCTTTTCCAGCTCTTCCAATGAGCACTCTACTTTAACTAAGGTTAAGTTAAGCTGACTCAGCTCACTTGTCATTTCTCGATAGGTTTTTTCTCCACAAAAAACAATATCAACAATTACATTGTGGCCAGTTTCTGCCAATGCTTTCACTGATTTAGCTAGCGCAAGTTTCATGTTAGGAAAATTCTTTGAGCCTGCGGGGATATCATAAGGGGTCATGTTCCAAAAGGCGTCTAAAGAACAAACTAAATAAACCTCTGAAAATGTAGATTGCAGGCACCTAGATAGAGTGGTTTTTCCAGCACTTGAAGCGCCATTAAGTATAATTACATTACCATTCATATTATTAATAAATCTACTGAAAGCCTTAAACCGCGCTTAAGCTAAACTTTTCGGATTCGACATTTTAATAAGCTGTTAAATGGCTATTCGCCACCTCCGCCGCAAGCACCATCGCCACAGCCGCCATCACCAGCAAAGCCACCACCCGCTCCCGCTGACTGGCGAGAATAATCTAATAGTGAATCGAAGTTAAAGCGAGGCCAACCGCCAAAGCATTCTTTAGCAACATTTGCACGCAGCTCCTTATAAGTTACTGCTAATTGCAATGCATCAAAGTCAAGTTGTGAGCAAAACATTGCCAAAGCATATTCAATATTGTGCTCAGTTTTTAGCTCATTAGTAAAAACATGCCTGACTTGCTCAGGTGAATAGAAGTTTTGCTTTGCAAAGGCATTAACCAGTGCGGGTGGTAACACACAAGCAATTGAAGAAATTGGATTGTTCTTAAACATATCGAACATTTAGCTAAACTCCTTTTTCGCTTTATTTCACAACACTTTATTCCACAAAAATAAGCGGCTAATTCAAATCAACTGCGTATTGTTTAAGTAATGCCATGGGAATAATATCCAACGCTTTAATATGTGTTCTTTTTAGGTGCACTCGAGGCGCCATATTACTCTGCTGTGCTTCAAGCCATCGAGTAGCACATAAACACCAGCTATCACCTGGCTTTAAACCTTTAAAATTATACTCTGGGATTGGCGTAGATAAATCATTTCCTCTAAACCTTGAGTACTCCAAAAATTCTTTTGTGACATTAACACAAACCGTATGTGAGCCAACATCCTCTTTATTGGTATTACATTTACCATCGCGATAAATTCCCGTAACGGGATTTACACAGCATATTTCTAATTCTTCACCAAAAACATTAAGTGATTCATCCATTTCCATAACTGTACCTTTTGTTTATTCCAGTAAAAAACTAATCGTTTATTGTGTAGAGTACTTAGATCTGACCTAGCTAGGCTTCTAGTTCATTTAGCAGTCTAACTACGGAGCGCCCTAAGGCAGCAGCCATATTAACAGGAACCGCATTACCTATTTGTTTGTACACGGCAGATAAAGGACCTTGAAATTCCCAATTATCTGGAAATGTTTGAATCCTTGCATATTCTCTTGATTGTAAAGGTCTAGTTTCTGTTGGATGACAGCGTTCAGTCTGCTTTTGTGCGGGCGATGTAGTCAAGGTTAGACTAGGTTCGTCCATTGAGAGTCGTCTCGCCATACCTGTTTTTCCCCCACCAAGAAAGTAGCTACCTTGCATATATTCTCTTTGAAGGTCATCACTTAAGTTTCGCCAATATCCTCCTTGAGGGACATTTTCCATTATCTCAGCTTTCCTTTTGGGATAGATCTGACCGGCAGATTCTGCAACATCTGTTTCGTATAACTCACCTTTCTTAAAAGCATCAGTTAAAGTCATAATTCTTTTGTAAGGAGATGGCCATTCAAATTTTGCCTTTGAATTTTCAAATATATCCTTTCTAATACCTACTAGAATTAACCTTTCACGTTTCTGCGGTACTTTATAGAAAATAGCCTTCACGACCTTCGGCTCAACCAAAATATAACCTAATTCATCTATGACACTTTTTATTATCTCAAGTGTTTTTCCATTTTCATGAGTCAAAAGAGCTCTTACATTTTCAGCCAAAAAGACTTTAGGCTGTGTTTCTTTGATAGCTCTTGCCATCTCAAAAAACAATGTACCTCTAGTATCTTCAAACCCTAAACTCTTACCTGCATATGAGAATGCTTGGCAAGGGAACCCCCCTGTTAATACATCGATTTCTTCATTTATACTCGTGAAATCAATATTCGATATATCGCCTTCTACTACATTCCACTCAGGTCTGTTATGACGAAGAGTAGAGCATGCATGTTTATCCCATTCATTTAACAACACACTTTCAAATCCAGCCTGCTCCATCCCCAATGCAAGCCCACCTCCTCCTGCAAATAATTCAATTAATTTATAAGGTCGGATAGGCTTTATTTTTAATTCTTCATCCCATCTTGATTCGTGAATACTTTTAACTTGTGGGAAGTGAAGAACTTGAGCTTTATCTATCAATCCAGATTCAGGGCAAGGAGCTAACTCTCCTTTATTTATTCTCGACTCTATTGACTTTTTAGGTAGTGATAATATGTCAGCCAATACCTCTAAGCTAAAGTGGCTATCTAATTTTGCATGGACATCATTCATTCGACGCTTCCAATATCTCCAACTTTAATTACTGTTTAAGTATACAGTTAATTTTGAATCTGGGCCAGTAAAATATACTTTTTTTTATTCTATTAAAATCTATTTAAACGCAAGCCCATCAAAACCTTCATATTTTTTAAATGAAAGTAAATAAATACTTTTTACGATGTCTGGTGAAATACCTTTTAATTCACTGAAGACTGAATTTTCTATTTTGCCAAGTTTTTCTTCGGCAATTACATCATCAATAACTTTAGGCAATACTTCACAAAGCTGTTTAAATGCAAACTTTTCGCCAGTGGCTTTTTCGTAAAAAAGATCAATAGAAATTCGTCTAATATTTTTATTTGACATTTGCTCGCTATCTAAACTGATAACCCAAGGAATGTCTTGACTGTTTCTTGCTATTACTTCAACCAAATAGCATGTAGCTTCATCATTTCTTAAAATGCTTTGCTGCATTTTTATATAAGTTTTTTGAGATGATGCTGAATTCATTGTATTGTGCTTATTTTTCATTTCAGCGAAGATGTGTGATGTTTTATGTACAACATCAAACCCTTTGGGTGGAACTTCCCACCCATCAAAATACTGAAAAATATTTTGATGAAAATAACCAATGTGGTTTGTATTTGACTTATCTATTTGCCTGAGTGATTCGGACTCAATTATTTCTTCTATTGATTTACCATACACTTTTGAATCAAATGTTAGTTTGATCGGATCAACTAAGTTTTTATTGAATTGTGTCAAATTAATAGAGAAGCGATATTTTTTTATCGTTTCTTGAACATGTTTGTACAAATCATCATCTGATATAAAAGAAAGGCCGTATTTAGAACGCATTTAAATCTACCTAATTAAATTTCAATCGTTAAAATTCTATTTGAACACTCTAACTGATTATTCTGTGTATTTCTTGTTAAGTTGAGTCAATGAAGCCAAAACTAACTAAGCACTAAACCACCTGCCCACAGGCAAAACCAGCTGCCCAGCAAAATTGGAAGTTATAGCCCCCCAGCCAACCAGTAACGTCAATTACTTCGCCAATAAAGAACAAGCCCGGCTGTTTTTTACTTTCAAAGGTTTTACTTGATAATTCATCGGTATCAACACCACCTAAGGTTACTTCTGCGGTTCTATAGCCTTCAGTGCCATTGGGCTTTATTTGCCAGCCGTGAATGGTATTGGCTAATTGTTCAATTTCACTATGACTTAGTTGATTTACCGCTTTTTCAGCAATGACTTGCTCTTTTACCAATACCTCAACAAAGCGTTTAGGTAGCACGGTTGCCATTAGATTTTTCAGTGATTTTTGCCCTTGCTCAGCGCGCCACTGTGCAATAGTTTCAACAAGATTGCTGTCTGGTAACAAGTTAATGGTGACCTCCTGCCCTGCTCGCCAAAATGATGATATTTGTAAAATAGCAGGTCCTGATAAACCACGATGAGTGAACAAGATGTTTTCGCGAAAGCTTTTACCGTTTTCAGATGACACTAAACAATCAATGGAAATGCCTGATAAGCCTTCAAAGCGTGCTTTGTCATGATCATGTAAAGTAAAGGGCACTAAGGCTGGCATGGTTTCAATAATATTTAGGCCAAACTGCTCAGCAATTTGATAACCTATGGGTGTTGCACCAAGTTTTGGCATAGTTAAGCCGCCAGATGCAACCACTAAAGACTCGCACGTATAGCTA
This sequence comes from Litorilituus sediminis, assembly GCF_004295665.1. Classification (NCBI taxonomy): domain Bacteria; kingdom Pseudomonadati; phylum Pseudomonadota; class Gammaproteobacteria; order Alteromonadales; family Colwelliaceae; genus Litorilituus; species Litorilituus sediminis. Next base: position 2,387,113 of record NZ_CP034759.1, read on the forward strand.
GCATCAGTGGTTTTTACTAAGTAGCCAGATTCTGACTTTTCTACCGAAAGTACTTCGCTTCTCAGTTTTACTTCTACACCAGCCCATTCACATTCGGTCATCAAAATATCAACAATATCTTGAGCGTTATTATCACAAAACAGCTGACCTAAGGTTTTATGGTGGTAATTTAAACCGTGGCGTTCAACAAGCTCGATAAAGTCTTGCGCGCTGTAGCGACTTAAACAAGATTTAACAAAATGAGGGTTTTTACATAAATAGTTGTCAGGGTTAGCATTTTCATTAGTGAAATTACAGCGGCCGCCACCGCTAATTAACACTTTACGCGCAGGTTTCTTGCCCATATCGACAACGACAACACTTCGGCCTCGATACCCTGCTTGTGCGGCACACATTAAGCCCGCCGCGCCAGCACCAATAATGACAACATCTGTTTTAATCACGTAAATTCCTAGCGTTTTAAATTACCGCGCTATTATAAAGAGTCACCTAGTGAACAGCTAGTCGCCAAGGGTATTTTCAGGTGTAAATTTCCTTATTGTTTGCACATTTCTGTGAAGAAAAATAAAGAAGTGCAAAGGTTATGTAAAGCCATGAACGCTTTATTTATCTCGTCCTCTATTGTTTGTATAACACGGCTGCACCACAGTCAGTCACAGCAAAAATGGTAGAAAAATGATAAATACACAACACATAAAATCTTACGGTCGAACCAGCATATTAGCCACTACGTTGCTTACATTAATGGCGTGTAATTCCAGCGATGAAAGTAGCACAGAAGGCTTTGTTAAACTCTATAACCTATCAAAAGATGCTCCCAATATTTACCTTACCCTAGATGAAGATATCAATGTCGATGCCGACAGCGATAACGATCATTATGAAAACACTTACTCAGGTATTGCCTATACCAAAGCTAATAGCAACTTTTCTTTAGAAACAAATAATTATGACTATCAATTAGCTTGGCAAGATGGCGATAACTCATCGAGTGAAAACCTCAACTTAATTCATCAAGGGCAATTAACAGTTACAGACGATAATATTCAAATGATAGTGCTTGCTAACAGTATTTTATCGCCTGAGGTTATCATCTATGACATTCCTGTAATTGATGATGATTCAGATGACGATGATGACTTATTTAATATGCGTGTACTTAATATGCATGCTGAGCAACCGCAAGTTGATTTCTATTATTCAACTGAAGATGAAACTTTCGCGCAAGCGCAGCTATTTTCTCAAGTGAATTATCAAGAGCTTACCGAGAACCAAAAAATAGCGCAGCAAAGCTATATTTTTTACATTACCGCTGCTGGCAGTGATGAAGTATTATTTCAGTCACACAGCATTAACTTTGCCTATAGTTCACAGTATGTGATTGCCTTACGGGAAAACTTAGGCGCAGGTTCATCTCCCTTTGTTATCGATAAACTATCCAACTCTTCTATTACTGAATATGTTGATGATAACGCCGAAACCACCATTAGAGCCTATAACGCGGTAGCACCACATGCCGAATTAAGCAACTATCAAGGCAACTTATCATTATACGTTAACGGTATTGATGAAACGCCTGAAATTCCGCTATTAAACTTTGGTGAAATAAGTGATGAATTACAGTTAGCCAGCGGCGATTACAGCTTAGATTTAGTGAACACTCAAGATGAGCAACCACTACTAAGTAACCACCTAATTTCACTCAATGAAAACAGCAATAAAACCGTGTTTTTCTACGCTGAAGAAGAGTACGTTGATAGTGACGGCGACGGAAACATTGACGAAAATGGTGATGGCATTATTGATGAAATCGATATCAACCTATACTCACTCGTTGTGAACAATAGCCTAAGCACCAGTATTTATGAGCATGAGATTGAAATCGTCAACTTAGTACAGTCTGATGAATTTGACCAAGTTCAGGTGTACTTTGTTAGAAACGATGAAACCATAGATACTGCCCTCTATCATCGCACCATTAACTATAAAGAAACCAATGAGATCAGCTTACAAAACAATAGCTATCAAGTGTTTGTTATTGCGCAAGAAAACGGTAGTCGCATTATCCTCAATTCTTTTGAGCTGCTACTAGATGAGCAAAGTAGCGAGCAATTTTTAGTACTTGAGGTAAGTGAAGCCTCAGCAACTGGCTATAAAGCAAGTTTAATTGAGCAAGTGTTAGCGCAGGAAAGTGATAATGACGACTAGCACATCTGATACTAGCCATATCATTGAAAAGACAGCATTAGCGAAACTCGTGTTAAATCAACTTGAGCTTAACCCGGGTAATCGAAAGGTATTCTTTCATCAACAAGAAGTTACCCTAACAGGCTTGGAGTTTAATTTACTTATTGAATTGCTGCAAAATGCGGGTGATATTGTCTCACGCGAAACCATTGCTGAAAAAGTCTTTCGCCGAAAAATTCATCAATGTGATAAGAGTATTAATAGCCATATCGCCAATATACGTAGGAAACTATTAGCCATTGATAGCAGTCAACCGATAAAAACGGTACGTGGCTTAGGTTATGTTTGTTTATTGCAGTGCTAGGAAGCTTGCTTCCTAACAGCGTGTTAGGAAGCATAGATTAGTTTTACTAGGCGTTAGCATCTGTCATTATGCTAGTGTTACCGCCTTGAGCCATTTCAGCTAAATCTTTATCAACAAAGAATAACGCGTGGCCGTCATCGCCCACTAAGTTAATTTTATCTAAAATGCCTTTAAATAAGGTTTCTTCTTCGTGCTGCTCAGCAACATACCACTGTAAGAAATTAAAGGTAGAGTAATCTTTATTAGAAAAAGCTTCATGCGCTAAGTCATTAATGCGCTCAGTGATCAAACACTCGTGCTCATAAGTAAGTTCAAATAATTGACCTAAAGTCTCAAAATCATGCGGTGGTGCATCAATAGCACCAATAATAGGTAATGCACCCGTTTCACTGACGTAAGTGAATAATCTGTGCATGTGATCCATTTCTTCTTTTGCATGCTCACTTAAGAATTTCGCTGCGCCCGCAAAGCCCTTTTCTTCACACCAAGCGCTCATTTGTAAATACAAGTTAGCTGAGTAAAATTCTAAGTTAAGTTGTTGGTTTAACTTCTTTACCATTTCCGTTTTTAACATGACAAAAGCCTATATAAATTAAAGTGCAGCGATCTTGCCTTGAAGCCAAGCAAGTTTCAAGCTAAAAAATGTAACCAGTTTCTAATAAAAGCAATAAATACAATGAATTATAAATAGTAATTATTACTATTAGACTTTAGGTATTGCTTGATTAACATAAACATCAAAACGATTTTTCTTCATTTTTATCGACATAGATGGTTTTTTATCTGCCAATGGCGGCGCATAACTTGGTCGCTTTACCACGACACGATATTTCGCTAACGCCAATGCCGGCGCTAACAAGGCATCCGCATCTAAATCTTCACCGACTAAAGACTGAAAAATACGCATCTCTTTTTTAACCGCGGCAGATTTTTCTCGATGCGGATACATAGGGTCAAGATAAACCACATCTGGCTGGTTGGCTAACGACATATTATCAATTGAAGATGCATGAATGAGTGCCATATTATTGGCAATATCTTGAACATCGACGTTTAATTGCGCCCTTGCTAAGCCATCATCTAACAAGGCAGCAACCACGGGCATACGCTCCATTAAGGTTAATTGACAGCCCAAGCTAGCCAAAACAAATGCATCTCTACCTAAACCCGCAGTGGCATCAAGCACATGCGGAGTAAAGCCATGCTTTAAACCAACCGCTTTCGCTATATCTTGCCCTCTGCCGCCACCAAATTTACGTCGATGGGCTGCTGCGCCGGCAACTAAATCAACCTTTATCGCGCCAAGCTTTGGCTCATCTAATTTGCGTAGCTCTAACGCTTGTTCGTGTACTTGCAGTACATAAGCAAGATCGGCTCGTTTAGCAATAGCAGCAACATCACCTATATATTCAAACTGCCATTTTTTGGCAATTTTCTTGGCTTGCTCACTATCTATTGAATCGGTGTATGCAACGGCAACCGCTAATTCTGTCTTCATATTTTTCATCTAATAAATTCGATACAAAGCCTTCAACATATAGCCGTATGCCATATATACTTTGCCCGCTTAAGTATATAAACTTAAGCAAGCTTTTCATAGCTATGCCTTGTACCAATTGAATTAATTAAGCTTTAACTGAATTTGGAAAATTATCGTGCAACAATCAACCACTGCGACCACACAAGCACCACAATTATGTGCAGTAACCTTGCTAGGTAATTTAGTATCTACGCCTGATATTCGCTATCGCGCTAACCCGGTTTGTGCGATTACAGAAATCACCTTAGCAACTCATAGTAAATGGTTAGACAAAAACACGAACCAATACAAAGAGTGGACGAGTTATCATCACATTAAGGTTGAAGGTGAGTTAGTTGAACAAGCACTATTGCAAGCACAAAAAGGCGATATCATTTTAGTGCATGGTCATTTAAGTAAATTAAAAACCAACCAAACCGAGCATCACGATATAGTTCATGCCAACTTTATTCAGCGTTTTGCTAAGGGTTACACTCAGTCAATTAATCAAATTCACTGTAGCGCTAAACTCACTAGCCAGCCTAAATTGATGTTAACAGAGCATGGCAAACAACTGTGCCAAGCAGACATTGTTATTCATCAACATAATTACTCCCATGAAAAACAATGTTGGCAAAACTCATTAATAGAGCGCTCAATTCATGTCTGGGGCAAGTTAGCACAATATTTAGCTGAGCATGGTCAAGCTAATCAAGAGCTGATGGTAGAAGGTAAACTTAGTTACGCCAGCAACAAGTCTCAATATATTGATGTCAATAAATTGCACTTATTCTAGTGCTAGGGGTTATTAAGATTTGTCTCATAATTCAGCAACTAAACGGATATAAGCAAATAATAAGCAAGTAATGAGCCTTCTACGCAAACTGTTTAATTTTTTTTCATTTTCACTATAATGTTCAGAGTTTACACAGGGATAGACACTAGTGAGCAGCACACCTTGTTGATACCCATACCTTGACTAAAAAAGGTATTTACCTCAATTACATGGAAAAACAGAACCGAATGAGTGCCAATAACAATAAACACAACGCAGCAACTCAAACAAGAAAACGACTAAGCTATTTACTTGCTATCAGCCTTATTTTTATTCATTCAATCGTTTTCGCTCAAAGCAACGATTTTTCCTTAGGACAAATAAGCCAGCTAAGCAATGCTCAGCAATCACAGTGGCAACAAATCTTCCCTCACCCTAGCCGTCAAGGTGATTATTTTGCTTTTAATAATCAAGGACAGTTGCATTTAATTACCTCTCAAGAAAGCAATAGTGAACACTTACTGATAGATTTAAACAGCAAGGCAAATACAGCGCAAGTAAAGCGCTTTACTGCCTTCACACTACACCCCAACTTTAATTTAAAAGACCAAAAAGGCTTTGCTACCTTTTATACCGCTCATGTGGAGCAGGCCAAAAAAAACCGTAACCAAGCAAGACTAAGCGAGCGCAGTGCCAAAGCAGACTTTGACTATGATGCGGTCTTAACACAATGGCAACTTAGTCTCGCCAATTTAAAAAAGCTAGATAGCGCAAATAAAAGAGAAGTATTGCGCATAGCCCTGACAAGCCAGAGCAAAGGTATTAATCAGCTAGCATTTAATCCGTATATTAAGTCTTGGAATGAAAATTTTGGTCTTTTATATCTCGCATTAAGCGCGACAAAAGACTTACAAGCGTACCCTTTATATTCTGGCGCTATTTTAAGAATTAACCCGAAAAAATACGGTCTGCGTAACTACAGCATTCCAAACACTAATCCGTTTCTACGTCATAACAATATTAATGATGCTATTTACACCTTAGGCAACCAAGATATTCAGCAATTTGTTTGGCCTAATAAAAATAGTGAACAGTTATTAATTTCACACCGATATCAAGAAAATGATACTTTGCAGCAGCGACTCTCTCTTAGCTCAGCAGGGGATGATTGGCGCAACCGAGCGCCGGCAAAAAGCCTCTATAAAAGCATGCGCACACTTAATGAACAAAGTATGCTGGTTTATCGAGGCAGAAATACCCCAAGCCTATTAAACAAGTTATTACTCGTACAAAATACTAACAATGGTTGGCAGCTTTTCTCGTTAGCAAGTTTAGATAACCAGCCATCTAATAAACTGCTACCTCCGCAACTAGAGTGGCAATTTAGTCAACACATACCTAAAGAAAGCTCACTGACTTTACATGCCGATGCTAACGGTGAATTGCTGTTTTTTAATGGTAATGACAGTGCTATTTATCAATTACATCAGCATAACAAGCTAAACAATAACACAACTGACCAGCAAGCAAATACTAGCCTTATGGTTAGTATTGTATTGGCAGTTCTTGTCTTAATATTTTGGTATTTCGCAGCCAAAGCCATCAAGAAAAAGCATTCTGCTAAAACCTTAGTGAGAAAACAGTACGCCACAATTAGCTATGATGACAAGAATCATGCCCTGACCTTGTATAGGCGACATGAAAAAACTAATGGTGTTGACATTAAATTATCTAACATACGAGCTTGCCAAGTATTGCTGGGTGATAACTGCCTAGTTGAAGTAAATAGCGAACTCGCCTTTGGTTTTGATAATGAACTAGAGCACCAATTAAGAGATACGCTAAAAAAAGAGCATGCCGACAAAATGATTGAAGGCAAAGTACGCCGATTATCTTTGGTTTTAACGGATCATAATAAGCAGAACTACATTACCTGCCTCTACTTACGCAAAGGCAATAATCGTATTACCAAGAAAAGTTACTTTGAAGTTGTTGATGATTTAGTTGAATGGTGCTGGCTAATTGCGCAAAACATTACCCCTGAGCAAACTGGCAAGCGAGATAAAAAACCAAAAATTAGTGCCGAAGAAGTCGCTTTATATCAGCATAGAACTCACGATGAAACACCATTGCATAAGCAAGCTGCGGCCATAAGGCCAGCAACGCATCCAGAGCCTAGGGTAAAACCAGCAGTGCAAGAAAATACAATACAGGAAAATGCAACAGAAGCAGCAACGGCTGCAAGCACTGAAGCAGAGCCAAGCAGCAAGCAACACTCAAGTAAAGAAGATACAGAATTGGTCATTGCCCTAGAAAAACTGGTAAAATTGCAGCAACAAGGCTTTTTAAGTGCTGATGAATTTGCCCAAGCAAAAGCCAAACTATTGAAAAACTTAATTGATTAGTAAAGCTCCAGCATTACTCAAAGCAGCAATTTATGATCATTAATCGTTTAGCCAACAAACGAAATATTCTTATTAGCGCCACTATTGTCATCATTACCGTGGCGCTATATTGGTTTTCGCAACAAAGTAATTTCAGCTTTAGCCAACTCTCAGAACAAATAATCACAGCATTAACCTTAACGAACCCTGAAAGCCATTTATTCGCTAACATCGCTTTACTACTGGTTATTTTAAGTTTAGCTACGGCTTGCGCGCTACCTAGGCAAATTGCCGCGCTTATTGCAGGTATTAACTTTGGTGCAACCATAGGGGCAATTACCGCACTAAGTGCTGCAACCATTGGCTGTATTATCACCTTTTCAGTATCGCGATTTTTATTAAGCGAACGTATAACAGCGCGTTACCCAACACAGCTTGCCAAACTATCAGCATTTTTGTGCCAACAAACCTTTATTAAAACCGTCATTATTCGGCTTTTACCTGCTGGCAGTAACTTTTTAACCAATATAGTTGCCGGGGTAAGTAAGGTATCAATGAAATCTTATGTTAGTGGCTCATTTATCGGCTTTATTCCACAAATGGTGATATTTTCTTTAGCAGGTAGCGGCATTAGATTAGGAGCACAAACAGAAATGCTCGCCAGCGGCATACTGTTTTTAATCGCGTTAATACTCAGTGCTTATCTTTACCGTCAGCATAAGCAATCATCGGTAGAAACGGCCTAAGCAATAGTTACTTTAATAAGCTGCTATCAATAGCAACAAAGCAATCAGCAGTGTTAATCAATGAATTTGCTGTTAACTTTTCCACACCAAAAACTTGCGTTTTCACTTTATGTTTCTGCTTTATATGTTGTAATAACAAATCAAAATCACCATCACCTGAGAGCAGCACCACTTTATCTACCTGAGCTGCTGCCTCCATGACATCGATAGTAATACCAACATCCCAATCGCCTTTAGCTGAGCCATCACTGCGTTGAATAAAGGGTTTAAGTTTGACGTTAAAACCTATGTGTTTAAGTGCCGTTTGAAATTTATGTTGCTGATCATCGCTACGCTGAATGGCATAAGCATTGGCGATAACAATATCACCTTGCGCCGTAAGCATTTGCCAAAACTGACGATAATTAAATTGCCGTTGATAACAATCTCGCGTGGTGTAGTAAATATTCTGTACATCAACAAATACTGCAATTTTCATCTATAAAAGTCCTAATTTCATTACATTTAGCCAACTTTAGCACGCAACTAGTGTGCTATTTCTTTGCCGACAAACCAAGACAATTTTTTTTAACGATGTTAAAATTGCGCTTTTATTTTGTCCTAACTTTTTGAGCGAAACATTATGTCGGCTTTGCGTTCTCTTTTTTACCTTTTATTAAAACTACCTGTGCGCCTATTAGTGCGTACCAGAATAGTTGCCGATACTAACACTCCTGCCAATAACCAAACGCAGCCAATTTTTTATGTTGTTCGCCAGCAATCAGCCAGTGACTTACTCGCATTACAATCTGCTTGTAAACAGCAAAATTTACCTGATCCGTTAGAGCAAGTAGAAATTAACGGTAAAACATTCCAACGCACCCTATGTTTAGCCAAGCCCAGCCGACTTTTCTCATGGGGCAAGGTCGGCAAAACCCAAGCATTAAGACAAGGCTTAGAATTACTTAATCAACATGCGCTTGATAAAAACTTAGATGCACAACTGATCCCAGCCAATATGATTTGGGGCAGAAACCCAAGTAAAGATAAACAGGCGACATTAAGCTCATTAATTGCTGATCAACCCTCGCCAAGCTGGTTGCGTAAATTCTTTATTGTGTTATTTTCCGGACGCGATACCTTAGTTCGCTTTAGTGAGGCACTTTCTATTCGCGTAATGACCGACAACCACGGTAGCGATAAAGCCACGGCACATAAATTACTGCGCGTTGCTCGCTTTCACTTTCACCGTCAAACCATGGCAGCTCGTGGCCCTAAATTAATTCATCGCCAGCAAATGTTTACTGCATTAATGGCGAACCCATCAGTAAAACGCATTATTGCTGATGAAGTCAAAAGTAAGAAAATTAGCGAAGAAAAAGTGAAGAAGCAAGCGCTAGCCATAATGGACGAAATTGCTGGCGACTTTAACTTTTCTTGGATTCTGTTAGGCGAGAGAATTTTAAAATGGCTTTGGGGTCGCTTATTTAGCGATATTAAAGTAGACAATGCTAAAGTGCTGCGTGAACTTGCACAAGATGGTCATGAAATCATTTATGTGCCTTGTCATCGCAGCCATATGGACTATCTGTTGTTATCGTATGTGATCATGCAAGAAGGTGTGATGATGCCGCGTATTGCCGCAGGTATTAACCTAAACTTCTGGCCTGCTGGCGGTATTTTTAGAAAAGGCGGCGCCTTCTTTATTCGTCGCAGCTTTGGCGGTAACCGCTTATATTCGACAATTTTCCGCGAATACTTAGGCTTATTATTTGAAAAAGGCTACTCAGTAAAATATTACACCGAAGGTGGCAGAAGCCGAACTGGTCGTGTACTTGAGCCGAAAACTGGCATGCTAGCTATGACTATTCAAAGTTTATTGCGTGGTATTGACCGCCCATTAACCTTAGTACCGGTTTATTTAGGTTACGAACACGTGATGGAAGTGGGTACTTATCATAAAGAATTGAGCGGCAGCCAAAAGAAAAACGAATCTATGTTTGGCGTATTAAAGGCGATTAAGAACTTACGTAACTACGGAAACGGTTATGTTAACTTTGGCGAGCCAATGAACGTTAATGAGTTTTTAAATAACCATGTACCCGATTGGAAAGACGCAATCGATCCTATCGAGCCGCAAAAACCAAATTGGTTAACACCAACGGTGAATGTGCTTGCCGAAAACGTAATGACTAATATTAACAAAAGTGCTGCACTTAACGGTGTCGCTTTAGTTGCGCTTATTCTACATGCGAGTGAAAACAAAGCCTTAGCTAAAGCGGAACTTGAAGCACAATTAGACTTCTTCTTAACCTTACAACGCCAAGCACCTTATAGTGATTCCTTAACTATACCAGAGGAAACTGGCGCACAAATTCTTGAGCATGTCATTTCGTTAAATAAAGTCACCATTAGTGAAGACACCTTTGGCAGCATTGTTTCGCTAAGTGCGACAGCCAGCTTAGAAATGCGCTATTACCGTAACAACATTCTTCATACCTATGTCGTGCCTGCTTTAACCTGCCGTTTACTAGAAAAACATAACAAAATTAGTGAAGAGCAATTAATTGACAATGTAAAAAGCATAGTTGCCTTACTTAAAGATGATTTATTCTTGTGGCAAGACAGTGAACAAGTAGCAACGCAGACTCAGCAGGTGCTAGCAAGCCTGCAAGCATCAGACATTGCCAAACAGAGTAAAGCAGGTTTTTGGTCACTGACTGAAGATACCAACTTACTTACCCATGTACATGTTATGGCTGAGTGCATTGATGAAAGCTTACAGCGTTTAGCCATTATTACTTCATTAAGCACCCGTTTAGCACCAATAAGCAAGCGTGATTTAGAAGAGAAAGTTGTTGCCATTGCCAAGCGCCTGTCGGTGTTGAATAACATCAATGCGCCTGAGTTTGTCGATAAAAAAGCGCAAGCCACCTTAATTGCCAGCATGCGTGAACTTGGCTACCTAGTTATCAACGATGACGGCTTATTAGTGGCAAGCGAGACCATGCCAGCAATAAAAGCAACCGTAATTAACCTAGTCGATATTGAAGTACTGCAAAGTATTGCGCGTTAATATCGCGAAGTAACCTAAGCTTTGCTTAAGGGATAGATTAAATATCATAATTAAAAACCCCGATTGTTTTAGGGAACCAATCGGGGTTTTTGCTATCTATACAGACAATAATAATTCTCTGTAAACACACGCGCGATACGTGCAAGGGATTGCAACCATTACTTCTTCAGATCTCAGCGACATTAGCTTATTTGCCCCTAAACGCACTAGTGAGCATACTGAAAGCATGCCCTTTGCCCTAGGTATTAATGCATTTTCTAGCTCAGACACCGAAAAACAGACAGCTAGTAATAAGCAAACCATTTCGCTAACCTCGCAAGAAGTTACGCCAAGTGACATCCCTAAAACCTTTATAGAAAAAGATATTCAATTGCTAGGTGAACCAGTTAACACTGGCGATAAACAAGCTAAAACATTTTTAATCTCTATATTCATTCACTTAGCATTGTTGGCTGCCCTGATATTACTTGCAAAAACATCACAGTTAACAATGCCCGCTAAAGTAGCTGAAGTTAAAGCCATCAAAAGTTATTTGTATAAAAAGCCTGTTAAGAAAGTACAGCCTGTGCAAGCACCTACTGAAAAAGCTACAGAATCACAGCCTACAGCCCAGACAAAAGCAGCAAAACCGCTAGAAACAAAACCACCAGAGCCAAAACCTGTAGAGCCACAGCCAAAAGCTAAGCAAACTGAACAAGCAGCTAAAGTGACACCGCAATCACCCGCCCAAAGCACGCCGCAAACAGCTCAAGAGCTTAAAGCAGCACAGCCGAAAACCAAATCATTTTCCGCCTACGGACAACTCAATAAGTTACGTAATTCGATAAACCAGCAAATGCTGGAAAAGGATTTTCAAGAATACCAAGCAGTTAGATCACATTCTAAAATGCATGCCCAGCCGTTTCCGGTGCCACATTCAGAAGTTCAGTTAACACCTGAGCAAATTAAAGAAAAGAACACCAGTAACTATGGCGGCGGTACTATTACCAAGTTAGACAATGGCCTATGTATTATTGAGCGGGAGCAATTTATTGGCAGCCCAGTCGAAGCGTCGACTTCAGCCTTTAATTGTGGCGAGAGTAAATTTGACGCTAGTTTTCGCGAACATATGAAAAAGGTTCAAGAAAAACTAACGCCTGTGAAGCCTAAACAATAAGTTCATTGCTTCAGCTCAATAAGGCTTAACTTGTCTTGAACTATCAGATTCCATTATTGAAACTTAATCAAATCTGACAGTCGCCTCTGTGCCAACAACGGTGGAAGATATAAACACGATAAAGATAATCTGATGGTCTGCTATGCCACCAGAGCTGTCATTTACTCAACTGACTTGGAATGAATTATTTGTTAAGTTTTTCGTATAAATTAGTCTAATAATTATTATTCTTTAAAAAGTCAATTAAAGCTATTGTTAATTATGTGTCTTTTATATACTCACCTTCATTACATATTGATATTACGGATAATATTTATCATGAACAAGGCTTTACTATCACTACTATTACTCGCCTTTACATTCACTATTAACGCGAAAACTTTTAAGGAAGATATGGACTTAAGTAAGCTTTGGTTTAAACCATATTTAGTTAAAAATAATGACGTGGCATGCGATAGCTTATTAGAGGATGTACAAACTAAGTTTTTATCTAATGTTAGCTTCTATAAAGCTTATAAATTTAGTGGTAGAAATAATATAGATACAAATAAATTGTTAGATTGGCGTTATTTAGGAGATAGCCAACTTAAAGAATTACAAGCTTACAATAAAACTTTTTATCTTACATATAAACAAAACGCAGGTTGTGGTGGAGCTTGTGAAACTAATCAATCACTTGCATCAACAGAAGCCTTTCCAGAAAAACAAAATTATTCATACCTGAGAGAGTTAGCAGAAAATACTCATCCAGCCGCAAGCTATAATTATTCAATTTTTGAGAATAATGACAAAACTCCTTACTTATTTATTGTTGGTAGCTATTTTGAGTATAAAGGAAAAATTTTATTATATAAGCTTAACGCTGATGCTAAATGGGAAAGTGCTTGCGAAATATCTGTAGTACCCAAAGGTAGCGAAAGCAATAGTAGTAAAGAATATAATAAAGCCAAACTGTCTATCTCTGCCCTTAATCAATCGATCCAAGGCTTAACTCGTGGCGCTGGTCGATGTGGAAGTATGAATACTGAATATCGGTGGAGAAATCGCACAACATCGGCTCTTAATCAAACAATGTTTAGACCTTGGGCTATGAATAATTCAGCTGAAGGTAGTGTAAATAGTTATGGTGATTATAAAAGGATTATAGACAGTTTAAAAAGGTGGTCACTCACAGGTTTATCAGAACACGCAGCTTTAAAAGCTTATTCTACACAGTTAACTCTGACAGTTATTGACCTTTCAAAGTTCTATCAAAAAAGCTTTGGCTGGTCTGAAAGTAAAGCTAAATGGATGGCTGAGTTTGCTTTAACATCGGCAGTGAGTAAAGGTTTTGGTTTTTATATGTACGAACCAAGTTTCTCGAAAGGAGAATATGAATTAAGAAATAATATTTTAGATGATGATAGTAAATCAATAAACTCTCTGAAGTTTGATGCATCTAAAATTGATTCTCAACTAACAAGTTGGGCTAGTCCTGAAGGCAAAGAGAGCATTTTAAATATTGCTATCAGAGACCCTGAAAAACTAAAACTATTGTTGGATAAATCAATTGATCCCAATAGTGTTAATCAATTTGGTAAAACACCATTAATGTATGCAGCACAATACAATCAACTTGAATCAGCTAAATTATTAATTGAACATGGTGCGAATACAATAGCTGCCACTACGAAGCCAGCAGATACATGCTATTACACACTTAAAACAACAAAAATGACAGCCCTGCATTATGCCGTTCGTTATGCTTCTTCTGAGTTTATTCGATTGTTGCTTGATAATGGCGCTGAACCATTTATGACTGCTGAAAATGGTCATAACCACCCTACAACGTTAGAAACAGCATTAGATTGGTTCTATCGTTATACCTTAGAAACTTCATCTGAAATAAATCCTAATATTGACACAGATGAATTACAAAAAGTTGAACAGTGGTTGAAAGTACCAAGTGATAAGCAATTACTCATGGAAGCTAAAAAAAGTATTATTGACGCTGAGAAGTTATATCAACAAGGTAGAATTAAAAAATCATATGAGTTATTGCTAAAGGCACTCGCGATTGAACCTGATAACGAAAGGACTTTAAGTAATATGGCCTTAGTATCTCTTAAATTAAATCGCTTAGGTGAATCATTAGCAGCGAGTGAAAAGTTAATTGAAAAGTCAATCAATAAAAAAAATCAAGCTAATGGTTGGTTTAACCAAGGCTTAGCTTGTGAGCAGTACACTTTGTCTGGAAAACGAGGCTACCTCAACTATAACGGTCAATATTATTGTAATAAACCTTTTATTTATTCTTACCTTCAGGCTTGGTTAACATACAAGACAGAGGCTAGGAAAAATAAACTAGTAAGTGTCTTTAAAGATAAAAAAACAAATGTTTGTAAAGTGATTACACCTGAAGGTAACGCCTATCAGTTTCACTTTCTGACGATAAATCGTGAAGATATAATTTACTTCTTTCATTCAAATAATATAGCGCTTACAGCCGCTAATATATTTAACGAAGTAAACTTTTTCGATGTTAATAAAGGGCAGAACAGATTTCCGATAAACTATACACCTAAATACACTGCAAGTTATGATCTAGGAGAATATGTAGTTGACGAAATGATGTCACCTTATGGAAATGGCTATCCTATATATTTAGGTAAACTATCTTGTCGATTAAAAGAAGATAACCAGAACTAAATCCAAATTAAATTTCAACTACTTATACAACTTCTAAAGATTTATTATACGAGAAAATAAAATTTTTCTTAAATTTACAACTCTTCATTGTTGCTTAACAAGGGTATTTTCTAGTAAGTAATGACTATTTTAGACTCATAGTTAACGAAAAAACGATTATTCAAAGCTGAAAGTCAAAATATGATCCCCTACACCTAAGCTGAAATGAAATTATTTAGTTAATGCTGCCAGCTCCAAGGTAACCTGTTCAACACCTTGTTTAGCAATTTTATTACTTAACTCAGCTTGTTTACTGCTCAGTAATGAAATGCCTTCTACCACCATATCAAATGCTTTCCACTGCCCTGTTTTCTTGTCCTTACGCATTTTAAAAATCACATCGATTGTCGGTGCGTTCATATCAATTATTTGCGTTTTTACCGAAACAATTTTTTTACCTTGAGTGGGCTTATCCGCTTCAAAAATCACTTGCTGGTTTTTGTATTTCGTTAATGCCGTGGCATAGGTTCTCACTAAATAATGACGCATTGCCTCAACAAAATCAGCACGCTGCTCTTTTGAGATCTTTTTCAAGTGCTTACCTAAAATGCGATATGAGGCATAACGATAATCAATTGATGGCATCAATTCTTGTTCAACAATATCGCGCATTAAATAAGGAAATTTTTTAATCTCCTGTTGATTAGCTGAAATTCGGGTAAAAAGCTTATTGCCCACCTCTTTCAATACCAGATACGGTGAGCTTTCAACTTGATTGTTTTGTGAAGCCAAAGCCGTGGCTGAGGTAAGCACTAATAGCCCAACAAGCGCGATATTCTTCAACAAATTCCCCATTTCAAACCCCCAATAATTAAACTTTAAACACTGCTAAAAAATCAACAAACCGAGTGGTCGGTATATATTGTGCGCATACTACCACCGACCGAGCGGTTTGTGAATAAATTTCTACTACAAATTTGTTTCAAAGTTTAAAAAAGGTGTGAGCAAAGTCAGCATTACGGCGCTGACCTTCACAGGGAATAACGTAGTAATAAAATCTATACTATTGATATTATCGAAATTATTTAATATTTATGAGGGGGTTACTTTTTGAGTGCTCGAATATATCGACACAGTTCGATAATAACTTTCTGGAATAGCTCTTTATTTCTGGCACTTTTACTTAAGGTGGTAGAGCCATGGAATGTGGCGACAATAAAATATGCCACTTGGCTCAGCTCTATATCTGCGCGTAGTTGACTTTGAATACGTGCAAGGCTGGCAACAATTAATGCGTTGAGTTTTTCTTGCATAGCTAAAATGCGTAAGCGAAAGCCTTCATCAACGTTAGCCATTTCTTCACACAAGTTGTTTAGCGGGCAACCACAAACAACTTCGCTACAATTCATTTCACTTGCCATGGCAGTAAAAAACTCACACAAACCTTCGATAGGATCATCATGTGCTAGTGCTGGCTGCCAAGTCTCTAAAAACATAGGAACATATATTTCTTCAAAGACAGCGTAACCAAGCTCTAATTTACTGGTAAAGTGATAGTAAAGTGCGCCTTTAGAAATAGCACAGCGTTCGAGAATCACTGACAAACTGGTCGCTTTAAAGCCATGCTGGTGAATTTCATCGGCAGCAACCGTTAATATATTTAAACGGGTTTTTTCAGCATCACTCATATCAACAACTCTCACTCTACAACTAGCAGACAAATAATAACCAACCGAGCGGTTTGTTGCAACTTACAAGCTTAGCGTTTGTAAAAAACTACGTAAATGCTTACCCAAATTTGGCTCTAATAAAGAATACTCGATATTAGCCTGCAAAAAACCCAGTTTATTACCGCAGTCGTGACTTCTACCGACAATTTTATAGGCTTCCATCGGCTCGCTTTGCAGCAATAACTGTAAGGCATCAGTTAATTGAATTTCATCATTAACACTAGGTAAGGTAAATTCCAGCGCTTCCCAAACACTGCTTGCTAACACATAGCGTCCAGTAATCGCGAGATTTGAAGGCGCATCGAATTTGGAAGGCTTTTCAATAAGTGCCTTAATAGCGGAAAATTCAGCGGCTTTAAGATCTGTGTTTTCTACATCAACTACGCCAAAATTTTCAACATCATCAGCATCAACTTCCTCTACCAATACCTGGCTAATATTGGTTTGCTCAAACCTGCGTTTCATACCAGCTAAATTATCGGTCGTTAAATCTGACTGATATTTATCAATAAGCACATCAGGTAATAACACCGCAAAGGGTTTGTCACCAATAATAGGCTTAGCGCATAAAATAGCGTGCCCTAAACCTAGTGCATTAGATTGACGTATAGAAATAATATTAGTGCCTTCAGGAGTGATAGAGCGCACTTCAGCCAATAAAGAACGCTTCACTCGTTTTTCAAGCTGCGCTTCTAATTCAAAGCTGGTATCAAAATGATTCTCTATCGAATTTTTACTGGCATGCGTCACTAATACGATATTTTTGATGCCAGCAGCGGCGGCTTCTTCAACCACATATTGGATTAAGGGCTTATCAACCACAGTTAACATTTCTTTTGGAATTGCCTTAGTGGCAGGCAACATACGTGTACCTAAACCGGCAACAGGAATAACAACTGACTCTACTTGATGACTCATGCTCACATCCACTTAAAACTACAACCTATTACATCGAATATGCTCTAGCTTAAAATAACCCAGGTCTAAAAAATGTCTTTTTGAGTGAATAAGAATACGAAAGCTCTTATTCACTCTCCGGCTAAGAAATAATTAACTGCTCAGGGAAGAATATCACTAAAAGCAATACCGCTATTTGCATCAAAATAAAAGGAATGACCCCTTTATATATGGTACTGGTTTTAAGTGACTTAGGCGCAACCCCTTTCAAATAAAACAAGCTAAAACCAAAAGGCGGCGTTAAGAACGAGGTTTGCAAGTTCATTGAAATTAAAATAGCAAACCAGACTAAATTAAGATCTAATGCCATAGCCACTGGCAACAAAATCGGCACCACCAAAAAGGCAATTTCGATAAAATCAATGAAGAAACCCAAAATCAAAATAGCCAACATAGATATAGCAATAAAGGTCCATTTACCGCCGGGCAACTCCATAAAGAAATCTTCAATAATATATTCACTACCTGAATAACTAAACACCATGGCAAATGCTGTAGCACCAATCAGCACGGCAAATACCATAGAGGTTACTTTTACCGTTTCTTTCGAGATTTCATGCATTTTTTTCATAGAAAAACTACGATAAAAAACAGATAAAATCACTGCACCTACCGCGCCAATAGCCGATGATTCTGTTGGGGTAGCAATACCTGAAAAAATTGAACCCAGCACAGCCAAAATAAGCACAAGCGGCGGTACTATGTCCTTAAGGGCTTGTTTTAAAATAACCGATTTATCTTCAAGTACTTCAATGGGAGGGCAAAATTCAGGTTTAAACTTGCCAAGCATTAAAATATAAACGCTGTATGCGACAATCAGCAAAATACCCGGTAATACCGCCGCGCGGAATAAATCACCGACAGGCACGCCCATGACATCACCTAAAATAATTAAGATGATTGAAGGTGGAATAATCTGTCCTAGGGTACCTGAGGCACAAATAACCCCCGTTGCTGTCGGTTGGTGGTAATTATTTTTCAGCATCACCGGCAGTGAAATCACCCCCATAGCCACAACACTAGCACCAACAACACCCGTAGAGGCGGCAAGCAAAGCCCCCACCACTATGGTGGATATAGCGACACCACCAGCGATACCACCAAAAAGCTTAGCTGCTGACTCTAATAAGCGTTCAGCTAAGCCTGTTTTTTGCAAAACAATACCCATAAAGATAAACATAGGCACTGCCATTAAAATGGTATTTTCCATAATGCTCATAATGCGATAAGGCATAAAAGCAAACAGATCAACACCCAGAACAAACACACCGACAATAAGGGAGACACCGGCAAAGGTGAACGCCACAGAATAACCTAAAAATAGGCAAATTAGCGCAATGACAAATAAAACAATACCGGTCATTTTTCAGCCTCTTGTTCATCTTGTAAAACAAGCACCTGCAATTGACTTAACACCACATGCAGTATGGCTAAGGTTAAAAATAGCGCTGAAACGGGAATAACACTGCGCACTATCCAGCGATGCGGCAAGCCACCAGGATCAGCACTGCCCTCCCCCATTTGATAGGCCTCTAAGGTGTAATCCCAGCTAAAATACAAAATAAGTAAGGTGATAGGTAAAGCAAAACAAACCGAACCAAAAATATTCACTAAGGCTTGCTTGCGTTTGCTCATAGCATCGTAAAATATATCTACACGCACATGCGCATCTTCTTTTAAGGTGTAAGCAATACCAAACATAAACATGGCAGCAAACAAATGCCACTCTAGCTCCTGCATTGCAATACTAACGTCATTAAAAAAGTAGCGCATAATGACATCGTAAAAGACATTGGCGATCATCAAGAGCAGTAAAATGCTACAAAGATTGCCCAAGGCATTAAGCACTTTTTCTATTATTTTTATGGTACTTTGCATGTATTTTCTCAGCTGTAATAAAAAAGCAATGCCCTGTTATAAAGCATTGCTTTTATTAAGGTAGTATTACGAACTTATTGCGCCGCAACACTCACTTTGCTATCAAAGTTATCAAGGTAAGCGCGATCAGACAAGTTTGTCCAAGCGCGAGCTTTTTGCTGATAATCACTTAATGACTTTAAGATTTCTGCCGTCATCTTATCTTTAGCGGCAAACTCTTTCAATAACGTTTCATTGGTTGCTAAAATGGCATTCATTACCGGCTTAGGGAATGAGCGCATTTTCACATTAGGGTAATCTTTTGCTAGTGTTGCTAAGTTCATGGCACTTTCGTGATACGACTGAGCATACATATCATAAGCGGCCGCTTTCATTGCTACCGTTAAGATTTTTTGTAAATCTTTTGGTAATGAATTATAGGCTTTTTCATTAACCATAAACTGCAACTCAGCTGCTGGCTCATGCCAACCGGTATAATAATATGGTGCTATTTTGTGAAAGCCCATGCGTAAATCTAACGACGGGCCAACCCACTCTAACGCGTCAATGGTGTTACGCTCTAACGCTGTGTATAACTCACCAGCAGGAATGTTAGTCGGCTTAGCACCTAACCTTGCCAATACTTCACCAGCAAAGCCTGGGATACGCATTTTCAAGCCTTTTAAATCTTCCACGCTGTTGATTTCTTTCTTAAACCAACCACCCATTTGGTTACCGGTATTGCCCCCCGGGAAAGATAAAATACCGTATTGACTATACACTTTCTGCATTAATTCCATACCACCACCATGGTAAAACCAAGCATATTGCTCTGGTGCTGTCATACCAAAAGGTACGGTGGTGAAGAATAGGGTATTAAAGTTCTTACCTTTCCAGTAATAAGAGCCTGAATGGCCCATTTGGTATTGACCCGTTTTAACGAAATCAAAAATACCTAAAGGCGACTTATGTTTATTAGATGAATCAATGCGAATAGTTAAACGGCCATTAGACATTTCCTTAACCATTTTCGCCATGTTCTTTGTTGCTTCGCCAAAAATGGGGAAGTTAGGGCCCCAAGTTTCAGCTAAACGCCAACGATACTTTTTACCATCATCAGCTTGAGTTAAACCAGAAAATCCTAGACTTGATAGGCCAATGGCAACAACCGTCACCGCCTTAATCAAAAATGATGTGCTCATACCGGCTTCCTTTTATCTTATTGTATGCTGTTATTATTTTTAATCTGCGCCACTACCCTAAAATAGCTGCGAAGATTTCACAAGAATTAAAAAAGAATCAGCTATATGAAAAAACACGCAAAGAAAGGTGTTATAGCAATTGAATTAGCGCTTGCTAACAAGGTACAGCAAGCAGATTCATTGAATAAATAAGTGAGTGGCTTCTATAAATACTCAACCAAGATACCGCAAAAGATCACCATACCAACCCAGTGGTTATGCAAAAACGCTTGGAAGCAGGCTTCTCGCTCTCTATTGCTAATAAGTAGTTGCTGATAACTAAACAAACCCGCCGCAACCACTAGGCTTAATTGATATGGCCAACCAAATGCCAGCATGTCACCTACTGTCCACAAGGTTGCGATTACCATTACCTGCAACAAACCAATAATACGTTTATCGTAACTATTAAATAATATGGCGGTCGATTTAACGCCTATTTGCAGGTCATCATCGCGATCAACCATGGCATACATGGTATCGTAAGCAACAGTCCACATCAGGTTAGCCGCAAATAATAGCCAAGCAATAACAGGCACTTCACCCTGCGCTTCTGAAAACGCCATGATCATGCCCCAGCTAAATGCTGCACCCAATACCAGTTGTGGCATTTGCGTATAACGTTTCATAAACGGATACAATGAAGCTAGTACCAGCGCAACCACAGACAAGTAAATAGTTGGCCAACTAAGCGTTAACACTAAACCTAAAGCAATACCTATAAGCAAACCAAATAAATTAATGGCTTCCGTGGTCGTCATCATGCCAGAGACAAGCGGGCGATTTTGCGTGCGCTTTACTTTGCCATCAATTTTTCTATCAGCAAAATCATTAATGACGCAGCCAGCGCTGCGCATAACAAATACACCTAAGCTAAAAACAATCAATAAGTGAAAACTAGGCCAACCATCACTTGCAATCCACAACGCCCAATATGTTGGCCACAGCAATAAGTAGGTGCCTATGGGTTTATCCATACGGGTAATTTGCTTAACCGCCTGCCACTTGTGTGAGAGTTTATTTAACATAGTGTTTCTCTTAGATGTCCTCTTGATACGCGAATGCGTTAGGCAAAAAGACCTCAGCCACCATCAAAGGTTTATCCTCTAACACAAAGATTGAACGTCGCCCCCACAGCTGCTCTTGCTTGGGTAAGGCTAACTTTTCAACTAATAAGCTAACAGATGAATCTACAGCAAAGTTGGCTATTTCAATATTTTGTCGTTGCAATGACGGGTTATTAAAAAGTACCTGCCCTAACGATTGTGTGCCTAAATCAGCCAACTTTTGTTCTTCACCCGTTAAGCTAGATAAGGGTAATAAGCTACGTGCAAATACTTGCGGCTTTTCATCACAATAAAGCAATACTTCTCTAACCAGCACTTGCTCACCCGCTTTAATGGTGTCATTGGCTTCAACGTCAGGGCACGCTTGAACTCTTTGACCCAACAACTCAACACGAAACTGCTGACAATTAGCCCTAAGACGCATAGTTAGCGAGCCGCTATCCAGTAGCCAATTTAATAGTGTTGTTGATATCTCATTACGCTGCTTGGCATAAGATGGTGACTGCCACGAGCCTGAAAGCGTAATAGGAAAAAGAGGGTGCTGCTTGCTCATAAAAAAATTATCTAACTAAAATCGCCGCTATCATAGCACGCTTATTTAGCATTCTCATCGCAGATAACCATAACAAATAAAAACTTTTCATTATTTTGTAAAAAATAGTGAAGCAAAATGGATAAATAAGGTTATGATAAGAGATAGCTATTGTATTTAATCTGTATCGCTTTATTTTTATGAACAAATATCTCATTGTATTCATGTGCTTTTTATTTACAGCACCACTTAAAGCCAGCAACTACGCCTATTTTGGTTTTGAGCCAGACATAGTCACCAACTACGTAGCCGTAAAAAAGAAAATGGGCTATGTTCGTTTAACCGTTGAGCTTATGGTAGAAAAAGGCGACAACCTAGCCATTGTTGAACATCATGCGCCACTGCTACGTGATGCCATTATTAATATTATCGGCCAGCAACCTGAAGCTAAAGTTAAATCAATGAAGGGACGAGCTGAAATTCAACTGCAATGTGAAGAACAAGTAAAAGAGTTGTTGGTTAAGGAAACAGGTCAACCACTGATCAAAAAATTATTATTTACCCAGTGGTTAGATAACTAAATACAAATACAATCATTAAATAGCAACAAGCCCAACACTGAATGTCTTGGGCTTTTTTATGGCAATCACTTTATGGCAATCACATTAACCGCTATCGTGTTACGGTATAGTCTTTACCTTTCACCGCATGTAAAACCACATTGCTACTCGGCTGTGTCTTTAGCTTAGCTTGATATAGCTTAACAATAGCAATAGTGCATAAAGCCATAGACGTTAATACGATAAAAGTGACAGGTAATAACACTAGCATTAAAGGCACTGCCAAAAGCGCGATAATACCATCTTTTAATTTCAGTTTATTAGTGACAACGGAATTAGAAAACATACAACACTCCTTAATTCAAAAGGGACTCTTTAACTTAGCTCACCTAAAACCAGCTAAACTTTACTTGCTTACTAACTGCAACTCTTCTGCTTCCACAGTCACTTCAAATACATCTACATCGGCCTCAGCAATAATAAGCACTTCATCTTCTGGTGTTACCGTGATATCAGCAAACTTTTCTCGAGCTATTTCTATCGCCATCGCACCGCTACTATCCTGGAAAATATAATCATCATCACTGGTTTGTTGAATAATATTGCCTTTTAGCATGATAGTGTCATCACCAACTAATTCACTCACTTCGGCAACATTAAGCTCTATTGGCTCTGATCCTGGATCAACAAACTGGGCAAAACTCGCGCTAGAAAACACTAATAAACCAATAGGTAACATGGTACTTAGTTTTAACATAATATTTCTCCACTTCGTTGTTGAGCTTTTATAGTAGAGTGTTAAAAAACAAAATGTTGTAATAAATAGCAGCGAAGCTGTTACATAATGTAGTCTGAGCTAATCACGAAAATCATCAGCTCAGCTAGGGTAAGGAGTAGTTACTTATTAGCAACTTTTACGGTAAAAATAGCGTAGAGACAGCCAGATATTAGCCCGATTAAATGCGCGGTATTTGCCATATTCACAGGTAAAAGTTCAGCAAAGCCGAGCAATAACCAGAAAAGTAAAAAGCCAATAATAGGTTTAGATAAGGTTAAGCCGCTGTCTGGTTTTAAGTAACCATACCACCAAACAAAGCCCACTAACGCATACACTACGCCAGATAAGCCGCCAAAATTCGGCCCTGACACAATAAACTGGCCGACATTAGAGCCTATAGCCGATATCAGGGTTAAATTAATTAACACCCCTTTACCTAATAGCTTTTCAATACTGCCGCCAATTTGCCACCACCACATAGTATTAAACACGATATGCAGCCATGAAAAATGAAATATTGCCGGACCTAGCAGTCGTAAAGGTTCATGTAAAAAAGCATCAACAGACAGTTGATGATAAAATTTTACGCTAGAGAAAATAGGCTGAGCCCAGCCTAATATGCTTGCTAAGAAAACAAGCCAGCACAAGGCGAAAACCGTTAAAGTCATCATGCCTGCGTGCGATAAGAAATTTTCTTTAAAACTTTTCAGTAAGGTTAAATCGTTAGCTCGCACCTCAACAGTATCACCATGTTGCCAGGCTGCCTGTTGATATTTACCATCGTAAGGGTGCTGAATAAAGGCATCAAATTCAGCCTTGGCTTGCGCTAAACTGTCTTGCTGACAAAAAACAACAAAGCTGTGGTCTTGCGTTGCCACTACCTTACTAGCAATACCTTGAGTAGCAATATAATTAGCGAACAACAAGGCAATATTATGATCTTGAAGCTGCACCAGTGCCTGTAAGCACTTGCCGTTTTCTTCTATCGTTATTGGTTGTTCGCTCATTAAAATATTAACGCTCTACACTATCAGGAAATTCACTTTGCCACTGGGTAAAACCACCGTCAAGTGAATACACCTCAGTAAAGTCTTGCCCTAATAAGAACTGAGCTGCTTGTATGCTAGAAATACCGTGATAGCAACACACCACCACTGGCTGATCTAAATCCGCTTCGCGCATAAAGTCGCCAATTGATTCATTAGATAAATGAATCGCTGATGCGATATGACCACTACTAAAGGCATTAGCATCTCGAATGTCCACAACGCAGTGGCTTTTATTTGGCAGAATTTCATGTAATTCTGCCACTGACATATGTTTAACTACTGGTTGAGCTTCAGACACTCGAGTAACCTCTTATCTATTGTTCGTCTAGACTATTTAGTCCAATCTAAAATCACCTTACCCGATTGACCAGAGCGCATTACATCAAAGCCCTCTTGGAAATCATCAATGGAGTAATGATGAGTAATAATTGGTGTTAAATCCAAACCTGATTGAATTAAGCTCGCCATTTTATACCAAGTTTCAAACATTTCGCGACCATAAATTCCCTTAATCGTTAATCCTTTGAAAATTACTTGGCTCCAATCAATGGCCATATCGCTACCAGGAATACCTAACATAGCGATTTTTCCGCCATTATTCATATTCTCTAGCATGCTAGTAAAGGCCGCCGGTACGCCTGACATTTCTAGGCCAACATCAAAACCTTCTGTCATCCCCAGCTCAGACATGACATCAGCTAAGTTTTCCTTACTGACATCAACTGCACGTGTCGCGCCCATTTTTCTTGCTAAATCAAGGCGATATTCATTGACATCAGTAATCACTACATGGCGGGCGCCAACGTGTTTAGCAACCGCAGCCGCCATAATACCAATAGGACCAGCACCCGTAATAAGTACATCTTCACCGACTAAATCGAATGATAATGCCGTATGTACTGCATTACCAAACGGGTCAAAAATAGCTGCTAAATCATCAGAGATTTCATCAGGTAATTTAAAGGCATTGTAAGCTGGAATCACTAAGTATTCAGCGAAAGAGCCGGGGCGATTAACCCCAACACCTACGGTATTGCGACACAAGTGCGTTCTGCCACCACGACAGTTACGACAATGACCACAAGTAATATGACCTTCACCCGATACGCGATCGCCAATCTCAAAGCCTTTTACTTCTTGGCCAATGCCAACCACTTCACCGGCATATTCATGACCAACCACCATAGGCACAGGAATCGTCTTTTGTGACCACTCATCCCAGTTATAAATATGAATATCGGTACCACAAATAGCAGTTTTATTAATTTTTATCAGTAAGTCATTGTGACCTACTTTTGGCTTTTCCGTGCGCTGTAACCAAATTCCCGGCTCTGGCTTTAATTTAACTAATGATTTCATCTTGTTTCTTCTTTCACTTCTAATCAGTGCCTTTTAAGCTGTATAGTTCAATTTAGCTGATTAGCTTAAATAACGCCCATTTCTTTACCGATGCGGGTAAAAGCTTCAATCGCTTTATCTAACTGCGCTTTACTATGAGCTGCTGATATTTGCGTACGAATGCGCGCCTGCCCTTTTGGTACTACCGGGAATGAGAATCCGATTACGTAGATGCCTTCAGCTAATAAACGATCAGCCATATTACTCGCCACTTTTGCATCACCTAACATTACTGGCACAATAGCGTGATCAGCACCGGCACAAGTAAAACCTGCCGCTTCCATATTGTTTCTAAAATAGGCAGCATTTTCTTTTAATGTCGCGCGTAATTCGCCACCTTGAGCCAATAACTCAAGTACTTTTAATGATGCATTAACAATCGCTGGCGCTAAAGAGTTTGAGAATAAATACGGACGAGAACGCTGACGTAACCATTCAATCACTTCTTTTTTACCTGAAGTATAACCACCTGATGCACCGCCCATGGCTTTACCGAGCGTACCAGTAATAATGTCGACTCTATCCATTACTTGGCAATACTCATGGCTACCACGACCTTCTTCACCAACAAAACCAACGGCATGTGAATCATCAACCATAACCAAGGCATTGTATTTGTCAGCTAAATCACAGACACCTTGTAAGTTTGCGATAACACCGTCCATTGAGAAAACACCATCCGTAGCAATCAGCTTAAAGCGAGCGCCCGCTTCATCTGCTTCTTTTAAGCACTGCTCTAATGCTGCCATATCATTATTGGCATAGCGAAAACGCTTAGCTTTACATAAACGTACGCCGTCAATAATTGATGCATGGTTTAAAGCATCGCTAATAATGGCATCTTCAGGGCCTAATAATGTTTCAAATAAGCCAGCATTGGCATCAAAACAAGAAGAATACAAAATGGTATCTTCCATACCTAAGAAATCACTAATGCCCTTCTCTAACGCTTTATGAATATCTTGCGTACCACAAATAAAACGTACTGAAGCCATACCAAAGCCATGCTCATCTAAGCCAGCTTTTGCTGCTTCAATAAGTGATGGGTGATTAGCCAAACCTAAGTAGTTATTGGCACAAAAGTTAACCACTTGCTCGCCTGTGTTTACCGCGATTTGTGCTTGCTGTGCGGTAGTGATTACACGCTCTGCTTTGTATAAACCATCAGCTTTTACTTGTTCGATTTGCTCAGTTAAATGTGAGTAAAAACCTTTCGTTGCTGCCGGACTAGTCATATGAATTCCTTAAATAGTTAGCGTACTTTAATGCCTCTATTAT
Organism: Litorilituus sediminis; assembly: GCF_004295665.1. Taxonomy (NCBI): domain Bacteria; kingdom Pseudomonadati; phylum Pseudomonadota; class Gammaproteobacteria; order Alteromonadales; family Colwelliaceae; genus Litorilituus; species Litorilituus sediminis. The sequence goes on from NZ_CP034759.1 coordinate 2,414,413, forward strand.
CAACTCACTTTAATCGATGAAAAAGTGACATTACTTGATAATATGACCTTTTTTATAGTTAAATTGACATATAAACCTGTCGAAATAAAAGTTACTGCTTATATTATGAAAATAAGCACTGATTAGGAGTGTAGTGTGTTAACCGAAAAAGATGAAGAATTGCTATCGATATTACGATTAAATGCTAGAGCAAGTATCTCTGATATTGCCAGAGCAACAGGTGTTTCAAGAACGGCAATACAAAATCGACTCAATAAGCTTGAAAATAACAATGTCATTAAAGGCTATAGCGTAGTACTGGATAGTGCCTATACCAGCGGTTTAGTCAGCGCCAATGTTTCTTTAAAAGTGAAGCCTAATTTGCGTAAACCGATTTGCATCTCCTTAAGAAAAGTAGATCAAATAACGCATATACATTCTATTAGTGGCGAGTACGATTTGCTGGTGACAATTCAAGCAAGTACCTTAGAAAAGCTGAGCGATGTGCTTAATTTGGTTTGTTCAACCGAAGGTGTAGAGCGTACCAATTCATCTATTATTCTCGATACTATCTTTGCTCGTTAACTAGCCCTTATTGAGATACAGCTTTAGCGCAAGGCAAACTTTAACCACTGGGCAATATCTTGGGTTAATGACTCATTAGCAAAGAGTAGTTGCCGATTGGTTCTATCACCTTTAAAGGTTTGCATTTTTGACTGCTTAGCGCCATTCCAGTTGAATAGCTCTTGTGTCACTTTAATAGTCGCCATATGCTGAGCCGAGCCAATAAAATACGTTGGAATATCAATTAAATTTTTATAGCGCTCAATATCAGCAAAAGTCATTTCTGGGGTAATAAGCACTAAAGCGCTGACATGAATTTGCTCAGCTAACGCCACGGCATAAGGCGCAGCACAACCACTAGCAACAACGGCAACGCCCTTATTTTTATGCACTTTCGTTCGCAGCCATTGATAAGCTGCAAGTATATCTTGCGGCCAATATGAGGTTAACAGTGCCACTTCACTTTGATAGCTGACAATATCTTTCGCTTGTTTTTTAATTTCCAACTCAGAAAAGCCCATAGCCACGCTTTTACCAAAGCCACGAAAGTCTAATGACAGGGTGTGTAATTCTTGTAGCGCAATTTCATTTGCTAAATCTTTATAGCGACTTCTATCAGCTTGACAGTCATGCAATATAATTACGCCAGCACGCGCAGCTTGTTCAGCCGTTTGTTGTCGCATGGGAGCAGTTTGAAAAAGATAATCTGCCGTTAACAAAAAATCGTAGTCTTCACTGGCTTTAATCTTTACCACCTCACTATATGCCTGCTGCTCACTGTTAGCATAAGCTGTAAAAATAGATGCAGATAAAAATAAGGAGATAACAGATAAAGTTACTTTATTTACAAACTGATTCGCCATAGTAAAGACACTTACAACTAATAATATGTATAATCTACCGATATTATCACTATAGAGCAATTTATGTTTGCCCTGCTATTGTATCGACTACTTTTATTGATTTTATTACCTTTTCTATTGCTAGCCTTAGTAATAAGATCGAAAAACAATCCCGCTTACCGTGCCAGATTAACAGAGCGTTTTGGTCTGTTTCCAAAGCCATTTAAGCAAGGCGGCATCATAGTACATGCTGCCAGTGTCGGCGAAGTCATTGCCTTAAAAAGCTTTATCGAACAATTACTTGATACATACCCTGAGTTACCCATAACAGTCACCACCTTTACGCCTACCGGCTCAGCACAAGTTAACAAGCTATTTGGCAATAAAGTGCAGCACGGCTATTTACCTCTTGATGTTTTCTTTGCCAGTAAACTTTTTCTACATCGACTCAAACCGAAAATGATGATTTTTATGGAAACCGAGCTTTGGCCGAATTTAATCAGCCAATGTGCCGATAACAAGGTTAAGTTATTGCTGGTAAATGGTCGATTATCGGCGAAATCATTAAAAAGCTATAAAAAATTAACGCCATTAATCACCCCCTGCATTCAACGTTTTGACCATATTCTCTGCCAAAGCCAAGAAAATTTAGAGCATTACTTGCAACTTGGCGCTAAACCGCAAAGTATCAGCAATAGCGGCAATTTAAAGTTCGATATTAGTCTGAATAACGATATTCAAGCCAAGCAAACTGAATTAGCCAACTTGCTTAAACCTGCCAAGCAAAACCAACGCCCTATTTGGCTAATCGCCAGTACCCATGAAGGGGATGAAGCCTTAGCACTCGCCAGTTATCAAAAAGTTATAGCCGAGCAAGCTGATTTACTGCTTGTTATCGTACCAAGACACCCTGAGCGCTTTGATGCAGTTGCCAAGCTTTGCTTAGCTCAAGGGTTATCATTAGCAAGGCGCAGTGAAAACAGTGTTGTTAACAATGAGCAGGTGTGGTTACTCGATAGCTTAGGTGAACTTATGGCGGCATGTAGCCACGCAGATATTATTACTATGGGCGGCAGCTTTAGCCAAATTGGCGGTCACAACCCTTTAGAGCCAGCACTCTTTAAAAAGCCCATTATTGTTGGCAGCGATATGAGTAATTTTAAAGAAATAACTCAACAGTTATTAGAGAGCTCTGCTTTAATTCAGCTAAACACTGAGTCTCACCAAACATCAGAGCAAAGTGAAGAGCTAAGCAAAACACTCTCTGCGCTTTTAAATGATAAACATAAACAAACAGTACTAGGCGAAAGTGCCTATCAAGTTGTACTGACTAATCAAGGTGCAAGCCAACGCAGTATTGAAAAAGTACAAGAATTAATGCAATAAGCTGAGGTGCTTTTCTCTACGAATTATTGCAAGTTATCAAGATAACGATAACAATAAGCTCTTTTATCTAATCACCCTATTGAAACTATGATGCCAAGTGCTAGTACCTACTTTACTCAAGGTAATATTACCTGCCAGTATGATGAGAATTTAATCGCAGATTTCTCCGCAGATATGCTCAGTGCTGACTATTGGCAACAACGCGACAGCATAACAGGCTCAGCACAAGGGCGAGGAACAACCTGGTTTATCCGCTATGTTGCCCCACAAGCGCAAGGTGTTGAGCATAACTGGGTGTTACGCCACTATTATCGAGGTGGTTTAATTGGCAAGTTAATTAAAGATAGTTACCTGTTTACGGGGATTGAAAACACCCGAGCAGCCAAAGAATACGCATTGCTTGAACATATGCAAACCCTTAACTTACCTGCACCTAAGCCGGTGGCATGTCGCGTTACCCGCACAGGACTATTTTATCAAGCTGATTTGCTCTCAACCCGTATTGAAAATGCGCAAGATCTGGTCGCGATTTTATCAAAACAAACGCTTAATGAAGCACTTTGGCAGCAAATCGGCGCGACCATTAAACGCTTTCATGATAATGGTATTTATCATCACGATTTAAACGCCCACAATATTTTGCTTAATGATAAAGCACGGGTATTTATTATCGACTTTGATCGGGGTGAACAGCGCCCAGTGCAAGCGACTTGGCAACAAGCCAATATGGCGCGCTTAAAGCGCTCTTTTGAAAAAGAACTCAACCAGCTCGAGCAATTTCATTACAACGAGCAAAATTGGCAACAATTGCTTCATGGCTATCAGGAGAAATAATCAATGAGCATAGTAATTCGACATAGTGAAATGTCTGATATCCCAGCCATCAAAGCAATCTATCAGCAAGAAAGCTGTTACTCAGGTACATTACAACTACCCTATCCCAGTGTCGATAAATGGCAAAAGCGCTTTGAGCAAGCTGATAATAATTTTTACAGCCTAGTTGCCGAAATCGATGGTGAAATTATCGGACAAATAGGCCTAGAACACTTCAGTAACCCAAGAAGGCGGCATGTTGCTAATCTTGGCATGGCTGTTTCAGAGCATCATCAAGGACAAGGTGTAGGCGGTAAACTACTTAGTGCCATGTTAGATTTAGCTAACAACTGGCTCGCTATTACGCGTATTGAGCTTGAAGTTTATACCGATAATCCAGCGGCCATTAAACTTTATCAATCAAAAGGTTTTGCAATTGAAGGCACAGCAAAAGCCTACGCCTTTCGACATGGTAAATACGTTGATAGTCACTTAATGGCTAAAGTCTCTTAGTAACAGCAAAGGAGCAAAGATGAAAGTTATTACCGCGATTATTGTAAGCACAATGCTGTTATCTCATTTAGCTTATGCTGAAAAACGTAAAACCCGTGACATTAGCCACCTGATCAGTAAAGAAGAGTTTTTAAGCTACAAAGATGTTGCCGATTTTATCGATAAATCACCTAAAGTAACGGTAATGAAACCGCCATCAAAAGATGATATTGATGAACAAGGTCGCCCTTTTGTTACCTCATTAACAGGCTCGGATTGTGATCGCGATGGTAAAATGGATGACAACCCAACCTGTAACGCCGTATTTTATAAGCTCTGGCTTAAATACGCGCGTTAATATCTCGCTGCTACACCTTATTGTGTCGCAGCTAAAAATACCAAGATTTCGCTAAGCATTTCCTGATAATAAGGATTATAAGTTAAACGCTTAAGCGGTATCGCCTTAGTAATATTAGCTTGTGTTACTTCACCCTTAATGACCTTATCTTGGGTTTTACAAGCCTGATAGCGGGCGTCATCCTTTAAATAATGGCCACAATTTCGATATGCGCCTGTCACGCCATAGTGAGGATTATCAGGTGCATTCGTTGTTGAAATATGTGAAACATCAAAAACATCTGCACACCAGTCTTCCTGCTGACACTTAGGATTAATCACTTTAAGTAACTTGGGCAACTGCGCGGGAATATTTTCCTTATCACCATAATAAATTAAGGTGCTGTGCTTATTTTGCTGCTGACTAGAGCCTTGCTGCCAGCGCGAAATAAATGACAAAGTATGCTCAGTATCTATGGTTTGATCATGCTCACTGACCACAGCAAATACAGGTATATCATGCATGCTTCTACCCGCCATATCTTGGTTAGCAACCACGCTCGACATTAATTCATGCACTTGTGCCGCAGCGTTATATGGGAAAGACTCATATTTTGCAAAATCCGCATCAGCCTCTAAATCAATCCAGTCGATAAAGGGAATGTAATCAACATATTTTGCTAGCCAAGCTAAATCACTTTTCGCTTTTGACGCAGGCGACCACATAAACAAGCCTTTAATTTTACTATCTACTTGTTGCTGATGCATAAGGTGGTCAAAAATAAGTGTACCACCGGTAGACAAACCGCCCAAATACACTTGCTGATAATCTAATAAGGTGCGCTCAATCGCATAACTAGCGGCTTGTAGCCACGCTTGTCGATGCACATTGAGCAAGTCAGACGGCGCAGTACCATGACCAGGCAAAAGCAAGGTGCGCACATTAAAACCTTGCTGATAAAAAAACTGAGCAATATCGTGAAAAATAAATGGCGAGTCGGTTAAACCATGGATAAGCAATATTGCCTTATCGTTATTCGCTTGTTTCAATTCAAAAGGCGCAACTAACTGCGCAATATTTGCTTGAGTTTGCCAACCATGTTGTTTTGCCAGCTGTTGATAAGTCTCTGTATTTACTGGGCAAGGCTGCTTAGCTCTAGGGTTCAAGGCAATAACTTTTTGCATAGCGAAGTCTAAATAACTTTGATAGCTCTGCTGCAGTTCATAGCTAAATGTAGGTATATCTTTACTACTTAGCTGATTAACAAACCGATATTTACCTTGTGCTGATAACGCCTGCAATTTAGCAAAATCAGCATTTATCGATAAACAATTCTCAGATGCCTTTGTGTAACCAAGAGCAGAAAATAATGTTAACGAAATCACCAAATAGCATTGCAGCAAAGTTCGCATGTGTGTCCCTGTCATCATAAGCTATTAACTCGTACTCAATAAAAAACGCCTTTAAAGATAACATCTTTAAAGGCGTCTTCAGTAATTAAATTAAAGCTTAACTAGATACCGTAATCTTGACGGTATTGCTTAATGCTGGCTAAGCTCTTAGTTAACTCTGCTGCGTTATCAGGGTTAGCTGCTAACTTTTCTTCTAAGTAAGTCACCACATCAGCAAGTTTTACAATAGAAACCACTTGTGTACCAAAGTCACGCTCTACTTCTTGAATGGCAGACAATTCACCTTGACCTTTTTCTTGGCGATCAAGCGCAATTAATACGCCTGATAATTCAGCGTCATGGGCTTTAATGATTTCCATTGATTCACGAATCGCTGTACCTGCGGTGATCACATCATCAACTAACATGACTTTGCCATTTAGCTCAGCACCCACTAATGAACCACCTTCACCGTGAGTTTTCGCTTCTTTACGGTTAAAGCAATAAGGTACATCTAAGTTATGTTGATCAAATAAGGCAACCGTTGTCGTCGTGGCAATTGGAATCCCCTTATAAGCTGGACCAAAAACCAAATCAAAATCAATGTTGGCATCAACTAATGCTGCCGCATAAAAACGACCTAAACGGGCTAAGTCACCACCGGTTTTAAATAAACCCGCATTGAAGAAATAAGGACTAGTACGGCCAGATTTTAAGGTAAATTCGCCAAAACGAAGTACTTGCTTTTCTAAAGCAAACTCAATAAATTCGCGTTGATAATCTTTCATGTTAAATTTCCTAAACTAGCTTAATGCCGCTTTTTGTAAATCAAATAATTCGTTAATGCCATCTTTTGCTAATTGCATCATGGCAGTCATTTCTTCAAAGCTAAACGGCTCTTCTTCAGCAGTACCTTGTACTTCAATCAGCTTACCTGTATCTGTCATTACTACGTTCATATCAGTTTCAGCACATGAGTCTTCATCATAGTCTAGATCAGCTACTGGCTCACCTTGATAGACACCAACCGATACCGCAGCAATCATATATTTTAACGGATTGGTTTTAATGATATCTTTTGCGCGCATATAGTTAAGGGCATCAACTAAAGCAACACAAGCACCCGTAATTGACGCCGTACGTGTACCACCATCTGCTTGAATAACATCACAATCAACAGAAATAGTATTTTCACCTAAGGCTTTTAAATCAACCGCACCACGAAGTGCACGGGCAATTAAACGAGAAATTTCTAATGTGCGACCACTTTGCTTGCCAGAAGCCGCTTCACGGCGCATGCGAGTATGCGTAGAGCGAGGTAACATACCGTATTCGGCCGTAACCCAACCTTTACCTTGGCCTTTTAAAAAGCGAGGTACACCTTCTTCAACTGATGCAGTACAAATAACTTTTGTCTCACCAAATTCAATAAGCACTGAGCCTTCTGCGTGGCTAGTAAATTGACGAGTAATGGTAACGGGACGAATTTGCCCTAATGTTCTGCCGCTTGGACGCATGAAGAATTCCTCTGGTAACTAAATTGCCGACATTATAATAGCAAGTTAACAAATATGACATAAAGACAAGCTAACTATTTTGAAATATAGTTAAGTTAACTAAGGTCTCCTTGTTAGCAATGACCAAAAACCGTAAAGAGTAGATTATGAAGTTTCTTATTGCTGGTTTACTCAGCATACTTTTGTTACTGAGCCAGCAAGCAAATAGCGCCACAAGCACATCGATAGATAAATTACCCTTAGCTGATCTGCCTGAGTACAGTAAGGTTTATGATGATACGCGCGATCCCTTTCAAGATGCTCGTGATGCCTTAGCATTAGCACAACAAACCAATCGTCAGGTATTAATTGAAATTGGCGGTAACTGGTGCACTTGGTGCCACAAAGTGGATAACTTTTTAGCAAACAATCCTGACATTTACCAAACGCTACATGAAAACTACGTATTACTTAAAGTAAATGTTAGCGACAGCAATGAAAATGAAGCCTTTATGAGTGGTCTACCGCCAGTTTTAGGCTATCCGCATATGTATATCAGTACCGCACAAGGCAAAATGCTGTTATCTAAAGATACTGCTGAACTGCTCTCAGGCGATAATTATTCTCGTAGCAATTGGCTGGCATTTTTAGACAAGTGGTCGCTAAAACAGCAGAACACCTCAAAACAGCTGAGTAATAATACTCAGCAAAGTACTGAGGAATAACCCGTGAAAGCTATTAGCTCTTTTTTTGATAAACACTATCAATCGCCCGACTTTATTAAGACAAAACAACAGCAGCGCCGCCAGTTATTAAAATCAGCAGCAGGTGTCACAGCCATTGCAGCAATGCCAGCATTTACTTTATCCGCCAAACAACAGGCCAATATTACTGAGTTAACTCAATCAGACCCTTGGCTAACATTATCTGCAACCCTTAACCAACTATTACCAGCATCTGAAACTGGCCCTAGCGCCGAAGATATCAAGGCGCTAGCTTATTTACATCAAGTAATGACAGTTCAGCCTACCGAGCAAGCTGAAAAAGACTTTATTCTAAAAGGTGTTGGCTGGCTAAATGGTTATACACAAAATGAAAAGCAACAAAACTTTGCTCAATTAAGTTTTGCCGATAAAGAGCACATATTAAAAGCTATCAGTAAATCTCGCGCAGGTAGCAATTGGTTAGACACTTTGCTCGGCTATATTCTGCAAGCCATGCTAGCGCCACCTGCCTATGGCGGCAACCCAAAAGGTGTTGGCTGGCAGTGGCTCGAACACAAGGCAGGCTTTCCATTACCCGAAAAAGGCCAGCGTTATTTTGAATTACCACCGCGCGCTAACATCATCAAGTTAGTTCCTTTAGCAGATCAGGAAAAAGCCTAATGAATTACGATATTTGCATTGTTGGCAGTGGCGCAGGTGCATCACCCATTGCTTACCGTTTGTCTCAAGCCGGTGCGAAAGTACTGGTACTCGAGAAAGGCCCCTGGCTAACAGAAAAAGAATTTTTTAAAGACGAGCTTACCATTAGCTTACATGATGCCTACAATCCAAAACTTGAAAACGAACAGCATGTAGTTGAAGAAGAATACCAAGACGAAGCAGGCAATAGTGTTTGGCAAGGGCAAGCAACTAGTGAGTCTGGCTGGAGTTGGTGGAATGGCACTGTTGTTGGTGGCTCATCTAACTTTATGAGTGGCTATTTTCATCGCTTAAAGCCGATAGATTTTCGTTTAAAGTCTGAATTTGGCGACATCGAAGGCGCTAATGTTGCCGACTGGCCGATAAGCTATGAAGAGCTTGAACCTTACTACGCTATGGTTGAACGCGAAGTGGGTGTGTCTGGGCGTGTTGTTAAGCACCCTCACCAAGAGCCAAGATCAACCGACTTTCCCTACCCGCCTGTTGCAGAATTACCCGTTGCTACTTGGATAGATAAAACTGCTCAAGACATTGGCTTTCATGCGATTCCAGTACCTAGAGCCATTTTATCGCAGCCCGATAAAGGCAGACGCAGCTGTGAATACTCAGGTTATTGCAGCAGCTATGGCTGTTCATCAGGCGCGAAAGGCAGTGGTAGAGCTGCACTTTTAAATCAAGCGGTTGCTTCAGGCAATTGTACCATTAAAGCCAATAGCAAAGTCTATAAAATTGCCACGGATGAACAGGGAAAAATCTCTGGTATTCATTATTATGATCACATGGGCAGACGCCAAGTTGCGACCGCGAAAATCTATGTGGTTGCTTGCCAAGCAGTGGAAACATCACGATTATTACTTGCCTCAACCGGAGAAAAATTCCCTAATGGCTTGGCAAACAATAACGGCCAAGTGGGGAAAAACCTGCTGTTTAGTGGCGGCGGCACAGGTAGCGGTGATTTTATTTTTGATGAGCTTTCAGACCAGCAAGTAGCTGAGTTAAAGCAAGTGGGCCCTTTTATTAACCGCGCCTTGCAAGATTGGTATCAAATAAATGATAAAGCCTTTGCCGAAAACAACGCAGGTATTAATAAACTTGGTAAAGCTAAAGGCGGCACCATAGACTTTCTTTTTCATCAAAACCCAATTGCCAGAGCACGAGGTCATCAATGGCAATACGATGATAATGGTGATGAGCAGCTTATTTGGGGCGAAGACCTTAAAAAAGCATTAAAACAAGAATTTACCACCTACAAAACCTTACGTTTTGAAGTGTTTAACGATTGGCTTCCCACCGATGATTGCTTTGTCAGTTTAGATGAAGAAGTAACAGATCAATGGGGTGACCCTGTTGCTAAGGTACGTATTGGCTACCACCAGCACGATTTAGAAGTAGGTGCTTACTTAGCTGAAAAAGGCGAACAACTGTTAAAAGCGATGGGCGCTAAGCATGTATCATCGTCAGTCAGCGGATATCCATCTACTAACTTAATGGCTGGTGGCTGTCGCTTTGGCAATGACCCAGCAAGGTCGGTGCTCAACAAAAATTGTCGAGCACATGAAGTAGACAACCTGTACGTAACCGATGGCTCATTTATGCCCACAGGCGGCAGCGTACCTTATACCTTTACGATTTATGCCAACGCCTTTCGCGTAGCAGAAAAAATAACGGCGCACTGGCAAGCACTTAATAGTTAAATTATTTCCCTAAAGCCGAAAAGTTTTAAATTATTTCCCTAAAGCCGAAAAGTTTATTGTCTTTGCACGGTCAATATTTAGAAGCAACTGACTTTAGGGAATAATGATGATGCTTAAAAACACCTTGATTAGCTCAATATTACTATTATCACTCACGGGTTGTGGTGGCGGTGGCAGTAGCGCTAATGATGAGCAAAACTCAACACCTGATGTAGTTAGCGCAGTTACCTATTCAGGAATATTTCTTGATTCTGCAGTTGAAGGTTTGGCTTACAGTACCCCTTCTCAAACAGGAAAAACTGATGCTGATGGCACCTTTTTGTTCCAAACAGATGAAAATATTACCTTTGCTATTGGTGATATTCAGCTGCCGGCTGTTAAAGCCGAATTACTACTCACGCCCTTAAATATTTTTAATACCGATGAGGTGAATGATATAGAGGTAGTAAATTTGCTACGTTTACTGCAATCATTAGATATAGATGGCGATGCCACTAATAACATCCAAATTCCGGATGATGCCCATGAACTGGCTTCAGGATTATCAGTTGACTTTAGCTCTGCAGACTTTGAACAGCAAGTCAGTAACTTAATCGCCTCAAGTGAAGGAGTATATCAAGCGCTTATTTCTGCCGACGAAGCCATATATTATTTTCAACAAACCTTAAGTGCCTTAGGCAACAGTGATAACTCTAACTGTGCTCAAAGCCATGAAAAAGTTGGTTACAGCGGCTACTTTGAAACCTTCCACCATAACGTAGCTGGCAAAGCGACTATTATTGATGATTGCACCATAGAAATTAGTCAATTTAGCTATGATGGCGGCGGCCCTGATGTTTATTTCTTTGCGGCAAAAGATCACAACTATAAAAGTGCAAGTGCTTTTCCTGTAGGCAATAGGCTAAATGGTCAGGTGTTTGACAATGCTAACTTCACCATAAAGCTACCCATTAATAAAAGCCTAGATGACTTAACTGGCTTAAGTGTTTGGTGTATTGATTTTAGCGCTGACTTTGGCCATATGGAATTTACGCCATAGCAACGCAATATTATTACCAGGTTTTTATAGCGAGATTATAACTGCTCAGGCATAATCGCCCCTGTTCATTCTTATAAAACAAACTTATATAGAGTAATAATAGGAAAGATTATGATTCATAGCATGACGGCATTTGCCCGATTTGAAGTAAAAGGTGACTGGGGCAACGCAGTATGGGAAATACGCTCAGTTAATCAGAGGTTTCTTGAAACCTATTTTCGCCTACCTGAGCAATTTCGCGGTATAGAGCCACTACTACGAGAGCGTTTTCGCAAACAGCTAAATCGCGGTAAAGTAGAATGTCACTTACGTTTTAACGCCAACCCTGCCGCAAAGGGTGAGTTAACCTTAAACGAAAAGCTTGCTAAACAACTTATTCAGCATGCTAATTGGGTTAACGAGCAAACACTCAATAGCCAAGTGAATCCACTCGAAGTCATGCGCTGGCCTGGCGTAATGGAAGCAGCAGAAACCGATATTTCAGCCATTCAAGCCGAACTTTTAGCCGGTTTTGATAGTGCATTAAAAGACTTTATCAAAGCGCGCGCGAGCGAAGGCGAAAACCTAAAAGCCATGATAGAGCAACGCTTAGATGCCATTACCGAGCAAGCGGATAAGGTGAATAAGCAAATGCCTGAAATCATCGAATGGCAGCGCAACCGCATCACTGAAAAATTCGCAGAAGCAAAAGTTGATTTAGACTCTAGCCGAGTTGAGCAAGAGCTAGTATTACTCGCACAAAAAATGGATGTTGCCGAAGAACTAGACAGGTTAAATAGTCACGTTAGCGAAACACAAAAAATCTTGAAAAAAGGTGGCCCACAAGGCCGTCGCCTCGACTTTATGATGCAAGAGTTTAACCGCGAAGCAAACACCTTAGGCTCAAAATCAATCAACACTGACATCACCGCCAGTGCTGTTGAACTTAAAGTGTTAATTGAACAAATGCGGGAGCAGATCCAAAACATAGAATAGATATTTATCAACGTTTACAACACGTTACAAATATTCAATTACCGTCATAAGCAATAACCAAGGTGCTATGACGGTAATACTATACCTTCACAACCCATTATAAAGCTTCACTCTCCTTCATATACACCAAAAAAAATACAAGTCATTTGGTGGGTCAGAACCTTTTCACTTTGCTAATACGTATTCTAGTTAAGCTCAAATTAATGAGTTGAATTTGTATCAATTATAGTTACATGTTGTTATTCGAATAAAGCACAAATAAGACATCGCAATAAATCAGAACTATTTCAGTTGTTCCGATCTATCAAAATGTCCCCGAAATTGAGCGAATAAGCAATGGTCTCTGCATTTCTATGCTTACAGACTTAAGCCTTTAAGTGCAAGGCTGCACATAACTTTATGTATGAATTTTTAAGAGATCTGTACTAGAATAGAAATGGTAGTATAAAGTAGGATTATATCCTTATAAGGTTTCTTTCATTGGAGGTAAATTATGGCAATGGTAAAGAAAAGTATCACAGTAACTGATCAACAAGAACAATGGATGCAAGCTCAACTTGCAACTGGTAATTATGCTAGTGACAGCGAGTTATTACGTGATTTAATTAGAAAAGAGCAAACACGCGCAGCAGAAATTGAAGCTATACGTATCAAGTTAATCGAAGCTGAACAAAGTGGTTTTGTTGAAAAGTCACCGAGTGAAATGCTAGCTAGCTTTAGGGAAGAAGCACGAAATAATGGCAAGTTATAAACTCAGTTCAGCAGCGGAATCTGATTTAAAACGTATTTGGTTTCGTGGCCTTGATGAATTTGGTGAAACGCAAGCGGACGCATATTATTATCGATTTATAGAGAGATTCGAACAGCTAGCTGAACAACCTTATATTGCACCTGCCGTTGATGATATCAGGCAGGGCTATCGCAGAGCTGTTTGTGGTGTCGATAATATCTACTATCGTATTCATGGTGATAGTATTAAAATCATGCGAGTGTTAGGTAGGCAAGATGCTCAACTTAACCTTTAGCGAGTTTCTAATAAGTTAGAATGAGTAATAGTTCATTATCAGATAGGCTCTTAGAAATTGATAATCGGCTTCAGCAACTCGCTGAAGAAAAAGAGTCATTGTTAAATGAACGTAATAGTATTCTTGCACAGCAAGAAGTCGAGCTAGCCAAACACTTTAACCAACACGTTTCACCTGAAGCTAAAGTCGATTTATTCATTTCTTATTTTAAAGGTCGAAATGACGTTTATCCGTTTCGTTGGGAATCGAAAAGTGGGCGAAGTGGTTATTCGCCAGCGTGTTGGAATGAATGGAAACCTAAAATCTGCAATAAACCACGGATTAGTTGCACGGAATGCTCAAATCAACAATTCAAGCATTATGATGGTCAGGCGGTATTTGATCACCTAAAAGGCAATCAAACGATTGGGATTTACCCACTTCTAGAGAACAATACAACCCACATTCTTGCTGCTGATTTTGATAAAGACGATTGGATTCTCTCAGTTAAAGCTTTTTCACAAGCCTGTGGTTTTTATCAAGTACCTCACGTTATCGAACGCTCTAGAAGCGGCAATGGTGGACATGTATGGATCTTCTTTTCGCAAGCTATTGAAGCCGCCAAAGCCAGAAAGTTGGGCAATGGGCTATTAACGAAAGCGATGGAAATGTACCCTGCGCTATCATTTACGTGCTTTGATCGTTTGTTTCCGAATCAGGATGTTATGCCAGAAGGTGGCTTGGGTAACTTGATAGCATTACCTCTTCAACTAGAGCCAAGAAAACAAGGCAATAGTGTATTCATAGACTCAAAAGGGATACCTTATAAAGACCAGTGGGCTAAGCTGGCTTCCATTCAAAAAGTTGATAATACAGCACTTGATGAGTTGCTGTCCGAAATAACGTTAATCGATGAAAAAGCTAATAATGACTTGGCAGATAAACCCTGGAAGAAACTATCTACTATTGATAATGATGTGATCGCCAATTGCCCTGAAGAAATAACCTTAGTTATTGCTGATCAAATTTATATTCCTATCGATAAGCTTCCCGGCAAATTAACTTCAAGACTTAAACAGTTAGCAGTATTTTCTAATCCTGAGTTTTATAAACGACAAGGCCTTCGCTTATCTACTATTGGCATTCCAAGGTATATTTGCGCCGCTCATATTGAAGGTAGATTTTTAATCTTACCCAGAGGGTGTTTATCACCTGTAGAAACTCAATTAACTGAACAAAAAATTGAAATAAATTTCGATGATAAGCGTTTTTCAGGTGACAGCCTTTCCAAAGTTAAGTTTACTGGAAAGCTGAAAAGTCAGCAGAATAAGGCTGTTAATGCGTTATTAGAATCATCGGTTGGCATACTGGAAGCTTCTACTGGCTTTGGTAAAACTGTCACGGCTCTAGCATTGGTTGCTAAACGTAAAGTAAACACATTGATATTAGTTCACAGTCGGCAACTGGCACAGCAGTGGTTAGAACGTATTAATGTTTTTCTAAAAGATACTGAAGTTGGTTCATTACTTGGTGGTAAGGAAAAGCTGTCGTATCAGGTTGATGTAGCCACATATCAAAGTTTAGTTAGTCGAAATGGCATGGATATAAAGCCGTACATTGAAAAATATGGGCAAATTATTGTTGATGAATGTCACCATTTACCAGCATCAAACTATGAAAGCTTGATCAAGTCCAGTCACGCCAAATTCATTCATGGGTTTACTGCAACACCAAAACGCCAAGATGGCTTAGAAAAGCTGATGATGCTTCAACTTGGTGATATTGTTTATAAAGGCGTTAAATCAGGTTCAATACTTAATCAGCAAGTGATAGCACATGAAACTGATACAGAGTTTCCAAAGGAGTGGCTAGAGCCCGACACTAAGCCTCATATTTCACAAGTTTATAAGCACCTAGTAAACAGTGATAGCAGAAACAAAAAGATCGTCGACGATATTCTCAGTTGTATTGATGACAAATGTGCGGTAATGGTGTTAACCGAAAGAAAAGAGCACATCGAACATCTGTCAGCTTTATTAACGCAAAAAGGCCTACTGGTTGTGGAGCTGCATGGTGGTATATCTGCTAAGCAGCGGCAAGAGCGAATCGCTATGCTCGAAGAAAACAAAGATCTAAGTAACAATAAACAGGTAATTCTTGCAACGGGTAAATACGTTGGCGAGGGATTTGATTTACCGTACTTGGATACGTTATTTATCACTTTACCTATAGCGTGGAAGGGTATATTAGCTCAATATGCTGGACGAATAGGACGAGAATGGAGTAACAAAAATTCGGTTCAAGTTTATGATTACCTTGATAACTTCCCAACACTTAAACGAATGTTTTCGAAACGTGAAAAGGGATATAAAGCATTGGGTTATGAAATTTCATATAGGTAAAAGGGTACAACTTTTTGATGAAGTTAATAAGAATATTTACGTTAACTAGCTTTATCGAACCAACAATAGCTCGGAATTAATATTGTACGAACTATCGCTTTAATGCTAATCCACTCTCGGTGGGAGTGGTTATTTGATACGACTTTTGCCAAATTCGGCATCAATATTGTCAAAGTTGACACGCGTTTTGCCAATTAGCAATTAATTACAAACCAACCCAACCAAATCATCATAATTGGCTATTTAACCGTTAAAACATCATTTGTGGCTATTTATTTGACATTTGGCATTAAGAAGCCATAATTGATGAATTGGCTAGTTATTTATCAAATTTGGTGTTTTATGAGTAAGATCGAGTACACGAAAGAGCTTCTTGGTAACCTAGTGAAGAAAACTAGGACTTCCTCTATGGATCAAGAGGAGTTAGCGCTTAGAACTGGTACGAGCAAAAACACTATTAGCAGGTTAGAGCGAGGGAAAGGTATTAATTCTGATACGCTGCTAGCAGTATTAAATCAACTCGAAATTCTTGATCCGCTTATTGAAACAATTGAAAAGGAATACCAGCTAGTAAGCAATAACCCAATGAGGAAAGGATCTCATTTAGATAAGGAATTGCCTAATGACTTCTAGAGCTTATGTCTTTATCGATGGAATTGAAGATACGCCAATAATATGTGGTGTTATTGAACTAGATCCAAAAACAAACATAGGGAAATTTCGATACGGACAAAGCTATTTGCAAAGAGAAGATGCTTTTCCTCTAGATCCACTTCACTTACCCCTGCTCAGTGATCAATTTGTCACTAGAGTAAATAAAGGAATGTTTGGCGCAATTTTAGATGCAGGTGCCGATAGCTGGGGCAAAAAGTTGATTTTGTCTCTGCATTCAACCAAGCCCCAAAATGATTTAGAGCTAATTTTAGCAGGTGCAGGTATGGGGGTTGGCGCACTTAGTTTTAGTTTATCTAGACATGCAAGTAAACCAAAGAGAAATAAGAATACGCTTGGTGACATTCCCATGCTACTAAAAGGCAAAGAGGCAATTCTCAAGAATGAAGAGATACCTAAGGAAGCAAAGAAAGCATTTGAATATGGATCCAGCATGGGGGGCGCAAGACCCAAAACGCTTATTGAAGACAAAGGAGTTAGCTACTTAGCAAAGTTCAATCGTCCTGATGATTTATTTAACGTTTGCTTGGTAGAACATGCAACAATGACAATGCTGAAAGAGCTAGGCGTTAGAGTAGCAAATACTTCTATAGTAAGCAGCGAGCAAGAAGACATTTTATTGGTAAAGCGATTTGACTGCGCTAAATACAAGCCTACTCACCATTTTTTGAGTGCAAATTCATTAATCAATCAGGCCAAAATTACCGCGCAGGCATTAACACAAGCATATAGCTATGGCGCTTTGGCTGAGTTCATCATGAAGTACGGCGCACAGCCGAGAGATTCCCATGAACTTTATGCACGTATGGTGTTTAATATTTTAATGGGTAATACCGACGACCATTCTAGAAACCATGCATTTATATACGCTTTCTCAGACAAAACTTGGCGTCTCTCACCTGCTTACGACGTGTTACCGATAAACAATTCTCGTCAACATGGTATTGGTATTGGTGCTCAAGGAAGAGAGGGGACAATTGAAAATGCACTGTCTCAATCTAAGAGGTTTGGGCTTTCCCAAACAAAAGCCAAGGCAATCATTTCTAACGTTCAAGAGGTAACTTGTGAGTGGGTACCATACTTCAGCAAGCAAGGTGTGTCAGGCAGTGACATTGAAAGGTTAAAAGGGATTATTCCTGCTCAATCCTGATAGAAAAGCCTATATATTATTGTATTAACAGTTATAGATCACCTTAGTCCTGATAGATATAAGGCTTGGGGAGCTCTATAAATACTACGGTTAGCCTAACGGCTAAAGAAAGCTGATATTTTAAAATAGGATAGCAGTACCTTTTTCTGTAAAATATTTATTTTTAAAAGTTCACTTTACTTGTTAACTAAAGGAAGTCAAATGACTCAGCATCCACCTCTTGCAATGTTTACGTCTAATGACGGTAAAACTCGCCTTCAAATTCGTTTGCAAGATGATTCCCTTTGGTTAACGCAGAAGCAAATTGCAGATCTTTTTGAGCGTTCAACTCCTACGATTAATGAACACCTCAAGAACATTTATGAAGAAGGTGAATTAGAGCCAGATTCAACTATTAGGAAATTCCGAATAGTTGCTCTGGAGGGCGCAAGGGAAGTGGAAAGGCTACTCGATCATTACAATTTGGAGGTCGTACTTTCTGTCGGTTACAGAGTCCGTTCATCACGAGGCACTCAATTTAGACAATGGGCTAATCAAGTATTAAAAGAATATTTGATTAAAGGCTTCGCTATGGATGATGAGCGCCTTAAAAACCCAGATAAAGATTTAAGTGCTGATTATTTCGATGAGTTACTCGAACGTATCCGTGATATACGTGCTTCTGAGCGTAGATTTTACCAAAAAATCACGGATATTTACGCTACAGCAAGTGACTACAATAAAAATGCGCCTGAAAGTCAAAGCTTCTTCGCCACAGTTCAGAATAAACTTCATTGGGCAATTCATGGACATACAGCTGCTGAACTAGTTAAGGAACGTGCTAATAGCGACTTAGCAAATATGGGGCTTAAGTCTTGGAGCGGTAAACAGGTTACCAAAAAAGATGTATCAGTAGCTAAAAATTACTTAACGGAAGAAGAGCTAAATGAGTTAAACCAAATAGTCACCATGTATTTAGACTTTGCTGAACTGCAAGCTAAAAAGAAAGCCCCAATGACAATGGCGCAATGGGCTACTAAACTTGACGCCTTTCTAGAATTTAACGATCAAAATATATTAACTAATGCGGGAAAAATTTCACATAAGGTAGCCCAACAACTGGCTGAAAGTGAATATGATAAATTTGTCGAAATACGCAGGAATGAACTAACAAATGAAGTAAGCGATTTTGATGAGTTAATTAATAAAGAAAAACAACTAACTCAGAAAAAGTAGTTAACCACAGTCGCTTTAAATCACAGTGGTGAGTAAATTGTTAGGCTTCACTCGATATTACGACATTAAATGTCGATAATACTCTGATTTTTATAGCTTAATGTACAATAGAATGTTCAATTCCAGAATATAAAACACCCCCCATCTCACAGTTTTCTCACATCATCCAAGCCGCTAACATGAGCGGCTTATTTTATCTAAATCGATAGCAAACCCAGCAAGTTAACATAGATTTTCCTGCCGATTTACTGTATTTTTTGTTCAATCTTGGTCGTTTTCCTGATCATTAATTTAGAAAGAACAACATGCCGACATCATTAGAAAAAGAAGATCTGATAGCCCTAAATCGTACAGGCGAAAACTTAAGAAGTGTTCTACGTCACTTAGTGCAAAACTTTCCCGCAAATGCACAAACAATTTCAGGCATGTCTAGCTGGCTTGATTTTAATCGTTCAAATTGTCAACGAATTCTGAATGGCATTAATAAAAGTAAAGACGGAAAAGAAGCTTTGTGCCACTTGCCAGGCAAAGCGGGGTTACAAGATTTTTTAATTCAAGTGACTAAAAATCCGATAGAGAAGCAATTAATTATACAAGTTAAATAACTCTGGGATATAGTAGATCATGGCGTGCTATGCGCGCCATGTTCAACAGAGTTATCAGCGTTAATATGGAATCAATATTACAGCTGTTGTAGTAAGGCCAAACGGCTCTGATCTAAAAGCTGCACACTCTTAACCGTATAAGGAGCCTGTAAACCAGACTTGTTAATTATTGCTTTATCTAACTGCAACGACTTTTTATGTAAGCCAGCTGATAAATGATAAGCAGAGCGGCTCAGCATAAAAGCTACTGATTTACCCTGCGAGTTCATTCCATAAACAATACCGCTAATTTCATAGCGACCTTCACTTGCTACATTTAAGTTAAACTCTATTGCGTCTGCGTGATGATTAACCTTACCTTCCAATCTAGCGGTTGCTTTACTAACTGCAAAAGCTACTTTACCGTTACGCCTTACCTTTATGCCATTATGCTGAGCTGCAGTATCAATCATAAGTTCATAAAGCTGACCTCTTTCTTGCTCATGATGAACTTGTGGCAAAGCGACTTTAAACTGCTTATTAACTTGAGATACTTGCAATGGTTGCACTTCGCCATTGGGTAACTTCACACTGACTTTCTGGTGTGCAGGCAATGCCTCGCCATGGCTGTTAAATACATCTGCATTAAAATAGATATCTTGCCCTTGCCTATAACTTTGTTTATCAATAGCAAGATGCAGTTTATGTTCGGCATTTTTCTCTTTGACATTCACCATATAGCGTTGACTTGCTTGCAGTGCTTGTTCAACTTTCAGGGTAAATTTACCTGTCCCTAATGTTTTGTTAACTTGCAAAGCACTACTATTAGGGAATATATTGGCTGTTGCAAATTGCTCTGCCGATACTTTTTGCGTAAATGCCGCGCCTAGCTTATGTCCTGCCTTTAATAATGACACAGCCTCTGGATCGATTGAGTGTTGCCATCCTTCCTTTGTTTGATTTTTGCCATGTTTACCTGATAAACGAATTAAAGCACCAGGCTGGCTAATATTAATAGCAACCCCTAGCATCAACTCTCGACCTGTTGCTTCAAACCAATATTCATCACTTACGTCGGTATAACCCTTATTATTAAATGATGCCTTATCTGCTGTTGAAATCGCTTGGCTAAAGTGAACTGGCTGTTGCTCTATTGGTATATCTAGCGCATCAAGGTTTACTAAATCGTAGTCTGCCTCCACAATCTTAGTTATGGTTGGCTGTTTTATGCCATTATCTTTTACCAGCACCGGCATGGTTTCGCTATTAGCTGAAAATGCAAACAACAAAGAAACACTCGCGCTCAATAGCATATTGTTATTATTTTTCATGATGTGCCCCTAAATGTCGTCTCTAATAATGGTGTCTAGATTAAAGCAGTCTCTGCGACTTTGCTGATGACTTAATGGTTCGCGCCCTTTGGTTCGCTGTTTATCCGTAAACCATTCAACACCTGCGCCTCGTTGAGAGCTACAATTTAAAAAGCCATCTGAGCATGAGTCTAGCCAGTTTTGTGTGGTTTCTAAGGCAACTTGATAGTGGTAACCGGCACAATAGCTATCTCCATCCCAAATAGCAGAATCAACATCTGAGCCAACTACCGATTTAAATAATTTTGGCAGGCTAGGCCTGTTCGCCGTGCCTAATAACCAATGTTGGTTATAGTATGCCATCCAGCTTGTTTGCTGCTGGCTTACGGCATCAGAGTCATAGCCTAGTAACCAGCCTAACGAGGTTTCAAATGTATTACCTTGCTTAACGGTATCTGCCAATGGTGTACCTAAGCTAGATGGCGCTAACGCAATAACTTTACTGGTTTTATTGATAATGTCAGGGTAACGATTGTCATAAGTTGGATTTGACATGATCCAACGGACAATATTACCGCCATTAGAGTGCGTTAAAAGTACAAGATCTGTGATATTTTTCTGTGCAACGAAGGTAGTCAACTGCTCTGCCAAACAACCTGCGGCTTCGTTTTCCCACATAAACTGATCAAAGTCACAGTTGATCACTACAAATAAAGCGGGGTTTGCTAAACCTTGTCGTACAGAGTTGACAAAATCACCTGTCCAGTAATCGTTATAGGCATCTGTTTGCTTTCCTGTGCCGTGAATAAATGCCAGCCCTTGCGTAGCATTGACACTGCAAGGAATTACAACACTGACGAGCAATATTGCTAATATTTTTTTAACCATTTTAATTTCCTTTTTGTAATTATTTTTATCTAAAAGGTCGAACCTCCTACCAGAAGGTTTACAATTTTTTAACACTAAAGATAATTAAAAAGCAAACAAAAAACGGTGTTTTTTTAAGCAAAAATAATAGTGATTGTGGGCAGGTGTATTAAGCAGAAACTCTAATAACAAGGAAGCAATAGCGGGGTAAATCAAATAACAGAGCTTTAGCGTTTAAAACAGCAGCAAAATTTTTTTCAGGTACAAACATAGTAATCTGTGATTTTGCTTGTTATAACACCTCTACAAATAACTAAAGAATGCCTTTATATGATTTCTCTCTCTCCTGAACAAGCGCGCGTTATTGGTGTAATGCTAGAAAAAGAAACCACTACACCTGAGCAATATCCTTTATCTATCAATGCACTAACCAATGGTTGTAATCAAAAAAGTAATCGAGAACCTGTTATGTCACTCTCGGAAGCCGAGGTGCAAAATATTGTTGATGAACTAGTACAAATGAACCAGCTTATGGTTGATCACAAAGCCTCTAGTCGGGTAAATAAATATTATCATCGCTTTTGCAATACCGAATTTGGCAAGCTGCAATTTAGCCAACAACAACGCGCGATTATCTGCGTACTATTGTTAAGGGGGCCGCAAACACCGGGAGAGCTAAGAAGTAGAACTAATCGCTTAGCCGAATTTGCTGATGTCAGCGAAGTGGAACAAGTACTAGTTGAGTTACAAGATTTAAATAATCAAACACTTGTGAAAAAATTAGCGCGAGAGCCGGGTAAGCGCGAATCAAGGTACTTGCAGTTGTTATCTGATAGCGATGAAAGCCAGTTCAGTGATGTTGATCATAACAGTGATATAAACACTAATGACGACACTGACTCACTCACACAGCGTGTTACTGAGTTAGAAGCACAAATT
The DNA here is from genome assembly GCF_004295665.1 of Litorilituus sediminis. Classification (NCBI taxonomy): domain Bacteria; kingdom Pseudomonadati; phylum Pseudomonadota; class Gammaproteobacteria; order Alteromonadales; family Colwelliaceae; genus Litorilituus; species Litorilituus sediminis. The sequence continues at coordinate 2,436,988 of NZ_CP034759.1, forward strand.
GCCCAGCTAAATGACAAAATAGCACATTTAACCCGCTTACTTGAATAGTCAGTTATTTAACTAGCTGCTTAAATAACTGGCTCATACCAATAGTGGCCGCTGCTTCGATAACTTCTAACTGCCTTGATTGCTCTAAGGAGTAATTAATGGCGGGTTTAGGGTCAATATAAAACACTGGCACATGGCTTTGAGCAAATTCTACTAAGCTAGCAGCAGGGTATACTTGCATTGATGTGCCGATAATAATAATTTTATCTGCCTCAGCCACAGCTATGGCGGCTGACTCTAACATAGGAACTTGCTCACCAAACCAGACAATAAACGGCCGTAATTGACTACCTATTTCACACAAATCACCTAAAACAATATCGTGTTGGCAATCATAAACAAGTTCAGGGTTAGCCGTACTTTGAGATTTTAATAATTCACCGTGTAAATGAATAACCTCACTGCTGCCTGCCCTTTCATGCAAGTCATCAACATTTTGCGTTACCACAGTAACATTAAAATAAGCTTCAAGCTGTGCAATTAACTGATGCGCTTTATTAGGTTGCACAGTTAATAGCTGCCTACGCCGTTGGTTATAAAAGTCTAAAACCAAATTAGGGTTAGAGGCAAAGCCTTGAGGTGAAGCAACCTCAGTAATTTCATGGCCTTCCCATAAGCCGTCGGCATCTCTAAATGTACTTAAGCCACTTTCGGCACTGGTACCAGCGCCAGATAAAATAACAATGTGTTCTTTACTGTGTTTCATCGCTCAAATTACGCTGATTGATTTTAGGCAAACACCAGCTTATTTTTCCCCTGATTTTTTGCATCAAATAAGGCATCTTCTGCTGCGTGTAATATATGCTCGCTGTTCATTCCTGGCTGCCAAACAGCGACACCAAGACTACAGGTAGTCTTCTCTAAACTTGCTAATAACTCAGTATTCACCTTGCTATGAATATCATTAGCTAGCTGAAAAATAGCCCTTTGTTGAGACGGCAAAATAATCAAAAAGGTATCACCATGCCAACGTATTAATTGACTTGCCTTTGGCAGTGCTTTTCTCAGTAATTCAACTAACTTAATTAATACCTCATCACCTATGCTTGAACCATACAAGTCATTAATATGTTTAAAGTTATCTATATTTAGTTGCACTAAAGCAAAACCTTGTTTGCCCTGCTCTGCTCGCTGCACATAATTAGCTAACTGTGCTTGTCCCGCTCTACGATTCAATACTTGTGTTAAAGGGTCTAATTTTGATAATTGCTCAAAGGCATAGGTTATCTCACCTAGTTCTTTCATACGGCGATATAAGAATATGACTAAACTAATGGTTAACGTTGCCGAAAGCGGTAGCAATTCATCTAGCTCCCAATCATCATATTCTCGACTTAATGCAAACATTAGCTCTAAAACATCATAATGAGCGAATATAAACAAAAAGATAACATTGATAATAACAAGCCAGAAAGCATCTCGAAGCAAGGTAGAGCGATGTAGGTATTTATAATGAGGCATATACAACTAGGTTTGTCGTGAACAACTTTAGCATCTTATCGTATTTAGGCTATTTTTCACACAAATAATATAATTCAAGCGCTGGCGAAATCATTAGCAAATATGCCTTATTAGCTCAGCCATGGCAAAACAGCGCGAATATGCCATAGTTAAACTGTATTGGCTTAATCATTGATAGGTTTAACTATGCTTGAGAATGTTCGCGACATAATAGAAGGCGTATCTAATAGTTACGGAGAAGATTTTTTCAATAAAATTACCTTATGCTTAGATAAAACCATTAAAGCTGATTACACCTTTATCGCCTGGTTAGATAGGGATACTTATACCTCAAAAACCATTGCCTTAGTCGCCAAAGGCCAGTTAGCCGATAACATTGAATACTCTTTAAAAGATACGCCATGCGCTAACGTAGCTGAAGATTCTATGTGTTGTTACCCTAAAGGTGTTTGCAGTGTCTTTCCCAACGATCAATTATTAATTGATATGAAAATTGAAGCTTACTTAGGCACGCCTTTGCACGATTCTAATCACAAAGTGATGGGGCTGGTTGTTGCCTTATATGAAAAGCCTATAGCAGATGAGCAACAAGTGCTGACTTTATTTCAAGTGTTCTCTGGCCGCATTGCCGCGGAGATGGAACGCCGAGCCTATGAAGCCTCCTTAGAAGAAAAAGTCGCCAGTCGCACTCAAGAGTTATCTGCCGCCTTGGATAAGCTAACCTTGATGCAAACTCAATTAGTTGAATCAGAAAAAATGGCCGCTCTGGGTAACTTGGTTGCTGGCATCTCTCACGAAGTCAATACACCTTTAGGTATCGCTATCACCACCCACAGTATCATGGCAGATGAGCTAAAAAAGCTAAATAAACAAATTGATAGCGAAAGTTTAACCATGAAAGCAATGAATAGTTACCGCGCAGCGGCAGAAAATGCCCTGAGTATGCAAGGAGATAATCTTGATAGAGCAAAAAGATTAATTGAAAACTTTAAAAAGACCGCGGTTGATCAACACCAATTAGAAATAGAAAACATCAATATTCAGCAGTATTATCAAAAAATTACTTCTACGCTAAGACCTTTACTTAAACCTAAAAAAGCAACATTAACCATTAAGTGTGACGATGATATTAACCTAGCTACCTTTCCGGGCGTACATGCACAAATTATCACTAACTTAATCAGCAATAGTATGCGTCATGGCTTTAGTGACTTAAATGAACAGTCCGATAATCAAATTAGCTTCAACATTAAACGTAAAGGCGAAGATATTGTTGAAGTTTGCTACCAAGATAATGGTAACGGCCTAACAGAAGAAGCGCAAAAGCACGTCTTTGAACCTTTTTATACCACAGCCAGAGAGCAAGGTGGCGTCGGCCTAGGTATGTCGATTATTTTTAACCTGATCACGCAAAAGTTAGCTGGCAGCATAGAGTATGTCAAAAAAGATTCTGGTGCCTGTTTTATTTATTGCTTCAAAGAAAGTAAAAGCTAGTATTTACAAAAATATAGCCGCAAGTCGAGTTCATTTTCCAACATATCACTGTATAATTATTGTCAACAAAGCAATGGCGCATAACTAAATGCAGCTTTATGCTTTTTCTTTACCAAGGACAATGGACTACACAGGTGTAATATGCTTTTTGCAATAAAACCCAATCAAATAACAGCGCTATCTATGCTGTTAACCAGTTTTACCTTCAGCCAATTTGTACACGCCACTGAGCCAGTACCATCAAAGCCAGAGCAAGAGCATAAAAAAACAACATTTGAATCTTATTACTATACAGGTGGCAAGCTAGGTATCAACCGTTATCAAGATGCCTGTGAGGCATGGCATACCGGTTGTGAACACAATGATTTAGGTCTAGGACTCTTCGGCGGCTACCAAGTCAATAAATACTTAGGCTTTGAGTTTTCCTATTTAAAACTTGGTGAAGCCAGTGGTAAATATATCGAAACCGGTGTTGAACAAAAATACGCAGGTACTATGCAAGGTTTTGATTTTTCAGCGGTTGCTAGCATTGATATTTATCAGCAACTTGGCGCTTTTGCCAAATTAGGTACTATGAACTGGTATGGTGAAAACACTAGCCACCATGGCACATTAACATCTTATAGCTGGGCACCAACGGCTGGTGCAGGCCTAAGCTATCAGTTTTCTAAAGCTTGGCAAGCTCGCTTGGAATACCAATATTTTCATGAACTGGGTAATAAAAAGCTTGGTAGTACTAATGCCCATTTTACTAGCTTAGGTGTTAGTTATCGCTTTGGCTCTGACAAACAGCCAATCAAGCCTAAAAAAACTCATCAATATTCGCAGCCATTAAAAGCTCAGCAAAAAGCCATGGAAATACCCGCTCGTCCTACAAAACCAGTTGCTGCACCAGTTCCGGCAAGAGCACAGCCAATCGCTGCTCAGCAGGTAAGCGTACAATTTGATTTTGATAGCGATAAGCTTAATAAGCCCCATCAGCTTGATAATATTATTACGCTACTTAAGAAGTATCCACAAGCAAGCGTAACACTTAAAGGTTACACAGACTCTAAAGGCAGTGAAGCCTACAACCTTGAGTTATCTAAAAGACGCGTTACTGGTATCGAGCAGTACTTATTAGCTCAAGGGGTTAGCAAACGACAAATTACCAGTGACTACTTTGGTGAGCAAAATCCTGTAATCGATAACCTAACGCAGGAACACCGCGATAAAAATAGACGCGTTGAAGTTACCACGAAAAAATTTACCATTTATGATAATCAAGCCGTTAAGCAAGGAGCACAATAATGAAACTAGTTAAGCACATTCGCTCTTTTATTTCGTTATGCTTGCTGTTACTAATCACTGCTTGTGGTGACAGCAGTGACTCACCCTTTCCAGCGCCAGCTTGTGGCAGTGCCGATAACCCATGTAAAGAACTAGTCACCTTTACTATATCTCCTAGCAAGCAAAACACTTTAGTGGGTATGTCGCAGCAGTTTACTGCAACAGCCTATTATGATGACGGTAGTCAAGACGATGTCACTGAGCAGGTGAGCTGGCAAGTCTCTGATCAAGCTATCGCTAGCATATCTAACGATAATAACAGTCAAGGCTTAGCCACAGGCAACAGTGCTGGTACTGCAACAATCAGCGCAAATTTATTTGAATTTACCGCAACAGCAAAACTCTATGTAATGGACGAGTCTGTTGAACAGCTGATCATTATTCCACACGATAAAACCATGCCAATCGGCACAGAGCAACAATTTACTGCTTCCTTATTACTTGCCAATAAGCAAACCATCGATGTCACCACCCAAGTGACTTGGCAAGTTGATGACCAAAACATTGCCAGCTTATCTGATATCGCAAGTATTACGGCTAAATCAGCAGGCAGCGCCCAATTAAAAGCCAACTTTAATTATCAAGACAATGAATTCACCGCTGCTGCTAATATTACTGTGATTGACAGTGTGCTCAGTGAAATTGTTATTAGCCCAGTCAATGCTAAATTGCCTTTAAACAGCACGGCTTATTTCAGCGCACAGGCTTATTTTACTGACGGTCATGTTGAAGATATTTCAAAACAAGCCACATGGTCTGTTGATGATCAAGCTATTGTCACTATTGTCGAAACAGGCGCTCAAGCTGGCTATGCCACAGCTGTTGAGGTCGGTACAACACAAATTACCGCAGAATTTAATGAACTTACGGGTTTTACCCAAGTTGAAGTTACCTCAGCGACCTTAGTTGACATTCAAGTTAGCCCTGTAAATAGGATAACGCCTGCGGGCACTCAAGTAGCTTATCAAGCTCATGCCATTTATTCTGATGCATCACATTATGATATTACCGAGCTTGCCGCTTGGTCTAGCTCAGCGCCAGAAGTGGCTAATATCCAGTTTACTGGCGCGCTATCGGGCGTTGCTCAAACATTTACTCCAGGTGTTACCGAAATCACTGCGCACTACTTAGATAAAACCGCAACAGAAACCTTAACAGTAACAGAAGCCATTGCTGAAAGTTTACAAATTACCCCTGTAAATCCAAGCATACCATTCGCTAGCCAAGAGCAATTTAGTGCTATCGCCACTTATTCAGATGAAACTAGTGCCGATGTTAGCCAATTAGCCACTTGGCATAGCAGCAATACCGATATAGCAGTGATTACACCACAAGGTATTTCGGCTGGCTTTAGCTCAACAATCACTGCTGGAGAAACTATTATTAGCGCTGATTTTGACGGACTATCGGCACAAACTGAGCTAACGGTTACGCAAGCAACGCTTATCGGTTTGTCATTAACTCCTGCCAACAGCACAGTAGCCGCAGGCGCTCAGCAAACATATCAACTTTATGGCTTATATTCTGATAACAGCTCAAGGGAGCTTAACCGTTATGCGAGTTGGCAAAGTAGTGAAACTAATTTAGCCACCATTAGTAGCAACGGCGTTGCTAGCACATACAAATCTGGTTTAGTGACCATTTCTGCAACTTATCAAGGCATGACAGCCAATGCAGCATTAACCATAACGCAAGCGAACTAGCTAGCACGACCTAGTGTGCTGATAGCTTTTTTGCTATCAGCACCACTATTACTAAGCCACTCCTACCAGGCTAAAAATCTAACGCATCTCATTTCTGTTTTTACGGGCTTGTTATTCTTCAACCAGCTCTAGTTTAAACAATCAGCAACAAAACCATATCTTGTATATGGTTATTCATAAATACACTATATATTGTGCTCAGTTTTTAATTTTCACTAAAAAATGTGATCAAGATCAACTATTTGACTCTAACAATTACTATATATTGTGTTTAACAAAATAATAATATCTATATATAGGTCTTAAAATGGACTTTAATTGCATAGCACCCAGCATAGTTTTTCAAGAAGTACCCAATGAGATCAGCCTATGCTTTAGCATTACCGGCTGCAAGGTTGGTTGCAAAGGCTGTCATAGCACAGAATTATGGAATGAAAATTATGGCATGCCGTTAACTAAAGAAAACTACCTAAGCTGGCTAAAAAAATACAAGGGCTTAATTAGCTGTGTAGTCTTTTTTGGCGGTGAATGGCAAGCCAATGCCCTGATCGAAAAACTACTTATCGCCAAAAACGTCGGTTTAAAAACCTGCCTTTATTCTGGCGAAAAACATATAGATATCAACATCAGCCAACATTTAGATTTTTTAAAAACAGGTGCTTGGCAAGCAGAATTAGGCGGCTTAGAAAGCCCAAACTCAAACCAAGTTTTTCGTGATATGAACACCGGCGAAAAACTTAATCATTTATTTATTAAAGACTCAGTTAACTTTACCTCAAACCAAGGAGCAGACAATGTTGCGGCTTAATCAAGAACAATTAAATGATAAAAAAGATTTTATTAAACATTACTTTGCAGCCAAAAATGCCGCCGATGGCTCGAAAATGGATGCCAATGCTAATGTTAGCCATAAAAATATTGCCACCCTTGAAGCTGAGCTATTAAAAGATTGCTTCGTGCAAATTAATCGCACCTTAGTCCATGATAAAATTGCCGAAACCTTTGATGCTGACTTGGCTAAAGAATACTTACGTCAAATAGAAGATCATGAAATCTACGTGCATGATGAAACCAGCTTAAAGCCGTATTGCACCTCAATTAGCATGTATCCATTTCTACTTGATGGCTTAACTAAACTAGGCGGTGAATCTAAAGCGCCTAAGCACTTAGAATCATTTTGTGGCTCATTTGTTAACCTAATTTTTGCTATTTCAGCGCAATTTGCTGGTGCGGTAGCAACGGTTGAATTTTTAACTTATTTTGATTACTTTGCTCGTCTAGAATATGGCGAAGATTATCTAACAACCCATAAATTTGAGATTGAAAATCACCTACAACATGTGGTGTATGCCATCAATCAGCCTGCCGCTGCACGTGGTTATCAAAGTGTGTTTTGGAATATTTCCCTGTTTGATCAGCACTACTTTGCTTCTATGTTTGGTGACTTTGTTTTTCCAGACTTTTCAAAACCTAACTGGCAAACCGTAGATCAATTACAGCAATTCTTTTTAACTTGGTTAAATAAAGAAAGAGAAAAATCAGTTCTTACCTTCCCTGTTGTTACCGCTGCCATGCTAACAGAAAATGGTCAGTGTAAAGATCAGCAATTCGCCATGCAGCTTGCCAAAGAAAAAGCCCAAGGTAATTCATTCTTTATCTATTTATCTGATAGCGCTGATTCTCTTGCGTCTTGCTGTCGCCTGCGTAATGAAATTTCCGATAACACCTTCTCCTATACCTTAGGCGCTGGTGGTGTAGCGACAGGCTCTATCAATGTTATTACCTTAAATATGAACCGCTTAGTGCAAGATGGTCGAGATCTAAAAACAGAAATCGAAAAAATTCAAAAATACCAAGTGGCCTATCGTAAGTTAATGGAAGAATATAAGGCGCAAGGCGCACTATCGGTATACGATGCTGGCTTTATCAGCTTAGATAAACAATTCCTTACTATTGGTATCAATGGCATGGCTGAGGCGGCAGAGTTTAGCAATATTACTGTCGGTAATAACCAGGCATATAAAGACTTTGTTAGCGAGCGTTTGCAGGTAATCTACCAAGCAAACCAAGATGCCAAAAAAGCCTATGGTTACATGTTTAATACTGAATTTGTGCCGGCTGAAAACCTAGGGGTTAAAAATGCCAAATGGGATAGTAAAGATGGCTATCAGGTCAATCGCGATTGTTACAACTCATACTTCTACTTAGTAGAAGACGAAGAAACCAATCATTTAGATAAGTTTGTTTTACATGGCAAAGAAATTACTCAATACCTTGATGGCGGCTCAGCATTACATTTAAATTTAGATGAAGCACTGTCGGCCGACGCTTATGTAAAACTCTTTAATGTTGCCGCAGCAACTGGTTGTAATTACTTTTGCATCAACGTGAAAATTACCATCTGTAATGAGTGTGAAAAAATTGATAAGCGCACACTACATCACTGCCCGGCATGTGGTAGTGACAACATAGATCACGGTACTCGGGTCATTGGTTACTTAAAACGTGTTACTGCCTTTAGCCAAGGTCGACAAAAAGAGCATAGCTTACGCCACTACCATAGAAAAAGCGCGTAGCAAACCCAATAAAAACATGGACTAACAGCTAGTTGTATATACATTATGTTAAATATGTATATATAACTGGCGTTCTGCATTATTTCAGTGGTGTTACCTTATAAGCACAGCGCCTTGAACCTTCAACGATATGCTCTTCTCTCGAGATAGTTGCAACTTCTTGCAACAGCGTTTGGAATATCTGTAATTCTGAACGACAGAAATTCTGGCATTTACTTGCTGCCGCACAAATAGGGCAATGGTTTTCTAATAACCAATAAATATCACCGTCTTGCTCTACTGTTGCCATATAGCCTTCATCACTACGCACCTTAGCTAAAGCAGTTAACTTTTCTTCAACAGAATACTTGTCGGCTAATGCCAAACGGTAATTAACCAGTGCTGTCGATTCACGGTGAGAGATCAGTTTTTCCAGACCATCATCGCCAAAAATAGCGATAACTGAGTCTAATAGCTGTACGGTAAGTTCATCATGTCTATCATCAAAAAGCTCATTGCTTTGCTCAGTTAGCGACCAATAGCGTGTTGGCCTACCACGTGGTGCTTTTTCATCCTTAAAATCAACATCACCACTTTGTTCCAATGCCTGCATATGTTGGCGCACCGCCATAGTAGTGAGCTGTAATTCATTAGCAAGGGTTTTCGCCGTTAACGCGCCCTGGCTCTTGAGCATATGCAAAATTTTATTGTGAGTTTTCATCGTAACTAATACCTACAACTAACAGCTAAATTCAAAGAAGAAGCAAATATCTCTTTAACTTTACTCACCATTATTACCCATCCTGTAATTAAGTAAACTTTTTTATTTATTTTATTGCTTGACTTTATTAAATAAACATTTTACTTTACTTAACAATTAATAAACAAAAAACTTTATATAAGTAAAGTTATCTAGTCTTTGGCAAAGGGGAAAACATGAATTTATTAATCATCAGTGCTAGCCAGCGTTCACCATCACAAAGCGCAAAAGTAGCCAGATACCTTGCAGAAACCACTCATAGCTTTGACAAAATCAACCTAATAGAGCTGTGCCAATTAAACATACCGTTATGGGATGGCGAGGATGCAAGTAAAGCAATGCCAGCAAGTGACTGGAGTGGCTTGCAAGCACAAGTTAACGCTGCTGATGCCTTAGTATTAATTACCCCAGAATGGAGTGGCATTGCTTCACCACGACTAAAAAACTTTCTTATGATGTGCGAAGCACAACACTGTGCCCATAAGCCTGCACTTCTTATTTCAGTGGTTGATAGTATTAGCGGCGCTTACCCTATCGCAGAACTGCGCATGAATGCCTTTAAAAATAATAAATTAGTCGCTATTCCAGATCATTTGATCATTCGTAACGTCACCGAGATTTTAAATGATTTTACTCAAGGTGGCAGTGCCTTAAGTCATCGTGATAGTCAAATTCGAGACAGGATTGCCTATAGCATGCACACCTTAACCCACTATGCAGAATCGTTAAAAAGCTTGCGAATAGCATTGGCAAACAACCCTTTCCCTAACGAAGAAAGCTATCAATACGGTATGTAAAGGAGAAAAACGATGAACATGAATCAAATCACCTTACCAGTAAGCGATATGCAAGCGGCTAACAACTTTTACCTAGCGCTTGGCTTTACTCAAATTGTTGATACGCCACATTATGCCAGGTTTATCTGCCCAGATGGCGAAGCAAGCTTCTCATTAAGTTTGGAAAAAGAGCCATTTAGCAATGGCGCCATCCTATATTTTGAGCATCAAGATTTAGATAACTGGGTCGCACAATGCCAAAGCAGAGGAATTGACTTTCAACAACTGCCAACAGAGCAGCGCTATTTATGGCGAGAAGCAATCACAACAGATCCCAGCGGTAATAAATTAAAACTTTACTGGGCAGGAGATAATCGACTGAATCCACCATGGCGTGTCAATAAAACTTATCAGCACAGCAATTAGACAGTATTCACAACTCTTAGGAGAGTATTATGATCACATTAGAACATTTAAATTTAGTGGTAAGCGACATAGAAAAAAGCTTAGCCTTCTATCGAGCAGCTTTTCCTCATTGGCATGTACGTGGCGGTGATGAAGGCCAATGGTACGGAAAGAAGCGTAACTGGGTTCACTTTGGCGATGATTACCAATATTTATCCTTAAATGATAATGGCGAAGGTCAAAACCGCGATTTAACCGGTCATCAAATTGGTTTATCACACTTTGCCTTTGTCACTTCAGATATTAAAGGTGTCATTAAGCGCTTAGCAGCTGCCGGCTTTGACATTGATAAAGACGGCGCTGAAGATGACTACCGTGAAAACGCTTACTTTATTGACCCAGATGGCTATGAAGTGGAATTTGTTCAATATCACAGTGATGTACCTGAGCTTAGAAATCGCTACGCTTAAATCAACTCGTTACTCATACCACAACAACTATTCACTTGGCATAATAGCAACGATTAACCTTGCAGAAAACGAGCAAGGTTAATCTGATTTATCAATAAAGTTAATCGGCGCTAATCTAGTCCTATCAACAGTCAGAGTAAAGACATCAGGTCTAGCATAATGCCCGGTAATATCTAAAGCACGCTTTGATGTCGACGATAACTCAACATCAATATCAACAAGTAAGTGCCCTTTGCACTTGTTCATTGGCCCGGCAACCACTTCACCTTGCGGAGAAATAACGGCTGAATCGCCTGGGTTAATCCAGTCTTCATCTGCAGGGTATAAGTTCTCTAGCTCAGGAAGGTCGCTGGGCAAATCTTGCCGCTGCAGAGCGACACCACAATTTAATAGCCAACACTTTCCTTCTCGGGCGATATGTTTCATGCTTGCTAACCAGTCATCACCACTGTCATAAGTAGGCGCTATATATATTTCAATCCCTTGAGCATACAGAGCATAGCGTGCCAGTGGCATATAGTTTTCCCAGCAAATTAGCTGACCAATTCGACCTACCTGCGTATCGATAACATTCAAACCATGTGCATCGCCTAGCCCCCACACCATACGCTCTGGATTGGTTGGCATTAACTTACGATGATGATTGACCAGCTGCCCTTGATGATTAATAGTGATAACCGTATTAAACAAGGTCGCACGGCTATGCTCGCCATCGCGCTCATTGATGCCGCACACTAAAGTAATATTATTGTCTTTTGCCGCTTGCAATAAAGGCGCAATATCATCGGAAGACAGATCGACAGCATTACTAAGTAATCGCTTATGCAGCGCTTCGCAAGTACCCCAATCGCCCCCCGGCCTCAGTCGCCATATCCACGCAGGATAACCTGGAATATACGCTTCAGGAAAAACAATAAGCTGAGCTCCTTGCTTAGCAAGCTGTGCAATTATCTCAACGGCTTTCGCTATGGTTTTTTGCTTATCAAGTACGCAAGGTGACTCTTGAATAATGGCTACTTTCACCATAATTCCTCCTGCTCTGGTAGTGCCATAGACATAACTAGCAGGCTATTTAACTGGCACCATAATATGGGCGTATGGTGTATCACCCCACATCACATAAGGGCCACCTGATTTTGGATCGCGACTAAGCCCTTCTAACATAGCCTTAGGGACAATAATCATCATATGAGGCCCGGTTTCAGTGTAATCATCTGCATTTTTGTGATCGGGATGATAGGGTGTTGAGTTACTGACACCTGAGCCAATATCTCCTTTAAGCATGTAGGAAATGCCAATACTTGTTGCGGTAAAATCAGCTTTATTGGCAACGGCTTTCATCATTTTCATCCAAACGGCATCATTGCACATTGGCGCTTTATCGCCAGGCATGGTATCGGGCATGCATGTCCAACCATTAGAGCCTTTTTTAAGCATAGTGCCGTCACTATCTATGATAGTGGCATGTTGGCTAATCGAGCTAGGGGCAGCGGCCATGGCACGCTGTATTTTAGTTTCACTTGATTCTGCGTTAACAACAAGATGAACAGAGAACAAGGATAGTAGTAAAATCAATTGAATATTCATTTTATCATCCTTATCAAAAATACATTTATTCATGTATTCATTCGATGTTGAACCTCAAGTATAGCTCACATTTTCAGCACAGGAGTTAGGGTAAAAGTAACTAGATAAAGAAAATCCAATGTTTACAGGCCTAGCCTAGCTAACTAAAATTGCCTTATCTTTTAAATTATTGGCTCGCTTTAGATAAAAAGTGATGCTGAACAAGGCTAACTATGCGCTTTTTTCGCTACCTATTTTTATTCATGGTTTTATCTGGCTGTGCCACTTTAGGTGTCATGGAATACGACAAGCAATTCGGTAGCGCAGATGCAGCTAACCGCATCAATACCCAAGCCATTACGCCAGAAAAGAGCGCTCATTATAGCAAGGTAGTGAGACCCATTATTGAGAATCGCTGTGTTGTTTGTCATGGCTGCTATGATGCCCCTTGCCAGCTTAAAATGGAAAATAGCACTGGCATTGAACGTGGTGCCAATAAGGCCATTGTTTATAATGGTGAACGCTTACTTACTGCTAATAACACAGAAAGTCTAAGCACTATTACCAAGTTAACTGCAAGCAAACTACAAGAGTTTCGTCAGCAAGGTTACTTCCCTGTATTAAATGAACGTACGCAAACTAAGCAAGCGAATAGCCAAGCCAGTGTCTTTTATCAAATGTTGCAACTGAAAAAGCAACACCCTTTACCTCAAGATGCCTTACTTGATGATAGCTTTGACTTAGCGCTCGATAGAGACCAACAATGCCCTACCATTGAAGAGTTTGAGCAGTATAAAGCAAAAACACCGTTAGCTGGCATGCCTTATGGTTTACCTGGCCTGACCGAGCAAGAACACAACACCCTAAGCACTTGGCTTGCTGATGGCGCGATAATGGCTGATGCACCAGCAACCACCAAGAAAGAGCAAACTCTCATTGCTCAGTGGGAACAGTTTTTAAATGGCAGTAGCCAAAAAGAACAACTGGTTGCCCGCTATTTATACGAACACTTATATTTAGCCAATTTGTATTTTGATGAACAGCAACAGGCTAAAAAACCTAGTTATTTTAAGTTAGTGCGCTCAACTACGCCGCCAGGGCAAGCCATTGACATTATTAGTACCAGAAGGCCGTTTGATTCACCATTTGTTAACGGCAACACCCAAGTGTTTTATCGTTTGATAAAGCACCAAGATACCATTATAGCTAAACGACATATGCCCTATCCTTTTGGTCAGGCAAAGTATAAGCGACTGACTGAACTCTTTATTACCCCTGATTATCAAGTGGATAGCTTACCTGATTACCAATTGCTCACTTCGTCAAACCCATTTAAGACCTTTCAAGCTATTCCTGCAAAATCACGCTATAAGTTCTTACTCGATCATGCACAATTTTCCATCATGAACTTTATTAAAGGGCCTGTTTGTCGTGGTCAAGTAGCGCTGAATGTTATTGACGATCACTTCTGGGTAATGTTCCAAGACCCACAAGCGATAGAAACTTATCATACCGATGACTTTATCGTTGAAAATAGTGACCTTCTGCAACTGCCAGCAGCAACCAGTGATAAAACCATATCATTACTGTACTGGCGCCAATATGCTAAGCGCCAAGCGGAATATATAAATAAAAAATTAGCATATATTGAAAAAATTAAGCTGAAACAGCGCGATCTCGATCTCAGTCTGCTGTGGGATGGCGATAATAACCCTAATGCCACCTTAACTGTCTTTAGACACTTTGATAGCGCCTCCGTTGTACAAGGCTTTATTGGTGAAACGCCGAAAACCGCTTGGCTAATCAGTTATCCACTACTAGAGCGTATTCATTACTTATTAGTGGCAGGTTTTGACGTTTACGGCAATGTTGGCCACCAATTAAAAACCCGCTTGTATATGGACTTTTTACGCATGGAGGCAGAAAGTGCTTTTATCGCGCTACTGCCAGCTAGTGAACGCCGTAAAGTGCATGAACATTGGTATAGAGATACCAGTGATGATATTAAAAACTACATTTTCTCTGATGATTTCTATCAATTACCAGAGAGTAATATTCGTTACAGTAGCAAAGATCATAAGCAAGAACTGCTCAATAAGATTAGCCAGTACACCAATAACCAACAGGTAAATGATTTTAATATCAACGCGGGTAATATAGAAAACCGCGCAAGCACCATCAATGATTATAAAATGATGTCATTGAAAAAAATGCCCGGTTTATCGGTCAGCCTGTTGCCACAAGTAAGTTATGTCATGGTTTCAGGTGAGCATGGCGAATTTGTTTATAGCCTGATCAATAACTCAGCGCACACCAATGTTGCTCATCTTTTCTCAGAAGATGATCGTCGCGTTCCAAGCGAAGATAACCTAAGCGTGGTGCGTGGTATTATTGGTACCTACCCTAATGCTTTCTTCCATGTAGAGGAAACTCAACTTGCCGATTTTGTCACACAATTACGACATATAGAGACAGAACAAGACTATCGACAAGTAAAAGATAAATTCGCTATTCGTCGAACCAGTAACAACTTTTGGCAATTTGCCGATAAACTGCACGCTTGGTACCAACAAAACCAGCCGGAATCAGCAGGCTTATTAGACTTTAATCGCCTGGAAAACAGATAGCGGTTTAGCTCATCACATCAGAAAAATGCTGTAACAAAAAAATTCCGCCGACAGTAAAGCAATTTAGTGTCGGTGATAGTCAGCACCTTCCCTATTCTGCTACACTGCGGCTCGTTATGTTAAATAATTGTGAATTTTAACATCGCAATTTTCTTTAATATCAATCTAAAAAACGAGAACTGTCATGAAGAGAAATGCCATATTATTAACCAGTGTGCTTGTTACTAGCATATTGGCTGGCTGTACCGGCAACAGCACAGAATCAGCAAACAGTGCGCTTTCTACAGCTAAGCAAAATATCAACATTAGCTACCCAACTACTGCCAAAGGTAAGGTTACCGACACTTACTTTGGTACTGAAGTTGCTGACCCGTACCGCTGGTTAGAAGATGATCGCAGTGCAGAAACAGGTGCTTGGGTAAAAACACAAAATAAAGTGACCTTCGATTATTTAGCACAAATTCCATACCGTGAGCAGCTTAAAGAACGCTTAGGTGAATTATGGAACTATGAAAAAGTAGGTTCACCTTTTAAAGAAGGTAAATATACATATTTCTATAAAAATGATGGTTTACAAAACCAATACGTTGTTTATCGCCAAAAAGATGGTGGCGAAGCAGAAGTTTTCTTAGATCCTAATACCTTCAGCGAAGATGGTACCACATCACTTGGTCAATTAAGTTTTTCTAAAGACGGCTCTATTGCTGCCTACTCAATTTCAGAAGGCGGTAGTGATTGGCGTAAAATTATTATTATTGATGTTGAAACTAAAAAGCAGCTTGAAACACCATTAGTAGACGTTAAATTCTCAGGTATTTCTTGGTATGGCAACGACGGTTTTTACTACTCTAGCTATGACAAGCCAAAAGGTAGTGAATTATCTGCGAAAACAGATCAACACAAACTTTACTACCATAAGCTAGGCCAAGCGCAAAAAGATGACCAAGTGATTTTTGGTGCTACAGCTGAAGAAAAACGTCGCTATGTTGGTGGTACAGTGACCCATGATGATCGCTACTTATTAATTTCAGGCGCGGTGTCAACTTCTGGCAACGATTTATACCTGAAAGACTTAACTAAGCCAAACAGCCCGTTAGTTACTATTACTGATAACTTCGATGCCGATACTTATGTACTAGAAAACAAAGGTAGCAAACTGTTTTTAGTTACTAACTTAAATGCACCAAATAAGAAAATTGTTACTGTTGATGCCTCAGCTCCTGCGGCAAAAAACTGGCAAGACTTTATCCCTGAAACAGAGCATGTACTAACGGCTTCTGTTGGTGGTGGTTACTTCTTTACTGAGTACATGGTTGATGCTATTTCAAAAACCTATCAGTACGACTATCAAGGTAATAAAGTACGTGAAATTGAATTACCTGGTGTTGGTAGTGCCAGCTCATTAGAAGGTAAACAAGACGACAAAACCTTATATTACTCATTCAGTAACTATAAAACGCCAGGTACTATTTACAGCTTCGATACCAAAAACGGTAAGAGTGAAGTTTATAGCAAATCTGGCGCTAAATTCGATAGTAATGCCTTTGAATCTAAGCAAGTTTTCTACACCTCAAAAGATGGTACTAAGGTACCTATGATCATTACCCATAAAGAGGGCTTAAAACTTAACGGCAAAAACCCAACCATTTTATATGGTTACGGTGGCTTCAACATTAGCTTAACACCAAGATTTAGCGTTACTCGCGCAGTATGGTTAGAGCAAGGTGGTATCTACGCGGTTGCTAACTTACGTGGCGGTGGTGAATACGGTAAAGAATGGCACAAAGCGGGTACTCAGCTACAAAAGCAAAATGTTTTTGATGACTTTATTGCCGCAGGTGAATACTTAATCGAGCAAAACTATACTTCAAGTGATTACTTAGCCATTAACGGTGGCTCAAATGGTGGCTTATTAGTTGGCGCAGTGATGACACAACGTCCTGACTTAGTACAAGTAGCCTTACCAGCGGTGGGTGTATTAGATATGCTACGCTATCACACCTTTACTGCAGGTGCAGGTTGGGCGTACGACTATGGTACTGCTGAACAAAGTGAAGAAATGTTTAACTACCTTAAAGGTTATTCTCCTGTACATAATGTAAAAGCGGGCGTTAGCTACCCTGCAACTATGGTAACTACAGGTGATCACGATGATCGCGTTGTACCAGCGCATTCATTTAAATTCGCCGCTGAACTACAAGCGAAACAAGCAGGCAACGCGCCTACTTTAATCCGTATTGAAACCAATGCTGGCCACGGTGCTGGTACACCAGTATCTAAAACCATTGAACAATACGCTGATATTTACGCCTTTACCTTATTTAACATGGGCTTTACCTCCCTGCCAAAATAAGCGTAACCACAAAGAGATCAGCTAAAAGAAAAAATGCTGATCTTGATCAAGTACCTGACTAAATTAGTCAGGTACTATAACAACATACCAACTAGCTTATACCTAACAGGAGTCAATTATGGGATGTTGTGGTGGTTGTGGCGGTGAAGGCCACGAAGAGAAAAAAGAGCAAGAACAAGCGCAAGATAAAGCTGCTGAGCAAGCTGAATCTGCAGATAAAGAGTAATTAAAGTTAATTTTATTTGCTTTGTTCCCGTCCGCAGAGGGAATAAGGTAAATAAAGTTACTTAGCTAACAACTCTAATTTAATGTTTTGCTTTTTATAACCGATTAACTGTTTGCCCTGTTAATCGGTTTTTTTTGTTTATAATTCCTTATCTTAGCATTAGTTTTTGTCTATACTCGAGGTAAGCTAACAAGAAAAGGACTATTCGATACCATGAAACCTAGCGCGCATCTAACCGCTTTAACTCTAGCCCCTCACTAATATGACTACTCATCGAGTTTCATTCGCACAAATAAAAGCGCTAACGACTACACTTGGCGAAATTATTGTTGATCAAGGGGTAGATATTGATATCGACATGGTAAGGGAAATTCATCAAGCGTTGACAGAGATATTCCCGCAATCATTTTCATTGCTCATCAATAAAAAGAACTCTTATTCCACTCAGTTAGACGCACTGATTTTATTTGGTCAACTAGAAACAATTAACAAAATTGCCGTTTTCGCGCCTAATAGCTTAGCAAAATTAAGCGCAGACTTTGCCGCCACTATTCCAAGTTCAGCAGAGCTAGATATAGAAGTATTCACTGATAAAAACGATGCACTAGCCTGGCTTAAACAAAATTAATATAACTCGACCAACTCCTTACTAAAGCGATTCATATAAGTAATAAGCACCTTATCCCCTTGTACTGAGCTAACATATCTGGCATTGCTGGCAAGTTGAGCTAACACAGTAAATTGATGATTTTTTAGATCGTATCGCCACAGCTGCTGCTGTTTATTGATACCGTAAAGCATATTATCTTGTCTGGTCATGATTGGCCGCTCTAGCTGCTCTGCCAATTTTGTTAATTGGCGCGAATCTCGCCCTACTAACCAGACTTTGTCATTAGCAGCTAAATAGACTAAATCGCCATCTGGCAATATATTTGCCCACACAACCGAATCTACATCGTGTTTTTGCAAAGTTAAGCTACGCAAATCTAACAGCATAAGCGTTTCTTCCCCTTGTACTATCGCCTTAACCAATAGCTTATCCTTGCTTGGCCACTGCAATATATCGGTCACTAAATACTCTGTTGCGATCGATTCTACTTGCTTATCTAGTGAAATAAGCTGGACTTGATTATCCGCTATTGCGGCCAACTTAGCCCCTGAGGGAGACCAAACAACAGCTTTAGTTTGTACACCATGCTCAAATTGACTCAGTTGAGTTACTTCTCCATCAGCCATTCGCCATAACTGGCGTATACCCGAGCGTTTGGAACTAAAAGCAATCATATTGGCATTGCCTTGGAAGCTGGCCATCTCATCACTTACATTTGAGCGAGCAATAACCTCTTGCTTGCTGATTGACATGGGCAATTCCTGCTGCGCTTGTTCAGTTAAGCGCACTAAACCAATATCTGTATCTGCCATCACTTCAGTAGCAAGCATCTTTTGCTGAAAAGGGTGAAAGCTTGGTTGATCTAAACCATGACGCTGCGCAACTGTAATGGCCTGCAATCGGCCATCAGGCCATAGTTGAAATAACCTTTGGTTAATAATAGTCACGAAAAAATCCCCAGAAGCATGAAATGCTATCGGCAATTTTTTATAAATAGTCGCGCCTGTCGGCAAGTTAATCGCGTAAGAAGATAGCACTTGCCCTTGCTTACTAAGCAGCTTAATACTGTGACGATTCGTTGCTGATATCGTTAATAAGGCAAACTGCTCACGTTCAGTAGAATAAGCATAGCTATAAATATAATCTTGGTTAGCTTGATAAAGCCTTTGCAAGTCATCATTATCAAGCTCATAAGTGTACAAGATCATATTGTCATCAACATCAGCGCGCAAAAAGCTAATAACACTGTCAGACAACCACTGCGGCGCCTCGCTATATCGATCATTACAATCCAGTAGCTGCGTTGTCTGCTGTGGCTGAGCTAAAGCGCCTTTAAATTCTACACTGTTAATCGACCAGCAATGATGGGATGCTTGCTCTTTCTCTGGACAAGCATTTCGCTCAGTAAATACCAGTTTACTACCGTCTGGCGACCAACTAGGTTGGCCATATACGCCACTTTTCTCAAGCAATTTAAACTCTTTTTGCTGAGCCAAATCTTTTGCCCACAATTCACTGTAGCAGGCATCAATATTACGTAAGAAGGCGACAAAATTTCCATCTGGAGAATAACGGCCATAAGCTTCATTGGCATCGCTACTAGTAATAGCACTCACGGTTGAAAAGACTAACTTATCCGTTTGTTGCTCATTGCCATCTTGCCACGTAGCTAACAAGATCAGCCCGACAGCAAACAGAATAAAAGCGAGCGATAGGAACACAGTTTTTTTGGTGCTAATAAAGCGCTTACTCTTAGTAGAGTCCACTTCACAACAAGCTGGCTCTAAACTATAGCCTTGCTTAGCATGAGTTTTAATGACTCGTTGCTGCTTGCTATCGTCGGCAAATGCTTTTCGCAATTGCAAAATACAACGCTGCAAAGTATTAGCTGTCACTATAGTATCAGGCCACACCGCTTGCATTAAATTGTCAAAGCTAACAACTTCCCCTTGGTGCTTTATTAGTATTTCTAATACCGCTATGGCTTTAGGAGGCAAAGCAATACAGCTTCCCGCTTTACAAATTTGATTGCGGGTAATATCAATAGAATAGTCTTCAAGACGATATTGTCTTTTTTTCATACAGAAAATGCGTTTATCAGGCAAAAGTCAGTGAAAAATCAGCCTAATTCAGTGTTTTCAAAGGCAGGTTTTCATTATCCTAGCACACTTAAACCAACAAATTGAAGGAAGTTAAATGTTGATTCAAATCCTAAAATTAATACTGATAATGCTGTTAGTTCATTGCCAATTTGCCAGTGCAAACACGAAAGAGCACTATATTGTCGGAGATAAAATCACCTTGCAATCAAAGGTATTAAATGAAGCTAGAGAATTATTTATTTACACACCTGAAGATTATTCTGCACAAAATAGCTATCCAGTCATCTATGTTTTAGACGGTGAATATTACTTTATCTCTACGCTAGGTATAGTAAACGCACTAACTGCCACCAAGAAAATTCCAGACGCCATTGTCGTAGCAATAAAAACCAGCATACGGGTACGAGACTTTTTACCGCCTATCGATGATAAACCCTTAAGCCCGCAACAGGAATGGATTCAGAAAAAGTTCCCTCGCTTTGGTGGCACGAATAAATTCCGTCAATTCTTACAACAAGAACTTTTCCCGTATATTGATAAGCACTATGCAACACAACCGAATAAAACCCTTATTGGTCATTCTAATGGCGGGGTTTTTGTCTTAGATACCCTATTAAAGCAGCCTAAACTATTTACCAACTACCTTGCCATTAGTCCTGCGCCTTGGTGGGGAGATCAGCAGATAGATAGCCTTTTTACTCAAGCAATTAAATCTTCGCCAGCGGTAAATTTATACTTAAGCATAGCCGATGAAGGCAACAAGTTTTACGCGCATAGTCAACGAATTGCCGCTAACCTAGCTAGCACTCACTCTAAACAATTGAACTGGCAGTATCTGCACTTTGCTGAGGAAGATCATCAAAGCACTATTTATCCTTCGATCTACCAAGGACTAAGTAAATTATTTGCTGATTTTTACTATCAAGATATTCAAGCCGTCGGCCAATTGGGTGAGCTTGATGACGTAATTAACTACTATCAAACACTGTCGACACGATATAACTACAATATAAAAATACCCACTTCCGTATTGTCAGAGTTGGCTAATGTACAATTAGATCACAACAGAAATGACCAAGCATTTGTAACTCTTAACTATTTTATTGAGCAATACCCTAACACGGCTTATGCCCATCAAAGTTTAGCTTTTGCTTATATGCGTACCCAGCAGTTTAGTCTTGCCAAAACTAGCTTTGAAAAAGCCTTAGCTATTCTCAGCCAACAAGACGACGTGAGTTATACTGTGATAGATTTTGTAAAAGATATGATTGCGCAAGCAGACAGTAAAATAACGAAATAACAATTAAGAATTACTAGCCAAGTCTCAAGCAGCTTAACGATTAAGCTGCTTTTTCGCTATTTTGTCTTTATACATATTATCGTCAGCAAGTTTTATCAGATATTCCACCGCTTCACTATTAACCTCATTGGTTTGTATCGAGGCATAACCATAGCTAAACAAGCAAGCTAAGCACAAGGGGTTAAGTACAGACTGTCTGCGATTGAACACTATTTATTGATGTTCTTTAATCAAAGATAAAAATGGCTGACCATAACGGGCTAATTTAATATCACCAATACCGCTTACTCTGAGCATCTGCGCTTCAGTCTGTGGTTTTACTCGAGCCAATTCAGATAAGGTGGCGTCATTAAAGACAATAAAGGGTGCAATGTCTTCAGCATCGGCAATGGTTTTTCTAAGCTCTCTTAGTTTGACAAATAACGTACGATCATAGCCTTTTTGTGGTGCTTTTTGCTGCCAATAACTGGCTTTTTGTAAGCGAGGACTCGCCAGCATTAATGGCTCAGTCGCTTTTAACACTGCACGCGACGCTTCTGTTAAACACAAACTCGACTGCTGCTCTATATCTTGCTGCAAATAACCTAAATGTATCAGCTGACCAATAATGGCATACCAATAACCGGGAGTTTTTCCCTTACCTAAGCCAAAAGTAGAAACATTATGATGATCGAGTTGCTTAACTTTTGCCGTTTCTTCACCGCGTAATACCGCAATTACATGATTAATATCACCTTGCTGATTAATACGATAAACACAAGATAACACTTTTTGCGCCTCTACTGTCGCATCAAACTGACTTGGTGGATCTAAACAAATATCACAGTTACCACAGCCTTTTTTAGTAAATTCGGCAAAATAGTTAAGTACTACCTGACGACGACAAGTTTGTGCGTCAACAAAAGCGCTCATGGCAGCAAAGCGCTGTAGTTCTACATTGACCCGTTGCGGGTTATCACCATCTGCTATCCGTTTTTTAATACGTTCTATATCTTTATCATCCACCAAAAACAACGCTTCTGCGGGTAAGCCATCACGCCCTGCTCGGCCTATCTCCTGATAGTAAGACTCCAGCGTTCTTGGCGGCTCATAATGAATAACATAGCGGACATTGGGCTTATTTATTCCTAAACCAAAAGCAACGGTCGCCACCACCACTTGAATATTATCTTTGGTAAAACCTTCTTGCACTAAACTGCGTATATCGTTTTCTAATCCAGCATGATAAGCAGCACAGTTAACGCCACTACTTGCTAGAAACTTGGCTAACTTCTCTACTTGCCAGCGGCTATTGCAATAAATAATGCCACTGTCTTCTTTATGTTTACCAATATAGCCAAGCAGCTGCTTTTCACCATGGTATTTTTGTGCCAAGGTAAAACGTATATTAGCGCGATCAAAACTGTCTAAATGAATATAAGGGTCACGCAAGGCTAATTGATTTAAAATATCTTTGCGCGTGGTCACATCAGCTGTTGCTGTTAATGCCATAACTGGCACATAAGGAAAATGCTCTTTTAAGCAGGCAAGCTTAGTATAGGCGGGCCTAAAGTCATGTCCCCACTGCGAAATACAATGCGCTTCATCAATGGCAAATAAGCTTAAAGGTAACTCAGACAGATTTTGCAAAAAGTAATAATTCGTTAGCCGCTCAGGCGCTACATAAAGTAGTTTAATTTCACCCTTAGCCATACGGGAAAAAATATCAGTAATTTCAGACTGCTCTAGAGTCGAATTAATAAATGCCGCTGGAATAGCTTGTCGTGTTAACCCGTCTACCTGATCTTTCATCAAGGCAATTAACGGCGATACCACCACAGTAACCCCAGGCAATAACACAGCAGGCAATTGGTAGCATAATGATTTACCACCACCGGTTGGCATTAAAACTAACGAGTCACGCCCTTGTAAAAGTTGCGAGATGATCTCAAATTGCCCAGTACGAAAGCTCTGATAACCAAAGTGATGTTTAAGTGTTTCTAATAGCTGCGCTTGCGTATCAGCGCTATTATTTTCAGTGATTACGGGATTAGTCAAAAGAGATCATTGGTTTTCAGACATGGTTACTGTCATTTTACCTCAGCCTTAAGGTATACAGCCAGTATTAAAATGCTTGTCTTGCGATAAATTCATGCTAGTCTGAATCAACAACACATCTGACCAGATAGAGTAAGCCTATGCAACAAGACCAAGTGCACCAACAGATCATTGATTTTTGGAATAACAATATGCCCTTTAATCAATTGCTTGGCTTCAAGCTAACCCGCTTTGATGCACAATCATCTGAAATACGTTTTGCTTGGCAAGATAAATTAATTGGTAACCCTATTCATAAAATACTACATGGTGGCGTAACCGCATCGGCACTGGATTTAGCAGGAGGCACAGTAGCGGCTGCCAATATCATAGAGCAGCTTGATGAAATCACGCCACAAACAATCGCCTCAAGCTTAGGCAAGCTCAGTACCATTGACTTGCGCACCGATTATCTCAGACCCGGTCGCGGTGAACACTTTATTGCCACCGCGCATATTATACGTAGTGGCAGCAAAGTCGCGGTTGCCCGTATGGAGTTACACAATGAGGAAGGCGAACATATCGCCTTTGGCACAGGCACCTATATGGTGGGGTAATAACAAAAAATTCCATCTAAAAGTTTTTATTTTCTACTGTCAAAAAACTCATTAACAGCCTGTTTAAACTGATTGATTTTTAAACAGTTTATTTTAGTTACATTTGAACACAAAATTGCTACCTATTCTTAACCTTCAAGAATCATCCTGATAACACCTATTTGATTTGTGTCAGAACTTTGTTGATTTAACAAATATTTAAACTACATTTAATACAGAATAACTACACTTTATAACCTTTTCGTATACAATATGCGCCGCTTTATTTTCGAATGTAAAGCAGTATTGGTTTTTAACCTTGGCATGAAATATGCCATCTATATGAGAGTAACATAATGAAACTAACCAACTTAGCAAAAACAAGTCTTGCATCGCTTTGCCTTATTAGCACTTGTAGCTTAGCAGAAGTTAATATATCGGGCTTTTCTAGTATTAATGTTGGCAAGGTGCTTAGCGGTACAGGTGTTGAGCACTATGGTATTGAGCCAACATTTTTAGCCGATTACCCTAATGTCTCAGCTTACAATGAAGAGTGGGACTTTGAACCAGAAAGCCTTTTTGGCATACAGTTTGATGCAGACCTAATGGATGGATTATCAGCTACCGCACAAATCGTAGCGCGCGGTACTGAAGAGTGGAAACCAGAGTTTGAATGGGCCTATATTTCTTATGAGCTTAATGAAAACTGGACATTACAAGCAGGTAAAAAACGTTTACCACTATTTTACTATTCTGACTTTTATGATGTTGGCTATGCCTATGTATGGATGCGCCCTTCAGCAGATAACTATACTTGGCAAATTTTTAACTACACCGGCATGAATGTACTATACAGCACAGACATTGGCGACTGGTCTTTAGCAGCTAACTTATATGGCGGTAAAGAAGACGACAAAGACAACAAGCTATTAGGCGACTACTTTTCTGGTGGCGTTGAAACACGAGAAATCTGGAAAGATATTCTAGGTGGTGTTGTTAATATCAGTAAAGACTGGTTTGAAGCACGCTTCACCGCTATGCAATATACCAACGAGCGTTACGTAGATGGCGAGCGTAAATACTGGGGTGAAGATGATTACCGTGACGGTACCTTCTATGGCGCGGCATTTAACTTTGACTTCGAAAACTTATTCGTATTAACTGAGTTAAGCCATTTAGCCATTGATGAATATTCATTTGAGAGAACCTTAAAATTTGATTCGCGCATGATCACTGTTGGTTATCGCATTCAAGAATTCACCCCTTTTGTTGCTTACTCAGAGTTTGAACAAGAAGGTGAAGACGGTGAAAACCACAACACACAATCTGTTGGTTTAAGATGGGACTTCCACTCTTCAGCAGCTTTTAAGGTGCAATATGACAAAGTAGAAGATAACTCTTACTGGTTAGCAGTAGCTGGTGATAGTGAGTCGTTAACTTTCGGCGTTGATTTAATTTTTTAAGGAATAATTGTGATGAAACTATTTAAATACGTTATAACAATAACATTTTCTCTCGTTAGCTTTATTTCTACTGCCGAAGTTTCTGTTATCGTTAATAGTGCTAATAATAATGATATTAGCGCAGGTCAAATTAAGAAGATCTTTCTAGGTAAAAGCAAATCGTTTGCTGATGGCAATAAAGTTGAAGTGTTTAGCCTTGCTGACGGAAGCAATGACACACAAGTATTTCGACTTAACGCCTTAAGTAAATCTAACAGCCAATACAAATCCTATTGGGCAAAACTTGCTTTTACTGGCAAAGGCACACCACCTAAAAGCATCAGTGATAGCGAAATGATAAGCACCGTAAAAAGCAACAGCAATGCCATTGGCTTTATCAATAGCGATAAGGTAACTGGCGATGTAAAAGTTATTGCGACTTTTTAGTTGAGCACTTGTAAATGCTTGGGAGTGAGCATTTCAGACACCTGCAAAGGACTGCACTTTTCTTAAATCAAAAAGTAAACGGTAAGGCTTGAAAATGCAATTTTTTAGAAAGTTAAAAATCCTGTACAAGATATACACCATCTTAGCTATTGCCCTGCTTAGCTTTATTATAAATTTATCCATTAACATCTCTGCTATTTCCAAAAACCAAACCTTGCTTAAATCAATGCAAGATACGGCAATTCACTTAGTTAACTTAACCAGTGAAAATGTCACCACTTGGCAACGTATTGATGAAAGTTATACCCAAAGTGTCTCATTTGCTGATGAAGACTTAATCGCAGATGCCGCTGCGCTTTTTAGCGCACTGTCAACAAACTTAGATAAAATAAACAATCTTAAAAGTGACTTTACCAATACCCGTGAATTAAAAACGTTAGCGAATGAGTATAATGACTTAGCTAAAGCTATCTCCCAAGGTTTTATCAATGAAACCTTAGACTTTCAATCAGCCCAAGCAAATATTCAAAGCAAAACAGATATTTTTAGCAATGTGCAAAAACAGCTAACTAAAGACAAAGAAACGGCTGCCGCTTTCTTTAACAGCCTAGTTGAACAAACAGTTGAAAACTCTAATGACTCACAAACCTTAAGTATTACCGTAGGCATTATCTTATTAGCCTTTATGACGCTACTTAGCATAATAATAGCTAAATCTATTAATAAATCTGTGGTTTCGCTTGCTTCATCACTTCGCGTTCTAGCAGAAGGAGAAGGCGATTTAACCAAGCAAATCGATGTCGTCAGTCAAGATGAACTTGGCTCAGTAGTACAACACTTTAATAAGTTTACACAACTACTACGCGGCATAGTAAAAGAGGTTGTTGACGTTGTCACACCACTAACACAAAGTGCTGAGCAATTATCACTTAAAGTAAGTGAAGTGGATAACAATGTTAAAAATCAAACTGAAATTGCTGAAGTAACTAAGCAATCTATGATTGAAATGCAACACAGTGTAACCGATATTGCCAAATCTGCCGCTGAAGCAGCATCCGCTGCTGGGCAAGGTGAAGATGAAGTAAATCAAGGTATGAAAAACGTACAACGCTCTTTAGATATATCAGGAGAGTTATCAGAAGAAATTAATAATGCTTCAGCTGTTATCAATCAGCTAGCGACAGATTCACAAAATATGAATCAGATCCTTGATGTCATTAATGGCATTGCCGAGCAAACTAATTTACTGGCACTTAATGCGGCGATTGAAGCTGCTAGAGCTGGCGAACAAGGCCGGGGCTTTGCCGTAGTTGCTGATGAAGTACGTAGTTTGGCTTCAAGAACAGCCCTTTCAACTACGGAAATTCGTGAACTACTAGATAAACTGATTTCCGCAGCAAACCAATCGGTAAACTCAATGGAGCTTGCTAGCACAAAAGCCAGTAGTAATGAGGAAATCTCTAGAAATGTCGATACTTCA
This sequence comes from Litorilituus sediminis, assembly GCF_004295665.1. Taxonomy (NCBI): domain Bacteria; kingdom Pseudomonadati; phylum Pseudomonadota; class Gammaproteobacteria; order Alteromonadales; family Colwelliaceae; genus Litorilituus; species Litorilituus sediminis. The sequence goes on from NZ_CP034759.1 coordinate 2,464,754, forward strand.
TTAAGCAACATCAAAGAGCAAATAGGCCATATCAGCTCTATGAATACGCAAATTGCCACTGCAACTGAGGAGCAATCTAGCGTAGCAGAAACCGTTGTCAATAATATCGAAGATATGTATAGCAGCTTTGCTTCTACTACCACGGCTGTAGAAGAGATAGGTGAAGTTGCCCAGCAGTTAGATGGTAATGCTTTACAAATAGGACAAGCCACCTCTAAATTTGTTGTTTAAATATAACAAGCGTTGATGCTGATTAACTAAGTTGTTATGGTTTGCTTGTTAAGGAGACTATTTAGCGAGCAAACCAACATTTATCTTATTCAATATAGCCTCAGCTTTAGTCAGTTGTAGTTCAGTATCCTCCCCGAAAAAGCTATAGCAAGATGACACAGCAAAACCCTGTAATACGTATTAAAGCACACACCAATAAACATGGTCGTTTTCTTATGGTTGTAGCTGCCTTAATAGCAGGTATAACACTGTTACTCAGTCAGCTATTTTGGCAAGAACACAAGCTAGTACTTATGTTTAGCTACTTAACCGCTCTGGTGTTTGCTATCACTGGCTTGGCGAAATTATCAGAGCCTGCCTTTAGTATTTTACTCAGCCCAGACTACCTCAGTTATCAACATAGAAATGGCCAATGGCAAATTAGCTGGCAGCAAATACAGCGCTTTGATTTAGTTAAAGAAACCATTGGCTTAGAACAAGTAGAGCTTGCCTATATTGGTATAAAGTTGCTTGATATTGACATGTTAGCCAAGCAAATATCACCACGCTTAGCCAATAAATTGATTCATGAGCAAAAGCCTTTAATCAGTTTTGCTGTTCGTTATCAGCTTATTCCTTTTGAACGTGGCATCATTTGTTTTGAGCCATACCAATTAGCTTCTGGAGAATTAATCAAAGGGCCAATCGCGGCTTTTCTCCATCACAGTAAAAATCTCCATGATGCTTTTGGCTTTCATTTGTATCTACCAGCCTCTTCTTTAGATAGAGATTTGCCGGCATTTAATCAGTTATTGCGACAATGCAAACAGCATAGTCAACACTATCATAGTACTTAACATCAGGTTTGCATAAGAAATAGTGCCAACTCTCACCAAATAAACAAGTTATATATTTTTGATTTCTAGCCAGATATTTTTTCCTGAATTCAAGGCTTTTTGAATTAGGAATAGCTAGCTATTTCACTTCAAAGTAACGTAGAAGTCAGTAAAAATAACTGCTAGAAATTCATGACTGGGAGCGTATCACTTACATTTAAGCGCAATATTTCTTTACAGCAGCAATCGCTTCGTTTTAGTCAATAACAAGCAATTCTTAACGCGGGACAAATTTGTCATGCTATCATTAGCACAATCAAATGCTTTCATATTCACACCATTTCATGACCTCAACAGCCAAGCAAAGCCAAGCAACAAACTTAGCTAAGGATAGTACCAGCTCTCACTCAGGCGTATTTAATGCCTTAGGCGCTTATTTATTGTGGGGCTTTGCACCGATTTACTTTAAGTTGCTGACAGAAATTGCCGCAGGTGAAATTTTAATGCACAGAGTTATTTGGTCCTGTGTGTTTCTACTGATCTTAGTTATCGTCATGAAAAAGTGGTCGCAATTTATTGCCTTATGTAAGCAGCCTAAAGTCATGTTGAATTTAGGTTTATCAGCAAGCTTTCTCGCAGTAAATTGGTTCTTATTTATCTGGGCAGTTAATAATGATCATCTATTAGATGCTAGTTTAGGTTATTACATTAACCCTTTATTTAACGTTGCCTTAGGCATGATATTTTTTCAGGAAAAGCTTAAGAGAAATCAAGCCATAGCGGTTGCCTTAGCGGTTATTGGCGTTTTAGTGCAGCTGATCACCATCGGCTCTTTACCACTCATTTCTTTAGCACTTGCTGGTAGCTTTGGTATTTACGGTTTACTGAGAAAGAAATTACAAGTGGATTCATTTATTGGGCTTTTGATTGAATCTTTATTAATGTTGCCAATCGCCTTAACCTACTGGTTTTTATTTGTTGAAAGCAGCACAAGTAACTTGCTAAATAACAGTAGCACGCTTAATTTCACCTTAATCATGGCGGGTATTGTTACTACTGCGCCGTTACTTTGTTTTACCGCAGCAGCCAAACGCTTAACGCTCACTACTTTAGGGTTTTTCCAATATTTAGGGCCAAGTATTATGTTTTTGTTAGCGACCTTTTACTATCAAGAAACCTTAAAAATGGCTGAGTTAACCACCTTTATTTTTATTTGGTCAGCACTATGTATTTATAGTTTAGACTCGCTAAAACAAATAAAGCGCAAACCATAACGGCTGCGCTTTATCATATTCTTACCTGAAAGGTGTAAACTAGTGTTCTTCACCGCCAGCAATCATAATTTGATTACGGCCATTTTCTTTCGCTAAATACAAAGCATGATCGGCTTCACTCATTTGCTTTGATAATGGCTCATCACTGCTAAATACTACACCTAAACTAACACTCGTTGATAAATGGTGCTCACCAATAGGGATATTAGCTACCGCTATTTCACGTCTAAAATCATCTAATCGGTTATACAAGTTATCGGTATCTATACCATGTAGTAAAACAGCAAATTCCTCACCGCCTAAGCGCGCAGTTAACCCTGAGCCAAAATGCTTACGCATATAAAGCGCGAGTACTTTCAACACCTGATCACCGGCATCATGACCATATTGATCATTAATCTTCTTAAAAAAGTCGATATCTAACATGGCTAAGCAATAAGGTACTTTCTTATTAATATACTCATTAATACGCTGTTCAGCGCTACGGAAAAATGCCCGCCTATTCGCTAAGTCGGTTAAATAGTCAGTATTCGCCGCATGTTGAATTTTAGCAATATTATTTAAACTCTCGATATTCTGGGTAATACGACAATAGAATTCTTCTGGACAGAATGGCTTACGCAAGAAGTCATCGGCACCATTCTTAATAAAGCGCGCCGAATGAATACCATTAGAAGCTCCAGAAATACCAATCACTGCTAATTGTTCACGAGAATATTTTTTGCGGATTTCATTGGTCAGCTCAATACCATCCATTTCTGGCATTTCTAAATCGGTAATCACCATTTTAATGTTTTTATGCTGCGCTAGCTTTTCGAGCGCTTGTACACCATTGTTGGCGGTAAAGACACTAAAATTGCGACGCTTAAGCAATTCAACCACATGATTACGCGCTGACGATGAATCATCGACCACTAAAATTGCATTATCACTATTGGTAATCTGCCAATGCAAAATGCGCTTTAAATATAAAAAAGCTTGGCTGTTTTCTTTTGGAATATAATCAATAACCGGCTGCGCTAAGATTTTTTGACGGGTATCTTCATCCATTTTACCTGTCATCACCACGCCTGGAATACCATGGGAAAGCACACAGGCAATGGCTTCACCATCATGAGCGTCAGGTAGAGCAAAATCGATAGTTGCCGCGAAGAAATCGGTATCAACCGAAAGAAGTTCTTCTACCTGAGCCAAACTAGTCGCTATAACCACTTCATACTTAAGTGATTGCGCAATTTGCTTAATCACCGTAGCTATCGGTTTACTATCTTCAACTACCAATAAACGCCTAGTCATATTTCTACCCTACTGTTAACTGCTAAATTGCTTGTAAATTTGCATACTCAACCACTAACCACTTAGTGCCAACATCAGCAAAATTTACTTGGATACGGCTTTGTGCACCACTACCTTCATAGTTTAGTACAACACCTTCACCAAACTTAGCATGCATTACCTGTTGCCCCAAGCTAAATCCTGTATTTGCGAATGTTTCCATGGTTATTGTTGATGAGAACCTACCTTTAGTGGCGGGTTTAGCGACCTGACTTTGCATGCGAATCTCTTCGACGCAATCATCAGGTAACTCGCGTAAAAAGCGACTCGCCTTATGAAACTTCTCTTGTCCGTATAGGCGGCGACTTTCTGCATGACATAAGTATAGTTTATGCATGGCCCTTGTCATGCCGACATAACACAAACGTCTTTCTTCTTCTAAACGGCCAATTTCTTCAACCGATTGCTGTGATGGAAACATGCCCTCTTCAAGACCAGCAATAAACACTAGCGGGAATTCTAAACCTTTAGCTGAATGCATTGTCATTAACTGCACCGCTGGCTCATATTCATCCGCTTGAGACTCGCCAGACTCCAAGGCAGCATGAGTTAAAAATGCCGTTAGCGGGGTTTGTTCTTCAACCAACTCAGGATCACTTTCAAACGTTTGGCAAGCGGTCACTAATTCATTTAAGTTTTCAATACGCTGTGCGGCTCGCTCACCCTTTTCTGCTTGATACATAGCTTTAAGGCCAGAATGCTGAATAATAAAATTAGCTTGTTGGTCTAAATCTAAGTTAGTTGAGTCATCCTCAAGTTGCTCAATTAATTCAATAAATGCGCTTATGGTTTTAGCGCTACGCCCTTTTAGTTGCTGGCTGTGCAGCATCTGCTTACATGCCTGCCAAAGGGTAGTTTCACCGCTACGGGCAGCATCTCGCACTAAGGCTACGGTTTGGTTACCTATACCACGGGTTGGTGTGTTAATAATACGTTCAAAAGCGGCATCATCATCACGATTATTAATTAGGCGCATATAGGCTAAAGCATCTTTAATTTCTTGTCGCTCGAAGAAGCGCTGACCACCATAAATACGATACGGCAACTGCCCTTGCAACAAAGCTTCCTCTAGCAAGCGTGATTGCGCATTTGAGCGATATAATATCGCTACTTCATCAAGCTTTTTGCCTTCATCACGCCATTGTTTAATACGACCACTAATAAAACGCGCTTCATCGATTTCATTAAAAGCAGTATAAATAGCAATTTTCTCGCCGGCATCATCTTGCGTCCATAACTCTTTACCCAAGCGATTATTGTTATTACTGATCAGTTTATTGGCTGCATTCAAGATATTGGCAGTCGAGCGATAATTTTGCTCTAAGCGTATCGTTTGCGCATCATCATATTCGCGAGTAAAGCGTTCAATATTCTCTATTTTTGCCCCACGCCAGCCATAAATTGATTGATCATCATCACCGACAATCATGACATTACTGCGCGCTTTACCTAGCATGGTTAACCAAGCGTATTGAATAGCATTGGTATCTTGAAATTCATCCACCAGAATTTGGCTAAAACGCTGTTGATAATGGCTTAACAGTTCAGGATTATTCAACCACAGCTCGTGTGCTCGAAGTAAAAGCTCAGCAAAATCAACCAAACCCGCTCTATCACAGGTTTCCTGATAGGCTTTATAGACCTTCACAAACACAGCTTCACTTGGGTCAAATTGAGCATCAATATGCTGCGGCCTTAAGCCTTCATCTTTCTTACCATTGATATACCAAACAAACTGCTTAGCAGGCCATTTCTTTTCATCTAGCTCTAATGAACGAATAATGCGTTTGATTAAACGTAATTGGTCGTCACTATCAAGTACCTGAAAGCTTTGCGGTAAGTTAGCTTCTTGAAAGTGCATGCGCAATAAGCGATGTGCTAAACCATGGAAAGTACCTATCCACATGCCATGGGTATTACCACCTACGGTTTGCTCAACCCTAGCACGCATTTCAGCTGCCGCTTTATTCGTAAAAGTCACCGCTAAAATACTATGTGAAGAAATACCTTCAACTTGCATCAGCCAGGCAATACGATGTACCAAAACCCGCGTTTTACCTGAGCCTGCACCAGCCAACACCAACATATTTTGCTTAGGTGCTGCAACCGCCTCACGCTGCTTATCGTTAAGAGAGTCAAGTAGTTCGGAAACATCCATAAGAGAGTACACCTTAATTATGCATTAGTTATGCTACTTAATTGAGCAATACAAGTTAGAGTTAAGCCATGCTGCTAGCCAGCCACAAGACTGGCATTATATACAGTATTATTTACGGAGTAAAATAAGGGCGTGTTAAACAAGGCGGGTCAAGTCGGACAGGCAGGCAAGTTCAATATGAGGCAATTGTTTTAGTGCCTTACCAACACCATACTGAGGCAGATAAGCGGTTTGGCAACCAGCACTTAAGGCACCAAAAATATCAGCATTACCACAATCACCGACATGCAATAGTTCATGGGGGGCAATAGCTAAGTTTTGACAAACCACAGCAAACATATCTTGTGCAGGTTTATGCTTTAGTAAGCTCGATTCAACTACCTCAACACCTTGACGTTGTTGGTAACCAGCGTGATAAATCTGTTGAAAATACTTAGCAATACCTAAGGTATTGGTATCAACATTACCATTACTAATCGCCGCGAGTGGATAACGTTTGCTTAAGCACTCCAGTAATTGCATGCTTTGTTCTGGCAAAGAAAAATCACTACGTAATTCAATAAAATAATCAAGCGCCGCCTTAGCTTGTGCCTTGGCAAAAACATCACTTTTCCCTAACGCTAACAAACCTAAGCGATAACTTTCATAGCGCACTATAACAACATCATGCGCTAAATCACTTTGCTGCTTTATCGCCTGCTTTTTAAAAGCAAACCAAAATGCCGCATCAAATACTTGGCTATACTCAGGTAGCAGCTTTGCAAAATAGGCTATCATCTTTTGCTCGATAGCCGCCATCACAGGTCCATTGCTATACAAGGTATCATCCAGATCAAAACTGATCGCCTTTATTGGCGATAAACGACGATAAAATTTCACACGCTTGCCTGTTTAAGCTAACAAATATGTTGATGCAATAACTTAGCTACTAGCCGTTTAAACTGACTAAGTAACAAGGTATCCATACGTGGGTCAAAGTGTTGAGCATCTTTAGAGCTAATCGCTAAAAAGCCTAAGTCTTGCTGATTGTGCTCAAGTTTAATTAAGACAACAGAGCCTGAGCATTGATTAGAAAAAATTAAATCTTGCTCGGTCGCTTGGATGCGACCAAAGTAATAATCTTCATTAGTTAAACGGTTTTGCATTACGCCAGCACAATCATTCGCTGAAATACAATCATGTTTAATGGCATCGCTGCTAACTGCACTCGGGTTTAACCATAATTTAAAAGCAGAGAGAGACAACAACTCGGTGGTTGCTTGATGTAAGCAATCTAAAATTTCTTCTGCTGATTGGCTGTCAATTAAACGCAAATACAAGTCACTGTATAAAATAAATAGCTCTTCATTGTGATTAGCCACTGACATTAACTGGGTAATTTCATCTTCCAAGTTATGTACTTTTTGTCTTAATTGCTGTTGCTGTCTTTCTACTAAAGACACAGTGCCGCGTTGAATATCATTTAATCTTAAGCTAGTGACTAATTCTGGATTACGATTAAAAAACTCTGGGTTATCTTGTAAATAAGTCAACACTAACTCATCGGTTAATGGGATCTCGTCACTGTTAATGCTTTCTTGTACTTCATTCATACTGTTTAATTCTGTTTTCGCTTTATTTTTGCGTGATTGTTTTTTCATTATACCGATAGCTGACCATCAAAAACGTGTGCTGCTGGCCCTGACATTTTCACAGGGTGACCCGGTCCTTTCCAAAAAATACGTAACTTACCGCCCGGTAACTCTACGGTAACTTGTTTCGCTAGCTTCTTCTGCATTTGGCCAATAACCACAGCGGCACAAGCACCACTGCCACAAGCTAGCGTTTCTGCTGCGCCACGTTCATACACTCTTAATTTCACTTGATTAGGCGCAACCACTTCCATAAAGCCAACATTTGCTTGCTTTGGAAAGCGCTCATGCTCAGATAACTCTTTACCTAAGCCAGCAACATCGGTGTTTTCAACATCATCTACGGTCACTACGCAATGCGGGTTACCTAAAGACACGACACCACATAACACAGTTTCAGATTCAGCACGTAATATATAGGTACCTTCTTGCTTTTGTGCGGTAAAAGGAATTTTTGCTGGTTCAAACTGTGGCACCGGCATAGACACGGAAATATTGCCATCACGCTCAACAAATAGTGTCATTTTACCTGTGCTAGTTGAAACCTTAATTTTACTTTTGTTACATAAACCTTTCATGCGTACAAAGCGTGCAAAACAACGCGCACCATTACCACATTGCCCTACCTCGCTGCCGTCGGCATTGAATATACGATAATGAAAATCTAAATCGGGGTCATAAGGCGGTTCAACTACCAGTAGCTGATCAAAGCCAACACCAAAATTTCTATCGGCAAGTTTGGCAATTTGCTCATTAGATAAATATACATTTTGAGTAACATTATCTAAGACGAGAAAATCGTTACCTAAACCATGCATTTTTGAAAAATTTACTAACATTTAATTGCGCTTCTTATGGTTTACTGACGCTGTCAGCCTGATTAGCTTTATCATCGTTAGCAGGCTCAGACTCTTGCACCGGCTCTGCAGCTGGCTCAGGCGTTTGGTATAAAGGCCCTTTCGCACCACAAGCCGATATGCAAAGGCTAGCTACTAAACAAAGTAAAACTACCGGAAAAGAAAAAAACTGTGCTGTTGATTTTTGCATGATTCGTGTTTTTGCCATGAAAGTCGTTTAAATCAAGCTTTTTAGCTTAACTTAAACGCTTAGAGTCTATATTTATTTTGCTGTATTGCTATTATACTCACATCTAGCTAAGCAAGTGAATCAACTTGCAAGATATTATCTGCTCACAACTTTTGAGCATGCCTAGAGGAAGACAAATGAACGATAGCCAATATAACTTGATCGCAGATGAACTACTACTTGCTGTAGAAGAGGCGATTGAAGACTGTGGTGTCGATATAGATTACGAAGGCGTAGGTGGCTTATTAACACTTACCTTTAAAAATGCCAGCAAAATAATTATCAATAAACAAGCACCACTACATGAAGTATGGGTAGCAACTAAATTCAACGGTCATCATTTCATCTATGAAAATGACTGCTGGAAAGATAAACGTGCTGGTGATGAATTTTGGCAGTTTTTATCGCAAGCCGTCAGTACACAAGCTGAAGCTGAGATAACACTAAGTGCCGAGTAACCTTTTTAAGAAAACTGGATCCGTAAATGACTAACAAAACCGTACGCATTGCAACGCGCAAAAGTGCTTTAGCCTTATGGCAAGCTGAATATGTTAAAGCACAACTTGAACATTTTCATGATGACATCACGGTAGAACTTGTACCTATGACTACTAAGGGTGATGTCATTCTCGATACACCATTAGCTAAAGTTGGCGGTAAAGGTTTATTCGTTAAAGAGCTAGAAGTAGCCATGTTAGAAAATCGCGCTGATATTGCTGTGCATTCAATGAAAGATGTACCTGTAGATTTTCCTGAAGGTTTAGGTTTAGAAGTAATTTGTCCACGTGAAGACCCACGTGATGCCTTTGTTTCTAATACCTACAAAGCACTAGCAGATTTACCTGAAGGCGCCATTGTTGGTACCTCAAGTTTACGCCGTCAGTGTCAATTAAAAGCAAAGCGTCCTGATCTTGATATTCGTGATTTACGCGGTAACGTTAATACCCGTTTAAGAAAATTAGACGATGGCGAATACGATGCCATCATCTTAGCGTCTGCGGGTTTAATTCGCTTAGAAATGAGCGAGCGCATCGCACAATTCATTGAGCCAGAAGAAATGCTACCTGCAAATGGTCAAGGCGCTGTTGGTATTGAATGTCGTACAGACGATGACAACATCAAATCATTATTAGCACCACTTGAATGTGCCACAACACGTGCTCGCGTATTAGCTGAGCGTGCTATGAACAAAGCCCTTGAAGGTGGTTGTCAGGTACCTATTGGTAGCTATGCCATCATTAACGAAGACAACAGCCAAGTATACTTACGCGGCTTAGTTGGCGCAGTAGATGGCAGCGAGTTAATCGAAAGTGAAATTACCGGCCCTATCGCCGAAGGTGAAGCGTTAGGTAACCAATTAGCGCAAGAACTACTAAGCCGAGGTGCTGATAAAATCTTAGCGCAAGTTTATAGCGACTCAAACAACGATTAATGAATACCCCACCTTGTCGTCAGCAAACACTGAATGTACTAATCACTAGGCCTGAGCATAAATCTCAGGCCTTAGTCGAACTTCTGGCAACGCAAAACATTCACGCTATCGGCCAACCTTTATTTGACTACCAAGCATATACCGACCAACAAACAATAGAAGCGGCTGTTGAACATGCCGATATCCTTATTTTTGTCAGCGTGCCTGCAGTAGCATTTGCCAATAAACAATATTCTTTAGCGCAGCAAAATGATAAAACGATATTAGCGGTTGGTAATGCCACTAAAAACGCCTTGCATAACTTAGGCTTAAGCCATGCTAGCTCACCAACACTGGAAAATAGCGAAGGCTTATTGGCTCTTGAAACATTAGCCGATGTTAAAGGCAAAAATATTGTTATCTTTCGCGGTGATGGTGGCAGAGAGTTAATCGCCGACACCCTTAAAGCACGCGGTGCTAACCTTAGCTATATCGAAAGTTATCAGCGTGTATGGCGAACATTTGCAAAAAATATTGCCCAGCAATGGCAACAACAACAAATAAACTGTATTGTCGTTACCAGTAACGCTATATTAAACAAACTAGTAGCGCTAATTAATGTCAATAAAACCAGTGGTGAGTCACAGCAAAACGAACAATACTGGTTAACCGATTGCATTTGGCTGGTCGCCAGTGAGCGTATTGCTGATAATGCAAAAAAACTCGGCTTAACTAAAGTTATCAATATGCAAGGTGCAAGCGATACGCTAATTTGTCAGCAACTGCGACAGCTATAATACTTGCTATAGTAATGGAACAACGCAATGTCAAAAAATACTATGTCTGATAAATCTTCCCCAGAAAAAGCTTCATCTTCAAAAAATAAGCAGGAAACCTCTGCTACTGCTGCTAAAGCCAACGATAGCAAAGATAGCACGCAAGAAACAAGCAAAGCCAAGCAGAGCGAGAAAGCTGACAATAACAACAGCACCGCCGATAAAAAGGCATCGAGCACTGTGACAACAAAACAAGCTCGCAATAACAAATCGGCAACCTCAGCAGCATCAGCAGCAAAACCTAGCAATAAGTTAGCAATTACCGCCATAGCGATTGCCTGTATCAGTGTGCTAGCTAGTGGTTTTCATTACCTTGAACAACAAAAGCAAAATGCCGCATTAATTGATAATATTAAGCAACAAAATAACGCCGCTATCGAAAAAAGTCGCGCACAAACCAAACAGCAACTTATTACTGAGTTTAAACAAGAATTACGTCAGCAACAGCAAGCTTTTGCTGCTGAACTCCAGCAAGTAAGCCAGCAAATAAATAGCGCCAGTGAAGATAAAATTGCTCAACTTAGCCAGCAAGTCGCGCAATTAGAAACACGCATAACTCAGCGCCAACCAAGTGATTGGTTAGTACATGAAGCTGAATATCTCATCAGAGTTGCCGCGCGTACCATGTGGCAGGAAAAAGACACCAAAGCTGCCATTGGCTTATTAAAAGATGCTGATAGTCGCTTGGCAGAATTGTCTGAGCCTAAATATTTACCCGTTAGAGCGACTATTCATGAAGACATCAAAGCACTTGAGCTAATGCCAACACTGCAAAGCCAAGAAGCAGTTTTATCGTTAATGGCGCTAGACAAACAAATTAGTACTTTGCCATTGATTGGCGATGACTTAGGAAACTTGTCTACGAATGTAAAAGAGTTAGAACTAAGCAGCGATATAAGTGATTGGAAGTCTAATTTAAGTAAATCATGGCAAAACTTTCTTGATGATTTTATAAGGATTAGACCTAGAGAAGGCAGCGTAGAACCTCTAATATCACCTAAACAACAGCAAAACCTTAAACATAACCTCAGTTTGAAAGTACAACTAGCGATATGGGCTGTTAGAGAAGGTAATACCGAAGTTTATCAGCAAGCCTTATCTGATGTTCAAAAGTGGACTAGCGATTATTTTGATATGCAATCACCTCGTAATACCGAGTTTTATCAAAGTATTGAAAAGTTAAAAACGTACTTAATTAATTATAACTATCCAAGTGACTTACCATCTTTAACCGCTATAAAATCTCTTATCCAGGAAAGTAGTGAGGCACCTATAGACGCTACTGAGCCGTCAGAAGATGTTGGAGTGACAGAGGGACAATTATGATTCGTTTACTCATTATCATTCTAATTCTACTAGCCTCTTTAGCCATTGGCCCACTATTATCGGAAGATAAAGGTTATATATTAATTTCTATTTGGGGTTACATTTACGAATTATCAGTGTATGCCGCTATATTTTGGTTCACTACAGCATGTATTGCTATTTTAATGCTGCGTGCGCTAATCAAAACAGGCTTCAAGTTCAGCTTTTCAGCCTGGAACACCATAGCGTTTGCCAGCAGACGTCGTGGTATTGCCAATTTCAATCGCGCCTTAGCGGCGTATATGTTAGAAGATTATGACAAAGCCGAGCAGTTATTTGCCAAAAGCGCTATTCCATCAAAGCGTAAACAAAGTGCTTATTTAATGGCAGCCTCAGCCTCTGCCAAGCTTAACTTAAAAGATAACACCAATCATTATCTGAGCTTACTTGAAAAAGAAACCACTAAAGTCAAAGGCTTAGATTTAGAAAGTGTGATCATTAAAGTGAAGCTGTTAATGAATCAAAAAGAAGAGCAAGCCTACCAGCAAGCCAGAGTTTTGATCGACGATCACCATAAACAAATTGGTCATGACAACCGCTTACTCGCTTTAGAAATAGAGCTGTGTATTATTGAAGAGCGTTTTCAAACCGCTATCGAAAACATTGCCTTTGCCCGCAAAGATAAAACTATCAGTGATGAAAAAATTCAACACTGGGAAAGTCAGGCTTTCTATGGCGTATTTGCCGATATAGCACAAAATAAAGCGCCACAAGAGCTAGAAGCCTACTGGCAAAGCCTCGCACGTAAAATTAAGCACAGAGAAAAGGTAAGACTAGCCTACATTCAAGTTTTAGCGCAGCACAATATCCTAGCGCCATTATCAGCGCTCTTGATACCCATATTGAAAAAGTCACCTAGCACTGAATTTTTACAAAGTATTCGCTCATTACCGATTAAACAAGCAGATGAGCTGATTGCTTTGGTACAAAAGCAATTGCATAACAATATGCATAGCGCTAAATGGTTAAGCTGTCTTGGTCACTTAGCTGTTAATTCCGAGCAATGGTCAATGGCAGAAAGAGCGTTTGGCAGCTTGCTTAAACTAGACGGCAAGCAGTATGACAAAATTGATTTACAGGCCCTAGCCATTGCACTAGCAAATGATGGCATGCATAAGGAAGCCAATGATATTTGGCAGAGAATTAGCAAAGAATACCAATAGTTCGCTGACCGAAAGAATTATTTACAACTAACAGATTTACATCTTATTAACATAGAAGATAATATACAATAATACCTTATTTATTATCTTTGGAGAGTAAGCGTGAAATATTGGCATATTTCCCTGTTAGTTGTTTTGTTGTCAGCCTGTCAGCAAAACGCAAAGACCCCAGCCGAGCTACAGTTAACATCTAAGCAGTCCACCGCACCGGCAGTGCAATTAAGTATCATTAAAAGCACTAAAGATAACAGACAATATCAATCACTCAAGCTAGATAATGAATTAGAAGTATTATTAGTTTCCGATCCTAGTATTGAAAAATCAGCTGCAGCACTTAGCGTTGCTGCGGGTTCACTACAAGAGCCTGAAAACTTTGGTGGTCTTGCTCATTACTTAGAGCACATGTTATTTCTAGGTACTAAAACTTACCCAGACGTAAATGAATACAACGAATTTATTGCCCACAATGGCGGCACTGAAAACGCATATACTGAATTAGATCATACTAATTATATGGTCTCGGTAAATAATGAAGCTTATGACGAAGCTTTAGCACGCTTTAGCCGCTTCTTTTATGAAGCCTTGTTGGATGAACAATATGCCGATAAAGAGCGCAATGCCGTGCATTCTGAGTGGACACAAAAAGGTCCAAATGACTGGGTTATTATGGGACAACTTGATGGTTACACCTTACACCCAGATCACCCTATATCACAATTTAACTGGGGCAATCTCGAATCTTTAGCAGATAAAGGTGATGATAAATTACAAGCGCAATTAGTAAGCTTCTACAATAAATACTATTCATCAAACTTGATGAAAGCGGCAATGATCAGCAACCTACCTCTTGCAGAGATGGCAGAGCTCGCCAAGAAGCATTTTGGCAAAATAACCAATAAACATACCGCTCAGCCGCAAATTGCTCAAGTCGTTGCCGAACCAGAGCAACTACAACAAATAATTCATTATCAGCCACAAACTGACATGAAGCAGCTGCAAGTTAAGTTTATTATTGACGATAACAGTGATGCTTTTGCGGTAAAACCCAATGTTTATCTAAAATACTTACTTGGCAGCGAAATGCCAGGTACTCTCGCATCAACACTACGCGAAATGGGCTTATCAGAAAACCTATGGGCAAGTGCAAATCCAAGTGAGTATGGTAATGCCGGTAGCTTCACTATCTATATCGAGCTAACAGAAACTGGTTTAAAGCAACGAGACTTAATCGTTGGCACAGTATTTAAATACCTAGATTTAATCAAGCAACAAGGCATAGACACTAAGTACTTTAAAGAAATTAAGCAATCGCTAAGCAATTCATTCCAATTTAAAGAAAAAATTGATGATTACTCTTATGCGATGCAAATTGCTGCGGACTTGCAAAAATTACCTGCAAATTATGTATTAAGTAGTGATTATGAATATCAACGCTTTAATAGTCAGGCGATTAAAGATGTGCTGGCGCAACTTACCCTAGACAATGCGCGCATCTTTTACATTGATAAAGATCAGCCTACCGACACAGGTATGGACTTTTTTGTTGGCAAATATTCAACATCTAAAATCACAGCACAGTTAAATCAGCAATGGCAAAAAGCCAGTGAAGATGTTGCTCTTTCGTTACCAACACCAAATACCTTAATGCCAGAGAATTTTGCGCTGGTAAAAGCTGAATTTACTGACAAGCCAAAAACTTTAGTTAGTGAACCTGGCTTACACGTCTACCTTGGTCACTCTAAGTATTTTAATCAGCCTAAAGGTAGTTTTGCTGCTAGTTTTAATACTGGCTTAGAAAAGCAGTCGCCACGTAATACTGTGTTATCTGCTCTGTTATCACGCGGCTTAAATCTATCATTAACCACGCTACAATCCGAGGCATCTGCCGCCGGTATGCGCTTACGATTTGGCAGTTTTAATGGCTTATTTTTAACTGCTACAGGCTTTACTGACAAACAAGCCAAGCTTTTAGAGGCTGGCTATCAACAAGTACTTAA
This sequence comes from Litorilituus sediminis, assembly GCF_004295665.1. NCBI lineage: Bacteria > Pseudomonadati > Pseudomonadota > Gammaproteobacteria > Alteromonadales > Colwelliaceae > Litorilituus > Litorilituus sediminis. The sequence goes on from NZ_CP034759.1 coordinate 2,480,056, forward strand.
TTATTCTGTCACGCAAGATCAGTTAGCTAATCTTAAAGCGGCCTTTATCTCTGATATTGAAAGTAAAAAGAAACACATGTTGCTAAATCAACTGTTCCCTACCTTTAATAATATCGTTAATTTAGATGAATACTCTGATGAATCTTTATTAGCTGAAGTGGCAGCTATTACCCCTAATGACATCATCAGCTTTAGAGATAAAATGCTTAAGCATGCCACCTTGAATGTTTTCGCTTTTGGTAATTACACTAGCGAAGATGTGGTTAAAACGGCGAAATCTTTACAACAGCTATTACCAAAAAATCGTAAATTATCTGATATTTACTTAAGCAAAACATTAAAACCTGCTGCGGGTACAGTGTATAACTGGCAAAGTAACAGTGATATGACAGATATTGCTTTCGGTGACTTCTATTTAGCACCTTATGATATTAAGCAGCACGCCTCAGCTAGAGTATTACAAAAAGTACTACGCCCAGCACTGTTTAATCAAATTCGTACCGAGGAGCAATTAGCCTACGCGGTAGGTTTCTTTAATCAAGCATTAACAGAACAATTACTGCTTGGTTTTTATATTCAATCGCCTGCGAAAGGCCCTGCGGCTGTTGCTGATAGAATTGAACACTTTAAAGCGGGCTTTACCAAGCAACTGGCTGAGCTTAGTGAAGAAGAGTTTAACACTATCCGTAACAGTGATGTTATTTCGCTCACCCAGCCACCAAAAAACCTTAGTGAAGAAGAAAGCGTTTTTAAAAATGACTGGCGTAAAAACAACCTAAACTTTGATAGCCATAGCAAATTAGTTCAGGCAGTTAAAGCCGTTACGCGTGAAGATATCATCAAGCTTTACCATGAGTTGCTAGCGCAGGAACACTTTGGTCGTGTTATGGTGCAAATGCGCGGAACTAACTTTAAAGATCAAGCCTTTGTTGAGCACAAAGATGCTAAGCAGATCACCGATGTGAATGACTTTCATCAAGCACAGCTAAAATAGTTAAGGTACAATAACGTAGAAAGGCCAGTGTTACTGGCCTTTTTTATGCGTATCATAGTTAAAGGTTGGAAAATGACAGACAAAGTTTATCTCATTACCGGCGCTGGTAGCGGTATTGGCGCAGCAATAAGTAAACGTTTAGCAGCAAAAGACACTTTACTTATTTTACATACCAAACGAAATGACTCAGGCCTAGATGCTGTTGCCCAGCAGTGCCAAGCGCAAGGCGCTAAGGTGATTTGCCACTTGGGTGATTTAGCCAAAATAGAAACCATTAATAAACTTTGCCATGCTGTTAAAGCCAATAGCGAACATTTAACCGGCTTAGTCAGCAATGCAGGTTTCCCTGATTGGCGCAATTTTGCTGAAATTGATAGCCAAGGAATAAATGATTCACTGCAAGTAATAGTGCAAGCGAGTTTTGCCCTAATACAAGCATGTACTCCGCTATTATTAGCGAAAAGCCCATCAGCAACTAGTGCAGGCAAGGTAATAGCTGTTAGCTCTTTTCTCGCGCACAAGTACAAGGTGGGTACTAGCTATGTGCCGGCTTCATCAGCTGCTAAAGCAGCACTAGAAGCGCTAATTAAATCGTATGCTGCGCAATATGCGCCAAAGCACATCACAGCGAATATCATAGTGCCCGGTTACATAAGGAAGAATTCACCCGATCATAAACCATTAGCAGCAGAAGCTATGCAACGCATAGTCGATAGAATACCTGCTGGTCGCTTAGGACAACCTGATGAAGTAGCTGATTTATGCGAGTTTTTATTAAGCGATAAAGCCAATTATATTACAGGACAGTGCCTACATATTGATGGTGGCCTATTGTTAGGCTAATCACCTATTTTAGAAACAAAAAAACCGTTATCTACATCAGATAACGGCTTTTATAGGTTTAACTATTTAATGGCTTTTAAATAAAGGCAAAAGCATCTGCGTACATATGCTCAACTAAGCCGCCGTGTTCAATAAAGTCAGTACGTACAATACCAACCATATCAAAGCGCCCGGCTAAGTAGATGTCATAAGGCTCTAGGCTGATAATGTCGTGCATAACCGCTTGATGAACTAAACCCGACTTACCTTGCCAAGTATCAGTTGGCTTTTCAACCACAGGAATAAAGTTAGCATGTGGTAACTTAGCAATCGTTGCTGCGGTTTCTGCTAGCTCATATAAGGCACTTTCTTCGCGAACGCCCCAGTACACCATAATATGACGTTGCGAGCCCTGCTCTGCTAAATACTCAAACATAGATTTGATGTAAGAAAAGCCAGTACCGCCAGCCATAAGTAATAGTGGTCTTTCGCTGTCTGTGCGTAATTGCGCACTACCAAGCGGAATTTCAATAGTTACAGTTTCACCCTCTGACTGCTTTGCTTTTATTCTGTCAATCACTTGCATTGGGTAGCTATCGGCAACAAAGGCACCAATTTGCAACTCAATTAGCTCGCTATTTGGTGAGCTAGCGATTGAAAATGGCCTTTTATCTTCATCAGCCATAACAAAATTGAGATATTGCCCCGCGTCAAAGTTAACTTTTTCACTTGGTTTAAGCAAAACCTTATAAACATGTGACGTTAACGATGTTAACGACTGTATTTGACAACTAATTGTCTTCATTCAATTAACCTTTCTTTTCAGTTGTAGACAAAATATCTAAATCTTGCCAAATATCATCAACGTACTGTTTTATTTCAGTCGTCATTTCAATGGGAACACCCCATTCTCTATCCGTTTCGCCAGGCCACTTATTAGTCGCATCTAATCCCATTTTAGAGCCTAAGCCTGAAACTGGCGAGGCAAAGTCTAAATAATCAATGGGCGTATTTTCAATCATTACCGTATCACGACTTGGGTCCATGCGTGTGGTCATCGCCCAAATCACATCATTCCAATCTCGGGCATTAACATCATCATCACAGACAATAACAAACTTAGTGTACATAAATTGACGTAGAAAAGACCAAACCCCCATCATTACCCGCTTAGCATGGCCAGCGTACTGCTTCTTAATGGTAACCACCGCCATACGATACGAACAGCCTTCAGGCGGTAAGTAGAAGTCTTGAATTTCAGGAAATTGCTTTTGCAAAATTGGCACAAAAACTTCATTCAGTGCCACACCTAAAATCGCTGGTTCATCAGGCGGCCTGCCGGTGTAAGTACTATGGTAAATGGCGTCTTTACGCATAGTAATATGAGTTACAGTAAATACCGGGAAGTCATCCACTTCATTATAATAACCGGTATGATCGCCATAAGGTCCTTCCGGTGCCATTTCATCTGGCGCTAAATAACCTTCTAAAATAATTTCAGCCGTTGCTGGCACTTCCAAATCATTGCTGATTGATTTACATACTTGGGTTTTATCACCACGTAATAAACCCGCAAATGCATATTCAGATAAGGTATCTGGTACCGGTGTTACTGCGCCTAAAATCGTCGCCGGATCTGCGCCCAAAGCTACTGATACCGGGTAATTTTCACCTGGGTTGGTTTTCTTAAACTCTTGAAAATCTAAAGCACCGCCTCGATGCGACAACCAGCGCATAATCAGCTTATTTTTACCTAGTACCTGCTGTCGATAAATGCCTAAATTTTGCCTTTCTTTGTGTGGCCCTTTGGTAATGGTTAGACCCCAAGTCACTAGTGGCGCAACATCACCAGGCCAACAGTTTTGAATCGGTAACTTAGTTAAATCAACGTCATCTCCTGATAAAACAATCTGCTGGCACTCAGGCTTGCGTACGCGTTTAACAGGCATATTCAGCACTTGCTTGTATATTGGCAGCTTATTTAATGCATCACGAAAACCTTTGGGTGGCTCTGGCTCTTTAAGGGTGGCTAATAGTTTGCCCACTTCACGTAAGGCACTTAACTCTGTTTGCCCCATGCCTAAAGCAACACGCTCAGGCGTGCCAAACAAGTTAGTAAGCACTGGCATACTATAAGGTTCACCATGTTCATCAACAGCATTTTCAAAAAGTAACGCTGGTCCTTTAGCTCGTAGCGTTCTATCGCTTATTTCTGTCATGGCCAAATGCGTTGAAATTGGCTGCGTGATACGCTTTAACTGACCAATTTCTTCAAGCTGGTGAATAAAATCTCTTAAATCACTGTATTTCATAGTTCTATTTCGCGTCTTTGCAAAAACAAAAAAACCAGCCATAACGACTGGTTTTTATACGAATAAATTAGATTACTTACGTTTCATCGAATCAAAGAATTCATTATTGGTCTTGGTCATGGCTAACTTATCAATTAAGAACTCAATTGCGCCAACTTCATCCATTTCATGCACGATCTTACGTAAAATCCACATTTTTTGTAGCTCATCAGGCTTAGTAATCAATTCTTCACGACGAGTACCACTACGGTTAATGTGAATTGCAGGGAAAACACGTTTCTCAGACACTTTACGAGATAAGTGTAATTCCATATTACCTGTACCTTTAAACTCTTCGTAGATAACTTCATCCATCTTAGAGCCAGTTTCAATAAGCGCAGTCGCTATAATAGTTAAGCTACCGCCTTCTTCAATGTTACGCGCAGCACCAAAGAAACGTTTTGGTCTGTGTAAAGCGTTAGCATCAACACCACCGGTTAAGATTTTACCCGATGAAGGAATTACCGTGTTGTAAGCACGTGCTAAACGGGTAATTGAGTCAAGTAAGATGATAACGTCTTTTTTGTGCTCAACTAATCGCTTAGCTTTTTCAATAACCATTTCAGCTACTTGCACGTGACGACTTGCTGGTTCATCAAAGGTAGAAGCAACTACTTCACCTTGTACCAGACGTTGCATTTCTGTCACTTCTTCTGGACGCTCATCAATAAGTAACACCATTAGCTCAGCTTCTGGGTGGTTATAAGCGATACTTTGCGCGATGTTTTGTAATAATAAGGTTTTACCCGCTTTAGGTGGCGCTACGATTAAACCACGCTGACCTTTACCAATTGGAGAAGCTAAATCTAATACACGTGCGGTAATATCTTCAGTAGAGCCATTACCACGTTCCATGGTAAGACGATCAGTTGGGTGAATTGGTGTTAAGTTTTCAAATAAAATCTTGTTACGTGAGTTATCTGGACGATCAAAATTCACTTCATTTACTTTTAATAAAGCAAAATAACGCTCACCATCTTTTGGTGGTCTGATCTTACCGTGAATGGTATCACCAGTACGCATACTGAAACGGCGGATTTGACTTGGTGATACATATATATCATCTGGACCCGCTAAATAAGAAGAGTCAGCCGAACGTAAGAAACCAAAGCCGTCCTGCAAAATTTCTAATACCCCGCCACCAAAAATATCTTCACCTTTTTTGGCGTGCGCTTTTAATATGGCAAAAATAATATCTTGTTTACGACTACGAGCTAAATGCTCTAACTTCATTGATTCAGCTAGCTTAACTAAGTCGCTAATGGATTTTTCTTTCAGTTCGGTAAGATTCATAGTGGATTTTCTTAAACTATTTTAAGTGATTATGTTCAGACGAAAGCCTGTAACGGTTAATTAAGTTGTTAAATTAGAATAGGGATAATTAGAGATATGCAATTTGTACTCAGAATTTAAATTTAGCATTAAAATTTAAATAGGTAAAGGTACGAATAAAAATGTAAGCAAATATTTTAATCAGCTTAGGCTGTATTAACTATGGCTCAATAAAAAAGCCCAACTATAATTGCTGGGCTATTCTGAGGTAACTATTATAAGTGCTTATCTAAAAACTCTTTTAATTGAGTTTTTGATAACGCACCTACTTTGGTATCAACCATTTCACCATCTTTAAATAATAATAGTGTTGGAATACCACGTACACCGTATTTAGGCGGTGTTGCTGAGTTTTCATCAATGTTTAGCTTACCCACAGTTACTTTACCGTCGTATTCAGTAGCAATATCATCTAATACTGGCGCAATCATTTTACAAGGGCCACACCATTCAGCCCAAAAATCAACTAATACTAAACCTGATGCTTGTAATACATCTGCTTCAAAACCGTCATCAGTTAGCTGAACAATTTTATCGCTCATTTTTCTCTCCGTAAGTTATGGCAAAAGCGCCAAAATACTCTGTTAATCACAATAGTATACCCAGTTGGATATTTATTGCCTATATTTTCCAACGTGTTTTTTAGATTACTAGACGATTAATTAGTTATTAACCAACTAAGATGTTAAGCTAGCACCATGAAAAAAACACACTTAACTGAAACAAAATTCGCTGACCTAAATCTTGCTCCGCAAGTAGTGACCGGATTAGAGGCCATGGGCTTCGAATATTGCACGTCTATTCAGGCAAAATCTTTACCTATATTAGTTCAAGGCACTGACATTGCAGGCCAAGCGCAAACCGGTGAAGGTAAAACAATTGCTTTTTTAGCCGCTACTTTTCATCACTTATTGCAACAAGATGCACCAAGTCACAACCAACCGCGCGCACTTATTATGGCGCCAACACGTGAGCTTGCCATTCAAATCCATCGCGATGCCATTGAAATGGCAAAAAGTACCGGATTAAGACTTGGTATTGTATATGGGGGCGAAGGTTATGAAAGTCAACGTTTAGAACTTGAACAAGGTGTAGATATTTTAATTGGCACCTGTGGCCGCCTAATCGACTACATGAAACAAGGCGTCTATAACCTGAAAAATATTGAAGCCATAGTACTTGATGAAGCCGATAGAATGTTTGATTTAGGCTTTATTAAAGACATTCGCTACATGTTCAATAAAATGCCGCCAGCAACCGAGCGTTTAAGTATGCTTTTCTCGGCGACATTATCTTTTCGCGTAAAAGAGCTTGCTTTTGAGCACATGAACGAGCCAGCAAGCGTTGAAGTTGAGCCTGAGCAAAAAACCAATACGCGTATATCAGAAGAGCTATTTTACCCTTCAAATGAAGATAAAATGCTGTTGTTGCAAACACTTATTGAAGAAGAATGGCCAGATAAAGCCATTATTTTTGCCAATACCAAGCACAGCTGTGAAAAGCTCTATGATCACTTAGTTGCCGATAACATCAGAGTGGGTTTATTAACAGGTGATGTGCCGCAAAAGAAACGCTTAAAAATATTAGAGCAGTTTACCGCTGGCCATTTAGATATATTAGTTGCCACTGATGTTGCGGCACGTGGCCTACATATTCCTGCGGTAACACATGTATTTAATTACGACTTACCTGATGACTGTGAAGATTATGTGCACCGTATAGGCCGAACAGGTCGTGCTGGTGCTACAGGTCATGCCATTAGCTTAGCCTGTGAAGCGTATGTTTTTAATTTACCGGCGATTGAACGCTACATTGAACACGCTTTGCCTGTGAGCAAGTACGATCATGATGCGCTACTCACTGATTTACCTAAGCCTAAACCGCGTCAACGTCGTCATAGACCAAACGCAACTCGCAGTGGTAGTCAAAATAGAAGTCGAAGTAGTAATAATCGCCCGCCTCGCAAGCATTAGCGTTTATCCGTGATTGCCCGAGTAATAAGGTAGAGAAAGTGTTAACTGAGAAGAAAATACCTCAATATAGCCAACAACATTATGCCATTGTTGATTTAGGCTCTAATAGCTTTCACCTCCTTATTACTCGCCTGCAAGATAATAAGTTTTATATTGTTGATAAAGTAAAGCAGAAGGTTCGCTTAGCCGCAGGCCTAGATGACAACAACTACTTGACTGCAGACGCGATAACACGTGGTTTAGACTGTTTAAGCCTATTTGCTCAACACCTCGCAAGTATTCCAAAAAGCAATATTAAAATCGTCGCCACCGCGACATTACGAATTGCGCAAAATAGCCAAGACTTTATTCAAGCTGCTAATAATATTTTGCCTTTACCTATTAACTTACTTAGCGGTGAACAAGAGGCAAGTACGATATACACAGGTGTGGCCTGTACCAGTGACAACGCATTAGCACAAGCGCGTTTAATTCTTGATATTGGCGGCGCTAGTACTGAAATCATTGTCGGTCAAGGCTCTCAGGCCAAGCACCTTGTCAGTCTTAATATAGGTTGTGTCAGTTATCGTGAAAAATACTTTGCTGATGGTCTACTAACCTCAACTAATTTTGAGCAAGCAAAAAATGCTGCTAAAAACGAAATAGCTAAAGTTGCTGATGATTTTATTGCCATTGGCTGGCAAAAAGCTTTAGGCAGCTCAGGTACTATGCAAGCATTGGCCGAGCTATTAGCACACCGCAATCAAGCTATTATCATCACCTTAGATTTATTAGCAGAAGTACAACAATTACTTATTCAGTGTACCAGCATTGAGCAAATTAAAATTGACGGTTTACGAGAAGATCGCCTACCCGTTTTAGCTAGCGGCCTTGCCATACTAACCGCACTATTTGAAAGCCTAAATATTAACGAGCTATCGTTATCTACCGGCGCGTTACGTGAAGGCTTATTATTTTCCTTAGTACCCGATCTGCAATCAGTTATGCTTGTTAAAGAGTAGTTTACGAAAATACCAAAGACTGATAGGTATCTCTAACACCATATAGGTTGCTAAGGTAAACCAAAACCAATTAGCCTCAACCAGTATTAAACTAAACCCCTGCTCTGTGCCCCAATATTTGTAACCAACAATGATCAAGGCTAAGCATGAGGCTGCCATATCAAGCCAAGCAACTTTATTTAAGCTATAACCTGCCAACTTAGGGTAAACAGACAAGTAAGCCACTAACAAAATGGCTGAATTTAATAGCATAATGGCAAATTCTGGGCTTTGCATATATTGCTTTTACTCCTCTGTAGCTTTTGTAAGGCAAGTTTCGCCCCAAAAGTCGTTACTTTTATAGACTAGCTGCCAGCCTTGGGCAATGAGTGCCTTTCTAATATAACGGTTGGTATAACCATGACCAAAGGCTATGATCTTTTGTTTGCTTGCCGCTAAATCAGCTAGCTTTGTTGCCGCCTGATTGGCACGCTGCTTAGCTGCGGTAAAACTTTCCACTGAATCAGACATATTACGCTTCACTCCTAACATCCAGAGTATGCGCGTTAAAACAAGCCAATGGTAAGCCTTAAGCTTAAGCGGTATTTTATAACGAGGAATATTCATTTCTCTTAATGCTGGCCAGTATTCATCAGCAGCTCTATTGGTAGCTATTTCTGCTGATTGCATCGCTCTTGGCAAATCGCTAGCAAGCTGATAATAACCCTGATACTTAGCCGCTAAGTCAACACTGGGTCGGCTACTTGCGTGCACTAACGACTTATTATACTGGCGAACCCAATGAGCATAACCGCCAGCAGATAGACGCTTTAATCGCTTAGCATCAATAGCAGCATTGGGCTTACCATGTCTAAGCAAAACAATTTCCATTGAGTGATATTCCATCAGGTTATTTTCTCAAGTTGAGTCCCTAAACTAAGGTGCTTGTGTTAGTTTTTCAACCCCTTGCTGACAAGCTAACATTAACTCCTTTGCTAAGTCATCATTATCAATGGCTCTTGCTAACGCTAAGCCTCCTATCATCAAAACAGTGCATTGCAATGCCGTGTCTCTTTCATCAACAAGTGATTGAGTATTCTCCACAAAACGCTCCAGTGTTTTAGTGTAGGTTGCTCTAACCTTTTGATCATTCTGATTGATATCTGAAATCAAAAATGCCAATGGACAAGCTTGTTGGCTGGCGTCATCTCGGTGTTGTGAACTTAAATAGCTCTTGGCTAAGCTGGCTAAATCAGCGCGTATTTGCGCAGATACTCTTTGTTGCGCTAATTGTGATGCTTTCGGGATTGCTTGTGCGTATAAGTCACTTTTGGAGGAGAAGTGACTATAAAATGCCCCTCGCGTCATTTCTGCCTGCTGCATCACTTGATCAATTGAAACATTTTCAAAGCCTTGCTGGGTGAAAAGCATAGCTGCACTTTGCAAAATTTTTTCTTTTGATTGCTCTTTATGAGTTTTACTCCACGCCATTATCCCCTCCTACATTGAAATTTATCTAAGCAGTATCCCATAATTTTAAAATATGTTCTTGAACATATTTTAAAGCACTATAAATTTATTCCTAACATAAATGTAAAAAAGGATTCAGCTATGTCTCAAGATTCAGTCCATATTTATGGACCAAAATTCTCAAACTTCGTTCGTACTGTTATGTTGGTGTGTGAAGAAAAAGGTATCGACTACCAAACAGGCTTTACTATAAATAACGATGAAATTTCATTTAAAAGCGAGCAACATTTTACCCTACACCCCTTTGGTAAATTACCTGTACTTATCCATAATGAGCTGACATTACCGGAAACCGCCAGTATCTGTCGTTATTTAGATAATAACTTTGCTGGCATTGCTCTGCAGCCTAAAGAGCCATTAGCTCACGCTAAACATGATGCCTTATGTGCATTAATTTCTATTGATATTGATAAAGCACTGGTGAGAGATTATTTAGCAGAGTTTGCCTTTCCAAAAGGCGAAAATGGTGAAGCGCGCCTAGATGTTGCTAAACAGGCTCAAGATAAGGTTCGCAAAGCGCTGACTGTAATTAGCAATGAGTTAGCATCTAGCGCTGTTATTTCAGTGGATAATGACAGCTTTAATATTGCCGACACCCTTATTGCCCCTATGCTTCACTATATAACGCAACTACCCGAAAGCTTTAACTTATTGGCAGAGTTTCCCGTAGTTGAGAAATATTTAGCTAAATTAATGACAAGAAAGTCTTGTCAGAAAGTGCTACAAGCTAAGCCCTTGCCCGTACAAAGAAACTAGCTGCTCATACCAACAAAAAAGCCAGTATAGTTAGCTATACTGGCTTTAAAATCACTGTAGAAAACTAATATTTACTGAGCGTCTTCTTTAATCCAGCGGGCTACTTGCTTAGCAAAGTAAGTTAAGATGCCGTCAGCACCAGCGCGTTTAAACGCTAATAAACCTTCCATGACACACGGTTTTTCAGCTAACCAACCATTTTGAATTGCCGCCATATGCATGGCATATTCGCCACTGACTTGATAAGCATAAGTCGGCACTTGAAAGTTATCTTTAACACGGCGAACAATATCTAAATACGGCATACCAGGTTTTACCATGACCATATCTGCACCTTCAGCAATATCTTGTGCAACTTCATGTAGCGCTTCATTGCTATTGGCTGAATCCATTTGGTAAGTGTGCTTATTGCCACCTTTAATATTGCCCGCTGAGCCTACTGCATCACGAAATGGACCATAATAATTTGACGCGTATTTTGCTGAGTAAGCCAATATTTTGGTATTAACAAAGCCTTCTGCTTCCAATGCTTCGCGAATAGCGCCAACACGGCCATCCATCATATCTGAAGGGGCTACAATATCAGCGCCTGCTTGTGCATGAGATAAGGCTTGTTTCACTAAAATATCTTTAGTGACTTCATTTAACACATAACCGGTTTCGCCGGCTTTATTGTCATCACTTTCACTTAAAATGCCATCTTGACCATGGACAGTAAATGGATCTAATGCCACATCAGTAATCACGGCTAATTGTGGAAATTTAGCTTTTAATGCACGAACCGTTCTTTGCGCTAAACCTTCAGGGTTATAAGCTTCTTCTGCCATTAATGATTTTTTATCACTAGGCGTTACCGGGAAAATCGCAATAGCAGGGATCTTTAAGTCAACCAACTCTTGCGCTTCTTCTAGTAATAAATCGATACTTTTACGCTCTACGTCCGGCATTGACGGTACTGCTTCACGCTGGTTTTCACCTTCGAGAACAAAGACTGGATAAATTAAATCATCAACGCTCAACTTTGATTCAGACATTAAGCGGCGGGTATAGTCATCTGTGCGCATACGGCGCATACGTCGTGCTGGATATTGACCAAAAACTGTATTGCTATTGTTCATCATTACTTTCCTACAAAAATTACCTTGTAAATTCTATGCTACTAAAGCCCTTAATCCGCTTCAGTAAATTGATATGTTTGCGTTTGATTACGACCACTGTTTTTTGCCTTATATAAGGCATTATCTGCACCTGAAAAAATTTGCTCAGGCTCAACGTCATTTTGTTGCTGATAAGTACATACACCACAGCTAATCGTAATTGGGATTTCACTCTCTTGATAATGAAATGGATGACGGGCAATATTTTCTCGCAGACTCTCCGCCAAGCTAAATGCACCATGATTTTCAGTATCAGGTAAAATAAGGCAAAACTCCTCACCACCATAACGAAATGCCATATCAGTACTGCGCTTTAAGCACTGTTTTATATGGACACTTAACCAAATAAGACACTGATCACCCGCTAAATGACCATAAGTGTCATTAACTTTTTTAAAGTGGTCAATATCAATAATAACTAAACTAAGTGGTGTTAAATTACGCTTACTACGGCGATATTCTGCCAAGATTTTTTGATCATAATGACGACGATTAAATAGCCCTGTCATTTCATCAATAATATTTTTTCGTTCTAATTCTTGGTTAACTTCTTCTAGCTCTTGCAAGGCTATATTTAACTCTAATGTGCGTTCTTGAACTCTGTTTTCCAGTTTATTTTGGTTGTCTTGTTGTAACTGTAAAAGCTCCTGCTGAGCTTGTTCTGATACCTTAGCATGTTCTAAAGCATGCTTTTGTGCTTGCTGTTTATCACGTAGTTGATAAGCATATTGACGACTTAATATAAAGGTTAATAAGAAAGCATCAAACCAGAACAGCCCTATATAAAATTGTCCTTTATACTGGGCAAAGCCAATATCAAGCCAATTAATCGCACTAATCAGCACTAAAATAGAAATACATTTAATTGCCATTATGACACTAAACAACAGTGCTAATCGCTGCTGATGCTTATGTAAGTACAGGCCAACGCCAGTTAAAAATAATAATGATGCCGTATGAGTTAACATAATAATGGCAACATTTAAGTGGGCAGGAATAAATAAACTAACAGGAATATAAGCAATAAACAGCCAAGTGATGGCATTAATAATACGATTTAACTGTTTTTCATGTTTAGCAATATTAAATAATTTATTGGTAAACATAAGTAAAACAATACTAGAAATACTGATTAATAATGGTTCAGCCATGCCACGTAAAAAATCAAATTCAGGTAAAAAATAGTATAAATTTAACCCCAAAAAAGCTGACAGTATTAAGGTTCTTACCAACAAATAAGTCGTTAACAACAGCATAGTGCTATTTCGGCTAGCAATATAGAGCAGAAACATGGCAATGGTTAAACTGATCATACCGCCAAGGCCTACACCTTGCTGAAACTGCGACGCTTGGCTTGCTGCTAAATAACCTGCTTCAGTATATAACTGCATTGAACTTCTTAAGGCTGAAGAGCTGGTAATTTCAATGTAAATATTTTGAATAGACTGCGGCGGCAAAGAAATTTGAGTGCTTAGGGTATTGTTAGATTGGCGCACTAATTCATTCAAGGTAAATGCATCGCCTATAGCTTGCCCGTCACTGTAATTAAGTGCTTGCGCTCGCACAATTCTTACTTGGTTAATTATACTGATATAGATACTTTGCGTAGCTTGGCTGTCATTTCTCACCTGAAAGTAAAAAATATTTTTGCCCGCTTTAAGGGACATATCTCCCTGTTCAGCATGTCGCTTAGACCAAGTAATTTGCCTATTCGATACCAGTTGCGCAAGTGTTTGCTCATTAGCAGAATTAACAAGATAGTAATGGCTTTGGTCAATGGTTTGACTGCTTTGCTCAAGAGAGTAAACAAAAGGCTGGTTAACATTAGCAAAGGCGAATTTCGCGCCAACTAGAGTTAGCATGACAATAACCGTAATGCTGCGTAAAACCATTAACATAGCGCAAATACCCGACGTGCATTTTCACTGGTGTGAGCAATAATATCTTCAAGCGAATGACCAGTAATACTAGCAATTTCCTGCACTATATAAGGTAAATAGCTAGGTTCATTTCGACTACTTTTCGGTTTAGGCCGGATAGTTCTTGGGGTCAAATACGGCGCATCTGTTTCAATCAATAAGCGATTAAGGGGTATAAGTGCAACAATATCTCGTAACGCTTGTCCGCGGTGCTCATCACAAAGCCAGCCGGTAATGCCAATATACATATCGCTTGCTAAGCACTGCTCTAATTCAGTTTTACTGCCAGTGAAACAATGAGAAACCATCGCAGGCACTTTATCTAAATAGGGCTTTAATATATCAAACCAAGATTCAAAAGCGTCACGTTGATGCAGAAATAACGGCATTGCCAAATTTGCCGCTAGCGAAACCTGTTCAGAAAAGACTTTTTTTTGCTGCTCTGGCGCTGAGAAGTTGCGATTAAAATCTAAGCCGCATTCACCTATAGCTTTAACAAAAGGCTGCCTGGCTAGCTCTGTTAGTTGTTCGAGATAGTGCGGTGCAACATGATCGGCATCGTGGGGGTGAACACCAGCGGTACTGTATAAGTAATTTGGTAAGGTTTGTTGATATTGCTGACACAAGGCGACTGCCTCATGGCTTTCTTTAACATTGGTGCCTGTTATTAAAATGTTGGCAATACCCACCTGTTGAGCTCGTTGTAAAAGCTCAAAACGATCTTTATCAAACCGTTTATTGGTTAAGTTAACGCCAACATCAATCAATAGAACACCTATTACTTAAGGCGCCTTACACGAATACGCCTATTGCTGCCTACTTTACTTAAATAAATAGCGCCTAAAGCACCTTTCGATAAAACGACATCTTGACCAACTTGCAGGCTAAAGCTATAACTTTCTTTTTGCTGCCATTGCTGACCATTATCTAAAGAAATTTTCCACAAGCCTCTAGCAGTTTTATCTAACTTAGCAATTTTGGCCGAAATTTCAGTAAGTTCTTGTGCTCTTTGCTCTGATGTTCTTGCCAAATGATTCTTCGCAAACTCATCTACTTCTTTGCTAGTAGTTGCTTGTTTTACGGTTGGTTTCGGCTTAGAAACAGGAGCAACAATTTCTGCTGATTTTGGCGGTTTAGGCACAGCGGCTTTTGCCGGCGCTACCGTTTTACCACTGTGTTTAATAGCAAGTTTGTCAAAACAGGTTAATCGAGCAAAGTTATCTGTTACTTGTGCGCACTGTTGTAATTCTGTTGAGATTTCTGCTGAAAATACTGGTACAGAAAGTACACAGCTTGATAATAATACCGCCATTTTTTTCTTATAATTTTTCACCGCTAACTCCTCGATACCTTAGCTATCTTCATCATCTTCTTTATGATGAAGTGAAGCGATAATAATACCTAGCTCAAATAATAACAACATAGGAATTGCTAACATGGATTGAGAAATGACGTCTGGCGGAGTTAATAACATGCCGACAACAAAAGCACCTACAACAATATAAGGGCGCTTAGCACGTAAGCTATTCGGGCTAGTAATACCCGTCCAACACATTAAAATAATTGCGATTGGTATTTCAAAGGCAACACCAAAAGCAAAAAATAGTTTTAAAACAAAGTCTAAATAACTACTAATATCTGTAGCAATCACCACACCTTCTGGTGCTACGGAAGTAAAAAACGCAAAGACAACCGGAAAAACGACAAAATAAGCAAAGGCAATTCCGCTGTAAAATAACAGGGTAGAACCAAACATTAATGGTGCCACCAAACGCTTTTCGTTCTTATATAAACCCGGGGCGACAAAAGACCACACCTGATACAAGATATACGGCATAGCGATAAATATCGATAACACTATGGTTAATTTAAACGGAGCAAAAAATGGCGAAGCAACATCCGTTGCTATCATCTGCGCACCACTTGGCATAGTTGATAATAACGGCTGAGCCAGATATTGATAAATGTCTTGAGCAAAATATGCCAAAGAACAAAATACTACCAATACACCGACAACAGAGCGCAATAATCGATTACGTAGCTCTAAGAGGTGATCAAAAAGTGTTGCGTTAGTTTTTGGTGTTGAACTCATATTTATGGCTTGTCAGTACCTGATTGAGATTCGCTAGTTTGCGCTGAGCTTATACTAGGCGCCGCATCAGCAGTATCACCTGTTGATTCAGCCTTACTTTCTTGACTTTTACTTTGTGGTGATGACGCCAATGATGAGGAAATCATTGAGTCCATCGCTGTGGTGTCTACCTTTTTGAATGGCTCTGTAACCATATCAGTAGCTTCTTGCAATGACTTTAGCGACTCAGCAACTTCTGGGCTTAAGTTTTTCATGTCGGCCTGTTCAGCTTTTTTTAAGTTGGCGTGCAACTCATTAATGCGCAACTCTTCTGTAATTTCCGTTTTTACCGCATCACTAAACTTTCTAACGCCACTTATCCACCCTCGAATGGTGCGGATAGCTACAGGCAATCGCTCTGGGCCTAAAATAACTAAGCCCATAATTCCTATTAGCATTAACTCCCAAAAGCCAATATCAAACATTGATTACGCCTGATCTTTTTCTTTGGCTTTACTGCTTTCTTCAGCAGTCGTATTTGAATTATCAGCTAATGTTTCTGATGTTTTTTCAGCAGGCTTATCTTTATCTTCATCACTAATAGCATTTTTAAAGCCTTTAACCGCACTACCTAAGTCTCCACCTAAGTTGCGCAATTTTTTAGTACCAAATAATAACACTACAATAACGGCAATAATTACTAGCTGCCAAATACCGATACCACCCATAACAAACTCCTATTTTCGAACTTGGGCAACATTATATACCTAAATTAAAGCAGTAAACGAGTAAAAGCCGCCATTCAATGAAAAAATCATGAGATAAAACAAACTTTATTAGCTTTAAAACAGTGCCGTATACTCTAGCCTCCGTAAAATAAAGCCCAAAGTAACAACATAAAAAGGCGATAACAGCGGTTATCGCCTTTAAGCTATTACTTTCGGTTTTAGTTAACCTCTAAAACTTAATCGAGGTACTAATAAAGAAGGTACGGCCAACAACATCATAAATGTTAGGTACAGTATTCATATCATTACCATCAGGCACTTCTTCTGGTTCAGTATCAAATAAGTTTTTAATACCGCCCGTTAACTGCCATGCATCATTGATATGATAGGCTGCTGAAATATTATGATAAATAACATCATCTGTTTTATAAGCCTCACCCCAAGCATTACCTTGCATGCCTTGAATATAATTAGCTGTATATAAAAGGTTTAAATCTTCTGTTACATCAGCACTTACTGTTAAATTAGACTTTAACTGCGAGTAACCGCCCATATTGCCGTCAATAGTACCTTCATAACTAATACCGTCTTCTTCAAATTCAATTAAATAAGTGGTATCAAGCATCACTTTGAAGATGTCGACGGAGTAACTAATATTCCAATCTACACCTGAGGTATTTTGCTGACCAATATTGGTTAGTGTTGAGGTCATTGCTGATAAATCACCGTCTGGGGTAATATTAATGGTGTCACAGGCAGCTAAGTCTCCGTTGTAGCACTTGTTCATTTCGTTTTGCACATTAACGCGACTAATGGCATTGGTAATATCAAAGCGCCAGTAATCTATGGTAGTCGATAAGCCATCAGCTATTTCCCAAACCACACCGGCCGTGAAAGACTCACTTTCCTCTGGCTTTAAGTTTTCATCACCTGTGTAATTCACTAAAATTTGTGAATCTTCGGCATTGCCCCAAGGATCATCTAAATAATCAAAAGAGCCTGAGTTACCACCATATAATTCACTGACACTTGGCGCTCTAAAGCCTGTTGCCGCAACCGAGCGAACCATTAAGGTATCGGTAAAACGATAAGTAGCACCTAACTTCCACGTTGCTGCACCACCAAAGGTTGAATAGTTGTCGTAACGCGTCGCCGCTTCTACGGTAAAGGCATCAGTAACAGGTAGCGAAATTTCACCATAAACAGATTGCACCGAGTAATCACCCGAGGTTGGATCTTGTTGAGCGGCGGTACTTTCACCTGCTTGTGTTACTTCATCTGGCGTGTAAAAACCACTTTCAAAACGACTTTCAGCACCAAAAGCATAGCCAATATCATTTTCAGTTACGCCGTTATAACCCGCAGCTAGTATAAACTGTTCATTACCGCCTTCATTCTCTTCCGTGTAAATAATGCCTTCACTGACTAAAAAATCTTTATCTATTGGGTCGCCACTAAACCAGATGTCTTGGTGGTTATAAATACTTTGCTGCATATTGCCAGCATGGATAGAGTTTTCTACCTGATCTTTCGAGTCATTACGACCATAAGTAGCTGAGATGTCCCATTGCGCGTCATTATCAAGTATACCGCTTAAAGCAATTGAGCCGCGATACGTATCAGTTTGTTGCTTGTAAATACGCGGGCCAGCATCAGTCATACGACGCTTATATAACAGTTCATCTAATTCAGGAATTAGCACATCGCCCATTTCAATACAGCTACTTGGATCTTGCGCATTTGTCTGACAAACAGCTAAATCAATGCTGGCAGGTTGCGGTGCCATTTGTTGATTTGAATCTCTATGGGTGTACATTAAATCAACACTAAGTTCTGTATCTGATGCTAGCTCTGTATTGTAACTACCAAAAACACTAATCAGCTCATTAGGTGTTTGCGCGTAACTATCTTCGGTG
This sequence comes from Litorilituus sediminis, assembly GCF_004295665.1. NCBI lineage: Bacteria > Pseudomonadati > Pseudomonadota > Gammaproteobacteria > Alteromonadales > Colwelliaceae > Litorilituus > Litorilituus sediminis. The sequence continues at coordinate 2,498,585 of NZ_CP034759.1, forward strand.
TAGTCATAAGAAGAATCACGTTCTTTCCAGCCGCCTTCACCATCAGGAACAAAACCACCTAAAGAGCCTTCTGGAATATATGAGGATTCACCTGGTGGAACGAAATCGCGATCTGCTTGAATTACTTCACCGCGATTTGAGTACTGTAAACCGGCAACTAAATTACCATTGGCTAGTTCAGTACCATGCAGAACGCTAAAGCCACCACTTTCGCCATCACCTTTATCGGTAATACTGCCCTCGACATTGACCTCTGTACCAGTGAAGTCTTTTTTGGTGATAATATTAACTACGCCAGCAATGGCATCTGAGCCATATACTGCTGATGCACCATCTTTTAATATTTCTATTGATTGAATGATAGAAACGGGAATAGTGTTTAAATCTACTGATGAGTCCGCACCAGTACCCGATGCCACCATTCTACGGCCATTAAGTAATACCAGCGTACGTTGTACCCCCATACCACGTAAATTAACCGTCGCTGAGCCGCCTGAGCCATTGTTTGATGTTGCTCCTAAGCTCATACCGGCAGCTGCTGGCTGAGTTGATAAAATTTCTTGTACTGAGGTGTAACCACTTTTAGTGATAAAATCTGAAGATATAACAGTGACTGGGCTTGAGGTTTCCACATCGGTGCGATTAATGCGAGAGCCTGTTACTGCAATGCGCTCTATTTTATCAGCGTCTTGCGCTTGAGCATTCACTTGCGTTGCAATTGTCGTACTTGATGCTATTGCCAAGACGATAGTTTTACTGATTATTGTTTTACTATTGTTATAGGTTTTCATTCTGTTTTACTGCCTTCTCTATTGGTGCGGATATTTAACACGCATTCAATATTGCAGATTGTTCACAGAAAGTTCGTTTCCAATTGTCAGTCATTCGTTAAACATGTGATAACACAGTGCAAACATGTAACGCACAACAATTTCACCTAAATTTAGCCATAAAAAAAGCCGACCTAAGTCGACTTTTCTTCACTATTAAATACAGCAGCATTTATTAGAATGCCATGCTGCTTTTCAGCTTAGTTAAAGCATTTTTCTCTAACTGCCTAACGCGCTCAGCAGAAATTTGATATTTATTCGCTAGCTCTTGTAGTGTTGATTTATCTTCATTTAACCAACGCGTTTGAATAATATCTTGGCTGCGCTCATCAAGGGTTACCAATGCTGTTGATAACTTCTGATTAGCGTGGTTTTCCCAGTTATCATTTTCAACTTCCACAGCTAAATCAGATTGCTTATCTTCTAAGTACTGCGCAGGAGAAAAGTTAGTTACGCCAGCATTATCATCATCATCGTTTGATAACTCAAAAGCTTGGTCATGGGTGCTCATACGAGACTCCATTTCCAAAACATCTTTAGTACTAACACCTAAGGTTTCTGCAACTGTGCTAACTTCCTCATTGCTAAACCAACCTAAACGTTTTTTATTCTTACGCAGATTAAAAAACAATTTACGCTGTGCTTTGGTGGTAGCTACTTTAACAATACGCCAGTTACGTAGTACATATTCATGAATTTCTGCTTTAATCCAGTGCACAGCAAATGATACTAAGCGTACCCCAACATCTGGGTTAAAGCGCTTAACCGCCTTCATTAGACCAACGTTACCTTCTTGCACTAAATCTGCTTGTGGTAAGCCGTAGCCTGCGTAACCCTTAGCAATGTGAATAACAAAGCGCAGGTGCGACATGATTAGCTCTTGTGCCGCTTGTAAATCATTTTCATTGTAGAGGCGAGTAGCCAGATCATGCTCACGCTCAGCACTAAGCATAGGAATGCTATATGCTGATTGCATATATGCTTCAATGCTACCACTTTGTGGTACAGTAAGCTGCATATTTTGACTCATAAAAAAACCCTCCGTTTAACCTTTTTTGTAACTTGTACATCCGTTATTTTATCATATCTAGTCGCGATTGGCGACCAACCTACGAATAACAAGGTAATGAACACTAGCGTAATAGATAGTGCAAGACAACCAGATCTTACATCTTTTTTATTAAATTTTTGTGTCGAAATGTAAGTAGTGAAATTTATTTAATAATGACAAGGAGTTATTTGAATAAAAAATTTACTCAGCATTTGGCTCAATCGCCTTGATATGCTGGCGTACAGAGATATAACTACCCAGCAAACCAAGAATAATCGCAAAGACAATTAAAAGAACGACTTCATTAAAGGATAAGCCCTGTAAAACAAAGCTACTGTTATATAAGTCAGTTAACTCGTTAATAGCGCCAGCAAGATACTGAGCTAGCAGAGCCACCGCCACACAAGATAACAAGCCACCAAAAATACCGTACCAAACACCTGAGTATAAAAATGGTCGTTGAATAAAGCTGTCGGTAGCGCCAACGAGTTTCATGATGGCAATGGCATCTTTTTGATTAAGTATCGCCAAACGAATGGTATTACCGACAATCAGTACTACCGATAAGCACAGTAATAAAGCAACACCTAAGACAATGTCTTCAATTAAATTCGCCATAGCTTCTAGCCGTGTTAACCACTCTACATCGAGTTTGCCCTGCTCTACTTCTCGTTCATTCACGAGTTTAGCTAATAGCTCATTAGCCGCTTGTGACTGGCTTGAGCGCTGTGTTGGTGTGACCAAAAGTGTTGCTGGTAAAGGGTTTTTATCTAAATATTCAAGTGACTGACCAAAGCCAGATAATATTTTAAATTCCTTTAAGGCCTGCTCAGCAGAAATATAATGTACCTCTGCCACTTCTGGATAAAGACTTATTCGTTTAACTAGGTTCTGCGCGCTAGACTCATTGGTAGATAGCTTTAAAAATAAAGTAATTTGTGAAGCGCTATCCCACTGTTCGCTGACTTGTTGGGCATTTTTAACGAAAAGGTGCAAGGTTGCTGGCAAAGCCAAACTAATACCTAAAACGAAAACGGTCATAACCGAAGTGAATGGTGTACGCCATAAATCACCTAAACTGCCGATAGCTTGCTGTACATGGCGAATAGGTAAAGTTAAAAGGCGTCTGAAAAAGCTCTCGCGCTCAACCAAACCACTTGAATGTCGATTAGTCATTGCCGACTCCTTGAGCTTGTAAGCCGTCAACAATGCCATCGTTAATCATAGTGCCTTCTTTAATCGTTAAAGTACGATACTTCATACGAGCAATCAGCCCTAAATCATGGGTTGCAATTAATACAGTAACACCCGCAGCATTAAACTCTTCAAATAAACGAATAATATCTAATGATAATTTTGGATCTAAATTACCGGTTGGCTCATCTGCGAGCAAAATAGGCGGTTTATTAACTATAGCTCTAGCGATACCAACTCGTTGCTGCTCACCGCCAGATAACATATGTGGATAACAGCGTAACTTCGTGCTTAAATGCACTTTATCTAAGGCGGTTTCAACCCGTTTACGAATTTCTTTATGACTGACACCTTCAATAATTAACGGTAAGGCAACATTATCAAATATGGTTCTGTCTTTAAGCAGATTATGATTTTGAAAAATCATACCTATGCCGCGGCGTACATAGGGAATTTGTTGGTATTTAATATCAGCAAGCTCTGTATTGTTCACTAAAATACTGCCTGAGCTTGGTTTTTCCATCAAAGAAATAAGCTTTAACAAAGTACTTTTACCGGCACCAGAATGACCCGTTAGAAAGGCCATTTCACCGGCGGCTAGCGAGAAACTCACTTGCTTGAGCGCTAGAAAGCCTCCCGGATAGGTTTTGTTTACATTGTTAAAGCTGATCATGACTTTTATGTGAATTATTCTTTATAAGCGAATTATTATTTGGCAAATAACTTAACACAACTTAGCTAAGTTTATTAACCGTTTATTTTAACTACTTAGCAAATAACGCTTCAATAAAGTCATCGCCATCAAATGGACGCAAATCATCAATACCTTCACCGACACCTAAATAGCGAATTGGAATGCCGTACTTATCAGCTACAGCAAACACCACACCACCTTTAGCGGTGCCATCAAGCTTAGTCAGTGTTAAACCTGTTAAACCTACTGCTTCATCAAATAATTTGGTTTGGCTTAAAGCATTTTGCCCTGTACCAGCATCAATAGTTAACATAACTTCATGCGGAGCATTTTCATCCAGCTTTTTCATTACGCGAACTACTTTTTTCAACTCTTCCATTAAGTGGTTTTTGTTTTGTAAGCGACCAGCTGTATCAGCAATTAACACATCCACATTACGTGCTTTAGCTGCACTAATGGCATCAAAGATAACCGAAGCACTATCTGCACCTGTATGCTGAGCAATAACTGGGATTTCATTACGTTCACCCCACACTTGTAATTGCTCTACCGCTGCCGCTCTAAAGGTATCGCCAGCAGCCAACATCACTGATTTACCTTGAGCTTGGAACTGTTTTGCCAATTTACCTATGGTGGTTGTTTTACCAACACCGTTTACACCCACCATTAAGATAACGTAAGGGCCATTAGCATTGTTAATATCTAGCGGCTTGCTGACATCGCTAATCACTTTCTTCAGCTCTTCTTTTAGCAAACCATATAATGCTTCAGCATCTTTTAGCTGACCACGGGTAGCACTTTGCGTTAAAGAATCGATAATTTTAGTCGTTGTCTCTACACCAACATCGGCAAGCAATAAGTGCGTCTCTAATTCTTCGAATAACTCATCATCAATTTGTTTACCGCGGAATAAATCAAAAATACCGCCGCCGATATTGGCACGAGTTTTACTTAAACCGGCTTTTAAGCGAGCAAAGAAACCTTTTTTCTCTTTTTTGACTTCTGGCTCTGGCTCTGGCTCTGGCTCTGGCTCTGGCTCTGGCTCTGGCTCTGGCTCTGGCTCTGGCTCTGGCTCTGGCTCTGGCTCTGGCTCTGGCTCTGGCTCTGGCTCTGGCTCTGGCTCTGGCAGGTCATTTTGCGACTCAACAACACCAGGTTCTAGTGCTGATTCAATCTTTTCATCAGACTCTGGCGTAGTAATTTCTTGCTCAACACTGCGTGTTTCTTCTACTGACTCACTCACCAGTTCGGTTGCAACCTGCTCTTGTGGCTGCGCTTTTTCTTGTTCGCTATCTTTGTCACTCTGGCCAAAACCTAACCAGGAAAACATACCTTTTTTCTTCGACACTTTTGCTACCTAAGTAAATACTGTGTTAATTAGATTGGTATAATCACCAAACATGGATAAAATTGCCGCTATAGTATCACTTCTAAACAAAGCAAAAAACCAAAGCACTGTATTTGTAGAGCAAATAACTATGATCAAACACAAAAAATCTGCTAGTAAATCTTCAGGCAAAGGACAAATTCGCATTATTGCTGGCACTCATCGTGGCAGAAGATTACCTGTGCTACTCGCAGATGGCTTAAGACCAACTACAGATAGAGTAAAAGAAACTGTGTTTAATTGGTTAATGCCTTACTTGCCAGAGGCCAAGTGTTTAGATTGTTTTGCAGGCTCAGGTGGTTTGGGCTTTGAAGCACTGTCACGCGGGGCCAAAAAAGTCACTATGGTTGAGTTACATAAACCGGCCGCACAGCAGTTAAAAGCCAATGGAAAAACACTTAAAGCTGATAACCTTACCGTAGCAAATACCGATGCTCTGAGTTTTTTAACTACCGCAACTGAGCAATTTGATCTGGTTTTTTTAGATCCGCCTTTTAGACAAAACCTAATCGAAAAATCAGCCAATTTACTTAATCAAGGTTGGCTCGCAGAACAAGCATTGATCTATGTTGAAATGGAAAGTGAACTTAGCGAGCAAACATTGCTGCCAAGTAACTGGCAGTTACTTAAAGAAAAGACGGCAGGCCAAGTAAGCTACCGTTTATATCAAACAACTAACGCTAATTAGTTGCGATGAAACTTCATATCATACCGGGTTATATCCAAGATATTTATCTCGTCGAGTACCAAAGTAAATTATTATTACTCGACGGCTGCTGCCGCGCTGACGTGTCATTTATTCAAGACTTTATTAGCCAGCAGCTAGCAAGACCATTAACCGACCTAAAACTTGTTGTTGTCAGCCACATGCATCCAGATCATGCCGGTGCTGCCCATAAACTGCGCAAAATAACAGGCTGTAAAATTGCTACCGGTGAGGCTGAAGGTCATTGGTATAGTGGCGTTGATGGTGTGCTTATGCACATTTCCGATATACTACTCACACAATATGTCGCCAATAAGAAAAATAAAAAGCAACATTGGCTTTGGTATGCCAGAAAGTTAAAAGCAGACATTTACCTCAAAGAAAACCAAAACTTACCCGGCTTTGAAGACTGGCAGGTTTTATTCACCCCGGGGCATACTGATAGAGATATCTCTTTACATCATCTGCCAAGTAATCGCGTTTACATTGCTGATGTCATCATTGCCATTAAGAAAGGTTTTATCTCACCATTCCCAGTATTTTACCCAAACAGGTATAGAGCCTCTCTACAAAAAATCTCAGACCTCAATGCGAAAAGCTTACTGCTAGCGCATGGAGGAGAAGTTCAGCTTTCAAAAGAGAATATTACCCAGTTAATAAAAAACGCGCCAATGAAGCCGATAACTCATTGGCGCGCGGTAAAAAGTAAACTCAAAAAAGTATTGTTGAGTTAGCTACTTTTTTGGTTTTAGTTTCAAGTCATGAAAGTCAAAACTAAAGTCTGTCGCTAAGGACACTGCTTTCATGGTGACATAGTTAATCTCACCATCTTCCGTTAAGTTAAAGTTAACAAAAGCATCCGCTTCTAGCGTGCGATCATGCCATCGCACAATAAAGGTATTATGTTGATAATGCTCTAAAGTGCCCTTTAATTCTGGGGTATTGCCAAACTGCATGTGTAAAGCATTATTCTTGTAGCTTATTTCAATGTCGCCATACCAATTATCGGCATACACTTGTGCGTAATCACGTAACGGCAGCGAGTGTGCTGAATTTTTATTAACTTTCGCTTTTGCCTTCGCTAAACGAGCTTGCTCCTTTTCAATACGCTCTTGGCGTTTAGTATCATAAAAAGCCACCCAATCTTTTGCTGGCAGCTCCAGATATTCATTTAAGATGTGGTGGTAAATCGCATTAAAGGCATAACCTGATTGTTGGTTAGTTAAGATTACCATGGCCAAATCTTCTTCAGGCACAATAACCACCTTAGACACCATACCTAAAATACCACCACTGTGGTGAACTAGCTTAACGCCATGATAATCTTTTAAAAACCAACCTAAACCATAGGCTGAAAAATGCGTTTTATCTTGCTCTGTGGCTTTTTCTGACACAGATAACAAAGTACGCGCTTTTCTCATCGCTAGTGACTGCTCTTTGGAATACAAACGCTTATTATCAGCATATTGACCATGCTTTAACTGCGCTTTTAACCATAAGCTCATATCATTAACGCTCGATGCCACCGAGCCAGCCGCAGCAAATTTCTCTAAAAAGTTACCGCCAACAACATTTAACTTGCCATCTAATGGCACATGAGCTCGAGCAACATTGTTATTATCTTTCGCAATTAAAGAATAGGCTGCTGAGGTATTCTTCATTCCTAAAGGCGTGAATATTTGCGCTTGAATAACCTCTTGCCATGATTGCCCGGTTACTCTGGCAATCACCTCACCAGCAATAATGTACATTAAGTTATCGTAGGCAAACTCACTGCGAAAGCTGGAAACCTCAGGCAGATACTTAATCCCTTTAATGATATCTTGCGTAGTTAATGTCGTGTGCGGCCAAATCATTAAATCGCCAGCACCTAAGCCCAAACCTGAGTTATGAGCAAGTAAGTCAATAATGGTAAATTCTCGGGTAACGTAAGCACTTGGCATTTGAAACTCAGGGATAATATCTATCACCTTAGTCGTCCATGACAGCTTACCTTCATCAACCAAGCCCGCCAAAAGCGCTGCGGTCATTGCTTTAGTATTTGAAGCAATACCAAAAACAGTATCAGCAGTCACTTTTGCTGGCTTACCATGCTCGATTACACCATAGCCTTGGCTCATCACTACGTTATCGCCTTTAACAATAGCTACAGCAACGCCCGGCACTTGGAACGTTGACATGCTCTGCTTGATGGCAGCATCAATAGACTTTAATTTATCATCCTGTGTACTAGCGAAAGCAAGGCTAGAACAAAGTAAAGTAAATAACGCTAAAGCATACGCTTTAATAGGTAACTTCATAGTTAGCATCCTATATTTTTTATTCTTGAATTAATAAGGTAATAAATTTAGTTCACTCTGAGCTCAGGCTAGTTAATCTCTATACCTAAATTGGAAAGCCCTTCAGATAACACCATTTCTTTTGCCAGCTGACAACTACGTTTGTTTTCAGCGGCAAATTTTAAGAAGTCAAACAGCTCATTTTGCGTGTCTTTTTCCCACTGCATTAATGGATGAGCATCAATATCAGTTTGAGTTATTGGAACTTCTTGTTGTTGTTCTTCTGCTTGTTGCAATAACAATAACTCAACATAGTAACTAACACTGTTATGTGACAGACGACTAACACAAGCAACATCGTCGGTATTAACATCTGCTTTTTTATTCTTAGGCTTAGTTTGTATTAATTGCCATAATGAGGTTTGTGCCATACAGACATCTAGCGCTGGAAAAACACCAAAGAAGTCAAATGCTTCAGGATCGGGCACTTGCTCTTCTAGTTTATTTAATTGCGCCTGGGCATTAATTTTTACCTGCTTGCTATCTGCTAACCACTGCCAAATAATATCAAGTTGAGTTCTCAATAATTGGCTATCACCAAAGTCAGCGGCTTCACTAAACATTTGGTAATTAGGTAGCATGCGTTCAAGTAAAGCAGCAGAAAAGGCGATTTGCTGCCAATAACTTAACTTGCTAAATGGAAGGTGTATTGCCACAGTGGTATCAACTCAATTAACGAAAAAAATCATTATATACCTAAACTGTGGCAATAAAATGGAATTTAGCGATTAAGTCGCTAATTGCTTTTGTGCGTACTCAAATTTCAAGCGGTATTCTGTGATCTTATGCTCTAGCTCTTGAATTTGCTCAGTATACTTAGCTTTATCTTCGGCGGCATTCGCAGTTAATTCATGATTTTCATCGCGTAAGAATTTAATGGTTTCTCTTACTTTATCATTATCTTGCTCTTGCTTTTCTCGACTGGCATTAAAGCGTTTTAAGATGTTTTCTTGCCCTTCTTGAGCTACTTTTACTTGATCTTTAAGTGCTTCAACCTCTTGTTGATAGAGCTTAATATCTCTTTGCTCAGTTTCAACTTGCTTAGCTAATTGCTCATTAGCCTTTTCAAGCTCGGTCACTTTTTGAATGGCCGTTTCATGCTCTTGCTTAGTTTGCTTTTCTTGTAATGAACTGGCTTTCTTCTCTTCTAAATGCTGCTGCTTTTCTTTAGCAAGCGCTTCATTAAGCTGAGTAATTTGTTTTTGTAGCTCATCTATTTTTTGTGTATTCGTTTTTGCTTGATCAAGTTGAGTATCATGTGACTTTTGCACGCTTGATAATTGTTGCTGCAACTCTGCTTTGCTTGACTGCTCTTGCTTTAATTGCTCTGACAATTGCGTCAACTTATCAGTATTTTCTTGCGTTTTTGATTGTAGTGCTTGTTGAGCTTTCTTCTCAGCTTCTAAAGCGGCATTGCTGCTTGCTAACTGTGCAGCAAGTTCAGTTTTAGCGGATTTCTCTTTACTCAATTCTTCAGTCAACTGGCTAATTTTTTGCTGGCTCTGTTGTTCTTTACTTTCATTCGCCTGCTGGTTTTCTTGCTGAATATGCTCTAGCTCACTACTGGCTTTATTTAATTTTTGCGCTAACTCATCAAACTGAGCTTGTTTAGCCGAGAGAGATTCTGCCTGATCTTTGGCATTTTTTTGCCATTGCTGTTCGGCAACTTTGAATTTATCTTCAAGGTGCTTTCTCTGTTGCTCAGCGCTGGCCAGTTGCTTTGATAGACTCTGCTCTTGTTCGGTCAATACCATTAAGCGACCATTTAGGCCGTCAACTTCTTGTATTTTTTCTTTCAGTGACTGCTCACTTTCAAGCAGCTTATCTTCTAATTGATTGCCGGTTTCTTTAAGTTGATTCTCACCTTGAGACTTTTGCTTACTTACTTCTAATAATTGCTTTTCCAGTTTTTCAATTGTTTCAGTAAAATTAATGGTGTTTTGTGTTAGTTCAACTTGGAAATTTTGCTTGTTTGTTTCAAGTTCAGCTTTTTGTTCAGAAAGAGATTGGCTAAGTTGCTGTACTTGGTTTTGTAAATCCTGTGCCTTACTTTCCAGTGCTTGTGTTTGCGTTTGGTGCTTGGCCACCAATGCATCAAGCTCTCCGGTATTCGAGCTAGCTTGGGCAGGAGCACTAGTGTTGACAGCATTAGCAATTAATGTCGTCAGTTTATCTTCAATTTGAATATAAACATCACTCGCTATACTTTGTATTTGCTCTTCGACATCCTTGGTGAGTTTACTTTTGTCGACCATATTATTCTCATTTTCTTTAAACAACTACTGCCTTTAAACTACCACAACAAGATTTTCTGAGGAATATAGAAATGCAACTTTTTTTACAAAAAGTAACAAAAAAGGGGCATCTGCCCCTTCATAAATATTAAGCTAAGCTACTTTTAGCTTTCAGCTACTTCTTCATTCGCCGCTTCAGTTGCAACTGGTGCAATCTGAATGCCAACAACTTTAGTGGCAGACGCTTGATTGCGTAACTGAACTAGGCGATTAATTTGACCTAATGAACCCAGCATAGCGTAAATAGGTACAAATAAACCACGCTTATGAAAATCTACAACTTTCTCATCAGATAAAGTTTTTACTTTTTCTTCGTCAATGGTATATAAACCTACTAGTTTTTTCTTTTCGCCATTACTTAAATCAATTCTTAATTCAAGCTCATGTAGCAAATTGTTTTCTTCCAACTCTTTAACAAAGTTTTCTGTCATTTTTTCATTTTCGTATAAACGACCTAATGACTTTTGAATGTTAACAAACACTTCTGTTTCTTTACCTTCTTCATCAAATAAAGGTAAATCTTTATCTTCACCAACAAATTCACTGTCTACATCAATACATGATGTTAAGGTATTTTCTTTATCAGGATCTAAACCTAAGGCAAATGGCACCATACCAATACTTTGTGGAACAGAAAGCGCAGACCATTTGTTATCTTGGAAGAATAAGTTCTCACCACTTTCCAAACCTAACATAGCAACACTGCGAAAACGCGGAGAGTCAGGGTTTTTAACAAAAACTACTGGGAAACTAGCTGATGCTTGTGCATACTCAGCCGCGGTAATAGGGACAATGTGTTGACCTGCAGCATGTGATAAATCACGTTTGTTAGCTAGTTTTAAGTTTTGGTGCTGGTCTTTTTTTACTGGAACAAAGTTTGCCATGATTCTTTCTCTTTAAAAGCGCGTTATAGCGAGTTGTTATAATATTGTCATTTTTATTAGCAGCGCTAATTCTAATTAGAGTTAATTACTGCGATAGTATTAGTTATGGTGACACTAAAAGCGCTTTCAATGCTAAAATTAAAATTATTTCAAAAAACTCTACTTTTAAGCGGCAATAAATGAAAAGATTTTCTTGTTACCTGCTTTTGTTAATCGCTTTTACTACTTTTGCTGCCCCAAAAATAACAGTAAAACACCAACGTAGTGCTGATAATTACGCGCGCGTGCAAGTTTCAAACGAAACAAACGCTAAATTACTTTGCCACGTTGCCATTGATGGCCATAAAATCAAATTTAAACTGCAACCCTTTCAAACCTCACAGTGGTTTAAAGCAACCGACTCCCGCTTTAACCATGAGCACTTTAGTGTTTGGTGTGATTACCTAGATCTCCACCCAGAGCATCAAGACAACTAGCTTTTTTGAATATTAAAAAGATCTATTTAACTAAACTAATAAACCCTCTACACTGGTAAATATTCAGCTTAAATTTACCATAGCATTACAGATAACGTATCAATGGAACTTATGAATACACTATTTACTCAAGCAAAATTAGCAACGCTACTACTTTTAAGCTACTTGCCCCAAACAAATGCATCACAATTTTTTGATGTATTAGATGGGCAATTTGATGCTTCCCAGTACTTATCAGAAAACGCCTACGGTTTTTTACCTGTTCCTATCATTATTACCGATCCCGCGTTAGATGGTGGTTTAGGGGTTACAGGGCTTTTCTTTCACGAGAGTGCACAAGATCGCGATAAACGACTTAAATCAATGCAAAACTCTGACAATGCCGCACAACACTTAATGCCGCCGAGTGTATCTGCTGTCATCGGCGCTTATACGGGCAATGGTTCATATTTTGCTGGTGGTGGTCATATGGGCTTTTTTAAGCAAGGCCGCATCCGTTATATGGGTGGCGGTGGTTATGGAGACATTAACCTCGATTTTTTTGGCTTTGGTGATATCTCTTTATCTAAGCCGGTACAAATCAACACCAAAGCTACAGCGATTATGCAAACCCTCAAGTTTAAGATTGCCGATAGCGCCTTTTACATAGGCCCAACACATAGATATATCAATGCTGAAATTTCACCGAGCAAGCTCGGTGACTTAGTTGCTAATTTACCACCTGAGTGGCAAGAAGCGCTTACCGAGCTATTAACACGCAGTATTACTACGTCAGGTATTGGCTTTACCTTAGAGTACGACTCTCGTGATAACTTCTTTTCTCCTGATGAAGGGTTAAAGTACGAATTAAACTACCTGTGGTTTGATGACAAAATTGCTTCAGATGTTGACTATCAACTCACCGAGTTAACCGCCTTACACTACTTTAAACTTAATAAAAACTGGCGCACAGCTATTAGAGCAGAAGTAAACTTTGCCGATTCAGAAGAATTTTTACCTCCTTATGCAACACCCTATGTTGATATGCGTGGTATACCAGCAATGCGCTACCAAGGAAAAGCTGTGGCTATCACTGAGCTTGAAGTTGCTTATCAAATCAATTTACGTTGGCAAATTAATGCTTTTGCCGGTATAGGCAAAGCAAGCAACGACTTTTCTGACTTAACTGACACCGCAAGTAGAATAACCAAAGGCGTAGGCTTTCGCTATTTAATTGCCCGTCGCTATGGTTTTGATATGGGCTTTGATATCGCCAAAGGACCTGAGGATACGGTATTTTATATTCAAGCTGGAACAGCTTGGTAGGCAGATTTTTCGCGTAATTATGACAAACAGGTGAATAATTCTCTTGTAAAGGCAACAATTTTTCTTTTACTATTGATCCGCCCTCCGTTCTTTTTTAGTATGTTGTCGGCAATAATAATAAATGTTGAATTAAGGATAAAAAAATGAATAAAGGTGAATTAGTAGCAAAAATCTCTGAAGGCGCTGATATTTCTAAAGCTTCAGCAGGTCGTGCATTAGATAGTTTAATTCAAACAATCACTGAAGAATTATCAAATGGCGGTGAAGTAGCCTTAGTTGGTTTTGGTACTTACAAAGTAACAGATCGCGCTGCTCGCACTGGTCGTAACCCACAAACAGGTGCAGAAATTCAAATCGCTGCAGCTAAAGTACCTAGCTTCAAAGCAGGTAAAGCATTAAAAGATGCATGTAACGCTTAATTCGTTACCAGGCAACTCTCCATTTAAAATTAGCGCCTCAAGGCGCTTTTTTATTAGCTAAAATCTATCAACCCCTACCTTTTAATTATTCTGATTAAAAATACCTGCCAGTTTGCTTATATAAGCGACGGTGAAGTGTTCACATAATTATTTCTCTTGCTATGATGGTTAACTCACTGTTTCTCACTTAAGTTTTACTTATGACAAAGCCTAAAAGTGCCAATATTGTTCATGCAATGCGACCCAGCTTTTTGATACTCACACCTGTATGCATATTACTAGCCGTTGCGACTGCGCAATTTCAAGGGCTGCATTATTCACTCGCTTATGCCTTACTTTGCCTTGTAGGTGCGTTAACTGCGCACATAGCGGTAAACACCTTAAATGAATATCAAGACTTTCACAGTGGCTTAGATTTAATGACCGAAAGAACTGACTTTAGCGGTGGCAGTGGTTTACTGGTTCAACATCCACACTTATCTGCGCAGGTATTTAAAGCAAGCCTGATTGCCCTTGCTATTACAGCGATAGTTGGCATTTACTTTATCACAATACATGGCTGGAAAATTCTACCGATAGGACTACTTGGCTTACTCGTTGTTATCACTTACACAAAATGGATAAATAAACAGGCCTGGCTATGCCTTATCGCTCCAGGATTAGGCTTTGGCACTTTCATGGTTACAGGCACTTATCTTTGTATTACAGGCGCTATAAACACATCAATATGGTTAATTAGCTTAATCCCCTTCTTTTTGATTAACAACTTACTGTTAGTGAATCAAATACCAGATATTGACGCGGATACTCAGGTCGGTCGAAATCACTTAGCCATAAAGCATGGTATTGGCGCCAGCATCAAAGCCTATGGCATATTTACTATTTTTGCTCAGCTAACGCTTATCTACCTTGTGCTAACGAACATACTGCCACTAGCTAGCATAGTGGCAATCATACCTATGCTATTAGGTTATTTTGTGCTTTATGGCATGATAAGACTCAACAGAGATATTGCCTCTGCGCCTAAGTATTTAGCCGCCAATGTAATTTGTAGTATTGCCTCGCCTACACTATTGGCTCTATCACTCTTTTTCGCTTAATCGTTGACGACCTAAAAGGCTGCAAGATGTTCAATACTGCTTAGAGCGTTTATCATTCAGGCGATTACCCGCCATTCCTCAAACTAACTTATAGGCTTATTTATGAACAATAACAGCCTTAAAAGCCATATGGTTTTAGCGCTAATACCGATTGATTTAAACGATAAAGAATATTCTCAGCTGTGTTACCAATTAATAACCCCGGTATACCAACCCGTGCTACTGTGCCCATGACAACTAAATCAGCATTTACTTCTTTAGCATAATTTGGCAATGCTTCCCTTGGATTTCCTTTAATAGATACCTGCTGCAAATTTACCGACGTTAGTAGCTTTTGTTCTATCGCTTGCTCAATATCTGCCATTAATAAGCTAAAGTTTCGCTCATGTAGCGCTTTAGCATCACTAATATAGCTTTCAACATCAGCTTGGCTTTTGCTTAAAAAGGCAGAGTGGCGTAACGTATGTTCATATTTAGCCGCCCAAACTGAAACTAAATGGACACTCGCGCCCTTGGCTTGCGCTAAAGATACTGCAGATTTAACCACCGCCATATTTAGTTGGTGCCTAATTTCTATTTCTTTATCGGGGTGATTAGTACTGACATCTACCGCAGCAATAACAATATTACTATGGGCTTTATCTTCAGCATTAACTAACCATACCGGGCAAGGGCATTGACGCAAAAAGCCCATATCATTACTGCCAAATAACTTACTCAACAAGCCTTCATTTTCTGAAGGTTTAATGACTAAATCTATGTTAAGTAATTTAATTTTCTCAATCACATCCAAATAAGAGTTAGATAAAATAGTTTCTTTTTCGATTGAGATATCATGAGAAAGCGCAAGTAAAACTTGATCGCGCTCATACTCTTTTTGACTAATAAAGTTATTAATTTCTGCTTGATGAAAGCCTAAAGACTCAGGCAAAGTGTCATTTGAGAGGGTAAAAAGTACTGTTAACTTGGCATTGCTCGCAACAGCAAGCTTTACCGCCTTCTCTAAACCTTGTTGGTTATCAACAGAGTCACTGTATACATAGAGTATATTCTTATAAGTTAACATGATTACTCCTTTTTTTTAGCACATGCATTAGCATAACTCTAAGGGTAACAACTCAACTTATAATTACAATAATTAGTTTAAGTTATTGATTTATCATATGTGAGCTCAGTTGTTTATTTTGTTCATTACGCCAACTTTTTGGTGCTGTTACCGCCAGCCAACCATCAATATAACTACTCGCAGAATAATGGTGACCATTGCCCCTTGGCACCTTATCTGCCATAGGTAAATCAAACAGTACCTGAAAGAAACTTATCAGCGGCAGCCATTGAAACGCTGGAGATACATCATGCCCTCGTGGCTGTTTCATCCAGTCTGGCTCTTTGCGATACATATCTGTAGAGAAAAATACAATAGGATCACTGGCATATTGCACATAAACAAAGCGCATTGGCCCCCACTGCCAATCTCTGTTGTTCAGGGCATTTTCTTGTGCGGTAAAACGTACCATAGAGCCATCTTGTACTTGTGGTAACCAAGGTGGCGAGTTTGGATTTCGATTTTTAGTAAGCAAAGGCAAAAACATGCTGGTAAAAGGGGCTCCGACAAAAAGCCCACCTTGAATGGGATTATTAATAACTGTCGTTAAATTAATTGAGGTTTCTGCGCCATAAGCACCTAAACTTAAACCAAATAAATACAGATCTGGCCGCTTATCTTTATCAAGTTTCGCCCAATAGCCATGCACTTTATTGTATAAAGCTGCTGCACTTTGCCTAGCGCTAGAAGGGTCTACCAACAAGGTAAGCCAGCTAGGTAAATATGAATATTGCATGGCAACAATGGCAGTATCACCTTGGTGAATATATTCCAGCGTATCCATAGCAAACGGGTCTAGCCAGCCTGTACCTGTTGGCGTAGCTATTACCAGTTTCGAACGCTTAAAAGCATTAACACGAATTAATTCTTGTAGCGCCAATTCCGCCCGTTGCTCAACAGTGTCTTTTGCTCTTAACCCGACATAAACACGCAATGGCTGCTTACTCTGTGCTTGGTGAAACTTCTCTATCGCCTGCTTTGTTGGCGCAAAATTGATAAACTCTTGCCCTGCTTTACCTAATGTCGACCATGAAATTAACGAATTTTCACTGCCTGTTGCACTACTACGCATTGGCGCAAGCAAGTCAGAGCCAATGTTTTCATCTAGTAGCGCATAGGTATCATCAATAACACTAACAACTTTGCTAACAATAACTTTGTTGGTAAATAAAAAGACTATCAAAGCCACTAAAGCAAAACTCAACACATTAGCCACACGCTGAGGAATTGCAGTTTTTAGCTTGCTCTTTACCCGAATAAATAAGCCTATAATTGCCTTAGCAAGCAAAAGTAATAACAAAGCTAAACTTAAAGAGAGCAAGGTCATATAGAGGTGTGGCATATAACCTGTGGCAGGCAACGCCATTAACTGTCGTAAGTCATTATGCCACTGCGTTGAATAGTAGATTGAGTAAACAAAAAGCACAGCGCTCAAAAGCGTCACTAGTAGTTTCAATGGTGTCTGAACTTTATTGCTAAGCAAAGGCAAATGTAGGTAATTCCACAACCATTTAACCGCAGCCCCTAAGCTATAACCTAACGCTAGCAGCAAACCGGAGAGAACACCTTGAAGCAATAACGGCCTAGGAAGTAGTGACGGAGATAGTGATACCGAAAAAAACACCACCGCCAGCACTATGCCAAGATAGGACATAGAGGTGTAATAATTCACTAATCTGTTCTTATAACTCATAAGCACTCTAAATTTATCGTTAAAGCTCAAAAAGGTAGGTAACCGAAATATTATGAAACAATCTAAACGAAATAATATTCGACAATTTATTCATGCCTAAGGTAAAAGAGTAACTTTCACCTTCAAGGGATATTGAGATGAACAAAACCCTAATAACAACACTCGCCTTAACCACATTACTAACAGGCTGTGGTGAATCTGCTAAGCAAACCTTAGTAAAACAATATTTTACCGCCATGCAAAACAAAGATGTTAACACGTTAAAGGCCATTTTAAAGAATCCTAAAAATGCCGAGATGTTTGCGCCTGACTCTGGCTTCTCTATGACCTTAAATACTTTTGAAGTATTAGAAGATGTACCAGAAGGCGTTAACGTAAAATATTCACGCTTTTGCTATGCAGATCTGATTGTGCCAACCATAGTGGTTGATACCCATGATGGCTATAAAGTTGACTTAATGGCAACGATGAAAGGTGAGTTCAAAGCTATGAAAAATAGTAAGCCATTAAAACAATATTGTTATGATTTTCAAGCGCAGCCACTTACCGGCATACTTGCTGGCAAGCCTTGGTCTTTTGTGCAATCGCATACTCGCGAAATTAATTGGGGCAATAAAATCAGCCAAAGTACTTCCCTTTATGCTGAGCAATGTGATGCCGAGCAATATGGCAGTTGCTCTGAGCCTAGCCTAATTATTTCCAATTTAGATTTATCCGGCACAGGAGGTAACTTAAATGGCAAAGAAAATATTACTATTCATACGCCACCAAGTAACAATGAAGTCGTGTCGCAAGGCAGCTATCGCATTAGCCAGCTGGAAAATAATCAAATAAAGTTAGAACTAACCTTTAAGCACGATAATGGCGATACTCTGAATGGTTACATTACTTTAGATAAGCCAAACTAAAGTAAATTTCTCATAAGTACATCAAACAGCAACAAAAAAGCAGCCTAAAAAGGCTGCTTTCACTTAAAATAGAGGCTTTCTACTCAACCGTAACACTCTTAGCTAAGTTACGTGGTTGGTCAACGTCAGTGCCCTTGATAATGGCAACATAGTAAGACAATAACTGTAACGGCAAGGTGTAAACAATTGGCGCTATAATATCGTCACATAAAGGCACATCAATCACCTTCATGGTTTCATCGCTAGCAAAGTTAGCTTTGCTATCGGCAAATACATACATTAAGCCACCGCGTGCTCTCACCTCTTCTACATTTGATTTTAACTTTTCAATTAAATCATTTTGTGGCGCAACGACAATAACTGGCATTTCCGCATCAATTAACGCTAATGGACCATGCTTTAATTCACCTGCTGCATAGGCTTCAGCATGAATATATGAGATTTCTTTTAACTTAAGCGCACCTTCCATCGCAATAGGATATTGATCACCGCGACCTAAGAATAAGGCATGGTGCTTATCAGCAAAATCTTCAGCTAAGGCTTCTATTGGAGCAGCTAGCGCTAATACTTCTTCAAGCTTATTTGGTAAGGTTAAAATTGAGTGAGCAATTTCTGCCTGTTTTGCTTCGCTCATACCATTATGCTTACCTAATGCCAAGGTCATCATCAACAAGCCAACCAGCTGCGTGGTAAAGGCTTTGGTTGATGCAACACCAATTTCTGCGCCTGCTTTAGTCATAAAGGCAAGATCAGACTCTCGTACTAATGAAGAACCCGCTACATTACAAATGGTAAGGCTGGCTTTATAACCTAAATCTTTTGCTAGGCGCAGCGCCGCTAAAGTATCCGCCGTTTCACCTGACTGTGAAATAGTCACTAATAAAGCATTTTTTGGCACATGAGATTTGCGATATCTAAATTCACTGGCAATTTCAATGTTACATGAAACACCTGCATGCGCTTCAAGCCAGTAACGAGCGACCATGCCTGAGTGATAACTAGTACCACAAGCAATAATTTGCACATGCTCTATTTCTTTGAATATTTCATCTGCGCCAGCACCGAAAGTATCAACGTTTAGCTGACTACCAGATAGACGCCCTTCTAGTGTGTTACGAATAGCGGTAGGTTGCTCATATGTTTCTTTAAGCATGTAGTGACGATATTCACCTTTATCGCCGGCATCATGACTTACTTCTGACTCTTTCGCTTCACGCTCTACTGAGTTGCCATCTTTATCAACAATAGTGACATCAAAACGGGTTATTTCAGCAACATCACCCTCTTCTAAGTAAGAAAATTTACGTGTTACTGGTAATAAAGCCATTAAGTCTGAAGCAATAAAGTTTTCACCTAAACCGTAACCAATCACTAACGGACTACCTGAGCGAGCGACAACAACACGTTCTTTATCACGAGTATCCATAACGACGGTACCGTAAGCACCCTCAAGTTGCTTTACGGTTTTTTGCACAGCTTCCATTAACGAGCTTGCTGTTTTTAATTCATGATGTACTAAGTGAGTAATTACTTCGGTATCAGTTTCAGAAGTAAACTGATAATCAAACTGCTGCAGTTTTTCTCGCAATTCATTGTGATTTTCAATAATACCATTGTGAACTACAGCAATAGTTTCATTAGAGGTATGCGGGTGCGCATTTGATTCACTTGGTGCACCATGCGTTGCCCAACGAGTATGAGCAATACCTGTACCACCAGCCAATGGCTCTGATTTTAATGCATCAGCTAGTTCTTGTACTTTACCTAAGCGTCTTACTCTGTTTAGGCTATCATCATGACCAACAATAGCTACACCTGCTGAATCATAGCCTCTATATTCCAGTCGTTTAAGACCTTCAACCAAAA
This sequence comes from Litorilituus sediminis, assembly GCF_004295665.1. Lineage (NCBI taxonomy): Bacteria > Pseudomonadati > Pseudomonadota > Gammaproteobacteria > Alteromonadales > Colwelliaceae > Litorilituus > Litorilituus sediminis. Next base: position 2,518,836 of record NZ_CP034759.1, read on the forward strand.
TGTCTGCTACATCACGTTGTGCTACTGCACCAACAATGCCACACATAATTTCTATTCCTTTTTATATTCTCTACGTTACACGGTTATCTGGGGTTTCACGCTATGTTGCGCTAGGCAATAATTAAATTAATACCTTGCTCTTTTAATGCCTTGCGCGCTTCTTCAGATAAGCCATCATCAGTAATTAAAGTATGTATTTGCTGCCAAGATAATTCCAGGTTAGGGATCTTCTTAGCTATTTTGTCTGATTCAACCATAACTATAACTTCTCTAGCCACTTCCGCCATGACACGACTTAAGCCAATTAACTCGTTAAACGTGGTAGTACCGCGATTTATATCAATACCATCTGCACCAATAAATAGCTGATCAAAATCATACGAGCGTAATACTTGTTCAGCTACCTGACCCTGAAACGCTTCAGAGTTAGCATCCCATGTACCGCCTGTCATTAACAAGGTCGGCTCGCTTTCTAAGGCATGAATTTCATTAGCGATACTTAAGGCATTAGTCATAACCACTAAACCTTTTTTACTTGCGAGTTCACTCACCAATGCCGCGGTTGTTTGCCCGCTATCAATAATAATTCGATTATGATCTCTAATTAACAAAGCCGCTTGCTTGGCAATAGCACGCTTTTGCTCTGAAAGTTTATCTGCTTTTATTTCAGTAATTTCATTAGGTAATGCAACGGCACCACCATAGCGCCTTAGTAATAAACCGCTATTTTCTAATGCTGCCAGATCTTTACGAATAGTGACCTCAGAAGTGTCAAACTGCTTTGCTAAGCTTTCAACGCTGACTTCCCCAGTAACATTGAGATCAGCAATTATATTGTGACGTCTTTGCTGTGTATTTCTTTTTGGCATGACTAAATTAACTTTTATTTTGTTAGTTATAGTTTCGAAACAGTTTGTTTTATTTCGATTTGAGCGACATTATGTTTCATTTCGAAAGCCAATGCAATAAGGTTGGTAAAATTACTACAATTTGTCTAACCATTTGGTCAATCTTAGGTTACAAAAAAAGCACCCTTAGGTGCTTTTCAGATAATGTTGGCAAGTATTAAAACATCTTAAGCTAGCTTTTTTTAGTTGGCCTTTGCCAGCCAGCGAGATTACGTTGCTTACCGCGGGCAATTGCTAACTCTTCATCAGCAACATCTTTACTGATCACCGAGCCTGCGCCAACAGTGGCTAATTTGCCCACAGTAACAGGGGCAACTAACGAACTATTAGAGCCAATAAAGGCGTTATCACCTATAGTCGTCGTTGATTTATTAACACCGTCATAATTACAAGTAATAGTACCAGCACCAATATTAACTTTACTGCCAATATCACTATTGCCTAAATAAGTTAAGTGCCCTGCTTTTGTACCTTCACCAAGGGTGGTTTTTTTAGTTTCAACAAAGTTACCTATATGTGAATCACGCTTCATTAAAGTATCAGGTCTGATGCGCGCAAATGGACCAACCGAACACTCAGCTTCGATTACAGAGTCTTCAATAACACTATTAGGCTTAATTACTACATTTTCACCTATAGTGGTATTTTTAATAATACAGTTAGCCCCAATTGAAACGCCATCGGCTAAACTTACATTGCCCTCGAAGATGCAGTTAATATCAATACTAACTTCACTACCAACAGCTAACTTACCGCGGACATCAATACGTGCTGGATCACGTAAGCTTGCACCGGCTATCATTAACTCTTCTGCAATTCTGGCTTGATAAGCTCGCTCTAATGCTGCCAATTGCACACGATTATTCGCCCCTTCCACTTCAATTTCAGTTTCTGGGTGTGCTGTTGCTATAGTTTTACCTTCTTGATGAGCCATAGCGATAATATCGGTTAAGTAATACTCGCCTTGAGCATTGTCATTAGATAAACCAGATAACCAACGCTTAAGATCACCGCCATTGGCTAATAATATACCTGTGTTAGCTTCATTAATGGCTAATTGCTCAGGGTTAGCATCTTTTTGCTCAACAATACCAACAACATTATTTGCTTCACTACGAACAATACGGCCATAGCCAGTAGGATTGGCTAAATGAACCGTAAGTAATGCCATACCTTGTTCAGGTTTAGCGGCAAGTAAATTTTCTAAAGTTGAAACTTTAGTTAGTGGCACATCGCCATATAGCACTAACACATTTTCATCATCTTTAAGGTAAGGGCTTGCTTGATCAACAGCATGACCGGTACCAAGCTGTTCTGCTTGTTCAACAAAAGTTAAATCATCACCTTGAATTTGTTGTTTTAATACTTCACCACCAAAACCATAAACCAGGTAAATATTCTCTGCACCTAATTGACGCGCACTATCAATAACATGCCCTACCATGGGCTTTTCTGCTACTGGATGAAGAACTTTAGGTAAAGAGGAGCGCATACGAGTACCTTTACCCGCAGCAAGAATGACAACAGAAAGAGACATAGTTATCCTAAACTAAGATTGAATTTTTGCCTATTCTATCTCGCCTCAGCATAAATACCAACGCTAAGTTTTATGTAAAACACCAACTTCTAAATTTTCAAACCAATCCAAAAAGCGCTTAACATTATCACCCTTAAAAATTCTGCCATGTTGTGGACACATCAGCTCAACATCTAACTTACGAACTCGTCTTACCCAGTCATTTTTCGCATCATTTGAAGGCATCCAGCGCTGATGGAACATTTTCATCTTGCCAATATGCTCATCAAAGTCATCTACATACAAGGGGGCATCTACTGGCTCTAATGCTGCACCTATATCCCCAGACATCAAAATTTTTGCTTCGCCATCGTAAACATTAAAGTTACCCGAAGAATGTAAATAATGCGCTGGTATAAAATCTAAAGAAATGCCGTCAATTTTTAAGGTGTTGCCCTCATCAGGTATTGCAGAATATTTAATATTATTCATGCCAAAGTGGCGAATAAAGCTTTCCCAAAGCCAAGGTGAATGAAGGGTTGCTGAAGGTAATGCCTGATCCCAAAGACCAAGTGACGAAATAATGTCAGGATCTTGATGTGAGGCGAATAAATGGGTGATTTTATCAGCGGGCACCTGTTTAATCACAGCAGCCAGCATAGCGGAAAACAACTCAATACCACCGGGATCCATCAACAAAGAATTATTTTTACTCACCACCATATACTGATTAGTATCGATAATTTCATTTGGTTTATCTTCATCTCTACCAAACATTAGCCAGGTATGGCTAGGGCTTTCAAATAGCTTTTGAGTTTTCATTACTATGAGCTTCCTTTATTATTAGTATTCGTCCAGTTCAGCAACCATCTGTTGGGAGTAATTAATATGATCTTTAATTTTACCTGCAGCACCTTCAACATTATCAGCAACATTCACTAACGCATCTTGATACTCTGAGCCTGCTTGTGACGCCTCTACTCGCGATAGCGTTGCCAAAATCACCGCATTACGAAGCTCATTACTTAATTCACTAAGCTCGTCGCTAAGTTGGTCTATTTGCTTTTTATAAGTATTATCTAAGGATTGCTGCGCAGATTTACAGCGTAAATAAACTTTATCTAGGCTATTGATAAAAGGTGAATCCTTTGCCAGTATATATACCGAATTAAAGTGCTTCATGGCACCATCAGCACGTACCTTTTCTGCGGAAGTTTGGCTTAATATGGCCGCTAACTTATTGATGCGTTTTGACGAACGTATGGTGATATCTGCCAGGCGATCAATAAAATCTGTTAACGGTCGAAAACCTGCTGCTTTCTCCCCTGCACGTAAAGCCACAGCCCTAGCATTACTAGCGGTTAACGATAGCTGCTGTGCAATTTGTGTGGCTTGGTCAAGTTTAGCGGCAATTTCTGCCACTGAGACAAAGTAATTTTGCGATAAATCAGACATGTAATATATTGAATTAAAGACATATCTATTAACTATAGACGGGGATTAACGCAATGGTAGTTTTGATAGCAGAGTTTTATTTGAATGTCTTAGTAGCTAAGCAAACTTTGATCTAGATCAAGATTTTTAAATGATAAATTTTAGCCATAAAAAAACGAGTATCACCAAAGTAATACTCGTTTAATCAATTAGTCACTAAAACTTAGTGTTTATTTAGTTAATCCCCTAAGGAAGTACTAAACTTTTTTCTTACCCGCTTGAATAACACGTAATTGCGCTATTGCACGTGCCAATTCAGCTGCAACTTCTGCATAGTCTACATCAGCACTGTTTGCACTAATGTTTTCTTCTGCACGCTTCTTCGCTTCAATTGCTGCTTGTTCATCTAAATCATCTGCACGTGTTGCCACATCAGCTAACACAGTTACATTGTTCGGTTGAACTTCTAGCATACCACCTGAAAGGTAAATAACTTCTTCGCTACCATCTTTCTTGGTGATAAGTGCCATACCAGGTTTTAGTGAGGTCAGTAAAGGTGCGTGACCAGGCATAATACCTAATTCACCTTCACTACCTGTGATCTGTAATGATTTAATGCTGCCAGAAAATAAGCTTTCTTCAGCACTTACTACATTAAGATTTACAGTTAATAATGCCATTTGACTCGACCTCTTATGCTGTAAGCACTTATAACTTAATTACAAGTGCTTACCAGATGATTACATCTTGTTCGCTTTCTCTACAGCTTCTTCGATTGAACCAACCATGTAGAATGCTTGCTCAGGTAATTCATCGTATTCACCAGCTAAAATGCCTTTAAAGCCTGAGATGGTGTCTTTTAATGAAACATACTTACCTGGAGAACCTGTAAATACTTCAGCTACGAAGAACGGCTGAGATAAGTAACGTTGGATCTTACGAGCGCGAGATACTGTTAACTTATCTTCTTCAGATAATTCATCCATACCTAAGATAGCGATGATATCTTTAAGTTCTTTATAACGTTGTAATACTGATTGAACGCCACGAGCTACTTCATAGTGCTCTTGACCTACTACTAATGGGTCAAGCTGACGAGAAGTTGAATCTAGTGGATCGATCGCTGGGTAAATACCTAATTCAGCAATAGAACGTGAAAGTACAACTGTTGCATCTAAGTGAGCGAAAGTTGTTGCTGGGCTCGGGTCAGTCAAGTCATCCGCAGGTACGTATACCGCTTGGATTGAAGTGATTGAACCTTTGTTCGTTGAAGTAATACGCTCTTGAAGTACACCCATTTCTTCAGCTAGTGTAGGCTGGTAACCTACCGCTGATGGCATACGACCTAGAAGTGCAGATACCTCAGTACCAGCAAGCGTGTAACGGTAGATGTTATCAACGAAGAATAATACGTCGCGACCTTCGTCACGGAATTTCTCCGCCATAGTCAAACCAGTCATAGCAACACGTAAACGGTTACCCGGTGGCTCGTTCATCTGACCGTAAACTAACGATACTTTATCAAGTACGTTAGAGTCGTTCATTTCGTGATAGAAATCGTTACCCTCACGTGTACGCTCACCAACACCAGCGAATACTGAGTAACCACTGTGCTCGATAGCGATGTTACGGATAAGTTCCATCATGTTAACGGTTTTACCAACACCAGCACCACCGAATAAACCAACTTTACCACCTTTAGCGAATGGACATACTAAGTCGATTACTTTGATACCAGTTTCTAACAATTCGTTAGACATTGATTGTTCTGCGTAAGCTGGTGCTTCACGGTGAATAGACCAACGATCTTTCTCACCAATTGGACCTGCTTCATCAATCGGGTCACCTAAAACGTTCATGATGCGACCTAAGGTCTCAACACCAACTGGAACCTGTATTGCATTACCTGTATTTACTACATTCAGACCACGACGCAAACCGTCTGAGGTACCCATTGCGATAGTACGTACAACGCCGCCACCAAGCTGCTGTTGAACTTCAAGTACTAAACCGTCAAGGTCACCTTCGGTTACATTTAATGCGTCATATACCTGAGGTACAGCATCTTGTGGAAATTCAACATCCACAACTGCGCCAATGATTTGGACGACTTTACCTGTACTCATGTTTATTCCTCTTAATTAAAGCTAGCTAACCTATATGAGTATTAACTAGCTTGTCGTTAAATTACGAAACTCTCGTTGCCAAATATTGGCTTACCCTACCGCAGCTGCACCAGCAACAATCTCACCCAACTCTTGAGTAATCGCTGCTTGACGCGCTTTGTTAAATACCAATTGCAGATCATCAATTAACTCACCAGCATTATCTGTAGCGGCTTTCATTGCAATCATACGGGCTGCTTGTTCACAAGCTAGGTTTTCAACCACGCCTTGGTATACTTGAGATTCAATATAACGAACCAATAATTGATCTAACAATACGTTAGCATCTGGCTCGTAAATGTAATCCCAACGATGACTAATTTCTTCGTCATCTGATTTCGGTAAAGGTAACAACTGATCTACTGTTGGCTGTTGCGTCATAGTATTAACAAACTTGTTATATACCACGAACAACTTATCAATTTCACCGTCATCATAAGCTTTAAGCATAACCTTAACGCTACCAACTAAATCAGTAACTGAAGGGTTATCACCTAAGCCAGAGATTTGTGCAGTAACTTTAGCGCCCATGTTGTTAAAGAATGATGTTGCTTTTGAACCCACAACAGCAAACTCAACTTCGGCACCTGCTGCTTGCTGCTGTGCAGCATCAGCTAGAACTTTCTTAAATAAGTTAATATTTAAGCCACCACACAAACCACGGTCGGTTGAGACAACAATATAGCCAACACGCTTAGTTTCACGCTCTTCCATATAAGGATGGCGATACTCTAAGTTACCAAGCGCAATATGACCGATCACGTTTCGTATATTTGTCGCATATGGACGAGATGCTGCCATGCTATCTTGCGCTTTACGCATTTTACTAGCAGCAACCATTTCCATAGCGTTTGTGATCTTTTGAGTGTTTTGAACACTCGCAATCTTGGTTTTTATTTCTTTACCAACGGCCATGACTCTATCTCCGAAAAGGTTTCTTAATTAAAGACTCGATTACCAAGTTTGCGTTGACTTAAAAGACTCAAGTACTTTAGCAAGACCAGCTTCGATATCTTTATCGTAGTTACCTGATTCGTTGATTTTAGCCATCAACTCCGCATGCTCATTCGTTGCATAAGCTAATAATGCTGCTTCAAAATCATTGATTTTGTTGATTTCAACATCATTTAAGTAGCCTTTCTCTGCTGCAAATAAAGATACTGCAGTTTCAGCAACTGAAAGCGGAGAGTATTGCTTCTGCTTCATCAATTCAGTAACACGTTGACCATGCTCTAATTGAGCACGCGTCGCGTCATCTAAATCTGATGCGAACTGAGCAAATGCCGCTAATTCACGGTATTGAGCTAGGGCTAAACGTACACCACCACCAAGTTTCTTGATGATCTTAGTTTGCGCTGCACCACCAACACGAGATACAGATAAACCAGCATTTACCGCAGGACGAATACCTGAGTTGAATAAATCAGTCTCTAGGAAGATTTGACCATCGGTAATTGAGATTACGTTAGTTGGTACGAATGCAGATACGTCACCCGCTTGTGTTTCGATAATAGGTAATGCAGTTAAAGAACCTGTTTTACCTTTTACTTCACCGTTAGTGAACTTTTCAACATACGCTTCGTTTACACGAGCAGCACGTTCTAGTAAACGACTGTGAAGATAGAATACGTCACCTGGGTATGCTTCACGACCTGGCGGACGACGTAAAAGTAATGAAATTTGACGGTAAGCAACAGCTTGCTTAGACAAATCATCATATACGATTAACGCATCTTCACCGCGATCACGGAAGTATTCACCCATTGAACAACCTGAGTAAGGTGCTAAGTATTGTAATGCTGCAGCTTCAGAAGCAGATGCAACAACAACGATAGTATTTGATAACGCGCCGTGCTCTTCTAAACTACGTACAACGTTTGCAACAGTCGATGCTTTTTGACCGATAGCTACATAAATACTCTTAATACCAGTGTTCTTTTGGTTAATGATTGCATCTAATGCAATCGCTGATTTACCGATCTGACGGTCACCAATGATAAGCTCACGTTGACCACGACCGATTGGAATCATAGAGTCAATTGACTTGATACCAGTTTGAACTGGTTGGTCAACTGATTTACGGTCGATAACACCTGGTGCAACAACTTCTACTGGAGAGAAGCCATCGTTTTCAATTGGGCCTTTGCCATCAATTGGCTCACCTAATGTGTTAACTACACGGCCTAAAAGACCACGACCTACTGGTACTTCCAAAATACGGCCAGTACCTTTAACTTTTTGTCCTTCAGCTAAATCAGCATAAGGACCCATTACTACCGCACCTACCGAATCACGGTCTAGGTTTAACGCGATAGCATAACGACTACCAGGAAGTTCGATCATTTCACCTTGCATTACATCGGCAAGGCCATGGATACGAATGATACCGTCTGTTACAGAAACGATAGTACCTTCGTTACGAGCTTCGCTGACAACGTCGAACTGTTCAATACGATTTTTGATCAGTTCAGCGATTTCAGTGGAATTCAGTTGCATGCTCTGTTCCCTTATCTAAGATTGTAGCGTTGAAGCTAGGCGGCTCAATTTACCTTGAACCGAACCATCGATGACCATATCACCTGCTTGAATAATCAAGCCAGATACTATGCTCGCGTCAACAGTACAATTAAGCTTTACTTTACGTGCCAAGCGCTTTTCAAGCGCGGCGCTTAATGTTGTTTTTTGCTCTGCAGTAACTTCTACCGCAGAGGTTACATCCACAGTGACTTCTTGTTCATATTCGGCTTTTAAAGCAACGAATTGTTCAAGCACTTGTGGTAGCACCAACAAACGTTCGTTTTCGGCCATCACTTTTAAAAAGTTTTGACCTTGGCTGTCTACTTGCTCGCCGCAAACATTAATAAATAATGCTTGTGCTTGCTCAACAGAAGCGCCACCCGATAAATAACCAACAATGGTCTCATCTTTAGCTACTTCTGCAGCAAATGTTAACTGGGCTAACCAGCTATCAATTGCTTTTGCTTCAACAGCAAAGTCGAACGCTGCTTTAGCGTAAGGACGAGCGACAGTTGTCAATTCAGACATAGCTCTTTCCTCTTAAAGTTCAGCGACGAGTTTATCTAAAATGTCGCTGTGTGCAGCGGCATCAATTGAACGCTCAAGAATTTTCTCGGCACCGGCAACAGCAAGAATAGCAACTTGTTTGCGTAATTCTTCTTTAGCACGGTTACGTTCAGTTTCAATTTCTGCGTGACCCGCAGCTAAGATTCTTTCTTTCTCAGCTTGTGCCTTACCAGCAGCTTCTTCAACAATTTTAGCTTCATGCTTTTTAGCAGCTTCTACAATAGAGGCAGCTTCAGCTTTCGCTTCTTTTAGTTGAGCTGTGGCTTTCTCTTGAGCTAACTCAAGATCTTTCGCAGCACGGTCTGAAGCAGCAAGTCCATCAGCAATAGTTTTCTGACGTTCTTCAATGGCACCAATGATTGGTGGCCATACATACTTCATGCAAAAAAGTACAAATACGACAAATGCGATTAATTGCCCAATCAGGGTCATATTAATATCCATTGTGCGTACCTCCTATTCAATTCGCTATAAAAAAAGGGGTTTCTTAGCCTAAGCCAACAGCGAACAATAGGTATAAACCGATAGCAACACCGATCATAGCAATCGCATCGATTAGACCCGCTACGATGAACATTTTAACTTGTAGTTGAGGTGCTAATTCTGGTTGACGAGCAGCAGATTCTAAGAACTTACCACCTAAAAGACCAAAACCAATAGCGGTACCTAATGCACCTAAACCGATTAGTAGAGCAACTGCGATAGCAATCATATTTTTCTCCGATATTTAAAGTAAAGTTTAAAGTTAAAAAAATTGTACATGGGCTTCCTGCCCTTTGCCCCTTAGGGCCGAAATCAAATTCGTATTAAATTGTGTCCTACAATTTAGTGATCTTCGTGAGCTAAGCTTAAGTAAACAATAGTTAGCATCATAAAAATAAACGCTTGTAATGGGATAACCAACAAGTGGAAGGCAGCCCATAAGAAGTGTATTGGTAACTGGAATAAACCAATTGTTGCGATAAGTAAGAAAATTAACTCACCCGCATATAAGTTACCGAATAAACGTAATGCTAGTGATAACGGACGCGCTAACATAGTTACCGTTTCTAACAAGAAGTTTACTGGGTATAGAGACCAGTGACCGAAAGGTTGAGTTGTTAATTCTTTAATGAAACCACCCACACCTTTCACTTTAATTGAGTAGTAAATGATCAGGATAAATACACCTAATGCTAAACCAAAAGTAATGTTTGGATCAGCTGTAGGTACTGGCTTCATGTAAATGTCTGCCAATTCCATACCTGTTGTCCAGTGAATTAAATGAGGTAATAAGTCAACTGGAACCCAATCCATCGCATTCATTAAGAAAACCCAAACAAAAATAGTTAAGCTTAATGGAGCGATTAGTGGGTTTTTGCCGTGGAAAGTGCTTTTAACACTATCATCAACAAAACCAACTATCATTTCGACCGCACACTGCAACTTACCTGGCACGCCAGTGGTTGCTTTCTTTGCTACGGAGCGAAAGATCATTAAAAAGACCAAACCTAAAAATATTGACCACCCCAATGAATCTAGGTGTACGGCCATAAAGCCCTCACCTACTTTCAAGTTGGCTAAATGGTGAACAATATATTCTTGGCTGGTTAATTCAGCGCCTGAAGACATATTAATTTCCCAATGATTAAAGTTTAAAAAATAAAATTTCTATAAATTGCCGCTTTTTCTTAGTAACAAAGGAGTTACCAAAGGCAAAGCCACAACTAAACAAAACATGCTAAAAAATGGTACCGGCAGTAGCACTAAAAACTTAAAGGCGAGTGCAAATAAAAAAGCCGTTAAACCCATTTTTAACTTCACGCCACTAAAGAAAGAATCAACAACCTTCTTTGATGACTGCGCCCCTGCATATTTAAATGCTTTATAGGCAAATACTATATTAGGGATAATGACAACAAAGCCACCAACCAATGCCGATTTGGCATAGTCAAAACCCCAGAAATAACAAATTAATAGCGTTAAAATAATTACTATGCTTATAGCTAACATATTCTGTTTAAAGGCAAAATCACGCCCTGCTTTTGTTAGACTATTTCTCATAGATAATTTGAACTAATTTCTACGAATAAAATCGTATAAATCTTAGTTGTTTAAAGTAAAAACTTTAACGCTAAAAAAGTTTGCGCAAGTATACTTAATCTGGCTTTTTTTGCAAGAAATTAGGGCAAGCAACGCCCTTTATTTGTGCGAATAACATATATTCATAGTAGAAATATCACAGCACTAGTGTGATTATTAACCGCTTGCCGATAATAACTGGTTGATCTGTGACAAAAGACAAATTCTTAGTTTAATTAGCTTCCTGCAGAAAATAATAATCTATCTCTCGAGATATATTATAACGATAGCGATTGATAAAACGATTAAACCAAGACTCTCGCCACGTACTAGGCTCCTTTACCAATGGAAAACCTTCATTAACTGAGAAATACATATTATTAATAAAGTTGCCAGAACTAACCTCAAAAATACTCACAGGAGGAACAGACATTCTTGCTCCCTTTCTATATTCATAACCTGTACCGCTAGTAAGGTAGGTCGATGCATAGCAATTACCGTTTATAGGCTTTTTATTATTTTCCATTATCATCACATAGTCTTGCCCTTTGGCGGCATCAAGTATTTTCAATTTATAAGCTTCAGCCAAATAGGGTTCATCACCAATATCATAATACTTCACATAATCATTGAAGCTAACTCTAGATACATTAGCTGTTATATCAACAAGCTCAACATGATGGCGAGTGAATCCCTTGGTTAGCTCTTCCACAATCAACTGGTTATGATCAAAGGCATTCTCTTCGTAGTGGTTTTTATTATGAAAGGCAGTAAAGCCAATGTACCTTATGCAAATAGCGTCATCTAAATCTGTAATTAAGGCAACACTCTTAAGGTTAGCTTTGGCAAATGAACCCTTTTTACTTCCATTTGATACGCATGCGGAAATCAAAATTAAAAGTAAGGTCATTAGGAATATCTGACCAACTGATTTAGGTGTGCAACTCAGATAACACATTTAAAGTTCCTTTTTAATTAACAATGCACTACATACTGTGCGAATAGAAGATACATTAATCATTAACAGATATAAACCGGAATCTATAAGGACTAGATAAATCTTACGATTAATTTTGATATGGCAAATGGAATATAGGTTGTTGTATATCGATGAAACTAAGCTAAGCTTATTGGTTTGTTAAATCCCCGAACGCAGAAAAGCAAAAAGCCCGTAACGTATGTTACGGGCTTTTATGTTCTTTTTAAAAACAGTGGCGCTTAGCAATGTCCTACGCTCACATAAAGAGACAACAGCCACACGCTATCACCTTCAGCACTACTGCATTGCACTTCTGCTTATCTTAGGTATAGCGAATGGGATGAGTGGTTCTATATCGATAATATTCAACTTCGACATTAAACACTAACTTATCTGCTTGTTAAATCCCCAAACGCAGAAAAGATAAAAGCCCGTAACGTATGTTACGGGCTTTTCATAATTAGGCGCTTAGCAATGTCCTACTCTCACATAAAGAGACAACACCCACACGCTATCACCTTTGGCGCTATTGCATTGCACTTCTGCTTTTCTTAGGTATGGCGAGTGGGATGAGTGGCTCGCTATCTGCAATTAAAGCTAGGCGCATCAGAATCTGCGATACTAACTAAACTTAGTAGCTTGTAAAATCCCCAAACGCAAAAAAGCAAAAAGCCCGACACTTTCGTATCGGGCTTTTCTTAATTAGGCGCTTAGCAATGTCCTACTCTCACATGGGAACTCCCACACTACCATCGGCGCTATTGCATTTCACTTCTGAGTTCGGAATGGGATCAGGTGGTTCTACAATGCTATTGTCGCTAAGCAAAAAAGGACAATCTCGAAAACTTAATATAAATCTTTAACTCTTGTAACTTAGTGCGTGATGTTCATCAGCTTCATACACAAAACCACTTAGGCGTTGTATGGTTAAGCCTCACGGGCAATTAGTATCAGTTAGCTCAAGGCCTCACAACCCTTACACACCTGACCTATCAACGTCGTAGTCTCCAACGACCCTTTAGGGGACTTAAAGTCCCAGTGAGAACTCATCTTAAAGCCTGCTTCCCGCTTAGATGCTTTCAGCGGTTATCAGTTCCGAACGTAGCTACCGGGCAATGCCATTGGCATGACAACCCGAACACCAGAGGTTCGTCCACTCCGGTCCTCTCGTACTAGGAGCAGCCCTCTTCAATTCTCAAACGCCCACGGCAGATAGGGACCGAACTGTCTCACGACGTTCTAAACCCAGCTCGCGTACCACTTTAAATGGCGAACAGCCATACCCTTGGGACCGACTTCAGCCCCAGGATGTGATGAGCCGACATCGAGGTGCCAAACACCGCCGTCGATATGAACTCTTGGGCGGTATCAGCCTGTTATCCCCGGAGTACCTTTTATCCGTTGAGCGATGGCCCTTCCATACAGAACCACCGGATCACTATGACCTACTTTCGTACCTGCTCGACGTGTCTGTCTCGCAGTTAAGCTGGCTTATGCCATTGCACTAACCGTACGATGTCCGACCGTACTTAGCCAACCTTCGTGCTCCTCCGTTACTCTTTGGGAGGAGACCGCCCCAGTCAAACTACCCACCAGACAGTGTCCCCAACCCGGATTACGGGCCTAGGTTAGAACATCACGCATACAAGGGTGGTATTTCAAGGATGGCTCCACCATATCTGGCGACATGGTTTCAAAGCCTCCCACCTATCCTACACATGTAGGAGCAATGTTCACTGTCAAGCTATAGTAAAGGTTCACGGGGTCTTTCCGTCTAGCCGCGGGTATACGGCATCTTAACCGCAATTTCAATTTCACTGAGTCTCGGGTGGAGACAGTGTGGCCATGATTACGCCATTCGTGCAGGTCGGAACTTACCCGACAAGGAATTTCGCTACCTTAGGACCGTTATAGTTACGGCCGCCGTTTACCGGGGCTTCGATCATGAGCTTCGCAGAGCTAACCCAATCAATTAACCTTCCGGCACCGGGCAGGCGTCACACCGTATACGTCATCTTTCGATTTTGCACAGTGCTGTGTTTTTAATAAACAGTTCCAGCCACCTGGTTACTTCGACCGACTTCAGCTTAGGGAGCAAGTCCCATCACCATAGTCGGCGTACCTTCTCCCGAAGTTACGGTACTATTTTGCCTAGTTCCTTCACCCGAGTTCTCTCAAGCGCCTTAGTATTCTCTACCTAACCACCTGTGTCGGTTTGGGGTACGGTTCCTATATATCTGACGCTTAGAAGCTTTTCCTGGAAGTATGGCATCAACAACTTCTGCTCCGTAGAGCATCGTCTCGTATCTCAGTCTTAGAATCCCGGATTTGCCTAAGATTCCAACCTACGTACTTTCACATGGACAACCAACGCCATGCTTGTTTAGCCTGCTCCGTCCCTCCTTCGCAATATATAGAAGTACAGAAATATTAATCTGTTTCCCATCGACTACGCGTTTCCGCCTCGCCTTAGGGGCCGACTTACCCTGCCCTGATTAACATGGGACAGGAAACCTTGGTCTTTCGGCGTGGGGGTTTTTCACCCCCATTATCGTTACTCATGTCAGCATTCGCACTTCTGATACCTCCAGCAAACCTCTCGATTCACCTTCAACGGCTTACAGAACGCTCCCCTACCACTCAAAATAAATTTTGAATCCGCAGCTTCGGTGCATAGTTTAGCCCCGTTACATCTTCCGCGCAGACCGACTCGACTAGTGAGCTATTACGCTTTCTTTAAAGGATGGCTGCTTCTAAGCCAACCTCCTAGCTGTCTATGCCTTTCCACATCGTTTCCCACTTAACTATGACTTTGGGACCTTAGCTGGCGGTCTGGGTTGTTTCCCTCTTCACGATGGACGTTAGCACCCACCGTGTGTCTCCCGGATATCACTCACTGGTATTCGGAGTTTGCAAAGGGTTGGTAAGTCGGGATGACCCCCTAGCCTTAACAGTGCTCTACCCCCAGTGGTGTTCGTCCGAGGCTCTACCTAAATAGATTTCGGGGAGAACCAGCTATCTCCCGGCTTGATTAGCCTTTCACTCCGACCCACAAGTCATCACCGCATTTTTCAACATACGTGTGTTCGGTCCTCCAGTTGATGTTACTCAACCTTCAACCTGCCCATGGGTAGATCGCCGGGTTTCGGGTCTATACCCTGCAACTAAACGCGCAGTTAACACTCGCTTTCGCTACGGCTCCCCTAATCGGTTAACCTTGCTACAGAATATAAGTCGCTGACCCATTATACAAAAGGTACGCAGTCACCCTCGAGGGGCTCCCACTGCTTGTACGTATGCGGTTTCAGGTTCTATTTCACTCCCCTCACAGGGGTTCTTTTCGCCTTTCCCTCACGGTACTGGTTCACTATCGGTCAGTTAGGAGTATTTAGCCTTGGAGGATGGTCCCCCCATGTTCAGACAAAGTTTCACGTGCTCCGTCCTACTCGATTTCACGGTAAGTTCGTTGTCGTATACGGGACTATCACCCTGTATCGTTGTCCTTTCCAGAACATTCTACTAACTTACAAACCGCTTAAGGGCTAATTCCCGTTCGCTCGCCGCTACTAAGGAAATCTCGGTTGATTTCTTTTCCTCGGGGTACTTAGATGTTTCAGTTCTCCCGGTTTGCCTCTTTATGCTATGTATTCACATAAAGATACTGTCTTATGACAGTGGGTTTCCCCATTCAGAAATCCTAGGTTATAACGGTTTTTATCACCTTACCTAGGCTTATCGCAGATTAACACGTCTTTCATCGCCTCTAACTGCCAAGGCATCCACCACATACGCTTAGTCACTTAACCATACAACCCTAAGTAGTCTTAGTAGACCTTGGTGACTAAACCAAGGCAATTGTAAAGTCTGACATTTTCACGCACTTTCACTTAACTTTCGTTAAAGTGATGAGTTACTTGAATAAGAGTTAATAGTCTTTCAACTATTGGTCTAAATGATTAAGGAATACATCATTTAGCTATTGTTGGTATTTATACTTATGTGATTGAAGCGCGACACTTCGCACACCATATAAATACCGGGTATTTATATCAGCTTTCCAGATTGTTAAAGAGCGTCAAACTAGCGCACATTCGGCTAATTCGTGGTTAAAAAAACCAAATTTAAAATAACTTATGAAGCTTAGTTTAAATTTGGCTTTTCTTTACGCTGAAGAAATTGGTAGGTCTGGGCAGACTTGAACTGCCGACCTCACCCTTATCAGGGGTGCGCTCTAACCAGCTGAGCTACAGACCTATCATGGTTATGCTCTATCTAACTTTTCGGCGTCAGTCTCACCCTGCCTTTAATCAGGAATGGGTACGTTCTAACTAGCTAAGCTAAACAAAACAAGTTTCTTCTCATTTTTGTCATCATACAATTTGTGTGAACACTCAACAAAGCATTGTTTTACTTCAAGATAAGGAGGTGATCCAACCCCAGGTTCCCCTAGGGTTACCTTGTTACGACTTCACCCCAGTCATGAAACACAAAGTGGTGACCGTCCTCCCGAAGGTTAAACTAGCCACTTCTTTTGCATCCCACTCCCATGGTGTGACGGGCGGTGTGTACAAGGCCCGGGAACGTATTCACCGTGGCATTCTGATCCACGATTACTAGCGATTCCGACTTCATGGAGTCGAGTTGCAGACTCCAATCCGGACTACGACGTACTTTGTGGGATTCGCTCCACCTCGCGGTATTGCTGCCCTCTGTATACGCCATTGTAGCACGTGTGTAGCCCATCCCGTAAGGGCCATGATGACTTGACGTCGTCCCCACCTTCCTCCGGTTTATCACCGGCAGTCTCCTTAGAGTTCCCGCCACTACGCGCTGGCAAATAAGGATAGGGGTTGCGCTCGTTGCGGGACTTAACCCAACATTTCACAACACGAGCTGACGACAGCCATGCAGCACCTGTCACTGCGTTCCCGAAGGCACAATTCTATCTCTAGAAAATTCGCAGGATGTCAAGGGATGGTAAGGTTCTTCGCGTTGCATCGAATTAAACCACATGCTCCACCGCTTGTGCGGGCCCCCGTCAATTCATTTGAGTTTTAACCTTGCGGCCGTACTCCCCAGGCGGTCAACTTAGCGCGTTAGCTACGCCACCCACTGCTCAAGGCAACAGACGGCTAGTTGACATCGTTTACGGCGTGGACTACCAGGGTATCTAATCCTGTTTGCTCCCCACGCTTTCGTGCCTCAGCGTCAGTATCTGTCCAGGTGGCCGCCTTCGCCACTGATGTTCCTTCCAATCTCTACGCATTTCACCGCTACACTGGAAATTCCACCACCCTCTACAGTACTCTAGTTTGCCAGTTCAAAATGCAGTTCCAAGGTTGAGCCCTGGGCTTTCACATCTTGCTTAACAAACCGCCTACGCACGCTTTACGCCCAGTAATTCCGATTAACGCTTGCACCCCTCGTATTACCGCGGCTGCTGGCACGAAGTTAGCCGGTGCTTCTTCTGTAGGTAACGTCACAGATGTTGAGTATTAATCAACACCCTTTCCTCCCTACTGAAAGTGCTTTACAACCCTAGGGCCTTCTTCACACACGCGGCATGGCTGCATCAGGGTTTCCCCCATTGTGCAATATTCCCCACTGCTGCCTCCCGTAGGAGTCTGGGCCGTGTCTCAGTCCCAGTGTGGCTGATCATCCTCTCAAACCAGCTAGAGATCGTCGCCTTGGTGAGCCATTACCTCACCAACTAGCTAATCTCACTTGGGCTAATCTTTAGGCAAGAGGTCCGAAGAGCCCCCCCTTTGGTCCGTAGACATTATGCGGTATTAGCAGTCGTTTCCAACTGTTGTCCCCCACCTAAAGGCATATTCCCAAGCATTACTCACCCGTCCGCCGCTCGACGCCGAAGTACAAGTACTTCTCGTTTCCGCTCGACTTGCATGTGTTAAGCCTGCCGCCAGCGTTCAATCTGAGCCATGATCAAACTCTTCAATTAAAAAATCGTTTGTGGAGCGTTCCTTATAAAGAAACGTTCCTGCTCAATGAATTCTGTCGTGATACCAACTCGAAAGTTGATATCGCATTACATATATAAGTATACTTTCGTATAAATAAAGTATCTGTGTGACATTCATCAAAGTGCTGTTTTACGTCTTTACTTAAAAAAGTAACGACTTATGTAAAATCAACATCTGAGTGAGTGCCCACACAAATTGCATGATAACTAATTGTTAAAGAATCTCTTGCGAGAAGATATAAATCGCATTCGTTTATATCTGATGCCTCGTGAGCTTTGCCCCGAAGCGGATGCGCATTGTACGCTTCCTAGTTTTGATGTCAACACTTTATTTCAGTGTTTAGCCAAAATCTATTTATTAATTTGATTATGAAAACAAGTTAATAGATAAACTCTGATTAAAAAGCCCGTAACTTGTGTTACGGGCTTTTCTAAATAGGTGCTTAGCAATGTCCTACTCTCACATGGGAACTCCCACACTACCATCGGCGCTATTGCATTTCACTTCTGAGTTCGGAATGGGATCAGGTGGTTCTACAATGCTATTGTCGCTAAGCAAAAAAGGACAATCTTGGAATTCTAATATAAATTTAGTCTTATTCAGTAACTGTTAAGTACGTGATGTTCATCAGTCTTCATACACAAAACCACTTAGGCGTTGTATGGTTAAGCCTCACGGGCAATTAGTATCAGTTAGCTCAAGGCCTCACAACCCTTACACACCTGACCTATCAACGTCGTAGTCTCCAACGACCCTTTAGGGGACTTAAAGTCCCAGTGAGAACTCATCTTAAAGCCTGCTTCCCGCTTAGATGCTTTCAGCGGTTATCAGTTCCGAACGTAGCTACCGGGCAATGCCATTGGCATGACAACCCGAACACCAGAGGTTCGTCCACTCCGGTCCTCTCGTACTAGGAGCAGCCCTCTTCAATTCTCAAACGCCCACGGCAGATAGGGACCGAACTGTCTCACGACGTTCTAAACCCAGCTCGCGTACCACTTTAAATGGCGAACAGCCATACCCTTGGGACCGACTTCAGCCCCAGGATGTGATGAGCCGACATCGAGGTGCCAAACACCGCCGTCGATATGAACTCTTGGGCGGTATCAGCCTGTTATCCCCGGAGTACCTTTTATCCGTTGAGCGATGGCCCTTCCATACAGAACCACCGGATCACTATGACCTACTTTCGTACCTGCTCGACGTGTCTGTCTCGCAGTTAAGCTGGCTTATGCCATTGCACTAACCGTACGATGTCCGACCGTACTTAGCCAACCTTCGTGCTCCTCCGTTACTCTTTGGGAGGAGACCGCCCCAGTCAAACTACCCACCAGACAGTGTCCCCAACCCGGATTACGGGCCTAGGTTAGAACATCACGCATACAAGGGTGGTATTTCAAGGATGGCTCCACCATATCTGGCGACATGGTTTCAAAGCCTCCCACCTATCCTACACATGTAGGAGCAATGTTCACTGTCAAGCTATAGTAAAGGTTCACGGGGTCTTTCCGTCTAGCCGCGGGTATACGGCATCTTAACCGCAATTTCAATTTCACTGAGTCTCGGGTGGAGACAGTGTGGCCATGATTACGCCATTCGTGCAGGTCGGAACTTACCCGACAAGGAATTTCGCTACCTTAGGACCGTTATAGTTACGGCCGCCGTTTACCGGGGCTTCGATCATGAGCTTCGCAGAGCTAACCCAATCAATTAACCTTCCGGCACCGGGCAGGCGTCACACCGTATACGTCATCTTTCGATTTTGCACAGTGCTGTGTTTTTAATAAACAGTTCCAGCCACCTGGTTACTTCGACCGACTTCAGCTTAGGGAGCAAGTCCCATCACCATAGTCGGCGTACCTTCTCCCGAAGTTACGGTACTATTTTGCCTAGTTCCTTCACCCGAGTTCTCTCAAGCGCCTTAGTATTCTCTACCTAACCACCTGTGTCGGTTTGGGGTACGGTTCCTATATATCTGACGCTTAGAAGCTTTTCCTGGAAGTATGGCATCAACAACTTCTGCTCCGTAGAGCATCGTCTCGTATCTCAGTCTTAGAATCCCGGATTTGCCTAAGATTCCAACCTACGTACTTTCACATGGACAACCAACGCCATGCTTGTTTAGCCTGCTCCGTCCCTCCTTCGCAATATATAGAAGTACAGAAATATTAATCTGTTTCCCATCGACTACGCGTTTCCGCCTCGCCTTAGGGGCCGACTTACCCTGCCCTGATTAACATGGGACAGGAAACCTTGGTCTTTCGGCGTGGGGGTTTTTCACCCCCATTATCGTTACTCATGTCAGCATTCGCACTTCTGATACCTCCAGCAAACCTCTCGATTCACCTTCAACGGCTTACAGAACGCTCCCCTACCACTCAAAATAAATTTTGAATCCGCAGCTTCGGTGCATAGTTTAGCCCCGTTACATCTTCCGCGCAGACCGACTCGACTAGTGAGCTATTACGCTTTCTTTAAAGGATGGCTGCTTCTAAGCCAACCTCCTAGCTGTCTATGCCTTTCCACATCGTTTCCCACTTAACTATGACTTTGGGACCTTAGCTGGCGGTCTGGGTTGTTTCCCTCTTCACGATGGACGTTAGCACCCACCGTGTGTCTCCCGGATATCACTCACTGGTATTCGGAGTTTGCAAAGGGTTGGTAAGTCGGGATGACCCCCTAGCCTTAACAGTGCTCTACCCCCAGTGGTGTTCGTCCGAGGCTCTACCTAAATAGATTTCGGGGAGAACCAGCTATCTCCCGGCTTGATTAGCCTTTCACTCCGACCCACAAGTCATCACCGCATTTTTCAACATACGTGTGTTCGGTCCTCCAGTTGATGTTACTCAACCTTCAACCTGCCCATGGGTAGATCGCCGGGTTTCGGGTCTATACCCTGCAACTAAACGCGCAGTTAACACTCGCTTTCGCTACGGCTCCCCTAATCGGTTAACCTTGCTACAGAATATAAGTCGCTGACCCATTATACAAAAGGTACGCAGTCACCCTCGAGGGGCTCCCACTGCTTGTACGTATGCGGTTTCAGGTTCTATTTCACTCCCCTCACAGGGGTTCTTTTCGCCTTTCCCTCACGGTACTGGTTCACTATCGGTCAGTTAGGAGTATTTAGCCTTGGAGGATGGTCCCCCCATGTTCAGACAAAGTTTCACGTGCTCCGTCCTACTCGATTTCACGGTAAGTTCGTTGTCGTATACGGGACTATCACCCTGTATCGTTGTCCTTTCCAGAACATTCTACTAACTTACAAACCGCTTAAGGGCTAATTCCCGTTCGCTCGCCGCTACTAAGGAAATCTCGGTTGATTTCTTTTCCTCGGGGTACTTAGATGTTTCAGTTCTCCCGGTTTGCCTCTTTATGCTATGTATTCACATAAAGATACTGTCTTATGACAGTGGGTTTCCCCATTCAGAAATCCTAGGTTATAACGGTTTTTATCACCTTACCTAGGCTTATCGCAGATTAACACGTCTTTCATCGCCTCTAACTGCCAAGGCATCCACCACATACGCTTAGTCACTTAACCATACAACCCTAAGTAGTCTTAGTAGACCTTGGTGACTAAACCAAGGTAGTTGTAAAGTCTGACATTTTCACGCACTTTCACTTAACTTTCGTTAAAGTGATGAGTTACTTGAATAAGAGTTAATAGTCTTTCAACTATTGGTCTAAATGATTAAGGAATACATCATTTAGCTATTGTTGGTATTTATACTTATGTGATTGAAGCGCGACACTTCGCACACCATATAAACACCGGGTATTTATATCAGCTTTCCAGATTGTTAAAGAGCGTCAAACTAGCACACATTCGGCTAATTTGTGATTTCCCTCCTTACGGAGAGTAAAAACCAAACTTAAATTGTTCATTGAACCGCTTAAGTTTGGCTTCTTTCTCAGTCAAAGAGTAATGATGGTGGAGCTAAGCAGGATCGAACTGCTGACCTCCTGCGTGCAAGGCAGGCGCTCTCCCAGCTGAGCTATAGCCCCATCTTTTCACCTAAGGCAGGTGTACTCTTTTAATTTCGTTATCATGTAATTTGTGTGAACACTCAACAAAGCGTTGTTTTACTTCAAGATAAGGAGGTGATCCAACCCCAGGTTCCCCTAGGGTTACCTTGTTACGACTTCACCCCAGTCATGAAACACAAAGTGGTGACCGTCCTCCCGAAGGTTAAACTAGCCACTTCTTTTGCATCCCACTCCCATGGTGTGACGGGCGGTGTGTACAAGGCCCGGGAACGTATTCACCGTGGCATTCTGATCCACGATTACTAGCGATTCCGACTTCATGGAGTCGAGTTGCAGACTCCAATCCGGACTACGACGTACTTTGTGGGATTCGCTCCACCTCGCGGTATTGCTGCCCTCTGTATACGCCATTGTAGCACGTGTGTAGCCCATCCCGTAAGGGCCATGATGACTTGACGTCGTCCCCACCTTCCTCCGGTTTATCACCGGCAGTCTCCTTAGAGTTCCCGACACTACTCGCTGGCAAATAAGGATAGGGGTTGCGCTCGTTGCGGGACTTAACCCAACATTTCACAACACGAGCTGACGACAGCCATGCAGCACCTGTCACTGCGTTCCCGAAGGCACTAATCTATCTCTAGAAAATTCGCAGGATGTCAAGGGATGGTAAGGTTCTTCGCGTTGCATCGAATTAAACCACATGCTCCACCGCTTGTGCGGGCCCCCGTCAATTCATTTGAGTTTTAACCTTGCGGCCGTACTCCCCAGGCGGTCAACTTAGCGCGTTAGCTACGCCACCCACTGCTCAAGGCAACAGACGGCTAGTTGACATCGTTTACGGCGTGGACTACCAGGGTATCTAATCCTGTTTGCTCCCCACGCTTTCGTGCCTCAGCGTCAGTATCTGTCCAGGTGGCCGCCTTCGCCACTGATGTTCCTTCCAATCTCTACGCATTTCACCGCTACACTGGAAATTCCACCACCCTCTACAGTACTCTAGTTTGCCAGTTCAAAATGCAGTTCCAAGGTTGAGCCCTGGGCTTTCACATCTTGCTTAACAAACCGCCTACGCACGCTTTACGCCCAGTAATTCCGATTAACGCTTGCACCCCTCGTATTACCGCGGCTGCTGGCACGAAGTTAGCCGGTGCTTCTTCTGTAGGTAACGTCACAGATGTTGAGTATTAATCAACACCCTTTCCTCCCTACTGAAAGTGCTTTACAACCCTAGGGCCTTCTTCACACACGCGGCATGGCTGCATCAGGGTTTCCCCCATTGTGCAATATTCCCCACTGCTGCCTCCCGTAGGAGTCTGGGCCGTGTCTCAGTCCCAGTGTGGCTGATCATCCTCTCAAACCAGCTAGAGATCGTCGCCTTGGTGAGCCATTACCTCACCAACTAGCTAATCTCACTTGGGCTAATCTTTAGGCAAGAGGTCCGAAGAGCCCCCCCTTTGGTCCGTAGACATTATGCGGTATTAGCAGTCGTTTCCAACTGTTGTCCCCCACCTAAAGGCATATTCCCAAGCATTACTCACCCGTCCGCCGCTCGACGCCGAAGTACAAGTACTCCTCGTTTCCGCTCGACTTGCATGTGTTAAGCCTGCCGCCAGCGTTCAATCTGAGCCATGATCAAACTCTTCAATTAAAAAATCGTTTGTGGAGCGTTCCTTATAAAGAAACGTTCCTGCTCAATGAATTCTGTCGTTTCTTCTCACTAAAAGTGAAAAGAAGCATTACATATATAAGTATATATTTATTTGCGTGACATTCATCAAAGTGCTGTTTTACGTCTTTACTTAAAAAAGTAACGACTTTTGTAAAATCAACATCAATGTGAGTGCCCACACAAATTGCATGATAACTAATTGTTAAAGAATCTCTTGCGAGAAGATATAAATCGCATTCGTTTATACCTGATGCTTCGTAAGCTTTGCCCCGAAGCGGATGCGCATTGTACGCCTCCCAGTTTTGATGTCAACGTTTTTTTTAACTTATTTCAAATTAATTTTTAACGTTATCTTTGCCGTTTTGCTATCAACTTGGATAACTAAACTTGCCAAAACTGACTTCTTAAGTCTCCCTGAGAAGTGGATGCGCATTTTAGACACTTTTCTTCTTAGGTCAACCCTTATTTGCAATAAATTTAATAAAACATGATATTTATTGTTTAATTTGATAACTTTCATACAAAGCGCGTATTTATTAGCCTGTTAAAAGACAAACAAACGCTATTATGTGTAAATTTTGATAATTGCATATTTAAATTTCACTTTTAGCCAAAATGAAATTAAATATTATGTTTTGCAATTTTCTGCTAAATTTACAAATAGTTTTTTAGATTTAATCATTAAATTTTAAGAGTTTTATCATTATGGATCACTTACAACCTTATCAAGGGATACTCCCTTCTGTGGGTAAGCATTGTTATTTAGACCCTTCTGCAGTTTTAGTTGGTGATATACAAATCGCTGATGAAGTCAGCATTTGGCCGTTAGTTGCTGCACGTGGCGACGTAAATACCATTACTATCGGTGCTCGTACTAATATTCAAGACGGTACTGTGCTGCACGTAACTCGTAAGAGCCAAAATAACCCTCAAGGTAATCCGCTGATCATTGGTGAAGATGTTACCGTTGGTCATAAATGTATGCTGCATGGTTGCACACTAGGCAATAGAATTCTTGTTGGAATGGGCGCCATTATTATGGATGGAGCTATCATTGAGGACGATGTTTTTATTGGCGCAGGTAGTTTAGTGCCCCCTAATAAAACATTTGAGAGTGGTTTTTTATATGTTGGTAATCCAGCAAAAAAGGTTAGACCGCTAAAAGAAGCCGAAATGGCGTTTTTGAAGCAATCTGCAATTAACTATATCGATTTAAAAAATGATTACTTACAAGAGTAGTCATTTTACTTAGTTATACATCAATATGTAAGGTGTCGCCTTCTAGTTCATTAGATTCAAGCCATAACTCAGTTATTTCTTCTAAATCATATTTAGTGCAATTATCAATTTCAGCGAGTTGCTTTAATTGCACTGAATGAAAATAAATTATAATTCTTTGCCCTGCAATTTGACCCGTAAGTCGCCAAGCATCTTCTTGGCTATCAAATGTTAGGTCGTCATTAAACAAAATTGATTGGTTCATAGCGGTTACTTAGTCATTTGTGTACGTAAATCTTCCAATACTGGCTCTACCTGTGGCTTAACACCTCGCCAAATTGAAAAGCTTTCTGCTGCTTGGCCAACTAGCATACCTAAGCCATCAATCAGCTTTTCTGTGCCTTGCTCTGTGGCCCACTGCAAAAACGGCGTTAGCTCACTCGCATAAACCATATCGTAGCATACCGTATTTGCATCAATGCATGAATTAGGGATACTAGGAATATTTCCAGATAAGCTTGCCGAAGTTGCATTAATAATAACATCGAAGGCTTGCTCATTTACATCATTAAAGCCACAAGCACTTAAGTTACTATGTCCTAACGCTGAAAACTGCTGACACAGTTGTTCAGCTTTACTCACAGTACGATTGGCAATAACAATTTCTGTAGGTTGCTGCTCTAACAAAGGTAAAATAACACCTTTAGCCGCACCTCCTGCCCCAAGCAATAAGATGCGTGCTTGCTTAAGTGACACTTGATGACGCAGCAAATCTTGCACTAAACCTAAACCATCAGTATTGTCGCCATATACCTTGTCATCTATAAAGCTTAAAGTATTTACTGCGCCCGCTAATTTGGCTCGTTCTGTTAAATGATCCGCTAGCTCTAATGCTTGTTCTTTAAATGGCACAGTAATGTTTGCTCCCTTGCCACCTTGCGCAATAAACTCTTTTACCGTACTTGCGAACTGATCAAGTTCAACTAGTTGCGCTTGATAATCTAACTCTTGATTGGTTGATAGGGCGAACTGCTGATGAATAAAGGGAGAGCGAGATTGTTTAATAGGGTTGCCAAAGACGCGATAGTTGTCCACAGTAAAAGCTCTTAAATAAAAATTTAACTAAATGCTAGCGAATTATTGTGCTTAATAAAACAAAAAAGCAGTAACTCTTTGCTATAAGTTACTGCTTTTTGCATTGAAGTGATAAAAGCTAACGAATTAGAATTTATAACCTAACATTACCGAGTAAACCATAGGGTCGACATCAACGGTAGCGCTGCCCTTACCTTCCAGACCCACATTAAAAGGGTCATTCAAATCAAACGTTGCTTTAGTACCAATATCTATATAACGAGCAGATACGTTAATTGACCAATTTTTGCTTAGTTCAAAATCAGCACCTATTTGAGCAGATAAACCAAACGAGCCATCTAACTCAAGGTTATCGAAGCCAACAGAATCTGGCGTAGGGGTGAATTTCTCATCAAAGAAAATAGTATAGTTCACACCAACACCTACATATGGCTTAAATGCTGTACCTGTATTGAAATAATATAAGGCACTTAATGTTGGTGGTAAGTGAGTAACTTCTGCTAATTTAGCGCCATCTAAATTGGCGCCGTATACAGATTCTGTCACACCAGATGGATCGTGTAATACTACATCATGAGTAAATGGTGTTGCTGCAAGTAGCTCAATCGCCCAGTTGCTATCGAAAAAGTACACTAGGTTTAAACCTAGTTGAGTATTGTCATCAACTGAAATTGATAACGGTGTTGCTGCACCATCTAATGCCACACCAGCTTTCGCGCTATCTGGTGATACCATAGTAGCACCGCCACGAACAAGAATATCGCCCGCTTGATTAGCTAAAACGCCAGTTGAAAGAGTAGATAAAAGAGCAACTGCTAATAATGATTTTTTCATGGGTTTATTTCCTTATTTAATTTAGGGGTATAGTAATCCTCAACGCAGGTTAAAACTTGATCTAGCGCAAAGTTTTTCTGTGATTTTTTCAAAAGGAATTTTTTGTTGATTTCGATCAAGTAATTACTCTAATTTCGACTTTTTTACTAACAAAAACACAGGGATAAAGTGACATTTATCACAAGCATGGTTCGCTGATATACTAAGCGTGTTAATTTTTTGCAGTACTATTTATAAAAATGCTAACTCTATTAAAAAAATTCATGCCCTCTAATCAAAAAGTCACAAAAACAATTTCAGAGCCTAACTCTCTTTATTCTTTAATTGGTGAAGAACAAGGCACAAGAAAACTGGCTAATGCCTTTTATGATGAGATGGAGTCAAATATTCACTTACAAGAGCTACTAGCCATTCATCCGCAGCCCTTAGATAAAATTAGAGAAAAGTTTTTTGAGTTTCTTTCTGGTTGGCTTGGTGGCCCAAGCTTATTTGAGCAAAAATATGGTCACCCACAGTTAAGAGCACGCCATATGCCATTTAAAGTCACAGCAAAACAACGAGACTTATGGATGTTATGTATGAACAATGCTATGGATAAAACCATAACGGACAAGCAAGTAAAGCAACTGCTGCGACAAGCATTTTCTCAGCTTGCCGCACATATGGTTAATAGTTAACCTAAACTCAGATTGAGTTAATTTATAAGCCTAACCAATTACGTGGCTGTAAATAGTGTTGATACAAGCTAGCTTCAGGTGAATTTTCATCTGGCTGGTAATTATATTCCCATCTAGCAAGTGGCGGCATAGACATTAAAATAGATTCTGTTCTACCGCCTGATTGCAAGCCAAATAAGGTACCGCGATCAAAAACCAAATTAAACTCAACATAGCGACCACGACGATATAACTGAAAATCGCGCTCGCGCTGACCATAATCAGTATCTTTACGTTTATTAATAATGGGTACATAGGCATCAATAAAGCCTTGCCCTACTGCCTTGATGTAATTCAAGCAAGTATCAAAGTCCCATTGATTTAAGTCATCAAAGAATAAGCCACCAACACCGCGAGTTTCATCTCGGTGTTTTAAATAGAAATATTCATCACACCACTTTTTGTGTTCAGCATAAACATTATCACCAAAAGGCTTACATAAATCATATGCCGTTTGGTGCCAATGCTTAACATCTTCATCAACGGGATAAAACGGTGTTAAGTCAAAGCCGCCACCAAACCACCATACCGGCTCTTCGCCTTCTTTTTCTGCAATAAAAAAGCGTACATTAGCGTGCGAAGTTGGGATATGAGGGTTTTTAGGATGAATAACTAAAGAGACACCACATGCTTGCCAGCTTCGCCCTGCAAGCTCAGGTCTATGTGCCGTGGCTGATGGCGGTAACTTACTACCCGAAACACGAGAATAATTAACGCCGCCCTGCTCAATAACAGTGCCATTGGTTAATACACGCGTTCTTCCGCCACCACCTTCTTTACGTTGCCAGTTATCTTCAACAAACTTGCCTGAGCCATCGGCTTGCTCTAGCGCGTGACAAATTTTATCTTGTAAACTAGTTAAAAATTCAATAACTGTCTCTATATTTACTTGGCTCATGCGCGAAATTTCTCTCCTGTTAAGGCATCAATAATAGTTGAGGGCTGAGTAAAGCCTAAGGTACTTCCCTTTACTAAAAAATCTATTTGTGAAAATAGTGCTTGGTCTTGCTCTACTTCTTGCC
Organism: Litorilituus sediminis; assembly: GCF_004295665.1. Taxonomy (NCBI): domain Bacteria; kingdom Pseudomonadati; phylum Pseudomonadota; class Gammaproteobacteria; order Alteromonadales; family Colwelliaceae; genus Litorilituus; species Litorilituus sediminis. The sequence goes on from NZ_CP034759.1 coordinate 2,547,508, forward strand.
AAGTTTTGGCTGGTGCTTTACCTGTTAAATTAGCACTAGTAGATACTATCGGCTTTTGCGTTTGCTCGCATAAAGCAACAATATCAGGGTGATCTGTGACACGAACAGCAATAGTATCAAATTGTCCAGATAACCAATCTGCCGTCAATGCGCTTTTAGGTAAAACTTGCGTGATACCATTTGGCCAACGAGATAAAATTTCACTGAGCTTTTCCGCTGGAATTTTATCTTCATCAATATATGGCTGTAACTGTGAAAAGTCTGCTGCTAATAAAATCAGTCCTTTAGCTTTAGGTCGTTGTTTAATAGCCAATAATTTTTCAACTGCATCTTGGTTATCAGGATCACAGCCCAAACCAAATACCGCTTCTGTCGGGTAAGCAATAACTCCGCCAGCCTTAAATGACTCCACAACTGTGGCTTTACTCACTACATTTACTCCTCATTATCTACGCTAGTGCTATGTTACCAAAGTACGAATAGCATTTACCAATTTTGCTAAGCATAATACCAAGTGAAATAATTATTTGACCAGTTCAGAGCTATGTCAGGAAGGTGAGAATAAAGCAAATTTATGCCGCTGTAGTCATTCTCCAGCCAAGAAATTTGTAAAATTATCATCTTACTGACAAGCTCCCAAGGGCGAGTTTAAAAGGCTTATATGCCGCGTTATTGATTTTGACAAGGGAATAACCATTCTCTGTAATCAATGCCTTGCCTATAAGCCTTTTAACTCTCGCTGAATGATCAAATAGTTAATTCAATTGGTATAACTCATAGAAAAGTCATCATTCCGTATTGCGCTAAACAAGGTTATAATTGCAGCCCTCTTTACTAATCTTGTTCTACCTTAAAGAACATCACACATTTTCAAAGGGCGAAAATTCATGACAGTAGGTATCATCATGGGGTCAAAATCAGATTGGCCAACAATGCAACATGCAGCAGAAATGCTTGATTTATTAGGTGTTAAGTATGAAACCAAAGTGGTTTCTGCTCATCGTACACCTCACCTATTGGCTGAATATGCCGAAAGTGCAAAAGATAGAGGCATTAAGGTAATTATTGGTGGTGCTGGCGGTGCCGCACACTTACCAGGCATGACAGCAGCATACACAAGCCTGCCAGTATTGGGTGTTCCGGTGCAATCTAAAGCGCTAAGCGGCCAAGATTCATTACTTTCAATAGTACAAATGCCAAAAGGTATTGCCGTAGGTACATTAGCTATAGGTACAGCTGGGGCAGCAAACGCAGGCTTACTTGCCGCACAAATTATCGGCACATTTGATGCGCAAGTACAAGAAAATGTTGAGCGCTTTAGAAGCGAACAAACACAAACTATTTTAGACAACCCTAACCCAGCAGAATAAGCGACACTCATGAATAAAGTTCTTGTCCTTGGTGCCGGTCAACTTGCTCGAATGATGGAGCTAGCTGGTACACCTTTAAATCTTGATGTCAAAGCATTTGATGTTAGAAGCCACAAAGTGGTTCAACCTATCAGCCCTGAGCACGAATATGGCGATTTAGCACAAGGTATTGCCAATGCTGATGTGATTACTGCGGAGTTTGAGCATGTTGCTCATGATACTTTGGCGGAATGTGAGCAATCAGGAAAGCTTTTCCCGAGCAGTAACGCGATAAAAATTGGTGGTGATAGACGCTTAGAAAAAGCACTACTAGAATCAGCTCAAGCCGCTAATGCCAAACATTGCTTTGTCAATAATAAGGCCGAGTTTGATGCAGCGATTGAAAAACTCTCTCTGCCTATTATTTTTAAAAGCGCACTAGAAGGCTATGATGGCAAAGGACAATGGCGCTTAAAAGATAAAAGTGATGCCGAAGCGGTTTGGCTAGATATGGCGCAATTTTTAGCTGAAGCAAAAGAGACTCAAGGTATTGTTGCCGAGCAAATGGTTCCTTTTGATCGCGAGGTATCTTTAGTAGGCGTTCGTAGGAAAAATGGTGATATTGCCGTTTACCCACTCACTGAAAATCACCACACTCAAGGAATACTCAGTGTTTCAGTTGCAGCACCTGTTAATGAAGCTTTGCAAAAACAAGCTGGCAAGGTATTTAAAGCACTAACAGAAGAGCTAAATTATGTTGGTGTTTTAGCGATTGAATTTTTCCAAGTAGGTGAGCAATTATTAGTAAATGAAATTGCCCCTCGAGTTCATAACTCAGGTCACTGGACACAACAAGGTGCTGACACTTGCCAATTTGAAAATCACTTACGTGCTATTTGTGATTTACCTTTAGGCAGTACTGCATTAGTTCGTCCAACAGCTATGATTAATATTATCGGCGAAGATTCAGTAGCAAATGACGTACTAGCCATCCCAAGTGTTACCATGCATTGGTATAACAAGGGGAAACGCGCAGGCCGTAAAATGGGACACATTAATGTCAGCGCAGATAATAAACAAGAGTTAGCGCAAAGGTTATTGGCAATTGCTGAATTATTACCAAAAGCTGGCTTTCCTGAACTGCATGACTTTGCTGTAGAGTATTTAGCTAAACAAAAGTAAGGCTAAAAGCTATAAAGTAACCACCAAAAAGACGCTTTTCGCGTCTTTTTTATTTTTGCATCGCTGAACACTTTTTATTAGCGCACTGATACTTTACGCCAGCAGCCATATTACGTTTCAACAATAAAGGAAAACCACATTGCTGGCACTCCCCTTCGACTGGCTGGTGATTAACAACAAACTTACACTTGGGATAACAATCGCAAGCATAGAATTTCTTACCAAAGCGGTTATTTTTTTCTTTTAGCTGACCTTTTTTACAACTAGGGCAAGCAACTTCTAATTCAGCTTGTGCTTCATCATGCTCTATATAGTCACATTGAGGGAAATTACTACAGCCAATAAACATACCATAGCGACCTTGCTTAACCGCTAAGTTATGCTGACATTTAGGGCATTCACTGCCAGGAAGCACTTTATCCTCAACCCTCTCATGCTCAACCACTGGACGTGTATATTGACAGTTAGGGTAGTTGGCGCAGCCAAAAAATGAACCTGACTTGCCGTGCTTAATTGTGAGCTCAGAGCCACATTCCGGGCACACTTGGTACTCTTTTTCTAAAGCATGTTCGTGATGACTAAATAAAGGCTTATCTGACTTTGACATGAACTTAAACAATAGCTCGGACAATAATAACGCTATTATGCCATATCCAATAGCCAAACAATAAGATCTTAATCAACAGTAATAACAAACCACTGCCGACTAAGAATCAGGAATGTGCAGGTAATGTGATTTAGTGCAATGGGCCTTCTTGCTCTTCGAATATCAAATCTTCCATTTGCGAATAGGCAGTTTCTTTACCTGGTACATTAAATAGCACCATTAAAATAACCCATTTCAAATCATCCATTGAGAAGTATTTGGTATCAAGTTCCATAACTCTATCAATCACCATTTCACGAGTAGTGAAATCAAGCACATTGATTTGCTCTAAGAACAGCAAAAAGCCACGACTTTGTGTATCAAGCAGCTGCATTTCTTCTGGTGTATAAATACGAACAGAGCGACTGCCAACACGGGTAAGGTAAGGATAGGCATCACTGTCCTGCAATGCAGCTAACTTTTCAAGCCAGCTTAGTGCCTTATATATTTCATCTTGATGAAATCCAGCGCGGGTCAGTTCATCGGTAAGAACGTCATGATCAACCATGACTTCAGCTTCACTATGAATATAGTTTTCAAAAAGGTACATCAAGATATCAAACATAACTAGCCCCTATTTTACTCTAAGGTAGCCTCCAGGTACCGCAGATACCAGACCACTAAGCTCAAGCACTGTTAATCGAGTGAGTACTTCCTCTATGGGAAGCTTACTTCGAGAAACCACTCTATCTACGGGAGTGACTTCAAACCCCACACTAGCCAACAATGCATCGTTGCACAAGTCCTTTTGTGGAATTATTTTATCTTCTTCTTTGTTTTGAATTAGTTGCGAATTGAGTTGTTCTTGCCTCTCTTGCTTTAAGTGTAGACTAGAATTCTCATCGAGGTTTAACTCTTCTAATATATCGGCACAATCCTCAACAAGTTTAGCGCCTTGTTTAATTAACCAATGACAACCTTTAGCCTGCTCATTATAAATCGAGTTTGGTACAGCAAAAACGTCTCGATTTTGCTCTAAAGCGCAGCGAGCGGTAATTAATGATCCGCTTTTTAATGTTGCCTCTACCACCAAAACTCCTTGGCTCATACCACTAATAATTCGATTTCGCTTTGGAAAGTGCCCTGCCCGTGCTGGTGTGCCCGGGACAAACTCACTAATAAGTAACCCCTGCTGTGCCAATATTTGTTTCGCTAAGGGGTTATGTCGAGCAGGATATATACTATCTAAACCTGTCGCGACAACAGCAATAGTGCTGGCATCATATGTTAACGCGCCCTTATGGGCAGCAGCATCGATACCGAGCGCCAAACCACTGGTGACAACAATATGACTCTGCGCCATACCTTGAGCAAATACACATGCTTGTTCTCTTCCTGATTCAGTTGCATTTCTACTACCAACAATGCCTAACTGAGCTTGATTCAATAACTGAGTATTACCCTGAGCAAAAAGTACTAAGGGTGGATCATAAATTTGCTTAAGTAGTTTAGGATAAGCGCTATGGTTGTAACCTATAATTTCACTGCTGCAGTTTTTGCTGGTATCAATAATTTGCTGAACTTTTTGCCAGTCAGGCTGATGAAACCTTGAGAGTTGTTTAACTGATAAACCATGCGATGAAGTTAATACAGAAGGCTGTTCAAATAGTGTTTCTAAGCCAAACTTTTTAACTAAAGCTAGCTTTTTATGAACCGCAAGGCGAGGAATTAGCTTTAACGCTAGCCAATAGTGAATATCCGTTTTATGCACTTGTCTTCTCCTTAAGAACAAGCATTAAAAAAGGCTAGCTGTATTTAATACTCGCTAGCCTTTATTTAGGTTATGGTGCAGTGATTATATCCTTTAATCGTGCCGGCTTTTCAGTTCGAAGAATTAAGCCCATACTGACTTTATCCAACACTTTAAAAACTATCAGTTCACCCAGTTCTTCTTCGGGCATTTTATAATCTGACTCATCACTTAACATGCGGTTCCAACGCGGTGCTTCAGCTTTGTATTTTGGCCCATCTGCCGTTTTTAATACTGCAGGGCTTGGGCGTTTTATTGCCATAACATCACCAACAGTGACATCATGATTAGCGCCACGGTTGATCATGACCACTTCTAACTTACCAAACTCTCGGTTATCACTCGACGCTTTTACAATAGCGCCTCGTAATGAATCATTTGCAGCTTTCATGGTAAAGATAGATGGTAACATCTGTCCTTTATTAACAGGTACTACGTAATCACCAGCATGAATTTCTCTTTTTGCCGAAGTAACTTTCATGGTAGCAGGTTCACTATCAGCCATATTGCCGGTGCGAATAGCTTGTGCTGTACCAACCAAATTAACATAAAAGCCTAAAGACTCTTCTGTTTCAGGATCAAATAACTCTTCACCTTGGTCATAAATAGCGTAAGTCTGAGCTAAATCTAAATCACTATTTACATACACTTTAAAGCCATCAATGGTCATTCGATAACCTTCATCACTGCCAATAATATGCGGAAGTTCACTTAATTGCTGTTCAGTAAATAAATGGTCATATTTAAGGTAAGGGGCAATAACTTCTAACGGCAATAACTCAACGGCTGATTTGTCCTTCATGGTTTTACGTGCTTTAGGTGACCATTTAAAACTCGCCTTTTCTTTTGGCGTAGCTACTGGCGTGACAACTTTATCAGCATCAGTATTGTCAACAATAAGCATTGGCTCACCCTTGTCATCCATTACTAACTTTAATACATCGCCTGGGTAAATTAGGTGTGGGTTATTTATTTCTGGATTTAAACGCCACAATTGTGGCCATAGCCATGGCTGCTCAAGAAAAACTGCCGAAATATCCCATAATGTATCACCCTTTTCTACCAAGTAAGTTTTTGGCGCATCTTCATTTAGTTTTATTTGATCAGCTAATGAAAGCAAAGGGCAAGACAATATTGATAGCGATAGTATTATTTTTTTAAGCATAGAGCTCATTCCTTTTTAATGCTTTTACTGTAAAGCACTATGATTAATGTAATTTAATGGCTAAAATTAGAACATAACACTCTAGATGAATTATCGCTAATTCTTTTATTAAATTATGACAATTTTAACCGTTTTACGTTTCCCTGACCCTAGATTAAGAACCAAAGCCGAACCCGTCACAGAAATATGCGACGCTACAGCTACTATTATAGACGATATGTTAGCAACTATGTATGACGAAAAAGGCGTTGGTCTTGCAGCAACTCAGGTGAATATTCACCAACGCATATTTGTAATGGATACCTCAGAAGATGGCAACAGCCCACTGGTCTTTATTAACCCTGAAATTATTGCCAGCAGTGATGACACGCTAATTAATGAAGAAGGCTGCTTATCTGTACCCGGCACATACGCCAAAGTTGATCGTCATGAAACATGCACAGTAAAAGCGCTAGATCGAGACGGCAAAGAGTTTACCTTACAAGCTGAAGGCCTACAAAGCATTTGCGTTCAACATGAAATTGATCATTTAAATGGCGTTTTATTTGTCGATTATTTATCGCCATTAAAGCGTCAACGAATAAAAGCTAAGCTAGAGAAAGAAGCAAGATTAGCTAAAAACAAGTAAGTGAATGCACACTAACAAAATATAGGATTCCCCTTTTGTCTACACCTCTAAATATTATTTTTGCTGGCACCCCTGATTTTGCCGCCAAGCATTTAGCCGCGCTGATCCAATCTGAACACAATATTGTTGCTGTGTATTGCCCACCAGATAAACCAGCTGGCCGAGGCAAAAAACTCACCGCTTGCGCAACTAAGCAATTAGCAATGGAGCATAACCTGCCGGTTGAACAACCTATTAACTTCAAAGAAACTGATTCCCAAGAGATATTGGCTCAATATAATGCCGACGTTATGGTAGTGGTTGCTTATGGTTTATTACTGCCAGAAGTGATTTTAAATACCCCTAAACTTGGCTGTATCAATGTACACGGCTCTTTATTACCTAAATGGCGAGGCGCAGCACCAATTCAACGTTCTGTTGAGGCTGGTGATGTAATCACTGGCGTTACCATTATGCAAATGGATAAAGGCTTAGATACTGGTGCTATGTTGCTTAAAGCAGAATGTGCTATTGAGGACAATGATACCAGTGCCACTATCTATGAAAAGCTTGCCGTACTTGGACCAGAAGCCTTACTCGATACTTTAGCTATGATGGCTAAAGCTGACTTTAATTCGAAAGAGCAAGCGCAAGTACAAGATAATGAACTAGCTACTTATGCACAAAAGCTTGATAAAGCTGAAGCTGAGTTAAATTGGCAACTAAATGCACAACAATTATCACGTAAAGTAAGAGCTTATATACCTTGGCCTGTAGCACAGTTCACTTACCAAGAAGCAAATGGCAAACAGCACCGTATACGTATTTGGCAAGCTAAAGCCGAAGACAACAAGCACAACCAAGCTGCAGGCACTATTTTATCGGCAGATAAAACTGGTATTTTAGTGGCTACGTCATCTGGTGCACTACGGTTACTTGAGCTACAACTACCTGGAAAAAAGCCATTAGCAGTTGCTGATATTCTTAATGGTCGTGCCGATTGGTTTGTCGCTGGTCAACATATTAACGGAGTGAGCTAATAAGCTTATGGCGAAGAATATTAGAGCATTAGCAGCAAAATGTTGCTTTAGTGTTATTGATCAAGGCCGTAGCTTAAGTGATGAGCTACCTAAAAAACAAGATTTGCTTGAAGGTAAGGATAAAGGACTGCTTCAAGAAATTTGCTATGGGGTAATACGTTATTTACCTGAGCTAGAGCATGATGTTCGGCAACTTATGCAAAAGCCACTAACAGGTAAGCAACGAGTTTTTCACTTTCTTATCATAGTTGGCGTTTACCAAATTAAATATATGCGTGTACCCGATCACGCCGCAGTTAGCGAAACCGTTGCGGCAACATCAGCATTGAAAAATCGTCATATGAAAGCCTTGGTAAATGGCGTATTGAGAAACTTTGTTCGTCAGCAGCAAAATGAAACACAAGACGAAGCGCTTGCTGATGCAGTACGTTTTAATCACCCCGGTTGGTTTATTAAAAAGCTACAAGCGGCCTACCCAAAAAACTGGCAAGCAATATTGCAAGCAAACCAGGTAAAACCACCTATGTGGTTAAGGGTTAATCAGCAGGAAAATAGTTATGAGGATTATCAAGCCTTATTAACCAATGCTGATATAGAAATAAAAAACATTGATAAATTCAGCCAAGCAATTGAATTAACAAAAGCGGTTGAGGTTACTAAGCTACCGGGCTTTGAACAAGGTTGGGTGTCAATTCAAGATGCTGCCGCACAGCAAGCAGCTCGTCTATTAGATTGCCAAGCTGGCGATGTTGTTCTTGACTGCTGCGCAGCACCTGGGGGCAAAACTTGCCATATACTTGAACAAACACCGCAAATTCAATCTATGACCGCCATAGATATAGAACAAGACAGGTTAACACGCGTAAGCGACAACCTAAGCAGGTTGAATTTGAAGGCAAATATTATCGCCGGCGATGCTGCAAGTAAAGATTGGTGGCAAGGTGAAATGTTTGATCGCATCTTACTTGATGCCCCCTGCTCTGGCACAGGTGTTATAAGACGTCACCCAGATATAAAGTGGCTGCGAAAAGCATCAGATATCTCTACACTAGTGGAGTTACAACAGCAAATATTAAAAAACATATGGTCTTTGCTTAAGCCCGGTGGTACTTTGCTTTATGCAACTTGTAGTATTTTACCTGAAGAAAACCGTGAGCAAATTAAGCACTTTGTTGAACAAACTGCTGATGCCGAATTATTAGCAATTGCTCAAAGTGATGATGACATTGGTTGGCAACTTTTACCTGATGAGCGCAATATGGATGGTTTTTACTATGCCAAACTCATTAAAAAAGCATCTTAACCATAACCTAAGCATGTAAACGAGTATAAAAATAACAAATGAAAATAATCATAGTGGGCGCAGGACAAGTGGGTGGCACCTTAGCTGAAAACCTTGTCGGTGAGAACAATGAAATATCAGTTGTTGATATTGATGCAGAAAAATTGCGCAACTTGCAAGATAAAATGGACTTGCAAGTCGTCACTGGTCAAGGTTACTACCCGGAAGTATTACGAAATGCTGGTGGCGAAGATGCCGATATGGTCATTGCGGTAACCAGTGACGATGCGACCAATATGATCACTTGTCAAATATGCTCTTCTTTATTTAACACTCATAAAAAAATTGCCCGTATTCGCTCAAATCAGGTACTTAAGCATTCACAAGCACTGTTTCACAAAAAACACATTCCTGTTGACCATGTTATCGCCCCAGAGCAGCTAGTTACTCGTGATATTGCGCGCTTGATTGATTACCCTGGTGCGCTGCAAGTACTTGAATTTGCTGAAGGTAAAGTTAGTTTAGTTGCCGTAAAAGCCTATTATGGTGGTTTACTGGTTGGTCATGCTTTATCAACTTTAAAAGATCATATCCCTAATGTTGATACGCGAGTAGCCGCCATTTATCGAAATGGCAAACCTATCAGGCCATTAGGCACTACCGTGATTGAAGCAGACGATGAGGTATTTTTTATTGCTGCCAGTATTCATATTCGCGCAGTAATGAATGAGCTACAAAAACTCGAGCCTGCTTATAAGCGTATCATGATTGCCGGCGGTGGTAATATCGGTGCAGGCCTTGCAAGAATATTAGAGAAAAACCATCAAGTTAAACTGATTGAGCGCAATAGCAAACGTGCAGAAAAACTCACTTCTGAGCTCAATGAAACCTTAGTGTTTCAAGGTGACTCTTCTGATCAAGAGTTACTAACAGAAGAAAACATCGAACAGTTTGATGTCTTTATTGCGGTCACTAACGATGATGAAGCTAATATTATGTCATCACTGCTAGCGAAAAGACTTGGTGTACGCAAAACCATGGTACTTATTCAACGCGATGCCTATATCGACTTAGTGCATGGCAGCACTATAGATATTGCAATATCACCACAACAAGCAACCATTTCAGCCCTGCTTACCCATGTTCGTAGAGGTACTATAGATAATGTTTACAGCTTGCGCGGTGGCGCAGCAGAAGCAATTGAAATTGTTGCCAAGGGTGATGAAAAGTCATCAAAAGTAGTTGGCCGAGCAATTAAATCAATTAAATTACCACCGGGTACAACCATAGGCGCCATAGTTCGCGGCAGTGAAGTATTAATAGCCCACTCCAACACACTCATTCGTGAAGAAGATCACGTTATATTATTCTTAGTAAATAAGAAATATATTAGTGATGTAGAAAAGCTGTTCCAAGTTAGCGCAATTTATTTCTAACAACTAGGGTGCTTATCACCTAGTTCGCCAGACATACTTATTTACAGCTAATTGCTTATTTTTAGGTTAGTTAGCTGTAATAATAGTGATTTATACTCATTAAAGTCATGACAGGGATTTTATGAAAATCACTAACACTCTCTCTGCTATTACACTGGCATTATCAGGTTTATCACTTTCATCGCATGCGCAACTCGCCAACAATAGCGATAACTGGCAAACCTTTGAAACCGAAAACTTCCGCGTTCATTACACCGAAAATTACAAGCAATGGGCATTATCAAGTGCTCGCGAGCTAGAGCAAGTAAGAAAATTAGTAAAACAGCAACAAGGTCGAGTGTTACAAGAAAAAGTTGATGCTTATATAATCGACTCCTATAACTCTGCTAATGGTTTTGCTGTACCACTGAGCAATAAGCCTTACATGGCGCTTTTTACTACCCCGCCACTGTCTGACAGTATTATTGCCAACGCTACCAGTTGGCAGCAAATATTGGTATTGCATGAATATGTACATCTAGTTCATCTCGCGCAACAAAGTCGCTCCAAACTAAGAAATAATATCAGTAACTGGTTTGATATTTACGAAGCTAGCCAGATAAAAGGTGAGCGTTGGGTAGCTGAAGGTTATGCAACCTTGCTGGAATCACAAATGACAGGTACAGGCCGATTATTCAATAACCAGGTTGAAGCCATTTTGCAGCAATTTGCCCGCCAAGGCGCTCTGCCCTCATATGAGCAACTCAGTAATGCAGACGATAACTTTATGTCAGGCTCAATGGCTTATATAGTTGGTGTACGTTACCTAACATGGCTAGAAGAAAACTACGGCAAAGAAACACTTGATGCGGTATGGACACGTTGGTCAGCCGTTAAAAATAGAACTTTCCATCAAGCCTTTAACGGTGTTTTTCCTGACTCGGCAAAAAACCTTTATCAACGCTTTGTCGCCGAATACACCTATAAAGCCATGACAAAAGAAGCGCAATTCTCCAGCTTAGATTCAAAGCTTTGGATGGATTTAACCGGTTATGTTGACGCACCAACACTAAACCCTAGCGGAGAGCAATTAGCCGTTGTTGAAACCGAAATTAAAGATGGTAAAGCTAAAGTAACCCTTAACATATATAGCACTAAAGAAAATACTGAAAAAGCTAAAGAGTTTGAAAAAAACACCAAAGAACTATTAGCCAAAGATCCCCTAGATATTGCTGACAAAGCCCCCGAGGTATTTAAGCGAAAACAGCTGTTTACGCTTAACCAAACCAACCAACGAGGTATTAAAAACCCACGTTGGCTTAATGATGACACCATTATTTTTGGTTCAACCAGCTTAAATGGCAAAAATGAGTTTCATAAAGACTTAATTATCTGGCAGTTATCTAATAATCAAGTAACGCAATTAACTCGTGGTGAAAACTTAAGGCGCTTTGATATCGCCCCAGATGGTCAATCGATTATTGCTGAGCGTAGTCGTTACGGGCAGTCTCAATTGGTTAGAGTCAGCTTAGCTGATAATAATAAAGGCACGGTAATCGAAGAAATCACTAACGCAAGTACTAATCAGGTTTATGATTTTCCACGATTTAAACCAACAAATAAGCCAACTGAAAGCACTGAGCTTGCTTACCTTGTTAGTACCCTCAATAATAAATGGGCATTGAGAGTTAAAGATCTTAATACAAATGAAGAATTAGCCATACCATTACCAACAGACTACCAGTATTTGTCTTTTCCTGAGTGGTCTAAAGATGGTGAATATATTTACTATGTTGCTGGTAAACATGGCATGACTAAGCTTTATCAATACCATATCGCTAACAATAACCTATCTGCCATAAGTTCAGGCGAGCAAGCTGTCACTTGGCCTACTTTAGATAAGCAAAACAACTTACTACATTTAGCTATTTCAGCTAATGGCCCTGATATTTATCAAGTTAACTTAGCCGAAGTAGAAAAGACTGCAATAACTAACACTACAATTAAAACAAATATTAATAAAAAACAGGCTTCAAAATACCTACTTGCTGATGCTAGCATGGCAGTAGATGAAACACTTGGTGAAAATTCAAATTACGGTGTTGGCCCACAAGAAGGCACTATTACCTTAGGCGAAAGTTATTATTCAGCAAGTAGTAGCATGTTTGAGTTAGGCTATAAAAGCGGAGATATATTAGAGCGCTTTGATTGGCAGGTAAATATTAGTCAGGATGTCTTTGATAACATTCTTTCCGGCTACGCTGGCACAGTACGTTGGCAAGGCTGGCCGGTCAAACTGTTGGCTCATGGCTACCAATTTGACCTTAAAACTGACAAACAATACTCGGATGCATTAGCGTTTGGCAAAATCAAAGAAAAAGGTCTTTTTGTAGAAGCCAGCTACCCATTCAGCTATGACACCTTTGCTATCGATAGCTTTGTCCAAGCTAAATACCAAACCTTAGCAAAAGAAGATAGTTATTACCTTTCAGCGGGTTTTAGACAACACTGGTCGCTAGATAAGCAAACTTGGGGAATAAAACAAAGCTTTACTGGGCAATTTATGCTGGGCGATCAAGATAATCAAGCATCAAGTTATCAAGGGTCAAACGGCTCTATCGATATCAATGGTCACTTTAATAACTTCGGCTTAGGCTTTAGCTACACTTGGGCTGAACGCTCGAAAGATGCTGGTAATATTTTATCGCTTGGTGGCTACACCTCCACCTTAATGCAAAATAAAGCTCATCTAAATAAGAAATTAACGCCAGAACTCGCCTTTTATCAACAAATTGGCAATGACTACCAAAGCTATCAGGCCTATATACCCTTTGAGTTTGGCCAGCTATTCTATCGCCGACATGATATGAATGAGCAAGAACAAATCGACAGCTATGGTATTAGCGGCACAGTTAATGGCAGCTTTGGTTTTACCGGCATCAATAATATTTCACTTAACTTAGGTATTGCTCAAGTTAACCCTGAAAATAGTAAGTCAGAAACTCAAGGTTGGATAGGTTTAAGTCACCAATGGTAGTTTAATCAACAATATAGATTAGGTTGTACATACATTATAACCATTTTGTATATACAACTTCTAACTGTTATAAACTAGAAGAAATGCTTACGTTTAACTGTTATGAACGCCAGAATGCTGGCGTAAATAACACCAGTAAAGTGAATATTTCTAAACGACCAAATAACATTGCCATAATAAGTACCCACTTACTCATATCGCTAATGCTAGAAAAGTTAGCGGCGACTTCTCCTAAACCAGGGCCAAGGTTATTAATACAAGCTGCAACGGCGGTAAAAGCGGTTATATCATCCATTCCTGCGGCTAAAAGCAACAACATACAAATAACAAACACCGCTGCATAGGCTGAAAAAAAGCCCCAAACCGCTTCAACTACCCTATCGGGCAACACTTTTTTACCTAATTTAATACTAAATATTGCCTTAGGGTGAACTAGCTTATTTAACTCACGTAGACCTTGTAAGTACAGCAGTAACACCCGAACAACCTTCATACCGCCACCAGTACTACCAGCACAACCGCCAATAAAACTAGAAAATATTAATAAAATAGGTAGTAATGTTGGCCAATCAGCAAATGATGTGGTGGCAAAGCCTGCTGTAGTACTTATAGAAACTGACTGAAATAACGCCTGATCTAATGCAACATCAGCATCTTGGTAAGTACCAGTCGCCATTAAAACGGTAAAACAAATTAAGGTAAGCACTACTTGGATTGCGATAAAAACTTTGAACTCTGGGTCATAAAAATAATTTTTCAATGACTTACTTTGTAAAACCGCATAGTGAAGGGCAAAGTTAACGCCAGCAATAATTAAAAAGAACACACAAACCAAGTTAATTGTTGGGCTATTAAAATACCCCATACTGGCATCATGGGTAGAGAAACCACCTATAGCCACCGTAGAAAACGAATGACAAATAGCATCAAACACTGACATGCCAGCTAACCAGTAAGAAAAAGCACAAGCCACTGTTAGGCCTAAATAAATATACCAGAGGTGTTTTGCCGTATCGGCAATCCGCGGCGTCATTTTAGAATCTTTTACAGGGCCTGGCGTTTCAGCACGATAAAGCTGCATACCACCAATACCTAACATAGGTAATACAGCTACTGCTAAAACGATAATCCCCATACCGCCAAGCCATTGTAGTTGCTGACGATAAAACAATACCGCGTGCGGCAATGCTTCAATATTATTAAGTATGGTTGCCCCGGTAGTAGTTAAGCCAGAAAATGACTCAAAAAAAGCATCTGTTTTTGATAAATTTGGCTCTTCTAGTAGCATTAACGGGATCGCGGAAAAGCTTGCTAATACTAGCCAAAACAAGACAACAATTAAAAAGCCTTCTCGTGCTCGTAAGTCTGTTTTTTCATTACGGTTAGGGTACCAAGCAATTAAACCGGTAAATAAACACCAAAGAAAAGCCATAAGAAAGGGTACACCACCACCATCTCGATAAAGCATAGATATTAATGCTGGCGGCAACATAGTAACGCTCAGTAATGCCACCAGTAATCCTAATATTCTTATTATGTTCTTATATTGCACTTTGCTTTCTTATCTTTTTATTGGCTAATCCATTGATGCCAGTGTTAAAGCACCTGATGACATAGTTTGAATATTTTGCTTAAAAGTCGCTAATTTATCAAACGGTATAGCAAGCTCAAATGTTACCTGCTGTTGATAATCTTGCCTAATAACCTGCCCTTTTACTTGTGCTAGCAAGTGCAAAATATCATCAACTTGGCTATATTGACACGCTAGCGATTTATGCACCATAGCTATTTTCATTTCTGATTGTAACAGTGTAAGCGCTTGGCGAACACTTCCAGCATAAGCACGCTGCAAGCCGCCTGTGCCTAGCTTTACACCACCGAAATAACGAACAACCACAGCACAAACCTGGCCAACACCGCCACCTTGCAATACATTCAGCATAGGCTTACCTGCAGTTCCACTAGGCTCACCATCATCTGAAAAGCCATAACTTTGACTATCATTAACCGAGCCAGTAATAAAAGCATAACAATGATGATTCGCTTGAGGATGCAAGACTTGCAGCTCTTTCACTATCTCTTTAGCTTGTGCTGCACTCTCACATGGACGTAGATAACAAATAAAACGACTGCGATTAACCAATGTTTCTTCTTCAACTTGATTAATCGCTATCGGGTAGGACTGGGTCATAAATTTAACTAAACACTCGCCATAATTAGCTCAGGCCGAGATCGCGGGTCATGTTTTCATTATGTGACTGATGAACAATAATATTGTCTTCAATGCGAATACCGCCAAATGGACGTAACTCTTCAATATTTTGCCAATTAACCTGATCAGAGTTTGACGACACTTTTAAATCAGCAAGCAAGGAGTCAATAAAATATAAACCTGGCTCAATGGTAAATACCTGCCCTGTTTCTATCACACGCGAAGTTCTTAAGAATGGATGCTCTTGTGGTGCATTAACATGAGTACCACGTTCATCAGCCATAAAGCCACCCACATCATGCGTTTGTAAGCCAAGGTGATGACCCAAACCATGCGGGAAAAAGCTAGAAACCACACCTGAGGCAACGGCAGTATCAGCATCCACAGTAATTAAGTTAAATTCCCTTAATACCTTAGCAATTTCTCTGTGGGTATTAATATGTAAGTCCACATAACTTAATCCTGGTTTTAAGCCATCAACCGCTTTTAGCATCAATTGATCCATACGGGTAATTAATTCGGCAAACTTATCCCGCCTAAAAGAATAAGTGCGAGTAATATCTGAGGCATAACCATTAAACTGTGCGCCAGCGTCAATCAAAAAAGACTGATGATTTTGCGGGGCAACTTTATCTAGCGCGGTGTAATGTAAAATAGAGCAGTTTCGGTTTAAGGCAACAATATTGCCATAAGGAGTATCATTAGTAGTACAACCAACCGCTTTTAAATATGCATTTTGAATATCAAACTCAGTGTCGCCATTTAAAAATGCTTTTTTCGCCGCTAAGTGACCTAACACCGCGAGTCGATTAGATTGTCTTAAACACTCTTGTTCATAAGGCGTTTTATAAGCTCTATGGTAGTGAAAGTAATTCACTAATGGCTCAGGATTAATGTTTTCAAAGCCTAATGCTCTAGCGACTTCTAAGTGCTCACCTATATAGGCGTAGCCTTTTTTATCATAAGGCAATAACTGATCAACTTCTGTCGCTTTGCTTAGCACCTTAATATCAAAAAACTCATTCCAATAACTTTCAGGTAAAGGCGTTACTTTATGCCAAAAGTCTACTGGCTGATAATAAATTAGTGTTGGTTTATCTTCGCCATTAATAACTAACCATGAATTAGTTACCTCAGTTAAAGGTAACCAATACTTAAAATGTGGATTGACCCTAAATGGATAGCTATTATCATCAAGGAATGCCTTAAGCTCCTGACCTGAATGAATCACTAAACCTTCAAGGTTTTCACGGGTTAATGCTGTTCTTGCTGTTTTTTGTAATTGTGCGATATGAGCAGGAAATAAGCTCGCCAACTTATCATTAACTAGTGTCATGCAGATCTCTCCAAAATTTTTTCGCCATCATAGCATAAACCCTTATGCTGATAACGAAACTAAATCAATCTATCTTATCAATGTTGTTCAGAATGCTTTGCAGGGTTTATGCCAGCAGGATTAGTCACCAATATTCATATTGATTACCGTATCAAAAACGCTACTGACCTGCCCTGGCTTGTGCTGATATATTTCTTGGTAAGCCAACACACTTTTAACGTAATTACGGGTTTCTTTAAACGGTATGGTTTCTATCCATATATCCGCGGGCAATGCTTTTACATTTTTAAGCCAACGTTTTACTCGATAAGGCCCAGCGTTATAAGCTGCCGTTGCCAAAACCTGATTACCTTCATTTTTATCAAGTAACTGCCGTAAATACTTAGTCCCCAATTGAATATTATTCTCGGCATTGAGTAAGTACTTTTTATTAACTTTACCGCGCTTTAAGTTTTTAGCAGTATTTGGCATCAACTGCATTAAACCACGCGCACCTGCTGATGAGTATGCATCTGTCATAAAAGAGCTTTCTCTACGGGTAATGGCAAACGCCCAAGCAGGATTAATTTGTTGATTGTTAGCATGGTGATTTATTTTTTTATCAAAGGCTTTCGGAAAGCGCAATTCAACATCATCTAAATAACCTACCTGAGACAAAGTAAAAATTGCTCTATCAAACCAATTATTTTCATTAGCAACTTTTGCTGCTACCAGCTTTTCTTTATTACTCAGTTTTGATAACCAGAAATTCCACTCTCTGCGAGCCTGAGTAAAGCGCTTAAGATAAAATAATTCAAAAGCACGTTTTGCACTTGGATGCGCTAATACCTGTTGTTTCTCCGCTAGAGTTATATTGACAGGTTTATGCTGTAAACTTACCGGCGCTTGTAGGTAACTTGCCGCTAAAAAGCCATAATAATGCCGCTTATCAGCTAGGTTATCCATAATTTGCTTACCTTGACTAAGCTGGTCAGTGGCAATTAAGGCTCTGGCGTACCAATATTGCCACTGCAAATCTTGCTGCTGACTTTCAGGTAGCTGTTTTAACTCTTTAATCACTCGATGCCAATCTTGCTCTTTCAATAGCTCAGTAATACGCCACTGCAGCATATTTTCATTTAGTTGCGCTGGTTGTAATTTATCTAACCAAGTGCGCGCGGCTTTATGATTTTTATTTGCCAAGGCTAAGGCAAATTTTTCTGTAATTTGCTGATTTTGCTCATCAGTAAGCGGAAATACTTTTAGCGCTTTCTTGTAAGTTTTTATCGCTCGATTAGGATCACGCCATACTAAGCGCTTAATGCCATAAGTAAATATTTGTGCTTCTTTAGCAGATTTGTTTGGAAAATACTTTAAGCGACTCACAATGGCGGGATCTCGGCGCACTTTATGCCATAAACTTGCTAAATATTGCTGCTCTTTCGGTAACAGCTTAGTTAAATATGGAATTAAAGTATGTTTACCACCGTCTGCTGCCAGCTCTACTCGCTGCCAAACCACATCATCTGTGCGATACCCAGATTTTTGCCAGCGCTCAAATAACGGGTCACAGGCTTTATCTTGTGATTTACCAACAAGCCATAAAGGCGTTACTTGCGGCAATATATCAGCCTCTTTACTCCCGGTTTTAAGGGCATACTTTAAATGCTGGCAAGTTAATAGCACATTAGAGGTTGGCTTAAAGAACTGCATAAATAGCAACGGCTGGTTTTTCTTTGCTAAGAACTTTAACCATGCTTTACGCAAAGGCCAATCTAATGGTGAATCTTCATATTTAGTGAGAAAAGCCTTAATTTCGGTTGCATCAGACAACTTCATTTTATCCATTAAACGACGCTGATCTAGATAAGGTTGCAGTGGGTAATAATGCAGTTGATTATAGTAATCTATATATTGTCTGCTCTGTGATTGCGAAGTTAAGCGCTCAGCTTTTAAAAATAACTGTTGTTGATTTTTATCTGTGGTTACCGCTAAAGGTTGACTAGCAAAGCCAGGTTTGAAAAAGGCAAGGCTTAAGGCGCTAAGCAGTAATATCGCTTTAACTTTATGCCAACAATATAGCAACTTATCAGCAAAACCTCTCAAACGCCTATTTACCTGCATTATATAACCTTAACACCTTTCATTTTTACGTCGATAATTATAGCTTAACTCATTCACTAGCTGTTGTGCTAAGCTATTTTCCAGCATACTTACCGCTTTCTATTAAGAAACGTTTATCCCCTTTAATAATCAGGTATAATTTAGCTTCTTTTTATTTTTTTGTAAGCAAAATACCGCTATATGACAGCAAATATTTTTCAAAACACAGATCACTCATTAGACGCTATTGGTTTGCGCTGTCCTGAGCCAGTTATGATGGTACGTAAACAAATTCGAAATATTGCCAGTGGAGAGACGCTTTTAGTGCAATGTGATGATCCTTCAACGACACGAGACATTCCTAGTTTTTGTCGATTTATGGAACACGAGCTAGTTGCACAACAAACAGCTGAACTGCCCTATTTATATGTGATCAAAAAGAGTTAGCTTGAGCGTGTTGATAATAACAGCAACACGCTCTGAACTTTTCAAATAATTATTTCACTTAGAATTAAGCTGTTTCTTTGATTTTTTTAATCATTACAAATAGTTTATCTTTTAATAGTAAACGTTCTTTCTTTTTTGTTTCAAGATAGTCATCACAGGTATTTTCTACTCCTTGTTCAATGCGATGAACTTCTTGATCGATTTCATGATACTCAGCAAATAAGCGTGCAAAGTGGTTATCATTCATTTTTAAGTAATGAATTTCATCATTATATTCTGGGAACTCGTGGTGCAAATCATGTTTTTCTAATGTCATGCTAATCTCCTAATTCGCGCAATCAATGCATGTGGTTATGTAAGGCAGCGCTTGTAATCTTTGTGGGTTAATTGCTTCGTTGCAGCCACTACAGTGTCCGTATGTACCTGCGGCTAATCTATTTAATGCTTCATTAATAAGGCTAAGTTCGGCTTTTGCTTCATGATGTATTTCATCAAGCACACCATCGTTTTCAGTTTCCGATGCTTGCTCGGCAAAGTCTTGTGATCGACCTTTGTGAAAGTCTGCCTCAATCGCCGTAATTCTTTTTCTTAGCTCTTGCTGTTTATTTTTCAGCTGAGTTTCAATTTGTTCAAGTTGCATTTCTCACTCCTTAAGTAGCCTATAATTTTAGAAATTTTTCCCTGTAAAATTGTCTAGCTACAAATTAACCATACTCCTTACAGCTAAAGAGTTTTTGATCCAGCACAAGCATTTTCACGTTTTTTAGGCATAAAAAAAGAGCATATCGCTATGCCCTTTTTCGCCATGATTTAATGATAGTTTTTTACTGTAAAAGTGATATATCCGCTATATCAAAGAAACAGGCTCTTACTTGATTAAGTAAGGTTAAGCGATTGGTTTTCACCGCTTCATCATCACTCATAACCATGACATTATCAAAGAAGGTATCAATAGGCGCTTTAAGCTGTGCTAACTCAGTTAACGCTGCTTGATAATCTTTATTTGCCATAAACGGCGCAACCTTTTCACTAATTTCAGCAAAAGCAGCTGCCAAGGCTTGCTCTTCTGCTTCCGTAGCCAGCTCGCTATTAAAGCTTTGGAATAGCTCACCATCAAACTTAGCGAGTATGTTACCAACACGCTTATTCGCTGCTGCTAGTGTTTCTGCTTCAGCTAATTGACTAAAGTAGCTTACCGCTTTGATGCGCTTGTCAAAATCTAATGGTGCACTCGGCTTTTTCGCAAGTACCGCTTGAATAACATCAACATTAATATTTTGCTCTTGATAAAACGCTTTAAAACGTCCCATTACGAAATCTAATACATCACTCGCGGTGTTTTCATTACTTAGCTTATCAGCAAATAATTCTATGCTACGAGAAATAAGCGCTGAAAGGTCTAAATTTAGCTGTTTCTCGATTATGATACGGATAACACCAATTGCAGCTCTTCTTAGCGCAAATGGGTCTTTATCGCCTTTTGGCGGCTGATTAATACCAAAGATGCCAACTAAGCTATCAATTTTATCGGCAATAGCAACCGCACAACCAATATTAGCTTCAGGCAAGCTATCACCTGAGAATCTTGGGCGATACTGATCTTCTAGTGCTTGCGCAATAGCGGCACTTTCACCATCGTGCTGAGCATAGTACTTACCCATAGTTCCCTGTACTTGTGGAAACTCAAGTACCATATCAGACATAAGATCGGTTTTACTTAATAAACCTGCTCGATAAGCATCAGCACTGTTTTCATTTAATTGCTCAGCAATAAACTGACTAAGCTGTGCAATTCGCTCAGATTTATCTTTTAACGTACCTAGCTGCTTTTGGAACAAGACTGAATCAAGTGTTGTTAATCTTGATTCTAAGCTTTGCTTTTTATCTGTTTTAAAGAAAAACTCAGCATCAGCTAATCGTGGACGAATAACCTTTTCATTACCAAAAATAACCTGTTGTGGTTCTTTACTTTCAATATTGGCAACAAAGATAAATTTGTTCATTAAGTTGCCGTTATTATCGCGAACAGGGAAGTATTTTTGATGATCTTGCATTGAGTAAATTAATGGCTCAGCAGGCACTGATAAAAACTCTTCATCAAAAGTACCAACTAAAGTCACAGGCCATTCATTAATACTGGTAACTTCTTCAAGTAAGTCAGCATCGACAATAGCATTACCACCTATATCAGCGGCAACTTTTGCTACTTGTGATTCAATAAGGGCTTTACGTTGCTGATAATCAGCAATAACAAATGCGCTTTCTAATACGCTTTGATAATTATCCGCATGATCTAAAGTAACTAAGCCTTTATGATGAAAACGGTGCCCTTGTAACTGATTACTTGATTGCACACCTAAGGCTTCACCAGCAATAATTTCACTACCGTACATCATAGTTAATGTATGTGTAGGTCGAATAAACTGGATACGCTCTGCTCCCCAACGCATCGGCTTAGGAATAGGTAATTTGTTTAATGCATTAACGACAATGGCTGGAATCAATTCATGGACAGTTTTACCAGCTTGAACCGCTTTATGTAATAACCACTCACCTTTGTCTGTTGTTAATCTATCAGCTTCAGCAACGGTAATACCGTTAGAACGAGCCCAACCTTCAGCAGCTTTGGTAGGATTTCCGTCAGCATCAAAGGCAACGTTAACCGCAGGGCCACGCTTTTCTACCGCTTTATCAGCTTGCTTAGCCACCAAAGCATTTACTTGAACAGCTAAACGACGTGGCGAAGCAAACCATTTAATGGTTTCATAACCTAGATCGGCACTTTCTAGTTGTGTTTTAATTTGCTCAAAAAATACCGTAGCCAATTTACTTAGCGCTTTGGGTGGTAGTTCTTCTGTACCTAATTCAATTAGTAATGTTTCAGTAGTCATTATGCATCTCCCTTAACATTCACTTGGTCTTTACATAATGGGAAACCCAAAGACTCACGAGCATCGTAATAAGCCTGTGCACAGGCCTTTGCTAAAGCTCTAACACGTAAAATATAACGTTGACGTTCAGTAACTGAAATCGCATGACGAGCGTCTAATAAATTAAAGGCATGAGATGCTTTCATTACTTGTTCGTAGGCAGGTAAAGGTAGACCTTTTTCTATTAAATCTTGTGAAACCTTCTCACATTGATCAAATTGATGGAATAAATCTTTCACATCGGCATGCTCAAAGTTATAGGCTGACTGCTCTACTTCATTTTGATGGAATACATCACGGTAGTAAACTGTGCCCATAGGGCCATCAGTCCAAACAAGATCATAAATGCTATCAACATTTTGGATATACATGGCTAAACGTTCTAAACCATAGGTTATCTCACCTGTAACTGGCGCACACTCTAAGCCACCTACCTGTTGGAAGTAAGTAAACTGGGTAATTTCCATGCCGTTTAACCACACTTCCCAACCAAGACCCCAAGCACCTAATGTTGGTGACTCCCAGTTATCTTCGACAAAGCGGACATCATGAACTAAGGTATCAATTCCTAGCTCTTCTAATGAGTCTAAGTAAAGCTGCTGTATATTCTTAGGTGAAGGCTTCAACATCACTTGAAATTGATAATAATGTTGTAGTCTGTTTGGGTTTTCACCATAACGTCCATCAGTTGGGCGTCGACATGGCTGTACATAAGCACTACTAATTGGCTCAGGACCAATTGAGCGCAAAAATGTCATCGGATGAAAAGTACCTGCTCCAACCTCTAAATCAAGCGGCTGTACGATAACACAACCTTGACGCGACCAATAATCTTGCAACTGCAAGATCAGCCCTTGAAACGTTTTAATATTGAAATTTGTCATGGATTTTCAAATTCACTGTTTATTTTCTACTTGAGCGATTATAGCGTGTGTAGAGTATTTAATCTAATACACCGACAAAGCGATATATTAATAATAAAAATGCCCGATATGAAGACCGGGCATACAAATTATGTTATGTCATTATTTATTATACATCTAAGTTTGAAACTCGTAAGGCATTCTCTTCGATAAAGTTTCGACGAGGCTCTACATGGTCACCCATTAATGTATTAAATAATTGATCTGCTGCGATAGCATCTTCAATGGTCACTTTTAACATACGACGTGTTTCAGGATCCATGGTTGTTTCCCATAACTGCTCAGGGTTCATTTCACCTAACCCTTTATAACGTTGTATATATTGACCGCGTTTTGATTCAGTCATTAACCAATTAAGTGCCTGTTCAAAGCTTGTTACTGGTTGAACTTTTTCGCCACGCTTAACATAAGCTCCCTCTTCCATTAAGCCGTTTATGGCATCATTTAAAGATTGAATTGCGGCAAACTCACCTGACTGAATAAAGTCATAACTACAGTTATAAATCTTATCAATACCGTGTTGTCTTACATTAAAGCTTGGATAGTAAATATTACGCTCTTGATCATGCTCTACTGTTACCGAATAGATAGAGCCATTACCATCTTGGTTTTCTAACTGATTAATTAAGTTAGCAGCCCAAGCATCAACCTTAGCTTTATCAGAAAAATCAGCTGGAACAATCGTTGTGCTGTACACCATTTTTTCTAAAATATCTGCAGGTATTTGTCGTGAAATACGCTTGATCGTATCCATAGTATTTCTAAACTGATTTACTAACTGCTCTAAAGCAACCTCAGAAATAGCAGGAGCCTGCTCATTAACATGAATTGAAGCATTATCTAATGCTAATGTCGTTAAGTATTCCGTTAATGCATCATCATCTTTAATGTAACGCTCTTGCTTACCTTTTTTCACTTTATATAGCGGTGGCTGTGCGATAAAGATATGACCTCTTTCCATAATCTCCGGCATTTGACGGTAGAAAAATGTTAATAAAAGCGTACGAATATGAGAACCATCGACATCCGCATCGGTCATGATAATAATGCTGTGGTAACGTAATTTCTCTGGGTCATACTCATCACGACCTATACCACAGCCTAAGGCAGTAATCAGAGTACCAACCTCTTGTGATGAAATCATCTTATCAAAACGTGCTTTTTCAACGTTTAATATTTTACCTTTTAATGGCAGGATAGCTTGGTTCTTACGGTTACGACCCTGCTTTGCTGAGCCACCCGCAGAGTCACCCTCCACTATGTATAGTTCAGATAATGCTGGGTCTTTTTCCTGACAGTCAGCTAGTTTACCTGGTAAGCCAGCAATATCTAATGCACCTTTACGGCGAGTCATTTCTCTTGCTTTACGAGCCGCTTCACGCGCTCTTGCAGCATCAACAATTTTCATAATAATTGTTTTAGCTACCGTTGGATTTTCAAGTAAGTATTCACCTAACTTTTCACCCATAGCTTGTTCTACTGCTGTTTTCACTTCTGATGAAACAAGCTTGTCTTTTGTTTGTGAAGAGAATTTTGGATCAGGTACTTTAACTGAAATAACCGCAGTTAAACCTTCACGAGCATCATCACCGGTAGCACTTGTTTCGCCTTTTTTACTCTTATTTAAGCCTTCTTTTACCATATAAGAATTAAGCGTACGTGTTAATGCCGTTCTAAAACCACTTAAGTGAGTACCACCATCACGCTGAGGAATGTTGTTAGTAAAACAGAAAATATTTTCTTGGAAACCATCGTTCCATTGCATAGCTACTTCGACAACAATGCCGTCTTCTCGACTTAAATCAAAGTAAAATATATTTTCATTAACTGCAGTTTTGTTGGTATTTAAATAATCAACAAATGCCTGAATACCACCTTCATAGCAGAAGTGTTCTTCTCGGCCTTCTTCTCTTTCGTCAATTAATTTGATTGATACCCCAGAGTTTAGGAAAGATAATTCTCTTATACGCTTAACTAAGATATCGTAATGGAACAATGTATCTGAGAAAGTTTCAGCACTTGGCCAAAAACGAACTTCTGTACCTGTGTGTTCACTCTCACCAACTACAGCTAATGGCGCTTCCGGCTCACCTATATGATAGGTTTGCTCGTGTAACTTACCATCGCGTCGAATCGTTAAGGTTAGTTTTTCACTTAGTGCATTTACTACAGAAATACCTACACCATGTAAACCACCAGAAACTTTATAACCAGAATCTTCACCACCGAATTTACCACCAGCATGTAGTACGGTCATAATAACCTCAGCCGCTGATACTCCTTCTTCAGGGTGAATTTCAGTTGGAATACCACGGCCATCATCTTTCACAGAGACAGAACCGTCTAAATGAATTGTTACCACAATATCACTACAGTGCCCCGCTAAAGCTTCATCAATTGAGTTATCTAATACCTCAAAAACCATATGATGTAAGCCAGTGCCATCGTCGGTATCACCAATATACATACCAGGTCTTTTGCGAACGGCATCAAGACCTTTAAGTACCTTTATACTGGACGAATCATATTCATTTTCTACTGTCATAGTTTCAGCCTATTTACTTTCCTATACTAAATCGGTGATATTTTTCCATGTTTCACGTGAAACATATTATAGTTTTCACCTAAGTTACCAGTGTTATCATCACCTGACTCAATGCTAGAAGGCTTTAAAAAGTCTGCTAATACTGAATTATCAGTCGCGGTGATTAAAATTTGGCAATTTGTTATTTCAATTAAACTAAACAACAAGGCACGAGATTTTACATCGAGTTCTGCGCCTATGTCATCAATAAGTAAAATTGGTTTTACTCGATTAACTTTAGCTATTAGATTCGCTTGCGCGAAAGTTAACGCCAGTAAAAACAACTTTTGCTGCCCCCTAGACAATTGTGTCTCGATAGGCATTTTTCCATATAAAAATTTGACATCAAACTTATGAGCACCATACAAGGTATAACCGTATGAAAATTCGCGCTCATAACTCTCATTCAAATACTCAACAAGAGATTTTTTCTGCGACCACCCTCTTGAATAATGAATGCTAACTTTTTCAGCAAGAGTCGGTAATAGAACTTTTAAAGATTCAGTTAATTGCTCAGTTAATGAAGCAATATATTCTTCACGTAACACAGATACTTGCTCACTATATTGAGCAAATGACTCTGTCCAATAAGCGAGTTCGGCCTTATTAACTTTGTTACGAATTAGCGCATTACGCTGTTTTAATAATTTTGCAAAGTCACGCCACAATGATGGAAAAGATTGTTTCACGTGAAACATACCTAAATCAACAAAGCGACGACGCTCTTTTGCACCACCAAAAAACAATTTAAAACTTTCTGGGGTAACAATCTGAACAGCAATATTTTGTGCTAAAACAGATAGCCTATTCTGATTCTTGCCATTGACTCTAATTTGAGTCGTGCCATGCAAAAAGTTTTTACTGATCCCTAACTGTAAATCATTGTCACTTTTTACATTGATAACAAATTCATTATTATCATGTGTTACCAAGTGCTCTACTTTGCTGGTTCGAAATGATTTGCCATGACCAACAAAAAAAAGCGACTCTAAAATACTACTTTTACCGCTACCATTATCGCCAATAAAGAAATTTAACTTTGGGTGAAGCGGAATACTAGCTGACACCAAATTTCTAAAATTGTGACTAGTTAAACTAACTAGGCTCATTTATTAAAGGCGCATAGGCATAACAACATATAAAGCTTCACCTAAGCCACAACCTTCAATAACGACACTACTATTGGCATCTGCTAATGTGAACTTAACCTGCTCGTCCTTAATGGCAGATAAAACATCCAAAACATAACTTACGTTAAAGCCAATTTCCAAGTCATCGTAAGGGAAGTTGATTTCTAACTCTTCTTCCGCTTGTTCCTGTTCTGGGTTATTTGCCGTAATACGCAGCAAAGAATTAGAGAAATTTAAACGTACTCCTTTGAACTTCTCATTTGATAAAATTGATGCTCTAGACAAAATCTGCTTAAGATGATCTTTATCTGTCTCAAAAACCTTATCACCATTTCTTGGTAAAACTCGACGGTAGTCAGGAAAACGACCATCAACCAATTTACTGGTAAAAGAAAACTCACTATCAATAATACGAATGTGGTTAGAGCCTAGGAATACTTGAACCTCTTCATCAACAGGGCTAAGTAAACGAATAATCTCTAAAATTCCCTTTCGCGGTACAATAACTTGACGTGCAGGTAGGGCTAAACTGTCATTAACAATCTTACAAATGGCTAATCTATGACCATCAGTGGCAACAGAACGAATTTCATTGCCTTCAGATTCAATTGACATACCATTTAAGTAATAACGAACATCTTGGTTGGCCATAGAAAAGTGAGTACTTTCAATTAAACGAAGTAGCTCTGATTTAAGAAGTTTAAACTCTACATCCCCTTTCCACTCTTCAATATTTGGAAAATCTGTGGCAGGTAATGTAGATAAAGAATATTTACTACGACCAGAAGCAAGCTTAACCGTATCTTCTTCGGCTGCAAAGCTGATCAAAGAGTTCTCAGGTAGGCTTTTACAAATATCAAGAAGTTTACGTGCAGGAATTGTTAACTTGCCATCAGGCCCTTGGTTGTCAATTTCAGCATGAGAAACCATTTCTAGTTCTAAATCTGTGGCTGTTAGGGTAAGTGATTGCCCACTTACATCAAATAAAATATTACCAAGAATGGGTAACGTACTTTTTCTCTCAACAGCACCAGAAACCAAAAGCAAAGGTTTGAGCAACAATTCCCTATTTAGTGAAAACTTCATTTTTATACCTATCTTAAGCTTTAAACATTATTATTATGATGAAAGTGTTCTGATTAAATTTGAATAATCTTCTTTAATATCATGCGTTTCTTCACGCAATGACTTGACCTTACGACAAGCATGTAAAACCGTAGTGTGATCACGACCACCAAAAGCGTCACCTATCTCAGGTAAACTATGGTTTGTTAGCTCCTTAGATAATGCCATGGCAATCTGCCTTGGTCTAGCAACAGAACGATTTCTACGCTTAGATAATAAATCTGCCACTTTAATTTTATAATACTCAGCAACAGTCTTTTGAATATTATCAATAGTGACTAGCTTATCTTGCAAAGCAAGTAAGTCTCTCAGCGCTTCTCTGACAAAATCTATGGTAATTGCACGACCTGTAAAGTTAGCATTAGCGATAACACGGTTTAATGCGCCTTCTAACTCACGAACGTTAGAACGTAAACGTTTGGCAATAAAAAAGGCAACTTCATCGGCTAGATTAATCTGACTTTCTTGAGCTTTTCGTTTTAATATGGCGACTCGTGTTTCAAGCTCAGGCGGTTCAATGGCTAACGTTAAACCCCAACCAAAACGCGACTTCAAACGATCATCTACGCCATCAATTTCTTTAGGATAACGATCACTGGTCAAAATTATTTGTTGATTACCTTCAAGTAAGGCATTAAAGGTATGGAAAAACTCTTCTTGCGTGCGCTCTTTACCAGCAAAAAATTGAATATCATCTATGAGTAAAGCATCCACACTACGGTAATAATGTTTAAACTTTTCCATCGCATTGTTTTGCAGCGCCCTTACCATATCTTGGACAAAACGCTCGGAATGCATATAGGCAATCTTGGCATTAGGCTTATTCAGTAAAATACCATTACCAACTGCATGCAATAAATGGGTTTTACCTAGGCCGGTACCACCATAAATAAATAAAGGGTTATATGCAGCACCTGGATTATCTGCAACTTGTGAAGCAGCAGCTCTTGCCAATTGGTTAGATTTACCTTCAACAAAATTATCGAAAGTATAATTAACCCTGACATTGGTCTTTTTAGGTAGATTAGATTCTGTCTCTACAGGTTTACTATCAGAAGATGTTTTAGAGAAAATATTAGTAACATTGGTACTAGAGCCATCACGCCTATCTGGAGCTTGCTCAGCATTATTTTGTTCGAAAATAGGCTTGCTACCAACATCAAAACGTAATAGTAATGGATTTTCTGTTTCGTTAAGCGTTACTAACTCATTAATTCTATTAACATATTTATCTCTAACCCAATCTAAAACAAACCGATTTGGCGCATAAAGCGTCATTACATTATCTGAAATAACGCATTGCAGTGGTCGGATCCACATACTAAATTGCTGCGCTGGCAACTCTTCTTGCAAAACGGAAAGGCAACGTTGCCAAGGTGACTGATCCAACCGGACGCTCCAAAATTTTAATAATTTTTAGTAACTAAGGTTTTGCTTACAAGCAAATACCAATTAGAAAAAGGAAATGCACAATAGAGTTATTTCTTCTTAATTAGGCTATTATCTAACTACTTATCCACAAGTTCAATATTGACTTTTGCTTAATGAAGATAAAAAAAGCAACAATATATATAACCAACTGTAATTATTAAATTTAATATTAATAATTTACTGTGATAAAAGCGATAAACAACGAACGATTTGTCTAGAGAGTCTGACTATTAATAGCGAAATGTTATAAAACTGTGGATAGCTAAAAATAAAATAGCGATCAAAAACGATCCTTTTGTCATGATCATGATCCCTATATAAAAATTTAGCTTGGATAAATGATTGACAATTAGTCAACGAAGCTTTAATATTCGGCCTCTTTTTTTAGACCAGTGTGCTCAAACGGCTGTTTTGCCAGGGCAACAACAACCGACGGATTAGCGTAATGAAAAGAACATTTCAACCTAGCGTATTAAAACGTAAGCGTAACCACGGATTCCGTGCTCGCATGGCTACTAAAAACGGTCGTGCTGTATTAGCTCGTCGCCGTGCTAAAGGCCGCGCAAGCCTTAGCGCTTAATATATTCTGCAAAGAATATCATAAGATAGCCTAAATAATGGTTTCTTATAAATTTAATCGGGAGTCACGTTTGTTGACTCCCGGTCAATTCCAAACAGTGTTTTCTAAACCTGTTAGATATAGCTCACAACACTTCACCATTCTAATATCACCTACTACTTTAGATAACGATTCCACCAGTAAAAATCGTTTAGGCTTAGCTATAGCTAAAAAACGAGTCAAACTTGCTGTTCAGCGTAACCGCATGAAACGATTAGTTAGGGAAAGTTTTCGCTTAAATCAGCATAAACTACCTGCTATCGATATGGTGGTTATGGTAAAGTCTGGCATTGACCAATTAGATAACACACAAATAAATAAACAATTAGAAAAAATATGGCGAAAAATAATTCAGCGCCACAAAAATTAATCATAGCCTTAATTAAAGGTTATCAAAAATTTATCAGCCCTTTATTGGGTTCTAATTGTCGCTTTCAACCAACCTGCTCTTCCTATGCTATTGAAGCTGTTAATCGCTTTGGAGTATTAAAAGGGACTTGGTTAGCAAGCAAACGTATATTAAAATGTCACCCACTCAACGCAGGGGGTGAAGATCCCGTGCCAACACAAAAAAAAGAGAAATAAACCTTATGGAATCCCAACGTAGTCTGCTCTTTATTGCGCTAGCGGTAGTAACATACTTGTTATTTAGCCAATGGCAGCAAGATCAAGCGCCAAAAACAGACCCCGTCACTGTAAGCCAAACAGCTCAAGGTGAAAATTCTGACTTTGTTCCTGAGTCAAGCGAGCAAGCAACTGTTGTTAGCGAATTAAAAGCAGCAAGTGCAGCCAAAGTTATTACTGTAACTACAGATACATTAGCACTTAAAATCAACACGCAAGGTGGCGATATTGTTGAAGCTAAGTTACATCACTTTGATACAGAACAGGGTAACGGTATTCCATACACCTTAATGCAAGACGGCGCTCGTAAGTACATAGCGCAAAGTGGCTTAACAGGTGCTAATGGTGTTGACCGAGTGGTAAAAGGCCGCCCAATTTATAGCAGCGCACAAAGCAACTATGATATGGCAGGCAATGAAAGCTTAGTGGTTGATTTAACCTACCAAGGTGACAATGCACTTAATGTCACTAAGCGTTTCACCTTCACAGCTAATAGCTATAGCATAGGGGTTGAGTATATAGTTGAAAACAACACCAGTAATACTGTTTCTGTACAAATGTACGGTCAATTAAAGCAATCTACCGTTGTTGATACTTCAACAGGCATGCTACCAACCTATCGTGGCGCGGCATACTCAACCACTGAAGAACGTTACGAAAAATACGATTTTGAAGATATCGCTGAAGCTAACTTAACGAAAGCTACTGCGGGCGGTTGGGTTGCTATGTTAGAGCACTACTTTGTTTCTGCTTGGGTGCCACAAGCACAAGATACTAACCAAATTTATACCAGTTACACCAACAACTATGAAGCGGTTATCGGTTATAAAGCTCCTGCTGTTAACATAGATGCTGGCCAAACAGGTACCACGGCCGCCATTTTTTATGTGGGTCCAAAAGATCAAGCAGCATTAGAAAAAATAGCGCCGAACTTAGATTTAACTATCGATTACGGTTTCTTGTTTATGATAAGCCAACCGTTATTCTGGCTATTAGTTCAAATTCAAGCACTTGTTGGTAACTGGGGTGTGGCAATTATCATCATTACTTTAATTGTTAAAGGTGTTATGTATCCGCTTACCAAAGCACAATACACCTCTATGGCAAAAATGCGTGATTTAGCACCTAAAATGCAACAATTAAAAGAGCGCTACGGTAACGATAGACAAAAAATGTCACAAGCTACCATGGAAATGTACCGTAAAGAGAAAGTAAACCCTGCTGGTGGTTGTTTACCTTTACTATTACAAATGCCTATTTTCTTAGCGCTATACTGGGTGTTCTTAGAAAGTGTTGAGCTACGTCATGCGCCATTTGTATTATGGATTCAAGATTTATCTGCCATGGACCCATTCTTCGTACTACCTATTTTAATGGGTGCAAGTATGTATGTAATGCAAAAAATGCAGCCAATGACTATTCAAGATCCAATGCAGCAAAAGATCATGCAATATATGCCAGTAGTGTTCTCTATCTTTATGGCATGGTTCCCATCAGGTTTAGTTTTATACTGGTTTATCAGTAACGTGGTTTCTATTGTGCAAATGAAGATCATCTTTGCCGATATGGCCAAGCAAAAAGAAGCAAAAAGCTAATCTGTATAAAATCATTTTAAAAGCGACCTAGGGTCGCTTTTTTTATGCCTGAGTAACTGTATAAGAATCAGATAAAATCGAGTAAAATAACTAGACTTTGACATGATTAAGATGACTAACCTATGAGTGCTTTTTCTCAACAAACAACAATAGCCGCACAAGCTACAGCGCCAGGACGTGGTGGTGTAGGTATTATTCGCGTATCAGGCCCAGAAGCCAAAAATGTAGCGCAAGCGATACTTGGAAAAGTACCAGAGGTTAGAAAAGCAGAATATCTACCATTTTATGATCAAAATCAGCAAGTGTTAGATCAGGGAATAGCACTTTACTTTAAGGCTCCTAATTCTTTTACTGGTGAAGATGTGGTTGAATTTCAAGGTCATGGTGGCCCAGTTATACTGGATATGCTGCTCAAAGCCATCTTAACGCTACCCAAAGTACAAATGGCAAAACCGGGTGAGTTTAGCGAACAAGCTTTTTTAAATGACAAGCTAGATCTCACCCAAGCAGAAGCAATAGCCGATCTTATCAACTCAAGCTCAGAGCAAGCGGCTCGCTCTGCCCTGCACTCACTACAAGGTGACTTTTCAAAACTAGTTCACCAAATGGTAGATAGCATTATACATCTAAGAATGTATGTTGAAGCGGCCATAGATTTTCCCGAAGAAGAAATTGACTTTTTAGCAGATAAAAAAGTGGTTAGCGACCTAAAAGCCATTATCGAGCAGGTCGCTAATGTACGTAAACAAGCACAGCAAGGCAGTATCATTCGTGAAGGTATGCGAGTAGTTATTGCTGGTAAACCCAACGCCGGTAAATCAAGCTTGCTTAATGCGCTGAGCGGTAAAGAAAGTGCCATAGTTACCGATATTGCAGGTACTACGCGCGATGTACTAGCTGAGCAAATTCATATTGATGGTATGCCACTACATATTATAGATACTGCAGGACTAAGAGAGAGTGATGATACCGTTGAGCAAATAGGCATAGAGCGCGCATGGCAAGAGATCAATCAAGCTGATCGAGTACTGTTAATGGTAGATGCCAGCCAAAAACACACCGTACTTGAAGATGAGCAAGATATTAAAGATTTCTACCCAGAGTTTTTTGCCAAACTCCCAGAAAATATCGGTTTAACACTGATTCGCAATAAAGCCGATATCAGCAAGATGACAACGGGATTAGATGAGTTTACCGACCAAGCCCAACAAACCCATACCGTAGTCACCTTGTCAGCAAAAACGGGCAGTGGCGTAGAGAGTCTTAAAGAACACTTAAAGGCCATCATGGGCTATCAAGGCGGTACTGAAGGTGGTTTTATGGCGAGAAGACGCCATTTAGTCGCCTTAGATAACGCCTATCAGCACCTGCTAACAGGTTTAGAGCAGCTTGAATCTTACATTGCTGGTGAGATCCTTGCGGAAGAACTACGCCTTTGCCAACAAGAATTAGATCAAATAACAGGTGAATTCACTAGTGATGATCTACTAGGTAAGATCTTTACCTCATTTTGTATTGGTAAATAAACTAGTAAAAAAATTGACTCTCAACCAGTCTGGTTTCTTACAAAAGAGGCATTTAAAGAAGAGCTAAATATCTAAACAAAAAAGCAACTATTGATTTAATCAAAATGAAAAAGGCTGCCATAAGGCAGCCTTCTCAAGATACTTTGCTGCTTGCAGCCCTACAAACCTGCTATTAGAGGTGGTTTATAAGTTATCACTACAAGCGCTTACGTAGTAAATTTTGGCCAATTACAACATTTTTGTCAACTGTTATTTTTATTTTGTGGTAGTGTTGAACACATAGTTTTCTAATGGATGTGAAAAATAAATTGAGACCAAATGACCTAGCCATTGTTTTTGATTCCTTGTCTCAGCCAAGAATTAATGCATATAAACGTTACTTTGGGAGTCACTTATCTGATGATGAGGTTTATAACTGCTATTTATGGAACGACGCAATAAGTAAGGCATTATTTAATGTCATAACTCAAATCGAAATTACTTTACGAAACAGGACGCATGTAAGTCTAAGTAGTCAATTGTATCATTCACAAAAAAGAGTTGTGACTCGTTGCAGTGGCAACCCAAGAAATTGGAATACTTCAAATACAAATACGATAGGTACAACATCCTCATGCAACTGGTATGAAGCAGGATTACTTGAAAATAAGTCGCTTTCTAAAATACATACCACTACTCACCATTATCGCAGTAAGACTCCCCTGCAAGGAAGGGTAAGACCCTCTCCCGATGATGTAGTATCAAGTCTACATTTTGGTTTCTGGTCATCCCTTATTGATAAAAACCCTCTTGTTCAATGGGGTAACGTACTAGCTCATATATTCCCAAAACACAGAGCCTCAAACAGTAACCAATGGAATGTCGCAACCCAGCAGAAAAGATTGACATATCGTTTAGAACTGGTAAGAGATATTCGCAACAGGATAGCTCACCATGAACCCCTATGGAAGACACCAAAAATATTAGATGAAACTCCACCTGCACAAGGCTCCAATAGAGCAGTGTTACATCCACCAAGCTCAACCCCTACTGAAAGTATCCAACGTTTGAGAATCATATATTCTAAAATAACAGAGTTGTTGAGATGGATGTCACAGGAACTTTACGATGACTTGGTGGCTTCAGCAACTCACACTCATTTCCTCTGGTTATGCTCAACACGTGGGCTAGATTTCTACATAAAACACCACGAAATAGCGAGTAGTCATATTAAAAGCTGTAAATTCAAGCGAGAATTAGGCTCCATAATAAAGATGAAAAAGAGCGTGTTTCTGGTTCATGGTAAGAGAAGTATATCAGCACTGCACCCGATTTAGTTTACTTACACTATAGCGCCTTCACTCCAATTAGAAAAAGATAAACACTTTGTTTTTATTTATTGTATTGGTAAATAATTCAGCTCAAGCTTGTTCCATAACAAAAATAGCCTACCTTTAGGCTATTTTTATATCGGCCATTAAATACTACAATAACGCTTCTATTTCCCCATTTAGGAGCCATTATGAGTTCATTTCAAATAATTGTTGGCAGTATGTTAGGCGGTACAGAATATGTCGCTGAAGCCTGCGAAGAAACATTAGAATCCCTTAATCAACAGGTAGCTTTACACCTAAAACCTAACTTTTCTGACATAGTCTCTGCTACTAATTCGAGCGAAAATCCAGTTTGGCTTATCTGTACCTCAACTCATGGTGCCGGTGACTACCCTGACAATTTTATCGACTTTGCTCGTGATCTTGAAAATTGTGATCAAGATCTATCCACAGTACGCTTTTTAACGATCGGTGTTGGTGATTCTAGCTATGATACTTTCTGCCAGGCAGCAAAAAACATATCAAAGCTATTAAAATCAAAAGGTTCTAAAGAAATAGTAGATTTATACACCCTAGATATGTCTCAAGAAATAGATCCAGAAGAGCTTAGCCAAGCGTGGATAAGACAACATAGCGATCTGTATTAGATCGCTTACCCATAAGTTATCAACATTTACAAACTAAAAAAACACCATCTGTGGATAAAACCTTTAATAAGCTATTAATTTTCTATTATTATTCAGTTAACTAAAAACAAACTATTTTAGCTTGTGTATAACTAAGGCTTTTGATCAAAGGTTATTTGGCGATAGATCAATGTTTGATCACAAAGTTATATCTTTCATTAACTATTAAAAAATAAAGAGAAAAAAGCCTTATCCACAGAAAAACAGGATCTTAATAAAGTATAATAACAAGATCTTTATATAGATCTCTTTTTATATATTAAGGATCTGCCTAGATCTTTTTTACGTATTTGATCGTATCTCTTTCGCTAAAAAAGCGCTAAAATATGCCTCCTTATTTTTTAGATAGATTCTTTTTGTAAGAAATTATCGATTAGTTTTTTGTTTAGTAGGTTTTAATTTATGTGGTATCAAGAGTCTTATGACGTAATTGTTGTTGGTGGCGGTCATGCAGGAACAGAAGCATCTTTAGCTGCTGCACGCATGGGCTGTAAAACGCTTTTACTGACCCATAACATTGATACATTAGGACAGATGTCATGTAACCCAGCTATTGGTGGTATTGGTAAAGGTCACTTAGTAAAAGAAATTGATGCCCTTGGCGGTTTAATGGCAACAGCCATTGATCATAGTGCTATTCAATTTCGAACACTTAATGCCAGTAAAGGACCTGCTGTACGTGCAACAAGAGCTCAGGCTGATCGCGTTTTATATCGTTCATTTGTTCGTAACACCTTAGAAAACCAAGAAAATTTAACTATTTTTCAACAGCCTTGTGATGACTTGATCTTAGAAAACGATCATGTTGTTGGTGTATCAACACAAATGGGCTTAAAGTTTAAAGGCACTACCGTTGTTTTAACTGTAGGTACTTTCCTTGCAGGTCAGATTCATATTGGCTTAAACAACTATCAAGGTGGTCGTGCAGGTGATCCTGCTAGTATGAATTTAGCGGCAAAATTAAAAGATATGCCATTTAGAATGGATCGTTTAAAAACAGGTACGCCACCAAGACTTGATGCCAGAACACTTGACTTTTCAGTGATGGAAGAACAACCTGGCGATACACCGCGTCCGGTATTTTCTTTTATGGGATCACTTGATGATCACCCAGAGCAAATTTCCTGTTATATCACTCACACTAACGAGCAAACTCATCAATTTATTCGTGATGGTCTTGATCGTTCGCCTATGTACACAGGCGTTATTGAAGGTGTAGGCCCTAGGTATTGCCCATCTATCGAAGATAAAATCACGCGTTTTGCTGATAAAGACTCTCATCAAATATTTGTTGAGCCTGAAGGTTTAACTACCAATGAAGTCTACCCTAACGGTATTTCGACTAGCTTACCGTTTGATGTACAAATGAACTTAGTGCGCTCAATTAAAGGGTTTGAAAATGCCGTGATCACTCGCCCTGGTTATGCCATTGAATATGACTATTTTGATCCAAGGGATCTGAAACAGAGTTTAGAAAGCAAATTTGTTAGTAACTTGTACTTTGCTGGACAAATTAACGGCACTACTGGTTATGAAGAAGCCGGCGCGCAAGGCTTAATTGCCGCAACAAATGCGGCAAATAGAGTAAAAGGCCGTGATGAATTTATTCTAGGTCGTGATCAAGCTTATATGGGCGTGTTAATTGATGATTTAGCTACATTAGGCACTAAAGAACCGTATCGTATGTTTACTTCTCGTGCTGAATACCGCTTATTGTTACGTGAAGATAACGCCGATATTCGCTTAACTGAAAAAGGCCGAGAAGTTGGTTTAGTCGATGATCTTCGTTGGCAACGTTTTAATGAAAAAATGGAAAATATCGAGCTTGAACGCCAACGTTTACGATCAACTTGGGTACAAAAAGATCACCCTGCCGTGACAAAAGTTAATGAACTTGTAAAAACACCTATGAGCAAGGAAGCAAGTTTAGAAGATTTAATTCGTCGACCTGAAGTTAAATACGATGATTTAATCAACATTGAAGGCCTAGGCCCTGCCCTTGCGGATAAACAAGCTGCTGAGCAAGTTGAGATCCAAATTAAGTACGCCGGTTATATTGATAGACAACTTGAAGATATTGCCAAGAAAAAGCGTAATGAAGATACTTTAATCCCAACAGACTTTGATTATCAGCAAATTTCAGGTTTATCTAACGAAGTTGTAGCAAAGTTAATGGATGCTAAGCCGGAAACTATTGGTAAAGCGTCGCGAATTTCTGGTATTACTCCGGCAGCAATTTCGTTATTATTGGTATATCTAAAAAAACATGGTCTATTGCGTAAACACGCATAGCCGTACACATTAGGGGCGAGCTTTTATTTCAAGCGATAAAAGCCGCCTAATTTACCATGACATTAAGACAAGAATTAACTTCACTGATAAGCAAAACCTCACTTCAAGTTACCGAAACGCAAATTGAACAACTTGTTCAATATGTTGAATTACTGCATAAATGGAACAAAGCCTATAACTTAACTTCGGTTCGCAATCCTAGCGAAATGTTAGTTAAGCATATTATGGATAGTTTAATGGTGGGAGAAGTTTTAACCGGCAATCGTTTTATTGATGTAGGCACAGGTCCTGGCTTACCGGGGATCCCACTTGCTATTTTGTATCCTGAGCGAAATTTTGTATTATTAGACAGCCTAGGAAAACGCATTACTTTTTTACGACAAGTTGTTTTTCAATTAAAGCTAACTAACGTGCAACCCGTTAAATCTAGGGTTGAAGAGTATCAGGTTGAACAAGCGTTTGATGGTGTGTTAAGTCGTGCTTTTTCATCATTAAATGACATGGTATCTTGGTGTAATCATTTAATTGCTGCAGAGCAAGGACGTTTTTTCGCTTTAAAGGGGCAATTTCCTCATGAAGAAATGACACAATTGCCAGCGCATATTGAACTGGTAAAAAGCTATGAAATTCACGTGCCTGATTTAGTTGGTGAAAGGCACGTTTTAGAGTTGAAAAAAAGTAAATAAGTTAAATATAGCAATAAAATTAACAAATAAATCAATACTATATTCGAGGCGCTTGTGGGAAAAATAATAGCTGTAGCAAATCAAAAAGGTGGGGTAGGAAAAACCACCACTGCTGTTAACTTAGCGGCATCATTAGCGGCGACAAAGCGAAAAGTACTACTGATAGACTTAGATCCGCAAGGCAATGCCACTATGGCCAGTGGTGTTGATAAATATCAGGTGCATGCAACCTGTTATGAACTGCTAATTGAAGAGCAAAGTGTTGAAGAAGTTGTTGTTAAAGAAACTTCTGGCCTATATCACTTATTAGCAGCAAATACTGATGTTACTGCGGCAGAAATAAAGTTAATGGAAGTGTTTGCCCGCGAGCAACGCTTAAAAACTGCTTTAGCGCCGGTTAAAGACTACTACGACTATATTATTATCGACTGTCCACCATCGCTGAACATGTTAACCGTAAATGCCATGACAGCAGCAGATTCTGTACTAGTGCCTATGCAATGTGAATACTATGCCCTAGAAGGCTTAACGGCGTTAATGGATACTATTTCCAAGTTAACTTCGGTGGTAAATGAAGGGCTACATATTGAGGGAATATTACGTACTATGTACGATCCTCGAAATCGCTTAGCTAATGACGTTTCTGAGCAGCTTAAACGCCATTTTGGTGATAAGGTTTATCGCAGCGTTATTCCACGTAATGTTCGTTTAGCTGAGGCGCCAAGCTTTGGTGCGCCAGCTATGTATTATGATAAATCATCTACAGGTGCTAAAGCCTATTTAGCATTAGCCGGGGAAGTATTGCGCAGAAATGATCCAACTAAACAGGCAAAAGCAAATAAAGCGCCTGCGGATGTTAATATTGCTGAATAACTCAGTATAATAACGCGAAAATAACAACAGATAAGTGCAAGGAATATTATGAGTCCAGCAAAACGAAAAGGTGGAAGCCGTTTAGGCCGAGGTTTAGATGCCTTATTAACGCCTGCTGCAAGTCCAGTGAAAGAAAGTTCTGCTGAGGAGGCTCATGCAGGTAAAGCTATTGATAGTGAGTTACAAAAGCTGCCTATTGAGCAATTATCGCCGGGTAAATATCAGCCTCGTCGTGATATGTCTGATGCTGCACTTGAAGAGTTATCTTTATCTATTCAATCTCAAGGTATTATTCAACCCATTGTGGTTCGCTTGGTCTCAGAAAATCGCTATGAGATTATTGCCGGTGAACGTCGTTGGCGTGCAGCAAAGCTTGCACAGTTGGATGTTGTGCCTTGTTTAGTTAAAGACGTACCTGATGAATCAGCGGTAGCGATTGCTTTAATAGAAAATATTCAGCGTGAAGACCTTAATGCCATGGAAGAGGCGATAGCATTAGAGCGCTTATTAAATGAGTTTGATTTAACTCACCAAGAAGTGGCTATTGCTGTGGGTAAATCACGTACCACGGTAAGTAATTTATTACGCTTAAATAATCTTAACGATGAAGTTAAAACTTTCTTGGAAAATGGTGATATAGAAATGGGCCATGCTAGAGCTTTACTTGCTTTAGAAGGTGATTTACAAACATCGGCGGCACAAACGGTCGCCACCAAAGAGTTAACGGTTCGCGAGACTGAAAACTTAATTAAGAAAATTCAAAACCCAGTCGCTGAAAAAGAAGCGGTAGAAAAAGATATTAAAACCTTAGATTGGGAGCAAGGTTTAGCTGACAAGCTCGGCGCTAAGGTGGCAATTAGCCACAATAAAAAAGGTAAAGGCAAGTTAGTGATTTCGTATGCTAACCTAGAAAAATTAGAAGAGATTTTAGCTAAGATTAACTAGGGGCTGTTGATCTTTCGCGAGTGTTTTTTGAGCGGCATGGTAAAGCGTTATAATTTGCTTCGCCAAAAGTAAACTAACAACTCAATACCATGCCTAGACTAATGCTAACTGATAAGCGGTGGTTAAAGCTACTTCAAGTAATGAAGAGCACTGGCCGCATATACAACAAACCAAAACACAGAATGACGTTTGAGGGGATATTATATCGACTGAGAACAGGCATCCCGTGGCGCGATTTACCAACAGAGTTTGGCGGCTGGAGTAGCATTTATCGTCGCTTTAATTTGTGGTCGAAGAAAGGCTTATTGAATATGCTATTCAATGAGTTAGCCAAACTTTCAGATTATGATTGGGTCTTTCTTGATGGTTCTATAGTTCGAGCACACCAACACAGTACAGGGGCTGCTACTGACAATTCTGAACAAATAGGAAAAAGTCGAGGGGGAAATTCAACTAAAATTCACTTGGCAGTGGATAGTGGTGGTTTGCCAATTTGCTTTGAGCTATCAGAAGGTCAACGACACGACATCGTTCATGCAGAAAGTTTGGTAGCGCAGTTAGATGATGTAAATACCGTAGTTTGTGATAAAGGGTATGACAGTGAGCCATTTCGCAAATTTGTTCGAGAGCTGGGCGGGGTAACGGTTATTGCCAAACGTAATTACGGACAAGACATAGATAAAACAAGCATGGATTGGTGCTTATACAAATATCGTCATTTGGTTGAAAATGCATTTGCGAGAATCAAGCATTTTAGAGCTATTTCAACGAGATATGATAAATTAGGAAGGAATTATGCCAGCATGGTATCGCTGGCATTTATGTTAATGTGGCTACCGATGTACTGCTGAACAAGATATGTACAGCAAAGATCAACAACCCCTAGATATTTTTCACTATAATCTTCCCTTAAAAGCCAGCATATTGCTTAACACCGATCAGTTAAGAAAATTATTATGATCGGTTGAACGATCTTTACAATCTGTCAAAATCCAGTGATCACAAGTCACTGGATTTTTTTTATGCTTTCAAATTGGTTACTCGATACAGACACTTTTGCTGCTCCCGAAGATTTATCTGTTTTCCAAAAACATTTGCCAATGGAATGGATAGAGAAGGTACTCGTTGAAACGGATAAAGCCAGTATGAGAAGGCGCAAACTACCAGCTGAGCTTGTTGTCTGGCTCATCGTGGGAATAGGCCTTTATCGTAATCGCCCTATTACCGAGGTTGTTGATAAACTTGACCTAATACTGTCAGATAAACTGGGTGAAACACTTGCTCCCAGTGCAATCCCGCAAGCACGAAAGCGCTTAAGTGACACTCCATTAGCTGAACTATTTAAATTGACGGCGACACATTGGTCACAACAACAAGATGGGGATGATACTTGGTGTGGGCTATCACTTTTTTCAGTGGATGGCACACAGCTTCGTTGTGCAGACACGCCAGAAACTGCAAGCGAGTTTGGGTATATCAAGCACCGCCAAGATAAGCACCTTGAATATCCAGTAGTACGATTATGTGCATTAATGTCATTGCGTAGTCGCCTAATAAAAGATGTCGCATTTGGCTCAAGCCGAGTTGGCGAGGTTAATTATGCGAAACAGTTAATTTCATCAGCATCAGCAAATTCACTCACTATTTTTGATAGGTGCTACCTAAGCGCAGAACTTATGATGAATTGGCAACGGCATAACCAAGAGCAGCACTGGTTAACCCCCATAAAAAGTAATACCAAATACCGTGTCATTGAACAGTACAGTGAACATGATTTTCTCATTGAAATGTCAGTATCAAATCATGCCAGAAAACAAGACCCGAGTTTACCTGAAGTTTGGCAAGCTCGCCTCGTTACTTACCCAGAAAACAAACAAAGTAATCATATTAAAGGGCTCCTGAGCTCTTTAACTGACATTAATAAATACAAAGCAGAAGATATTCTGGCAGTGTACTTCGAGCGTTGGGAGATAGAAAATGGCTATGGGGAGTTAAAGCAATTTCAACTTGATAATGCAATATTGCTTAGAAGCCAAACAGTTCAGGGCGTAAAGCAAGAAATATGGGGATTATTAATTGCGTATAACCTAATTAGAGCCGAGATAAGCCAAATAGCGACAGAAGCACAAGTCTCTCCGTTACGCATAAGCTTTGTGATGGCAATGCGATTTATCCAAGATGAGTTTATGTGGTGTGCAATAGCCTCACCAGGTAGTATTCCTAAAAAGTTGAGGGCGATGCGGGAAAACGTAAAACAATTTATATTGCCAGAGAAACGAAAACGGCCCAAAGCCCGGACCGTTCGTATTTCTAAAACCCGCTACCCTGTCAAATCAAAACATGCTTAATTGACATGTGTTAAGCATATTGCTGGTTTTTTTGTTTATATTTCACTTGGTATTATATCTTAGCTTGTTATAGTAACTGACGTACATTTTTTGAAAGCTTAAGGACAAGGTTATGGCTAAGCGATTATTC
Source organism: Litorilituus sediminis (assembly GCF_004295665.1). Classification (NCBI taxonomy): domain Bacteria; kingdom Pseudomonadati; phylum Pseudomonadota; class Gammaproteobacteria; order Alteromonadales; family Colwelliaceae; genus Litorilituus; species Litorilituus sediminis. The sequence continues at coordinate 2,590,818 of NZ_CP034759.1, forward strand.
CACATAATATTTATATTCTTACACCTTATTGCTAGCTTTGTCGTTGCTGCTGATGATGGCGTTGCGCTATTAAAAAAAATTGATCAGCTGTATCGCTCAGACACTTCTATTGCCAGCATGAAGATGCAAATTATCACACCCAATTGGCAACGCACCTTAGAAATGCAAAGTTGGACTCGCGGCATGGATGACACCTTTATTCGCGTGTTATCACCAAGAAAAGATCGCGGTGTTGCCACCTTAAAAAAAGATAAAGAAATGTGGAATTACTTTCCTAAAATCAACAAGGTCATTAAGGTGCCACCTTCAATGATGATGGGCTCTTGGATGGGCTCTGACTTTACCAATGATGATTTAGTACGAGAAGTATCACTGGTGGAAGAATATCATGTAGATAAAGCGACAGACGGTGATAACTTTCGTTTAACGTTAAAGCCTAAACAAAATACGGTGACCGTATGGGGAAAAATTGAAATAGTTGTTAATCAACAAAGTCTATTACCGTTAGAGCAAAGTTATTTTAATGAAAAAGGCGAAAAGGTTCGTATCATGACCTTTAGCGAAATTCGTGAGTTTTCTGGTAAAAAAATGCCGGCGATCATGACGATGCAGCCATTAAATAAATCCGGCCATAAAACTGTGATTGAATATGTTGATGCGCAGTTTGATGTTGAGTTAGACAAAAATGTCTTTACCCTACGGAATTTACAAAAGCGTTTTTAATAGCGTTACTAGCTTATGTTGATACTCAAGTTAGCGTTTCGAAATATTTTGCGTAATAGACGGCGCTCATTGCTGACACTGCTCAGTATGGGCGGCGGCTTTTTTCTACTATGTATAACACTATCTATGTCAGAAGGTAGTTATAGCAATATTATTAATATTTTTACCCAAGATCATACTGGCCATGTACAAATTCATCAGCAGGATTATTTAGAGCGCCCTTCGCTATATAAAACCATTAATACCGCCAATGCATTGCTCGAGCTGCTTAGTGAAAATCAACAAGTGGTTGCAGCTGCGCCGCGAGTGTATGGACCTTCACTTGCCTATGGCAAAAACAAAACCTTTCCCGCGCAAGTTATTGGTATCGATCCGATCAAAGAAGCACAAACAACGCGATTAAAAAGTAAGGTTAATCAAGGTGAATACTTAACGATTGGCATGACTGAAGCAGGCTATTTTCCTGCCATGATAGGTTATAGCTTAGCTAAAAACTTGAGTTTGTCGTTAGGCGATGAACTGGTACTTATATCACAAGGTATAGATGGCTCTATAGCCAATGATATATTTATTGTTAGTGCCATTGTTGGTGACGAAAGCTCATATGAAAAAATGAATGTTTATCTGTCTTTACCAGCAATGCAGGAATTTTTGACCATGGGGCAAGGAGATAATAGCCAGGTGCATCAAGTTGCTATTCGTTTGCAACACCAAAGCTTAGCGCGAACATTTGCTGACGCTATGCAAAAGCAGTTTGCAGATAGTGAATTATTTACAGGCAATGAATTTAGGGTTTCGCCATGGCAAGTGGTTGAGTCTGCGTTTTATAACAGTATGCAGGCAGATAAAAAAGGTAGTTATGTCTCGATGGGCATTATTATTTTTATTGTCTCAATTGGCGTATTAAATACTATCTTAATGGGCACATTAGAGCGTACTAGAGAGTTTGGTGTGCTTAAAGCCATTGGCACAAGGCCAGCGGCTGTGTTTATGCTAATCATGTTAGAGTCGCTTGCTTTGGCTATGGTCAGTTGTATTTTAGGGCTACTGTTGTCATTGCCTGTATGTTTTTGGTTAGCAAGTCAGGGGATTGCTATGCCTGAGCCTATTGATATGGGCGGTATCGTTTTTGATACCATGCTAGGTGAAGTAAGTTGGTACATTATCTGGGTACCTAGCTTAGTAGTCATTATCAGTACTTTATTGGTGAGTTTTATTCCGGCAATAAGAGCTGCACAAATATCACCGCTGAAAGCGTTACAGGCGGTGTAATTATGGCTTCCTCCAATAGCAATTTATCTGCACATAGTCAAACAAGGTCTTTGGTTGCCAGATTGGCTAAGCGCAGCGTTTTTCGTAATACTCGCCGGACATTACTAACCATTTTTCTGATCTCTTGTAGTTTAACCGCCATCCTTTTCACCGATGCTTTTGTTCGCGGTATGGTTGATACTATGGTGAAAATTTCTACGCAAACCTTTTTAGGTGAGGCGCAAATTCACCAAAAAGGCTTTAGAGAAGCGAATGATATTGATTTATATATAAAAAATGAAAATAAACTCTATCAGCAGCTTAGCCATATTCAAGAGATATCAGCCTTTGCACCGCGTGTTATCACAGGAGCTATGGCTTCTTCGTCAGAAAATGTTGCTTCTGCCATTGTTTATGGTGTTGATGCTGAAAAAGAAGCTCAAGTAAGTAAATTGAAGCAAGCTGTGCTTAAAGGAAGTTACCTAACAGGCAAAGATGGCGAGATCTTGTTAGGCGATCGTTTAGCTGAACTTCTAGAAGTTAACTTAGGTGATCGTATTGTTATCACTGTATCTCAAGCCGAGGGCGGAGATTTATCACAAGCCTTATTTCGCGTGTCGGGTTTATTTAGCTTTAACGAAAGAAATATGGATAACGCCATCGCCTTTGTTAATTTAAAGCAAGGTCAGGAGATACTTAATGTTCAAGGAGTTCATCAAGTTGCCCTGCGTTTGCAAATGTTAGCGCAAGCTGATGATAATACATTACCTTTTTGGCAAACATTAAATAACACAGAGCTAGAGACCCTATCTTGGCAAGAGTTAGTGCCGCAGCTAAGCAGTATGCTTGCCATGACCGAGTACTCAACCTTAGTTGTTTCCAGCATTCTTTATATTCTGGTCTGCCTTGGCTTAATTAATACCATGTTTATGTCTATATTTGAGCGCCATACCGAGTTTGGTATTTTGCTGGCAATAGGCACTCAGCCTAAGCAATTATTCAAACAAATACTGTTAGAAGGTTTCTTTATTGGCCTGTTAAGTGTAGCCCTTGGTTTATTGTTAGCCTTTTTAGTTTGTTATTGGGGCTCTGTGGTAGGGATTGATTATACCGATCTTGAAATGACAGGTATGACGCTGAATGAACCGATTTATTTGCTGATTAATGGCGTCAGTTTTATGCAAATGGCTTGTGCTACTTTAGTGGTTGTTGTGCTTGCCTGTTTATATCCAGCCTTGCATGCTGCAAAACTACAACCTTCTTTTGCTATGCGAAAAACCCTTTAAGAGATTAATTTAAGTGAGCTTATTTTCATGGTGTTAACGACAAATAATAACTGTGCTATTGCACAAGGTGATAGCAAGGCGATAGTGATTGAAACTAAACAGCTATGTCGTCATTTTGGTCAAGGAGACACTTTAGTTAAAGCCCTGTCTAATGCTAATTTAACAATAAATAGAGGGGAGTTTACCGCGATTATTGGCCCTTCAGGCTCAGGCAAATCAACCTTATTGCAACTTATTGGCGGTTTAGATACTCCTAGCTCTGGTGAGGTACTTTTAGATAATCGACATATTAGCCAAATGACAGGAACAGAGTTATCTGACTTTAGGCGCGATCATATAGGTTTTATTTTTCAAGCGTATAATCTGATCCCCGTGCTAAGTGCGAAAGAAAACATCGAATATATTATGTTGCTACAGGGGATATCGCCTGCCGAGCGAAATAAGCGAGTTAAACAAATACTGCATGCGGTTGGTTTAGAAGGGCTGGAAAACAGACGCCCTGCTGAGCTTTCTGGTGGACAGCAGCAACGTGTCGCGGTAGCACGAGCTATGGTATCCAAACCAAGTATTATTTTAGCGGATGAGCCAACCGCTAACTTAGACTCTAAAACAGGCGCAGACTTACTCGAAATGATGAAAACGCTCAATGAAGAGCAAAATATGACCTTTGTTTTTTCTACTCATGATCCAAAAATTATGGAGCGTGCTCGGCGTATCATTCGTTTAGTTGATGGCTGTATTGTTGATGATGAGCGCCGTGATTAATGGCTAATAAAACATTATGCTTGGTTTGCGCCCTGCTCTACAGTCAAACTTGTTTTGCAGACAATACCGTGTTTACTGGCTATTTAAAAAGCTATGCGCTTGGCCAAGATAGCATCACCATTGATGCCAGTGATGGACTAAGTGAGCAACAAGCAATCTCGGGAAATTTTCAATCGCAAAATGCGCTTAGGTTAATGGGCTCATACCTGTCACCTTCAGTAGGAAATTTTGAGCTACATTATGAACTACAACCCTTGTACTTTTCTAATACGGACTTTGCCAAAAATTCCGGTGGTTTAGGCGCAACCATAGCAACGTCTGAAACCCAGTATCGTTACAAAGACTTTGATACTGTGATGACTGAAGTGGGTAATCATGGCGTAATTTTGCAAAACCTAGATAGAGCGAATTATCAATACAGTCATAAGTATGGCGATTTAACTATTGGCCGACAGGTAGTTTCCTTTGGCTCTGCGCGTTTTATTAACCCAACCGATATCTTTTTACCTTTTGCTATTCAAACCTTAAATCAAGAATATCGAGTAGGTATTGATGCTATTCGATTTAAGGCCGATGTTGGTGATTTCGCTATGATTGATGCCGGCGTTATTATTGGCAAAGATGCTAACAAAGCCAATAGCGCCGCATTTTTACGTGGTAAAAATTCTATCGCTGGCAATGATATTGAGTTGATGATGGTAGCTCTTGATGATGCTTGGCTTGTTGGTGGTGGTATAGAGCGAGCTATTGCTGATTTTGGCTTTTGGTTTGAAAGTGCTTATATGAGCTGGCATCAAGATGCGCAACTGCCAACCAAGCCCTCAGAAACGGTACAGGCGTATACTAATAATTATTGGCGTGCTTCTATCGGCAGTGATTACGCGATAAATGAAGATATTATCGCTATGTTTGAATATCATTATAATGGTGCAGGAAGCGCTAATGCGCATAACTACCATCAACTGCCACAGCAAGCACCTTATCAAAAAGCTGGCGTGTTTTTATTGGGACAACACTATTTGATTCCTGCTGTTACTTGGTTAGCCTCACCATTGATTTCTGTAAGCGCTAGTGCCTTTTATAACCTTGATGATCACTCTATATTTATCAATATTAGTAGTGAAACCAGTTGGACGGATAACCTATATTCTGATTTTGGTGTATTTTTAACTCATGGTGAAAATATGCAATATCAGTCAAATTTAGCCATGGATAATTATCGCTTTGCCTCAGAATTTGGTGCTTATCCATTGAGTATTTTTGCCAGCGTACGTTATTACTTTTAGGGATTGTTATGAATAAAGTGCTTATTTGTTTAATGGTTATTCTGCTAACAGCATGTGATAAGGCAACGGATAATAAATTGGCGTTGGGAACCTTAGAGCGTGATCGTATTGCTCATACGGCGACCGTTAATGAAGTTATTGTGCAGCTGCCTGTACAGCCTGGCTCTCAGGTGAAGCAAGGTGATATTTTAGTGGTGCTAGATACGCGTTTACAAGAGGCAGCGTTAGCCAAGGCTCAGGCTGAGCTAGGACAAAGTCAGGCACATCTAGAAAAATTGCGACGTGGCGCGCGCGAAGAAGAAGTGGCTCAAGCCAGTGCTAATGTTGCTGGCGCAAAAGCAGCTCTCATTGAAAGTGAAGCTAACTATAAACGTGTAAAAAATCTAGCCGAGAATAATTTAACCAGTGAAGCTAACCTAAGCCGAGCATTAGCGTCGCGCGACAAAAAGCTAGCGGCCTTGCATGCATACGAAGAAGCGCTTCGCCAATTAACAAGCGGTACACGGATTGAAGATCTCAATATGGCTGAAGCTAATTTACAGGCCGCCAAAAGTGTTGTTATCAGCGAGCAAAAGAAGTTGTCTGATTTAACTATTAGAGCAACACGTGATGGCATACTTGATAATCTACCTTGGAATTTAGGTGAAAGAGCCACTCAAGGCAGTCCATTAGCCATTGTTTTGGCTGGTAAAGCACCTTATGCCCGTGTTTATATACCTGAGCCATATCGTGTTGCTATTAAGGTGGGAGATACTTTAAAGGTGCGCGTTGATGGTTTAACAGAAAAGTTCACAGGAAAAGTGCGCTGGATAGCGCATGATCCTGCTTTTTCGCCTTATTATGCGTTAAACCAGCAAGAGCGTGCTAGGTTAATGTACTTAGCAGAAGTGCAATTACCTGATACAGCCTTTGATTTGCCTAATGGTTTACCAGCACAAGTAGAATTGCCATGAGCGAATTAGCCATTAACGCAAGACAACTAAGTCGTAATTTTGGCTCGTTAAAAGCGATCCAATCATTAGACTTAGCTGTTGAAAAGGGCTGTATTTATGGCTTTTTAGGGCCAAATGGTTGTGGTAAAACCACCGCCATTCGTTTACTTACCGGTTTGTTAAGGCCAAGTTCTGGCAGTGTTGAAGTATTAGGACAGCAATTGCCTAAATCAGCAAATAAATTGCGTATGGAAATTGGTTATATGACGCAAAAGTTTTCTTTATATGATGATCTTACTGTAAAAGAGAACTTGTTATTTTTAAGTAAAATATTTGCCATTCCAGCTAAACAGCAAAATAAGCGTATTCAAGCCTTGTTATCTCTATATGAGTTAGATACCAAAGCTAACCAAATGGCTGGCAGTATGAGTGGCGGACAAAGGCAAAGACTCGCACTTGCTGGCGCAACAATTCATCAGCCTAAATTATTGTTTTTAGATGAGCCTACCTCGGCGGTAGATCCTGAAAATCGCCGTAATTTTTGGGAAAAGCTGTTTGAACTCTCGGATCAAGGCACCACTATTTTGGTATCAAGCCACTATATGGATGAAGCTGAACGATGCCATAAACTGGCAATATTAGAAGCAGGTATCAAACGAGCGGATGGTAAGCCTCAACAGCTTATGGAAGATATGAATGCGCATATTGTTGAAGTGATGGCCGATGATTTAAGAACGTTAAAGCAGGAACTTATGCATTTGCCTGAGGTTATTTCTGCGGCTCAATTAGGGGCAAGGTTGCGAGTGCTAGTGAGTAAACAAGTAAAGGATGTGAAGCAGTTTATGTTAGCGCAGCCAAGTGTGAAAGCGACAGATGAATTGGCTATTGTTAGGCCAAGCTTGGAAGATGTTTTTGTTACCTGTACTGGACAGGGACGACAATGATTTCTTGGCAACGAGTACAAGCGATTTTTTCAAAAGAGCTTACCCAGTTAAAGCGCGACAGAATGACCTTTGGCATGGTGATAATGATCCCCTTGATTCAATTGTTATTATTTGGTTTTGCTATCAATACCAATATTCGCCATATCCCTGTTGGTGTTATAGATCATAGTCAGTCTGGTTTAAGCCGGGTACTGATACAAACAATTTCTGCAACGCAAGTGGTTAGTTTTGTTGAGCATTATACTAGCCAAGCGGCTGCGGAACAGGCCTTAGCGAGTGGTAATGTTCGTGCGATTCTTATTATTCCTCAAGATATAAGTCAGCGTTTGGTTCGCCATCATACTGTTGGCTTGGCATCACCAGCAGCGACAGATGAAGAAACTAGCCGACCTATAGCTCAGTGGTTAGTCGATGGTGCTGATACTATGATTGCTGGCGCAATTAAAAGCTTACGAGCTATGCCATTGAGTGAATTGTTAGATAAACCAGCAAACAGGCAAATACCCACTTTTGAAGTGGCCTTGTTCTATAACCCAGAACAAAGAACTGTGGTAAATATTGTACCTGGTTTAGTTGGCGTTATTTTAACTATGACCATGATAATGTTTACTTCAGCCGCCATTGTTAGAGAAAGAGAGCGTGGTAACTTAGAAATGTTAATTACTACGCCTGTTAAGTCATATGAGCTGATGCTAGGTAAGATCATTCCCTATATATTTATAGGCTTAGTGCAAGTCACTATTATCTTAGGTTTAGGTTACTGGGTCTTTTCTGTGCCAATTAACGGGGATATGTTAGCACTGCTAGGTATTACGCTGCTATTTATTGCCGCGAGTTTAGTGCTTGGTTTAGTGATTTCAACCATAGCGAAAAACCAATTACAGGCGATGCAGATGACAGTGTTTATATTGTTACCATCAATTTTGCTGTCCGGGTTTATGTTCCCCTATGAGGGCATGCCAGCTATAGCTCAGTATATTGCTGAAGCCTTGCCCGCTACCCATTTTATGCGCTTGATTAGAGGAGTGGTATTACGCGGCGTTGATATGTTTGATATGAGCTTTGATGTTTATTGGTTGATGGCTTTTACACTAATAGGCTTGCTTGTTGCTTCACTGCGCTTTAAAAAACATTTAGATTAATTTTCGACTATAATTAACCAACATATCTTTCATTATCAGTTAATAAATTAGCAACTTCGGCAGTATGATAAATAAAATACTTCACTTTACAGTGCTTTTGGCATTCGCGCTCTTGGCGTGTCAGCGAATGGCATTAGCTGAAGGTAGTGATTATCATTTACATATTAATAGCGAAATTATGGTGCCTTATAACTTTTATGACAATAACGACAAAGTTATAGGTATTAATATTGAAATTGTTAAAGCTTTACTGGAACGTACCAATATTAGTGCAGATATTAATATTTACCCTTGGGTGCGTTCATATCAACTTACCTTAAAGCAAGGCAATGCGGGGTTAATGTCGACCGCGAGAACTATTGAGCGAGAATCACAATTTAAATGGGTTGGTCCGTTAGCCTCTGGTGAGGGCTATTTGTATCAATTAAGATCTCGCACCGATATAAAAATCAATTCGTTACAAGAAGCGCAAAATTATTTAGTGGCTGTTGTGCGTGGTGATGTTTATCAAGATATTTTTGAAAAACTAAACTTTCAGGTTAACAAAAATCTGATGTTATTTAGTTACAATGCCGAATATATTAAGCCGTTTTTAGCGGGCAAGGTTGACTTGATATTGGGATCAGATATTGTCTTACCTTATATGCTAGCAGCGGGTGGTAGCAATATTGATGCGGTGAAAGCCGTGGTAAAGATACCTGATACGCAAGGCAATTATTTAGCCTTGAATAAGAATGTTCCTGATGATGTTGTAAAAAAACTCAATAACGCTTTGGTTGAGCTTAAACAAAGTGAAGAGTACGATAAGATAATTAATAAATATAAGCGCTTGGCAAATACTTATTCAACCTTAGGTTTGTATAAGAAATAGTGCTAAATCTAACCAAGCAATAACAGTAAGATTATTTAGGGAAAAATAGTGCTCTTACTTAAAGATAAATTTATAAAATACTTACAAGTTGGAACTAGCAGATATTTAGACAGTGAGCGAAATAGAACCATTTTTATGGTGAATTTATTTAGCTTCGTTGGCTCTTCTATTACTGGTGCGCTTGCTCTGGTGGCTCTTCTTGATAGTAACTACTTGCTATCAAGTGTATTGATTGTGTCTAGTGTTTCTTTTTATCTAGGTCGATTTTTACAGCTGGCTAATTACAGTAGCTATTTATCTTCTGCTGTTATTTTATTTTCTTTATATATATTAATGTTTTACCTTGTGCAGTCAGGAGGAGTTAATAATACCGGGCCTTTGTGGATTTTTATTGTTGCCCCGGTAACCTTTTTTATTAAGGGCTTAAAATATGGCTTAGTTAGCTTACTTTGCTTTATTTTTGTTATCTTGATACTGCTCTTTTATCAAGATGGTCAACTGCTTAGTACTGAGTATTCAACAGATTTTAAATTACGCTTGATATATTCTTTCGCAACTACCTCTTTCCTATCTGCATATTATGAATATTCAAGGCAGCAATCTTATGATCATTTACAGCAACTCTCTAAGCGCTACAAACGTTTAGCGCGTATTGATCCGCTAACTGGGCTATCAAACCGTCGAGATGCTTTAGCGGCACTAAACTATGAGCAGATGCGGATGGCAAGAGACAAGCAACAGCTGGCTATTATATTATGTGATATCGACTTTTTTAAGCGAATAAATGATAGCCTTGGCCACGATGCTGGCGATAAAGTCTTGATAGAATTATCTAAAATGTTTGAAAATTTAGGTAGAAATCAAGATCTAGTAGCCAGATGGGGCGGCGAAGAATTCTTGTTTATGCTACCGGCAACACAGCTAGAGGGAGCGTTACATTTTGCCGAGAGTATTCACCAAAGCTTAGCTAAAAAGGTTATCACCTATCAAGAACACGAAATTAACTTAACGGTCAGTTTAGGTGTGGCAATGCTTGATAATGATACTGATATTAAATCAGCTATAAGTGAGGCTGATAGTAACCTTTATAAAGCAAAGTATGCTGGTAGGAATCAAACTTGGCATAGTAATAAGGTGACTTAAGTTATGGCCCACCCTGCAGGAGTCGAACCTGCGGCCTTCGCCTCCGGAGGGCGACGCTCTATCCAGCTGAGCTAAGGGTGGTTAATAAGCCTTGTTTTTAGGCTCTTTTTGCTAAGAGCACTTACGCTGAAGGCAGGCGCGGCAAATACTATAGTTAATGGTTAAATTTGTCTAGCGAATAAAAGCAAATACTCACGATAAAAAAGGCTAGTTCACTGATAAAAGTGTACTTTATTGGTAAAACTGCCTAAAGTTAGCAATACATATTTCTTTTATAATAATAGCTTATCATGATGAAAGCTTTGCTCGGTATTTCTATAACACAAGCGTTGATGCTGTCGATGTCGACCTTGTTGTTATTGTCTTCCTTTTCTGCTGATGCTCAACAAGCGAAAGTTGAGCAAGTTACTCCGCAGCTATATGTTAAAAATGTCTCACGTACAGGAAAAGTAGCCTTTAGGCGCACGCAAAATTTATCTTTTAAAACTTCTGGCTATTTAACACGCCTTAATATTGATGAGGGGCAAGTTTTTAAACAAGAGCAAGTGCTGGCATCATTAGATATTACAGAGTTGCGAGAAGAAAAGAACGCAACTTATGCTCGACTGCTGCAAGCTAAACGCGAAGTAAATCGTGTTACTGCATTGCTATCTAAAAACTTAAGCTCTGAAAAAGAGTTAGATTTAGCTAAAACGGAAGTTGAGACAACGCGTGCAGCGTATAAAGTTGCTTATTATAATTTGGAAAAATCACAAGTTGTTGCGCCATTTGATGGTGTTGTGGTTAAGCGCTATTCAGACCTTAACGAATTACAATCTCCTGGTCAGCCAATATTACAAGTTGCAGCATTAGAAAATAACCTTATTGTCAATTTAGCGCTTACTGCGGAAGAAATGGCATTAGTGAATTTAAAGCAAGCGGCTAGAGTCAATATTTCCGGCGTTGGCGTAATAACAGGCTGGGTAAGTAAAGTGCCAGCTAGTGCCGATCAGCAAAGTAATTTATTTTGGGTTGAAGTATTACTGCCTGCACTTGAGCAGCGAAAACCTATTGTTATCGGGCAACTTGTCGAAGTTAATTTAGCTTTAACTGCGAATGAATATGTTTATCCTCTACCTATTGCAGCTTTAACCAGTATGGATGATAGAGGTAATGCTCAGATTGTTGTTCAGCAACAAGGGGAGTTTGCATTACAAAGTTATACTGTGGAATATTTATCAAATGATGTGATTTATTTATCTGCTCAAGCAGCCTCCCCTGCACTTAATGTGGTTACTCAAGGATGGCAACATTTAACCTATAAGTCGCAACCACAAAATAACGAGTAATTATTATGAAATTGCCAAGGCTTGCGATTAATAATAGCCAATTTACCTTAACCATTGCCCTACTTATGGTGTTAATTGGTGTTGTGTCATATTTTCATATGCCGCGCTCTGAAGATCCTCAATTTGACTTGCCTATTACTTTAATTGAAGTGGTTTATCCTGGCGCCTCTCCTAGTGATATGGAAACTTTAGTGGTTGACCCGCTTGAGCAAGAAATAACCGATATTGAAAGTATTAAAAAAATAGAGTCAGAAATACATAATGGCTCGGTAAGGATCACTATAGAGTTTCTTTATGGTACTGATGCTGATGCTGAAGCTGCTTTTAATAAGGTTAAACAAGCGGTATCTACAGTAAAACCTAACCTTCCTGCGGGTATAGAACAGCTATTGGTACTTAAAGCAACGCCTACGAGTGTTGCTATTATGCAGTTAGCATTATGGACAGAGCCAACTGATTATAAAACCATGGAGCTGCATGCAAAGCTTCTGGCTAAGCGTATTGAAACCATTGCTAGTGTCCGCCAAGCAGATATTTGGGGTTACCCAAGACAAGTGGTTGCCGTTGATGTTGATTTAGCTAAATTGAAGCACTATGGCATAGCATTAACTGAACTGACGCAAGTGCTACAAGGGCGAGCATTAAATATCACGCCAGGGTTTGTTGATGCCAATATAAGACGTTTTAATGTTAAAGCCAGTGGCAACTTTACCAAAATCGCCGACATTGAAAATACCGTGATTAAAACCTCTGCTGATGACGAACAGCAAAATTATGCCGTGTTACGGGTAAAAGATATTGCTAAGGTCAGTTTTGCCGATGCACACCCTAGCTATTTAGCTTATTACCAAGAAAAGCCAGTGATTTTTCTTACCGTGCAACAGCGAAAAGGTAGCAATATATTTGATCTTACAAAGAGCATTAATAAGGAAATAGCTGAATTTGAGCAAAATTTAGCGGTAGATCTTAAGGTTGCTAAGTTATTTCAGCAAAGTGATAGCGTTGAAGTCAGAGTCAATGGTTTCTTTAATAACTTGATGCAAGGCTTAGTTATTGTCGGGCTGATGGCGTTATTATTTTTAGGGTTTAGGGAATCTATTGTTGTTATTACCGCTATTCCAATTTCTTTTTTAGTGGCAATTGGTTGGTTAGATTTCACCGGTTTTGGCTTACAGCAAATGTCGATTGTTGGCTTAATCATAGCGTTAGGTTTATTGGTTGATAATGCCATTGTAGTAACCGAAAGCATTCATAGAGAAAAAGCACAGGCAAGTACTATAGCGCAAGCCGCTACAGTCGGTACCAGTAAAGTCGCTTGGGCAATTTCTAGTGGTACAATCACAACCATGTTGGCATTTTTACCTATGCTAATGCTTAACAGTAGTACTGGTGACTTTATTCGCTCTATGCCTATTACTGTGGTTTTGGTGCTATTGGCATCACTGTTTGTTGCTTTAACGCTAACACCTTTGTTGGCAAGTAAATTATTTAATCTCTCTGACGATGATAAAACAGCTAAGTTAAAATCTTTGCAGCATTACTTAAATGCTTTTGCTGAGCGATTTTATCTCGCATTGGTGAAAAAACTGATGACAATACGTGTTGTCGTTATTGCCATTGCACTTGCTTGTTTGCTTGCCACGCTATCCTTATTTGAACAAGTGGGCGTTAGCTTATTTCCTAAAGCGGAAAAGCCAATGATTTTGCTTGATGTAACCACACCAGCAAACTCTTCTCTTGCTTATACAGACTCTGTTATGCAGGAAGTCAGCCAGCACTTGAAACAGTTTTCACTTATCAGTGAAGTCGCGTTGAATGTTGGTAATTCTAACCCAAGAATTTATTATAATGAGATCCCTAAGCGGGGCATGATACGTTTAGGGCAAGCATTAGTTATTTTGTCTGAATATGATGAAGCTAAAATTAAAGCGCTTGTCTCGCAATTACGCCAAGATTTTAGTCAGTGGCAGCAAGCCAAAATAACCGTCAAAGAATTTACCCAAGGCCCAGTAACGGACCAACCCATTGCTATTCGATTAATTAGTGAGTCGTTACCTGATTTAGCTAAGGTCGCTAATGACTTAGCGAAAAAAATGCGCTCAACAACAGGGGTAATTAATATTGATAACCCTATTGGTATGGCTAATACCGAGTTAAGTTTAACCATAGATTATGATAAAGCAGCGCTAAATTATATTGATATAAATCAGCTAGATAATACGGTAAAGACTATTTTATCCGGCACGAGTGTTGGCAATTTTAATCATGACAATGGTGAAGACTACCCTATTCTGGTTCGCAGAGATTCGCCAGAGCTTGAGCGCTTTGCCAATATAGAAATAACCAATAAGTTAGGTGATTCAATTCCATTATCACAGGTAGCTAAATTAACCTTAAGCCAAGGTGATACGGATTTCTTTCATTATCAAAAGTTGCGTATGGCTAAAGTGTCAGCAGATGTTGATATTGGTCACTCGGTTGGTGAAGTAACGCAGCATTTAGTTGATTATATTAATGACTATCAATTACCTCAAGGCATGTATTTTACCTTAGGCGGTGAAGAAGAGTCTCGGCAAAACTCTTTTGCTGGCTTAACTAAAATAATGTTGATAACAGCTATAGGAATTTTTGCCGTGCTGGTACTGCAATTTAACTCTATTTTACAGCCAGCAATTATATTTACTTCTATTCCGTTTGCTATGGCTGGTTCTATTATTGGCTTGTATTTAACTGGCTTGTCTTTTTCTATGATGGCATTTGTCGGTTTAATTAGCTTGTTTGGTATTGTGGTAAATAATGCCATTATCTTAATTGATACCAGTAATCGTAATATTAAGGCTGGTATGGCAAAACGTCAGGCAATATTGGCAGCAAGCAGTACTCGCTTTACGCCAATATTGCTAACAACGTTAACAACCATAGGTGGTTTAATTCCATTAACCTTATTTGGCGGCTCGTTGTGGCAACCTTTAGGTGTGGTATTAATTTCGGGCTTGTGTGTTTCAGCGCTGTCGAGCTTTTTACTGGTACCTATTTTAACTGAGCTATTTACTCGTCATAAATAATTATTTCATTTGGTATAAAGCTAGTTTTGGCTTTGGCAATACGCTGTTATTTCGTTATATAATGGCTAAAAAAGCAAAGGGTAAATAACAATGGAAGTCATAGGCTCAACGGGTTACTTTATAGCAGCCTTTGCATATCTCATCTTTATTTTATTGTTGTTAGCTGCGCGCAATAGCATGCTAACAGGTCGGTTATTATTACTCGCTTCGTCTTTAATGCTGGTTTCAGCCGTTGCCGCAGGGTTTCAACCGAAACAAGGCTTTTCCCTCTTACCTGTACTTGCGCTAGAAACGGTAAAATTACTGACTTGGTCGGTATTAATTTTATGTACACAAGCCAATATACATACATTTAGTGAATTAATTCGCCACGAAAAAATTAAAAAGTATTTAGCTATTACCTTAGGTTTATCTGTGCTTTGCTGGCTGTTAGCTATGACAAGCTCGTCAGGCGCTAAGTATATTTTCTCTTTATTTTTATTACTTAATTTATGGCTTTTGGTGTTACTCGAACAGCTGTATCGCAATGCTGATGTTAAGGTTAAGTGGGCGTTATGGTCGCTTATTATTGCCTTGGGTATGATCACCGTATTTGATTTTGTCTTGTTCGCACAAGCAGCCATGGTAAATCAACTAGACTTTTCTTATTGGTATGCTCGCGGCTTTGTTGCCACAGTAGCTATGCCGCTTATATTAATTAGTACCCGCAGAATAAAAGACTGGTCTGTTAATGTTTTTGTTTCCAGAGAGGTTGTTTTTTACAGCTCAATGTTACTCATTTCCGGGCTGTATTTATTGTTATTGGCGACGGCTGGCTACGTTATTAACTACTTTGGTGGTGCTTGGGGAGATGTAATTAGTATCGCTTTTGTTATTTTGGGCGGTACCGTATTAGCAGCGTTGTTAATTACGGAAAAACTGCGTCGAGAAGTAAAAGTCTTTATAACTAAACACTTTTTTGCCAATAAATACGATTATCGCATTGAGTGGTTAAAATCTATTGAGCAACTTGAAGAAGGGGTTAGCGATGATTATTACCACACTGCAACTCAAATCATTTGCTCAACATTAAACATAGATAAAGCAGCGCTTGTTAAAAAGATGTCAGCAGAGCACTATGCTTGCATGTATCAGCAAAACTTAGCCTTGGAAACAGAGCAGCTGTATCATTTAGCCCCAGCTGATGAGTTTTGCCAAAAATATAACTGGATTATTGATGTTAGAGAATATGCTAGCGTTGAACAGAGCTATCCAGAGCTTGAGTTAGATATTGATTACTGCCGAGCACAAGGGTTTGATATTTTAGTGCCTATATTTAAAGAGAAGGTATTTTATGGCTTCTTTTTATTGGCATTGCCTGCTGAACAAGGCTCGTTAAACTGGGAAGATAGAGATTTATTATTTGCTTTATCTAAGCAGTTAAGTAATTACCTGTCGCTTAATGAGGCTAATGAGAGTTTAGCTGAATCGAAGCAATTTGAAGCCTTTCACCGAATGTCTGCTTTTTTAGTCCATGACTTAAAGAATATTCAAGCACAATTGGCACTGATTAGCAGCAATGCTAAGCGCCATCGCAATAACCCAGAGTTTGTTGATGATGTTTTTGACACCATAGACTCGGCAACCATGCGCTTAGAAAAGGTGTTAACACAATTGCGTAATAAGCAAGTTGCCGAATCAGAGAAAAAAGCTGTGAGTATAAATAAACTTATTGAGCAAGTCGTTGCCCAGCGTAATGTTCAACAACCGCAAGTTTCGGTTAGTATTGCCTCTGAAATTGCTATGGAAATAGATGCAGAAACCTTTTCATCGGTTATTAATCATTTGCTTCAGAATGCGCAAGAAGCGACAAATGATGATGGCTGGGTTAAAATAACCGCGGAGTTGATAAAAAACAATTTACACTTAGCCATTGTCGATAATGGCAGCGGTATGTCAGCAGATTTTATTCAGCACAGATTGTTTAAGCCATTCGATACCACAAAAGGTAATGCCGGTATGGGAATTGGTGTTTATGAAGCTAAGCAATTTGTTGAAAGCTTAGGCGGTACTATGCAGGTCACTAGTTTTGAAAATGAAGGTAGCCTGTTTAATATTAGTATTCCTATTAAGGGCTAAAAAGGTTAAAGGAAAATAATAATCAATGGAAAAATTACTCATTGTCGATGATGATTTAGGTGTACAAAAACAGCTGAAATGGAGCTTAGCTGATTATGAAGTTATTTTGGCTGACACACGTGAAAGTGCGATAGCTGCAGTTAGACGTCATGAGCCAAAAGTTGTCACCTTAGATTTGGGATTACCACCAGATGCTGCGAATGCCAGTGAAGGTCTTTTAGCGCTGAAAGAAATCTTAGAAATTGCCCCACACACTAAAGTTATTGTAATTACAGGTAATGATGATAGAAGTAATGCCCTAAAAGCGATAGAAATGGGCGCGTATGACTTTTATCAAAAGCCCGTAGATGCCGATGTCATTAATGTTATTGTTTCTAGAGCTTTTAGTTTAGCTGCCATTGAAGGTGATAACCGCAGTATGAAGGCCGTAATAGGCTGTGATACGGGTATTATTGGTAGTAGTGAGGGGATAGATAGGCTTAGAGTTATGGTGCAGCGAATTGCGCCGACAGAGATTACCGCCCTGCTGCTAGGTGAAAGCGGTACAGGTAAAGAAGTAACCGCTAAAGCAATTCACCAAGTCAGTAATCGCAAGGAAAAACCATTTATTGCCATTAACTGTGCTTCTATTCCGGAAAATTTACTTGAAAGTGAGTTATTTGGCTTTGAAAAAGGAGCATTTACCGGCGCACATAAAACCACGTTAGGCAAAATTGAGTGTGCTCAAGGTGGTACGCTGTTTTTGGATGAAATTGGTGATATGCCATATAACTTGCAGGCGAAACTATTACGCTTTTTGCAAGAGAAAGTCATTGAGCGATTAGGTGGCCGCAAAGAAATTCCTGTCGATGTTCGCGTTGTTTGTGCAACGAATCAAAACTTGCAAGATATGGTGGCAAGTAAAGAGTTTCGAGAAGATCTGTTTTATCGCATAACAGAAATTACACTGAACATACCACCTCTTCGCGACAGAGAAGAAGATGTACTGATATTAGCGAATTTCTTTTTAAAGCAATACGCTACTGAGTATAAACGTAATGTTAAATCATTTGCTACAGATGCTATGCAGGCATTAAGAACGCACCAGTGGCCGGGTAATATCCGTGAATTACAAAATAAAGTTAAATCATCTGTGATCATGAGTACAGGCACACAAGTAACGGCATTCGATTTAGGCTTTTTTGATCAGGAAAATGCTGAATATGAGTTATCACTGAATCTGAGAACTGTGCGTGAACAAGCAGAAACAATCGCTATTCAAAAAGCGTATGCGTTAACTGAAGGCAATATGTCGAAAACGGCTGAGTTGTTAGGCATTACTCGCCCTACCCTGTACTCGCTTATTGAGAAGTATGACATTGCCATAAACGAGTAGTCACGCCCTACTCTAACGCTAACTAAAAAAGCGAGTGTATTAACACACTCGCTTTTTTATTGTTTAATATGTTCAGCCTTTAATTTTCTGCTTCTTTACTTTGCAACTCAGCATATTCGCGATTTTTTTGCTTCAATAGCTTATCTATATATCGCGTCATTTTGACTTTTTGTTGAATCGAGGTTTCTAAAATTTCTTCTACTTCACGTAAAACATTTTTTATATTCTCAACGTTTTCACTGGAGTTAACCACTAAAGGTTGAGCTTTTTGCTCATTGGTTAGGTTTTGTCCATTTAATGAGCCGGTTAACTCTACCGCCATTTCTTCCGCCACTTCATTGATGGCATTAATGGTTATTGTTTCTAGCTCTTCAAGAAAGCCAAATAGCAGCAAGCGATCAACAAAAATATTAATTTTACGAGGAACACCAAGCGTCTTTTCAAAAATCAGCTTGAAGGCATCATCAGAAAACAAGGTTTCTTTATTACAATTTGCTTGGCTTAATCTATGATTTATATAATCTTTTACTTCTTCAAGGTTTAGGGGCTTTAAATGTGCAGAGGCAATAATTCGTTGGCGAAACTGCTCCATATCAGGGGCTGATATGATGTCTTTTAGCTCTTCTTGTCCGAGTAAAAAGCTTTGTATAAGCGGCTTATTATCTAATTGAAAGTTAGATAGCATACGTAGCTCTTCAACGGTTTCTGCAGGCAGGTTTTGTGCTTCATCAACTAATAATAATGCCCTTTTGCCTTGGTTATGTAATGTCACTAAGAAGTTTTCGATGCTTTGCAGAATATCGGCTTTATTGTTGCCTTCAACGGGAATTTTAAACTCTGCGGCAACTAGCTCTAGTAGCTCTTCTGGTGCAAGTTTTGTTGTTACAAGTTGCGCGGCAACGATATTTTCATCGGCGATATTGGCAAGTAAATTTCTTGCAATAGTGGTTTTACCTGTACCAATTGGGCCGGTAATTACAATAAAGCCCTCCCCTTGATCTAAGCCGTATTGCAAGTAAGATAAGGCTCGTTGATGATGGCTCGTTGCAAAGAAAAACCTAGGATCTGGGCTTAGCTGAAACGGGCGTTCGGTAAAGCCATAATAACTTTCATACATGTTAAAATTCTTTTGTAATATTGATTGAAGCTCTGGCTTCAGTATAAGTTCTGTCTATGCGCGAAGACTCGCGATCAAGAAATTTCAGTGAGATAAAGGTTGTTAAAGAGTGCGCTAATTTTTTGTTATAAACCGCTTCAACGACTTTGTAGGTATCTGTTTGCCTTGGCCCTTGAGGGTTCTCTTTATCAAACGTGTTATCGTAATAGCTGGTAATTAAGCTAATATCACTTTTAGGGCTTAGTTTACGTGTAATATCAAAGCTAATATCAAAGTATTCGTCAATAATGCCTGTAGCCAATGCTTCTCGCTCTCTGGCAGAAACATTAAGAGTAAAATCGGTGCGTGATAATGAAAGCACTGACAACCAGGCTAAGCGTTTATTCAGTGTAAACTCATTGTTCTCTACAGGCGTTAAGCTTGAAAGAGGCACTAAAGAGAAATTAGTGTCAGCAGGTGGTTGGTTTTGGGCAAAGCAATCAGTTAAGCTGATATTGCTACTTCCCTGTGGAATTGGACACCAAAACAGGCCTAGCTCTTCTGCAATGTAGGTATTACGGTCAAAGACTTCTATAGATTCATCGTAAGTAATGTTATTGGTTAAGCGCTTTGCTTTATGATTGAAATTAAATTCATAAGAGTCACCAAAAAAGCGCTTGCTATAACTAGCGTACAGGGATGTTCTTGGCGAAGGTTTCCAGTCTAAACTCGCAGCGACATAGTCATCGCTTGTGGTGTCTTCTTTATCGACATAATTGTAGGATAAATCGAAAGAAAAGTGGCGTGTTGGAATAAATCTTAGCCCAGGACCCCAGGATGGCGTTGTGCCAGGCGAAGTACCCGCTAAATTTCCTTTAATATCTTCATTGTAATAGCGAACAAAAGGGTTAACGTGATATGAAGTGATAGCACCAAGCTTAACCTCCATAGTGTAATTTTCACCGTCTAAATCTTTATTTTCCCTGTAGCTGTATTGACCATCTACTTGCCAAAAAACATGGCGTGCACTTTGGCCATTGCTACTTTCAATTAGTGCCGTGTAGCCTTCACTTTCACCTATGTTATCCTCGGTTTCTATTAGGTTATAGACAAGCGAAGAATTTAATTGGTGAGCGTTGTTGTTAAGGTTATATTGGAAGCCAGCAAAGTGCTTTTTTTGTTGGATGGTATCACCAGAAACTAAATCAGCTAGACTATTACTGGTTTCATCTTTACTGATATTGGTTATAGATGAGCGAGCAATAAATTCAGGGCCGCCGTCCCACATTGACCATAAAAAATTTAAATTGGCTTCTTGAAAGTCATCATTTAGATCGCTGTCATGACTATAAGCTGCGAAGGTTTCAGTGCCCGTAAATGACATTTTTAGCCTTTTAGAAAGGTATTCGGTTTCTAAGCCAATAAATGCCTGACTGACTAAACTTGATTGCTTGTCAGTGTTCACCAACTCAACATTATTAGAGTATGTTTCGGTTAAACCAATATTGGGATCAAAAGTCCACTCTCCAGCTATGGTCGCTGGTGATAACGTGAGTAGAGATACCAATGCATATTGCGTTGGTATCTTTATGCTTTTATTGATGCGACTTACCGTAGCCATAACCATAGTAGCCATAGACATCCTTTTTCGACCTAATTGTCTTGTTCATCACCAGACCAATAGCCATATCTTCATTTAATTGAGATACTGCGCGTTTTACATCATCTGTTTTAGTTTTTGACTCTTCCACAACAACAATCGCTTGACCGACAAGATCTGATAAAACCGGTGTTTCTGTAACACCTAAAATTGGTGGGCAGTCAAATATAACGATACGATCTGGGTAACGCTCTGCCAGCTCTTTTGCCAGTTGTGCCATACGCTCACTTGCCAATAACTCATTGGTTAGATGATGCGGTTTGCCAGCGGGAATGAGCTTTAAATTATCAATATTAGTACTGTAGATAATATCGGAAATAGACGGTACTTCAGCTAATAAGTACTCTAATAGCCCTTTTTTACTTTCAAACTCTAGTTCACGATGTAAGCTTGGTCTTAATACGTCAGCATCAACTAATAACACGGTTTTGTCTTGTTCTAAGGCAATACTTAACGCTAAATTTATCGCGATATAAGTTTTGCCCTCGTTAGGACTTGAGCTGGTTACCATGATCAAGTTGCCGTGATTTAGTGTTTTAGCCGCTAAGCCAAAGGCATTGTTAAGTAGTTTTCGCTTAATGTGGCGGAACTCTTCTTGAATATGGTGTGTACTATCTGGGCTATAAATAAAGCCCCTTTCAGTCAACCTTTCACCATTAAGGGTTATTTTCTCTTTTGGCTTACTTGGTTGAGTTTCAGCGACTATAGCTTGTTTATGCGGCTGAACTAAGTTCGCTTCTTGTGTTTCTTTCGGCTGCTCTTGCTGAACTTGCTTTTGTTTCGCCAAGGCTTTCTCAATGGTACTCATGGCTTAGAAAATCCTTTTTAGTGGTGCTTGAATCAAATCAGGAAATAAGAAGTAGCTAACAAATAGCATTAATACACACAGTAATAAGATATTTGAGCCGATAAATAATAAGGTTTTCTTTCTATGCCATTTTTGTAGACCTAAGTTTTCATTGGCTGAGATAACGCCAAATATTGGTACCCCTGTAATTTTTGATAGTTGACTGGTAGAAGTAGCAACAGGGCTTAATTGACTCATTAGTAATGATAAAGCAATACCTACACCAGCACCTACTACAGTAACTAGCGCAAATAATACATAGCGCGCAGGTCCTGAAGGTTTAGTGGCAGCTCTAGGTGGATCTATCACTCTAAATTGAATTTTATCTGTAGTTTCGTCTGCTTGTTGTGCAAGTTGAGCCGTTTCTTTTCTTGATAGTAATTCTTCGTACTTATTTTTGGTTATTTCATAGCCCCTGTTAAGTGCGACTAGCTCAGCTTCTATTTCTGGTAACGTATGAATTTTACTTTCTAGTTCAATAACGCGTTGACGATAATCGTCTGCCCTAACATTGAGTGAAGCAATAAGGTTTTCCAACTGGTTTACTTGAATTTGCACTTCTTGTAATACCGGGTTGGCATTAAATTGATTTAAGTTATTGCTGTTATCACTGCCTTGAGCTAAAAACTTTTCTATTTCAGCGGTACGCTGCTTGTTTAGGTGCTCTAAACTGCGGGTTACTTCGACAACATCAGGGTGTCTATCAGTATAACGAAGTTTTAACATATCCAGTTGCGCCTCTAACTCAGCAATACGGCTATCGTAAGTGGTCTGGATAGTGTTGTCTGTTTTAATTTTATTATCACCAGTCGCTTTTGCTGTCGAAGAAATTGACTCTGCTAATTGCTGCTTTGCTGATTCTAATCGGGTTTTGTTTTCAAGAATTTCAAGCTCGATTGACTTAAGTAACTCTTTGTTTGAGTTTAACTTATTGTAATAACCACCTGATTGATCAGGTAAAATTCCGCTATATTTTTGTTTAAAGTTTGTTAGGCGTGCTTCGGCTGCAGTAAGGCGATTTTCGTAATCTTTAATTTGCGCATTTAAGAATTTTTGCGCGCTATCAGAATCACTACGGGTTTCACCTAGGGTATTTTCAATAAAAACAGTTAAGGCAGATTGCACAATGTTCTTTGCCATTTCAGGGTCTTTATCTTCAATAGCTAAGGTGTAGATGTTTTCTCTACCTGCACTGGTGATTTCTATATCTTCTTTGAGTTTCCCAATGATTTTTTCATATTCTTCAGCCGTTGACGCTTGTACATCAAGGTCTGTCATTCTAGAAATACGCTCTAGGTTTGGCCTACTAAGTAAGGTTTTCACCATTAATCGTATTTGCGTGTTAGGATCGGTTTCTACCGTTAAGCCTCTTAATAATGGTCTAAGCAATGATTGCGTATCTACATACACTCGTGCTTCTGATTCGT
The DNA here is from genome assembly GCF_004295665.1 of Litorilituus sediminis. Lineage (NCBI taxonomy): Bacteria > Pseudomonadati > Pseudomonadota > Gammaproteobacteria > Alteromonadales > Colwelliaceae > Litorilituus > Litorilituus sediminis. Next base: position 2,614,077 of record NZ_CP034759.1, read on the forward strand.
ATACATCTGGCATAGTTGCAACAAAATACCAGCCTATAGGGCATATAAGCCAAGTAGATATAATGATATATCGACGTTTAAGCCAAATTCCTTTTAGATAATCAATTATCTCTTCAAGTATTTCCTGCATTCCTAGCCTAAGGCTCCTTCAAGTATTAATCGTGAAAATATAGGGTTAATTTAGTTTTTCAGAGGGGCTGTGGTTAAAACCAAGCTTCTGGAATGATGATGATGTCACCTGGCAACATATCAACATTCGCTGCGATATTGCCATCTTTTAGCAATTCATCAATCATGATTTCATATTGTTTTTGCTGGCCATTTTCAATGCGAATAAGTACGGCGTCATCGCCATCAGCAAACTCGGTTAGACCGCCCACCCGAATCATGACATCAAGTAAGGTCATGTGTTGTGTATAATTGATTGCTTGTGGCTCTGCCGCTTCGCCAATTACGCGAACTTGTTCGCTAAATGGACCAACGAAGCTGTCAACAGTTACTGTGACTACAGGGTCACGTAAATAGGTGGCTAATATTTCTTCAATAGAGCGAGCTAATTCTGTTGGCGTTTTTCCTGCTACAGGAATATCTTCAACTAATGATGTTGTGATCATACCATCAGGTCTTACTTTAAATGAGCCTGATACTTCTGGGTTTCGCCAGACAAAAATATTAAGGACATCACCAGCGCCAATAAGATATTTATAGGCATTTATATTGGCTGTATTAGATGGGTGTAATGTTGCTGTGGGCAAAGTGCTACTTGAACTGCATCCTGAAACAAAGTAAGCCGAAACAAGTAAAATCACTACTTTTAGTGATTCGGTAAAACGTATATCCATGGTTAATACCTTCATTACATAAATTAATTTTTGTTCAGTTGTTAATTGTATTGCATTTTATCTGTTTTTAACAATTTAAATTAACCATGTGTAAATTAATCGTTAACATTAGCTACATTTTTGGTAGAATTATGCCTGCTTTTTTAGCCGCTAGTGGATATTTAGCCATTAGCGGCTATTTCATGGATTATTTACTTAGGATATCTAGCCTGTTATGTCTAGTTCAAAGTTTCGAGATTTATCTGCAGGGAGTAAGTCTTTAATAATCATTGAGCAAATTTTATTTGCTGGTGCTTTATTTCTAGCTGTTTATGTTAATAGTACTTTGAATATTATTGACTTGCAGCCAATGGCAGATAGCTTTTTGCTACTATATGCCGTTATATTTGCCTTAATTAATCAATTGAGCTCTCTCGCGTTAGGTTTATATAACTCGAAATTAAGAGAGAATTATCGTGGCATTTTTCGCCGTGTATTACTTAGTGTTTCGGTAGCTTTTTTTAGCGCCACGATTATTAATCCATTTTTTGGCTCATCCGTTCTACCCATTGAAGTGCTAGCAATAGCTTCATTATTTAGTGTTTTGCTGGTAAGTAGCTTTCGTTATTTTACCTTTAAAGTCGACTTTTTTGGTTTAAGCAAAAGTCGTGTATTAGTTATTGGCTCTGGTGAACGAGCGGCGATTATTGAACGAAGAATGCGCCGTGATGTTGATAGACAAGACTTTTCAATTCATGGCTTTGTTGTTATGACGGGGGATTCGCCTGATGGTATTAAAGAAGAAACCCGTATTCATTTAGACTCCTCACTGGTTGACTACGCGCTTGCTCATGATATTGATGAAATTGTCGTTGCTAATGACGAAAGGCGTAATAACTTGCCAGTTGATGAGCTGTTTGCTTGTAAAATTCGCGGTATAGAAATTACAGAAATATTAGATTTTATTGAGCGAGAAACTGGGCAAATAGCGGTTAATCTTATTTATCCTAGTTGGGTTATTTATTCTAATGGTTTTGCTTCAAACAACCATTTACGTAACACCTTAGATTGGTTTTTTAATGCGATCATGGCTTTGTTCCTGTTGCTTCTTACTTGGCCAATTATGCTGATAGCCGTTATCTGTATTAAATTTACTGAAGGATTAGATGCACCAGTTTTTTATAAACAAGAGCGTGTTGGTTTAGATGGTGAGTCCTTCAATATTGTGAAATTTCGCAGTATGCGTCTTGATGCCGAGAAACACGGCGCGCAAATGGCCAGTGAAAATGATAATCGTATTACCAAGGTTGGCCATTATTTAAGAAAGTATCGTATTGATGAATTACCGCAAATTTACAATGTATTGCGTGGTGATATGGGCTTTGTTGGCCCTAGACCTGAGCGTCCGCAGTTTGTACAACAGTTAGTAAAAAACTTGCCTTACTATAATGAGCGTCACAATGTTAAGCCAGGCTTAACAGGTTGGGCTCAATTAAAATATCCTTATGGGGCAACGGAAGCTGACTCGTTAGAAAAGTTAAAGTTTGACTTATATTATATTAAGCATCGTGGCTTCTTATTGGACTTGCTTATTTTGATTAGAACAGTAGAAATTGTTTTATTCGGAAAAGGGCGTTAATTGATGGCACCAGTAGTTAATAAGCCAAATACTCAAGTAATGACGGTTGATGTAGAAGATTATTTTCATGTTTCTGCATTTGAAGACAATATTTCTCGCAATCAATGGTCAGCTCTAGAGCTTAGGGTCGAGCGTAATACCTATCGCCTATTAGAGTTATTTGAGCAGCATGATGCAAAATGTACCTTTTTTACTTTAGGTTGGGTTGCTGAACGTTGTCCGCAGTTAATTGCCGATATTGTTAAGCAAGGTCATGAGCTTGCAAGTCATGGTTATGCTCACCAAAGAGCAAGTCAGATGACTATAGAGCAATTTCAATCTGATGTTGCTAAAAGTAAACAGCTTTTAGAAGATGCAGCTGGGCAGGCAATTATAGGCTACAGAGCCCCTAGTTTTTCTTTTAACGATAGCAATACTTGGGTTTATCAAGTGCTAGTTGACTTGGGCTTTGAATATAGCTCGAGTACTTACCCGATAGAACATGATCTTTATGGTGTGCCGCAATGGCCTCGCTTTATGCACCAAAGAGATGAAGGTATTGTTGAGATTCCAATACCAACGATTCGTCATAATGATAAAAATACCGGCATTGGTGGCGGCGGATATTTTCGTTTGTACCCATATTGGCTATCAAAAAAGCGAATAGAGCACTTTTTACAGGCAGAAGCACAGCCGTATAGTTTTTACTTTCATCCATGGGAAATTGACCCTAAGCAGCCTAGAGTAGTGGGTGCTTCATTTAAGTCCAAATTGCGTCACTACTTAAATCTATCTCGTATGGAAGATAAAGTGGTGTGCTTATTAAAGGACTATAAGTGGGATACCATGAAAAGTGTCTACTTAAAAAAATAACCACCTTCAGTTTAGTTAAAATACAGAGAATGGAAACTTGAATAATAACTGTCAAATAGAACAATTAAACTCATCAGAAAATACCCTGTGGGATACTTATGTAAAAGCGCACCCACAAGGTAGCTTTTTTCATTTGAGTGGCTGGAGTAAGGTAATTCACAAGAGTTTTGCTCATAATTGCTACTACTTGCTGGCAAAAAATGCTGGTACAGTTTGCGGCGTGTTACCTTTGGTTGAGGTAAAGAGTAAGTTATTTGGTCACGCTTTAGTTTCTACTCCTTTTTGTGTTTATGGCGGTGCAATTGCTGACTCTGATGAAATTGTTAGGCAATTAGAAAGCCATGCTTGCCAGTTGGCGGAAAAGCTGAGTGTTGATTACTTAGAGCTCAGGTATAAAGATAAGCAAGATGGCTCTACCTTATTGCTAAAACAAGCACATAGTACCTTTGGCTGTATCATTCCAGAAGAAGAATCAGAAATACTCGCTAATATAAGAAAAAAGCAAAGAGCTGTAGTAAGGCATTCATTGAAAAATGGCTTATCCCATTCAATTAAAACGGGGAGCAGTGATTTAACTGATTTTTATCAGTTACTGTCTACTAGCTACCGTAACTTAGGCACACCTATTTTTCCTCAGCATTATTTTGAAAATCTCACTGAAGAGTTCTCAGAGCAGTTAGATATTGCCGTAATTTATGATGATCAAGGTGCGCCATCTAATGCGGTGATGAACTTTTATTTTAATGATCAGGTTTTACCATATTACGGTGGTGGCAATGATGCTGCACGGCAATTAAAAAGCGCCGATTACATGTACTATCAAGTGATGTGTCATGGACGCGAAAAAGGCTGTCGTTGGTTTGATTTTGGCCGCAGTAAAAATGATAGCGGCCCATTTAAATACAAGAAAAACTGGGGTATGGAGCCTGAGTCATTACATTATTACTATCACTTAGTAAATGCTGAGGCTCTGCCAAATTTAAGCCCTAACAACCCCAAATATAAATATTTTATTCGCATGTGGCAGAAGTTACCGTTAAAACTGAGTCAGTTTATTGGTCCATTTCTAGCGAAGTATCTAGGTTAATTTTATGAAAAAAGAGCCGCTACTTTTTCTATGCCATCGCATTCCTTATCCGCCCAATAAAGGCGATAAAATTCGTTCGTTTAATATTCTGAAAAAGTTAAATGAACATTTTGACGTCCATTTGGCCTGCTTTATCGATGATCCGTTTGATAAGCAGTATGTTGATGGTTTAAGAGAGTATTGCGTTAGCTTATTTTATTTAGATCAACACAAGTTGCTCGCTAAAATAAAAGGGCTTAGCTCACTGATAACAGCAAAGCCTATTACTTTACCTTATTATTTTGCCCGTGATATGCAACTATGGGTGAAAAGAACTATTGTTGAACATGATATAAAAAAAGCCTTTGTTTACTCATCTTCAATGGCGCAATACATTGAAGATGAATACTTGCCAAAAGGCTGCGAGCTTACTCGGGTAATTGATTTTGTTGATGTTGATTCTGATAAGTGGCGCCAATATGCTGAGAAAAAGTCAGGTCTAGCTCGATGGATTTTTCAGCGAGAGTATCAGCTGCTTGCTGCTTATGAAGATAAAATTTGTCAGCAATTTGATCATAGCCTGTTTGTATCCCCAGATGAAGCGTCACTTTTTAAAGCTCGTCAATCTTCTGAGAATACGCAAAAAGTACATGGTGTATTAAATGGCGTAGATATTCACTTTTTTGACCCTAGCGCTGATATGACTCAAGAAAGCTTAGTACCAAACGAGCCTTATATTGTCTTTACTGGTGCGATGGACTATTGGGCGAATATCGACTCTGTGCTTTGGTTTGCAGAGCATGTTTGGCCTACTATTATTCAGCATAACCCGCAGGCAAAATTTGCTATTGTTGGTGGTAACCCGAGCGCGCAAGTTAAGGCATTATCTAAGCAGCAGGGTATTGTGGTTACTGGCCGAGTACACGATATTAGACCCTATATTTTACAGGCAAAATGTGTGGTAGCGCCGTTGCAAATTGCTCGAGGTATTCAAAATAAAGTGCTAGAGGCTATGTCATTAAATAAACCCGTTGTTGTCACACCTATGGCAATGGAAGGAATTAATGCCAAACCTAGTGTAGATATTGTTATTACAGAAGATGCGGTTGATTATGCTAATGCTTGTATTACTTTTCTAGATGAACAGAAAAGTCATGATGTTCAAAACCGCCAATGGATAAAAGAGCATTTTACTTGGCAGCAAACCTTAGTGCCTATGCTGCAGTACTTTTCACAACACGAGAGTGACAATGAATCGACAAAATAGTATTCAAAATACGCATTTTATCGTTATTGCTAGTGCACTTTTGCTTGCATGGTTTTTTGTATATCAAAGTGCTGTGCTTGGTATGGAAGCTATTTGGTCGCGCTCTGACACCTTTGCCCACGGTTATTTTATTTTACCTATTAGCTTATGGTTATTGTGGCGTGATAAAGATTATTTATTGAAAGCTCAACCTGAGTTTACTTGGCTTGCCGTGCCATTTCTTGCGGGCTCATTACTGGTTTGGCTAATTGCCTATGCCGCTGACATTAATGTCTTAGGGCAGTTGTCGGCTATTTGTTCATTGATTTGTCTTATATGGCTATTGCTTGGTAATCAACTGGCATGGCGTTATAAATTTCCATTAGCCTACTTAATATTTGCTGTCCCCATGGGAGAGAATTTAATTCCTTGGCTACAAGATGTTACCGCGTGGTTTACGGTAGCATTTTTAAAAATAAACGGTATTCCTGTTTTTAGAGACGGTTTATACATTCAAGTACCTACCGGTATGTTTGAGGTTGCGGTTGCTTGTTCAGGTATTCGTTATTTAATTGCCTCAATTGCCGTGGGAACCTTGTATGCGTACCTAACCTATAGCAAGACCTATAAACAAGTTTTATTTATTTTATTTGCTATTGTATTGCCTATTCTTGCTAATGGTATACGCGCCTATGGCATAGTAGCCATTGCTTACTATTCTGATATGGAATATGCCACAGGCGCAGATCATTTGGTTTACGGCTGGGTATTCTTTGGCTTTGTCATCATGATTATGTTTTGGCTTGGTGGTTTTTTTGCTGACAAAGCTGATGATGAAAACAAGCCAGAAAGCCTTAGCGCTCAAGCGAGTAAAAAGTTAAATAACATAATTCCTAGCACAGCCTTGCTGGCATTACTGGTCAGTTACTTTGTTATTAAAGCCGTACCTGTGGTTGAGCTACCTGAAGATCATGCCAAGGCTAGCGCCCAGTATCACTCAACTTGGGGTATTCAATTTGTTGATGCCATTAAAGTAAGCTATCAAGCGGAGGCTGATGACTTGGAGGTGTTTGTTGCTCAGTATGCTAATAGACAAACTCAAGGGGAGTTAGTTGCTTGGCAAAATGTTACTCATGATTATGAGCGCTGGACTGAGGTTGCTAGAGAAGCCCTAGTGATTGCTAATCAGCCAGTCATGTTAGTGCATTTAAGAGATATTGCCGGTAACCCTCGTAGCTATATATACCAATATAAAATAGGTGACTTTTATACTGTGAGTCGGAGCAAGGCTAAGTTAATGCAGGCCTGGAATAGCCTGACAAGACAATCTGACTTTAGTGAGGTAAGGGCAATATCTTTAGCAGGATCTGTTGACTTATCTAAGGTATCGAAAAAGCTTCAAGCACGGTTTGAGTCGTTATCTGCTGCGGAGTCTTCCCTTGAAAAGTAATGCTCAAGTTAAGCATGTAGTTCATGTGGTACATTCATTTGCAACGGGCGGCTTAGAGAACGGTGTCGTTAATATTATTAATGCGCTACCTGAGAATGAATATCGTCATACCATCGTTTGTGTAACCAACCATGACCCTGAATTTTTTGCCAGAATAAAGCAAGATAACACGCAAATTATTAATCTAAATAAACCCTCAGGCAATAACCCTAAATGGTTGTATCACTGCTGGAAGCTGTTTAGAGAACTAAAGCCTGATATTTGTCATACGCGCAATTTGAGTGCTATAGAAGCGCAGTTACCTGCTTTTTTGGCAGGCGTACCTTATCGAATTCATGGTGAACATGGCTGGGATGTCAGTGATATTGGTGGTACTAATAAAAAATATCAGTTTTTACGTAAACTTTATAAGCCATTGATTCACCAATATGTGGCACTTTCAAAAGAAGCACAAGATTATTTAACTCATGTTATTAAGGCCAAAGCCAGTAAAGTTCGCAGAATATGCAATGGCGTTGATATCGACAAATTTGTCCCTAATCATAATCGCACTTTATTGCCTGAAGGTTTTGCTAAGCAAGACTCGGTAATTTTTGGCACAGTAGGGCGCTTAGCACAAGTTAAAAACCAAACCTTTTTAGTCGAGTCTTTTTTAGAGATCTGGCAACAAAATCCAGCATTAAGGGATAAAATAAGGTTAGTGATTATTGGTGATGGTATTTTGCTGCCAAAGTTGCAGGAAATGGTGTCTGAGTGTGGTGCTAACGCTTGTGTTTGGTTTGCCGGTCGAAAAGATAATGTACCTCAACTGATGCAACAACTTGATGTGTTTGTTTTGCCGTCGCTAGCTGAAGGTATTTCTAATACCTTGTTAGAAGCCATGGCGTCAGGCGTACCTTATATTGCTACCCAGGTTGGCGGTAATGCCGATTTAATATTACCTAAACATTTAGACACCCACATTGTTGAGGTGAATAATAAGGCACAGCTTAACAGCGCAATGCTTGCCTATATAAAGACTCCTGAAAATATCAAAAAAGATAGTGAGTTAGTAAGAAAGCATTGCGAAGAGAATTTTAGTCTAGCAGGGATGGTTGCAAACTATCACCAGCTTTATCAATTTGAAAACAAATAAAGGAAATTAAGAAAATGTGTGGTATTGCTGGACTTTTTCATTTGTCATCAGAGCAAGCTATTCCGTCTGAAATAATCGAGGGAATGAACAATAGCCAGTATCATCGTGGTCCTGATGCCGGTGATTATTTTTATGATCCCGGGGTTGCTTTAGCTCATCGCAGGCTGTCAATCATAGATCTTGAAGGTAGCCCACAACCTATGATGAGCGCCTGTAGTCGTGCGGTTATTGTCTTTAATGGTGAAATTTATAATTTCAAAAGCTTACGTGATGAATTAAAAGCCAAGGGCTATCAGTTTAATACCAATGGCGATACAGAAACGATTTTAAATGCTTATTTAGAGTGGGGTGAGGATTGTGTTCACCACTTAAGAGGTATGTTCGCTTTTGCCGTTTGGGATAGACAAAATCAAAGCCTCTTTATTGCCAGAGATAGACTAGGTATTAAACCATTCTTTTACAGCCTGTTAAGTGATGGCAGTTTTGTTTTTGGCTCTGAGTTAAAAGTTCTTACAGCAAACCCTTTATTTGATAAGAGCTTACGTGAAACAACCATTGAGGATTACTTTACCTTTGGTTATATCCCAGAGCCACACACTATTTATCAAAATGCTTATAAATTACCGCCCGGTCATCGTATTTTACTTAAGCGCGGCGATTTGGCCGTGCCAGAATCCCAAGAATATTGGGATATTCCAACAACAAACTTACCTTCATTGACGGAAGAAGAAGTACAAGCGCAATTAGTTGAGAGATTAAAAGAAGCTGTTGATATTCGCCTAGTTGCTGATGTGGAGCTAGGTGCCTTTTTATCTGGCGGGGTAGATTCTAGCGCAACGGTTGCCTTAATGTCGCAGCTGCAATCAGACCCAGTTAATACCTGCTCAATCGGTTTTGATGTTAAAGAGTTTAACGAAACTGAGTTTGCCAAAATGGTGGCAGATAGATATCAAACCAACCACCGCGTTGAAACGGTAAGTAAAGACGATTTTGATTTGGTGGATAAGTTAGCTTCACTTTATGATGAACCTTATGCTGATAGCTCAGCTATGCCTACCTATCGCGTATGTGAACTGGCTAGAAAGCATGTCACCGTTGCCCTTTCTGGTGATGGTGCTGACGAGTTATTTGCTGGCTATGGTCGTTACCGTTGGCATAACAATGAAGAAAAGGTACGTAGTATTTTACCGCTGCCGTTAAGGAAAGCTATTTTTACACCATTAGGCAAGTATTACCCTAAGTTAGATTGGGCTCCGCGCTTTTTACGCGCTAAAACCAGCTTTCAATCTATGGCGATGGATACAGTTGAGGCTTACCATAACTCAATGTCTATTTTGCGCAAAGATGAGCGTGCCAAGCTTTTCTCTAAAGACTATCAGCAGCGACTTAATGGCTATAGCTCATTAGAGGTCTTTAGACAGTATCAAGATAAAACAACTCAGCTAGATTCAATGAAGGTAGCCCAGTACCTTGATTTAAAAACCTATTTAGTAGGGGATATTCTCACTAAGGTTGACCGTGCCAGTATGGCGCATAGCTTAGAAGTCAGGGTGCCATTTTTAGATCATAAATTTGTTGAGTGGGGCTTTGCTGTACCTTCAGAGCAAAATTTAGTTCAAGGGGTAGGCAAGAAGTCATTAAAACAAGCGATGGAACCACATTTACCGCATGATGTGCTTTATCGGAAAAAAATGGGCTTTGCCGTACCATTAGCCGATTGGTTTAGAGGTCCACTAAAAGAGCGACTCTATGATGGTTTATTATCACAGCAAATGAGAAATTGCGGTTACTTTAATGAAACGCAATTGAAAAACCTTATTGAGCAACATGTCAAAGGTATTCGTGACAATAGTGCGCCACTGTGGACCTTGATGATGTTTGAATCATTTATGCGTCAAAATAAGATAGGGCTATAACAGATGAAAGTGCTCCATGTATTTGATCATTCAATCCCGTTACATAGTGGTTATACTTTTCGCAGTCGCTCTATTTTAAAGCAGCAGCATGATTTAGGCATAGAAACTTGCCATGTTACTAGCCCTAAACATGGTAATGAAGCGGCTTCTGTAGATGAAGTAGACGGTTTAACTTTTTATCGAAGTGCGCCCATTTCAGGCGTTATGGCTAAATTACCTGTGTTAAACCAAATGGCAAATATCGGCCCTATGGTGAAACGTATTTTAGAGGTGATTGACATTGAGAAACCAGACATTATTCATGCTCATTCACCGGCGTTAAATGGCTTAGCAGCACTGAAAGCAGGTAGGCGTGCTGGTTTGCCTGTGGTTTATGAAATTCGTGCTTTTTGGGAAGATGCCGCGGTTGATCACGGTACTTGTAAAGAAGGTGATTTACGTTATCGCCTGACGCGCAAAATGGAAACTCACGTGGTTAAGCATGCAGATGCCGTTACGACGATTTGTGAAGGTCTTAAAAGTGACTTGTTAAATCGGGGCTTTCCACTCGATAAATTTACTGTAATAGCCAATGCAGTAAATATTGATCAGTTTGACATTATAGAGGCGAAAAACGCTGAGCTATTAGCGAAACTAAGACTAGAAGGCTGTCAGGTTTTAGGCTTTTTAGGTTCGTTTTATGCCTATGAAGGTTTAGATTTAATTATTGCTGCTATGCCAGATATTTTGGCTGATAATCCGAATGTAAGGCTGTTATTGGTTGGCGGCGGTCCACAAGAACAAAATTTAAAACACCAAGTAACCTTATTGGGTTTAGAGGATAAAGTTATCTTTACTGGCCGTGTACCACATAGCGAGGTCGATGATTACTATAGCTTGGTCGATTTATTGGTCTATCCACGCAAAAGTATGCGTTTAACTGAGTTAGTAACACCGCTAAAACCGTTAGAAGCGATGGCACAAGGTAAAGTTGTACTGGCTTCAGATGTAGGCGGTCATCATGAGTTGATTTCAGATAGCGAGAACGGCTTTTTGTTTCGCGCAAATGATGTCAACCATCTTGCCCAACGAACGGTAGAGTTACTAAGTGATGAGCAACTAAAACAAAGTGTTATCAAAAATGGTCGTAACTATGTAGAAAATGTACGTAGTTGGAAAAACAGTGTAAGTAATTACTTACCTTTATATCGTTCCCTGTTGGAAGGCTGAACTTAAATGGCGTCAATTAAAAAAGTCACTATTGTTGGTCCTTTAGCGCCACCTGCGGGCGGCATGGCTAATCAAACAAAAAAATTAGCTGACTTTTTGCGCTCAGAGCATATCGATGTGCAGGTAATTCGTACCAATGCCGATTATCGGCCTAGTTTTATCGGTAAGATCCCGGTAGTTAGGGCGGTATTTAGGCTGTTTTTCTATATTGTTTCTTTGCTCAGCAAGTTAAAAAATACTGATGTTATTCATATTATGGCTAATTCAGGTTGGTCTTGGCACCTATTTGCCGCACCAGCAATCGCCATTGGTCGATTATACAGTAAGCCTATTGTGGTAAATTATCGGGGCGGTTATGCGCAGGAATTTTTTGATAAGTCCTGGCGATGGGTGAATTTAACCTTAAGTAAATCACATAAGGTGATAGTACCATCCTCATTTTTGCAAGAGGTGTTTTCTGGTTTTGAGGTAAAGGCTGAGATAGTACCTAATGTCCTTGATGAAGCCTTGTTTTCTCCTGTTAAGTCTACCAGTGAATCATCTAACCCTCATATCATAGTGGCTCGTAACCTTGAGGCCATCTATGATGTCGCCACGGCGATTCAAGCTTTTGCTTTAATAAAAGCGACAATACCCTCAGCAAGGTTATCGATAGCTGGTACTGGTCCTGAATTATCGAATTTAACTAAGCTAGTTGCCCAGTTGAACTTACAAGATGCTGTCACTTTTACTGGCAGGTTATCACCGAGTGAAATGGCTAAGCTTTATCAAAGCGCTGATATTATGCTTAATGCCAGTACAGTAGATAATACCCCCAATGCCATTATAGAGTCGCTAGCTTGTGGTACGCCTGTGGTAACAACTAATGCCGGTGGCATTCCTAAGTTAGTTAGCCATCAACATGATGCTATGTTAGTAGCTATTGGTGACAAGCAATTAATGGCTGAGCATGCTGTCGCCATTCTTAACGATGATAAGCTAGCAGAGAGCATGGTGAATAATGGTTTAAACACCATTAGTAAGTTTTATTGGTCTAATGTTTGGCTTAGCTTAAAAGCTTGTTATCATGATGCTTTGATTCGTAGTAAAACCGCAGAAAAAGCTCAGTAGAAGGACATTATGACAGGGATTTACACTAAAATTGTTGCAAAGTTACTATTTCCTTTACATGAGTGGCTTAAAAAGCATGATACCGTTGCGATTCATAACAAGTTAGATAAAAGCCAATGGTATAGCCAAGAGCAAATATTGACAGAGCAAGCGCAACGCTTGAACAGCTTTATCACTAAGGCTGTTGTTAATGTTCCATATTACCAAGCTTTGTTTGCACAGCTAAAACTAACTCCAGCAGATATTGATAGCGTTGACAGTCTCAGTAAGTTACCTTTTTTAGATAAACAAACCATTAAGGCTAACTTTGAGCAATTACAATCAAGCTGCTCAGGCCCGGTAAGTAGCTTTACTACGGGTGGTTCAAGCGGTAATCCACTGACTTTTTTATTAAGTAATGAACGTGTTAGTCATGATGTTGCAGAAAAGTGGCGCGCTACCAGGTGGTGGGATGTCGATATTGGTGATAAAGAAATTGTCGCTTGGGGCTCACCAATCGAATTAGGCGCACAAGATAAAGTTAGAATCATTCGAGATAAATTGTTTCGTTCAACCTTGATCCCTGCATTTGATATGGATGAAGGCAAGATATTAGGTTTTATCGAGCAAATAATGACGACTAAACCGGCAATGCTTTTTGGCTACCCATCTGTATTTTCATTAATAGCAAAAACAGCTCAGCAGCAGCAGCTTGATTTAACTGATTTAGGAATCAAGGTGGTTTTTGTTACCTCTGAGCGATTATATCCCTATCAAAGAGATCTTATTGAAGAGGTGTTTAATGCGCCGGTAGCTAATGGTTACGGCAGTAGGGATGCTGGTTTTATTGCTCATCAATGTCCTCATGGCAAGATGCATATTTCTGCAGAAGACATCATAGTCGAGATTGTCGATAAAGAGGGTAATAATCTACCAGCCAATGAGCAGGGAGAAATTGTTGTCACTCATTTAGCTACCTCAGACTTCCCTTTTATTCGTTACCGAACCGGAGATATCGCAGCTTTAGATAGTGAAGCATGTAGTTGTGGTCGAGGCTTACCCGTACTTAAAAATATTGAAGGAAGAACGACCGATTTTGTTGTCGCTGCTGATGGTACTATGATGCATGGTTTAGCACTTATTTATGTGCTGAGAGAATTACAGGGTATTGAAGAGTTTAAGATTATTCAAGAAACCCTTAATCATACTCGTGTGCAAATTGTGCCAAGTAATCAACTGAGTGATGAATTGAAAAATGCGGTTGTTTCAGGTTTTAAAGCCCGTTTAGGTGACGAGGTTAAGGTTGAAGTGGAACAAGTGAATCAAATTGATGCGGAAAAGTCAGGTAAATTCCGTTATGTCATAAGTAAGGTAGTAAATTAAATAATGATAGATTCACTTTATTACTTACTCGATATTTGTTGCTTATTGTTTCTTTATCAATGGGCGGTTAAAAAGGATGATGAAGATCCTTCGGATTCGGAGGAATAAACAGTGCGCGATATTGCCGTAACCTTACTGTTTTTCTTTCTAATCTATTACACCTTACGTAAACCTTTTATCGGTGTCGCTGCTTGGGCGTGGATCACGCTTGCATTTCCTGCTGGTTGGGCTTGGGGCTTCTCTACTAATTTTAGAATGAATTTCTCCATAGCTATTTTAACCTTTGTTGGTTATGTATTTATGAAGAATAAGCCGAAATTTAGGCTAGATACCACTAGTTTTCTTTTAGTTATTCTTTGGCTGTGTGCCCTTATCAGCACTATGACCTCGCAATCGCTATTAATCGACTTTGCTTGGGGGAAATTTAGTGATTTTTCCAAGGTGTTGTTGTTTTACCTGGCTATTATTCTCATTGTCAGTAAGAAAGTTCATATAGATACCATTATTTGGTCAGTAGTGCTTTCTGTTTCGTCATTTGCTGCAATGGAAGCGGTTAAGTTTTTATTATCTTTTGGTGGCCACAGGGTTGCAGGTTTCCAGGGGCATATTATTGGTGATAGAAATGATTTAGCCGTAGCTATCAATATGTCTATTCCGTTAATTTTATATTTGGTTGGGCAAACTAAACATAAAATGTTGCGTAGCGGGCTAATGGCTTTAGCCGCTTTAAATGTCTTAGCAATTATAGGTTCATACTCTCGCGGAGGGTTTGTCGGCTTAGTGATTTTAGCGGGTTATTTCTTCTTAAAATCGAATCGCAAGTTCGTTTGGTCGATTGCAATATTGATAACCCTTGGCATTGCATCAGCTTTTGTTCCTAGCCAGTGGGCAGAACGAATGAATACAGTGTCCACGGCCTCTACCCAAGATAACTCTTTTATTGGCCGGATATGGGCATGGAAGATATCGGTTAAAATTGCCAATGATAACTTTTTTGGGAATAGCTTTTTGGCAACGCAAGATCCTATTGCTTGGCATCAATATCGAGAAGAAATTGATAATTTTGGCCCAATAGCAACACCACCAATACCGGAAGAACAATTTGCTAAGGCTGCTCACAGTATTTATTTCCAAGTTCTTGGTGATATAGGCTATATAGGTTTAGTGTTGTATTTATGGGTATTATATTTGTTTTACCGACGGCTAAACCGATTAGTTAAAAAAGCGAAACAGCTTAACATTGAGTGGTGTGAACACTTGGCTCGAATGATGTCTATTTCTTTAGTCGGTTTTGCCATAACTGGGGCGAATGTAAGTTTGGCTTATTTTGATTTGATTTATGTGTTAATTGCGATGAGCTTTGTTCTAGAGAGAAGAATATTAGTAGAGCCCGTTTCCTCTAATAGAGAAACAAGCAGGCACAATTTTATCAGAAAGCGTGCCATGCAGGGATAGCGATGAGTTTTATGAAAAACCAAACAAAGAAAATTATTTTTAAAATTTTTCATCGTTTAGCGTTGAGAGCATCTGAAAATAAAGCGGTTATCTTGAATTTTCATCGCGTTAGTCATCAAAGTGAAACTGAATTTGATGACAGTATGTCTGCGCTTGAGTTTAGAGAAAAAATGCGCTTCTTGAAGCAACATTTCAATGTTATTTCTTTATCAGAGTTAATAGAACGAGCAGAAAGCCAGTCTATTGAGCCGCTAACTGTGGCGATAACCATAGATGATGGCTATCAAGATGGTTACGACGTCATTTATCCTATTTTGAAAGAGTTAGAGCTTAGTGCGACTTACTTTATTGCCACGGAAGGTCTTCAAGCGGGTTGTTTATGGAATGATCAAATAACCGGGGCATTTGAAAATACTAAGGTAAATCGATTAGCGGGCTTTTTAGATTTAGCAGAGTTTGATTTAACGATAGCAAAAGATAAAGCTAAAGCGCATGCTGCGGTTCAGAAAAAGTGTAAATTTATGCCGCTAGAGCAAAGAAGTGCGGCCATAGAAACATTACAAAAAATACTGCAGGTTGATGTAAATAAACAGATTTTTCTGACAAAAGCGCAAATTAAAGAGTTACATGCAAACGGTATGCTTATTGGCGCGCATACCCATCGTCACCCCATTTTGGCATTAGAGCAGGATGCTAACTCGCACTTTGAAATTCTCGAATCAAAAAATAATTTAGAAGCGATTTTGCATGACAAAGTGGATATTTTTGCTTACCCCAATGGTAAAGAGGGGCAAGATTTTAGCCAAGCCCATGTAGATATGCTTGAAGAAATTGGCTTTAACAGTGCGGTGATGACGACTTGGGGGCATGTTACCCCAAAAACCAATAAGTTGATGTTACCTAGATTTACGCCCTGGGATAGTGATGTGACTAAGTTCGCTATTCGCCTTTGTAACTTTTTTCGCAAATAACGCATTATGGCTAAGCAAAAAACAGTCTTGCTTGTGGCATTTGATTTTCCGCCAGCAACTAGCCCAGGGGTTGAGCGCACGTTAAAGTTTGCTAAGTATATTCAACAATGTGGTTGGCAGCCGATAGTGTTAACTGTCAATCAAGAGACATTTAGTCATAGTGAAACTGAGCTTGAACTTGAACATACGTTTCCTGTGTATAGAACATTTTGTTTAGATGTAAGTAAACATCTTGCCTACAAGGGAAAGTATTTTGGCTGGATGAAAAAGCCGGATAGATATTGGGGTTGGTGCTTTACCGCAATACCTAAGGGTGTTGCCTTAGTCAAAAAGTTTCAAGTTAGTGCGGTGTTTTCTACCTATCCTCTACTAACTAGTCACCTTGTTGCCGGAGGCATTGCAAAATTAACGGCGACGCCTTGGCTGGCTGATTATAGAGACCCGTTGCAGTGCTATTACGATGAAGAGGTTTATGACTCGTTTAGCGTGCACAGATGGCTTGATAGATTGGTTATTAAACACTGTACTAAGGCTGTTTTCGTAACAAAAACAGCAATGAGCTTGTACCAGAAATTGCATCCAAGCCAAGAGAAAAATAAGTTTTGTTGTATTGCCAATGGCTTTGATACCAGCAACTTATTACCGCTTGAAGCGGCTGAAATTGAAACAGAACAGCGTTTTGTTTTATTACATACGGGCTCTTTATACGCGAGAGGTAGAGACCCGCAAGTATTGTTTTTAGCTTTATCACAATTAAAAAAGCAGGGTGATATTTCATCAGCTAACTTTGTGCTTAGGCTTAGAGGTGAGCATAACCAAGGTATTTATCAACCAAAAGCGCAGGCACTTGATATTGATGATCTGATTGAGTTTTTACCCAGAGTTAGCCATGCACAGTGCTTGTTAGAAATGCAGCAAGTTAGCGCGTTATTGGTAGTGCAGGGTGATATTTTTTATAGCCAGATACCGGGGAAGTTATATGAATATCTTGCCAGTAATAAGCCAATAATGGCTTTAACCAAGCAAGGTACAGAAACGGCAAATTTGGTTACCAAGGAACATGGGGCTTATCAGGTTAATAGTGTTGAAGACGTGGTGGCACAGATTAAATCACTCGTTAATACCCCAGAGCGAATAAAGCGAGATGTTGATAAATATGAGCGCAAGTACAGAGCATTCGAACTTGCGCAGTTATTAGACAATATTTGTCAAAATGAATTTGAAAGTAAGGGCCTTTAAGGCAATAGAGAGTATGAATAGCAAAAAATTATTATTAACCGGCGGTATAGAGAAAGCGCAAAAGCAAGATGAGTGGTCTGGCTTTCAATTAGCGATTGCCCTCGAGTTAGATGAAGCAACAGGTGAATGCCAGCGAGTTATCGAGTACTTTTCACCAGAAGAAAATCGTCCTGCTAAGCCTGAATGTTCAGTTTTGTTTAAATCGGGTGATATTCAAGGAAATGAACTAGTTGTTTGTACGCAAACAGAAGCCTTGGTGTATGAATTATCAAATTATACCTTAAAACAAAGCTACTCTTTACATGCCTTTAATGATGTTCATCACGTAAAACGTTTGCCAAACGGTAACTTATTAGTATGCGCGACAGGGTTAGATGCCGTGTTTGAGATTAATGTTGCCGGCGATATAGTTGAGCAGTGGTCAACTACAGATACTGAGATATGGGATAAGTTTGAGCAATCGACAGATTACCGTAAAGTGTTAACCACTAAGCCGCATGCTTCACACCCCAACTTCTGCTTTGATTATCAGGGAGAAAAGTTCGTTACTCGCTTTAAACAAAAAGATGCTATCTCTCTGACTGGTGATAAGCGCTTTGATATCGAAGTGGGTGGTCCTCATGATGGTTTTGTTTTAGGTGATGAGGTTTATTTCACTACCGTCAATGGCTTTATTGTTGGCTTTAACATTGAAACAGCAGAAAGAGTATTACTTGAGAATTTAAATGACTATCAAGAGAATACTAAGCGAAACCTTGGCTGGTGTCGTAGCTTGTTAATGACGAGTAAAGATGAAGCTATAGTTGGCTTTAGCCGCATTAGAACAAGTAAGTTTTCTGATTACCTAAGCTGGGTCAAGGAGAAAACAGGAGCAGGTGAGGGTAATGCGCTGCCAAGTCGAGTGGTAAAGTATAACTTTAAAGATAAGCGCATTGAGTGGTCGGTAAATATTGAAGATCATGATATGAATGCAATATTTTCGATTCTTCCGTTAAGTTAGTGACATCAGTTAAAACTGAAAAAGAGATGTAAAGTTTATGTCTGATGTAAAAGGCCAAGTTGTTTCGGGTGTTAAGTGGTCACTTTTTGGCAAGTTAGTATCCCAGCTATTTTCTTGGGTAGTTACCTTTATCGTTATTCGAATATTAACGCCTAACGATTACGGTATTATTGAGCTGTCAACTGCATTAATTACCTTAGGAATAGCGTTAGGTGTAAGTGGTTTTTCTGATGTGATAGTTCAGAAAAAACAACACGATACCAAGCTGTGCGCTCAGGTTTTCACCTTAGCTATTGGCTTTAATGGCGCACTATTTTTGCTAATTTTCTCTAGTGCTGGAGCTGTTGCCAACTGGTATGACTCGCCACAATTAGCAGATGTCATACGCTTGCTAAGTTTAAATATTTTACTGCTGTCTTTTTCTGTTGTTCCTGCGGGTATCTTAAAGCGGGAGATGAATTTTAAGCGCTTGTCGTTAATTCAGATGGTGCAGGCGTTTGTTAACTCTCTGACAACATTAACCTTAGCTTTACTAGGCTTTGAGTACTGGGCTATCGCCTTTGGTAGCTTAATAGCTATGGTAACCTCAGTAATATTATTGAATATTTACAGTGCATCCCACCTTAGGTTAACCACTGACTTTTCTGAGTTTAGGTCACATTTTAACTTTGGTATGTTTACTATTATCAATCGCTTATTGCATTTTATTTTCTTAAAAGCAGATTCGTTTATTATAGGTAAAGTGTTAGGCACTAAATCATTAGGCTATTACTCTGTTGGTAGCCAGCTTGCTAACTTACCCCTGGAAAAAGTGGCTCAAACACTTAATGAAGTGAGCTTTGTTGGCTATGCCAAGGTAAAAGAAGATCGCGCAGCAACCGCTTATTACTATCTACAAAGCAGTAAAATAATAGCGCTAATGGCTTTTTCTATCTTTTGGGGCATGGCCTCAATAGCTGAGCCATTGATCAGCGTGCTATTAGGCGATAAGTGGTTAAATGCAGGTATTATATTTCAGTTATTGGCGTTAGTTATGCCATTTCGTATATATCAGCTAGCAACGCACTCAGCTATTGCCGGTATTGGTCACCCTAAGTTTAATACCCGTAATTTAATGGTGTTATGTGTGGTCATTCCGAGCAGTGTTTATATCGGTTTACAGTGGGATTTAGTTGGCGCTGCACTGGGATGGTCATTAGGCTACTTGCTGTTTTTTGTTTGGATGATTAGGCGATCATTAAAGTTTTTATCTGTGCAGCCAATTGATTTTATTCGCAGTATTTTAGTACCGCTATGCGCAGGTAGTCTTATGCTGCTAGTTAACTTTCTTTTGTATCAATACCTTGGTGAAGAAAACAATTTTACCACATTGCTTTGTTTAATTTTTGCCGGTGCTGTGAGTTTTATTAGCGTGGTGCTAGTGTTTGATAAAAGCTCAGTGGTCAAGTTGAAGAGCTTATTACATAAGTAACTACAACTTGATGATTTTGTTGTTTTTTTGCGGTATCTCTTATGCAAACCTGGGTAAAATGTTAAAACTGCTAATAGCTACTTAAAGGTGCATTGTTGACGGTGGTAATGGTTGCGCCTTTAGTTGCTTTAATTCGACTGTCTAAATAGTTTTGCGAAATGATGGCATTACTTTCTACATGGCGAACATCAATACCTAAACTATTTGCGATATAGTTGTTTTCAATTAGGGTGTCTTTACCTTTATTGATATAAATGGCAACGTCATTTTGGCAGTTAAGAATCGTGTTGTTTCGTATAATGCCATTTTTGTGCTCGTATGCGCACTGGCCATCCATACAAAACTTTTTACCTGTGCCGCCATTACCTAAAGAGATACCTATGCGAATGTCATTGGCAGAGGTATGCTCTACTTGCCATTGGCAATTGACTAGGTTGTTTTCAATGATGCCGTCTTCACTTGCCCCCTTTAGAAAAACTCCGTAAGTAACACCACGGCCTTTTCGTCCATATTTAGC
Source organism: Litorilituus sediminis (assembly GCF_004295665.1). Taxonomy (NCBI): domain Bacteria; kingdom Pseudomonadati; phylum Pseudomonadota; class Gammaproteobacteria; order Alteromonadales; family Colwelliaceae; genus Litorilituus; species Litorilituus sediminis. Next base: position 2,634,536 of record NZ_CP034759.1, read on the forward strand.
AAAGTCGGCAATAAAATTATTAGCCACTAGCCAACCTTTGCCACCAACCACATCGATAGGGCTAGCCGGTGATAAGGTATTGCGCTTCCAGTGGTTGTAGAAGTTATTATTAAGTATTTTTACATGGTCGGGATAAATACGCTGTCCGGCTGTATTTTTAACACTATTTGCCTTGATGTGGGCGTTAAAGTTAATAAATTCATTGTGTCTAATTTCAATATGATCGGCATCACCGACGATATGTAAGGCATGCTCAATGGTGTCGTATTTGGTTTTACCGCCTAAAAAGACTAAGTTTTCTATGATTATATATGGAGAAGGAATCAGTAGCCCTTCTCTTAGTTGCATATTAAAGGTTACGTCACCAATATTGTCGGCACGTAAGATAATAGGCGCATTTTTTGCCCCCTTAGCGGCAAAATAAAGGTAATTTCCCTTAAAGATATAATGCCCTGGAGCAATGTTGATAACAGTGCCGGCAGAGGCGCTTTTTAGCGCTGTGGTTATTTGCTCTTCGCTATTAACATAGATATTTTTATAACTTGCTAGGCTGGACGATGTTATGGGCGAGTAATTGCCAACACCGATAGTGTTCGACTTTCTTTCGATGGCGACATAAGTAGCGCTTGGCAGTATATTGCTGCCAAGTTTAATAGCGATTAATGCGTACTTATGCAAACCCGTATTTTGAGGGATATTACGTTGCGTGTATTTTTCTATATTAACTCTTAACTCAATAAGTTCTTCTGTAAAGGTTATAAAAATAACTAACCACACGAGTATTGATGCAATGATAAATTTAAGGGTTTTAATAGCGTTTACTTCCTTAAGGGCAAAGTTGCATTATTCAGTCCGTGGCACAATAGCCCATTTGGGATTGCTGTCGTAAATGCTTTTACTGGCAATGTTTTGCTGTATATATTGCCATAGTTTATCGTGATGGCTTAAGCCATTTAAATAGGCCGCTGCCGCCATTGCAATACTGTGATAGCCATGTTCTGTGTCTTGGTTATTTAATACGTATTGCTGAACCTCGGTAGTGTATGCATCAGTATATTGTTGATAAATAGTAGACCATGAGGTAAACCACTGATTGTTTTTATCTAAGGTGGGTATGATATATGCGCTCATCATAGCTGGCGATAAGGTTTCGTCTGCAAACAATGATGTTAACTGTTGCCCTGAAAAGTTTAATAAATTTTGTGTGTCGTAACCTAGCTCTTTAGCTCGACCTAAAGCAATAATGACAAAGTTTTGCATCCAAGGGGCGAGTGCTTGATTTACATTGTCAGTATTTACCCGCTCTGGTTTTACATAGCTACTACTACTTACTCCTTCATCCCACTGACCAATGGTAGAGGGCGTAAGTGTTTTTTTAAACTCATTCTGTATAACGTTATTTTTGACAAAATCATAGAGCTCTTGATCGGCTATATTCGTTAAGGTAACAGCCATTAAGCCTTCCCACATGGAAATAGCATTTTGATTTAGCTGATGAAAATAAGCTTTCTCAGGAAAGTCATCGGGTAATATATCGTAAGCATGTAGCCTTGTTCTAAGCGCCCAACCTTGCCCTCTGACTTCGCCTGAATATAAGCCACCTTCAGAGCCTGTAGGGCCTCTACCTAAGGTTGATTTAAAGCCTTTGGCATTGTTATCACCGCTAACATAAGCTGCTGAAAAGAGCATTTGCTCAAGATAATAATAATCACCCGTTAATAAATATTGTGGGCTAGCTAAGTCAGGATGGTGTGCTTTATCTGGTCGCCATAGGGTTTTTTCATGGCTACCGACATAATGAATTTTATCGTTTTCTGCTACTTCGTGCCAATCAGGTCTCGCTGTCCAGTGTGTCGGTCTAGCTTGAGGTGCCATAGATAAAATGCGGCCAATACCATCATAGTTGCCAGCAAAGTCAAACCGTCTGCTACTATCGCCTTCTCTAAGAAAAATAGGCCAAGCACTGGCTAAATCCGCTTGTTTAGTGGCAATTGTGTGGTATCGCCAGTCACCAGTAAATAGCCATTTAACCGTCCAAGCTGGATAAATACCTATATCGGGTCTGCCACCACCTGTAGCCATAGCTGACTGCCACCAGCCTTTATCATAAAGATCTGTGTCTTTGCTTTGCCACAACTGCCAGTCTTTGCTTATGGTACTTTCAGGAATAACCCTTTCCACATCAAAGTTTGGTAAAGAATGCGTTTTTACTAAGTAATGAACATTATGATTGATTGATAATGGTTTAAATTGTTCGCCTGACCATTGCGTTCGTGTCCAGCGTGTCATGGTTTGGTGTGGTATTGCTGTTGAATTATAGAAGGTGTTGCCGTCAATTTTTAAGGCAAGCTGGTAAGTTTGATCTTGTAAAGACTCAGTATTGGCTGATTCACCAATATATCGCACATGGTATTTATCAATGGTTGGCCAAAAGGTAATGTGAAATAGTGGCCTGATTGATCTATGGCTATCACTACCGACATCATAAACGCGCTCTTCTGAATGATCGGCTAGGATTATTGATGTAGCAATAGGACCTTTTAGCCAATAGCGATAATGATCATTGGTTAACATATCTTTGGCTGAAATACTTGTCTCATCGGTGAAAGTTAATGCCATTTGCGCATCAAATTGCGTACTTAGCATTTCAGCTTTGCTTAGTGGCGTTTCATTCGAAGATTCGGTATTTTCGAAGGTGATAATCTTGCTACTATTAGGCAATACTTCGGGAATAATAAAGCTAATAATGGCATGTTTGACACTGCCATCAGGGTGTCTTTGCATAACATTGGCTTGGCTGGTAATGGTTTCACCATTAATCAGCACTTGCGGGAAGTTGCTTATTTCTCCTTCAATAAAAGGACGGCCAATTTGAACAGGGTAATTGCTATGTGTTTCGCCATAGGGCTCAGTTATAACCATGGCACTAGAGTTTTTATCATAAACAACGGCAGGAATAGCAGAGAAACTCGCTTGAACACTGGTATCTTCATTTAGGGTGATACTACATTGTGCTTGTCCTGAGCAGGCACCAGACCAACCATCAAAAACATAACCTTCATTGGCTATGGCGGTTAAAGTTAATGAACTTCCTTGCTCATAAGTGTAGCTACAGGTGGTGATGCAATCTATTATTTGCTCGTTTAGCTGTATTTGACCTAGATTGTTAGTCGTAATTGTTAACGAGTTGAAAATAATATCTTTTGAAAAACTTAATTCAAGCTCAATGTCTTGATCCATCTGTAAGATACAGCCACCTGTGCTTGTGCTATCGCATTGGCTAGGCCAGCCATCAAACGAAAACCCTTTATCAGCAATGGCTGATAGCCTTATTTGGCTTCCTTGTTCAAAAGAGTACAAACAAGCTTCAATACAAGTGATGGGGTTATCATCTAGGTATATTTGACCGTTATTTGAGGTGGTTATTGCTAAAAGGTGCTGAGGAATTAATGCTGAAAACAGTGCTTCAACACTAGCGTCTTGATTCATTAATAATATGCAATCACCTGTACCACTACAGGCACCCGACCAACCATCAAAGTTGAAAGCTTCATTTGAGGACGTAGATAGTGAAATTTGCTCGCCTTGTGCAAATGTATAACTGCATTGGCTTGGGCAATCGATCAAATTGCCATTTAAATACAATTGGCCATTATGGTTATTTTGTATTGTTAAGGTTTTTTGGTTAGTTGTTTGAATAAAGTTTGCTTGAATGGTGATATCTTGGTTTACCGTTACTTTACAGTCGCTTAAACCAGCACAAGCGCCGCCCCAACCTTGAAAGCTTGAGTTATCATTTGACTTATGAGTAAGTGTTATTGCGCTATTGGCGACCACGGATGTTGTGCAGCTGCTGGTACACATTATGTTATCGGGAAGAATAGTCACTGTACCCAGTTGTTCAGCGTTTAATATCTGAACATCAATAGCATAGTTATCAATGGGCTTGTCTGTGACTATTTTGGCATCATCACCATTTGAGCCACAAGCAAGTAATGATAGCGCCAGCACTAATGAAAATAGTAATTTGAGAGACTGAATAAGTTGCATTGCTAGCTGATACCGAGTCCTTGAGTAATAGTTAATAATACACTTAATTTTTCAGCTGAGCGAGTAACTCAACGAGTAAATATTGCTGATTGATTTTATGTGGAGAATATTTATACCAATCTGAGCAAATACTTAATCAACTTGGTATTAACAATATTTAGCATGAAAATTTTTATTAAATAAACGTACTAGCCAGCCAACTTGTTTGGCTTTGAGCTTTCTGTTCATGGCTATAGAGGCCCAATGGTTATGCCATACGCGGCTAAAAGCATATTGAAAACCTTGTTTTTTTAATTCAGCTAAGGCTAAGCTTTTGAGTTGGGTAGACACCCCTTGCCCTTGGTATTCAGGCGTCACCTGAATATGCATAGACATTGCCGAATTTTCAGGTGTTGACCACCAATCTAGTTTATTCACCTGATGACCATACCAGTACCACTGAATAGCAATAAGATTGTTGTTATGAGTAATACCAAAGGCTAGGCTGTTTTCATTTTGATATGCTTGTGTGCTGACATATAAAGCTTGTTTTTTAAGCGCTTGCTCTTCAATAAGACAAAAGTCAAATTGATTGGCTAATTGCACTTGTTTCGCTGGTAGTTCGCACTTAAAAATTCGATAAAATTCATATTGAGGTACAAGGCGTTTGATAATGGATTTTAGTTGACTCATATCTACCTCTATACTTGCGCGATAAGTTGCTGATAGATATCTTCTTTATTATAGTCAGTCATAAAGTTGATAGGGTCAAAGAAGCTGTTGGCTTCCATTAAAATGGGCCCTGAATTGGTAATAGCGACATCCCAGCCAATCGTTTTAAGTGGTAAAAATGCCAAGGCTGCTTTTTCTACTAAGGCTAATGTTTCCTGCCAGCACGGCATAACGGCATTGTCTGTATTTAGTTCGCTATTTGGTGTGATTATTTGGCTGCCATAACCGCTTTGATGAACTTTATAGCCCCTAATAAGTTGGCCATCGGCAAGGTTTACTGTCCAAATTGTCGAGCCGCCCTTACCTGTATTAAAGTTATCTGTGACCCTATCTTGGCCTGCGCGTCTAAACTCACAAAAAAGTATTTTGCACTCGCCTTTTTCTATCAGTGTATTAAAACGTAATGTTTGTAGTGCTTTGGATGGTGCGAAAGTTTCTATTTGTTGATGCTGATGTATGCGTTCTTGAATGAGGTAGTCTGAGTTTTTACATATTTGCACGGCATATTGGCAAAATTGAGGTAAAGACATGGCTGTGCTATTTACCTGGAATCGCTCTTGGTTTTTTGTGAAAGTCCAAATGCCCTGACCATGAGTGCCTTTTGACGGTTTTGCTAGGTAGTTTCCGTCTTCTAGTGTCGAAAAAAGCGATTGGTATTTTGACTCTAGATTGCTGTTAGCGCTTTGAGCTTGTCGCTCTAGGTAGAAAAATACTTTTGCTGTTGGAATCCCCTCTCTTTGACATAACTTATCAAACTCTATTTTAGATTCGGTTAAGTGACGGTATTGCGCGGGATTAAGCTTTTTTTGAATGCTAAGGTATTCCTCATTGCTGTAAATATTCTTTTTGTATTGGCAGCAATCTGTTGTCGACACTAAATTGTAGAGTAAGATTTCTTCAGGGGAGAATTGTCTCTGTTGGTAATAAAAGTAAAAGCGTTTAAGGGCCGTATAAAATTTATAAGGATTTAAGCCGGCGAGAAAATAGGCGTATTTTAGAATGTCTTTTAGTTGTTTGAATTTCTTCATCTGTAAGTCCTTTAGCTGGCTCAGATGGCAGCAGTAGCTATATAATCCATAAGCTTTATTTGCGCCATAAATCAACAAGATGGGGTAGAGGATCAAATAAGGTTGCGGTTAAGCTATGCCTTTGAGCATGGCTTAATTGGCTCAACTTGCTTTGCCCTGACAGTAACTTCTTAAGTTGTTTTTTCGGTAGTAGGTAGCAGCCTTTGGCACCAGAACTTAAAAACGGTTTACCTAGGGTGTAATTAATGCCTTGTTCAACAAAGTTGAGGCCTTGTGCCATAGCGGCGGTAATAGAAAACCAAAACCTAGGATTGCACTCAATAACATAAACGCGATTATCCGTTGTTGATAGCCTCATATCAAAATGGCCAACACCAGAATAGTTAAAAGCAGAGACGATATCTTTACTTAACTGACTTACCTCTGCATTTGCTTCAAAAGACAGCTCATCTTCATTTAGCCAGCGCTGCACGTCGGAAATTAATATCTGACCTTCTTTTGCGATAAAGCTTAGGTCAATATCTATGCCCGGAATGTATTCCTGCACTATTAAAGGTAACTGAGCGTATTGGCTATTACTCTCAAGGTGTTGCATTAACTCCCTAGGGCTTTCCATCAGCAGCACACCGTGCCAGGATTCACCATAGATAGGTTTCACCATGATTGGAAAGCTTATGTTATCGGTGATGCTTTTGACTGCTTGCTTATTGTTGAGTAATAAGGTTTTTGGTGTTCTGATATGGTTATTCACTAGCGTTTCGGCAAAGCGCCACTTGTTATCGAGTTGATCTAGCATATCTTTAGAGCAGCAAGGAAAAATAGCCGCAGGAAAGTTACTTTGATGTTCAAACAAAAATGCCGTGGCGTTGACATCGCCAGGAATGATGACCTTTATATTGTTATCGATACAATATTGCTTAATGTCTTCGCTGCAGCTTTCTGGCTTTTCAAGCCATGGCAGGTGAAATAAATGATCTTTATATCGACTAAATTTGACTAGATTATCTGGCGTCGAGGAACAGATATGCACCTTGATATTATCTATAGCGTTTAAACAGTACACCACTTTTAAATTAAGCGCACCAGAGCCAGCAAGTAAGAGAATATTAAGCTTTTTTTCCATAAAGATTATTATTTTGATTAGCTGTTTATGTTTTTAAGTATAGTCAGGAATAACAGTTTTAAGCAGGCAATTACGTAGAACGACGAATTAACCGTTTAACTGTTTGTTTTACCCTTAATTTGCTGAGAATTTTGCCGATAAATGCAGAGAAAGTATCAAAATAGCATTGCAGTTTTAGCCAAAAATAGTCACTTGAGTTGTTGTTAATGACAAGACAATTGCAGCAACTGACTAGCTCTGAAGAAAATAGTTTTTTATGTTCACCATCACCTTCGGTGAAATCAAAATATTTTGCTTTATTTGTTAGAGAGAAAATATGTTCAAGCAGTAAATATTGCAGCACGGTGCCGGGAGAATATTGTTGATATTTAGGTAAATAGCCTAAATAGGTATACATATAACTTTGATTTTTTTGTGGGCAATAAAGATAAGCTATTGGCTCATTTTCTTTATATAAAATAGCGGCTAATAAGCATCCTTGTTGTGCTTGCTTTATTACCGCTTCTTTAAACTGACTGGTTTCAGGAATGGCGGCATCAAAAAGCTTCTTTTGGTAAGTTTTATTGCCAATGAATCTCGCATCACGCAGAAATATATCAACATCATCAGGTGTGCAAAAGGTACGCATGATAACACCTGAGTTAACTGCTTTTTTCACCTTTCTTTTTAAGGTCGATCTTGATTTGGCAGAGAATTTTGCTAGGTATTGCTCAAACGAGTTGAAGCGCTCTAGATTAATAGCGTAATTATTAAGCCTTGCTCTAACGTATATTATTTGATTTGCATGTTTGCTGATTTTGTTAAATGGGCTAGCTTGCTGAACGAATACTCTTGGAAAGAACTGCGGATTATCCTCTTGAGTAAAATTCAACTGTGATAAATCGCTTAGTGGCTGCTCTGCTAGTGACATTGCTGGATGCTCAGTGTTTACCCTTATGGTTTTACTAAAAAGGATGAGGTCGCCAAGTTGAAATGTGAGCTTATAGTGAGTCATAGCATTATTATGTCAGCTAAAAGTAATCGTTTACTTTGTTTTGTGTCAGAGTCCATAAGCCATGCACAACAGGTGTTGATAGTGTGCAATTTGATTTTTTGGCTGCTTTTTCCTGTGTTTTATTTTTATGGGCTTGGCATGCCAACTGTGCAAAGGTGGTAAATTGAAAACGCGAGTCTTGATTTATAAACTGGCAAAGTTGATTAAGTCGATTCAGATTGACTTTATTTTTCACCACTTTGCCACTGATTGGCTGTTTTTTTATAAACTCGTGGACATGGCTCAAAATGACGATAGGAGAGGTATCTTTTTTTAGTGATTCGGTGAGCACTTTTTTCATTTCCATAAATGAGCAGCCTGTAATGGTGAGTGCCTTTTCTCTAATGCCCATACTTTTAAAGCTAGTAACTGGAAATTCGGTAATATTGTGGACATCTATAGCTTTATTGCAGGTTCTAAGTTGTGGCTCTTTGGGTATATATATGGGCAGGTCAACACTACTAGAAACAGTAAAGCCTAATTCATCTAACGCATCGTACAGAGCTAACTTAGGGTGTAAGTTGCCGGCGCGGTAGGCAACCGGTCTAGGTACATCCCATTGTTTGAAAATATCAAGGCATTCACTTAGCACTTTAACAATATCTTTTTTGCAGGTGCCGTCAAAATCATCACAAACGAGCCGAGAGGAGACTTTATCTTGCCAGTTTTTTTCTTTAAAGATTAACCAGCAGGGATGGGTGTGTAATTGAATATCTTGATTACATTCAATCATTTGCTGTACGTATTTTAGCATTTTACTATTGCCAAAATAATAACTATTAAGTACTTCAGCGAAAAAAGTTGCTTTAACTTGATGAGCAGAAAGTATGGTTAATATATCTGTTAGCCCTTCTGTGCCATCAGGATTTGGGGCGAAAATAGCATCAGCACAAGGCTGTTTGTGCTCAGGGTCTGCAAAAGCACCATTGATGCTAAACTCAGCGTCAAAGGAAATAATCACCTTTTTTTTATTGTTATTAATATCACCGGAGTTTTTAAGCAAAGGTAATGCCCCAAAATTACCAAAGAGTGTTATTGATTTTAGTATTGGTGAATTTAGTCAAAAAGCAAAAAATAACTATAAGAAAATAGGTTTTACTAAGGCGTGATATGACTTATTATAGCCGCTCTAAACCAATTAATTACTACTCATCAATGGAATAAATATGAGCTCTGCAACAATCTTCCCTGCAATTATGTGTGGTGGTAGTGGCACTAGATTATGGCCACTTTCTCGTGCGCTTTTCCCAAAACAGTTTTTACCTTTAGTTAATGAGACATCAATGTTGCAAGATACTATGCAACGCTTACCTAAGGGGTGCGCAAGCTCAGTATTCATTTGTAATGAAGAGCATAGATTTCTATTAGCTGAGCAGGTGCGTAATCTCACTGATGAGCCACAAACCATTTTGCTTGAGCCTGAAGGGCGCAATACTGCTCCGGCTATTGCTTTAGCAGCCATTAATGCTTTAGAGCAAAATGATGAGGCCTTGTTGTTAGTGTTAGCAGCTGATCATGTAATTGAAAATCAGCAAGCATTTCATCAGGCTATTACCACGGCAACTAAGGTGGCAGAACAAGGAAAATTGGTTACATTTGGCATAGTACCAACGCATGCTGAAACAGGTTATGGCTATATTAAACAAGGCCAAGAACAAGCTTTAGGCTCATATAAAGTGGCTGAGTTTGTAGAAAAGCCAAATGAAACCTTGGCACAAGAGTATTTAGATTCAGGCCAGTATTTGTGGAATAGCGGTATGTTTTTATTTAAAGCATCTCGTTACCTTGAAGAATTAGCGAAGTTTCGCCCAGATATTTTGCAAGCGTGTCAAAAGTCGATGACACAAGTCAGCCAAGATTTAGATTTCTTACGTCCAAATAAAGCAGCATTCTTAGCATGCCCAAGTGAATCCATCGATTATGCCGTGATGGAGAAAACTGCTGACGCAGAAGTGGTTCCTCTTGATGCTGGCTGGAATGATGTTGGCTCCTATTCAGCGCTATGGGATGTTTGTCAGCAAGATGACAATAAGAACGTTGTTAAAGGCGATATACTTGCGCACAGCACAACAAATAGCTATTTGCACAGTCAAAACAAGTTAATAGCAACCGTAGGTGTAGATAACTTAGTGGTTATTGATACGCCAGATGCGGTCTTGGTGGCAAATAAAGATAAAGTGCAGGATGTGAAAAAGATCGTTGAGCAGCTTAAGGCTGATAATCGTCCTGAATCTTCGCTGCATCGAGAAGTGTATCGTCCATGGGGCAAGTACGACAGCATAGATATGGGTGAGCGTTTTCAAGTTAAGCGTATAACGGTTAAGCCTGGTGCTAAATTGTCGGTACAAATGCACCATCATAGAGCCGAGCACTGGATTATTGTCTCGGGTACAGCCAAAGTGACCATAGACGATAACACGGTATTGTTAAGCGAAAATCAATCGACCTTTATTCCTATTGGTGCTGTGCACGCTTTAGAAAACCCAGGTAAACTGCCTTTGGAAATGATAGAAGTACAATCAGGTAGTTATTTGGGCGAAGATGACATTGTTCGCTTTGAAGATAAGTATGGCCGAGCTTAAAACCTAAATAGTTTTTAATACCTAAATTAATTGTGTAGAAGGGATTCATTGTGTTCTTAGGTTATATTCACTCATTTAGAGCGTTAGCGATATTATTTATTGTTGCAGGGCACGCAATAGACTTTTTTACTTGGCCTCAAGATTCGGCTGATATAGAAAGACTACTGCGTATCGTGATGAGCAATGGCTCTGTGTTATTTGTTTTTATTGCTGGTTATCTATTTCAACATCTCGCGGTGAAATACCAGCATAAAAAATATTTTATCAATAAGCTTAAAAACGTCATTGTTCCCTATTTATTAGTCTCGATTCCTGCCATTGTTGTCTTTGTTTTCTTTATGACTAGAGAGACAGTGTGGCCGGGATTTTATGACAATGCTCCTTGGCAGCAAGTCATTTATTTTTACCTTACTGGTTTTCATCTTGCGCCTTTATGGTTTATTCCCATGATATCTTTGTTTTATCTGATCGCACCTTTGTTGGTCTATGCAGATAAAACGCGATATTTTTATTGGTTATTACCTATTGCCATTATAGTTTCTTGCTTTGTTAGTCGCGGGTTACCGCTACAGAGCTTTGTCCATTTTTTCTCTGTCTATATGCTTGGTATGTACTGTAGTCATTTTAAAGTGCAGTTAAATGATAAATTAAGTCAAAAGCAAGTACTTGTTACTTTGGCTTTGTTTATTCTTGGTTGCGTGCTTTATGAGTTTTATATGATGGCCGGCACTATGACTTATGTGAACTATATACAAAAAATAGCCATGTCGGCTTTCTTTGTTGGTTTGTTGTATCGATTGGGCGAAAAAACTAACTATAAGTTAATTCATACTATAGCAAATGCTAGCTTTGGTGTGTTTTTCATTCATTCTTATGTGCTAACGGCCAGTAAAATGGCCTGTGAAAAGTTATTTGGCGCTAAGGTAGCAGGCAGTTTGTTACTTTATCCTATTCTGACCCTAAGCATTTTACTTATTTGTGTGGCAATTATTGTTGCTATGCAAAAACTACTCGGTACTAGAAGCCGCTACCTTGTTGGTAGTTAAGCCGAGTTCAGCTGATAAAACGATATGCTGAGCTATTGCGCTAAGCTCAGCTGGTTTTTTAATTTTTGCCATTGACTGCTGGTATTGTTTAATGCCCGCGCTTCTTGATTAGTTGCTTCAGCTAAGCTCGTTTCAGTTAATCGCTGGCCGAACTTGATATCGTTTTTATCGAGCAATAGAGTCGCGAGCATTCTTTCACCGAGCTCACGTTTATAATGCGCTGGTTCCCAAAACCATTGCATATATGATTTGGGTTTATCTAATGGTACGGCTTCATTAATAACTTCATTAAAGCCGCTAAAATCCCACAAGGCAATGCTTGAGTTTTGACTGGCAATATACTGCTGAACAAGCTGCTTCCATAACATAAAGTTTTGCCACTGACCTTTATCGGCAAGTGTATGTAAATAGCTATAATGATACGGATTGATAAACAGAGTTAGCTTTATATTATGTTGACTCGCCGTTGATATTAGTCGCCCTAAATGGCTGAATTTTGGTGAGTAAGGTGAATCTTTTTGTGTTTTTATGACCAAGTCACTATTTAATCTGGCGGAAATCTCATTGAGCTTCTGGTTAAACAGTGGCTTGATGCCTTCAGTTTGCATAATGGTTTTGTATGAGTCGGCGCTATTAAAACCAAGCGCGCTGATACTGCTTGTTGTCGCATTTTGCTTGCTAAGGGTTTGAATACTTGCCGTTAAGGCATCCAAAGAAAATATCATGGCTAGTTTTTCTTTCAGCCCTTGGTAGCTGTATTCGCTAGCGCTTGCATCAAGAGTGCTTAATCTAAACTGATAACGCGCTCTTATTGTCTCATTTTGCTGTTGGTGCTCACTATTTAATTGTTGGCTGTTAACTAAGAAGTCGAGAAAATCTACCCCCATAATTACGTGTTCTATGCTGTGATTGTTTTCGATAGCATCAATAGCGTAGTCAACTTGCATAATTAAGTGTGCGCCCGGCATGCCTTGGTTATAAACCCGCTTACCTGCAAAAATTTTACTGTTGGGATCTAAGCCCATCTCTACACGTGAATTACCAACTATTAATATTTGCGGGGCAACTTTATCTACTTGATAAGCTTTGCTAATACGTGAGCGTGTGCCAGCTTCAGGCTTTATTTCATTTACACCAGTCATAACGGGTGACCAATACATGCCGAAGGGATCGATAAACCAATTAACTGTGCCAATACTCGATATTAAGACAATAAAACTGATGAAGTAGCTGCGAATATAGTTCATTGTTTGCCCTAAAATTGAAAATAAAGAAATTCACTCACTTGCGAAAGCGTGAGTATACCAAGCGCCAGGCAAGCGCCAGAAAAAGCAGCCCACCGAGTCGTGCTAGACCAAGTGATTGTTTTTGACTTAGACCATGTTGGCCAAAAAGTATTGTCGTTAACTTGGCTGTAGTTGCTTAATGTACCTTGTTCTTTGGCAAATAAGTCTTGTACATTCGGCAGTGTTAAGACAAAAGCTAATAAAGTGATGTTCCACAACCAGGTTTTAACGAAGACTGCGCCGCCATGTGATGGTGTAACACCCCAAGTTTGTAATAAGTTACCTGCTTCCCCTAAGCGAGATAAAATGGCGTTAGGAACGCTTATACCATTAAGCCCTAGCATGCCCTGCAAAATCGTTAAGGCGCCGTCTAAGCTTACTGCTCTGAAGAAAACCCAGCCAACAATCACAGCCAAGAAGGTTAGTAGCCAAGCAAAGAAAACATAAATCTTGCCTGGATTTAAGGCGATATGATACTGGGCCTTGATTGCCTGCCAAGCCAGGTTAAGCATCAGGTATGAACCATGTAGCGCGCCCCAAATAATAAAGTTCCAGCCTGCACCATGCCATAAACCACCCAATAACATAGTAATAGCTAAGTTAGTATATCGTTTTACCTTGCCACTTCGGTTACCGCCTAATGCTATGTACAGGTAGTCTCTTAAAAAGTGCGACAGGGTAATATGCCAGCGGCGCCAAAACTCAGAGATATTGGCGGCTTTATACGGTGAGTAAAAGTTGAGTGGCAAAATAATGCCAAAGAGTCGGGCAATCCCTATGGCCATATCTGAATAGCCAGAAAAATCAAAATACAGTTGAAAGGTATAAGCTAACGTGCCACCCCAAGCACTAAAGAAGTCGACGGATTGGCCAGCATCCGCGGCAGAAAATATTGGATTGGCATAAACAGCTATGCCATCAGCCAGTACGGTTTTTTTAAACAGGCCAATGGCAAATATTGTTAGACCAATTTTGATATTGTGATGATTCAGTTGATAACGTTTGGTTTGGCTAAATTGCGGCAACATGTCTTTGTGGTGCACAATCGGGCCAGCAATAAGTTGCGGGAAAAAAGCGACAAACAATGCGTAGTGTAAAAAGCTGTACTCTTTGGTGATGCCGCGGTACGAATCAACTAAATAGGCGATTTGTTGAAAGGTAAAAAAGGAAATTGCCAGTGGTAAAATTATGTTGCCTAAATCCCACTCAGCACCCGTTAAGGCATTAATATTAAAAACAATAAAGCCAGCATATTTAAAGTAGGCAATTGCTGCCAAGTTAACTGTAATGCCTAATATTAATAAGTTTTTATTATTGTTATTACCTAAGCGCTTACCTACGTGGTAATTAAATGCCATAGATGCAAGTAAAAGTAGTAGATAGCTTGGATTCCACCAGCCATAAAAGAATAATGAACAAGCAACTAGGCTGGTTATCGCTGCTTCATTTCCCCAACGCTTTGCAGCAGTAAAAAATAGCAGCAAGCTGATAGGTAAAAATAGGAAAATAAATTCAGCTGAATTGAATAACACTTACTTCTTCCGTGATGGCGATTAACAATTTTGCAATATATTAATCGCTATCGAAGAATTTGTCTTTAACTTTAGCTTATGCTTCCTCAAGCTGTACGTAATTATCACCGCCAGCAAAAGCAATTAATTGGCTTAGTTGCGCTAGGCTATAACCTGTTTCTTGTTTAAGCTGGTTAAAGTAGTTTTGCGCGGCTTTTAGGCTAGCTTTGGTGTGTAGGCCGCCATCTATAATTTTTTGTGCTCTTAAGTAAGCTTCAACGTCTGAGCTTAAAATAAAGGTATCTTTACCCAGCATACGTAATGAATAAGGGCCTGTATTACCGCCAAGGCGTTGACCATGCTTTTTAAGCCATGCCCATAAGCCGACAATGTCATCGCTTGGCCAATTCGCGATAAACTGGGCAAAACTGGTTTTGCCATCAATTTGCTGATCGAACATCATTTGCGCATTGGCTTTAATGGTTTTTACCTTGTTAAAGTTACGAATAATACGTGGGTCGCTGGCTTTCTTTTCCAACATTTCTTCGGGCATCATTAATACTTTTTCAATATCAAAATTGAAAAATACTTGTTCAAAATCAGGCCATTTGTTTTCAACAACACGCCAAACAAAACCTGATTTGAAGATTTGCTTAGAAAAAACCGCAAGAATCCTGTCATCAGTGAGCTGCGCCACTTGCTGATCATCCGCGGCATCACCAAGTAATAATTCTAATGCTTGTTTGCCGCCTTTACGTTTGGCAGCTCTTTGGTATAGCTCAGTGAACTTTTCTTGCGCCATTATCTTACCCTCTATGCTTGAATGCCGCTATGGCGAAGTAAAGCGTCAATTTCTGGTGCTCTACCACGGAATGCTTTAAATAGCTCGCTTGGCTCTTCACTACCGCCTTTTTCAAGAATATTTTCTAAGAAAGCATTACCTGTTGCTTTATCAAAAATCCCTTTTTCTTCAAATAAACCAAAAGCATCAGCAGAAAGCACTTCAGCCCATTTGTAGCTGTAGTAACCTGCGGCATAACCTCCACCAAAAATATGGCTAAAACCATGCTGGAAGCGGTTAAAACTAGGTGCTTTGACCACGGCATATTGCTCACGTACTTTATCTAAGGTTTGCTGAATATGTTGCTGGTTATCGGCTTTAGGGTCGTAGCTGGCGTGCATAGTAAAGTCAAAAATGCTGAACTCTAATTGACGTAGCATTTGCATGGCTGATTGAAAGTTCTTTGCTGCTAACATTTTATCTAGCATAGCTTGTGGTAGTGGTTCGCCAGTTTCAAAGTGGCCTGAAATAAAGGCCAGTGCCTCTGGTTGCCAGCACCAGTTTTCTAAAAATTGGCTTGGTAATTCGACCGCATCCCATGGCACACCATTAATGCCGGCAACGCTACTGGCATTAATTTGGCTAAGCATATGGTGAATGCCATGACCAAATTCATGGAATAAGGTAACCACTTCATCATGAGTAAATAACGCCGGTTTGTCGCCCACTGGGCCATTAAAATTACAGGTTAAGTAAGCGACAGGTAATTGCACTGAGCCATCAGAGAGCTGTCGTCTGCCGACACAATCATCCATCCAAGCGCCACCGCGTTTTTTCTCGCGGGCGTATAAATCTAGATAGAAACTACCGCGTAAACTACCATCTTGGGCAAAGACATCATAAAAATGTACATCTTTATGCCAAGTATCTACATCAGCTCGTTCTTTAATGGTTAAGCCGAATAATCTGTGTACTACTTCGAAAAGACCGCTAACCACTTTATCTTTTGGAAAGTATGGGCGAAGCTGCTCATCTGAAATGGCATAACGGCTTTGCTTAAGCTTTTCACCATAATAGGCCAGATCCCACGCTTGTAGATCGGTTTTGTTATACTCGCTTGCAGCAAAGTCGATAAGCTCTTGATAGTCTTGTTGCCCTTGCGCTTGCGATTTTACCGCTAAGTTTTCTAAAAACGCCATAACTTCACTGGTTGAGTTAGCCATTTTGGTTGCCAATGAATGCTCAGCGTAATTATCAAAGTCTAACAACTGCGCTAATTCATGGCGTAGTGCTAACAGTTCATTCATAATGTCGCTGTTATCAAACTCATTAGCGTTAGGACCTTGATCAGATGCGCGAGTGACAAAAGCGGTATAAAGCTTTTCACGTAAGGCTTCATTATCGCAATACATCATTACAGGCAAATAGCTTGGAAAATCTAAAGTAAATAAATAACCAGATTGTTCTTTAGCTTCGGCTAGCGCTTTCGCGGCGGCTAGTGCACTTTCAGGTAAGCCTGTTAGCTCATTTTCATCGGTAATAGTGACGCTAAAAGCGTGCGTAGCATCGAGAACATTATTGCTAAAGCTTGAGCTTAACTCAGAAAGGCGAGTTACAATTTCGCCGTAGCGCTGTTTGTCTTCATCACTTAAGGCAATACCTGATAATTTAAAATCCCTAAGGGCATTGGTGATCACTTTTTGTTGAGCAGTATCTAAGGTGGCAAACTCATCGCTGTCTTTTAAGCTCTGATAGGCTTGATAAAGCCGTTGGTGTTGGCCAACAAAAGTGCCGTACTCTGAAAGCAAAGGCAGGCAAGACTCATAGGCCTCTCTTAATTCATCATTACTTACCACTGAATTCATATGTGAAACCGGCGACCATAACTTGCTTAAGATATCGTCAGCTTCATCAACTGGCATAACCAAGTTATCCCAAGTAAAGGTTTCATTTTCTTCAAGTACTTGAGCAATAACCGCTTTGCACTTCGCTATTGCTTGCTCAACAGCAGGTTTAACATGTTCAGGTTTAATTTGTGAAAAAACAGGTAATTGGTTTTGGCAAACATTTTCAGGAAGTAATGGGTTCATAACAGGGATCTTTTTGCTAAGTGATAGCTTAGATGTAATATCGTTTATTGATTTTTCAAGGCTTTTTTCATATTCACAGTTTATCTGTAAAAAAGTGGTAAATAGAAGTGATAATTATTATTAATCGAGAGGGCTTTTTATTTAGCTAGCCTTTTGATAATTATGGCTATTTATTGCATATTAATTTGCACTAGCTGCTAAATTGGCACACAATGAAATTTATCTAAACAGACCCGAGTTGTTCGCTTAGTTTGATGCCGTATCAAGTTTTATCAAAAGTTGTCATGTATTTGTTGCTAGTGTTTAGCAGCATGATATTTGATGCCTATGGTAAAGTTGAGCAAGTGATGTTGGGCAAGCTATCTGTTACTGATGGCTTATCTCAAGGCACTATTAATACCATATTTCAAGATCAGCAAGGCTATATTTGGTTAGGTACTGAAAATGGTATTGATATTTACGATGGTTATAAGGTCAAGCATTTAGCTGGACCTGATGGTGATTTTAGCGCTTTTGCTGGCGTTATGATCAAGCAAGATAGCCAAGGACTAATGTGGCTCAATGTGGTAGGCAAAGGGCTTTATACGCTTGATGTTACCAGTAATCAGTATGAATTGATTTTTGCCAAAGACCCCTTTAACAGTGAGCATTTTATTGTTGATGTTTTGGAGGGGGAAAATAATCAAGCATGGATTGCTACCTCCAAGAGCTTGATATTATTTAATAAAAAAACTAAAGATTATCAACGGGTTGTTGATTTAAGTGGCAAGTTAACAAACCTCGACAGCATCTATAAAATAAACTTATATAAGGGCGTCATCTATTTTGCTACGCGCGTTGGCCTGTTTGCTTATCATATTAAAAAAGAGCAATGGAAAGCTTTGCCATTGGTATCTGAAGCATTAACCTCTGCTCAAGCTGTGGACTTTAGCAATGCAAGTAAAACTTATGTTATCACTACTTATCAAGATGTACTGTATTTCGGCACTAACGATGGCTTATTTAGTTTAGATATTAGAGATATAGATGAATATTTTCAGCAAGATATAATCTTACCAGAGTACGAGCTATTAATTGAAAGCTTGTCGGTTTGGCAGCTGTTTCAATATCAAGATGCACTTTATATCAGTAGCGATAAGGGCTTATCTGTTGTCAATCTTAGTGATAATAGCAGCGAATTTCTGTTTGGTTTAGCCGATGGCTCAGAGCATATTACCGACAATACTATTATTTCGCTGTTAATTGATCGCCAAGGGACATTTTGGCTGGGTTCAAATTCACTGGGAGTATTTACTTGGAACTCTAAGCGAACTTTAGTGAAAAATTATCGCTTTAAGCGTTATGGCGTTAACAGTTTAAGTAATAATATTGTTAGCCATGTTCATCAGCAAAAAGGTGATGATAATACCCTTTGGGTGGCAACAGCGAATGGTTTGAATCGTATTGATTTAACCTCGGGAGAGGTTAAGCATTTTTTAGTCAGGACAGAAACTAAGTCAGTTTATAATGCCAGTGATATTGTGCAAATTGTTGAAGATGAGCAGCAACGGCTTTGGTTAGTCACATCTGTTGGTGTGTTTTTATTTGATATTGCCACGCAAAAGTTAATCGATTTACCCTTTTCAGATCAAATTAACCAAAGGTTAGCAGGTAGTGCTTATGCAATTTATTTAGATGAGCAGCAGCGCCTTTGGTATTTAGATGATAAATCGTTAATTAACATTTCGTTAGTGACTGGCAAACTGGATGAATTACATGAGCTCAACTCACAATTTGGTAAAGATATCATCTGGCACATATTAGGAACTCTGCCCGACTCACAGCAATTACTTTTTTCTACTAATAATGCCTTGTGGCAATATGATACTGACAATCAAGTTGCCAAGCCGTTGTATCAGCACCCAGATATTGCCGAAACCGAGTGGACCTATATTGATTCCTGGCAGTTATTAGGTGACACGCTATGGTTGGCTTTTTCAGGGAAAGGTTTGATTGGTTTGTCTGCTAAGAGCTACGAGCTAAAACACTTTTTTCATACCGGCAATTCTATTATTGATAATAATGTTTATGGCGTCATGGCGGATGAGGCTAGCAATTTATGGTTTGCAACTCATCAAGGCTTGTTTACCCTTAACCCAGAAAATTTACATATACGCCAGTTTACCCCTAAGCATGGCTTTGCTGCGCTAGAATATAATGCTGGGGCTTATACTAAGCTACAAGATCAGCGCTTAGCTTATGGCTCTATGGAAGGGGTGAGTATATTTGAGCCGATTAAATTGCTAGCAGAAAACACCCGCACTGGCTTTCATGTGCAAGTGACTGATATTGAAGTATTGTCGCGTAACTTGCCTGAACGACTGAACTTTGCAAGTGATGACACTATACCTTTGCGTTATGATGATGTTGGCATTCGTATTGATTTCTCAACATTTTCCTATATTCATAATGACAATATTATTTATGATTACCGATTAGTGGGTAATCAAGCGGTTAATTATCCGCAAACCACAGAAAGTCATATTACCTTTCCTAGCTTACCTTCTGGTACTCATCAATTAAAAGTACGGGCATTACAGCCGGAAACCGGCGAGTTCAGTGATGCTATCTATCTTACTTTTCAGGTTAGTTATCCGCCGTGGCGTTCTCCTTTGGCCTATATTCTTTACTTTATGTTGGCTTTTTCAGTGATAGCGTTTTGGTATCGCCGTCGTCAGATACAACAGCAATTATTGTTGGATGCTCATGAGCAAGTGAAGTATCGAGAGAACAGATTACAATTGGCGCTAACAGGTAGTAATAGTGAAGTATGGGATTGGCAGGCAGAAAATGACTTAATGTTTGGTAAAAGGATTTCATCAGATTTAGGTTATGCCAACGAAGCGCTTTTTTATCCTTTTGCTGAACACCTTAATTTGATTCACCCTGACGATAAAGAATTATTTACTAGTCAGTGGCGCGCCTTTATTGAACGAGCGAAACAAGATGAAAACTTTACCTGTACCTATCGATTAAAGTCTCATGATGACCAATGGCTTTGGTATAAAGATTTAGGCAAGATTGTCACCCTTAATCAAGCAGGTCAACCAATAAGAATAACTGGCTCTTACACTAATATTACCGAAACACGTGCTAATGAGGAGCGCGCGCAATATTACGGTGACGCCTTTAAATACACCAAGGATTGGGTCTTGATTATTGATGAAGGGATTTCAAAAATTACCGCAAATCAGTCCATGCGCGATGTCTTTGGTTGGCAAGGGGAAGAATTTGCCTTTCAAGCCGATATTCTTGGTATTGACCAGGCAAGGTTAATTTTTTATCGGCAATTACTGAAGTCGCTATGTTATGGCGATAGTTGGCGCGGAGAGGAGCTAATTACTAATAATGACGGTGAGCAATATCATGTTATTGTGAATATTAGTGTTGGCAAGAACAACTACAATCAGGCGTTACACTATATTTTGGTGCTAACAGATATAAGTGCGCAAAAAACTGCTGAGCAAGAATTAAGGTTGTTAGCAAATTATGATCATTTAACAGGCCTACCTAATCGTTCGTTATTATTAGAGCGTATTAAGCATGCTATCGATCAGTCGGAAAGAAATAATCGTTCTATTGCGCTATTTTTTATAGATTTAGATAAGTTCAAACAGATAAATGACTCATTAGGCCATGATTATGGCGACTTATTACTTAAAGAGGTTACTAAAAGATTAACTTCAGTATTAAGACAAGATGATACCGTAGCGCGCATCGGTGGTGATGAATTTGTGGTGTTATTAGAGTCGTTTAGTAATAACAATCAATTAAGCCATATTGCGCAGAAAGTAATTGATAGTGTTGGTAAGTCGATAGTTTTATATAACAACACCGTCAGTGTTGGGGCGAGTATTGGCATTGCCTTGTATCCAGAAGATGCGACTAGTTCTGATTTATTATTACGCAATGCTGATGTTGCTATGTATCACGCCAAGCAACTTGGACGAAATACCTTCCAATTTTTTACTGCGCAAATGAATGTTGAAGCCAAAGCGCGACTGGAAAAAGAATCTAAGTTAAAGCTCGCTCTAAAAAATGATGAGTTTGTTAATTACTATCAGCCAATAATTAATGCCCATACAGGTAAAGCGGTAGGCTTTGAGTTACTGTTACGTTGGCATGCCCCTGATGGTCTTGTTACTCCGAATAACTTTATTCCACTTGCCGAAGAAATTGGTTTGATTGTGCCTATGACTGAGGCTGCCTTGCATCGTGGCATTAAAGCATTGAAGCAATGGTTATTACATAGAAATGACCTATATTTATCGGTAAACCTTGCTGCGCAACATTTTGCTAAAGACTCCTTTGTTGGCTATGTTGAGCAATTATTAAAAGAATTTGATTTACCAGCCAATGCTTTGAAAATAGAGGTAACCGAAAGTGCTTTTATTTCTGAGCCAGAAAAAGCAATTAGTTCGATGCGAGCATTAGCTGAACTAGGGGTGACCCTCGCCTTAGATGACTTCGGTACGGGTTTTTCGTCATTATCTTATTTAAAAAACTTACCGCTAGATGTTATTAAAATTGATCGTAGCTTTGTCTCTGGCATAGGTCAGAGTGATGCCGATGAAGCCATTGTTGATACTACTTTGGTACTGGCAGAGCGACTAAATATGCATTGTATTGCTGAGGGCGTTGAAACTGAGCAGCAGTTGCAATATTTAGTCGATAAAGGCTGTCATTATATTCAAGGCTTCCTGTATTCAAAGCCGATTGAAGAGACAGATGTTTTACGTGGTATTCAAATAAACAAAACCGAAGTAAACACCACGCCTACTCTTTAATACCAATTTGATTAAATATTTAGTCACTTAGAGTTACAAGAATAGCATTAGAACCAACAAGATTTATGAAGATATAGTCGTTCTACATCAAATAAATATTGTGCAGTTATCATGTTATTCTTGAACTCCCAAAGGGCGAGTTTAAAAGGCTTATACCCAGCGTTGCTAATTTTAACAAGGACGCTGCATGGATGCAGCTTATTAGAGAATGCAGGAGCATATTCTCCTGAATAACCATTATTTGCAATTAGCGCCTTGCTTATAAGCCTTTTAATTCTCGCTAAATGATCAAATACTTAATTAACTTGGTATAACTGAATACTAACTTGAATAGCGTATGTGCTGTACCCATATAAAACATATTACAAGCAACGGAAAAGAATTATGACTCAACATTTTGACTATTTAGCCATAGGTGCTGGTAGTGGTGGTATTGCTTCGGCAAATAGAGCTGCCAAGCTAGGTAAAAAAGCAGCGGTTATCGAAGCAAAATATATTGGCGGTACCTGCGTCAATGTGGGTTGTGTACCGAAAAAAGCCATGTGGTACGCCGGACAAATAAGTGACGCACTAAAATATGCCCATGACTATGGTTTTAATGCAAAAGTAGCTGAGTTTGACTGGGCACGTTTAGTCAAAAACAGAGAAGCCTATATTGAGCGAATTCATGCTGCTTATCAGCGTGGCTTTGATGCTAACCAAGTCACTGTTATTCAAGGTTTTGCTAAGTTTGTTAATAAGAACACGGTAGAAGTTGATGGCACTCGCTATACCGCTGATCATATTACTATTGCCACAGGTGGTAGACCAGCCATCCCTGATATTGAAGGGGCGGAATATGGTATCGATTCTGATGGCTTTTTTGCCTTACAAGAACAACCTAAATCAGTTGCTGTGGTAGGTGCTGGTTATATTGCCGTAGAGCTTGCTGGTGTTTTTCATGCCTTAGGTACTGAATCTCATTTATTGGTGCGTAAAGAAAAGCCACTACGTGGTTTTGATGACATGTTAAGTGACACCCTAGTTGAGCAAATGGCAAAGCATGGCCCAACTTTACATAATCACAGTACACCTGAGCGTATCGAAAAGCTCGCTGATGGCAGCTTAATGGTACACCTAACTAGCGGCAACACCATAGGCCCTGTTGAAAAGCTGGTATGGGCAATAGGTCGCGAGCCGGCGACAGATAATATCAATCTTGATTTAGCAGGTATTGAATTAGATGAGCGTGGCTTTATTCCCACCGATAAGTATCAAAACACTAAGGTTGAGGGTATTTATGCTGTTGGTGATAACACAGGCCGTGCCCAGTTAACACCAGTGGCTGTTGCCGCAGGTAGACGTTTATGTGAGCGCTTATTTAATAATAAACCTTATGAGCATTTAGATTATAACGATATTGCTACGGTAGTATTTAGCCACCCGGTTATCGGCACGGTAGGTTTAACGGAAAAAGAAGCTATTGCTGAATATGGTGAAGAGCAGGTGAAAGTGTATAAGTCGCAATTTAACGCTTTATACCAAGCGATAACAGAAGAGCATAGAGATCCTACTCGTATGAAGCTGATATGCGTGGGTAAAGAAGAGCGCATTGTTGGCATTCACAGCATAGGCTTTGGCAGTGATGAATTATTACAAGGCTTTGCCGTTGCCATGAAAATGGGCGCGACTAAAGCTGATTTTGATAATACTGTGGCGATTCATCCAACTTCGGCTGAAGAGTTTGTAACCCTCACTTAAACCGAACCGCAAATATGGCACAGTTAATGTGTGCCTATAGATAAATGCTAAGAGCAACTTATGATCATCATAGTTGCTTTTTTTTTATCCATTAATTTTTCGGTCAGTCACAAAGGTTGAAATATCACCTTTAAACATATGATTTACATCAAATAACCGTTAACAAATATCAAGCATTAGCCAAAGTGCGACCTAATGTCGCACGGCTATTCATTACTTTGCACATATACTACGACGGATTTCGTTGTTTAGATAAAAAGTGTGAAATATGATGTATAAAAAATCTAGAGTTTTCCTTAGCTGTGCAGCAGCTCTCTCCATTGCTACACCTGCCATTGCACAAGAAGAGTCAATTGAACGTATTGAAGTGACTGGCTCAAAAATTAAACGCCTTGATTTAGAATCGGCAAGCCCAGTCACTGTTATTGAAGCTGCCGATATTGCTATGTCAGGCTTATCTAATGTTGAAGAATTGTTGCAAGAACTTACCGTATCGGCGGGCCCTGCGGGTAATGCCACCAACGCCTATTGGACAAGTAATGGTTATGCCACCGCGCAAATTAACTTACGCGGCTTAGGTATCAAACGTACTTTAACTTTGCTTAATGGTCGTCGCCTCGTTGCTGGCGGTACTGGTGCCAATGACAGCCCAGATTTAAACATGATCCCTGTGGCACTCATTGAGCGTATTGAAGTGCTTACCGATGGTGCTTCTGCCATTTACGGTGCTGATGCCGTTGCTGGCGTGGTTAATATTATCACTAAGCAGTTTTTTTCTGGTGGCGAGTTCTCTGCTAAAGGCGGTATGACAGCTGAAGGTGATGGTAAAAACAAAGAAGCTAACTTGTTGTTAGGTGGTAACTTTGATCGTGGTAATGCTATTTTAAACATTAACTATGTTGATAATGGCAGCGTTTTACAATCTGCCCGTAATACTTGTCCGTTAACCGAAGAAGATGGCAAGCTGGAGTGTTTTTATTCAGGCCGTACTATAGGTGGTCGAGCTAGTTTAGCTGATGGCTCTGAAGTGCAATTTAACCAAGATCCTAATGGTGATGGTAATAGTTATGAAGCCTACAGCAATGCTAAACATGGCTATAACTGGTTTGAATCGTTAAATTCTTATAGCCCAATGAAGCGCTTGAATATCGCCTCTATGCTTAATTACGATATTAATGATGATGTTAAGCTTTCAGCTGAAGTGATTTATGCCAATCGACAATCTAGCCAAATAGTGACGCCGCGTAGTTTCAAAAATATCAGCGTTAGTAAAGACTTTGTTTATAACCCGACAGGGCAAGATCTCGTGCTGAAAAGCCGCCGAAATGTTGAAGTGGCGGATCCAGAATTTTATCAAGAAACCAATACCTTGCAGTCTAGCCTAGCGCTAACAGGTGTCTTGCCAAATGATTGGTCATGGCTGTTAAGTTACAGCTACGGGCGTAATACCGGCATTGATGGCTGGAGTTACGATATGAATGATGAGCGGGTAGAACAAACCTTAGATGCTTCAGTGTGTAGTGTGGCTGCTGATGCCGCTATTCCTTGTGGTGATTATTTTGGCGCTTATGAGCTATCACCCCAGGTACTTGATTACGTAACCTACCAACGTGAAGGCAGCGGTGGTAACGAAATGCAAGCATTTCAAGCTCAGCTTAATGGTGATTTGATGGCGTTAAGTGATGGCTACTTATCTTTTGCTGCAGGCGTTGAGCATAGAAAAGAGCAAGGCTGGCGAACACCTGATGCTATTGCGCATTTAAATGGTGAAGAAGACCCAATTTCAGGTAGTTATGATGTAAATGAAGCTTTTGTTGAGTTTGCTGTTCCTATCATTAGTGATAAAGCGTGGGCAAAAAGCTTACATGCAGAAGTAGCGCTACGTTATTCGGATTACTCAACCTTTGGCTCAGATACCACTCATAAACTTGGCTTAACGTGGCAAGTTACTGATAATTTTATGTTACGCTCGGTAAAATCAACCGCGTTTAGAACGCCAACTATCACAGAGCTTTTTGGTGGCACTAATACCGAAAACCTTATCACTATTGACCCTTGTGATGGCGCTACAGGTACTATTTTAAAAAATTGCCTCGCAGATGGCGTGCCAGCTGACTTTGCTCAACAAGGTTCAACCATTAAAACAGGTGTCGGTGGTAACCCAGAAGTAGAGCCAGAAACGGCTGATACCTTTACCTTAGGTATGGTGTGGCAAGCTGGCTTTGCGGAAGATTTATCAATTACCTTAGATTACTTTGATATTGAAATTGATAATGCCATTAACTCGGTTGCAGGCTCAAATATGTTGCGTTTATGTTATAGCGATCCGGTAGCCTATCAGGCCTATTGTAATAATTTTCAGCGTGATCCAGTAAACAAACAAGTCACCTCATTGTTAAAGCGTCCAATGAATGCTGCTAGCGAAGAAGTTGCTGGTGTTGATGTTAATGTCAGTTATAAGGCGCAGTTTGATTCGGTATTATTTGGAGCAAACTGGAATACCACACATTTACTTACCCATGAGAATACTGCTTTTGCCGGCGCGGAAACAGAAGAGCTACTGGGTAAAATCACTGCAGATCGTGGTAGCTTCGCCGAGTGGAAATCAAACCTTAACTTAACGGCAAGTTTTGATGTTTGGCAATTCGCTTATAGTATTCGCTACATTGGTGAAGCGGATGATGAAAACGGTGGTGGTCCAATTGGTCGTTCTGTACCGAGCGTTACTTATCATGATATACAGCTGAAATGGAGCTACTCTGATAGCTTATACCTTTCAGCGGGCATAGATAATTTATTTGATAAAGAACCGCCATATTTAACTTCTTGGAATGATGCCAATACTGATGTATTTACTTATGACACGGTTGGTCAACGCGGTTATGTATCACTGAATTATCAGTTTTAACTAGTAATGATTGACAGTGTAAAGAAAAGCCAGTGCACTTAGCACTGGCTTTTCATTAAATGCGGTAGCTATCAAGTTTATCAAAGGTACTTTTGATGGGGCTTGAGCTTAAGTCAGTTTTGATGGGCAGTAAGTGTAGTACGGTGGCTATAGCGTCAATAACCGCAAAAATAAGTAGTAGTGGGTAAGCACCAGTGAGGCTATATTGAATCAAGGTCAGAGAGAAAGCCAACCTTAAGTAGCCTTCAAATCGGCCTAAGTGAATATTATTAGCATGTTGCCAGCGCCAATAAGCCCAGCCTACACCTAATATTCCTAACATCTGAATAAACATAAGATCGATTAGCTGGGGTTCAAGCCAATATTGACCACCTAAAAGTACATTAATATGGGCAAGCGTGGCAATATGCAGTTCGTTGGCAAGCGGGATAGTCATAGGTAATAAAGCGATCACATCATAGATACAAAAAGTTCTAATCATGCGACGGTAATTGCGTTTGTCTAACATAAAGCGTCCTGAAGTTTAAGTGATAATAAAATTGCTATTAATGTTGCCGCTTACGCTGGTGCTAATATGAGCTTGGCCCAATCTTTCTTTAAGCGTCTTTCACCATTAAACTTCATCATATTTCTTACTAAAATTTGCCCCACTTTCGAGCGACTGAGTTGAATTGCCTTCAAACGTTGCTCTCCTGCCATTTGCACCGACTTAACACGGGAAAATCGTCTTACTTGGTATGAATTTAGAGCCGATGGCACGTTATCACAGTTGGCTAAGCAGTCGGCTAATACTACAGAGTCTTCTAGCGCGATTGCTGCCCCTTGTGGTTGTGTTGGTATTAAGGTGTGAGCTGCATTGCCAATTAATACCGTATTGTGATGAACCCAGCTATTCATATTAAGGCTTTTATATGGTGTGATAGGGCTCAGTTGGCTATTGCTATCTATACGTCGTAAAACATCGGCTAATTTTCCTTTAAAATGACCAAAGAGTTGGTTAATTAATGGGAGTGCTTGTTTATGCTCTTTTATAAGTGATTGATTAAAAACAAATGGGCAATATAGTAGATTGTTATCAATTGGTAGTAATGATGCTGCGCGGCCTTTACCAATAAAGTAGTTTGCCTGAAGCATAGTTACAGGCTTAGGTAGGATCAACTGTGTACAGTAAAGACCACTGTCAACAAGACTAGATTGCTTAAAGAATTCCTGACGTACATAGGAGTTGATGCCATCAGCAGCAATCACTAAATCGTAATCTTTACGCTCGCCATTGGTAAAAGTAACCTGTGTAGTTTGGCTTTTGGTTTTTATTTCCGCTATAGCGAGATTAAATTGAATAGCGTTTTCTGGTAGCCAGTCTGCCAATGAGTTAAGTATCTGTGCTTTATGCACAGATAAAAATTCGGCACTTTCCGGGAAGTGCTTGTTTTTGGAGAAATCCATTAATAGGCGATTTTTTTCGTCGCGATATTGAATGCTATTGACAATAAAAGCTTGTTCTTTCAGTTGTGCGTATATGCCTAGTTCTTTACTTGCTTCGACAGCATTCGAGGTGAGTAGTAGGCCTAAAGCCTCAGAGCTTAGCTGAGAGTGCTTTTCAATAATGTCAGCGTTTAGCCCTTTAAGTTTTAATGCTAGATATGTTGCTAAGCCGGCAATACCTGCGCCGACAATCAGTATTCGACTATGATGACAAATCATAAAAACGTCCAATGTTAATAAAACTTATTTACCTGAATAGGTTAGCAAAGAGCAGCAATAACTCGGTAGACTTTACAAAGCCCAAAAACTGTCTAAAAAGTCAATTCATTAATAGCTTTAGTTTGGGTATACTGTATAAAATCCACTGTAAGGTTTTGTATTGATGAAATTTTCTCCTTCTTTATCATCTTCGAACATCATTGTTAATATGCTGATTGAATCGTCAAAAAAACTAAATTTACCTATTGAAAGCTTATTAGCATTACTGCCAAATGAAAGCCGGCAAAGTGCTAGCGAAAAAGTGAGGTTGCCGTTAGATGCCATTACAACCGCTTGGCAATGGTTTACCGAGCATGGTCAAGATGAAAATATTGGTTTACGTTTAGCGGATGCGACACCGCTTACTTCCCAGACTATGCTGACATATTTGGTGATGAGCTGTAAAACCTTTGAAGATGTTATGGATGCTATTGTTAAATATCAATGGTTTATTTGTGATAGTAGCGCAATTAGCGTTAAAAAAGTTGCGCAAGAGTGTCATATGGAGTTTGAGTTTTCTGTGTGCACGAATCAAGAATTTAGGCACCAGGCGGAATATGCCATGTTATTGATTCATCATTGGCTACAAGATTTACTTGGTCGGGCTTGGCATATCAAAGAGGTTAACTTCACCCACCCTGAGCCTGACGATATTACGATGCATAAAGCGCTTTTTGACAGTAAACTGAAATTCTCTGCACAAAAAAATGTTTTAAAGTTTGATACTAGCTTGTTATCGCACTCAATTCGCTATGCAAATGAAGAACTTAATTCTATTTTGCAAGCCCAGGCAAAAAGCTTGAAATCCTATATTGCTCAAAGAGAAGTGGTTGTGGCTGCTGGCCAGTTTATTAAAGCGCAGCTGAGTTCAGGTCATGTTGTTTTAGAAGATGTCGCGCAACATTGTCAGCTTTCTGCCAGGCAGTTAAAGGACTTACTTGAGCAGCAAGGGACAAATTTTAGAGAACTAGTAGAGCAAGAAAAGATAGCGCTAGCACAAAACTTGTTGGCAGATAATGAACTAAGTATTGCTCAGGTCAGTGATGCTTGTGGCTTTGCTGAGCCGAGTATTTTTAATCGTGCTGTTAAACGTTGGTTTGCTGTCACACCGAGTCAACTTCGTCAGCGCTTAAAAGAAGAAGTGTGCTAGCACACTTCTTTAAGTGGATTTGTATATATCTTTACTTAACTGTAATGGTAATTTTTTCAGAAACCACAGCTGGGCTATGTGGTATATGCATATGATCACCTAAGATTAGCTGTAAAGTGTGCTCACCTTTAGGTAATGTTAATTGGGTTTCAGTTTGTCCGCCGCCAAAGTGCTTAACATCACTGCCTAATGGGCGATCTAACGGTGGTAACTCTTTGGCATCAACTAATAAATGATGATGGCCTGTGTGTTTCTTTTTCAAGCCAGCAGGTGAAACGCCCATGTTCTTTAAGCCAAACTTTACCGTAAAAGTTTCACTGACAGTGGCGCCATCTTTTGGTGAAATAATATAAGCTTGCGCTGATTCTGGTGCTACTGATTGTGGCATGCTGGTTTTATGGTTGTCATAAGCAAAAGCGGCAGGACTAAGTGCGATTGATAATAGGGCTAGTTTGGCGTATTTGTACATTGAATAACTCCTTGCAAGTATTTTGGCTCCGTCATAGAGCATTTATTATTAAGCGCTAAAGGTAGCGGGGTAACGGCTAGCTGTCAATTTTAAGGCTAGCTTTATCGCTACTAAAAAATAAAGTTTATTAAGAAAACTTTCACTATTAATTTCATCTGACTGGTTGAACAGTTGCTAGATACTAGTATTACTCGCTTATGTTTTTTTGTTATTTGCAGCTGTAATTTTTCTTTAAAAAAAGTTTAATAATACGCTGGTAATCACAGCCAATTCTGATAATCTCTTAGCTCGTTATTTTCAGTTGATTACTTTTTACCCAATCAAGAATGACGCGGATAATACTTTTTATCCACACTAAATAAAAATAAAAAAAATAAGTACCGAAGGACATAGGTACATGTATTTTTCTAACTAAATCATAGTGATAAAACAAAATAAGCAAAATAGAGTTAAAATCTATTTTGGCGATTTTTTGTGCCTGTTCACAAGGTTATCCACAGGCAGGCTTAATAAAGCAAGCGAAGAAAGTGGTGGCAGACCCTGCTTTGTGGCATGCTTATCACTTCTAGTCATTTTTAATAAATTTAGCTCTCTCTTATGTCAAATTCAGCAAACCTATCACCGCTTATTTTAGTTGACGGTTCTTCTTATTTATTCAGGGCATATCACGTTCCTTACTTGCAGGCGTTATCAACGGCCAGTGGCCAGCCAACCGGGGCAATTACGGGTGTACTTAATATGATCCGCAGCTTAAAAAAAGATTACCCAAACGGTAATGTTGTGGTGGTATTTGATGCTAAAGGTAAAACCTTTAGAAGTGATATGTACCCAGAGTACAAAGCAAATAGGCCACCCATGCCGGATGATTTACGTAGCCAAATTGCACCGCTGCATGAAATTATTGAAGCCATGGGCTTGCCTTTACTGGTTGTGCCTGGCGTAGAAGCTGATGATGTTATTGGCACACTAGCAAAACAAGCCAGTGAGCAAGGTATAGAAACGGTTATTTCAACTGGTGATAAGGACATGGCGCAATTAGTCACAGAGCATGTTCGCTTGATCAACACTATGACTAATGTAGAACTTGATGTTGACGGTGTTATTGAGAAGTTTGGCGTTAAACCTGAGCAAATTATTGATTATTTAGCGTTAATGGGTGACAAAGTCGATAACATACCAGGTGTTGTAAAATGTGGCCCTAAAACCGCAGTAAAGTGGCTGACAGAGCATGGCACGCTTGAAGGTGTGATTGCTAATGCCGACAAAGTTAAAGGCAAAATAGGTGAGAATCTACGTGATGCCCTTGAGCAGTTGCCCTTGTCTTATCAATTAGCGACCATTAAATGTGATGTAGAGCTTGAGCAAACTGCTGAGCAACTGCAACCAACAGCAGCTGATGTTGAAAAGTTGACTGAGCTATATCAGACCTTTGAATTACGACGCTTATTAGCTGAGCTAACAGGGAGTTCTGATTCTGAGCCACAAGAAACAAGTAAAGCTAAACCAAAACAAGCAAAAGCAAGTACTAGTGATGAAGTGATAGTACAGGCAGTTGAGGTTAGCGAAACTCAATACCAGATTATTTATAATCAAGACGAATTTCTAACCTGGCTAGCTAAATTGAAAGAATCAAAACGTTTTGCCTTTGATACTGAAACCACCAGTATTGATTACATGCAAGCGGAATTGGTTGGTTTATCTTTTGCTTGCGAACCAGGCAAGGCGGCTTATGTGCCGGTTGCTCATGATTATGTTGGCGCACCAGAGCAATTATCACGTGATTGGGTGTTAGCACAGTTAAAGCCACTATTAGAAAGTACTGAAATATTAAAAATAGGTCAGAACCTTAAATACGATATTAATGTATTAAGTCATTATGATATTGAGGTTCAAGGTATTGCCTTTGATACTATGATTGAGTCTTATTGCTTTAACAGTATTGCCACGCGCCACAATATGGATGCGTTAGCAGAGAAGTATTTAGATCATAAAACCGTTCACTTTGAAGATATTGCAGGTAAAGGCGCGAAACAACTTACCTTTAATCAAATTGATATTGAAAAAGCAGGACACTATGCCGCAGAAGATGCTGATATTACCTTAAGGTTACACTTAGCTTTATTCCCTGCCCTTGAGCAATTATCAGAGCAATTAGCGGTATTTAATGACATTGAAATGCCTTTACTGCCAGTGTTAGCACGTATGGAACAAGGTGGCGTATTAATTGATAGCGATTTATTGGCAGAGCAAAGCCAAAGCCTAGGGCAAAGATTAGCTGCGTTAGAAATTGAAGCACATAACCTTGCTGGACAAAGCTTTAACCTAAGTTCGCCTAAGCAGTTGCAAAAAATTCTCTTTGAAGATTTAAAGATTCCGGTCATCAAAAAAACGCCTAAAGGGGCGCCATCAACTGCTGAAGAAGTGTTGCAAGAGTTGGCGTTAGACTACCCATTACCGAAAGTGATATTGGAGAATCGTGGTTTAAGTAAATTGAAGTCTACTTATACCGACAAACTGCCATTAATGGTTAGCAGCAGAAGTGGTCGCTTACATACTTCTTATCATCAAGCAGTTACTGCGACAGGGCGTTTATCGTCGACAGAGCCAAATTTACAAAATATTCCAATTCGTAGCGAACAAGGGCGAAAAATTCGTCAAGCCTTTATCGCGCCAAAAGATCATAAGATAGTGGCGATAGATTACTCGCAAATTGAATTGCGCATTATGGCGCATTTATCTAATGATAAAGGGCTAGTGACAGCCTTTAGTGAAGGTAAAGATATCCATAAAGCCACCGCGGCGGAAATTTTTGCTGTGCCGCTAGATCAAGTAACTAGCGAACAACGTCGTAGCGCTAAAGCGATTAACTTTGGTTTGATTTATGGTATGTCAGCTTTTGGTTTAGCTAAGCAATTACATATAGGTCGTAATCAAGCGCAAGAATATATGGACATGTACTTTAAGCGCTATCCGGGTGTTTTGACTTATATGGAAGAAACGCGTGAACAGGCGAGTAGTCAAGGTTACGTAGAAACCATTTATGGTAGACGTTTATATTTACCTGATATTAATGCCCGCAATGGTATGCGTAAAAAGGCCGCAGAGCGTGCTGCTATCAATGCCCCAATGCAAGGTACAGCGGCTGATATTATTAAGAAAGCTATGCTAGCAGTTGATACTTGGTTACAAGAGCAAGCAGACGATAGAATAAAAATGACCATGCAAGTGCATGATGAACTTATCTTTGAAATTCATCAAGATATAGTGGAAGAGACCACGCAAAAGCTGGTTGAATTAATGAATAACGCTGCTGAGCTTAGCGTGCCTTTAATTGCTGAGGCAGGCATGGGTGATAATTGGGATGAAGCACATTAACCTTCAAATTATTTGAAACTAAATTGTACAATTAATGGTCATATATAATGCGTGGTGGTTTTCCCGATTACATCGCGTGTTTCATGTTTGGCTGCTGCACTTATTCTCGGAGAGGAATAACGTGGGCAGCCTTTTTTTATCTTCAGTTTTTACCATGCTAGAAGTCGAGTTCGCAGCCACTACCTAAGTTAACTATGCGATCTGTTTCACCACTTTGTTTAAATTCAATTAAAGCTAAATTGATATCATCAAGCAAGGTATGCCAGTTAGGGTATTTATTGCTGACAGCATAATATAAGTGATTGTATTTTAACGCAGGTTTTACTTGTTCTACGCCGTTAAGCAGCGCCTGTTTATTACGGTTAGAAAGCTCTGAGTAATTAACGCTGAAATTAAACACTTCTGGATCGCCAACAATTAAGCGCACACGTTTGGCCACTAATAACTTCATTAGTTGCAATTCATCAACAGCATCTATGGTAGAAAACTGGTCGCTGTCCATCATGGCATCAAATTCTGGTGTATTTTGATAGCCACGAACAACGCCAATCATTTTCCCTTTCAGGTTGCTTAAATTAGGCTCTAACTGGAAGGGATCGCCTTTACGTTTTAATAAGGCTAATTCACCGCCAGTAAAGCGATTAGATAGCGCTAATAACTCGCGGCGCTTTTTCCCTTGAATAACATCAGATGGTGCTGAACTCTCAATAAAGTATTCAGGAAATAAAATATCCATATCGCCTTGCTCGACAAGTTTTACCGAACGAGCCCATGGGAAAAAGTGAATATTGACCTGATAACCTTTGCTAACTAACAGTGCTACGGTTAGCTGAAATACCCAGCCCTTATTACAGACTTCTTCACTAATATAAGGCGGCCAATTTAATGTTGCCAGATTAAGTACTTTGTTAGAGTCAGCGTTAAAACGATAGCCTTGTGCGGTTTTTTCTCCTAAGACGGTGTATTCAGTGCCATCCTTAAAATAACTGACCTTGAGGCTAGTTTCGTTTGCTAAGCTCGGGCTAGATATTAAGTAGATGAGTAAATAGATAGCTAAGATAAGCCTCATTTTAATCACCCTATTCCGTTAGTTTATTACTGAGGGTAAGTAGTTTCATTTAAGTGCTCTTAAAATAAAGCTAATAATATTTAACTATAGCCTTAAGCATTTATTTCGCCAAAATACTGGCTTAGTTATAGTAAGCACGATTTAGCTAAGCATTAGAATACTGCTCTTTATTGCCTAGCCAGCGTTGGATTAAGGCTTGTGCCGTTTGTGGCTGTTGGCGCGCAAGTAAATAAGCCTTCTGCTGAATATCACTAATCAGGTAGCCATCTCTGACCAAATCGGCAATTTTTAGCTCAGCTAAGCCTGTTTGTCTTGTACCTAGTAGCTCGCCTGGTCCGCGTATTTCTAAGTCTTTCTCGGCAATAACAAAGCCATCATTACTTTCCCTAAGTACAGCCAAGCGCTTAGTGGCGGTTTTTGAAAGTGGTGCTTTATACATAAGCACACAATGCGAGGCGATAGAGCCACGACCAACCCGACCACGTAACTGGTGTAATTGGGCTAATCCTAAGCGCTCAGGGTTTTCAATCACCATTAAACTGGAATTAGGCACATCAACACCAACTTCGATAACCGTTGTCGCGACAAGTAAGTGTAAGTCGCCTTGTTTAAAGGCATCCATAATTTCTTGCTTTTCCGCCGGCTTCATACGCCCATGTACTAAGCCAACCTTTAATTCTGCCAGTTGTGCTTGTAAGTACTGCGCGGTATCTTCGGCGGCTTGGCACTGTAGCACTTCCGACTCTTCAATCAGCGTACACACCCAGTAAGCTTGGCGATTATCTTCACTGCATGCTTGTCTAATACGTTCGATAACATCATCACGGCGGCTATCTGGTAGCGCTATGGTATTGATAGGCGTTCGACCCGGTGGTAATTCATCTATTACCGAGGTATCTAAGTCAGCATATGCTGTCATGGCTAAGGTACGCGGAATAGGCGTAGCTGTCATGATAAGTTGGTGCGGATAGTAATTATCAAAAACGCCCTTTTCTCTTAGCGATAAGCGTTGATGAACACCAAATTTATGCTGCTCATCAATAATAATTAATACCAGCTTATGAAAGCTAACATCATCTTGAAATAGTGCGTGCGTGCCAATCACCATTTGCATTTCACCGCTGGCGATACGTGTAAGTGCTTCTCTTCTTGCTTTAGCCTTGGTTTTGCCAGCTAACCAACCAACGTTAATATCTAATGGTTGTAACCAATTTTGAAAATTAATGGCGTGTTGCTCTGCTAATATTTCTGTCGGCGCCATTAAGGCCACTTGATAACCTTGGCTAATTGCAGTTAATGCCGCTAAGGCGGCAACTAAGGTTTTACCTGAGCCGACATCACCTTGTACTAAACGCATCATAGGGTGGTTTTTAGCTAGATCGGCTTTTATTTCCTTCACCACACGTGATTGCGCACCCGTTGGTGAAAAGGGTAATGAGTCTAAAAAGGCTTGGGTAATTTTATCATCGCCATGTAAAGCAAGGGCATCATGCACATCACTGTTTTGCCTTAGCTTTTGCATACTTAAATTATGGGCGAGCAACTCTTCTTTTATTAAACGTAGTTGTGCTGGGTGCTTACCTTGCTCTAGTTGCTCAACTGAAGTATCAGGCGGTGGCCTGTGAATGATAGTTAAAGCATCACTTAAGCTATAAGGCTCATCGAAAAGGTGTGCAGGTAGTAGCTCATCAACTTGCCCGCGCTGTAATCTTACTAATGCTTGCTCGGTTAAGCTGCGCAGTGATACTTGTCTTAAACCATCGGTACTTGGGTAGACAGGGGTTAAGGTTTCTTCTACTGGCGTTAATGGATTGTCTTGATCAAGCGCTTTATATTCAGGGTGAACAATTTGATAGCCCCTTGGACCACGTTTTATTTCACCGTAACAGCGAATCGCTTTGCCTAAACTAAGGTTATTCTTTTGACTAGCGGTAAAGCTAAAGAAACACAGTTGAATGCTGCCAGTACCATCGTTGACGGTAACCACTAACATACGGCGCTTGCCTTGAGTCACCTGATTGCTGGTGACTTCACCAATGATATTAGTTGACATACCGGGCAATAAATCCC
Organism: Litorilituus sediminis; assembly: GCF_004295665.1. NCBI lineage: Bacteria > Pseudomonadati > Pseudomonadota > Gammaproteobacteria > Alteromonadales > Colwelliaceae > Litorilituus > Litorilituus sediminis. Next base: position 2,671,127 of record NZ_CP034759.1, read on the forward strand.
GTATGGTGGTAACACGGGTTTTATCTTCGTATCTTAGTGGTAGATGAAAGAGTAGATCTTGAACAGAGTGTAAGCCAATTTTATCAAGTTTAGCCGCCAAACTTGGGCCAACCCCTTTAAGGCTAGTTAAAGCAATTTGTGATAACTTGGTTAACGCCTCTGTTGCCATAAAATTGAATTTACCTGCTTAGTCGTCAATATGTTGCCAAGCATCTTTATTCATTTGCATTTTTTGCCACCAAGCTTCGTCGGCAACAATTTGGCCGTTTTCATCTATGGCAGGGTAAGGCAAGCCCTTACGTTGACAGGCTTCAGCAAAGATAGGGTGACCACCTTCAAATAATACCCGTTGACGGCGCTCTTCACTCAGGCTTGGTTTGTCATACATGCCAGCAAGTTGTCGTTGTCTTTGCGCTTCATATAGAACCACGGAACAGGCAACGGAAACGTTTAATGATTGCACCATGCCAACCATAGGGATAATGATATCTTGATCTGCTAATGCTAACGCTTCTTTTGAGGCGCCAAACTTTTCTTGCCCTAAAATGATAGCGGTAGGCTTAGTGTAATCAATTTCTTTAAAGTCAACGGCGGTATCTGATAGGTTGGTTACCAGTACTTGCATGCCTTGGGCTTTTAATGCTGCGATGGCATCGGCTGTGTTGTGATAGTTGTGAACATCAATCCAATTTTGACTACCGGCAGCACTGCCGCCGCGTACTTCCATTTCTTCACTTTTCCACACCGCATGAACATCACTAACACCTATGGCGTCACAGGTACGAACAACGGCAGCTAGGTTATGGTGTTTATGAACGCCTTCCATACAAACGGTTAAATCTGGCTGGCGTTTATCTAGCATAGTATTAATGCGTTCAAGTCTTTCTGGTGTCATGACAGTAATCTTTTAAAAATAAGAGCAGTTAATATTCTAAATGAATGATATTTAGGCAAAGCCGTCAAACTTTGAGTCCATGAGCTTATCTGTATAAGTGAATAGGACGAAAAGTGACGACAATGCAGCGTAAATTTTATTCAAAACGAATATTTTAGTTTACGCTAGGCAATTCCATTACACCGTCAATTTCAATATCAACGTCTTTTGGTAATTTAGAAATTTGAATAGCAGCACGTGCTGGGTATGGCTGTTCAAAGTACTTAGACATGATTTCATTGACGGTGGCAAAGTTGCTTAAGTCAGTCATAAAAATGTTTACTTTAACCATGTCGTTGATGTTACCACCAGCTGCTTCACATACTGCAGATAGATTTTTAAATACTTGCTCAGTTTGCTCAGCAAAGCCACCTTCAACGACTTCCATAGTTTCAGGCACAAGTGGAATTTGACCTGATAGATATACGGTGTTGTTTACTTTTACTGCTTGGCTGTATGTACCAATGGCGCTTGGCGCTTTGTCTGTTGAAATAATGCTTTTCATAGTAATTCCTACTGCTTGTTGTTTATTTGTTACGGATGACGCGCTGAACATCAACCATCACTTTAATTTTACGAATAATATCAGCTAAATGAATACGATCTCGACAGGTTATTTCCATATCAATAACGTATAAGCCAGAATCTTTTTCACCTGAGTTTAAGTTGTGCACATTAGAGCCACATTTAGCGACAACGCTAGTTAGCAATGCAAGTGCGCCTTGGTGGTTAACAATCTCGACACGCAAACGGGCAATAAATTCACGATCGATATCGCTATCCCACTTTACTGGGAATAAGCTGCCTTGCTCATGACCTTTAATATTACGACAGCCGTGTTGATGCACCATCAAGCCTTTACCTGGGCTTAAATAAGCTAAAATAGAGTCCCCAGGAATTGGGCGACAACATTTACCATAGCTTACTAACATGCCTTCAGTACCTTTAATTGGCATTTTCGCTTTTGAAGGGTTCGGGGTGATATCTATGGTATCTTCGGTAAATTCATTGGTTAATTGACGGGCAATACCAATACTTAAGGCATTACCTAAGCCAATATTGGTGATCAGTTCGTCAAAGCTTTTGTTGCCACTTTTTTGTACTACTTCATCAATTTTTTCTTGGCTGATGTCTTCTAATTTAGTTTTACCTAAGGCGTGGCTTAATAAACGTAAACCAAGCGCATGTGATTCATCTTTCTCGCGTGATCTTAAATAGGTGCGAATTTTTAAACGAGCTTTGGCGGTAACAACGAAGTTTAACCAAGTGGCATTGGGTCTTGCTGCGGCTGAGGTAATAACTTCAATAGTTTGCCCAGAGTCGAGCGGTTGGCTAAGTGGGTAAGGTTTACGATCTACTTTAACACCAACACAAGAATTGCCGACATCAGTGTGTACTGCATAAGCGAAGTCTACCGCAGTTGCGCCCATAGGTAGTTCAATAATGCGACCTTCAGGAGTAAACACATAGATTTCTTCAGGGAATAAATCTGATTTAACATTTTCAATAAATTCAAATGAGCTACCGGCACTTTGTTGTAGCTCAAGTAAGCTTTGCATCCAGCGTCTGGCTTTCATTTGTGCGGTTGTGCCTGTGTCATCACCGGCTTGTTTGTATAGCCAGTGCGCAGCAACCCCCATATCAGCCATCTGATCCATATCTTGGGTACGAATTTGAATTTCTACCGGAATACCGTGCGGGCCAATAAGTGAAGTATGCAATGATTGATAGCCATTGGTTTTTGGTATGGCAATATAATCTTTAAAGCGAGTTTCAATGGGCTTAAAGAGGTTGTGTACAGCACCTAATGCGCGGTAGCAGTTATCGAGACTGTCTTCAACGATAACGCGAAAGGCGTAAATGTCCATGACTTCATTGAACATTAGCTCTTTGTTTTGCATTTTACGGTAGATAGAGTAAAGGTGCTTTTCACGGCCTAATACTTGCGCTTTAATGCCACTTTCTTCAAGGCGTGCGGCAATTTCTTCCTGAATATTATTAACAATGGCTTTTCGATTACCGCGAGCACTTTTTACTGCTGATTTTAGTGCTCGTGAACGCATAGGATATAAGGCTTCAAAGCCTAATAATTCCAGCTCGTTTTTAATATCATGAATACCTAAGCGGTTAGCAATTGGCGCATACACATCTAAAGTTTCACGAGCAATTCTACGGCGTTTATCCGGTCTTAAAGAACCTAGCGTGCGCATATTGTGAGTTCTATCGGCAAGCTTGATTAAGATAACGCGAATATCTTGCACCATAGCCAAGACCATCTTACGGAAGTTTTCCGCTTGCATTTCTTCTTTGTTATCAAATTTTAGCTTGTCTAACTTACTTACGCCTTCAACTAGCTCGGCGACGGTATGCCCAAATAATTCAGCGAGCTCATCTTTGGTGACTTCAGTATCTTCAATAACATCATGAAGTAAGGCTGCCATTAAGGTTTCATGATCAAGATGCATTTTGGCTAAATTAATGGCAACGGCTACTGGGTGGGTGATATAAGGATCACCACTTGAGCGCATTTGTCCTTCATGGGCATCTCTTGCCACAATATAGGCATGCTTTAATAAATCAATTTGTACTTTTGACAGGTAAGAAGAGCTTATTTCTTTTAACGGTTCGAATAGGTACACCTATCACTCCAAATCATTAATAAATTCGAGTATATACGTTAGAATACGCGGCATTTTTGCTAAATGCAAAGCAATAAAAAACGCGTATCTCGTCTGTTGTTTAAAACAGAGCTAAGGTACGCGCTTTCGCTAAATTTATAGGCGCTACGTAGTAGCGTTAAACTAGCTTAGTTCGTCTTGTTGACCACCAACAATTGCTGCTACAGCGTCTAATTCTGCTGTGTCTTGTTCAATTTGTTCTTGGCGCTCAGAGTTATCCATTACTTCGGTAGAAATTAAATCAGCTTCAATTTCACGTAAAGCAATTACAGTTGGTTTGTCATTTTCAACTTCAACTAATGGATCTTTACCGCCCGTAGCTATTTGACGAGCACGACGTGATGCAACTAACACCAAATCAAAACGATTACCGATCTTCTCTACGGCATCTTCAACTGTTACGCGAGCCATTTGGTCACTCCAACTAATAAAATAGTTGCGTAGTTTACTGTTCGCTCGCTAATTAAGCAAGCGCTAGCCAGTAAATTTGCAACGAAAACAGGTTAAATTTTACTAACAATGATAACTTTAGCTCACTAAATCAGCTAAAAGTTTTTGATGCTGGGCAGCTTGTTGAGATTGCGTTAAGCGCTTGCTGTTAACTATGGTGTTTAGTTCAGACAAGGCTTGCTGAAAATCATCATTGATAATGATGTAATCAAACTCGTGATAATGCGAACATTCAGCCTGGGCTTTTGCCATGCGTGCCGCGATGACTTCATCACTGTCTTGACCACGACCGCGTAGGCGGTTTTCTAGCTCTTGCTTTGATGGTGGACAAATAAAGATGGTGGTAACTTCGGGCTTTTTCGCACGTACTTGTTGTGCACCTTGCCAGTCTATATCTAAAAATACGTCAATACCTTGTGCTAATTGGGCATCAATTGCCGCTTCTGATGTGCCGTAAAAATTGCCAAATACTTCAGCATGTTCATAAAAAGCACCTTGTTCAATTTGCGCTTTAAATTCATCAACACTAACAAAATGATAATGTACGCCATTCTCTTCGCCAGGGCGTGCATCACGTGTGGTATGAGAGACCGACACTTGCATTGCTCTTGAGCTATTGTTTTGCTCAAGTAACGCTTTGATTAAGCTTGACTTCCCTGCACCACTTGGCGCAGAAAGAATAAATAGGTTACCGGTAACTGACACGATATTTCCTTAATATTGCTTGCGATAAAAAAGGTATTGGCAGGAGAAATTGTAGCCAATAAAAAAGCTGAGCGATATTTTACTCTATTAGAATAAAAAAAGCTCAGCTTGATTTTTAACGCTAGTTGTTTGGTTAGCGATTAAAGTACTTTAGCAATTGACTCGGCTAAGTAATCAACATTGCTATTAGCAATACCAGCAATACTCATGCGGCTAGAGCCAACCATGTAAATGCTGTATTCATCTTGTAATTGCTGTACTTGCTCTGGGGTAATACCTAAGAAAGAGAACATACCCGCTTGACGTGTGATAAAGCTAAAGTCACGAGTAACGCCGTTAGCCACTAGCTTATCAACAATGAGTTGGCGGTTACCGTTAATACGATCACGCATTTCTTTTAGCTCGGCATACCATTCGTTACGTAACTCTTCTGAGCTTAAAATGGTTTCGACAATTGCTGCACCGTGTGCTGGCGGCATAGAGTAAATTACACGCACTACAGAAAGTAATACAGAGTGAGCAATATCTACGCTAATGCTAGATTCACCAATAATAGTACAACCACCAATACGCTCACGGTATAAACCAAAGTTCTTTGAACAAGAGCTACAAACAATCATTTGCTTTACACTGTCAGCCATTAAACGAAGACCGTAAGCATCTTCATCTAAACCAGCACCAAAACCTTGGTAAGCCATATCAACTAACGGGGTAAAACCAACTGATTTTGCCACATCAGCAACTTGCTGCCACTGTTCTTGGTTTAAATCCATACCACTTGGGTTATGACAACAGGCGTGTAGTAACACGACATCATCGCTGGAAACTTGCTTAAGCGCAGCTAACATGCCGTCAAAGTCTAAGTTTTTGTTTTCGTAATCGTAATACGGGTAAGTTTTAACAGTTAAACCCGCTGCTTCAAATAAACCAGTATGGTTTGCCCAGGTTGGGTTACTTACCCAAATAGTTGCACCTGGCTTACAGGTTTTAATAAATTCTGCTGCGACACGTAATGAACCTGTACCGCCTGGGGTAGAGATAGTACGGGCACGATTTTCAGCTAATACTTTATGATCGCCAAAAATTAGCTTAGCCATTTCATCATTGAAAAGGTCTGAGCCAGTTGGACCAATGTAAACTTTACTGTCTTCGGTATCGATGCGGTGTTGCTCAGCTTTTTTAACACAATTAAGCACAGCCGTATGGCCTGATTCATCTTTGTAGACACCAACACCCAAATCGATTTTATTTGGATTGTCATCTTTTCTATATTTAGCCAATAATCCCAAAATTGGATCGGCAGGCAAAGCCTTTAAACTACCAAACATGACAGAAGTTTACCTTTTGTTAGGTGGGAAGTTGCTAAAATTTGCGCCCTCGCAAAAATTAGAATAACTACCCTAATTCGTAATGTTCAAGCATAGCCTAAAGTGAGGACAAAATTAAAGCGTTTTAATGTAATAATTAAGATGAATTTTATCTATTTTTTCTTGGTGATTTACCCGTGTTTGTTTTTCAAGATATTGGTGTGAATATTAGCGCTGCTATTTTAGCTAGTTTGCTTGTGTAGGTTTTTGCTGAGCCTTAATGGTGAGAATTGATTTATTTATGTTTTTTAATGTCTCAGGGGAGGATTCTAGGTACTTTTTACTGATGTAAATACCGAATGGTTTTTCCACTGCAACTATTTTTTTGAACTGTGATAGCGCGAGTCCTTTTTCTTTAATGGCTTTTTCAAATACTAACTCGGCTAAAAAAACCGCATCAATGCGTTTACGTAGCAGTAATTCAGGCAATCGAGTAATGTCGGTTACCGCCTCAACAATATAATTATTTTTACTAAGCCACTTGTGGGTGTTGGTATTAAAGTGACTGCTGATGGTGGCAGTAGATTTAAAGCTTGGCTGCTCTGGTGAGAGCGTGGTATTTTTAGGTAAATACCAGCACCATTTGTTGGTGACAAGCGGATATGATAGCTCAGCTAGCTGATCCCTTTCGTCATTTTGCGAGGCGAGTAAGAAGGCATCTCCTCTGTTATGCTTAATTTCATGAATAACTTTTGCGTAGTTTGGCAAAAAGCGGTAAGTGACTGCTAGTCCAGCATGAGCAAATACTTTATTGGCTTGCTCAATACCAATACCTGAAAGTTTGCCATTAATTTGCTGTGTATACGGGGGGAAGTTAGGCACGAGTACCGTGATGTTTTGCTTGGCATAACTCGGCGTGATCAATATGGCACAACAAAGTAGGGTGATAACTTTAATACTTACAAACTGCAAAGTTAACGTCATTAACCCTACCTCTTTTTTGCCATTATTTTAAGGTCTTTACGTTAGCCTAGGTTATTTTGCCCTGGTTTGACAAGCTTTATTGATTGAGTAAACCAGCAATCAGGCCAATAACACCACCAAAAACGCCGCCCCAAACAACCAGCCAGCCTAAGTGCTTTTTGATCATAGCTTGAATGATTTCTTTGACTAATTTGGGTGTGAGCTCATTAAGACGTTTTTCGATAATATCACTGACCTTTTCTTGCATGCCAGCAATGATATCTGGTTGCTCTAACTCTTCGCGCAGTAAGGCGCTAAATTGTTCGCTGCTGGTGATGTCTTGTACTGAAGTGCGCATTTTTTCAATAAAAGGCTCACGCATCGGCTCTATTGCTTCAGTGCCACCAACCATAGCGAGCATAGGACCAAAAGAAGAGCCTTCGATCACTGAGACTAAATTATCAAACGCGGGTGATAAGTCGACTTTATCTATGATAGGGGTTAAATCAATGCTACTTGCTTTTCCTGAGCTATCTGACAAAAAGCGATCGATATTTTCTTGGGTGAAGAATTGCTCCATCATTAATTGACGTATGCCTAATTTAAAGTCTTCAAAGCGGGCTGGAATTACCCCCGAGCCATATAACAAAGGAACTTTTTCAAATAGCATATGCACGGCTAGCCAGTTAGTGATGGCACCAGACAGGGCAAATAAACCTATAGTAAATAAAATAGGTTGAGCAAGTGTGTAACCTAGCAAGGTAAGAATAAAAGCGAGGGCATTGGTGATTAAACTTTTGTTCATGATTCTCTCTAAGTGGCTCTGAGCTGTGCAAGGCGGCTATAGTAACAAAAATCTATAAGTGCTGGTATATGGCAAATTAATTTGCTTAACTAGGGCGGATTTGGAGCAGATTTGATTTTTTGGTGCCTAGAAATGAAAAAACTTGTTGGAAAATTAGTGGTTTTTGCCAGTCTTATCTTTGTTACTGCTTGTGGTGCAAACGATAAGCAATGGCGACAATTGTCATTAGAAAATACCGTATTACTGACCTTGCCACAGGGCAAAGTGGTTATTGAATTAGCACCGCAGTTTTCACCCAATCATGTTCGTCAGTTTAGCGAACTAGTCAAACAAGGTTTTTATGATGGCACTAAATTCTACCGAGTTATTGATGGTTTTGTTGCCCAAGCAGGTCCTAAAGATGGTAGTGAAAAAGATAAGTCAGTACCTATATTAGCGATGGAAAGCCATTGGCCAATTGATGACAAATGGTCATTCACCAAAGTGCAGGATAATGATTTATTTGCCCAGCAAACCGGTTTTAAAGATGGTTTTGCTATTGCTCAACACCTTGATGGCACAAAAGGTGAAGCCTGGTTGACGCATTGTCCTGGTGTATTAGCTATGGCCAGAGAAAATAAAGCTGATTCTGCTTCGAGCCATTTTTATGTTGTTATTGGTCAAGCGCCACGCTATTTAGACAAGATTATGACTATTTTTGGTCGTGTGGTGTACGGCATGCAACATGTGCAAGCGATTCAACGTACTACGAGCATTGAAGGTGAGTATGCTGTTGATAGTAGAGAACACACCAGCATTGTTAATATGCAGCTAATGGCGGATGTGCCGAAAAAAGATCGCATTATCATTGAAGTGGAAGATACACAATCAGCAGCGTTTGTAGAGCGCCTGGAAAAGCGTCGCGCTAGAAACGGCGAGTTTTTCTATAATAAGCCACCGCCAGTATTAGATGTTTGCCAAGTGCCAATTAGAAGTCGCTTGATTAAATAACCTGAGGTCAAATAAACTTGTAATAGAAGTGTAATTATCTGTGCTAAGGCTGTTGTACCACGCCTTAGCTTTGGTGATAATAGTACAAAGATTCAACACATTTTTCTCAATGACTAGGTTATGCCGTATAGATATCAATCGTCACGCCGATTATTACCCGCAGCCGTTTTAGCATGCTTAACGGCTTTTGCGCCGTTTACCAAAGTTTGCGCGGGTATACAGCCAAAAAGTGCCAGCCTAAATTACTCACAAAAATCATTATCTAGTGCCGGTAACCCTGCGGCTGCGGCACTTATTGTTGAGCGCAAAGATCCTCATGTGATGACAGGTGGCATCATTGAAATAGGTGCTGGGCTTGAGTACGGCGACTTAGATGAGTTATTCGCTAAAATTGATGAAATTTCTAATGCTTTTAAGCCGCCAGAAGATGGTGGTGAGCAACCTGATTTGCCACCTAAACCAGAGCAACCTTTACCTGGTTACACATGGCAGGACTTACTTGATGAATACCCAGAACTAGAAGACAGGGTTGATGTGTTAAAAGATCAAGTGGTTAGTGCTGCGGGTTTATTAGCTTTAATTGCTGCTGAAGGATACGGCAAGGCAGAAGCAACCAGTAATGCTAGTTTTGTCCTTAATGAAGATTTATACGGTGGTACTTTATTGTTAGGCATGGGCTTTAAAGGCAATGCTAAAGTTGTCGGTTTGTTTGAGGCGATAGAATTTGATAGTGAACAAGCGAGATCGGCAATAAGTACAATTCCAGATTTTAGCGAAGATGATGATATTCAAGCGTTAGATTTATCGGCTGGTATTACCTTGTACTATAACCCAGCAAATAACAAGGTCAGGTTAACCTTTGATAACGACAGTGTGTTATTGGTTAAGTCGACCAAGATTGCTGAGTTTTCACTGGCATACAGTAAATTAGCGCATAACAGTGAGCAAGGCTCATTATATTGGGGAGTTAAGCCTACTTTTTATCGTGTTGGTTTAACCAATGTTACCGCGCGTTTAGGTGACATTACCGATGCAGAAGCCATTTTCCAAGATATTAAAGATGCTAATTATATTTATAGAAATGGCTTTGATATTGATTTCGGGCTAGTTTGGGCGGCCTCTCAATATCAATTGGGGGTTTCAGTCAGCAATGTGTTTGAGCATACCTACAAATACCCTGAGCTTGATAGAACTGACGTTGATTCAACTGATATTTTGCGTAAATTTGATCATCACCAAGAATTCACCATGCAGCGACAAGTCAAACTCGAAGCAGGCATATTTACACAAAACAGGCAATGGAGTTTGCATGCTGAACTAGATGCTAACCCGGTGGAAGACCCTATGCGTGATAGATATCAGTGGTTTACACTAACCGCAGGCTATGCCGCTGATAGTTGGTGGTTACCTAGTGTCCGTTTTGGTATGAGTCGTAATTTAGCTGGTACTAAGCTGGGTTATTTAAATGCAGGTGTGACCATGATGAAATTTATTAACCTTGATGTGGCAACCACGTTAGATACGGTGACATTAGATGGTGATAACTATATGCGCGGTGTAAATTTACGCTTAGGTGTGCAGTTTGATTTCTAGCTGTTGTTATTTATAACGAATAGCAATAATGTCAAAAACTCGCTCACCTTCAGGTGTTTTAACAACGACTTCATCATCTACGGCTTTGCCAAGTAAGGCACGTGCCATGGGCGAGTCAATACTGATTTCTCCGCGTTTAACATCCCATTCATCTGGGCCAACTAGGCGATAAGTCACCTCTTCATCAGCTTCATTAACTAAAGTAACCCAAGCCCCAAAGAATACTTTACCTTCTTGTTGCGGATCAGGATAAACAATGGTCAGTTCTTCGGTGCGTTTCACTAAAAAGCGTACTCGTCGGTCAATTTCACGTAAGCGTTTTTTGCCATAAATATATTCAGCGTTTTCACTTCTATCACCTAAGGCTGCGGCTTCACTAACAGAGCGGGTAATGCGTGGTCTTTCTTCTTTCCATAAAAATTTAAGCTCTTGATCTAAGCGATCCCAGCCAGCACGGGTAATGTAATTTGATCTTTTCATGTAATTTCTAGCGCGACAAATAAAGCAGAGCTCATAATAGCAAAGAATAATGTTTTAGTTGTAGCTAAGTTTAGGGATAACGAATTTTTCTGATATGATCTTGGCTATATATTAAATGGGCCTTTAATGGCATATCCAACTTTGCAGGAATGATTAGTTAATGCAACCAATTGCCGAGCAAATTGCTCAAGAACTCAATGTTAAAATCCAACAAGTTTCTACTGCTATCGCTTTGTTAGATGAAGGGGCAACTGTGCCATTTATTGCTCGCTATCGAAAAGAAGCGACACAAGGTTTAGATGATAATCACCTGCGCCATTTGGCACAACGTTTAACGTATTTACGCGAGTTAGATGAGCGTAGACAAGTGATTTTAACTAGCATTAAGCAGCAAAATAAATTAACGGATGAGTTAGCCGAATTAATTAATAATGCCGATAGCAAAACCCTACTAGAAGATTATTATTTACCTTTTAAACCTAAGCGTAGAACCAAAGGTAAAATCGCCATTGAAGCGGGCATAGAGCCGTTAGCAGATAAATTGATTGCTAATTGGCAATTATTGCCTGAACAAGAGGCACAAGCATTTATCAATAGTGATGCGGGTTTTGCTGATGTTAAATCTGTGCTTGATGGTGCTTGTTATATTTTGGCTGAGCGCTTTTGTGAAGATGCTAAATTATTACAGAAACTACGTAAGCACATTGCTAAGCAAGGTCATATTACTAGCCGAGTGGTTAAAGGTAAGGAGAATGAGAAAGAGTCTGCTAAATTTAGAGACTATTTTGACCACAGTGAGCGACTAACTAAAGTGCCTTCGCATCGTATGTTAGCTATGTTGCGCGGACGAAATGAAGGCATTTTACAGTTAAATTTAGATGTAGATCCCGGTCAAGCGTCACAACATAGCTCGAGTGCCGAGCAGCTAATTTTAGAACACCTTAATTGGCATCTCACTAAACAAGCGGCAGCTGAATTTTTAACGAAAGTCATTCAAACCACATGGAAGTCAAAACTTAGTGTTAGCCTAGCGAATGAGTTAATAACTAAGCAAAGAGAACAGGCTGAACTTGATGCGATTAAAGTGTTCTCAAGTAATTTAAGCGATGTCTTAATGGCGGCACCTGCGGGGGCGAAAGTAACCTTAGGGCTAGACCCTGGCTTGAGAACAGGTTGTAAACTCGCCGTTGTTGATGCCACAGGTAAGTTGCTTTATACCTCAACGATTTTCCCTCATGCACCGCAAAATCATTGGCAAAAATCAATTCGCACTCTGGTTAATGTCTTTCGTCAATTTAAAGTTGAGTTAGTGGCTATTGGTAATGGTACTGGCTCTCGTGAAAGTGACAAGTTAGTGGCAGAAGCCATAGCACAAGTTGAAGATAATAAGCCTAAACGTATTATTGTCAGTGAAGCAGGCGCCTCTGTTTATTCGGCCTCTGAGCTTGCTGCAACTGAATTTCCAGAGTTAGATGTGTCCTTACGTGGTGCTGTTTCAATTGCTCGAAGGCTGCAAGACCCACTCGCTGAGCTGGTGAAAATTGATCCGAAAGCGATTGGTGTTGGTCAATACCAACATGATGTCAGTCAAAGCCAATTAAGTAAAACCTTAGATGATGTTATCGAAGATTGTGTAAATGCTGTTGGTGTTGATTTAAACAGTGCTTCAGCACAGCTATTAACACGTGTGTCAGGTTTAAATAAAACCATGGCGAAAAATATTATTAGCTATAGAGATACCCATGGTCGCTTTACTGATCGCAAGCAATTGAAGAAAGTCGCGCGCTTAGGGCCAAAAGCCTTTGAACAGGCGGCAGGTTTTTTACGTATTTCTCAAGGTGATAACCCTATTGACCAATCGGGAGTTCATCCAGAAACCTATCCTGTGGTTGAAAAAATCATTAGCCAATTAAATATTGGCGTTGCTGAACTATATAATCATAGTGAACAACTTAAGTCGCTTGATATTAGTAGCTTAACTTGTGATAGCTTTGGTGAAGTAACCGTACAAGATGTTATTGATGAATTAGTAAAGCCTAACCGAGATCCTAGACCTGAGTTTAAAACTGCTCAGTTTGCTGACGGTATAAGCACCATCGCAGACTTAGAATTGGGTATGGTATTAGAAGGGGTAGTCTCTAATGTAGCCAGCTTTGGTGCTTTTGTTGATATTGGCGTGCATCAAGATGGCTTAGTGCATATTTCTTCATTAACCGATAAGTTTGTTAGTGATCCACGCGATCTGGTGAAAGCGGGAGATATTGTTAAAGTTAAAGTGACTGAGGTTGATGCCTCGCGTAACCGTATTAGCTTAACAATGCGATTAGATGAAGCTGTGCCGGTTAAGGCGAATAAAGCTAAGCCAGCAGCTAATAAAAATAAAGGCAAGGCTCATCAAAAGCCTGCGGCTAAGCCGAAAGCTAACAAGCTAGAAAATGCCGCTATGGGTAATGCTTTTGCTGATGCTTTTGCCAAGTTGAAAAAATAATCAACTTAATTGTTGACAAAGGTAATGCGAATAATTATCATTTCTTTCGTTGGTTAGCACAAGTGAATGCTCTCTCAGTTGTTATAACCAATAGCAAGGCACAATGCTTAGTGGTTATGCTCCAGGACACATAACCACTAAGTAACCTCTTTGTGACTCTCCAGAGTCAATCGATTTTAAGAATTTTGATGGTTCGCCAGTAGTTTTTAGCTACTGGCGTTTTTTTTGCCTGAAATTTGTCTTAAATCTTATCCTTGGTGGTAGGTATTCATCTATTAGCTGCTACTATTTACTTTTTAATAGGCAACAAACAGCTACTGTTAATCTGAATAGAGTAATTTGCAGTTAACGCACTCGTTAAGAATTAATTAGAACGCAGAGATTTAAGTGTATAGGCTGTATAACAAACGCTTGTTTTCGCAGTGTAAAAACAGCATAAAAAATTTATCAATTAATTTCAGATAACCGTTGACAACAGTAATGAGAATGATTATCATTTCTTTCGTTGGTTAGCACAAGTGAATGCTCTCTCAGTTGTGATAATTAACAGTAAAGCAAGGACGCTTAGTGGTTATGCTCCAGGACACATAGCCACTAAGTTACCTCTTTGGGACTCTCCAGAGTCAATCGATTTTAAAATTTTTGATGGTTTGCCAGTAGCTTTTGCTACTGGCTTTTTTTTGCCTAAAACTTAAAGCGATTAACCACTTCAGACATGCCATTACTACTAATTTTTAATTGCTGGCTGGTATTTGCAAGTTGCTCGGTTGTGGCTAAGGACTCATCAGCCATACCTGATAGATCATTAATACGTAAATTTACCTCATCAGCCGCTTGGCTTTGCTGCTCGGTAGCGCGCGCTATTTGAGTATTCATATCAGAGATTACTTCCATCAAACGATCAATTTCAGTTAATGAATCATCAGCTTTACTGGTTTGCTCTACCGTTTGCATAGAAATATCTTGGCTGATTTTTACTGCGGATACTGCCTCTTGAGCACCTGTTTGCAGCTTTTGGATCATCTGCTGAATTTCATTAGTACTTTGCTCTGTTCTATTGGCTAAGGTGCGAACTTCATCGGCAACAACAGCAAAGCCTCGACCTTGTTCTCCTGCCCGTGCTGCTTCTATCGCAGCATTTAGCGCCAGCAAGTTTGTTTGTTCGGCAATGCCACGTATTACATCAAGTACTGAGCCAATATTGTCGCTTTCTTCTGCTAAGCTGGCGACCACCTGACTTACGCCATCAATATTACTCGACAGTGATTGCATTTGGTTAATCGTATGTGAAATAACGTCTTTTCCTGAGGAGGTATTTTCTCTGGCATCATTGGCCGCTTGTTCGGCAGAATTGGCATTATTACTGACATCTTTTATTTGTGAGGTCATCTCTTCCATTGCGGTGGCAACTTGTGTGGTGACGTCATTTTGATGTTGGGTTAATGCTTGAGCACTTTGGCTGGCGGCGGCTACGGCTTCAGATTGATCTAGCACTTGTGATGAGTTATTGGCGACATCTTGTAATGATTGACGCATGGTTGCGGTGAACTGGTTGAAATAGCCTGATAAGCGTGAAATTTCGTCTTGGCCGGTATTATCTAAGGTACGGGTTAAATCCCCTTCTCCTTGAGCAATATCTCGCATTAAAGCAGAAGCGGCCTGGGTCGGTAGTAAAATGCTTTTACCAATAACATAGCTAATAGCAATAATAATAAGCGCAATAACAACACTTTCAATGATAAGCAAATTACGTTGTTTAGCAAAAGTGGCATCAATGTCGTCTAGGTAGGTGCCTGAGCCAACAATCCACTGCCATGGCTTAAAGCCTTTGACAAAGCCAATTTTATCGACTGGCTCATCAAAACCTGGTTTTGCCCATTTGTAATTTATAAATCCTTGACCTTGGGCATCGGCAACTTTAACAAACTCAACAAATAATTGAGTGCCATCAGGATCTTTAATACCTGTTAAGTCTTTACCGTCTAACGCGGGCTTTATTGGGTGCATGATCATGGTAGGTTGGTAATCATTCACCCAAAAGTAATTATTGCTATCGTATCTTAGGCTTTTAATGACCTCTAAAGCGCGTTGCTGAGCTTGGTCTTTAGAAAGCGTACCCTCTTGTTGTAGTTTGTAATGGTGCTCAATAACAGAATAAGCGGTATCAACCAGTTCATTGGTAGTTGTTTTTTTCTGGTTTAACAAAGATCTATAACCATCAGATAAGGTAAAGCTGTCAATGGCGATTAAAGCTAAAATGATAAAGCCTACTAACATGGCAAGCCTTTGCTGGATGGTATATTTCCTTAAAAAATTCATAGCAACCTCAAATTACAACCGATAGTAGTTCAGTCTAGTACAGATTTTTACTTAAACCTATGCTAATAAAAGTAAAAACCGATATTGATCAATATTATTCAATTGTTTTTATTTCGCAAGGAAAGTTGGCTAAGAAATTGAATTACATATTAAATATTGTAAAGGTTATTGGTTTTATTAAAGGGGCAGTATCACTGTAAGCCGCAATGGTAAGGGGTATGACGCTTGAATAAAAAAAGGGGAAGCAAATGCTTCCCCGAAACAACCTCAAAATGAGGTCAACTAACGCAAGTTGGTTGTACTAATCAGCACACTATAAAACGTATTTAGCAGATAACTGCACGTAATCAGAATCGGCATCAGATTCTGCCATTTCAAAGTTACCTACCTCTAAACCAAACGATAATTGCTTGGTAAAGTTTTTAAAGATGTTTACGCCCCAGTGTGAACGATCTCTGTCAGTTAAGTCTGTTTGGGTATTACCGTAGAACACTGAACTACGCATATCTTCAGTCCAGAAGTGACGGTAAGCGACCATAATTGATGTAGTGTCTTCGGCTTCTTCGCCAACCATATCTGTTGATGCTGTTACACCAACGTAGCGACCAACGTTACCACCATGGATTTGAAAGCGAAAATCGTCTTTGCCAAAGGTTTTAATGCGACCTGCAACACCGTAACCAAAAGCAGATTCACTTTGGTTGGTTACACTTTTTAATTGGCGCGCTAAACCTGATATTGACACGTTACCCCAGTCACCTTTAAAGGTGTATTTGGCAATAAAATCAGGCACTGAGTCATCTCTTGTGGTTTTGTCACCACGATAGCCGCCATAACTTTCTGGGTTTTCAATCGCAAGTTGTAAGCCACCTAAGGTATAACGAATTTGCCCTTGACGGATAAAGGCAGATGCCACTAAAGGACCACCAAAGTCGGCAGCTTCGGCAAGTGAGCTGGTGTTTTGGAAGGTTGTCCAGGTTTGACCAACCAGTACATCTTTATACTTAATAAAGGCATGGCGTAAACGTGGCTTAGATGAGTTAGAAATGACTTCGTTACCACCACCGGCAACGGCATCACCATAAAAGTCCATTTCAATAAAGCCAGTAACATCGCCGTGTACATATTTAGTGTTAAAACGAGTTTCATTCACTGAAATGCCAAAGTTTGACTGGCTTTCAGGAAGTACAGTACCACCACCATACCAGTAATCTGTTGCCGCAATATTACCGTCAACATAGCGGGCATCTGCTTTGATATAACCGCCAAAGGTAATTTTATTATCATCGTCTAACTTAATGGTATAGCCGGCGTTGGCTGCAGATGTTACTGCTAATAGGCTAGTTGCTAGAAGTAGCTTTTTAGTTTTAAATCCTGAACGTTTTAACATTATTATTCCCCATTTTTAAATATTCCTATGCGCGAGGTACTTAAGGTATATCGGCTTATCATAGGATGATTTTTTATTGTAAATTAAACACTTATTGTCGTTCTATATAGTTAACCTGCCTTAAGGTCTTAGTGCCTCTTTGCTGCTGGGCAAGTTAGAAAATTATTATGTTATTTTGTAAGGGTGACAGCTTTATGACTGTTTTTTGTACTTACGAGTTAATAAGTTAGAGGCAAAGCTTAGTTAAGGATATTAGACCTAAGTCTAAATTATTGGCTAATTTGTATAGACTTTAGTCGGTGAATATCTGAGCAAACGCAGCTTAGCGTTTGCTTATTTGGCTTTAAAGCCTATACGGAAACCGCCCCAGTGCTTGCCTGCAACAAAAATAGGGGAGGAAACATCATGCATCACCTCACCAGTATCTCGTTTATAGGTTTGTAACAAGAATTTTTCTGTGTGTTTGCCACAACGTATGCCTGTTGGATCATCAAAAATTCGCTTAGTTCTATTGTTTACTATGTCGACTTCAGGGTTGCCGGTTAATGGCTTAGAAAAGCATTTGTTGTGGGTTGGGAAGTAACCATTTTTATCAACCGCGCCTGCGTATATCATCTCACTAAACTGATTGAGTAATGGCTCTTGAATATCGGGTAAGCATTTATCGGTGAAGGAATCGAAGCTAGTGGTGTATTTTTTCGGTTCGCTATTACCCAACACTTGATAAGAAAAATTGAATAAAGCTTGTTGGCTAATTTTGCCATCTTGTATGCTTTGCTCGAACAATGCTGATACTTGCGCTGCCGCTTGCTGTGCTTGCTGACACATGGTCATAATAAGGTTGCTACTTTCAAAGTGAGAAATATCAACAAATATAGATTCTGTGCTTTGCGATAAAGAGGCTGCCTGAGTAGATACCGTTTGGGTTTGTTCACTTTTTGCAATTAAGAAGTCGTGCAAATTACCCACAGAGGCTGATATTTCTTCTGCGGCATTATCTTGCTCAGCTAAAGCATGGCTGATTTGTTTACTAGCAGAGGATGACTCTGTCATTAGTGCATCAATTTGCTTAAAGCTTTGGGATAAGTCAGTCATGGTTGAGACAACATTATCGGTTTGCTCAACGATTTGCCCCATAACCGTGGTGGTTTCACTGGTTTCATCGCTAATTTGTTTTAACATGTCGCCAATTTGTGCGGTGGCATCAGCCGTTTTTCCAGCAAGTGCTCGCACTTCATCAGCAACCACGGCAAAGCCTCGGCCTTGCTCGCCAGCTCGCGCTGCCTCAATAGCGGCATTGAGTGCCAGTAAATTTGTTTGCCCTGAAATGCCGTCAATAACATCAGTAATACTTTGTATTTCTTGTGCTTTCACCGTTAATGATTGAATTTTTTCTGAGGCGTTGTTAACGGCTTCATTAAGCATATTCACAATGGCAATATTATCGGTTAACTGAGCCGAACTTGCTGAGCTAGCGGTCATTGCTTGACTGGTTTGTTCTGAAGTTAAGGTAGCATTGTCATTGATTTGTTTGCTATTTAATGACATTTGTTCAGCTGCTGTTGCCAGGCGATCAACATCTTGGCTGGATTTTTCTATGGCTGCGCTTAATTGTGCAAGAAAGTAGCTAACTTCAGCAGAGTTTATTGCTAACTCACTGGCTTTATTAACAATATTATTACCTATATCAGCATAAGCCTTGTTTGGCTTGGCTTGATTGTCTTGCGCTGTGCTGTTGAGCTTTGCAGTTAATAGCTGGCGGCATACGATAAATATAGCCGCAGCTGAAATGATAAAAATAATAGTCGCCACTAAAGTTTTTGAGCCGATAACATAACTAGCAATATAGGTGATAATAGCAATGGCTAGTGCCATGGGTAGGGCAATAAACAAGGCTTTACTGTTACGAGTAGACATAATACTTTCTCCGCCATTAACTCGTTTATGAAGGGTAAGGTCACTGTGAGAATAACATTATTGTGTGAATAAAATGTAGCCGAAAACTACTAGACTTTAGTGGTAAGCTTTTATTTTTATTGCTTTAAAGTTCAGGTATTAAGCTAGTGTTAGTTAAGCTAATTTAATGTAGGATCGGATAAACGTTTAATATCAACTTGTGGAAAATCAGCTTGTGAAAATATCAGTAAGTTTTGCTTTTCAATATGCGATAGTGCTGAATATTTGTTTAATGTTCGTAAGGGTAATTTAACCAGAGACTGCACTTGCCCTGTGGCAAAAGCGTAGAAGTTTAAGGTATGGTGATTTAAGTAGTCTGCTTGAAAGTAAATGCCCTGTGTTGAAACAGTCCAATTATAGCTATTATTAAACTCAGTGTTGCTTAGCACTTGGCTGATGTTAGCGCCATCTTTATTTGCTTGAAATAACCATAAGCCTTGGCTATTAGCGCGGGTAAACCAAATTCTTTGCTCGGCATCTTGCTGAGCAATTAATATATCTTCCTTGATAAGTTCAGTGCTGGTATCGCTGCTTAATTCAAAGCGATGCAAATGATGTTGGTTGTTGCTTGAGGCAACGGCAATAATAGCGCTATCGTCATAAGACCACTGCGGTCTAAAGTGGGCATCAAATTGAGTGGTTAAGCGTTTAATATGCTTAGTGGCAACATTTACCACGACAATTTCATTGGCTAAGGTTTGTTTTTTGCCAGCGAGAAAAACAATATGCTGACCGTCATTTGACCACTGAGGAAAAGAGACTTGCCCTTTTAGCGTGGTTAACTGTTGTCTTTGTCCGCCATCTTGATCAGCCAGCCAGATTTCGTGATGACCAGATTCATTGCTAACAAAGGTGATTTGCTTGGCCTTTGCTGAATGGTCAGGAGAGTGATAGCTAAATTTTGATTGTAGCAGTGGAAAGGGCGCTGCTGGTGTCTCGTTGCCAAGAGCAAGCGATGATAAATGACTTTTAACTTGCCAGTGGTGATAAACCATATCAAGACTATTGGGCACAGTGTTAGGATAACTAAAGCCAGTTACGGCTAACTCAGTGATGTGTTTGTCTTTGATAAAAACACGATAACCTTGCCTGGTATCTGACTTTTCTGCAGAAAAGACAATACTGTCACCACTTGGATGCCATACTAAGCCTTTAATATCGGCTTCGCCAAAGGTCAACTGTTGGCTGTCTTGAGTTTTTAGATCAATAAGAAAGATATTCTCAACGAGCTTTTCTACACGTCGAGTGACTGCAAGGTAGTCATCATTGGGTGAGAAAGCAAAACGCCTATCTTGATACTGACATGCTTGATAGCAGGAAAATCGCTGTGGCTTTGCCTTGTTATCATTTAAGTTTAAAAAGTAGATGCCCGGCAAGGGCTGTGCGTTCGTGTGATGGGTAAAAGCAAGGATATCGCCTTTACTTGATAAGGCGAGCTCAGCTTTTACCTTAGTGGCACAGTTAGCTAGCACTTGACGTTGAGCTTTCGCAAGGCTTAAACGGATCACTTGGCAGCGACTATTATCCCATGAACGACTAGTGTAAAAGAGGCTGTCGCCGCCTTTACTCCATGTCGGCGATGCTTCAATGTCAGCACTAAAGGTGATTTGTTTCGCGGGCAAATCTGGCTGCTGTAGATCTTTTACATACAAGTTGGGTGTTTCACCTATTTTTCGCCATAAATAAGCTAAGTGTTTACCGTTAGGAGAAATGGCCGGATATAACTCTCTACCGGGATCGGCAGTGAGGTTTTCGATATGGCGCTGGCTATCTTGATTGAGGTAACTGATGATAACAATACTAAAGCTTAGTAGCAGTGCCGTTGCTGCTATTAGCTTGGTTGTTAAAAAATTAGCCTTACTTTTAGCCTCTTTGCTCGGTGTTTCTTGCTGATAGTTAGGCGCAAGCAATAGGCGGTAACCACTTTTGCGTACGGTTTCTATATGCGAGTCACCATCGGCTTTAAGAATTTGTCGTAATCGCCAAATGGCATTGGTGAGCGCTTTCTCGCCGACAGGGTAGTTACCTTGCCAAACGGTATCGATCAGCTCATTTCGGGTTACCAGCTTAGGGTAACTTTGCGCTAAATAAACCAAAACCTCCATGATTTTGGCTTGTATTTGTATGCTGTCTTCGTTGGCAAATTGTATGTTATTTGCTTCAGGGGTGACATGAAAGAGGCCAAGGGTGAATGACTCAGAGCGGGGCATGTCGATTTAGTGACCTCTTTGATATTCGTGTTAATTAGCTGAAAGTTAGCTAGGTTGCGTCATTTTACTTACTTGGAAAATGTCGGTCAATTGCTGCTCGGTTAACAGTTGCTGCTCTCTAATTAAATCAATCAGTGATGTGTTGGTAGTTAAAGCGGTTTTCGCTAATTGTGATGATACTTCATAACCTAAGTATGGGTTTAACGCCGTCACTAAACCTAAGCTGTTATCGAGCAAGTCTTTACAGCGCGCTTCATTGGCACTGATGTCTTGAACGCATAACTTAGTAAACATAGTGCTGGCTTTGGTGAGTATACTCATGGACTCTAAAATATTTACGGCAATAAGCGGCTCCATGGCGTTCAGCTGTAATTGGCCTGCTTCAGCTGCCATTGATACCGCAACATCATTACCAGTAACTTGATAGGCACATTGACTAACCGCTTCAGGTATTACAGGGTTTACCTTGCCTGGCATAATTGAGCTACCGGGTTGTCTGGCAGGCAAATTAATTTCACTTAAACCAGCACGAGGCCCCATGCTTAACAAACGTAGATCATTGGCAATTTTAGAGAGCTTAATGGCTAAGCGTTTTAACGTGGCTGAGTAAATAACAAAAGCGCCCATATCTGAGCTGGCTTCAACTAAATCTTCAGCTAAGCTAAATTGCATATCAGTGATGTCTGCTAGGGCATTTACCGCTAAGTTGGCATAACCTTTTTGAGTGTTGATACCTGTTCCTACTGCTGTACCGCCAAGGTTGACTTCTTTTAATAACTCCCCCATAGATTCGAGTAATCTAATGTCTTCTTTGAGGGTGGAAGCAAAACCTTTGAACTCTTGCCCTAAGGTCATAGGAACGGCATCTTGTAATTGCGTTCTCGCCAGCTTGATAATGTCTGAGAATTGCTCCGCCTTATTGTCAAAAGCATCCATTAGCTCAGTTACTGCCGCTAATAAAGGCGCTTGCTTTAGCAGTATGGATAAGCGCACCGCACTAGGGTAAACATCGTTAGTTGATTGCGACATATTGACGTCAGAGTTAGGGTGCATAAATTGATATTGACCTTTTTCATGACCCATATCGGTTAAAGCGATATTGGCAATCACTTCATTGATATTCATATTGGTTGAAGTGCCTGCACCGCCTTGAATCATATCAATGGGAAAACTGTCATTAAAATTACCGGCAATTACTTGCTTGGCGGCACTGGTAATTGCTTGTGCTTTTTCGTGGCTTAGTAAATTCAGTTGCTCATTGGCTTGAGCACAAGCGTGCTTAACCATAGCTAACGCTTGGATAAGCTCAGGGTAGTCTTGTAACTTATTCGGTGATAATTGAAAGTTATCTATGGCTCGTTGCGTTTGAATGCCGTAATAATGCTCATTACTGAGTGTCATAGAGCCAAGTAAATCATGTTCGATGCGAGTATTTTTTGTTGTCATTTGGGCGTCTCGGTAAAATTTGCCGATAAGGTAAATATAAATGGATTATGACGCCAATGCTGTTTTAATTAACGGGTATGCAAAAAGTGCATAATGTCGCTATGTTGCCCTTACAGCTTGATTTTTGCTAAAGAGTTCCACAATGAATTAAATGCGGGTGTGGTTTGTTGCTTTCTATATAGGCGAACTTCGAGTTGGCTGTGCCAATGCTCATCACCACATACGATAAGCTGCTGGTTATCGATTTCACTTTGTAAACTAAACTCTGGGATCCAAGCGACACCAAGACCTTTTAACGCCATCATTTTAAGCCCATCAGCCATGGAAGATTCAATATTCTTAACGAGTTTTGCTTGTTGGCGATTTTGTTTAATAACCTGGGCAACTGAGCGACCCAAAAATATATTTTGTTGATAGGCAAGGTAAGGAATCGCCTCTGCTTGCTTTTGATCTAAATGATAAAGCGGCTGACCTTGTTTATCGACTTTGCATACTGGTAGTAATTTGACTTGCGCTAATAACAGTGAATCTTGCTGATATTTATTTAATAGCGGATCGGTAAAGGCTAATAGGTAATCACATTGTTGTGAGTTTAATAAGTCGACACAGTCGTCGGCATCGGCAATATGTAATTTGCAGGAAATGTTATTAGAAAACTGATTAATATGCTCAAGCAGCGCAGGGAATACACCGGTTGCCAAAGTATGGGTGGCAGCAAATTTAACTTGTTGTTTGTCGGCGAGCGTTGGGTTTATCTGGCTAACACCTTGCTCAAGTGTTGTCAGTACTTGCTGACAGGTTTGGGCGAATAACTCACCTTGTGCTGTCAATTGAATCGGTGATGAAAGCCGGTTCACAAGTTTACAGTTTAAGTGGTTTTCTAAGCTTTGAATACGTCTGCTAAATGCTGGCTGACTAACATGGCGCATATTAGCCGCATCAGAAAAGCTCAAACTTTGGCTAAGCTGTAAAAAGTCTTTTAACCACTTTATTTGTAGATCCATAGTGTCTTTATGCTCGGTATTTTCGCCGCGTTAGTTGAGCATGCTACGAAAATACCTTGTTGAGTTAGCGCTGTTATTTATCTGTAGCAGCTATTTTGGCATGGAGAATATTAACTTGCCACTGTTGTGCTTTTTGTTGTTTCGCTACCACTAACGCCCGTTGGTAATAGTGATGTGCGCTAGTCATATCCGCTAATTGTTCATAAACCCCAGCAATGGCTTTTATATGTTCGATGGAGTGTTTAAACTCGACTTCAACGGCTTTAAGTAGTGCTAACGCTGTTTTGGGGGAGTCAAAGTGGCCTGCATAGCTTGCTTGCATGGCAATAAAGGCTTGCTTACTTGCTGGCAATTGTTCGCTGGCATACTGAATGAAATTAGGCAATTCTTGCACTAAGCCTGCTTTGTAATGCATGCGTATAGCCGCCTTAATAGCAGCTTTGGGTATGCTTTGCTGAAAATCAAACTCATCCATTACTTGTTGGTAGTGGCCGATGATATCGGTAGCAGAATCAAATTTAGCCAGTTGTTTTTCTGGGATATACCAAGCATTAAATAGCGTTTTTAAATTATTACGCAAGGCAATTAGGCCAACAGAGTTGTGATTTTCATCGTCGTAATGGCTAAACGACCAATTTAGGTTTGCCGGTTGATTGACATCTAAAAAGTTCAGTAAGTCATATTGGCCCATACGAGTTTCATCACCTAATGATAAAAATAGTGAAACTGGCTTATCATCACTGATCTTAAGTTTGCTTTCTGCCCTTTTAACTATGGCGTTATCGCCAAGCCATACCGATGGACTAATGGCAATGTAGTTATTAAATGAAGTAGGCTGTTCAATCAGTGCATTTAATACAAATAACCCCCCCATAGAATGGCCTACTATGCTTTTATGTGGGCTGGTTCGGTATTTTTTCTCAATAAAGGGTTGTACCTCATCGGTTAAGAAAGACAAGAATAGCTTGGCTTGACCTATTACTTTGTCATCCCTTGGTGTCGCTATACTGTCGGGTGTTGTGAACTTGTGATAACTGTCAGTGCCTTTGTCGCTAATAGCAACGACGATGACATCAGGAATACGTTGCCCCTTGTTGGCTAGTAAGTCCAGCATGCCAGCGACACCAGAAAAGTTATAGTCGCCGTCCATCAAATAGATGACCGGGTAGCTTGCATTTAAGTGAGCGTGGTAGTTTTCCGGTAATAGTATTTGTAACTGCCGTTTTTGTGCGAGTAGTTTTGAGTTAATTTCAACCCTCTCGCCTAAAGTAAATGGGTTAGCCTGGCTGGTAAAGCTGGCTATTGAGACAAGCAAAAAAGCTAAAATAAATAAAGATCTAATCATATACCCGATTGAAAATAAGAATTATTTGAGGGCGAAAGCATAGGTGAATTTTTCGTGCTTGGCAATGTGATTTCTTGCTCAGTCATGCCATAGTCGATGCAATGGCTATTATGGAGAGCATACGCGCAGACAATAAAAAAGCTGCCTAAGTTGGCAGCTTTGTTAAGATAAAGTAACTAGTTCTCTAGCTTTCTTTTTTCGCTTTTAAATTAGCTTTGTGCGGTAATTCATGCGCAGGCATTTCTTTACCGTCATTTTTCAAGTAATGATCCATCCAACGCATTAAACGTAAGCTGTAATCATATTTTGCCGCGGCTTTGCGGTTACCATGACCTTCACCTGGGTAGTAAACTAAACGTACTGTTTTGCCACGTACCTTCATGTAGCGATAAAGCTCCATTGATTGTGCCGGGTGCACACGTGGGTCATCTTTACCGTGCATAATTAATAGTGGTGTTTGTGATTGTTCAACCCAGTAAATTGGGCTGCGCTCTAAGTACCACTGCCACTTCTCCCAAGGGTAAGAGCGAGCGTGTACTAAGTGCATTTCATTAGAAATATCTGTAGTACCAAACTTAGATAATTGGTTAGCAATACCAACAAACATGACACTAGCAGCGAAGTGTTTAGTCAGTTTAGTTGCGCCCCAAGCTGAAGCATAGCCACCGTATGAGCCACCAGTAATACCAACTTTTTTCTCATCAACTAAACCAATTTTTACTAAGTGATCTTTTAAATCAACTAAGTCATCAAACTCTTTACCTGCATAGTCATTTTGACCTAGCTTAGAGTAGTCAACACCTTTACCTGTGCTACCGCGGTAGTTTGGATAAAATACTGCGTAACCATTCGCTGCCGCTAGTTGACCCGGACGAGAATAAGCGGTTAACCAACCATTCTTATCATGGCTTTCAGGGCCGCCGTGTACCGACATAATAAGTGGGTAACGCTGACCTTTGTCGTAATCTAATGGGTAAACTAATACACCACCAATTTCTACGCCATCACGTGCTTTAATGGTAATGCTTTCTTGCTTAGCAAATTTTACATCGTCTAACCATTGGTTTGAATTAGTTAAGCGTGTTTGCTTGAACTTGCCACCACGAAGCATAAAGACTTCGTTAGGGTGCTTAGCGGTATTACCACGTAAAACAACGGTTTTGTCTGAATCAGAAACACTTAAGTTTGCCGCAATGAATTTGCCTGGTTTAACAATACTCTTGTACTTGGTCAGGCTAGGCTTAACTTTAGCAACAATAGAGTCGGTACCAATATTTGAGATAAAGAACAATTCATTACGCTTATTTGCCCACTCAAAATCAGCAATATGACCTAAGTGATTAGGAATCCACTCTTTAATGTTACCTGTTTTGCTTTCGGCTAAATATAAACGGCCAGTGGCAGGGTCGTGCTTATCTTGTGCGCCTAAAATGGCAATGTATTGACCATCGTAAGAAAACTCAGCAGCACCCAATTTACCTTCAGTAGCAAATGATGTTTTAACTGCTTGTGTTTTCGCGTCAACAATATGCCATTGTGACTTCATGTATTTGTCATCAATGAGTGCTGTTGGTTGTGTTTTTACCAATAAGGTTTCACCATCAGGTGAAAAGTGTACGTCTGAAACATAGTTTTCAATATTCCATGCTTCTGGCGTTAACTTAGTTGCCGCGTCGGCTAAATCAACCACATATAAGTGTTGGTTGGTTAAATCTTCTTCATAGACTTCAGCTTTAAAGCCGAGCTCTTTTAATTTCTTAACTGATTTGTCTTTGGCTTTTTTTGCTAAAATAGCAACCTGCTTGTTATCTTCACTTAAGGTATAGCTATTGATGCTAGTGCCTTTTAATGAGATAAACTTTTGTGCTTGACCACCGTCTTCGGCGATGCGGTACAGGCTAGTAAATTTATCGCCTTTCATTTTGCTTAAAAAGTAAATGTAATCAC
The DNA here is from genome assembly GCF_004295665.1 of Litorilituus sediminis. Lineage (NCBI taxonomy): Bacteria > Pseudomonadati > Pseudomonadota > Gammaproteobacteria > Alteromonadales > Colwelliaceae > Litorilituus > Litorilituus sediminis. The sequence continues at coordinate 2,698,137 of NZ_CP034759.1, forward strand.
CGTCGGCAGACCACTGAATGCTGCGAATGTTTACTTTACCTGTGATATACGGACGCTCTTTACCTTCATCATCAACTAGGTATAACTCAGCCCAGTTTTTACCGTCTTTTTCAACATACAATTCACGTGGCACAGAGCGAATAAAAGCAATGTTTTCACCATCAGGGCTAACCTGTGCTTGGCCAACACTTTGTAGCGTGGCTAAGTTTTCATGGGTTATGGTGTTTTCAGCAGCAATGGCTGAGTAACTAAGCAAGCCAAGGCTAATAGCTAACGCTTGCTTGATAGATTTTAATTTCAGATTCATGTTTATTCCTAATCTAAGTCCTACAGAGAAACCAAATTTTGTTCAGTATTGCTGAGCAAAATGGTCAAGGGGAAATCCTAGTATTACTGCTCGATTTTATGTGTTTTTGCCTTGCAAACCAACAGCGTTTTTTATCAAAGTCGATGAATGGAGAGAAAATCGAGATTAAATAGAGCTAAATGCCGACATTTTATCGTTAATATTACGCTTTTTAGCAGATGTCATTGTTATTTTTTGTTGAAGTTTGCTAGCTAATAGGCCTAGTATTAAGGTACTGGCTTTTAGTATATTGCAGGCACTTTATTAGATAATGATAAAAATAACGCTTCATTTATGTTTTGCTTTATTGGTTATGCTATCAAGTGTTGCTCACGCCCAAAAAACACTACACATAGGTGTTGGTAATTTCCCGCCTTTTTTTATTGAACATGAGCAAAGTGGCTTATTTTTAGAAATCACAAAAACTATTTTTGCTCAGCTACCCGATTATTCACCTAGTTTTATTTTTATGAGTAATCACCGATTATTGCATGAAATTAATAGCGGTAAACGTCTTGATGTTGCCTGTAATATTTTTGCTGGCCCTGATGTAAAAGGTTATTTATCTAAGCCTATTTTTCGTTATCAAGATGTCGCGGTGACTAGGAAAAAAGATAATTTTAGCATAGCGTCAGTTGCTGATTTGCAGTCACTTTCTATTGCGGCTTATCAAGGTGCTACAGAGTTGTTGGGCGCTGACTATAAAGCGATGGCGATGACTAATGCCAATTACAGCGAACATGCGCATCCAAAAGAAACCACCTATTTACTTGTTTCAGGGGAAAAAGCGGTGCGTGTTGGTGATATCAGTATTTTTTTGTATGACCTAAAGCGAAAGCAATATGCCAAGACAACCGATATGAAACAAACTGATTTTACTGTGCACCGTATATGGCAAGATGTATATAGCCATATGGCGTTTAAAGACAAAGCGCTGCGTGATGAAGTCGATAGTGTTATCACTCAGTTACTTGAAAATGGTGTTATAGATAAGATTTATCAAAAGTATCAGCAGTAAACAAGCTCGAAAGAGCAGTAGCTATTCTTAAAAAGAAATTTTTCAAAATCTATCTATAATTGGTGATAACTAAATGCATCAATGCTTTTAACTATCATTTTGGTGAAGGATTCGCGTTTTGATCTGTTCAAAGCATAACGAGGTAGGTTATGCATCAGGTAATCTTTTACCTATTAATCTTAATTTCTTTCGCCAGCCTAGCAAGTGAGCGGCAGGAGATTATTTGGCTTTCAGATGATGAAAATTATGTGAAGAATTTTCGTCAACCTAGGGCTGATAATATCGACTCTGATACCAACAATTTGTTATTAGCGAAAATAAAACAGTATGACATTAGGTTGCAGTACACACCGCTTGGTCGTATTGAAAAATTAATGACATCTGGTGACAACTATTGCATTGCTAACCGCCTAAAGAACGCTACCAGAATCAAAGAGAATCTCTTTAGTTTGCCAGTTAACTTGTTTGTTGGTTTACGTTTATATTCTAGCCAAGCGATAGAGCCAACCCTGATAGATTCAACAGGCGAGTTAAACTCTTTGCATGATTTATTCTTAGCCAAACCTGAAAACGTTTTATTAGTGAGCCGCGGTCGTTCATACGGGGATATACTTGACCAACAGGTGGGTGAAATCGCCGAGAAAAACCTCTATGTGCTGTCAGGTCAAAGCTATATTCAGGCCGCATTTGAAATGTTGGCCCATAATCGCGTTGATTATATTATTGAGTACCCCGCAGAAGTTACCATGATGTTAAGAAAACACCCTAGAGCACTTAATGTAAACTCGGTTAGTATTAAGGGTTCGAAAAATTATGTTATTGGTTATTTGGCGTGCAATAAATCGGCAATAGGACAGAAGTTTATTGATTATGTTAACACCCTGCTAAAAGATCTATATCAAAGTGAAGCTTTTTATCAGGCACATGTGCGTCATTTAACACCAGCAGATGTCGCTGTGTTTACCCGCTATTTTAATCAGGAGTTTGCTACCAATTATACAAGTGCTGGCAATTAAAAAAGCCTGCATGTGGATTAGCAGGCTTTTGATTTATAAGGTAGTTTTGGCTAATTAACCAAATCGTTGATTTAAATAATCAAATACCGCTCGAATCCCGAATGCTTCACCGCCTAATGGGCGGCCTGATTGTTTACGAATATTAAAGGCCATAACATCAAAGTGAACCCAATCAGTGCCTTCATTAATAAAATCTTGTAAATATAATGCTGCGGTTACCGCACCACCAAAAGGTACTGTGGCACAGTTAGTCATATCGGCAACGGTACTTTTTAGTAAGTCACGATAAGGTTTGTACAATGGCATACGCCATACCGGGTCGGTAATTTTACTACCAGCTAAGGTGATACCGTTGGCAACGTCGTCACTGGTAGAGAAAAATCCTGGTAACTCTGTGCCTAACGCGACACGCATAGCGCCGGTTAAGGTGGCAAAATCAATTAATAACTCTGGGTTATCATTTTCAGCCTCAGCAAGGGCGTCACACATAACTAAACGACCTTCAGCATCGGTATTGTCAATTTCAACACTGATGCCTTTACGAGTAACCACAACATCGCCTGGGCGAAGGGCATTACCTGATACAGCGTTTTCTACCGCTGGGATAAGTACGCGTAAACAGATAGGTAGTTTATGCGCCATAATAAGTTGCGCTAAACCAAGTACATGCGCTGAGCCGCCCATATCTTTTTTCATGTTACGCATGCCGGCAGCAGGCTTAACATCTAAACCACCACTATCAAAACAAACGCCTTTACCTACTAAGGTGACTTTAGGGTGTTTTTTATCGCCCCAAGTTAAATCAATCAGGCGTGGTGCATGGACACTGGCTCGGCCTACTGCATGAATGGTTGGGTAATTTTGTGTTAATAAGTCATCGCCAATAATGTGTTTAACTTCGCCGCCAAACTCATCAACCAAATCTTGGGCAGCGTGGGCTAAGTCTTCTGGCATCATGTCGGCTGCTGGTGTATTAACTAAGTCACGAACTAAGCTTGTTGCGCTAGCGTATTTACTTGCGCTATCAACCAGTGCTTGCTTACCTACTGCTAATACAGGTAGTGCTTTTTCGGCTTTTTTATTGATGTAACGGTCAAACTGGTAAGCACCGATTAGCCAAGCAAAACAAATGGCTTGATGATGTGCCTCGTCAGCCTGTAGCAAATATTGGCCCTCAGGCAACTGGGTAATTAAATCGCCACAAGCAAAGTAGTGGCTGGCATCATCAACAACAAATACGGCTTGCGCTAAGTCGCCATTTTGTTTTGGCAATAAGGCGAGACCTTGGCTGGAAAAGCCGGTTTTTGTTAACCAATTTTGGCTAAAATCATCTTGTTTTGCTAACCAGTTATCATAGTTAGCCTTTTCTAAAATTGTCAGCGGGGTACCTGTGGTATCGGCATTTAATAGATGGCTCATGGGTTTCCTTTGTTTGCTGCTGTAATGAATGTTTTGATTGTAACCTAAGATTGCCGGATAAAAAGCGAATTTACGGCATTTATTTATCGATTTAATCTGGTTTGATAAGAAATTATCTTTTTATAAAGCTTAGCTTACATTGACTAACCTAAACTCGGCCTTGGGAGTTTGTCAGCAAGGAGATAATTTAACAAATTTTTTGCAGAAGAGTGACTAGAGCAAAATATCTTTCAGTAACAAGGTGTGTTTTTGCTGATTTTTACTGGTTTGAGCAAGCAGTAATTCAGCGGTAGCTATGGCGTCATTTAAGGCATTATGGGCGTGGTGTTCAGGTAATTGGTAGCGGTTACGTAGGCTTGATAACCTAAGCTCAGAAGGGTCGTAAGCAACATCTCGTTTATCAAGTTTGCGTTTGGCAATGGCTAAGGTATCTATAATGGGAAAGGTGGGTACTAAGCCATAAAGTTCAAAGCATGCTTGTTGTAAGAATTGTTTTTCAATGCGGGCGAAGTGTACCAGCATTACCTTGCCAGTAAGCGCTTTTAGTAAGGCTTCAACGACAATACGTAGCTTTTCACCCTGATCTTTTTGCTGATCGGTAATGTGATGAATAATAACATTACTTTCTTTTAATTGTGCTTTGGTTTTGATGATTTGGTGATAGCAGGAGTTTAGCTTAATTTGCTGTTTTTCAATTTCGACAAAGCCAACACTGAGTAATTTATCCTGTTTCGCATCTAAACCTGTGGTTTCAAAGTCTACCGATAAAATCGGTAAGCGAGATATCGGGGTTTTCAGATCGGGAAAGGGCACTGATAAAAAGTCTTTTAACGCACCGTCGGGGGCTTTTTTGAGTAACTGCTTACGTTTGCTTTCATAGCCTAGTAGCCAGTTAAATAAAGGCGAGTTTGCTATCGCGCTGCTCATGATTAAAAGCTCGACTGCCTAGCATCTTGCAGGGTTTTTATCACTTTAAAGGCATCTTTTAAATGTTCACGCTCCAGTTTTGATATTTCTTTTGGTGATAAATAGTTATTGGCACTTTCGCCACGTATCAGTGCTTTTGCTTGATGCTCTACTCTAAGCATGCCCAAAAACTCATAGGCATCAATTAGGTTTTCAGCGGAAGCGCGCGTGAGTGACGGCGTGCCTGCGGCTTGTTGAATGCGCTCTATAGTGTTAACTGCGCTAATACCTTCAGCTAGTGCGTAGATGCGTGCCAAATCTACTACCGGCGCTATGCCATTGTGTTTTAAATCAAGCGTGGCTTTGTGCTTGCCATTTTGTTTAAGAACGAAATCACGGAAAAAGCCCAGTGGCGGTCTAAGCCCTAAGGCATTTTTTGACAGGTGTGCGAGGAACAAGGTACTGCTTTGCGTTTTTTTCAGTACCACGGCTTTAACGTCGTCTAGTAAAGATTTATCACCATAGATGGTATCTAAGTCAAAAAAGACACTGCAATTTAATAACGCTTTCGGGCTTGGCGTATCAACCCAGCCATTAAAATATTGCTGCCAGATTTTTTTAGGTTGTCGCCACTTTCTATTGGTGGCCATAATATCGCCGGGACAATAAATAAAGCCACATTCAGCCAAACCATCACAAACAAAGTTGGCTAAACTTTCAAACCAAGCATCATCGTATGGTTTCATGCTATCGCAAATAATAATGGCATTATCTTGGTCTGAATGAGCCAGTTGCTCTTGCCTTGCTTGTGAGCCAGCCGCTAGCCAGGCATAAGGCACAGGCGCTTGACCAAACTTATATTCTGCCATTTCAATAAGACGTTTGGTAAATGCCATAGTGATGGCACTGACACTTTTACCGACGTGATCAGCACTGCTACCTAGCTTAGCCAAACGTATTTGTAATTTTGGCAGTAAGTTACTGATTTCTTTCAGCTCTTCAATGCTATTGGCTTTATGAATAATGCTTGAGAGGTTGATGGCGTTATGACCTTCATTGTTAATGAGATCTGTTACCGTCACCATGCCCACTAAGCGGCCATATTTAGTCACTGGTAAATGATGAATGTGCTTTGCTGTCATGGTCATTAGCGCATCATAAGCATTATTTTTAATATCTATGGTGCTCATATTCGCGGTCATGATGTCACTGATGGCGTTAGTGATTGCTAAACCTTGGGCGACGCAGCGACGGCGAATATCTTTATCTGTGATAATGCCAACCGGCTCTTCGCCATTAACGACCACTAAACAAGAAAAGCCTTGCTCAGTCATTTGAATCGCCGCTTGTTGAATGCTTGCTTTGCTTTCAATGGTGGCAACTGGGCTATGATAGAAGTTGCTTACCGAGGTATTCATTAACGTTGACGCTAAAATCGCCTCTTCGTTAACTTTAGACATTTTGGTTTTTAAGCGTTGGGCAGAATCATGACTGAAAAAGTCGCTGATGCTGGGAAACTTTTCACCAATATTGCTGAGAATTTGCGTGTCTACGCTATACACTAAGCTGTCTTCGTCAGTTTGTACTTGGCTAATACCATCGTGTTGAGCTATTTCTTCACTACAAAACGCGGTACATAAATCACCTTCGCCAAGCTTGGCAATTAACTCATTATTGGCCGATAAACAGCTAATGGCGCCTTTTCTCAGTATGTATAACCTAGGCTCATTAATGCCTTGTGGCGGTAGCAGTTCATTTTTGCGTACATAATTAATGTTTAGCTCGCGAACAAGTTGTGCCAGTACTTGCTTTGGCAAACTATCAAAAGGAGGAATGCTTTGAATAAATGTTGTGATTTCAGAAAGTTCTGTATCCATTTTCTCGTACGCCTAACGAGTGAGTGACTCTGTTAATTTAGCGTTTTTGTCGATTTATTAGCAAGTGTTATTCGTCGCTTTTAGACTAAAGTTGCAGTTGTTTATCAGCCTTGACCCTTGAAAAGCCGTTAAGCTAGTAAAAATGGGCGTTTCATTTAGGTTTAACAATGAGCAAATCACTACTTAAACTGGGATCTAGACTAAAGTTTAATACCCGCCTCAAATGAAGCTTGCTAGGGTAGTTGATAGTCGAAGGTGCATATGGATTTTTGTTACTGCAGTTTAGCTAGGCAAAAATCTATATTCAGGCTTCAACTACAAAATTATTACTATAAACAGCGTAAAAATAATAAAACAACGCTATGTCGCTAGGAGACTATTGTGGAAAATAAAGAAGCATATTGGCAGGAAAACCTGCGCTTGATCTTTATCTGTCTTGCAATCTGGTTTGCGGTTTCATTTGGCTTAGGTCTACTTCTGGTAGAACCATTAAATGCAATTCGCTTAGGAGGGTACAAACTTGGTTTTTGGTTTGCACAGCAAGGCTCTATCTATTCATTCTTAGGTTTGATCTTTTGGTATGGTGCCAAAATGAACAAACTTGATAAAAAATATCACTCGGAGGGCTAAAGATGGATGAGTTAAAACTTTATACCTACATCGCAGTTTTTGGCACGTTCGCGTTATATTTTGGTATTGCTTGGTGGGCTCGCGCCGGTTCTACTAGTGATTTCTACGTAGCGGGTGGCGGTATTACACCATTCCAAAACGGTATGGCAATTGGTGCTGACTGGATGAGTGCGGCGTCATTCATTTCAATGGCAGGTCTTATCGCTTTCTTAGGTTACGGTGGCTCTGTATTCCTAATGGGTTGGACTGGTGGTTATGTATTACTAGCCATGTTACTTGCTCCTTACATGCGTAAGCACGGTAAGTTCACTGTTCCTGAATTCATTTCTGATCGTTACTACTCTAAAACTGCTCGTATTGTGGCTGTTGTATGTTTAATCATTGCTTCAGTAACTTATGTAATCGGTCAAATGAAAGGTGTTGGTGTTGCCTTCTCTCGCTTCCTAGAAGTTGACTATGACTTAGGTCTAGTGATTGGTATGGTTGTTGTTTGGGTATATGCCGTACTTGGTGGAATGAAAGGTATTACTTATACGCAAATCGCTCAGTATGTAGTAATGATTTTTGCTTACACAATTCCAGCTGTATTCATCTCATTACAATTAACAGGTAACCCAATTCCACAATTAGGTTTAGGCTCTACTTTAGCTGATGGTAGCGGTGTTTACTTACTTGATAAGTTAGACATGGTAGTTACTGATTTAGGCTTTAAAGAGTACACCACGGCTAATATGGGCGGTACATTGAATATGTTCGCTTATACTATGTCACTTATGATTGGTACTGCGGGTCTTCCGCACGTAATTATGCGTTTCTTCACTGTACCTTCAGTACAAGCGGCACGTCAGTCTGCTGGTTATGCCTTAGTTTGTATCGCATTACTTTACACTGTAGCTCCAGCTGTTGGTGCAATGGCTCGCTTCAATCTTATGAACACAATCGAACCTGCTGCTGGTGAGAACCTTGTTTATGACGAGCGTCCACAGTGGTTTAAAGATTGGGAAAAAACTGGTTTATTAAAGTTTGAAGATAAAAATGGCGACGGTAAAGTTCAGTACACAGCCAATGCTGAAACGAATGAAATGGTTAAAGTTGACCGTGACATTATGGTACTAGCTAACCCTGCAATCGCGAACTTACCTAACTGGGTTATTGCGCTTGTTGCAGCCGGTGGTTTAGCAGCCGCACTATCAACTGCTGCTGGTTTATTATTGGCAATATCCTCATCGGTATCTCATGACTTAATGAAAGGGGTCTTTGTACCGGATATGTCAGAGAAAAATGAGCTATTAGCAGGTCGGGTAACCATGACCATCGCAATACTGTTTGCCGGTTATCTGGGGATGAACCCGCCTGGATTTGCCGCCGGTACGGTTGCATTAGCCTTTGGTTTAGCGGCATCAAGTATCTTCCCGGCGTTAATGATGGGTATCTTCTCTAAGAAGATGACAGGTCAAGCAGCGGTTTGGGGTATGATATCTGGTATCGGTGTAACTATGTTGTACGTATTCCAACACAAAGGTATTATGTTTATCCCAGGTACGTCATTCTTAGGTGACATGGGTGCAAACTGGTTCTTCGGTATCTCACCAAATGCCTTTGGTGCCGTGGGTGCGCTAGTGAACTTCGGTGTAGCATTCGCTATCCTTAAGATGACTGCACCAGCGCCAGATCACATTCAAGACTTAGTTGAGAATATGCGTATTCCAACAGGTGCTGGTGCTGCGCACGATCACTAGAAAAAGCTATGTTAGTTGCTTAAGCACTAAGTAAGCAGCTCCCACAAGGCTAGACGACGATGTACTCAAGTTGTCTAGCCTTTTTTATTAAAAAAGCTTGGGTTATCATTGTGATACTCAAACCTAGATAATAGAAATCATTTATGAATAGACATACTAAACTTGCCTTTATGGTGGCACCATTTTTAGCTATCTTAGGTTTTATTGGCGCTGACTTTTATAAAGAGAATGAAGCGCAACAATCCAAGGTTGTTCAGCTAAGCCCTGAAGGACATTGTGATGTTATTAATCAGAACTGTATCTTAGCTTCAGGTGAGTTTAAGATTAATGTTTCAGATAAGGCTGGTGTTACAGAAATTAATTCTACCTTCCCACTTGATAGCGCGACGCTATTTTTGGTGGATCAAAGTGATAAAATGACACCATACCCGCTGGGCATGCAGAAAAGCCCGTATTATTGGCAAAGCCCTACCCATTTAAGAAATGTAGCCAGTAACAAAGGTGATAGTTATAAATTGAGGTTGATTGCTAAGATTAAGGGCGGTCAATACATTTCAGAATTTTACACGCAAACGGTTAAGTAAGCTCTAATATCATCCAGTGAATATGGAGCTATCTAAGGCTAGTTCCATTGTTATTAGCAAGCGCTGTAACTGCTGCCATTGCCTTTTAGCTAACGCGGCAAATTTCTGCTGATATGCCTGTTCAGTGTGGCGTTTATTTTCATACCACAAGCCATTGATTAAATAGCTAAACAGTAAAAAGTAGTGAATGACTTGTTGATTGAGTTTTGCTGGCGGATTTTGCTCTTGATACTGTGTGCTAATAGCTGCAATTTGCTCTACTGGCAACTCATTCACTGCAATTAACATGGCAATATCAAACTCGGCTGGTGCTTTGCAGCTACACTCAAAATCGATTAACCAGCTGCGGCTGGCTTTATCTATTAAGATATTATTAAAGTTTAAGTCGCCATGACAGCTAACTAGCTCGCTGTTAATGTCTGTATGGCTTTTGATTATTGCCATTAATTGTTGAAAAGTTGCTAGCTGCGCTGAACTATAGCTGTTTGCCTGTGCCTTGATTAAGCCGTTATAGATGGTTGTTATATCAAGTGTTTCACAAGAAACAGCAAGTTGATGAAAACGGGTCATTAATTTAAGCGCACAAGCTATTTTATCCGCAATCGCGAGTCTTGTATGGCCTAAATCTTGGCCATCAATATAGTCGCTAATGAGCCAGTGTTTATCACAATAAATAATACTCGGGCTTAAATTGGCATCAGCGCTTATTTGGCTAATGGCAACTTCGTCACTTAGGTATTGCTGGCCAACATACTTAGCAAAATAATCTTTGTCATCAGCACAGACACGATAACTTGGTTGGCTTAAACCCGTAGTTATTGCCTCTATCTGCGTTATATCAGTAAAACAACTGAGCTTTTGCAGTTGTGTTAAGGATTTTGCTGACTCGTTCACTCACTAACCTTCAACGACAGGTGTTGATGCTAATGGCACTTGCTTGTGCTGATATTGTTTGCGCCATGTTAGGTAGCCGTATACGGCAATGACAACATAAATAATAAAAAGTACTGCGGTTGGTAGCAGTGATTTTTCGATATAAAGATAAATAGACACTAGATCGATCACTATCCAATACAGCCAGTTTTCGAGTACTTTTTGCGTGACTAAGTAAGTGGCAAATACCGCATAAACTGTGGTGAAGGTATCTAAATAAGGAAAGGCCGCCGGCGTGTAATTCGCCATAAAATAGCCTAGTGCACAGGCTATTACCGCTAAGATCAAACAAGCTTTAATATGCCAACTGAGCTGCCAAGAAACTATGGTTATTGCTGATTCACTTTCATTGCTATTGTTAGGCTTTTGCTGCCAGCACCAATAACCATAGGCGGCCATTACTAAGTAATAGCCGTTTAAGGCGCTATCCATTAAAAGCAATACGTCGTAAAAAATATAGGTATACAAGGCGGTGCTAATAAATGCGGCTGGCCAGCACCATAAAGAGCCTTTAGCCGCTAAAATTACATAAGCTAGCGCTAACAGCATGGCAGTTAGCTCTAGCAAGGGTAAGTTAATGAAATAGTTTAGTAATGCTTGCATTAACTTTCCGCTTCTACATGTGAACGATCACCATTAATAAATTTGCAAACAAATACCGCAGCATCAAGCTTTTCATGGACTAGCTTGATTTCCTGCATTACGTGTTTTACGGCTAAGTCGTAGTCACCAAACACTTGTGTACTCATGCCATTGGTGACGACTTTTAAACCGTCAACTTGACGTAATCGTTTAATAAAAGCCCAGATTTCAGACTTAAACTCTTGCTCTGCCAGCGGATACAAACTTAATTCAATGGAGATGTTCATTAGATCACCCTATTAAAATTGATAATCAAAGGTTACGCCAAATACTAATGGCTCAGATAATTGCGTGTACTGTTTTGCAGTATAGCCATCGCGTGGGTCATTAGGGAAATAAAAGCCTCTGTTGGCGTAATCTTCATCGGTTAGGTTACGGCCCCAAAGTTTTACTTGCCAGTTATCTTGTAAGTAAGCCACTGAAGCATTCAGTAATGCGACAGATTCAGAGGTTAAATCGTCTTTGCTAATTCTGTCACCGTAATAGTAACGGGTATCTGAGAAGTAGAATTCATCTTTACCATCAACCGAGATATTAAATAACCAATATTCAGTTGGCTGGTAGTTAATACCAATATTAAATTGATAAGCAGGTGCGTGTGATTGCTCTTCGTTGTTTAAAGAGTTGCCTTTGGCATCAACATAGTCATTAAACTCTGACTCAAGTAAACCTAATGCGCCATAAACATCAACTGAGTCACTCACTTGCCAGCTAGCATCAATTTCCAGACCATAGTTTTTACCGGTTGCGGCATTACCTAAAAACTCAATAAATTCAGTGCTGCCGTCTTCGCGGACGATAGTTTGTGAGCTTTTCACCTGCATATCGGTTCTGTCCATATAGAACACGGCGGTACGAATTTGCGCGTTATTATCAAGTAAAGAAACTTTATAACCCAGCTCATAGTTGGTTAAGTATTCTGGTGCAAAACTGCGAAATTGATCGGCTAAGCGGCCATCGGTGTTGTTACCACCGGCTTTATAACCTCGGTTAATAGAGCCGTACCATAAGCTGTCTTTTGATGCTTGGTAAGATAAAACAATTTTACCGCCCACCATGGTATCGTCAGCTTCTTCGTTAAAGCTGTCTGAGTTTTTATAATCCGCTTGTCTATTTTCCACCCGTAGACCTGTGGTTAAGGTTAACTGTTTTGACAAGCGGCTATCAAGCTGGCCATAAGCTGCGATAGTAGTACTGGAATTGTTAGAATTAAAATCACCATCATTGTAGGTGTATTGCCTTAATAAATCTTCGTCATCTTGTTTAAAGTAAAGGCCAGCAACCCAGTTAGTAGTGCCGTTGAATAACTCACTACCCGCTTTTGATAGCGCTCTTAACTCAATGGTTTGTGTGCTTTTATCACGATAGTAATGATCGGTTGATGAGTAACCATCGAACTCAGCTAAACAGCCAGTTGCTGTGATACAAGGATCAGGCTGATATTCAGGCTCATCTGAGCGCCACTCGTACTCGCCAAACGCCCAATCTTCATCATAACCATAGGCGAGTTCAGAGTCGGCAGCACTTAAGATAGAAATCAATGAAAAGTTATCAAACCCTTCATAGGTGAACCTTGCAGCTAAGGCCATGGTTTCTTGGTTATCGAAACCTGGATTGTCTGAATAGGTATCGCGATTATTATCTAACGAGAAAGTGTCGTAACCATTGTTAAAATCAAAATAGAAGCCGGTTAAGTCGATTGTTAAGTCATCACTTGCTTCAATGGCGAGTTTACCGCGAATATTTAATTCATCGCGATTGTTGGTGTCATCACGATCTAGATGAATATTATTAATGTAGCCATCACTTACGTGTTTATTCATGGCTAAGCGATAGTTTACTGTATCGGCTGCTGGGCCAGATAAGGCGACACCTAAGCCGTAGCTATCATAGTTACCCATATCTACCTTGATAGCGCCTTCAAAGTCTTCGGTTGGCGCATTCGTTTGCACATTTATCATGCCAGCTAAGGCGTTAGCACCAAAGCGTGTACCTTGTGGGCCACGAAAGATTTCTGCTTGGCTGACATCAAATAATGTTGCAATAGAGCCTATGCCAGTAAAATCAACGTCATCGATAATCATACCGACAGAAGGGTTGATCGGCTCTTTAAACTGGCTGCGTTCACCTATACCACGAATTTGAAAATATCTTGCTCGCTGTGAGCCACTAGCAAAGTTAACATTCGGGCTGACCGCGATTAACTCTTCTAAATGCTGTGCGTTACGTTGCTCAATATCAGCAGTAGTTAATACTGACATAGATGAAGGAATAGTTTGTAAGCTTTGCTGGCGAAAGTCGCTGCTCACGGTAATGACTTCGATGTCATCTTGGGAATCGGTAGCAGAAAGTACAGGTAAAGAGATAAAGCCAGCTGTTATTGCTAGGCAAATGGCTGATTTGCAAAATGTCATAAGGTTCTCATCAAAATAAAAGTGCGAGCTTGAGCGCAAAGGGATGTATCACCTAGACTAAAATGACTAATCAGCAACCATCCCTATGCCAAAAAACTTAATATAATCAGAGTTTTTCGCTCAGGTTCAAAGGGTATGTATCTCAGCATCCGGTCATCATAAAGTGGTCTTAATGACGGTGCACCCCTTGGTTGCGCGCTAGTTTAACAAATAATTTAGTAAGAATCTTTTTATTGTCTAGTTGCTTAGGTATATTGGAGCTTAGTGGTTATTTTTTATATTACTTTCTAGTGAGTTACTATGTTTCCAAATTGGCAATTGGTGTTATTGAGTTTGGCCTATATCGGCTTACTATTCTTAATTGCTTTTTTAGGAGATAAATACCGCCATCAATTGGCAAAGAAAAGCCAAAGTATGATTTATGCCTTAACCTTAGGTGTTTATTGTACTTCATGGAGCTTTTTAGGGACGACCGGGCAAGCGTCGAGTAATTTTCTCTCCCATATTCCGATTTATTTAGGGCCAATTTTACTGTTTTTGTTTGCTTGGCCTTTTATTCAGCGCATTATTCGCGTCAGTTTAAAATTAAATTTAACCTCAATTGCGGATTTATTGGCGGCGCGTTTTGGTAAGTCGCATAATTTAGCCATTATTGTCACGCTAGTAGCATTAGTGGGCACTATGCCGTATATCGCTTTGCAGCTCAAAGCTATGGTGTATTCATTTCAACAATTACAGGTAGATCACAGTTTAAATAGTTGGCATATAGGCCTAGTGGTTAGCTTAGTGCTGGCAGGTTTTACCGTTGTTTTTGGTATTCGCAATATTGATGTTACTGAGCGCCACCCAGGTGTGATGTTGGCGATTGCTTTTGAGTCTGTGGTTAAGCTATTTGCCTTTTTAGCTGTCGGTTTATTTGTCTGTTTTGTCTTGTTTGATTCACCAATGGATATTTGGCAACAAGCCAATGCCAGCGAATTGTTAGAGCAGCAGTTAACCATAGATAAACTCGCGGCCATGTTAGCCATGCTAGTGATAGTGATGGCGGCTTTTTTATCCTTACCACGTCAATTTCAAGTCATGGTGGTGGAGTTAAAAGATCAACGTGATACTTGGTTAAGTCGCCGAGTATTTCCACTTTACTTACTGGTATTTGCATTTTTTGCTGCGCCGTTAGGTTTAGCTGGGCACTTGTTATTAGCCGACAGTGTCCCCTCTGATGCGTATGTTCTGTTCTTACCCAGTGTTGGTGAGCAAACTTGGTTAACTCTATTTGCCTTTTTAGGGGCGGTTTCTGCGGCCAGCTCTATGGTGATCATCTCTGCGATTGCCTTAAGTACCATGCTCAGTAATGAAATTGTTTTTCCATTGCTTTATCGCAGACAAAAAGTGGCGCAAACAGACTATGATAATTTCCGTCAACGCTTGCTTAATATTCGAAAATTATTAGCTTTGATGGTTATTTTGCTCGGTTATAGCGTTTTTGTTATGGCTTCGCCCGATACCCTGTCTTCAATGGGTGAGGTCGCCTTTGGCGCTTTTGCTCAGTTAACGCCGGCTTTAATTGCTGCCTTTTATTGGCGACGCGCTAGCCTAATGGGGGTTTATGCCGGTATTTTGGTCGGCTTTATTTTATGGCTTAGCTTAAACTTTTTACCGCAATTTGGTTTATTTGCTTCGCCGTTTGCCGAAGGTTTCTTACCTGTTAAAACCACGGCAACCTTATTTAGTTTAGCGGCGAATATTATTGTTATGTGGGCGCTATCACAAATTAGTCGCCAAAGCGTGCAAGAGCGAGTACAGGCCTCATTATTCTTAGAATGGCAATCGCCAACCCTGTCTAAAGCACAAAAGAAACGGCAAATTGATGTTGAAGAGCTAGAACTACTAGCGTCACGTTTTGTTGGTATTGATAAGGCTAAATCGAGCTTTAGCTTGTTTTTATCGTCGCATAATAAGAAAGAGTTAGGTAATGCCGGCTACAATCAGTTATTACTGCAACATACTGAAAACACCTTAGCGACAGTCATGGGGGCATCTTCAGCTCGCTTGGTATTATCTTCTGCCCTTGAAGGCAGAGATATCGCCCTTGATGAGCTGGCGGTGCTGGTGGAAGAGGCGTCTAGCCAACGTCAGCAGTTTTCGCAAAACTTACTGCAAAGTGCGATAGAAAATGCCAGTGAGGGGATTTCCATTGTGGATGAAAACCTAAAATTGGTTGCTTGGAATAAAAAATATTTAGACTTATTCGAATACCCCAAAGAGCTGATTTATGTTGGCAGCCCCATCGAAGCGTTAATTCGTCATAATGTTGAGCGTGGTTTATGTGGCACTGGCGATATTGATGAGCAAGTACATAAACGTCTTGAATACTTACGCAAAGGTAGCCCGCATAATTCAGAAAGACAGCAAGCCAATGGCTTAACTATACGTATTGAAGGTAACCCGCTACCAGACGGTGGTTTCGTTATGCTGTTCTCTGATATTACCGCTTATCGACAAGCGGAGCAGGTGTTAAAAGAAGCTAACTTAGATCTTGAAACGCGAGTTTATGAGCGCACGTTAACCTTAGCGAAAACCAATGAAGCCTTAGCGAGAGCGCATGAAAAAGCAGAACAAGCACACTTAAAGAAAAGCCAATATTTAAAGGCCTGTAGCCATGATTTAATGCAGCCGTTAGAAGCGGCGCGATTGTTTACTTCAGCACTGACAGAGCAAGGTAGCTTAACGGATAATCAACAAAGGCAAGTGGATAATATTGATCGCTCGTTAAAAGCGGCTAATGATTTATTGGCCGATTTGGCGGAAATAGCGCGTTTAGAAAGTGGCAATATTAAAGCGAATAAGCAGCCATTTGCCTTAAATGAGTTATTTGATGATTTAGCACAAGAATTTGCTGCCTTAGCTGAAGAGCAGCAAGTAGAGTTTCGCTTGGTGGCCACTAAGGTTTGGGTGAACTCTGACAGACATTTATTGCGTCGCATTATTCAAAACTTAGTGGGTAATGCCTTTCGTTATGCCAGCCCAGGTAAGGTATTACTGGGCGCACGTGTGTTTGATAATCAGGTGATTATTCAGGTGCTAGATAATGGCCCGGGTATTCCAACAGAAAAACAAGAGATGGTTTTTGAACAATTTACCCAGTTAGACTCTGCCAATAGTCAATCAGGACAAGGTTTAGGTTTGGGCTTGAATATTACGCAAAGTTTGGCGCAATTATTAGGGCACAGCTTAAGCTTAAAATCGAAAGCAACTCAGGGCTGTAAGTTTTCTGTTTATGTTGAGCAGGCGTTACCTGTAAATGAGGTACTGCCGGCGACTAATCCTGCCTTTAATGTTGCCTTGAAGGATATTACCGTGCTTTGTATAGATAATGATCCTGATGTACTCAGTGGTATGGTGGAGTTACTTTCTGCTTGGCAATGTAATATTTTAGCGGCTGATTCTCGCGATAGCGCGCTGGCAGAGTTTGCCAACCATAAAAATGATATTGATATTTTACTGGTGGATTATCAATTGGGCTATCAAGCAGGTGAGCCGCCCGGTACACAAGCTGATGGTTTAACCCTGATCAAAGATTTACGTAGCCAATGTCATCATAGTTTGCCAGCGATTTTAATTACCGCAACCACAGAAGCTGGCATAGAGGAAAAAGCGAAAAGCTATGATGTTGGTTATATGCGCAAGTTAGTTAAGCCAGCAGCGCTGCGTGCCATGATGAGCGCTATGCTGGCGAAAAAACTACAAGCAGATTATGTTGGTTATAGTTAATTTAAATAATTATTTCACTTGGTATTAGTGTTTTGCTCACGAGAAAAGAGTTGCCAGTAATTGCCTTGCTGCTTAACTAGCTCTTGGTGATTACCTTGCTCTATCAGGCGACCTTTTTTTAGCACTAGAATATTATCGGCATCTGCTATGGTAGATAGCCTATGGGCGATAATCAGCATAGTTTTATTTTTAGCTAAGCGCTTAAATGCCTGTTGTACTACTTGCTCTGATTTATTATCTAGCGCTGAAGTTGCTTCATCTAGAATGATAATATTGGCATCACGCAAAAATGCTCTGGCAATGGCGATACGCTGTTTTTGTCCTCCTGATAGTAAGCGACCATTCTCACCAACTTGCGAGTCTAACCCTAAAGGCAAGTTGTCACTAAACTCGAGCACATTGGCGGCTTTTGCTGCCTGAATTAATTCGTCATTACTGATATTTCGATGACAGCCAAAGCGGATATTATTGGCAATGCTATCGTCAATTAAGACGATATTTTGCGAGACAAAAGCAACTTGTGCTCGCAGTGATGATAAGCTGAACTCTTCTATGGCGATATTATTAATAAAGATACTTTGCTTAGGTGCTTGGTAGA
Source organism: Litorilituus sediminis (assembly GCF_004295665.1). NCBI lineage: Bacteria > Pseudomonadati > Pseudomonadota > Gammaproteobacteria > Alteromonadales > Colwelliaceae > Litorilituus > Litorilituus sediminis. Next base: position 2,716,030 of record NZ_CP034759.1, read on the forward strand.
GCCTTAATAACAAGTGCGACAAGGTGGTTTTACCGCTACCAGACTCGCCAACAATCGCAGTAGTTGTGCCTGCGCTTAATTTAGCAGACAGCTTAGTGATAGCTTGCTTTGTTTCCTTGGGATAACTAAAGCTTAGTGAGCGAAAGCTAATGCTAAAATGCTGGCCTGTTAATTCCTTGCTGCCCTGATCTATTTCCTCTTGTTCATCAAGTAAATTAAATAAGCTGTTGGCGGCAGCTAGGCCTTTTTGTAGATGCTGATTAACATTGCTTAATTGTTTAAGGGGTTTAAGCAGTGAGCCCATTGAGATAAGTACTAAAGTAAAGGTTCCCGGTGTTAGCTCAGTTAGCACTTGTTCAAAGCTTGCGAGTAGTAATACCGCAGCAATGGCCAATGAGGCAATCAGCTGAATAATGGGGTTACTTTGTGCTGCTGTGGCAATCAGCTTCATTGCTTGTTGGCGGCTGTGGTGGTTAGTTTGCGAAAATTGCTGGCTAACTTGTGCGGCGGTGTTAAGTAATAGAATATCTTGCTGGTTTAAAATGGCTTGTTCGCTGGTTTTAGTTACCTCACCCATACGAGTTTGTAAGTTGGCGCTGATCTTTTTAAAGCGTTTGGCTACTCTGCTGATAATTACCGCGATAATCGGGCCAACGAGTAAAAAAATAGCGGTAAGTTGCCAGCTGTTATAAAGCATCATGGCAAGTAAAACGATAATGATGACCGATTCGCGAATGATAACGACAACCGCTTTGGAAATCGCTTGAGAAATTTGCTCAGTATCATAAATGAGTTTGGCGATAAGTTGTCCGCGGTTATAGCGATCAAAAAACTGCATAGGTAAGCAGAGTAATTTCTCGAACGCTTGCTGGCGTATGGTATAGGTAATGCGACTACTCATATAGCCTATGGTGTAGTTAGCGGCAAAGCTGGCAAGGCCGCGCAATAAGAAGATGGCAATAACTAAAGCTGCACCCAGTTGTAAGGTATGGCTATTTGCCTTGGCGAGCCCTTCGTCTATCAAAGGTTTTACAAAGTAGATCATGCCAGCATCAATTAAGCTAAATAAGCACAGAGCAATAAAGGCGATCAGTATCAGCTTTTTATGATTTTGGTAGTAAGTGAATAATCTTGCTAACAGTTGCCGATTATTAATTTGATGAGTATTCATAACTTTAGCGCCAGCGTTTATATGACCAATACCATTGTTCTGGGTATTGTTTAATGATGTCTTCAAAGCGCTGATGAATTATTTGCATTAATTGCTCTGGCGTTTTCGCTTCCCTGTTATTTGGGTGTGGTGCGTCAAATTGATAAATGGTTTCAAAGAAGACTTTTATGCGAGTGTCTTCTTGATATACGGCGTAGCCTAATAATAACGGCTTTTTGCTGATGGCAGAAAGCAGAGCGACGCCAGCTGGTGCTTTGGTTGTTTGCCCAAAGAAATCAACGCTTACTTCATTAGCCCATAAATCACTGTGTAGAGAGATATAAGCATTATTGCGGGCACTTTTTAGCAGCTCACTAAAAGCGGATGAGGAGTTTTTATCTATGGCGATAATATTACCCTTTTGATAGTGGCTTTCACCTTGCTCAATAAAACTGGGAATATCTGTGAGGGTAACAGATTGATTGGCAAGTTTTTGTACTGCTACAGGTACGGCATCGTAACAGCCAAGGTGCATAGTGGCGATACAAGCGCCTTGACCTGACTGTAAAATACGTAGCGTAGCTTCATCACAAAAAATTTCCGGCTCCAATTGTTCTAACCAGAATGACTCCATGACTCCGAATGCACAGTTAGCGTATGCTTTTTCTGCTAATGCACTAACTTGTGCTATTGATAGTTCAGGTAAAGCATTGGCAATATTTTTAATCGCTCTGTTACGTGTTTTTTTCGCGCATCGGAAAATCGTTTTACCTAACGCGCGAATTAATGTGGCGCGAGTTGTTCTGCGTCTGCTTTTGATAAACGTTAAGATCATATCAATCACCTTGGTTTGCAGTTTGCTTCGCCAAGTTTGCTCATTAACCGTGGCAGGTGCGCTGGTTTTCATAATGCTGTTCTACCCAATGAATAAAATGGTTAATTTGTGAGAGGTTATCTGCTGCGGCTTGTTCAAATGGCAGCTCAATATTATATTTTTGCTCTAGCTCGATAATGAGCATCATAAAATCAAAAGATTTGATATTGTTTAATAGCTTGTCTGTGACATTGACGTTGGCACTGTTGCTTTTACTTTGAATAAACTCAAGTACGGTTTGATATACAGGCATGGTAGTCTTCCTTAGTTAATGTAGCGCTGTTGTTTAGTTCTAGCGACAATGCTTTGATATCGACTTTGCCATTGATATTTCTTGGCAATTTTTCAGTTAATATGAAGCTATCTGGTAGCATGTAATGTGGTAATCTGGTTTGGCAAAATTGCTTTAACTGCTCGGTATCAAGCGCTTTGCTGGCTTCAATAAAGGCGATAATTTGCTGTTGCTGCGTTTGCGGATCATTCAGGGCTTTTACCGTGCACCAAGTAATTACATCAGCAAAGCTTAGGATGGCGCTTTCAATTTCACCGGCTTCAACTCGATAACCATTTATGGAAAACTGAAAATCGCTACGGCCATGAAAAACCAGTTCATTGTTGTCGTTGAGGTAGACAATGTCTCCCGTGCGGTAGTAGCGAATATTATCTTCTAGATAAACAAAAGCTTGTGCAGTTTTTGCTGTGTCTTGCCAGTAGCCATCAACCACTTGATCGCCAGCAATATAAAGTTCGGCTAAGGTATGCTTTTCATTGACTAGTTTATCGTCTTTAAGCAATCGTGTTATTAAGCCAGGTAGCGGCTTACCAATAGGCACAGAAGCACTGCTGGGCATTAGCGCAGCGGCTGAAAAATCATAATAGCTAGCGGTAATGGTGCACTCAGTTGGCCCGTATAAATTAATGACTTTGCTATTGGGCGCACATGCTTGCCACTTTGCTGCTTGTGCTGTTAACAGTTTCTCGCCACCAAAACAGCTAAGTCGTAAGCTGGGCAACTCATTTGGGGTTAATTTTCCTAACTTATCGATAAAGGATAAAACTGAGGCGACCGCAGAAAAAACCGTGATTTCGTTATGCTTGATAAACTGATTTGGGTACATAGTGTACTGTTTAGGTAGCACATATAAGGCCGCGCCTTTTTGCCAACAGCTGAACATATCGTGTACTGATAAGTCGAAATTAAGGGCGAAAAACTGACTGACTCTATCATAGGGTTTAATGTCCAGTATTTCGTCGAGACGCTTTAGATGACAAATAAGATTTTTTTTGCTGACGGCAATACCTTTTGGCGTACCTGTACTACCTGAAGTAAACATAATATAGGCATAACGGTTGTCTTTGTTGCTCTGTAAGCTCTGCTGTTTTCGAGGGCTTAGCTTTTTTTCGCTATCTAGGGTGATGATAGTGTGCAGGCTTAACTTGCTTAGCCAGTTTGGCTTATCTGCCCCTAAGTAGATAACTGTTAGCTTGTTTTGCTGTTGTTGTAGCAGTTCATCAATATCTTCACCTTCGGCCACCAGTAAAACTTGACAGTTTAACTGCGCTAAAATGCTATTAGTTCTATTAACAGGCTGCTCGTTGCTTAAAGGCACATAGCTAGCTTTAGTGGCTAAAATTGCCAATATGCCAGCATACATGTGCCACTGCTTGCCACCGTAAATGGCAATAGGTGCTTGCGCTGGATTGTAATCGTTTATTTGGCTCGCCCAATTAAGGCTAAGCTGTAAGAGGGTTTGATAGGTAAATTGCTTTTGTTCAACACATAGCGCAATGTTATCTGGCCATTGATTAGCAGCTTTAGCAAAAACAGTTTGAAAAATATTCATGTAAATATGTCCCGTTAATTTCTAGGGACAAATTTAGCGAACAGCTAGGTTCAATTCAGTAATACAATTGTTAGTAAGCTAGCCGGCTTTGTTAGAAACTGTAAGCTAGGTTGAAGAGAAATGTAATGGTCTAATTGGGCTTATTTCTGTTGTGAGTCGAAACCGGTTTCTTGTAGATCTAACTGACCAATGGCAATCACAGCTTGCGTTCTATTACGTACGTTTAGTTTGCGAAAAATGGCGGTAGCATGTGCTTTTATTGTTGCTTCTGAAACGTTTAAATCATAAGCAATTTGTTTATTGAGCATACCTTGAGCGAACATCATTAAAATTCTATATTGCTGCTGAGTTAAACTGGCAACACGTTCAGCGATGTCACTGTCGGCATCATTAACTTGTGCTTGTTGAAAGGATGCTGGTAACCAAACATCACCTGAGAGTATGGTGATAATGGCATTGTAGATGTCAACAACCGGCGTTGATTTTGGAATAAAGCCAGCCGCGCCATAGCCCATAGCTTTGCTAATGGTGTCGTGATCTTCGTGAGCAGAAACAATAACAACAGGGATTTGTGGAAAGTGGTTACGTACATGAATTAAGGTGTTAAAGCCATGTGCGCCAGGAATATTAAGATCAAGCAAGAGTAGATCGCTATCATTGTTTTCATCCAACAATTGTTCAAGCTCAGCGATAGTTTGCGCTTCTAGCCAATTGGTGTAGCTTAACTTGGCTTTTAATGTACCTAACAGTGCTTGCCTAAATAAAGGATGATCGTCAGCTATTATTATTTTTTCGGGCTGAATCATTACGTACTTCCTTAATAAACCTCACTCCATTCTAACGGAAAAATAACGAATAACAATCCCCATTAAAAAAATAGCAGAATCAGTACCTTTAAGGGATTAGCTAAGCAAGATAATTAGTTAGTCAAGGTAATAATTTCTATTGATAGTGGTTATTTTTTTCGTAAATACTGGATGGTACCTGTAATGGAAACGACAACAAAGGCTAGCGAAGCCAGCAGCAATAGCAATAAGTAAAAATTGCCGATGTAATGTTGAAAAATGCGCAGATTATGCAACTCAAAAAAGAAGTTCCACAAAGCCATTTCAGCGCTGTCATTGATACTTTTTGGCATAGCGGGGAATTGCTTGTGTTGAGCAAATAACTTACCACGAAAATAATCAAAGACAATGACGTCATCGCCACTTTGATGCACTGCCATGGGCATTAAGCCATTGCTTTGTTCGGCTAAGGTCACTTCGCTATAACTGTTATCACTCGCTTGCCATGAAAATAAACCACTAAACGAACCTATAAGCAGGTTGCCGTTGTTTTGTGGTTGAAAAAGTGTTGCGCCCATACCATGTATTGGCGCAGAAAACTCAATAGGGTTAAAGGTTTGCTCGGGTTTGGCTTTACCTGAAAAAACACCATCATCGGTGAGCAATATCAATTGCTCATTAACAAAGGCGGCCTTGGTAATTTTGTAGGGAATGTTAGTGTTACCATGGCTTGAATAAACGGCCACAGGTGAAGCACTTGAGGCTATTAGAATGAGGCCGGGTGGTCTCATTACCATGGCTGTTGCGCCACTGATAAGTAATAATGGCATCAGTGCTAGACCCCAGCTATTGTGGTTCTTGGCTAACCAGCGAAATAGTCGGCCACCCTTAATTTTGCTTTTTCTCGACAGTAGTTTGCGCCTAACTAGCTTGGGAAATAACCAGTAGTACAAGCCACTTAAACTAAAGTAAATTACAGCAAGCGCGACTAAATCCATTAATAAAATGCCAAATATGCCCCAAATTTCACCGCTATGCATGGCGAAGATAAAGCGAAATAATGGCACTTCTTGCTGGCTGTCGGCTAACTTGATATTCAGATGGCTGATGCTATCTTGATTGCCATGGCTGAGTTGAAAAAGTTGATGATTAGCGACAGCGATAATGTGGTGATTACTGGCATCTTGTCCGATTGAGACAATGCGCTGGCCTTGTGTGCTTGGGTAATAATGCCAAGCGCTGTTAGCAATGTTGTAGCGAAATAAGCCGTCTCTGCTACCGACAAAAAGCTGCTCGGTTGCTTTATCAAAATACAGGCTATAAATAAAATTGTGCCAAGGTTTGTTTGCCAGTGGGTTTTCTATCGCGTGATAACGATTGTTGGTGAGCTTGGCTAAGCCATTCTTACCGGCAACATAGAGCTCGTTATCACTTATTTGCGCCACGGTTTGGATAGCGCCGCGATTCCAGTTTTTGAAATGGTAATTACTTGGTAGGCTTTTAACTGGCACAGATAAGGATTCAATAATGCTTGGGTGGTTAAGCCCGATACCACTGATAGTAAATAACAGTAGTAATGGTATTAGCACTAAGCCTAATATTTTGTGTAACTTACCAGAGAGTTTTGATTTTTTCACAGTTGATAATTCAGATGGCTTGCCCAGCAAGCTTAAGCTCAATAAGCTAACTGGGCAGTTAAAGGACCTTGGCTCAGGGCGTGTTTATCTTTGTTTAATAATTCAGCTGAGAGATAAAACCCCTTTAATTAAGGCAAAAGTTGCGTAGTTTAGCCAGCTAAATCAGCAGCTTTTAACGCAAAGTAAAGGGGTTTTAGCCTCAGCCCTAATACCTTAAAAGAAAAAGGGGCAATGGCTATTTTTAACATTAGCGGCATTAGTATTTACTTATTTGAAACAACCAAACTGCGTTCATACTGCTTTGCTACTGATAAAAATAGCTCATTGCTGAAAATATCAACAAAGGTCAACATGCCCTAAAACTCAATAGAGAATTTAGCCTGTATGCTGCGTCCTGCAGCAAGTAATGATTCAGAAGCCGGTGTATAAGCTTTGTCGGTTAAATTATTACCTTCAAGACTTAGTAGCATCATGTCGTTTTTACCAAAACGTGTGCCTATGGCTAAGTTAACCGTGCCCCAGCCTGCATAATGGCTGATATCACCAGTATCACTTTCTTGCTCTTGCGCGTCACTCGCGGCGCGTACATAAGCATCAAACCAGTAGTTGCCGAGTAGATTGTGTTCACCAAAGAATTTAAAGCCAGCGCGACCATATAAGCTAGGTAAACCAGTTTTATCTGTAGTGAAGTCAGCCATTGTGGTTTCGCGATCAGACCAAGTGGCACTGGCGTAAATGTTAAATTGTGAAAAGTCTAAGGCAGCATCGAGCTCAATACCTTTGCTAGTAGCCTTGTCGGCATTAACATAAATATCATCCCTTGCTGGAGTTACGCAGTTATATTGAGTTTCGCTACAGGCAATGGTTGTTAGATATTCATCGGCATCAGTGTAAAATGCTGTGGTATCTAAAACGAAATTGTTATTGCGAAAGCGATAACCTAGTTCGTAGTTAATTGATTTCTCAGCTTCTAATTCAGCATTAGGGTTAATGTAGGTGCCGGCAGCGGTAGCGCCCATAGCTGTTTGTAAAAGTGTCGGATAACCATAGCCTTGAGATACTACAGCGCGTATGTTTTGATCTTTACTAATTGAGAAGTTGGTCGCAATAGAGCCTACTAGTTCACTGTCATCACTTGTACCGGCATGCAAACCTCGTGTTGAGCTTACAAGCTCACTTTCAACCCAGTAGTGACGTGCGCCTAAGGTAACTAGCCAGTCTTTAGTGATATCCCACTCATCTTGCAAGTAAAGTGCTTGCGTTGTTAGTGATGCTTCTTCTACATGCGTTATGTCAGTATCACTTAATACTATGGTTGGCATAGGTGCTGGCATAGGCTTAGACATAAGGGTATGATTATTGGTGTTTTTAATGACGTCATCTTTGATGTACTGTAAGCCAGCAATTAGATAGTGGCTTTTACCTAGCGTAAAATCAAATTGACCATTAAAGCCAGTGGTTTCTAAATCTTCATTGATTTGTGTATCAACCACCATGTCAATCATGCCGCCAGAGCGTGCAGGAATAGCCATTTCCATATGTTGTACAAATTCACGATCTACCGTTTGTGTATAAGCATCTAATTGGATTTTACTTAAAGTAGAGGAAATATTTTCCACGCGATAAAAGCCGCCAACTTTTTCTCTATCACGCTTTGGCATATCTAACATGAAGCCAGGCATACCGGTAGCAATTTCAGAATTCATATTATATTGGTCATAACTTAAGCCAACAGTATGATTGCCTAAGTTATAAGCGCCGTAGGCCATGATACTGTCATTAGCAAACTTGGTTTCATCTAGCTCTCCCTCTGCCGTTTCGCGGTTGTCGTGATCGTTATCAGACCAAGATAAGCGATAATCAAAATCACCTAGCGCACCGTATGCAGAGGCACTATATTGAGTCCCTTGTGTTGCCGAGTCATAACCTGCGCTTAAGTTGGCTTGAATTGGCTCATCGCCGCCTTTTTTAGTGATAAAGTTAACCACACCGCCAAGCGCTTTTTGACCATATAACACTGAGCCAGTACCGCGTATAACTTCTATGCGCTCTACCATGGCAGGGTCGAGTAACAAAGGGGCGCCATAGGTAGAGTGGTCAGTCAATTCTTGACCATCAATTAAAATAGCAACACGTCTTGATGACTCACCGCGAATGCGGATCCGTTTCATACCTGCTGTTGCAGCATCTGAAATTTCTATACCAGGTACGTCGCGCAGTAAATCCGATAAACTTGATACGGCACTTTTTTCTATTTCTTCACTGGTGATCACAGAAGATGATAGTGGGCTATCCATTAATCGTCGCTCGGTACGTGTTGCTGTAATGGTAATGGTTTCAAGATCAAGTGTTTGGTCAACAGATGGCGCTTCAGGGGTATCAGCTAATACTGTATTAGATAATGTTGTGCAAACGGCGAGGGCAATAAGAGTTGGGTAGCTAGGTATATTCACAGGGAATTCCTCTATACAAAATTTAAATACGAATAATTATCATTTGTTAAAAATTGTACAGAAAAGTTATCTTAATAAATACATTTGTTGCGAATAATTCTTATTTGCATGTTCTAGATCAAGGTTTGTGGAAATTGAGCTCGCACAGTTAAAGCATCTCTTAACTAGAGGTAGCCATGGGCACCTGCTACACCGCCAAAGACAGCAAGTAAGCTCAGCGCCAGTAATAACCTATGCATATTGAGAATTTTGCTAAAGGTCTTTTGTGGGTTAGCTTGTGCTTGTTGCATAAACCAGCGGTGTAAAAATAGCGGCTCTAAAACAAATAACACTAAGGTAAAGATAAACCATACTAAGGTCATTAAGTGTAACCACCAAAAGCTCGCATCTAGATAACGTTGCCAAGCGTTAAGAAACTCCAACATAACATACCCTGAAATACCCGCTGCTAATGTGGTCACTTTTGCCTGCCATGAAAACTTATGTTCAAGTCGTTCAAATAGGGCAATCTTCTCTTCATCTGAGTTGAGTGCTTGAATAGCGGGTAATAACACTGTGGTAATAAAGGCGACACCGCCAATCCATAGGACAATAGCAAGTACATGAATTGCGCGAGCTAAGGTAAATAATTCAAAATCTATCATGGCTGTGCTGTCTGTTTGCTTATATTATGTCTACCAGTGTAAGCCGTTTTGATTAGCTTTTATTTGTTTATCATCATACTTTATCGTCAATGTTGTGCAGGTGGTTAAGACATCAGTATAAATTATGGTAAGCTAGTCGCTATGGATGTTTGCTGTTGAAAAGGTAGCTTGAATGAAAACTTGGCTTAAAGGTTACCTTTTGCTAGAAAAGGATATTGGTAGTAGTTCTTATCGAAAAGAGGTAACGGGCAATTTTGTTATCTTATTTTCATTTTTCTTATTAATTACCTTAACCATAAGTAATTTCTTTTTTAGTAGCTTACCTATTTTCTACACAAATTTAGGCTTACTTGCCGCGCTGTTTCTGACCTTTTTTCTGTTTAAAAGTAATAAAAAGCATATTGTTCACGCTATAGCCGTTGTTATGTGTTTGGGCATTTTCCTGATTGTGTATATTAATCAGGGACAAGGTTATACGCCCATTTGGTCATTTCTCTTTATCTATTTAATTATGTCTTTGTACGGTCATAAGAAAGGTTTAGCGATTTCAGGGATATTTTTGCTGACCTTACTGGCTGTATTAGCGAAGTGGTTAGGAGAGGGTATTAGCTCGCTAGAGTATGTTCGCTTTGCTTTTGTTTCACTCTTTACTTTATTTTTTGCTTACTTAGCTGAGCTGTTGATAGCGAGAACCTTTAAAAAGTTGCATGCCACGCAATTAAAACTAGAAAAAATGACTAAGACAGATGCCTTAACAGGGCTACATAATCGTCGCCACTTTAATGAAACCTTAGTTGAAAAAATCAATAGTGCTAAGCGCAGCAAAGAGTTATTGGCATTGGCAATTATCGATATAGATCATTTTAAAATGCACAATGATAAATTTGGTCACCCAGCAGGCGATGCCGCTTTAGTTGCTTTAGCTAAGCTACTGCAAGAGACCATGAAGCGCTCTGATGATGTGTTATTTCGACTCGGTGGTGAAGAGTTTGCTTTATTATATAAGCCAAAAGATGATGTTAGCGCCATTGCCTTGCTAGAGAAGATTAGGCATGCGGTTGAGCAATTAGATATCAGCCAAGGGGTTGTGGAGCGAATTACCATATCAGCGGGACTGTCATTAATTAAGCCGCACTATAACACCTCATTTGAACAGGTATATAAAGCAACCGATGATCTGCTTTACCAGGCCAAGGAGTTAGGACGAAACCGAGTGGTGGTTTCGCCCTAATATGCTTTTAAGCAATTAATTAAGCTTTAGCATTAAACATCAGAATTACAGTAGTTTGGTTAGCTTTACTCAAATTATATTGACAAATGTCAAAAAGATGAAATATAAATGTAATAATTATGTAAAAAACAATTAAACGAAAGGACTCATATGTTAAATTCAAAGTTACTACTTCTAATTTTATCCGCACTTTTATTCATTCTTTATACGTCAAGCTGTTTTGCAATAGAACGCATATCCGTTCATGGGTAACGCATGTCAGTTAGCTATGCTGTTTCTGCTATCGGAATTACTTCGGGAAACTGGAGCGATTGGGATGAGCAAGATGACGATATTATGGAAGAGATTTACGAGCAAGATGCGCGCAACTTATGGATAAGCAACCTAAAGATTGCCAAGGGACTATTGATTTATCTCCGAATGGTTGTTCTTCTGGAGGAGCAGGTGGTATGTGGGATAGTGTTTTTATTAGTGCCTGTAATGGACATGATTTGTGCTATACGACAGTCAATTCGGATAAGGGAGCCTGTGATTTAAATTTTCAAGTTGATATGCAGGCAATCTGTTTATCTGATTATTCACACCCAACAGACCAAACAGTGTGCATGAACTTTGCTAATGAGTATTATAGTATGGTCGATCTCGTACCAGCTTCATTATTTTACGAACCTGCTCAAGCTGATGTAAAGTGCGTAATTTGGCAGGAGTTGGAAGCTAAAGTATGTTAATACGTAATGCAGTAAGTTTTATAATTTCTATTTTTTTATATTTATCTATACATATTAACGCTTCTGCAAGCGAGTGCCTAAATTACGTTGGGACAGATTTTTTTTCACCTTATAGTAAAATTCTTGGCAACTATAGAAATATTCGAAGCTCTAGCCCACATATAGAGGATCTTGTGTCTATTGTTGAGATAAGGAAGCTTGTTAAAATTCATGGCATAGAAAAGTATCTTGAAGGAGCTTTAGCTGGTTCATATCCAATGCATTTTAGTATGATGGGAGAACAAATGAATGCTCTCGATTTTGCTTTATTAAATAATATTAAGCCAGAAATTACGGATCGATTAATAGCTTCAGGTCTTAGAGAGTCATTAAAGTATTGGGAGTTACGGTTTAAATCTAATCCACAGTCTATATCCGTATTTGATATGTATCTATCATCAGGAAGGGACGTAAATCAAATTGGTATTTCGTACGATAGCAAGAGTTTGAATATTGGTAACTTTGCAGTTGCTAAAAACAACAAGCGCTTATTAAATAAATTTTTAAGTAATGGTGGAGAGCTATATTTGGGCGATTTGATAAACATATTGGACTTGAGTATTGAATCTCGCTTAATGTTCTCTGATATGATTGATTTTGAAGAATATATAAAGAAATATGTAGAACAACAGAATGATATAGTGAAATTCAATCAAAAGCCCATTAACAATCCAGAGTACATCTATTTTAGATCATGTCAAAACTTCAATGATTGGACACTTGAACAAGGAGAAGTAGCAGATGTTATAAAGCAAGCTAAAGATTCTTGTCCATCCAAAGATTTACTTAAGTGCATACAGAATATTAATCCAATAGTGGCTGAGGTTTATATGCGCCGGGCACTCACTAAAGAATTATCGAAATTTAAAGTTAATTATTTAGAAAAGGCGAATGACTACTACTTATTAGATGATAATCAATTAGGGTATGTGAAAAAAGGAGGTTATTTAGCTTATGAAAAATTGCTCATTGATAAGGAACTGCATCGTTATATAAAAAAAGATATCAACCATATAAAGTTATACCGCTTAGATGTAATTGCTTCAATTATTACGGGAAATGCAATTTTAACCAATTATTTGATTGAAACAATTCCGTCTATCAAGAATGACTTATATTTAGGGAAAAACCTTGCTTATTATGTAACTTTATACGGAAATAACAAAGAGTATTTAGATTGGTTTTATAGTACCTATGGAAACATAAATCAATCATATGGAATAAGCTACTATACCTATAATTTAATTAATAGTGTTTCAGATCCTTCTGCTTATGAACGCATTCAATTATATAGAAAAATGAAATATCAGGAGAATATGTTTGATAGGTTATTTCAAAAATCGACTTTAATAAAATAGGTACTTTTAGTGAACCCTTTTATTTTTAAATGGATTAATAGATATAACAGTAGTATTGCTACCGCTATCTGGATAATTATTATTATCTATGTATTTGCAATTACGGACAGTTTTAGTGGGTTCTTTTTTGTATGCGGGCTATTTTCCTTTCCTCATGCGATAAGTCATTTTCTTATATTAAAACTAAGAAAGAATAAAGCACAAGTGATGCTGTTGATTAGCCAAGTATCGTACGTAGTCTGGCTTGGTTATAAATATATTGATGTAGTGAAATTAAATAATGATCCTCAAGGAGCTATCCCGTTATATTTTTCATCAATTTATTATTTAATCATACTGATACCTCTTTGCTTTGTTGTTTATGTTATAGATAAAAAGTCTGATAATTAAGTAACATATTGATTTGCTTTTATTAAAATATTTGCTCATCAAATACTTTATCAGGCGAAGGAGTTAGGACGAAACCGAGTGGTGGTTTCGCCCTAATATGCTTTTAAGTAATTAATTAAGCTTTAGTTGGTGCGTTTGCTAATACCGCAATCAGTAATTGCCAGTATTGCTCAACGGTGGCAATTTCAATTTTCTCATCAGGTGAGTGCGGGAATTTGATTGTTGGACCAATAGAAACCATGTCTAATTCAGGGTAGGCGGTTTTAAATAAACCACACTCTAAACCGGCATGAATAACCATCACGGCTGGTACTTTATCGAATAATTGCTGATAAGTATCACGTACCGTTTTCATTATGGCTGAATTGGTATCTGGTTTCCAGCCTGGGTAAGCACCTGAGAATTTAATCTCAGCGCCAGCTAACTCAAATACCGACTGAACTGTGCGTTGAGTTTCTAAGCGACCGTCATCATGTAAGCTTCTAATAAGTACTAAAGCATTTAGTTTCTTACCTCGGGTGTTAATAACACCTAAGTTTAATGAGGTTTCTACTACACCTTCAATATCGTCACTCATACGGATAACACCGTTTGGACAAGCGTTTAGCGCACGAAGAATTGCTGCTTGGCAGGCTTTCGTCCAACATTGCTCGAAATCTTCAGGTGAGATTAATAACATATCAATATCTGGCTCAACCGAGCCAAGGTTGGCTTTTATTGTTGCTAAATACTGTGCTAAAGCCTCTTTTAATGCGGCTACATTGGCTTTTGGTACAACAAAACTGGCGTTTGCTTCACGTGGAATAGCGTTGCGTAAGCTGCCGCCATTTAGTTCAGTTAAGCTAATGTCAAACTCGTTGCTTGCATCTAATAAGAAACGCACAAGTAATTTGTTGGCATTGGCACGGCCAGTGTGGATATCAACGCCTGAGTGTCCACCTTTTAAACCTGAAATAGATAAGTTAAATGCTTGGTAGTCACTTGGTACATCAGTAAAGCTTAATTCAAAGCCTGCTTGGCCATCAATACCGCCAGCACAGCCCATGTACACTTCACCTTCTTGCTCAGAGTCAGTGTTGATTAAGATCTCACCATCTAACCAGCCTGCTTCTAAACCAAACGCGCCAGACATACCTGCTTCTTCGTCTATGGTCACTAGAACTTCTAAAGGACCGTGTGGGATATCGTCACTGGCTAAAACAGCAAGTGCTGATGCTAAACCGACGCCATTATCTGCCCCTAAGGTCGTGCCTTCAGCGGTTACCCAGTCACCACTTTCGATGATATAAGGTTTGATCGGATCGGTAAGGAAGTCATGTTCGGTATCATTGTTTTTTTGCGGCACCATATCCATATGTGCTTGTAAAATAATACCTTTGCGATCTTCCATGCCGGCGGTAGCTGGCTTTTTGATAAATAAGTTACCTACAGCATCTTCTTTAATGCTCAGACCTAATTCTTTTGCCCACTCTTGGATCCATAACGAGATTTGTTGCTCGTGTTTTGAAGGGTGTGGAATGCTACAAATTTTTTCAAATAATTGCCAAAGACTGGCAGGTTTTAACTGTGACAGTGTGCTCATCTGGTTTCCTCGAACGGTGCGTAATTCGATAGCTAGCTTATCGAATTGCAGCCTCAAATGGGAATTGAGGCTGATAAAAGTGTCGTCAATAATTGTATAGTTATGTTTACTGGTTTTTTATAGCGTATTGCTATTTACTCGCCATTAAGAATTGCCATTGCTCATTAAAATCGCTACTTGGCATTTTTTCAAAGCCAGAACGTACATATTGGCTTATTTTACCTTCAGCAAAGGCAACTAATAGGTTAGCTAATGCTTGCTCGCTAATAGTAAAGGTTTTACCCTCACGTAGTTTGCGCTCACGCAATACTTGCTTAAATTGTGATTCTAGTTTTTCAAAAAACTGATGTACGCGACCTCGTAGGCGTTCATTTTCACCCATTAAAGCATCACCAGATAGAATACGGCAAATGCCTGGGTTGCGCTCTGAAAACACTAGCAGTACATGTAAAATATGATGGCAACGCACTAAGGTTTCTTTATGATCGGCAAGAATTAGGTTAATTCTTGAGAAGATTGACTCTTCAATAAAGTCTATTAAGCCCTCAAACATGCGAGCTTTTGACGGAAAATGACGATATAAAGCGGCTTCAGAAACACCTACTTCTGCTGCTAGCTTTGCTGTGGTAATACGCTCACCTGGGCTAGTTTGCAACATCAAAGCTAAGCATTCTAATATTTGTTGTTTGCGATTTGGTTTAGCTGTTTTCTTTGGATTAGCGCTCATTTTAAATAGATTCTCTATCGGGTTGTCTGATTTAAATAAATAGTAAGTACTAGCTGTTAACTTTGTGCTTCTGTTGGTAATGTTGATTAATTAATGCCACTAATTGTTTGGCCACTTGTTGCTTGTTAGCGAGTGGGATTTCAGTTTTGTCTATGCTACTAAATACGGTTAAGGCATTGTCATTACTGTTAAAGCCTTGGTTTTCTTTAGCGACATCATTGGCGGCAATTAAATCGAGATTTTTTCGCATTAACTTACCACGGGCATAGTGTTCAACATCTTGAGTTTCAGCGGCAAAGCCGACAACAAAAGGCTTATCTTTAAGTTGTGCTACATCAGCGACAATATCGTGATTTTTAACTAAAGCCAGTTGCATGGCATCATTGGTTTTTTTAATTTTTTCAGAGGCAATATTAGCCACTTTGTAGTCTGCTACTGCTGCACAGGCAACAAAGGTGGTGCAATCAGTCGCTTGTGCCAGTGCTGCTTGGTGCATTTCATCAGCACTGGTCACTTGAATAAGTTGACAACCTATTGGCGCCTCAAGGGCAACAGGACCTGAAATTAACGTGACTTTAGCGCCAGCGCTAAGTGCTGCGCGAGCGATGGCATAACCCATTTTTCCTGAACTGTGATTAGAGATATAGCGCACCGGATCGATAGGCTCGCGTGTTGGACCGGCGGTAATTACCCAGTGTTGATTTTCGAGGTATTTGTCGGCAAAAAAGTCGCTAGTGAGGTTGACCAATTCTTCAACTTCAAGCATTCGCCCTAAGCCTATATCGCCACAAGCCTGTTCGCCAGCGCCTGGTCCCCAAATGTGCATTCCCCACGCTGTTAAAGCTGCAATATTTTCTTGGGTAGCTTTAGCGTGCCACATTTGCTGGTTCATTGCTGGCGCTATGGCGATAGGGGCGCTTGTTGCTAAACAAAGCGTTGTTAATAAATCATTCGCCATGCCTGCTCTGATGCGAGCAATGACATCCGCAGTTGCTGGGGCAATCAGTACTAAATCAGCCCATTTCGCTAATTCAATATGGCCCATGGCAAGTTCAGCTTGGGTATCCAATAAACTGTCAGAGACTTGATGCCCCGATACAGCTTGCAAGGTGAGCGGGGTAATAAAGGCTTTAGCGCCATCGGTCATAACAACGCGAACATCGGCACCTTGATCTTTTAATCGACGGACTAATTCTGGTGTTTTATAGGCAGCAATACCACCAGTAATACCAAGTACTATCTTTTTGTCCTGAAGAATTTGCATAAGCTGCTAATCTTAAAATAACAATATGGTCGTTAAGATAACATTTATTGTCTTTATTGAAAAATACCAACCAAGAAAAACTTATTTAAACGCAAGGAAGCGCTTATGTTAGATGACTCAGTTAAATCAACACTTATGCTTAAAGACTGGCCTGCTGATGACAGACCGAGAGAAAAGCTCTTGCAACAAGGGCCACAAGCACTAACAGATGCTGAACTACTCGCTATTTTTCTCAGAACTGGTGTGCGCGGTTGTCATGTTGTTGATTTAGCAAGACAGCTACTGCAAAGTTTCGGCAGCATTGGCGCAATATTTCAATCAGAGCACGATGATTTTTGTGCTAGAAATGGCTTAGGTACGGCTAAGTATGTACAGCTGCAAGCCTGTTTAGAAATGTCTAAACGTTGTTTGGCAGAACAATTACAACAACAGACAGTATTAACCTCATCTCATGCCACGCGGGAGTATTTGCTTGCGCAACTTCGCTTTGAAACGCGAGAAATTTTTTGCTTACTTTATTTAGATAATCAACATCAAGTCATTAAATTTGAACGTTTATTTTTTGGCACTATTGATGCAGCCGCGGTTTACCCTCGGGTTGTCATAGAGCAGGCATTAAAATATCAGGCGGGCGCTGTCATTCTTGCTCATAATCACCCCTCAGGTGTAGCGCAGGCCAGCATTGCTGATAAACAAATTACTGACAAGTTAGTTCAGGCATTGCAACTGATTGATATACGAGTATTAGATCATATTATTGTTGCTGGGCATCAATGCTATTCTTTTGCTGAACATGGTGAAATTATCGCGACTAATTAGTTGATTAATTTAAAAATGGCAGTTACTTTTAAGTACTAGGTAGGGTATTTAATGAACAAAGGAAAAGCTGATGAATGAAAATGGTGGAGATGAGTTGGAACGCCGTAAGTCATTTCGATTGGACATGGAAAAAGAGCTAATTGATATTACTTGGACTGACGAAAGTGGCCGAGAACAGCGTAAAAAAATTGCCTGTTTAGACTTTGCTCGTGGCGGGCTACGTTTAGATTGTGACGTTGCCATTGCTTTAAATACTGAAGTAACCGTTGTCTTTAAGTCGGCCAGTACTAATAGTCAAAAGCTATATGGCAAGGTTTTACGATGCATTAAACAAGATAGCGGCTGGTTTGAAATTGCAATTAAATTAGAAGCAACAAATTAAAATAATGTTTAGTTTGCTTGTATAAGCAAGGTTATAGCCTTAATAAAAAAATTAACTGGAATTGAACTACAATTAGCTTAGACAAGCTTTAAATTTCAGCAGTAAGGAAGAAAGGATATGATGATATTAGTGGGTGGTGAAAAAGGCGGCAGTGGTAAAAGCTGTCTGGCACAGAATTTGGCCGTGTATTTTGCCAGCAATAAAAAAGCAATTGTATTAATGGTTGACTGTGATCCTCAGCGCACTACTTCTGACTGGATTCAAGCGCGTAATGCTGATCCCTCTTTACCTGCTATTAACTGTATTCAGTTATACGGTAAAATTCGCAATGATTTACTCAGTTTAGGCCAGCATTATGATTATGTCATAGTAGATTGTGGTGGTCAGGATAACTTAGCCTTACGTGCTGCTATGTCGGTTGCTGATCACGTTATTATTCCTCTTAGACCAAAACGCCGAGATTTGAAAACAGTACCGCATATGGAAGATATGCTGAGTACTTGTAAAATGGTTAACCCTAAGATGATGGCATCTTTTGTCATTACTCAATGCCCTTCATTGCCTAACCAAGCAAATCGTATTTTAGAAGCAAAAGAAGTATGTAGCTCCTATGGTATTAATGTGCTTAATGCGGTGACTTATAATCGTAATGTTTATGATGACAGTGAAGAACAAGGTTCATCCGTTATTGAGAATGAGCCAACAGGTAAAGCGGCAGCTGAAATGATTGCTATTGCAGAAGAGCTATTAGCAATGGAACCGGATAATTCACATGAGTTTAACTGATTTAAAGAAAACCAAGGATGGCAAGGCGAAGAAGAAGAATTTCACCATAGATGAGTTTATCTCAGATGCTGAAAACTACGCTAAAGGTAAACCAAAAATCGTCACCACAGTGGCGGGAGCAGAATCAGAACAAAAACTAAATTTACAAGAAGCGATTGCTGAAGCGAAGCGCTTTATTGAGCTCAAAGAAGCTGAGCATAAGCAAGTAGAGCAGTCTCGTAAAAGAACCAAAGGTAAGTCTAAGAGTGATAAACCATTTCGACGAGCGACATTTACCTTAAGTGAAGATGCTATCAACCAATTACATGAATTATCAGCAGAATCAGATTTAGCAAAATCTCATATATTGCGAATTTTAATTGATGAGCTTTGTAATAAAGAGCAAACTGAGCAACTGAAGAAATTACTACAGTCGAAAGTCGATTAAAAACGACTTTTTTGCTGGCTTTTTATTCATGAAGTAGCCATTTATTAGCCTAAAACTCACCTAAATGGTGAGTTTTTTATTATGTGTATTGTGGTAAGTTATTGAAATTGTTTGCCATTACATGTCTTTATACAAATTTTACATTAAGGCTAGTATTAATTGATTACTTTCACTATAATATGCCACCTTTTTCAGGATCCCGAGGCGACGGTCTTGGGGAAATATAGCTCGAGCTGAAATTAATTTTGGAGTGACTCAAATGTCTAAAGTTTGCCAAGTAACCGGCAAGAAGCCAGTCGTAGGGAACAACCGTTCTCACGCAAGAAACGCGACACGTCGTCGTTTCTTACCAAACCTTCAATCTCACCGTTTTTGGGTTGAGAGCGAAAATCGTTTCGTTAAATTACGTTTAACTCCGAAAGGAATGCGTATTATCGATAAGAAAGGTATTGATGCAGTATTAGCTGACATTCGTGCCCGTGGCGAAAAAGTTTAAGTACTTACTAGGAGAATATCATGCGTGATAAAATTCGTTTAGTTTCTAGTGCAGGTACAGGTCATTTTTATACTACTGATAAGAATAAAAAGACTATGCCAGAGAAAATGGAAATCAAAAAATTTGATCCAAAAGCTCGTAAGCACGTAATGTATAAAGAAGCAAAAATTAAGTAATTAATTTAGCTTTACTAAAAACCCGGTCTCTACCGGGTTTTTTATTGCCAAAATTTCAGTATCATGGCTGTATATCAGTTTATTGGAAAAGTAAGTGAAACTATCAAGAACAGGCTGGAACAACGTTATTATTTTTTCAGTGATGATTATCATTATTATCATCAACACCACCAATGATAAGTTGTTCTCAGACAGTGATAACCAAGCCAATGCCGGGCAACAATTACTATTGCCTGAGCACAGTGTTATTTTGGCGTTAGTGATTAAAACGGCAGATGATAAGCAGCTGCTATTTGAAAGAGTGGGGCGAAGTTGGCAGCATACAGGCAAAGGTGTGTTACTTAGCTTGACCGACCAACATGTAGAGCAGTTGATGTTTAGCTGGCAACAGGCTAGCGGTTTGGTTCAAGCAAGTGATGTGATTATAGATGAAAGTAAAGGAGTTTTAGTGCAAATAGATATTGCCGCCAATGAACAAAGGCAGCAATTTACTTTATACCCTTTAACCGACCAACTACTGATATATAAACATGCCAGTGATACTTGGCTTGCCTTTCCAGCAGCCATCGCTAAGCAGTTAATCCCTATTACTCAATTATAAGTTGACCCCTTGCCATGCCAGAGTTACCCGAGGTAGAAGTATGCCGTTTAGGTATTACGCCACACTTACAACAACAAACTGTAGCTAATGTGATTGTTCGTAATGCACAGTTACGTTGGCCTATTCCTGCTGAAGTCAGCACTATCGTAGGTAAAACTATTAATGCCATTGAGCGCCGTGCTAAATACTTGTTATTGCGATTTGATTCAGGAACATTATTACTACATCTTGGTATGTCTGGCACCGTTCGTGTTATTGATAAAGATACTGAGGTTGCTAAGCATGATCATTTTGATTTGGTTTTGGCGAATGGTAAGGCGCTGCGTTTAAACGATCCACGACGTTTTGGTGCGGTACTTTGGTTGGCAGAGCATCAAGATGAGCAAGGGTTATTAACTAAATTAGGTCCTGAGCCACTATCAGATGAGTTTGCTCCCGGTTATCTTTTTGACAAAGCTAAAAACCGTAAGGTGCCGATTAAAACCTTTTTAATGAATAATCATGTCGTGGTTGGTGTTGGTAATATTTATGCGAATGAGGCTTTGTTTAAAGCAGGTATTTTGCCTACTGCGCCGGTGGGCACTATCAGTTGTCAACGACTGGACAAGTTAACTGAGATCATTAAAGAAGTACTCGCTGCTGCGATAAAGCAAGGTGGCACAACCTTGAAAGATTTTACTCAAGCAGATGGCCGACCAGGCTATTTCGCCCAGTCGCTATTGGTTTATGGACGTGTCGGGCAGGCCTGCACTTGTTGTCAAACGCCACTAGAGGAAATACGACAAGCCAATAGAAGCTCAGTTTTCTGCCCTGTTTGTCAACAGCCTTAATCTAAGGCTGTTATACCAAGTTGATTAGGTATTTGCTCATTTAGCGAGAATTAAAAGGCTTATAGGTAAGGCGCTAATTGCAAAGAATGGTTATTCCCTTGTTAAAATTAGCAACGCGGCATATAAGCCTTTCAAACTCGCCCTTAGGGAGTTCAAGAATAACATGATAACTGCACAATATTTATTTGATGTAGAACGACTATATCTTCATAAATTTTGTTTGTTTTAATGCTATTCTTGTAACTCTAAATGACTAAATATTTAACCAAATTGGTATTAGCTTGATTGTTCAAGTGCTGCTTTAACAACAGGGTGAACAAATTGGCTTACATCGCCTTGATGAAGCGCAACCTCTTTAACTAACGTAGAGGAAATAAACGAGTTTTCCTCTGCAGGAGTGAGAAAAACACTTTCTAATTCTGGCGATAATCTACGGTTCATATTTGCTAACTGAAATTCATATTCAAAGTCGGATACTGCTCTTAAGCCACGAATCAGTACTTTGGCTTGATGGTGCTTAGCAAAATCGACTAATAATCCGCTAAAACCAACAACAGTTACATTGTCTAAATCTTTGGTGACTTGCTCTAACATGGCAACGCGTTTAGCTAAATCAAACCTTGGTTGTTTACTCGGGCTAGAGGCAACGCCAATAATAACTTCACTGAATAATTTGCTGGCACGAATAATCAAGTCGCTATGGCCGTTGGTGACAGGATCAAAAGTGCCGGGATAAATTGCTTTAATAGTCATGGTGGTTGTTAGTTTAAGGTAATGATATTTATATTGTAATCTGCGTTAGCTGATATACCAAGTGCAATACATATTTGCCAGCGATAAAGTTACGTAGTGATAATTTGAAATGCTAGTAAATGAATAAATAATCATAAAAAAGCTTAAAGTATTTACTCAAAAAGCTTTATATCTAATGAAATTTGATAGTATCATAGCTAGATTGCCAGTTAATTAATAAAGAGATAGAAGTAGTTAGCATGAAAACCCGTGACAAGATAATTCAAGCCAGTATTGCATTATTCAACGAGCAAGGAGAGCGTAATGTAACGACCAATCATATAGCTGCTCATTTATCTATTAGCCCGGGTAACTTGTATTATCATTTTCGCAATAAAGAAGACATTATTTTATCTATTTATGAAGAGTATGCGCGCAGTCTTTTATTAGAGGCGTTGCCAAAAATATCTGCCGATGTAAAACCATTGGATGCACTTATTCTGTATATGGATGCTGTTTCACAAACGACGATGAAGTTTCGTTTCTTCTATAGCAACTTGCCGGTATTGCTTGATAAAAGCCCGTCACTGAGAGAAAAGTATGTTGAGGTGCAACACACCATAGCACAACGCATTAAAGAGTTGTTATTGGCTTTAAGGGATGCAGATATTATTGCTTTTGAAGATGATGAGCTGGCTGATATTGTTAGCTTGTTACGTCTTATCAATACTTTTTGGGTGAGCTTTTATCAAACGCAAACCATTGTAAGTGAAGTAAATGATTCTGTTTTCTATCAAGGCGTTTTAAAAATATTAGTTATTTTAAGACCTTACACTACAGAAGTAGCGAAAGAAGATTTATTAAAAGCGCGAGAGATGTATCAGCAGAAATATCAACAAGCGCTTGAAGCTTCTTAATTAGGCGGTTAATTCAAATTGATAATTAGCCGGCTTTTCATAAGCTTGGCTAATGTCTTGATAAAAACTTTCAATGCGATTAGCGCGTTGTTGTACTTCTAATGACTGTTGAGGAATGATTTGCTCAGCAGAATTTACTTCAATAGCAGTGTTTGGCTTGGTTTGCTCAGGTGCAATTTGCTCTTGTGCTGCTATGGTTTGGTTGATTAGTTGATCAAACTCGAGAGAAGCCTGATTAACACCCTGTTCTTCTCTAAAGTGCCTATTATTACTGACAGGGCTTTCAGCTTTGTCTAATGCTATATCATTGTTTTGCGATAATAACTCGCTTTGTGCATCAAGAATTTTTTGCGCTGCACTGGCTGCTACTCGGGTATCTTGTACTGAAGGATTAATAGGCGCTAAAGCCGCAGCATGAATTTTTTGCATTTTAGCTATGGTGGCTTTTGGGTCGCCGGGGACAACGGATAAATCTACTGAAACCTCGCCACTGACCGCGTATTTTTTACCATCAGGACCAACTTCGTATGTATACGAGGGGCTACCCGTTGCTGTGCCCCCTATAGTGGCATGAGCGCGCTCATGTGTTTTAACTTCTTGATCACGCTGTTTTAGCTCAGAAATTATCTTTTCATCAGCTATGGCTTGTTGCTCTTCAGCCTGTTTTTGCTGTTCTGCTTCTTTTTCGTGTTGGTTGAATTCGCCTTGATGATCGGCATGCTCATTATGCTCTGAGTTGCCGTGCTCTCGTTCACCACTGATAGCGCTTGCTTCTTGCTCAGCTTGCTTTCTTAGGTTGGCAAAATCAACTTGTTCATTGGTTTGCGCAGGGGTTCTCGCTCGCTCTTTGTCTGAAGCGACACCTTTTTCTGCTGCCGATTGATTGGTAGCGGCAACTTGGCTTATTACTTCTCGTTGGTGATTTTCACGACGCAGACTTTCAGTCGGAGGGTTAGCCACCGTAGGAAGGGAAAGTGTTGGCACGTGCGGGGTGATATTCATAGTGACACTGCTAGGCAGTAACAGCGTGTTAGGCTGTTACATCTAATAAAGTCCCTAAGCTATCATCAGCGCTCTTGATAACTTCGGCAGAAGCTTTAGCTTGAAACTCTGCTACTTTTAAATCGACAATAGACTGATTCAAATCAGGCACTTCAGTATTGGTTGCCACTTGATTTGTTACTTCAGTGTTGGTTTCAGCACCGCTTGTATTTTGACTGTCAGTATTGCTTAGGCTAGTACTGGCAACTATATCGGCAGCTGCTTGTTCAGCGCTCTCTCTGGCATTTTGAAAGCCTTGTACACCAGTATTAAAGGCAGATTGAATTTCCATAGAAATAGCCCTCAAAGTTCAAATCTTTACTGTCTAATTATTAACCAAAATGGCTTAAAAGTAAATCTAATCTTAACTTTTCAATCGTTAATTTTTGTTACTAAATTTAGTTGTTAACCAGTGAGATAAAACCTCTTTAAAATCATCAGCATGAGAAATGAAAGGTGCATGTGATGCTTGAGGAAATATATATGAGTCACTGTTAGGTGCTAAATCTGTCACTTTATCGGCAATGGATTTAGGCACTAAGCTATCATTTTTTCCATACAAACGTAAAAACGGCACAGATATCTCAGAAAGTTGGCTACGTAAATCTGTTGTTTCTAATAGTTTTAATGAATCATCCAAGGTGCTTTTAGTTGGTAATGGTTGGCTCATAACCAACTGGGTAATTTGCTTAAGGTCTTGACGAATATGTGGGCTACCCATGGCTTGTATTTTTAAAAAACCGGTAATGGTTTTTTCAGTATCAACGGAAAGTTGCTGATGAAAGCCTGCTAATACATTGGCTTTAATGCCAGGCCATTTTTCATTGCTATTTTGCTCAACAAAATAAGGTGAACTTGCCACAGTGATTAAGCCAAGTACTTGTTCTGGCATAGTTAATGCGATTGTTGAGGCGATATGACCGCCTAATGACCAACCTAAGTAAATGGCAGGTTTGTTAATGGTAGTGGCAACTAGCTTAGCAATATTTTGCAAATTATAAGGTTCAATTGCTACTTGATTGCTATTGCCAAAGCCAGGTAAATCAATGGTTATCAGCTCAAAGTTACTGGTTATTTGGCTCGCTAACTTAGTTAATAATGGCTGCCAAACGCCTGAATTTAAGCCCCAGCCATGAATAAATACAATGGGGATTTTGTTTGTTGAGGGGGCGTTTTCTGTCAGGGTACTGGTAAATGCTAAGCTTTCTGCCATGCTTAATTTAATGCCTTATTTATAAAGGCGTTAGTGTACAAAAAGGTTGCCTACAATGGAATGGTTAGCGTTAGTAAATAAAGGATTAGCTCGAGTAGCTAAGCTAGTTACACACTTGGGTAGTTGTGATTTGTGCTTGCAAGAAATTTATCCTACTAAGCGGGATGAATGTTCAAGCATGGGCTTTATTTGTCGGTATTGTTTGGCAGATCTTGCCTTATTCGAGCAAGAGAAAATAAAAGGTGATTTACTGTCTTGGCCTGCGGTAAAGCGAGCCTTGCCAAAATGTCAGTTTGATCGATTATTTGTACTCTCACCGTATCTTTATCCTTTTGATACTTGGTTAAAACAATTTAAGTATCAAGGTCGTTTTCAATTGGCTAGGTTTTTGTCTAAGTTATTGGCGAGAGAGTGGCTTAAATATGCTTATTTCGATGTCACGCAACCAGTTGATTTAGTTGTCGCTGTACCTGTTCATGTCAGTCGATGGCAACAACGTGGCTATAATCAGGCGCATTTGCTGGCAAAAGAATTTGCTCAACAAGCTAAGCTGCCTTATGGCACACATTTGCTGAAGCGAGTAAAGCAAAATGCTAGTCAAGTAGGTAAATCGGGCGCAGAGCGACGAACCAGTTTGCGCGGTGCATTTTGTTTACGAGAGCCGCTAGCTGATGGCATCAAACATGTGCTAATCGTTGATGATGTTGTTACTACAGGCAGTACGGCATCAGAAATTAGTGCTGTGTTAAAACGGGCTGGGGTGGAAAAGGTTACATTAGTAACTGTGTGTATTTCCCTACCCCAAAAATGCTAGCCTAAGTTATTTGGTATTGGCACTAAAGGCTTGAGCAAAGAATAAGCTGTTGGCGAGTATTTTCGCGCTACCGTACCAATAACCTCTAAAGGCAAGTACGTCGCTGGTCGCGATAACGCGGCCTTCACCATAATTATGGGCGACTATAGCGGCATTATGCGCTAAACGATTAACCAAGTTTTGATCTGTATAGCCGCTCAATAATGGTGTTGGCGTGTACTGGGCTAGGGTAATAAAGGCCTTTTTCGGTTGCTCCATGATTAGCGTACTGTTACGGAATAAAGGTAATAACCTTTCTTGATAGCCATAAGCTAATGGATGAGAGGTGTCGAGTTGGGCTGCAAAAATAGCACCGGCAATGCGTTTACGAGCAGCGAGTGATTCTTTGTCTTGATAAGTTAAGCCTTCTTCATCGAAAAGTTGATTTAT
This sequence comes from Litorilituus sediminis, assembly GCF_004295665.1. NCBI lineage: Bacteria > Pseudomonadati > Pseudomonadota > Gammaproteobacteria > Alteromonadales > Colwelliaceae > Litorilituus > Litorilituus sediminis. The sequence goes on from NZ_CP034759.1 coordinate 2,742,399, forward strand.
CTGCTCTCGGCTAGCAAATTTTGCTGCGAGAATTTCATGTTTTGCAAGCCATTTAGCCCCACGCTTTTGTCCGATAATAGTACCGCCTTGCTTTATCCAGCCTTTGATTTTTGTCACGTCTTTTTCTGATAGCTTATCGTAATTTCCGTTAACTAAAATCAAGTGGCTGTATGTGCTTAAATCAAGCGAACTCAAGCGGTTGTAATTGCTGATTGAAACAGGGATATTAAGCATTTTATCGAGATAAAAACGCACTTCACCTGCTTCATATTGTGAAATACCTTGTCCGCCTAGCATTAATACTTTTGGCTGTTTAATTAGTTTAAAGGTGCTACTACCTAAATCAATGCCTTTAACAGTTAAACCTGTAGCAAGATTAAATAACTCGATATTGCTCTGCTGACTTGCCTTAACTAACTTTTCACGCCAATCAGTAGCTTGCTGAATACCTGCTAACACAATAATAGTGCCGCTGTTAAATTGTTTTTGTTGGCCATTGATCATGCTTGTAAACGGTTTGCGTGCCACTTTTGCTTTGATCCCTTGAGCTAACAGGGTATTTAATAGTTTAGGTGCAAGAAAATGCTGCCATTCAAATGCATAAGCGTAGGATAACTGATCAATATTGCTTGGCTTATCCTGGGGTGAGCTTTGCCATGGTGTTTTAGCTATTTCTAAGCCCCAGCTACGATTAAGGCGTTGAAACTCAATATTCATTGCCAGTGGCATGGTCCAGCCAGAAACATCGTAGAAGGTATTATCTTTAAAGTTTGTTTGTTGATTAAACAAAGCTTTAATCAAGCGATATTGTGGTTGGGCAAGCGGTAAATAAAAGCTGCTGTCTTTACCATAAACTTTATCTTTATGTTCAAAATCTTCAGTTAGTGGGTAAACATTGATTTGATGTTGCGCCAACTTTTCTAGTAATGCCTGTAACCTAAAATTGTCTTTAGGCTCATGCAATAAGTAACCGGTAAATTTTTCTTTTTTCGCTAATTTGTAGGCATCTTGATAAAAGTTGTGCTGATATTGCAGTAATTTGTCTTTATTATGCCAAGCACCTGCTATGGTTGATAACGAGGTTAAAACGTGATTTCTAATGCTGTCTTCAAAGGTGAGTAAACCATTAACCGTTTGTTGCTGCATACCTCGAGAGCTGGCTTGCTCAAACAAAATACCAATACTGCCATTTATATCTGGGTAGGTTGAACCCTTACCATAATAGAAGTCATCGAAGTTTTCTTCGCTGTAATATAATCTGTCTTGTTGATCGAGAGCTTGCGCATGAAACTTAGCTAAATCTGATGTTAGTGAAACATTCTCAGCAGGTGTTAATGGGTGCGTTCGGCTCAAAATACCCGGTTGGAAAAAATAGCTGCTGTTGTGTCCCATTTCATGAAAATCGCCGACTACATGCGGTTTATATTGATGAAAATACTTTAGTCTGTTCTGGGTTTCTTGTTGAGTTACAAGCAGCCAATCACGATTCAAATCAAACCAATAATGATTGGTTCGGCCTGTTACCCAGTGTTGATGGTGCTCAATATGATTTGCATCTGGGTTATTTGTTGTGTTGCCAAAGGTTGTCACCCAGTTGACAAATCTATCCATACCATCAGGATTTATACTAGGCTCAAGCACGATAATGGTGTTAGCTAGTAACTCTTGCATGCTTTGTTCTTGGCTTGCCGCTAAATGATAGGCAACCACCAAGGCAGCATTGGCGCCACTAATTTCATCACCATGAACACTATAGCCTAGCCATACAATGAGTGGCTTGTTGGTGTTAAGAGCAGTTTTTTCGTTATTTGGCTTTAATAAATTGGGTAATTTCTTCAGGTTTTCAGGGCTGGAAATACTAACCAGTAGTTGCTCTCTATGCTGTGCTGTTTCACCCATAGTGGTTAGCTGAATACGATCACTATGTTGTGCTAGTTGATAAAAGTAGCTTAGTAATTGCTCATGCCTTATTTGGCGCTGACCTACTTCAAAGCCTAAAACACTACTTGGCTTTGGAATTTGCTGACTGTATTGTGTATTTTCAGGTAAGTAATTAGTTACTGGCGCTGCGTTAAGTGCGCTAAAAGACGATAAAAAACCAACCAATAGTAGTGTGCGTAGCAGTTTCATAAAAACCTCATATATTAACGTTCGATAAAATAACAAAGAAATGCTGAAAAATCATTGCTAAAAGTACTCTAGAGGTGGATTTATTTGCGAAGAGAAGATCGTTAGTTTCATAGACACAGCACAGATAGAGGAGTAAAATAACCATACTTGAGTAAAATAGTCAGGTATGCATTAGCCTGAGAGAGCAAAGAGAGTCTATTTATCATGATCAGTATTTCAGAAAGTGCCCAAGCGCATTTTGTAAAATTACTTTCGCAACAAGCGGAAGGTACACATATTCGCGTTTTTGTTGTTAATCCGGGTACAGCAAAAGCTGAGTGTGGCGTTTCTTATTGCCCACCTGATGCGGTCGAGCCAGATGATTTAGAATTACCATTTAATGGTTTCTCAGCCATGGTTGATAGCGATAGCAAAAGCTTTTTAGAAGAAGCTGAAATTGACTTTGTTACTGATCAAATGGGCTCTCAGCTAACCCTTAAAGCGCCGAATGCTAAGTTACGCAAGGTGGCAGATGATGCGCCTTTATTTGAACGAGTAAACTACTTTTTGCAAGCTGAAGTAAACCCTCAGTTAGCTGGTCACGGTGGTGAATGTACTTTAGTAGAAATAACAGATGATGGTTATGCGGTACTACAATTTGGTGGTGGCTGTAATGGTTGTGCACAAATCGATGTCACTGTTAAAGATGGCATTGAAAGACAGCTGGTAGAATTAATGGGTGATGAAATTAAAGGTGTTAAAGATGCGACTGAACACCAACGTGGCGATCACTCTTATTATTAATTGATACAAATATTAAGTGATAGAAAGAGTGCCATGAAGTCACTGCTGGAAAAACTAGGTCAAAACCCACAGCGAAGTTTACAAATTTTTTTGCGGGGTCTTGGCCTTTTTGTTTTATCGCTCGGCTTTATTGCACTTGGCTATTTTTATCATCATCTATGGCAAGTTGTCGGCCTAGCCTTGCTTGCTATCGCTTGCCTTATTGCCGCTTGGGGCTATCTCGGTATCTTTGCTAATCGTTGGCTGCAAATCTTAAATCGTCATAAGTATTAACATGTCATAAGTATTAACATGTCTTTAATCGAAAAGTACTGGCTGAGCCTGACTATATTTATCTTGGTTTGCATTGCTACCTTATCACTGTGGCCTGCTCAGTCATTACCTGCTGTACCAGGTACAGACAAAACGCACCATTTCATCGCTTATGGTTTGTTGATGTTACCCACCGCATTGAAAAAGCCGAAAGGTTGGTTATATATCGCATTAGCGTTTGCGCTATTTAGTGGCGCAATTGAGTTAATTCAGCCTTATGTTAATCGCTATGGTGAGTGGTTAGATATGTTGGCCAACGTACTAGGTTTGTGCTGTGGTGTATTGTTTGCTGCGTTGCTCAAGAAAATGTCGTCATGGCATAAAGCTGATTACATTTAGTCACAGTAAGTTACATTTATACTCAGGGTTAATGGGAAATTGTTGACAGGTATCAAGCCAGTTACCCTATTGCGTGCTAAACTTTGTCTATATTTTTACAGCAAGGCTTTATTTTTATGTCAGAGCAAACCCCAGCACATCATTTACCTGTTAGACACCCACCAAAACGCTTGTGGCAAAAAATAACCTTAGTCATCGCTAACTTGAGTTTTCTATGTGCTGCCATTGGTATTGTGGTTACCTTGATTTATGGTAATTCTGTTGAAGCAGAATACAAAGCCGCTATGGGGGCTATTACCTTCTTTTGTTTTGCTGTCGGTGTGGTTTGTAAAGCTTTAGGGGGAACCAGCATTCCAAGCTTAAAATTAGAGCCACAAAATAAAAAACCAGAATAAAGTAACTACTTGTTAACAGCAGTTAACCTTGGCTCAGATTATTGAGTGACTCACGCGCTTTTACTTTGTAGTGAAAGTGCCAAGCAAGCGTTACCCCTCGTGCTAGCATAAATAATGAAAAAGCTGCCCATAAGCCATGATTACCTAAGCCTTGCAGCATAAACCATAATGGAAAAAAGCAGGCAAAGGTTGCAATAATCATACTGTTACGCATGGCTTTAGCTTGCATTAAGCCAATGTAAACGCCGTCATATAAGAAGCACCAACAAGCGAATAATGGTAGTAATATCATCCAGAATAGATATTGCTCGGCAAATGCTATTACGCTTGGAATGTCTGAAATTAATGATAATAGCCAGCTGCCAGCGAAGGCAAACAGTAGCGAATAAGCCAAGGCAAAAATAAGGCTCCATAATAAGGCAATATTGACAGTGTTATTTAACTCACTGTTGTTCCCCTCGCCCTTTGCTTTACCCACCATAGCTTCTGTCGCATTCGCTATGCCGTCTAAACCAAAGGAAATAAGCAGCAAAAAGTTCATTAAAATGGCATTCGCAGCCACCACATTGTCACCTAACCTTGCCCCTTGAAAGGTGATAAAAATAAAACATAACTCTAAGCATAAGGTTCTAATAAGAATATCGCGATTGAGCTTAAAATAGCTAAGCATTGAGCTTGGTTCGAATAGTGATTTTAGTAACTGAGATAACTTACTTAAGGCTTGATGAACTTGTTGCTTTTGTTGTTTATAAATAAGGGCTGAGCCTAGAGTTAGCCCAGAATATTCTGCGATTAATGTTGCTAATGCTACCCCTTGCACTTGCCACTGAAAGCCATAAACAAATAAAAAGTCTAAGCAAATATTGGTGAGATTGGTGAATATAAGTAACCACATCACCGCTTTACTTTGATGATTACCCAGTAACCAGCCTAACATAACTAAATTAGCTAACGCCGCAGGAAAGCCCCACACGCGAATTTCACTGTATTGGCGGGCGTAAAATTGTACTTGCTCTGAGCCACCAGATAACTGCAAGGCGATATTGATAAAAGGAGATTGTATTAAAATCAGCAGTAAGCCGAGTATAAAGGCAATACCGATACCTCGAAAAAGTACCATAAGGTTTTGCTTGTTATCTTGGCTACCAAAAGCTTGCGCGCTCAGACCTGTTGTCGACATACGTAAAAAGCCACATAGCCAAGTAACCGAGGTAATAATCATTGCGCCGACTGTGCTACCGCCTAAATAGTAGGCATGCGATAAATGGCCGATAACAGCAGTATCAACTAAGCCTAATAATGGCACAGTGATATTGGAAAAGATCATAGGTAAGGCTAAGGCGAATAAGCGCTTATGTTGATCAAGATCGGAAAATAAAGACAAGAAATTTACCCTTGCAGCTAGGCAATTAGCACGAAAAAGAGTATTTTACCTTATTCCCTAAACCTCAGCCATGAGAAGAGAAAATTATCATGACGGCTCGCCTTTTCGCACTCTTATTATTTTTTTTCCATTCCCTTAGTTTTGCCGCCGTGGTCTTGCAATATCACCATGTAAGTAGTGAGACGCCAGCGAGTACCAGTATTGACCCAAGTCAGTTTGAAGCGCATTTACAATATCTACAAGATAATGGTTTTAAGGTCGTGCCGCTGTCATCTATTGTTGATGGTGTAAAAGGTCAGCAGCCGCTTACCGATAAAACTGTCGCCATTACCTTTGATGATGCATATATCGATGTGTTAACCCAAGCTAAGCCAATTTTAGATAAATTTAATTTTCCTTATACTATTTTTGTTAATCCGGGCATTATTGACCGTTATGAAAATAGAGCATCATCTCCTTATTTGTCATGGGCACAGCTTAAGACGTTAGGTGATGAAGGCGTTATTCTGGCTAATCATGGTTTTGAACATGACTCATTAGCGCGCATTCCTGATGGTATCAGCGAAAAGGATTGGCTAGCTAAGCAATCTACTTTGTTATTAAAAGCTGAACAGATATTGACAGAAAAAACCGGGCAGTCGTGGCGATATTATGCTTACCCTTACGGTGAATACACACCAGCTATTCAAGCTTGGGTGAAGCAACATGACTTTGTTGCTTTTTCACAGCAATCTGGCGCTATTGGCTTAACAACTGATACCACGAGCATGCCAAGATTTCCTGCCTCTAAGCCCTACGATAAAATCACTAGCTTACGTGACAAGTTAAATTCATTACCTTTTACCATTAGCTTAGCCGATGAAGATGCCGAAACAATATTCCCTTATCAGCAAAGTAAAGGTGTGACTTTTACCGTAGCAACCGATGACTTTTATAAATCGCAATTAAGTTGTTATATTTCAGGTTTAGGAAAGCAGAACGTTAATTGGTTAGATGATAATACCTTCTCAATTACCTTCTCTAAGGATTTACCTAGTGGTCGGGTGCGCTGTAATTGTACTGCAGCAAGTATCAGCAAACCGGGTCGATATTACTGGTATTCAAAGCCTTGGTTTATTTTAAAGCCAAACGGCCAGTGGTACCCGCTATAGCGAGCAGAACGCTCTTAACTTTCATACAAGACGACTATTTTCTTATAGTCGCTTAATAGCTTATCGGTATTTACCTGGGGAATTTGCCCCAATGCTTGTTCGGGTTTAAATATTGCTGCAATATTGCCATCAGGATTAATAAGCACTAAGGAAGCACTGTGATCTACTTGATAGTGACCATGACTTTGCGGGTCGCTTTCTTCAGTGATGCTATACATTAAGCCTAAGCTGCGCGTAAATGGAAATAGCTCATCATGCTCTGCTCTAAGCGCTATAAACTCTTCATTAAAGTAAGCGATATACTGAGCCAGCTTTTCCTGGCTGTCTCGTTTGGGATCGGCAGTAACTAATAACACTTGGCTATTTGGATTTATTGCTTTTAAGTCAGCATAAATAAAGTTAAGGCTTTGCAAGCTAGTAGGGCACACGTCAGGACATGAGGTGTAGCCTAAAAATACAAAGGACCATTTATCTTGTAAGCTTTGTTTGGAGAATTGCTGACCGAATTGGTCGTTTAAATTAAATGCTGTCAATGAACGGCTCGGTTGGTAGTACAGGGCAAATTCAGGCTGTGCCGGTTTAGTTAAGTAATGAAAGCCTATAGCACCAGAGCTACAGGCAATAAGGCTTAAAAGAATGACAACAAATTTATTCATATGTGGCTTACCCTTATTTGGCTAATGCTTAGTGCATAGGTAACAAGTAGTGATCAAACAACAAGACAATAAACAGCAACATTAAATGCACAATAGAGTACTTAAAGGTAGCAAAAGCAGTGTCGCTGTTGGCGTTAAACTTGAGTTGCCACGCATACCAGCAAAAGCCTAAGTTTAAGGCGCAAGCACCAAGTAAATAAAGCCAGTTACTCATGCCGACTAAATAAGGAAGTAAGCAGACAACAAAGAGTAATACGGTGTAGAGCAGAATTTGTGTTTTAGTGAACTCAATGCCATGGGTTACTGGCAACATAGGAATATTAACCTTGGCATAGTCATCTCTGCGATGTATGGCTAATGCCCAAAAATGCGGTGGTGTCCAAGTGAAAATAATCAGTACCAGTAATAGTGCATTACCGTGAATTTCATTGGTCATCGCTGTCCAACCCAGTAAAGGTGGAATAGCACCAGCTAGGCCGCCAATAGTAATATTTTGTGGTGTTGCTCTTTTTAAATATAAGGTGTAGATAAAGCTATAACCCACTAAGCCAGCAAAGGTAAGGTAAGCTGTGAGCGGATTTACTAGGGCATACAGCAAGACAAAACCAAGTACAGCAATGCTGATAGCGAATATGATGGCGTTTTTACTGCTCACTTGTCCTTGAGGTAGCGGGCGATTGTGCGTTCTGCCCATCACAGCATCGATTTTTTTATCGATTATATGATTCAGCGCAGCAGCAGCTGAAGAAAGTAAACCTATACCTAACATGGCAGGAATTAATATTTGCCAAGGTAAGCCACCAGGTACAGATAAACTCATGCCTACCAAGGCAGTAAGGACTAACAGTGCAACGACTCTTGGTTTGGTCATTTGGTAATAAGCGCGCCATTTTCTCACTTCAGATAGGATGGCTAGCGGTTTTGCTTGCTCTGTGACATCAACAGTAGCAAGTTGCTTATTTAGTGTATTAGCCATATTTAATACTCCCACGGATAGGGTTAATTTCTCTTACTGGTACTTTGACCAGATGAAAGGTTAACGCGATTAAGCAAAGCATAAGGCAAGCGGCCACGAGGTTGTGAGCAACGGCAATGGATAAGGGCAAGGTGAACCATATATTGCTGATACCCAGTAGCACCTGAAGCGATAATATAATCAAGAGTGCTTTAGCGTATTGTTGTGCCTTTATGTTTGTGTTTTGACGAATAACTGCAGTTGCTAAGTAGAGTAAATAAATACTGGTGATGATAGCGCCAAACCTGTGGCTAATATGAATGGTAACTCTTGCCTCATGAGGTAGGTGACCAAACTCATAACTGTCTTTTTTAGGTGGAATTAATTCAAAGGCCTCTTTAAAGGACAGTTGCTTAGACCAATCTCCTTGGCATATGGGGAGTTCAACACAACTCATCGCCGCATAATTTGCTGATGTCCAGCCGCCTAAAGCGATTTGCCCCGCTAGTATTGCGATGCCAATAATGCCTAATGTCATATAACGTTTGTTAGGGCTAGGCTTAGTTGATGCGCTATTGGCTAGTCGAAGGTATAACAAAAACAATAAACATAGGGTGGTAAATCCGCCTAATAGGTGAGCCATAACCACAATGGGCATAAGCTTCATCGTTACTGTCCACATACCTAAAGCAGCTTGAAATATAACTAGGGCTAAAAGAAATAATGGCAGCTTAAACGGTAAACCTCGTTGCCTTAAATTAAAGGAAATTATCGCTATGGTGAGAATAAATAACCCTAATGAGCCAGCAAAGTAGCGATGAATCATTTCATTCCATGCTTTTTCTGGCTCTACAGGGCGTTCGGGAAAGGCTTGTTCAGCTTTTTGGATCTGCTCAGGCGTTTGTGGCACATCAATAAGGCCATAACAACCAGGCCAATCGGGACAACCTAAGCCAGCATGAGTTAAACGAGTATAAGCCCCTAAGCCGATCACCAATATCGCCAGCAGTAAGCTCACTAGAACCAAGCGTTGCAGATTAATTGTTTTGTTAGTCGCAGCGAGATTATTTTCCATATCAGCCAACCTTAGAGTACTTAAGTAGTTTCTTCATATCAGCAAGTATTTGCTTGCCAAATAAGGCGAAGCCTTCACTTTGCATAGGTATGGTATGAGATAAGACGATATTGCCAAGCGGGTCAGCAATATAAACATTGTCTGTGCTTAACTGATTATTGGCACTAACAGTCGTTTGGCTGTAAAGCCAGCCCTGTTGGTTAAGTTTGTTTTCTTGCTCGCCTGTATAGCTGGCGGGAATTAAAGCAAGTGGCTTACTACGAGGTTTGTCTTTACCTAAGGCAACATAAGTGTTGTATACCGTTTGCATTATTTGCTGGCAATGAGTTGCACAATCTTGAGGTAAGTTGACGATTAACAGCCAGTGATTCTTAGCATCTTGTGTCTTTATGCCTAACTGCTCAAGGGTAATGTTTTGCTCTATAAGCTGACCTTTATTGGTTACGCCATAATTTAACCATTTAAATTGCAATGCTAGCTTGGCGAGAATGATGGGTAGGGTGAAAACGACCAGCATCATTACGAAAGTACGTTTGGAGCTACCAGTATTTACTTGCTCATTTTTTACTGAAAGTGTGTTCATACTCGCCCTTTTGGTCGCTAGTGTTAGCAAAAAGTACTAGGGTTAGGTAGCGTAAAATACCACTCACCCAAGCCATTAATATTAACCACGCTATGGCGAGTGCTAGCCATTGCACGGCATACCCCATGTGTTTTTCTGGAGGCATTACTATGGGCTGCCAGTTTTTGCTGTAGCCAAAAGGCTCATTTTCATCGAGGTAAATGACAAAAGGCAGCAAAGGCACATTAATAGTGCCTTTAATAAGCTTAGCAATTTCATTTAATTCAATTTGCTGAATTCTAAGTGGCCATGTTACTTGGCTATAGTCTTGTGCTTGTAAGCTGATACCTTGTTCGACAATGCGAATATTGCCATGAAAGTTAAGGCTGCCCTCTATCGGGGTAATTGATGGTAATTTACTTCTATCAATACTGCCTTTTAGCCAGCCTAAATTAACCAGTACTGCATGTTGCTTATTAATGGCTAATTGCAAAACGCGATAACCTAGTTGGCCTTGATGTACTTGATTATCTAATAAAAAAACAAGCTGATTGTTAAAGCGAGCGCTAACAGTTACTGGCCAGTCGTTAATATTTTCATCTCGCTTTTGCCTTAAGTTGTTAAGGCCTGAAAGCGCTAAAGGCTCTGATTGCTCAAGGCGTGCTATTTTGTCGAGCCTTTGCTGCTTTTCAATTGCCCTTGAGTATTGCCAGTGAGACAGTTTTAATAAACCAAGAAAAACTAGGCTGGTGAAAATCAACCAACCAAGTTTAATACCTAGGCTGTTAACACTGGCTTGTTTAGGCAATTATGCCTCCCATTTATAAGATGTAGACGAAAATAAATAGTAATACCCAAACCACATCGACAAAGTGCCAATACCAGCTAGCGGCTTGAAAGGCAAAGTGATTTTCAGCAGTGAAATGTCCTTTTAATACTCTAAAGAACATAATAATTAACATAATGCAGCCTAAAGTAACGTGCATGCCATGAAAGCCAGTAAGTAAATAAAAGCTATTGCCATATACGCCACTGGTTAGGTACAAGCGCATTTCTTCAGAATAACCATGGGCATATTCCAGTACTTGCAGGTAAATAAAGGCTAAACCTAAAACGATAGTTACGGCTAACCACAGCTTTAATTTACTGCGATCGTTCTTAAGTAAAGCGTTATGGGCAAAATGAGCAGTAAAAGAAGAGGTTAATAGTAAGATAGTATTTATCAGTGGTAAGCCATACCAGCCCATAGCGGTAGTTTCTGTACCACCTGGTGTTTTAAGTAAAGGCCAAGCGGCACTAAAGTCAGGCCATAAAACCGCTGCTGTTTCAGCATTGTTGCCTGCGCCACCAAGCCAAGGGACAGAAAAAATGCGTAGATAAAATAAAGCACCAAAAAATGCGGCGAAGAACATGACTTCTGAAAAAATAAACCAACTCATCCCTTGCTTAAATGAGTTGTCCATTTGATGTGAATACTTGCCTGCCATAGATTCATTAATAACATCACTAAACCAGCCAACCATCATGTAAATAATTAAAGCAATGCCTGCTAATAATAAATAGCCGCCAAAACCTGACTCACCAGAATCTAAATCACTGACGTAATTGCCTGCACCAACAGCTATCAAAAATAAGGCAATGGCACCGACAATAGGCCAATGACTTTGACTAGGTACGTAATAATTTTCGTATTGTTTCGTTGTCATGTCCGTTCCTTTACCGCTTAACTAGGTATATCTTAGTTAAGAGGTTACTTTGTTGCTGATATCGTAAAGGGTGTAAGATAGCGTTAAGGTATTGATTTCTTTAGGGAGATCAATATCTACGTAAAACTGTAGACCCATTTCTACTTCTTCATCCGCTTTTAGTGGTTGCTGGGTAAAGCAAAAGCATTCAATTTTTTGAAAGTAATTGGCAGCAATACCCGGAGAAACTGAAGGTACGGCTTGACCAACAATGTCATAGCTAGCGCGGTTTTTAGCGTAAAACTTAACGAATTTAGTTTCGCCAGGGTGCACCTTGATTTCTTGAATCATTGGCTTAAATTGCCAAGGAATTTGTTTTGCTTTGTGAGTAATAAACTGCACTGTGATGGTTCGTGAAGTATCAACACCGTCGGTTGCTTGTTGAGCTGCTACGGTATTGGTCTTACCGTTTAGGCCTGTGATATCACAAAAAACATCATAAAGTGGCACTAAAGCAAAGCCAAAAGCAAACATGCCTACTACAACCAGCAGTAATTTTTTTACTGTGTTTTGATGTTTGCTGTGCAGCTCTTCGCTATTACTCATGCTAGTGATTCTCTTGCTCAATTTCTGCTGGCGGCGTGCTAAAGGTGTGGTAAGGCGCAGGACTTGCCACTGTCCACTCTAAGCCTTTTGCGCCATCCCATGGGCGGGCTGGCGCTTTTTCGCCACCGCGAATACATTTAATAACCAAGGCAAGGAAAATCAGCTGAGATAAACCAAAGGCAAAGCCGCCAATACTGACCCATTTGTTAAAGTCTGCAAATTGCAGGGCATAGTCTGGGATACGTCTTGGCATGCCGGCTAAGCCAAGGAAATGCATAGGGAAAAACAGTAGGTTTACTGAAATAATAGAGCACCAGAAATGCCATTTAGCTAAGGTGTGGTTATACATATGGCCTGTCCATTTTGGTAGCCAATAATAAGCACCGGCAAACATAGAAAACAGTGAGCCAGTGACTAAAACATAGTGGAAATGTGCGACAACAAAATAGGTATCATGATACTGAAAATCTATTGGCGTCATCGCTAACATCAAGCCAGAGAAGCCACCTATGGTAAATAAAATGACAAAGGCGATGGAAAACATCATTGGCATTTCAAAGCTTAATGAGCCGCGCCACATGGTGGCTACCCAGTTAAATACTTTTACCCCGGTAGGTACGGCAATTAGCATAGTGCAGTACATAAAGAATAACTCACCGAAAAGCGGCATACCTGTGGTAAACATATGGTGTGCCCAAACGATAAATGACAGTAAAGCAATAGATGCGGTGGCATAAACCATAGAGGCATAGCCAAATAAACGTTTGCGTGAAAATGCTGGAATGATGGTTGAAACAATACCAAAGGCTGGCAAAATCATAATGTAGACTTCAGGGTGACCAAAGAACCAGAAAATATGCTGAAACATCACTGGATCGCCACCACCAGCAGCATCAAAAAAGCTGGTGCCAAAGTAAGTGTCGGTTAATAGCATAGTGACCACGCCTGCCAGTACCGGCATAACAGCAATCAATAGGTAAGCGGTAATGAAAAATGTCCAGACAAACAGTGGCATTTTCATATAAGTCATACCAGGGGCACGCATGTTCATAATGGTGACAACGACATTGATCGCGCCCATTATCGAAGAAATCCCCATAATATGAACGGCAAAGACAAAAAATGCGGTACTGCCATTCGAGTAGGTGGTTGATAGTGGTGCATAGAAGGTCCAACCAAAGTTAGGTGCGCCACTTTCCATAAAGAATGATGACAGCAAGATAGCAAAAGCAAATGGCAGTATCCAAAAGCTCCAGTTATTCATTCTAGGTAATGCCATATCTGGCGCACCTATCATCATAGGTATCATCCAGTTAGCAAAACCAGTAAACGCTGGCATGATGGCGCCAAACACCATGATTAGGCCATGGGTTGTGGTTAACTGGTTAAAGAAGTCAGGTTCAACAATTTGCAGGCCAGGTTGAAATAGCTCGGCACGAATTACCATGGCTAGTGCGCCACCAATCAGCAGCATAATAAAGGCAAACCATAAGTAAAGCGTGCCGATATCTTTGTGGTTGGTGGTATATAGCCAGCGTTTGATACCTGTCATTTTGTGATCATGGTGGTCATGATCTTCGGTGTTGTGCTGCTCTTGCTCGTTAAGTACGTCGGTAGTCATTTTATTCTCCTACTTCGCGCTTGCAGCATCAACATCTGCAGGTTGAACTATGTCGCCAGTTTTATTACCCCAAGCATTTCGCTCGTAGGTTATAACAGCGGCAATTTGGCTTTTGCTTAGCATGGGATAGAAGGCTGCCATTGCTGGGTTTTTCTTGCTGCCATTGACAACCATATCGATATGTTTACTGATGTCGCCAGTAACGATTGGCCCGCCATCTAGCGCAGGAAATGCCGGTGGTACACCTTTACCGTTGATTTGATGACAGGCAGCACAGTTAGTGTCATAAATTTGCTTACCTTGTGTCATTAATTCTTCTAGGGTGTAAACTTTGCTGAGATCTTCTTCGCTTGCTTGTTCAGTTTCAACTTCAGCAGTAGGTGTTGTGGCTTGTTCATCACTGCTTGTGCTGGTCGTTTCAGTTTCACCACCTGCGGTAGCTGCCTGTACATCGGCGGCTTGCACAGTGTCGCCGGTATTATTGCCCCAAGCATTACGCTCGTAAGTTACAACTGCGGCAATTTCTTTTAAACTTAATTGCTTGCCGTAGCCCTGCATACCTGTGCCTGCTTTACCGTTAAAGACAATATCAATATGAGCAGCTGCTGAGCCAGTAGTGGTTATTGGGCTACCCTTTAAGGCAGGGAAAGCTGGCGGTAAACCTAGGCCCGAAGGTTGATGACACGCTGCGCAATGGGCGGTATACGTTGTTTCGCCCAACTGCATTAGTTCATCCATAGACGCTGTCGCCGTGAGTGAGGCTTTTTCTGCGGCTGCGGCATCGGCAATAAGTTGGTGTTGCTCAGTAAGCCATGCTTGATAGTCAGCCTCTGATTTTACTTCAACAACAACCGGCATAAAGCCATGATCTTTACCACATAGTTCAGCACATTGACCGCGATAAATACCGGGTTTATCTACCTTAGTCCAAGCTTCATTAATAAAGCCTGGGTTGGCGTCTTGCTTAACGGCAAAAGCAGGAACCCACCAAGAATGAATGACATCATCTGAAGTGAGTAGAAAACGCACTTTTTTATTCACGGGAATGACTAAAGATTTATCAACCTCAAGTAGGTAATTATCACCTTTGGCTTCTCCTTCACCCTGTTGGTTTTCATATTGAGCACGAGGTGTTGATAGGACAGAGTAAAACTCTATGTCTTCGTTAAAGTATTTGTAATGCCACTTCCACTGTGAGCCAGTAACTAGGATGGTAATATCAGAATTGGAGTTGTCTTCCATAGCAATCAGTGTGCTGGTAGCGGGAACAGCCATGGCAATTAAAATGATGACCGGAATAACCGTCCAGAGGATTTCTACCTTGGTGCTTTCATGAAAGTCTGCAGCTTTAGCGCCCTTTGATTTTCGGTGAAAGGCAATTGACCAAAACATAGCGCCAAAAACGACGATGCCAATTGCAATACAAATATACAATACCATCATATGCAAGCCATAGACTTCATTACTGATGGCGGTGACCCCTTTGGTCAGATTTATGGTTGAATCTGCCCAAGCTGAATTAGCAAAAATGCTTACTAATATCAGCCATACTAGGTTACGTCTTCTCACTAGACATCTCCTTGCCTCTACTACCCATAGGTATAGTGTTAGAAACAGAAATGCAGCAATGTAAATCACGGCTCACTGGACTGAATATCTGTTAATTTTTATAATTTTTATTTATTAAATTAACGACGTGAATGAGCAATAGTAATCTGAAAGGATTGTATTAGCATATTGACGTCTTTTTATTCTTTTTGTGGTCATTTTTTGTTCTATGCTGTTTTTAGCATTGCCTAAATTTTGATCTAGGTCAATAAGTTTATAGGATATAGTTTAAAAAAAAGCCAATCAATTCAATGGAGTAATAACTCTAAGTGTTGCTGTGTAAGGCTTAAACCCTGAGTTTGTAGATAAAAAAAATTTTTGAAAAAAATATGTTATTGAAGGGAATTATTGACGCTATTACTGTAGATAGTTAACAAAAAGTAAGACTTGATGACAATTGAGCATCGAATGAAATGAAAAGCCAAGTCGTCACAAAAGTGACTACTTGGCTTAATAGAATTGGTGTAATAGAAAACTGTGCTTATTACATCCAGTTGCCGTTTCGTACTATACCTACGGCAATACCTTCAATATTAAACTGCTGGCTAGCTAAATCTACTTTGATTGGTTCAAAGGCTTCGTTTTCAGCGTGCAAATAAACAATGTTGCCTTCACGTTTAAAGCGTTTAACGGTGACATCATCTTCCACTCGGGCGACAACCACTTGGCCGTTATGAACATCGGTAGTTTGGTGAACAGCCAATAAATCGCCATCCATAATACCGATATCCTTCATACTTTCACCATTGACTCGTAAGAGATAATCAGCAGCAGGATGAAATAGTGTGCCATCCATTTTGTAATGATCTTCAACATGCTCTTGCGCCAGAATAGGCTCACCAGCGGCAACGCGACCAATTAAGGGTAAGCCCTCTTCTTCTATCAATTCTTCAGCTAAGCGAATCCCGCGGGAGGTACCTGCGAGCATTTCAATATAGCCCTTTTTGGCAAGTGCTTTTAAATGCTCTTCAGCAGCATTGGCTGACTTAAAACCAAAAAACTCGGCAATTTCAGCACGTGTTGGTGGCATGCCTGTATCGTGAATTTTTTCTTTGATTAAATCAAAAATCTGCTGTTGTCTTGTTGTTAATGGACGCAAATTTTCCATAAAGTTATTCCTGTAGATATACACAGTAGTACTGTTAGTATATACAGACTGTACTTAATGACAAGTATTTGTTTTATAAATAGACTGTTTGTAGGTTTTAGATTCAGTGAATTGTTAAAATAAGTAAAACGCTCAATTGATGATAATTTCAATAGACTTGCATCTCGATAGACATAAAAGTTTTGCAGCTTAAAGGAAAAACTAAAAATAATATTGACGTTTTAGACGGCGTTTATACTTAAGTGAATCGCTAATGCTGCTTACTTGAGTTTATTGCTATAGAGGTAATAGAGCAACAACATTGTTCCTAATACCGCAAACAGCATTGAAGTTGGAATTAAAAAAAACGGCTCTCGTAAATAGCCATCCTTATCAATAGATACGCCGATAATATGGTAGCTAAAATATGCTAGTAGCGACGCAGTAAAACAGAAAACGCTTGGCCATATTTTTTTTAGCATGGTGATTTTATTCCTAATATTCGTATTAATGATTCGTGTTTAATAGAGTGAAATCATAAATAAAGATGCTTATTAATAACACTGCATGATGTAACAAAGTATTAAGCTTTATGTGTTGGTTATTTGCGTATTTAGCCAATGTTCAAAATAAGTTAAAAACGCTGTTACCTGCATGGGTAGATATTATCTGCAGGCAGAAATGGCTTGAACGCCGACTACTTCGATATGCTCTTCATCTGAACAAGATATTAATTCCACTTAATTTTCAATAGATTACTTTATTTTTCCTTGGTAACTCCGTCATGAATTGATAATTCAATTTTACATATCTGTATTATTTGTAGTATAAATGATATTGTATAATTTATATTGCAATCTGTATGCAATGTTATCAATACTAAAACAAGCACACTAGGAAAAGAGAAATGAATAATAAGAAACACTTTAAACTAGGATATCTATCTTCGTTAGTTATGCTTAACCTTGGCTTATCAACAGCATCTTTAGCCGCCGACTCGGCGGTAGCAGAAGAAAATAAAGATGAAGTGGAAGTTATTGTCGTCTCGGGTATACGAGATAGCTTGATTAAATCCAAAGATATTAAGCTAGAAGCAGACACAATAGTTGATGCAATCACGTCAGAGGATATTGGTAAATTCCCTGATCAAAATGTGGCCGAATCATTACAGCGTATTACTGGTGTTGCCATAGATCGCAAAGGTGGAGAAGGGCAATTGATAACGGTTAGGGGAATGGGGCCAGAGTTTACTTCTGTTCTACTTAACGGCCGAACCTTAGCGACTACCAGTGGTGGCAGAGCCTTTAGTTTTGATATTTTTGCTTCTGAACTTATCAGCGGTGCTGAAGTGTTTAAAACTCAGGCGGCACATTTACAAGAAGGGGCTATTGGCGCAACGGTCAATGTAACTACATTCAAACCTTTTGATATTCCAGGCTTTAAAGCTGTTGGTACTGCTAAAGCACAGTACGATGAGATGACAGGAGAAGTGGCGCCGCAATTTTCCGGATTGATCAGCAATACCACAGAAGATGATAAATTTGGCGTACTGTTTTCTTTCGCGCACAATGAACGTAAAAGCCGTTACGATAGTGCCAATACGGCTTATTACTGGCATACAGATCTGACCATGGATGATGGCAGTTATTACGACGATATTTATTTTCCACAAAATTATGACCAAATTGCGCAATCAGAAGAAAGAACACGCACTAATGCAAATTTAGTTTTGCAATATAAACCTAGTGATAATCTGGAGTTTACTGCTGATGCACTCTACTCACAGTATGATGTTGAGTACCGTCAAGATATTCTTGCTCACTGGTTTACCAAAGATCAACTTACCGATGTTGAAGTGGATGATAACGGTACTTTGGTGAAATTATCTATGGGCAAGGGCAGCAACAGTGACGTACTAGTACGTCAGTCTGATACTCGTAATGAATTGCTCGCCTTAGGATTTAATGCCGCATGGGATGTTAACTCAGATTTAAACCTAAGCTTTGATGTAGCCTACTCAGAAGCTAAATCAGATCCTAAACGTGGTACAACAGACACGGTAGCCTCTCGCCCAGGTGATTATACCTATGATCGTAGCTCTGGTGCGCAACTACCACAATTAACCTTTGATAGAAACAACTCGGCATCTGGCTTAAAAGCTGGCTGGGGTGAGCGCTTTGGTTATATTCGTGAAGATGATGTTTTAGAAGCAAAAATTGATGCTGAGTTAATGGTTGAAGCCGGACCATTATATAAAATTGGCTTTGGTACTATGACATCGGATAGAACCTTAGCGAGCACCCGACTAAGAACCACTCGCCCATTGCCGTGGACTTGGGGTGATAATAGTGCAGCTATTTGGCTGCCTGAGAATATGTTCTCAGTGTATGATGCCGATGGATTCTTATCGGGCGGCTCAGGTGCACCTGAACAATCATGGTTAACATTTAATTCTGAAGACTTTTTTGACTATATCACCTCTGCGGATGTGGTTGCCCAATTGGATGATCCAGCAGGGGTTCAGCAGTTACTTGATGATAATGATGGTTTTACCATGCATGCTGTACCATGGAACTATGAAATCAATGAAAAGCTGTTTGCTCTTTATACTGATGCCTATTTAGAGGGTGAAATTGGCAATATGCTTTGGTCAGTTACCGCAGGCTTACGTTATGTTAAAACTGATAGCACCTCGAATGGTTTTGCCGTACCTTTACTTGATCTTATTCCATCAGAAGGTAAGCCAGGTTTCGTTAATGCCGTTGAAGGGGATGATTATACACCTGTAACGGTTAAGCATGATTATGATAATTGGCTACCTAGCATTAACGCTAAATTGGAAGTGATGGAGAACTTAATCACTCGTTTTGCCTATTCTAAAAGCATTACTCGTCCTGAACTGGATGAAATGTCGCCTGAGTCAGGTTATGGTGGTGGTGATGTCACTCAGCTAACGGGCTGGGGTTCGAACCCGAAATTGATGCCATTTGAGTCGAAGAACTTAGATTTAGGTATTGAATGGTATTACGATGAAGGTAGTTATGCCGCAATCGCTATGTTTCAAAAAGATGTTGATGGTTACTTATCAACAGAAGAAGTTGAAGAACAAGTGACTGTGCCAAGCGGTACTTATAACTATAGAATTTCACGACCAGTTAATTCAGATCAAGCGGATATTGAAGGCTATGAGCTTGCTATTCAGCATATGTTTACTAGCTTGCCAGCACCTTTTGATGGCTTAGGCATCATTGCCAATAAAACTTTTGTTGATAGTGAATCAACGGCTGATGAGGCAGATAACCCGTTACCGTTAATTGGTTTAGGCGATTCAGCCAATTTAATTTTATTTTATGAAAAAGACGCCATTCAGTTACGTGTCGCTTGGAACCAGCGTGATCGCTTTATGCAGTCTAAACCAGAGTCATGGCGAGATGGTCACTATGTTGATGATTATGCGCAAGTCGATATCAGCGGTAGTTATGATATTAATGAACACCTCACGGTATTTTTTGAGGGCATTAATGTGACCAACGAGCTTTATATAACGACAGCAAAATATAGCAATCAATATTTAGACATCACTGAGACTGGCCCTAGATATTCTGTTGGTATTCGAGGTACTTTCTAACGAGTATTAATATATTGATTAGTAAAGGGCACTGTTTGTGTAATGCCGATCAGTTAAGGCAAAAAAGTTTGGGGATCAATTGAACGATCCCTACAATATGTAAGAATCCGATAAATAAAGTTTATCGGATTTTTTTATGCGCTTTGAAAGTGAACTTGCTACAGCCTTTAGTTCTTGTAATACCTTCCACACCTTTGAGAAATACGCAGAGTTGCTCTCCCCTGAGTTGATTAAACAAGGCTTTAAACAAGCTGGCGTCGCCACAATTAGAAAAAGGCGCCTACCACTTGAAACCGTGCTTTGGTCAATTATCGGTATGGCACTATATCGTCAGAAGTCGGTTTGGGATATAGCCACTCAGATGGATATCATGTTGCCTGATAAAAAGCCATTAGTGGCACCAAGCGCACTGGTTCAAGCAAGACAAAGGTTAGGCGCAGATGCCGTTAAAGAAGTGTTTAAAGTGATGGCACAGCATGGTTATGAATCGAACCAGTTTGAAACATGGGCGGGCTTGAACCTGCTAGCCGTTGATGGTGTCGTATGGCGAGTCGCCGATACTGCTGAAAACCACAAAGTATTTGAAACGCAAAGTAACCAGCATAGAGAAAATATTTATCCTCAAATCCGTATGGTTTGTCACATGGAAATTACGAGCCACCAGCTAATCAACAGCGTATTTTCAGGTTACCGAACTAATGAAATGAAATTAGCAGAAGGGCTAATAGAAACGACACCAGATAATACATTAACTATCTTCGATAAAGGCTATTACTCGCTTGGTTTGCTCAATCGATGGCATCAAGCAGGAGAACAAAGACACTGGATGATACCAGCTCGTAAAGACTTAAATTACGATGTCATCCAGAGTTTGGGCAAGAATGATAAACGTATTCGGTTAACAACAACGCCTCAAGCTCGTAAAAAATTTAATGACCTACCAGAACATATTGAAGCCAGATTAGTGAGTAAAAAAATTAAAGGTAAAGAGTACCGTATTCTGACCTCAATGGTCGACCCAATACGCTTTCCAAGCGAAGAAATGGTTGAGTTATACCGGTATCGCTGGGAAATAGAATTAGGCTATCGAGAGATGAAACAATCGCTACTTAACAGCGCTTATACTTTAAGAAGCAAGCGACCAGATATGATTGAACAGGAGTTATGGGGACTCCTTCTGTGCTACAACTTGATAAGGCAAGGGATGACAGCGGCAGCAAGAAAGCTTAATAGCACTTGGCCTAATCAGCTTAGCTTCACGAGTTGCTCAATGGCAATTACTCAGTTCTTTGCCACATTGCCTCTGTCTAGCCCTGGCAATATTCCCAAACACTATGAAGCTTTACTGACACAAATGACTTATTTTAAATTACCAGAGCGGCGTGAAGAGAGGCAATACCCAAGGTGGGTTAAGGCAAAACCCCAAAGGTATCCAAGGAATACAAAAAATGCCAATCAGCTTAACTGACTGGCATTACACTGTTTGTGCCCTTTTTATTTTCTGAAAGCTATAATCAAATCGATATAAGTGAGTTTAATCAATGTATTGCTGCGGGAAAATTTACCAAAGTAATAATATTGAATATACTCAAAGCTAAGTGAGATACTTGGAGCATAACTGTAGTGTTTAAAGAAGATCCATTAGATTTTATTGAAAACTCTAATATTGGTATTCATGCGGTATCTCCCGACGGTATTATCAAATATGCCAATAAACATGAATTAAATATATTAGGCTACAGTGAAGAAGAGTATGTCGGTCACCATGTCTCGGAGTTTCAGTTTGATAAAACTTGCCTTCAAGATATGATGACGCGCTTGGCAAGGTTTGAGCCGTTTACTAACTTCCCTGCCATGGTATATGGCAAAAACGGCATTAAATATATCCTCTATAATTCAAGCGTTTATGAAGAGCATGGTAAGTTTATTCATACCCGGTGTTTTGGTAATGAAATATCTGAACAAGTTTACTTAGCTTCGGTACTTGAATATAAAAAGTCGCTGGCTATTCGGTAGGTATTCGTTTTTGATTTTTGTTAGCTTAAATAAAGGGCACAGTGAACCGTGCCCTTTAACTTTAGTAGTACATACTAAACTGTTTTCCAACATTAGTTATTTGCAGTAATTAAGAATTTATTTGCAGCATATGCTTTAATTTTTTGCGAACTATTGGGTAGGTTACTTAATCCTTGCAAACTTGCGTTATTAAGCGTGATACTGAGAAAAGCGGACTCTGACGCCTTAGCCTTTTCTTTTGTAAATTCTAATATTGGTAAAGATGCTCTACTGCTAAGATAGTCTTGATAGCCATCTATACCACTTAAACTTTTAGTGATTGCTGTTAATTCAATTTCATCGGTAGCTGATTCTAGTGCTGAATCGGAAATAAAGTTGGAAATATCGATATTTTCGATTTGAGGTACTTGACCTGATGCTGGCGCGATTACGGTCCAATTTAATATATCTTCACCAGCGCTTAATGCATTTAGACCTACTGCCATGTAATCTAACGAGGCTGATTGAGAAAGATCATAATGACCTGAGTCACTAATAAGAATATCGAGTAACTTGTCGGCAGCAATATCTGGTATAGGAAGATCAAATGACTTATCGATATCTGTAGTGTTGTTTGTTGATGATTTTATAAAAACTGCTTCATCTACCTCAGGGAATTGGTACATAAAGTCTACCGTGTAGGCTGAAACATCGTAATATTTTACATCGCTGTGCTCAAAAGCATAGACATTTTGCGATGAGTCAAAGGTATAACTTCTTAATGAATTTAACTCATTTATTACAGTTGTAACTCGTTTATTAGCACTGTAATCATTAGTGCTAATATCAACAATCTTTCCCTGATTTTCAGCATTAATTACAGTGGTATTTGCAATATCAGGAATATAGGCAGCAAAGGATTCACTGGGTGAATCGAAATTGATTATCGTTGAAACTAGAGGCCAGTCTCCAGATTGCTTTTTGCAAACCATAAAGTTATCGAAATGATTTTGCCCCCTATAGCTTGATATATTTGCGGCGCCTTCGATGCCAAATATTTTTCCCTGTCCAATATCGTTTGCTCTCGCGGGAGTACTAACTTGTAAATTAAATGTTTGACATGAACAGGCATCAGTTTCATATGTATAGTCAATGAACTCGCCCATATCCTTGATAGGGTAATCAATAAAAGTCGCTATATTGATAGGGGTAATATTACCTACTTTATTTTGTCCAGGCATAACAATTGAAATTGTTTGCGTTGAGTTGGTTGATTGGTAGGTTAATTTACCATTTTGATCTGCAGTGATAATTTCTTTGTTTGAGTAATCTTCGTTATGAATCAATAGTGCGGCATCGCTTGCTAGCACTTCATTTCCACAGGCATCTTTATATTTGGCAACCAATGATAAAGTATTTGATGTGTTGGTGCCTGAGTTACTGTTATCTGGTGTAGTACTTGAGCTTCCTCCACCTCCGCAGGCGGTTATTAAGCTGCAAATTGAAATTAATGAGATAGTTTTAAGGTGCATACAAAATCCTTTTAGTTAATGTTTTAGAGCAAGAGCTTTAAAATGTATTTTAAAGGATTATCTGTATGAAATAAATGCTAGTTATTGATTAACATAACTAATTATTTATTAGGTGCTATAGCTATAAACAAAGAGACATTGTTAGCTTAAATAAAGGGCACAGTGAACCGTGCCCTTTATTTCTAGCCTTGATTCTACTCTTCAGCAATTAACTCATCAGAGTTATTTTTTCTTTCCCGAGCTAACTCTCTGCTGACTTTCATAATATGAGACTCGCTACTTTGGCTGCTATTGTCACTATTCACGTTGAGGTTTTTCAATGTGTCGATAATTTCCATATCAGCATTTTTAGTGCTCACTAGTAATGAAATTAGCGGAGTTAATAATGATTCTAAACTCTTAGAAAATAGCGCTAAGGTTTGCTCCATATCTGAGTGATCATTTTTATCCAGATTAACTTCAAGCTTTAAGTTTTCAATGGTTTTATTCAGGGTTGCAAGGGCATCAGATTGCGGCTGTTGTAACGCTTGGCCAATGTGATTTAAACCTTTCTGTAATAGCGATATTTGGCTAGCTACATTGGCGATAGGATTATCACTGTCACCTAAGCTTTGATGGCGAACAAAATCGTCTTTAATTTGCTGCCAACGTGCCTTTTGCTCTGGGGTTTGTCTGCCTCTTAGCTCCGCTAGTTTAAGTAGATTTTCTTCAGCGCCAACAGTTAAGGTCTGCGCTTCACCACGATAGTGATCGGCAATTAATTGCTCAATCTCTTCATCTGTCATCACAGGCACAACTTTTTCAGCCATCTTGTTCATATTGCGATAACTACCTTGCAGCTTAAATGGCGGCTCAGTACGGTATTTATCATCTTGTGCTGCTGAGGCAATATATTGCTCATTGGCGACTAACACTGTTTGCTGAATCTTACGAATACGCTGAATAACGGCAATGATTTCGTTGATTTCTGCTTGCGAATAACCATGTTTTAGTTCAGTTGAGGCAATAGGCTCACCATCAGCCATACTGACTAGCTTATATAAGTCATCCATATCTCGGGTTGCCAGCGGCGCGATATAAGCGTTACTGGTTAAGCTGTTTTCAATAAAGCTTAAAGAGAATTCATGCTCGCGACCACTTAAGGTATCACCTAGGTTGTAGATATCGGCGCGGTTGGCAAGCATATCTGGAATAGTGAAAGCTTCGCCTGACTCCGTGTAGGGGTTACCTGCCATAATAACGGCAAACTTTTTACCGCGCATATCATAGGTTTTACTTTGCCCATTAAAGACACCGTCAACTTTACGTGAGCCGTCACAAAGGGAGATGAACTTTTGTAAGAACTCTGGGTTAGTGTGCTGAATATCATCAAGATAAAGCATAACATTGTTGCCCATTTCAAAAGCTAAATTGATTTTTTCAATTTCATTTTTAGCCGTTGAATTATTGGCTTGTGCTGGATCTAGCGACACTTGTTCATGACCAATGGAAGGGCAATTAATTTTAACAAAGGTCATACCTAGTTTGCTGGCAACGTATTCAATTAAGGTGGTTTTACCATAGCCCGGCGGTGAAATAAGTAATAAAAGACCCATTAAATCAGAGCGCTTATTGTTACCTGCTGCACCAATCTGTTTAGCGAGGTTAGCGCCAATAATAGGGAAGTAGACGTCATTTATCAGCTTGTTACGAACAAAAGATGATAATGCGCTTGGCTTAAATTCTGCTAATTTTAACCGCTCTCTTTGCTCAGTTAAGATGGTTTGTTTGAGTTGATGGAATGCTTTGAAAGCGGGGACTTGCTGCTGACTAAATTGACGCAATTTGCTGACAAAGTCTTGGTAGTTGATAGCTAGCGTTTGCTCTGTAATATTTGCGTGTTGGCCCAATAAGCCTGTAACCAGACAATCGGTTTTCGCCTCGGAAGCATAAAACTGACAATTATCGGCAAAGGTAAGGTAGCTTGCTGCCTCTATCAAGACATCTTGATGCGTTGCTAACTCATGATGCGAGATATAGGACTCGAGCCAAGCATAGTGCAATTGCATTTTTTGTTCGAGTGATGTGCAGGCAGATAATGCTTGGCTTATCTGCTGTTGTAAGCTTTTGTGTTTTAATTGATTAGTAAGCTGCTCGGCTAAGGTAATACTTTGTGCCTTAACGATAAATTTACTTTCCGCTAAGGCTAGCTCTTGTAAAAGATAACTTGCTGCTAAGCAGGCATCACAAGCTAACCAAGGCTGCTGGTCAATATAATTAGTTAGCTCTTTCGTTAATTCATTGGTAAGTTGTTGGCGCAGTTGGTTATCACCAAAGGTTTCCGTCATTAAATGTAGGTTATGACAGCGGCGCAATAAATCATCTTGCTGGTCATTATCTAAACTCTCTTTATAGAAACATAGCGCTAAGCGACGTTCCGCCGCAGGATAAGCCAGTAAGCCGATAGATTCTCTTAGCGGTAATAGCTGTTCAAGAATGAGTGCAGCATCAGCATCATGAACACCTTTATCATAGCCTTCTTGATATCTTGGCTCTGCCGCCTTTTTAACAATATCGAGTAAGGTGTTTTCTTTCAGTGCAGTTTTCAGTTTATCGAGTGCTGACTTACCCGCTTTTTCAGCAGAAAATAAAATACTCGCCGCTAAGTATTCGCCTCGATAAACGTTATCAGACTCCGAAATTAACTCTTGTTGCCACAAGTGTTCGGTGCCGGAAAATACATCAGCAGGTAAGCTTTCAAAATACTCACTACCGCTGATATGCAGCACCATTTGTTCATCGCGCGGCAGCAGGGTTAACTCTAATTTTTGTCGGTTCACCGAAAATTGATGATCACCTATTTTTACTAGGCTGCCATCGGCAGAGTAAATGTCGGTTTTATCGCGTAGTGAGCGCACGCCTTGTTCTTTAGCATTTTTTAGCTGAGCTTCGATATCATCCGCTCTAACGTTATCGTCTAGCTCTCTCAGCTGAGTAATGATTTGCCTTAACTTGGCAATCATAGGGTCGCCAGCAAAGTAGCTATTGAGCTTGTCTTGCTCATTAAAAGACTGACTTCTGCGAACTATGCCTTCAATAATACGTTCGGCGGCGGTCATTAAATTTAAACAGCGGCGCTGCTGGGCATCCATAAGCTGTTGCTTATGCTGTTCAAAGTTGTCGTATATTTCGTTTCTTTTCGCTAGTATTTCCTGATAGAACTCGTCATAGTCACTGAATTGGCTTTCTAAGTCTTCCAGTTGGATCAGCACTTGCGATAGCTGTTGATCACAGGCTTGCGGAGTATCACTGGCGTTTAGGCCACTAGTGACACTTTGGCCCAGTAATTTAAAGCGGGCACCAAATTCGGCACGCGCTTCTTCACTGCCGACACTTTTGGCGGCAATATCAGCGCTCGCTTTAACGCGATTTACTTGGCTAAATACTGAAGAAATATCTTCTAAGATGCGTGTTCTTTGTCGGCTGTCTTCAATTTCTAACGACAACATGGTGTGGTTTAACAGCTCTAAACCGGCTACCAGCTCTTCTATGGCGGTGCGCACAGGTTTTAATGCAGAAATTGAATCACTGGCGCTGATTTTAGCTTCAAGATCAGTAATGACTTGTTGGTATGGCGCTAACGATTTGTCTTGTTGGAGAAAGTCAGCAGTGGCTTGGCTTAAGTCTTTATTGAGCTGTTCAAGGCTTGCTGCCATCGCCTCGATTTCACTAATATCAACATAACGCAGCTCTTTGTGTGAGATTAGCTCACCTTTAAATTGTGCCAGTTCCGTTAGGCTATCAACGTATTGTGTTGCTGTGCTGAAGTTGGGCTGTTTTAGCTCTTTTGTTACGCGCGCTAGCTTTTGCTGGGCAGCTTGCATAGTCGCGTCAGAGGCTTGCTTAATACTGGCAACTTTCTCAAATTCATCCAGTATAAGCTCTGAGGTGGTTACTACTTGCTTAATCAAGTCTTGTAGTGTCGCCAGCTCGCTATCATTTAACCAGTGATACTTATCGAATAATTGTCGCGATTCTTTAACGAGATCGTTGAAGTGTTGGCTACTCGGTGTTTGCACCGAAATAAGTTTAACTACACTGTATAAGTCAGAGATGCCTCGGACTAACTCAGGGTTACCTATTTTACCAAAGAAGCTGTTATCGCTTGGTTGGTTACTGGCGTATTCTTCACTGCAAAATGGCGTTTTCCAAATTTGCATGGCGTGTACGCGTGATGGCTCAGACTCGGCATTAAACACCACGGCGCGGCCATTGTTATATAAACTTTGCCCATGACCATAAATAGGGTTTTGCAGAGTACGGGTAATTAAGTTGTAGGCAAAGAGCGCGTATTGGCCTTCGTTTGGTTCGTAAAAAATATAGAGAAAGTCTTCACCATTAGGTGATTTAACAAAGCGATGTAATTGCAGGTCTTCCGCGTTGTCTTCAAAGCTTTTGTGTTCACCATTTTGCAGATAATAGCCACCAGGGAAAATAATGCCGTGATCTTCAGGTAGTTGAATGCAAGCGTGCTCAATAGCGTCTTGCCTTAATACCTGCAGAGTTTTGCAATTGAAAATTAAATGGCGAGTTTGTTCTTCACGATAAGGCTTAATTTTTAATAAAATTAATTCGCCAACTTTTGCGTAGTGAATGTCAGCATCATCAAGAGATTGATGTTCATCTTCAACTGGTTCGGAGTAAATACCTTGGCCTTGTTCCGTATTATTTTCTACTTTTAAGGTAATTGAGCCACCTATGGCTTCAACAAATAAGGTATCAAATAAATTAAAGTGTGGATGTTTGCCTTGTTCTTGTTGTTCTCGCGAAACTTTTTGCCACTCAAAATCAAAGTTTTCTGGTTGTTTTATATCGCGCTCACCGCGGTTATCGATATAAGACACTTGGTTATTAGCATCAATACCCCAACGAAATACCCGAATATCATCAAGGCGTTCACCGATTTGAAAAACGGCAAAAACTTTACTGCCTTGGCGGTAAACGTGGGATAAAAAGGTTTTTTTATAGTAAGTATAAAGTTCGTCAAAATCGCGGACAAAATCTGGGTGCTCAAGAAAGCTACCCGCCATGGGCAAGTCAACAATGTCGATTTCCCCTTGGTTATCTTTTAGCTGGTGTAAGCTAAAAACATCAGCCACTGTGATATTGCGCTTTAGGCCAAGAAAAACGTTGTAGCCAAACAATAACGTATCACCAATGGCGGCAATATCTCTAGCGACACAGTTATGTTCAGTGCGCACTCTAACCCGTGCATCTACGCTCATATCGGTTGAGCCAAAGGTGTTTATACGATCTTCATTTAACTGCTTGATCTGCTTATTAAGATCACTACCTAACGCGGATAAACGGCGTTGAATCAGTTCATATGAACCACCTTCGGCAACGGCGTTATTGGTGACATTTTCCTTATCTGTCATGCGAGACTCCATAAAACTTGCGTGCTATCAGAAAATTTCTGATAGCACAGAACCTACTTAAATTTTTAGACTTACTACTTAACCTCTGGTTACTTCACTTCAGATGCTTTCTCGCTGCCTAAATTTAATAGGCTGGCTAGGGCACCTTTTTGTGTTTCATCGGCGTTATTTAACGTCGACAGTAGCTTTGCCATATTGAAGTTCTTTAGGGTTTCGCTAGATTGCGCAGCACCTGAAAGTACGCCACCTAAATCATCCATAATGTTGCGATCGCCTGCTAAGTGATCTTTAAATAAGCGTTTTACGGTATCGCTTTCATCAACTAAACCGTCAATAGACTTACCAACAGTGATAGACTTCATAAATTGACGTAAGAATTCACCGTCGCCACCCATAATATTGATATTCGCTTCGGCTAAGGCGGTTGCTAAGACATCCGCTTGTTTCTCGGCTAAATCAACGCTGTTATCAAGTTTCGCTAAAGTTAACTCACGCTCTTGGTTTAAACGTAAACCAAAAGTTTCAAACTCACGCGCTTGCTCAGACATAGCATTGAGCACTTCTTGTTTCTCGCGTAAACCCGTGGCTTCAGCAAGGGCTTTTTCTTCAATACCTTTGGCTTCGGCGGTTAATTTAAGCTCTAGCGCTTTCGCTTCTGCTTCGCCTTGTCTTTCATTGGCATCAGCATTAGCTAAGGTGACTTGTGCTTCGGCAAGGCCTTTTGAGGCGGCTTCTGCTTGTTCACCTTCAGCTAGAATTTTCTTCGACTCAGCTTGTTTACTAGCGGCTTTAAGTTCAGCTTCGGCAATGGTTTGCATTTTTCTAGCGGTATATTCAGCCGCTTGTTCTTGTGCTTTTGCTGCCTCAATATCTTTAACTAAGGCTTCTTCCGCTTCTGCTTGTGCGCGAATAACTTGCTCATCTTTTTGACGATTCGCTTCAGAGACTACGCGTAAATCTTTAATGCGCTCCTCTTCTTCGGCGACATTCTTCTCAACAGCAATACGCTCTTTTTGTACTTCGGCAATATTTTTACGCTCGATTTCTAGCGCTTTTTCTTTGTCGATGCGTAGAGTTTCCACTTCTTTTTGACGATCGATTTCTTCGATTTGACGCGCGCGGGTTACTTTTTCTTCTTCAATGGCAACGGCTCTTAAGCGGTTTTGCTCGGCGATATCCGCTTCACGTTGTTTATTTTGTTCAGCAACAGCAACCGTTTGTTCAGTTTCAATGCGTGCTTGTTCAGATTTAGCACGTTCTTCTTCAACAATTTTTGCAGTTTCTGCTTCTTCGCGTGCTTTTACGGTGGCAATTTCACGTGCTTGCTTGGCTTCAGCATCGGCTAGTTGACGCTCTAGCTCTAAGCGTTTCTCTTCAGCATCAATATCTTGGCGTTTAATGCGAATTTCTTCTTGGCGTTTTAAATCATTAGTTTCAACACTTTGCTGTGCGGTTAACTCAGTAATGCGTCTAATACCTTCAGCATCCATAATGTTATTTGGATCTAAATCATTAATCGAAGTTTGCTCTAAAAAGTCGATAGCAACATCTTCAAGTACATAGCCAGATAAATCTTGACCAATCACTTCTTTAATCTTGTCTCTAAATCTATCTCGTTGAGTGAACAGCTCAGTAAAATTAAGCTGTTTACCGACAGTTTTTAGCGCTTCTGAAAACTTAGCTTCAAATAATTCTTGTAGCGTTTCTGGGTAAGAAGAACGCTCACAACCTACTTGTTTAGCAACGCGTAAAATATCTTCTTTGGTTTCATTAACGCGAATATAAAAGGTAATAATAATATCTGCGCGAATATTATCTTGGCAGATAAGGCCAGAGCGACCTTTACGTTCTAACATCATGCGTTTGGTAGAAATATCCATAATTTCTTTTTTATGAATTACCGGGATCACCATGCCGCCAGTGGTGCTAATTTCTGGCTCTGCTCTGAGCTTGTTAATGATAAGTGCTTGGCCTTGTTCTACTTTGTTATAAAACTTAGCGATCATGATTAACAGTGAAAAGACGAAAAGTACGCCAATTCCAATAGCTAAATAAAGGGGTTCCATTACCATGTTAATTTCCTCTTGTTAAAAACATTCGTCAGCTGATGTGACTTAATTACATTCAATTTTCAAATAATTAAAGTGAATAGGGAGCAACGATATAAGTGTGGCTATCGGGTAAATATTTGATAACCAAAACCTTATCGCCTTTATTTAAGGTGTGTTCCGGATCGCAACGTACATCTAATAATAATTCTGCGCCCTCATTAAATACCCGTGCTTGGCCAAAGGTTTCATTTACTGTACTGGTAGCTATGGTGGCATCTTTACCGACAAGGTGATCACTGCTAGCGGCTTCTGTGCTGGCAAACATACCTTTTAGCGGGCGAATTGCTACACCGGTTATTGGTAAAGAGATAAAAAAGATCACTACCGTACTGGCGAGACCTGCTAAGTAGTAAAGAATGCCATCTGGCAGCCAATCTAAGATATAAAACTGTAAATAGATACTAATCAACCAGCAAATTAATATGATAATGCTGATCACTAAGGTAAAAGGCACACCCGTTAAGCCAAAGGTAAGCAGTAGGCCTGTTAGTCCGCCAACAGAAATATCTGCGTCAGCGTCGCCACTGACATCAATATCGCTATCGCCAGCAAAGTCTAAATCAATAAGTCCTAATAAACCTACTAGCCAGTAAACAACAACAATGCCAAGTAAAACCGAATAAATTAAAGTGGGAAATTGGCTGGCGACCGTTAACATTTGTTCCATAGTTCGTCCTTAAAACTGATAGTGAATAACCACTATGTGCAAAAATGTTTGCTGAGTATTTACTATACGCCTTTGACATATTATGTCAAAGGCGTATAGTAAGAAATATTGCACTGATGAGCAAAACTAGCATATTAAATTTGAGAAATCATTAAATTTAATCTTGCCTAGTTATCTGATTTTATAGCATTTATAGTGACAATAGTTAATTAATGTCTATATGATATAAATCAGCATTTAGTTATTAGAACAAACATGAAAGAAAAGGAATGATTATGAAAGGTGCAGGCGGTACTTCGGGTGGTTTTGGTCAGTTTTTTATTGGCCTAATTATGATGTGTGGTGGCTTTTATATGTTGTTAAATGCCATTACCGTATCTTCTAGTTTTGGTATGGGCATGCGTTTGTATGGCTTTTCTGCCATGGGTGGCAGCTATAATATTACTAGCGGTATGATACTTATTCCGTTTATGTTTGGCGTTGGCCTGATTTTCTATAACAGTAAAAACATTTTAGGTTGGCTGCTATCTATCGGCTCAGTGGCTGCGCTAATTTTTGGTGTTATCTCATCACTACGTTTTTCATTTCGTACCATGAGCTCTTTTGATTTAATTGTGATTTTAGTGTTGGCTATTGGTGGTATTGGTCTATTCTTGCGTTCTTTAAAGGCGCTGGATGAAAAACTACCAGATTAGCTTGATATACCTACTTCCCATAAAAGCCTCTAGCGATTGCTAGGGGCTTTTTTATTTGCCAAATTAAGCCATCATTTTTAATACCAGATAGGGCACTAAATTAAACACTAAAATCAGCACTTTATAGTTTGCTAAGTAGTTGAAATATAAGCTAGGTAAAGTTTTTTCTTCAACCTGCATCAGCTTTGCGTGAATTTTGCTGATGCTAGTGCGAAATAAAGTAAGGGAGATAGTGGTAAGCATCAAAATACCAATATTGATAAGGCTACACCAACCAAAAAATAGTGTCATTTCGTTAAGATTATTCATCGTGTTAACTCCCTTGTTTTTCAGTAAAGTATCATACTCTACTGTAATCTAATTTTATGAATTATAAGTGAAAATGTTATCCCAGTAGCAATCTAATGTTTGTTTGGCTTTTGCAAGCGAAACCGCCTGATAACCTTGCTCAGTTTGCTTAACTAACTTCATTTTAGTTAATTTATCTAGCGCGTCTGATATTTCAAAATCTAAATGGCATTGGTATTGGCTAGCAAACCAAGCTTCAACTTGCTTATCGAGTTCTTCAGCGCTTAAACCTTCAGGATTTTTTAATAAAAAGCTGTAAGCTAATAGCGCTTCTTTAAAATCTTCCTCTTCGGCAGAATCTATCAGGGTATGAAAAACGCCGGCATTGTTATCTAAATTTTTAAAGTACAGGTTATCGGAAAGAGCCTTCATAAATTTAATTTTTCGGTTTTTAAACTTGCTCCATTCTTTGAAAATAAAGCTGCCAAATACCCCCATGCCAATGGCAAAAGAAATAAAGTGCTGCTGGGTCATTTCAACGGTTTCTTGTCGCCAGCCAAGCCAAAAAGCCAGTAAAGCTGCCAGCAGTAATATCGATGCGCCTAATTTAG
Organism: Litorilituus sediminis; assembly: GCF_004295665.1. NCBI lineage: Bacteria > Pseudomonadati > Pseudomonadota > Gammaproteobacteria > Alteromonadales > Colwelliaceae > Litorilituus > Litorilituus sediminis. Next base: position 2,775,692 of record NZ_CP034759.1, read on the forward strand.
TGACTAATACCACGATGCCGCCAACAAGTGCAGAGCCACCGATAATAATTTTATCTATCGGGCGCATGCGTACTTCACTGTTGGGAAAGAGCATTTCTAAATCTGCTTTCGGCACGTTTTGAAATAGTTTTACTATGGTTGCGCCTGGCTCAAAGCCAAGTGGTAGTTTGTTTTTATTGGCAAAGTGCTGTTTATCTTTGAAAGTGATAAATACTGCAACGCGATCATAATTAGTGAAGTTAATGGTTTGCTTTCTTAACCCCCAAAATGAGCGCAGTGTTTCTGATTTTGTCGATTCACCGCGACGATAAAACACCACTTGCTCAAAGTCATCAAACTCTACTTCCAAGCGCACTTTAAAGAGTGACTCTTCATGCAGGGCATCTTGTAAATCTTGTTCGGTAATTTGCTCAAAATTAGCGGCGTTTAGCACTTTGGCAAAATTATTGGCAAAGCCTTTTTGTCGTTTCGCTTTCTCAGTTTCTGTGATTGCTGTTAACTGTCTGGTATCTGCGTTGGGGTCAAATGGCGCGTAATCGTTTTTTAACGATTCAAGTAAATCATGATAATCGTGATGAATAACGCTGGCTAATAGCTGACAAAATTGCTGGAAGGATTTATCACAAACTGTGCCGTTTAGTTCTTGCGCGCACATGGTGATAATATCTTGTTTTTTATAGGGAATGAATCTGTCAGTTGTCGTCATAGTTTAAAGTCTAATTTAAGTATTGTTGTTATTCGGCAAGCCATTCGCTAATACTATTGTGGTTAGCCAAGTATTTTCAGGCGATTCACCCATATTCTTAAGGCTGTCTTTAATAAAGTTTATCAACAACTGGGTTCTTTTCGGTAAATTTTCTCGTTTGGGATAGACAATAAAAATTCCGGAATTGGCAAAATCATCCACTTTGGCAATTACATCAACATTGCCGTTTAAGACAAACTTTTTCGCTGTAAAATGCGGCATTAAGGTTAAACCAAGGCCGGCACTACATAATTCCATCATGCTTTCGCCATCATCAACGATAGTCGTTTTTTGCGGTGAAACCTGTAAAGCTTTGCCTTGAAAATTGAAATGGATTGGCATGATTTTACCTGTTTGTTTGAACCTAAATTGTAGCCAAGGAAATCTAGATAAGCTTTGCTGTGTCACTTTAATATCACGATTAGCGATTAATGCTTTACTGGCACAAATGATAAATTCCATCGGTGTAAGTTTTTGGGCAACTAGCCTACTATCGGATAAAGTACCACTGCGAATAGAGACATCGATTGCCTCATCAATCATGTCAATGTATTCATCATTAAAACTGATATCTAAGTGAATATCAGGGTAGCGTTTAGAAAACTCGCACAGCATAGGCATGACATAATTTCGCCCATAAGAGATAGGCAAGTTGATTTTTAACTTGCCGCTAGCGCTATTGTTTTCTGCTTTTATATCTTCTTCAGCATGTTCAATTTGTTGGTACAAGCTGCCAACGGTTTTGGCATACTTTTCTCCGGCAGTTGTCAGGCTTAATTTGCGCGTGGAGCGATGAAATAACTGCAAACCTAGTTGTTGCTCTAAGCGTTTAATGGCTTTACTGACCGTTGAAGGGTCTGTGGCATGCTTTTTTGCTGTTGCGGCAAAACTACCTGATTCCACCACCGACATAAACAAGCCTAGGCTTCTTATTTTGTCCATAATGCTAATAACTCATGAATTATATTCACTAATATAAGGCAATAACTCCACTTTCGATAGTGATAGTTTTCAGTATGCTATAGCGGCTTTAGATCTGTTATCAGGAGAAGATATGATGTCACGAATGATTTGTGCAGTTGTTATTATCGCGAGCTTAATGACTGTTTTCACGGCGAAAAGCACTAATTTACCCGATGAGCTACTAACTATGCCGATTAAGTTAGACTCAGGTGAGGTGGTTAGTTTAAAAACATATCAAGGTAATAAGCCGGTATATCTGAAATTTTGGGCGACTTGGTGTCAACCTTGTATGCAGCAAATGCCTCATTTTCAACATGCTACCGAGCAGTTTGCTGATGATTTGCAAGTTATTGCCATTAACTTAGGTTTAAACGATACAGCTAAAGATGTTGCTAAGGTTAAGCAAGAGTTTTCCTTAACCATGAAGATGGCAACAGATAGCAAGGGTGATTTAGCAAAAGCCTTTAATTTAATTGGAACCCCATATCACCTGTTGTTTGATCGCCAAATGAACCTAGTGCATATAGGTCATAAGGCCGACAAGGTGCTAGATAATAAACTCGCTTTAATCACTCAAGATAAACCACTTGCATTATTAGCAAGTAATACGCTTTCAACTGATACTGCGGCGCTTAAACTAGTCAAAGATGATGGCCATCAGGCAATATTTTTTAGTGCGACTTGGTGTGATTGGTATTTAGAATCAGTACGCCCAGCAGTGGCTAAACAATGCGTACTGGCTATGAGTGCCATCAATGATTTATCAAGACAATTTGATGTCATTGCATGGCAAGGTTTAGTTTCTAGGTTATGGACAGGGAGTGCAGAGCTAGCGGCCTTTACAAAAAAATACCAGCAAAACTATGCTGTTAAAATTGATGAAAATAATGATTACTTTCATCATTTTCAGGTGATGGATATACCAAGCTTATTAATTGTCAAAGACGGCAAAGAAATTTATCGATTTACTGATTTTTCAGATAAGGCAAAGATTGTGGAGCAATTAACTCAGCTCGTATCAGGTAGCCATTAGCGAATTTTGCCTAATCACTTTTTGTCACACAAATAGTATCTTCATGAATAGGCAGTAGCAGTGGTGATAATTGCTCTGCCTTAGCGTTAAACCAAAAGTCGGTGTTTTCAGGGTAAACAAATACTGGCATACGCTTGTGGTATTGACTGCATTTAGGGTTTGGCGTTGTTGTTAGTGTAACTAGCTCTGTGCGCTCACTGGCAAACAACACACCCGCCATATATAAAGGCTGCTTATCAGCATGTTCGAAGTAGTATTTTACTTTTTTACCTGACTCGGTACGCCATTCATACCAACCGTTACAAGGTACTAGGCAGCGCTGCTGAGCAAAGGCATTCTTAAAGGTGGGCTTTTGCTTAACAGTTTCACTTTGAGCATTAATAATAAGCTTTTTAGACCAATCTGGTTTGATGCCCCAAAGGGCGTTCGTTTGCTGGTAACCATCAGCACTAGGCGAGATACAGGCAACATGCTGGCTTGGGCTGAGATTTAGATTATCTTCTACCTGAAAAGGCGTATTAAATAACTCGCTTACCCTAGTAACAATACTATTTGATACGCCAAAGCGACCGCACATTGTTAATTACTCTTGAGGTGCGTTACTTGAAGAGAGCAAATAGCCTTTAACTAGCGCGAATTGAGCAAAGTAATATGTTGCCATAACCCATAATTGACTTTGATAAATTTCGCTGTTGAATTTATCAAAGCCAATCAATGAATCTGATATGACAAAGCTAATGCCACCAGCGATTAACCAAAGGTTTGATTTACTTGAGAAAACCGTAGCTAATGCCATGAGTAGTAACACCAGCATATAGGCAAAAACAGGAATAAATAACTCCCCTAGGCCATCAACTAGTAGCATAAACATTACTGCGCCAAAACCACCATAACTAATTAATATTAAGCCTTTTTTAAGGCTGCTTTGCTGGAAGTTAAAGGGTTTTAAACTGGCAAGATAGCCAAGGTGAGCAATAAAGAAAGAGCCTAAGCCGAATACAAACCAGCCATCGCGGTTGTAGTCTAATATAAAATCGCCGCAAACAGAGAAGATTAGACCAAAGAGAAAAAATTTAGCACTGTTATGGCTATTGCCCTGCTTAATATGCTGCCAAGTTACTGTGATAAGTAACAAAATAGGTAGCATTTTTACTAACCAGCTCAAAGGGTAAGGCTTAACTAAGGTGGAGGCTATAAAGCCGATAGCTAAGCCAACAAATACTAGGGTGTTGTTTTTATTCATTATTGTGTAACCTCAGTTTCGCATAAGCTATGCGTTTCTAGCAGCCATTTTTACTGACTTCTGCGTTATTTTTAAGTGAAATAGCAAGCTATTCCTACTTCAAAAAGCCTTGAATTCAGACAAAATTATCTAGCTAGAAATCACAAATAGCTATAACTTTTTGATGAATTGAATTTAGCACTATCTCTTATGCAAACCTGAGGTTATGTACCTTAGGTTTTATATATTGTGCGAGCAAAAGCTCACTACACTGGAAGTTATGTTACTTTTGTTAGCTCAATAACGATCATGTTTTCACCGCTTATGCTGATGTCATGCTTACTGAGGTGTTCATCATTATCAATACGTGCGAGTGAGCCTGTTGGCACGCTGGTGGTTAAACTTGCTTGAGATACTTGGCAATAGCTAGAAAGACTATAAACAAAAACCAACTCACTCTGTGCTGGCATAGTAACGACTTGCTTATTGGTATAAGTGTTCACCTTGGCGCTGTAATGACCTTGCTTAGTCATGATATTGAAATCTTTAATGCTACCATGGCTTAAGGTGCCAACCGTTTTGCTGCCGCCATCAAAGTGGGCAACATCAAGTAACTTAGTTAAGTTATCAGTGCTTTTGCCATCATGTTCAAGGGTAATGCCTTTGCCAGCTATTAAAACTAAATCGCGCTGATAGCCGGAAAAGTCAGAGAAAACGCCATTATTATCTACTGTGGCAATACTTAAGCGCCAAGCAAAATCATCTAATTTACCTCCTGAGCTGATGGCAAGTTCGGTGGTACTACCTAAGCCATTTTTCCAAGGAATAGTTTTAAAGTAATCAGGAGAAATTACGGTGATCAAGATGAGTCCTTTATTCTAATTAAGCGAAAATTTATTCTAGCGCACATTTTTATCAAAAAACTAGTTATACGCGATCAAAAAACCAGTTAAACACGTGTTTAACTTTTATTAATTTATCATGACACTGCTCGCACCACTAGATTACTGCTTGCTAGGCACAGTTGTGCGCGTTAGAATCAGCTGGTATTGTCCTTGACCAATGTCAATTTAGTTTGCTGTTGTTATACGGACATATACACACTTGTCGGAGTGCCAAAGGCTGAGATCGCGTAAGCGGGATCCGTAGTACCTGAACAGATTAATATCTGCGTAGGGAACAAGACAGAGCAAACACTATTAGTTCATTTTACCCAGGTTTGCTGCTTCTTCATTTTGCAAAACTCCGCCTATTTTTTAAATATTAAAACTTTAAAAACAGGGGCGACCATGAGCGACCAAGCGAATAATCAAGACAACCATTCATCTCAACAGAGCAAGCCACAAACGCGACGTGAAAAGCGTGAAGCGGCAGAAGCCTTTTTAAAAAACGTATCGGATCAATCTTTCCCAAATTCAAAGAAAATCTATGTTCCAGGTAAAATACACGATATCAAAGTGGGTATGCGTGAAATTACCTTAACTGATACCTTAGTTGGCGGCACAAAAGAAAACCCTATTTATGAGAAAAACGAGCCGCTATGCGTTTATGATACTTCTGGCTATTACACTGATGAAAATGTAGAAATCGATGTGCACAAAGGTATTCCTCGTTTACGGGAAACCTGGATTGATGCCCGCGATGATATCGACTTTCTAGAATCAAATACTTCGCAATATGCACAGCAGCGTCTTGCCGATGAAGGTATAGATCACCTTCGCTTTGAACACTTACCGAAAGTACGTCGTGCTAAGCCAGGCAAAAATGTCACGCAAATGCACTATGCGAAAAAAGGTATTATCACACCAGAAATGGAATACATTGCCATTCGTGAAAACTTAAAGCGCCAAGAAGTGAAAGATGAAATTTTACTTCAGCAACATAAAGGTGAGTCGTTTGGTGCTAGCATTCCTGAGCAAATTACCCCTGAGTTTGTCCGTGATGAAGTAGCGCGCGGTCGTGCCATTATTCCAAACAATATCAATCACCCTGAAAGTGAGCCTATGATCATTGGTCGTAACTTTTTAATTAAAGTGAATGCCAACATTGGTAACTCAGCGGTAACTTCAAGCATTGAAGAAGAAGTTGAAAAGCTAGTATGGTCGGCCAAATGGGGCGCAGATACTGTGATGGATTTATCAACAGGTCGTAATATTCACGAAACTCGAGAATGGATTTTACGTAACTCGCCTGTGCCAATTGGTACTGTACCAATTTATCAAGCACTTGAAAAAGTAAATGGTGTTGCTGAAGACTTAACTTGGGAAATTTTCCGCGATACTTTAATTGAGCAAGCAGAGCAAGGTGTTGATTACTTTACTATTCACGCTGGTGTGTTACTTCGTTACGTACCTATGACAGCAAAACGTGTCACTGGAATTGTTTCTCGCGGTGGCTCAATTATGGCCAAGTGGTGTTTAGCGCATCACAAAGAAAACTTCTTATACACCCACTTTGAAGATATTTGTGAAATCTTAAAACAATACGATGTTTCCTTCTCATTAGGTGATGGCTTGCGCCCAGGCTCAGTCGCTGATGCTAATGATGAAGCGCAATTTGCTGAACTAAGAACCTTAGGTGAGCTAACTAAAATAGCGTGGAAACACGACGTACAAACTATCATTGAAGGTCCAGGCCATGTACCGCTTCATATGATTAAAGCGAATATGGAAGAGCAATTAGAGCACTGTGGTGAAGCGCCATTTTATACTTTAGGGCCACTAACGACAGATATTGCTCCAGGTTATGATCACATCACCTCAGGTATAGGTGCTGCTAATATTGGTTGGTACGGCTGTGCCATGCTGTGTTATGTAACCCCTAAAGAGCACTTAGGCTTACCAAATAAAGAAGACGTAAAAGAAGGCTTAATTACTTATAAGCTGGCAGCACATGCGGGCGATTTAGCCAAAGGCCACCCAGGCGCACAAATTCGTGATAATGCCATGAGTAAGGCGCGCTTTGAGTTTCGTTGGTATGATCAATTCAATATAGGTTTAGACCCAGAAACAGCACGTGCTTATCATGATGAAACCTTACCGCAAGAGTCAGGTAAAATTGCTCATTTCTGCTCTATGTGTGGTCCTAAATTCTGTTCGATGAAAATCTCGCAAGAAGTACGTGATTACGCGGCAGAGCTGGATAAAAACGCTATTAAAATTCAATTACTTGATGAAACCGTGACTTTAACGTCGGATGAAGCCATTGAACAGGCCATGCAGGAAAAGTCTGCTGAATTTAAAGCAACCGGTAGTGAAATTTACCATACCGCTAAGTAACTTCGAGTAAGCGCTAGCATATCAGCGTTTGCTGATATGCTAGCGATGAAGGCAATGATATGAAAATAGCCATTGTTGGCGCGGGTTTAATGGGCCGTTTGCTAGCTTTATCTTTAATTCGAGACAAGCAGCATAGCGTTTGCTTGTTTGATCAAGACAACAAAGATGCGCATCAAAGTGCTGCTTATGCCGCGGCGGGTTTATTAACGCCATTAGGTGAATCTTTACATTGTGAAGCAAACATTGTGGCTATGGGCTTTAAGTCGCTAGCTATGTGGCCTAAGTTACTAGATAGTTTAGATGAGTACACCATTTTCCAGCAAACGGGCGCCATTATGGTTAGCCACGAGCAAGATAAAGGTGATTATCAGCGCTTTGTTCGTCACTTACAGATGAATTATCCACAGCAGCCAAGTCATCAGCTTAATCGTAGCCAGTTACTGGAATTAGAGCCAGAGCTTGGCAGAAGCTTTAATCAGGGCTTGTATTTACCGCAAGAAGGCCAGTTAGGCAATCGTCGCTTATTGGTGGCCTTAGCTAAGCAATTAATGCAAGAAGGGCAAAATGCTGACTTTGATTGGTTAACTGAGTCTAAAGTTGTCGGTATTCATGCTGATGGCTGTGGGCAAGTTGTAAGTTATCAACAGCGCGGAGTAGCTAAGAGCCAGCCGTTTGATTTAGTCATTGATTGTCGTGGTACGGGGGCTAGTAACAAGCACGCCAATGCAGATGCCGCACCTTTACCTGATTTACGTGCCGTGCGTGGTGAATTATTTCAGCTATTTGCCCCCGATGTCCACCTTACTCGACCAATACGCTTAATGCACCCTAGGTATCAATTATATATTGCGCCTAAAGGTAAAGGTTTTTATGTGGTCGGCGCTACCGAAATTGAAAGTGATGATGATTCACCCATGACAGTGCGATCGGCCATGGAGTTATTAAGTGCTGCTTATAGCGTGCATCCGGGCTTTGCTGAGGCGAATATTCGTCAGCATGTTAGTCAATGCCGACCAGCCTTTAGCGATAATCAGCCGAAGATTATTCAGCAATCAGGCTTAGTGCAAGTCAATGGTTTATTTCGTCATGGCTTTTTAATTGCTCCTGTGGTGTTAGCGCAAGTGTTGGCGGTTATTGACAATATCTCCAATAATAATGAAGTTGAGTTACCTTATAGTGACTTAATGCCTGTGACGGTTAAGTAGCCGATTAGCTTAGATAAATAAGAAGTAAGATTATGAATTTTCACATTAATGGCAAAGCTTATGCGCTAAGCCACGAAACCAGCATTACTGTGTCAGCAGCGCTGGATTTATATTTTATTGAGCCGCAGCACTCGACCTTTGCTGTTGCCTTAAATGGCGATTTTGTTGGTAAAGATGCCTATGAGACAACGAAAGTAAACAATGGCGATAGCCTAGATGTACTGATGCCTATTCAAGGTGGCTAACTGATTACTTAGGGCGTGTTGATCTTTGTTGATATTTTCAGCAATGAGTTATTTTTATCAATAGCAAAGCAGTATGAGCGCGGTTTGGTTGTTCCAAATAAGTGAATACTAATGCCGCTAGTGTTAAAAATAGCCATTGCCCTTCGGGCTGAGGCTAAAATCACTTTACTCTGCGTTAAAAGTGGCTAATTTAGCTAGCTAAACTACGCAACTTTTGTCTTGATTAAAGGGATTTTCTCTCTCAGCTGAATTATTAAACAAAGGTCTACACGCCCTAGAGACTGGCTATAGAAAATAGTCGTGGAGAATAAATTATGTCGTTAACAATTTATGGTGAGCAGTTAAATAGCCGATTACTGATTGGTAGTGCTTTATATCCGTCACCTGAAATTATGAAGCAAGCTATTTTGGCCAGTGGCTCACAAGTAGTGACTTTGTCGCTCAAAAGGCAAAACCCAGCAGAAAACTCAGGTCAAAAAATTTGGCAATACTTACAGGACGTTGTTGCGCAAACCAATGGCAAGCTATTGCCAAATACTGCTGGCTGTAAATCGGCTAAAGAAGCGGTAACCTTAGCAAAAATGAGCCGAGAGATTTTTCAAACCGATTGGCTAAAGCTTGAGGTCATTGGTGATGACTATAACTTACAGCCAGATCCCATCGAGTTAATCACGGCCACTGAGCAGTTATTAGCCGATGGTTTTAAAGTGCTACCCTACTGTACCGATGACTTAGTATTGTGCCAACGATTGTATGATTTAGGTTGTCAGGTGATTATGCCATGGGCATCGCCTATTGGTACGGGTAAAGGTTTAATGAACCCTTACAACCTTGAAACCATACGTATGCGGCTACCTGAGGCTACCTTGATTCTTGATGCCGGTATAGGTAAACCATCAGATGCCTGTTTGGCGATGGAAATGGGCTATGATGGCGTGCTATTAAACAGTGCCGTGGCTTTAGCGGATAACCCGGTAATGATGGCAAAAGCGTTTGCTCAAGCATTACAAGCGGGTGAGCTAGGTTATGTAGCTGGCGTGATGGAGCAAAGGCAAACGGCGCATCCGTCAACGCCCACCCTAGATACGCCTTTCTGGCACCAAAATAGCTAGTAAATGCGTCGTTATTTAACGTTACTGCTGCGTTGAATATGCTCACCTAGTGCACTAGGCTGCGCGTATTCGCCTGGCATTATCGTTAACTAACTTAGCCTTTAAGCTATTTATTTTTGAGATTTAACAATAGACAAAAGCAATAATGACGATAAAGCAAAAAGCTATTATTTGGACAATTTCAGGCAGTGACTGTTCGGGTGGCGCAGGTATAGCGGCAGATATTAAAACCGGGCACGGCTTAGGTGTTGAGGTGTGTAGTTTAATTACGGCCAATACCGCGCAAAACTCTTCTCAACTGCTTGCGGTTAACCCGGTTTCAATTGAAATTTTGCAGCAGCAATATGAGGTGTTGATAGAAGATAAATCGCCTACGGTCATCAAAATAGGTTTAGTGGCCAATGTTGAACAAGTGGTTTGGCTAACGCAGGCAATTAAAGCGTTAAAGCAGCAAGTTAATGGCCTTATCGTGGTTTATGATCCTGTTGGTCAGGCTAGTGTGGGAGGCAATTTTCATTCCCTTTCCTTAAACGAGCTTACGCCTTTATTAAAAGTAGTTGATATCGTTACCCCTAATTTAGCTGAAGCGCAAGCCTTGGCGCAGCTAGATGATATTAGCGAGTCAAAGCAATTAGCCCAGCGTATTTATCAGGCTTTTGCCATTAATGCCGTGATTGTTAAGGGCGGCCATAGCGAGCAGCAAGGGGTAAGCAGTGATTATTGTTATCATCAGTTAAATCAAATCAAGCAAGACAATCAAGATAAGCTACATCAAGCCATCAGTTATCAGTTATCTTCAGCAAGAATTGATAGTCATTATAGTCATGGCGGTGGTTGTAGTTTTGCCACAGCGCTTGCCAGCTTTTTAGCCTTAGGTTATTTAGTACGTGATGCATTTACCTTAGCGAAAGCTTTTATTAATCAAGGCTTAAAGGCGAGTGTTGACTTAAGTGCTAGTAAGCAACATCAATATTACGGCGCGTTTGAACAGCTTGGCTGGCCGCATAGTAGTGAGGACTTTCCGCAAGTTGTTGATGATATTCATCGGCAATATCATGATTTACCTGCCTTTAAGTCACTCAACCTTAACGGCAAGCAGTTAGGTTTATATCCGGTAATCGATTCATTAGCATGGCTTAAGCGGTTATTGCCATTAGGGCTGGAAATTATTCAGCTGAGGGTGAAAAACTTGCCAGAAGATGAATTAGAGCAGGTTATCGCTCAGGCGGTGGAATTAGCGAAAGACTATAATACTCGTCTGTTTATTAATGACTATTGGCAGCTAGCCATTAAATACGGTGCTTATGGCGTTCATATTGGTCAAGAAGATTTAATGGCTGCTGATTTAGCACAAATTCAACGCGCTGGTATTCGTTTAGGTCTTAGCACCCATGGCTGTTATGAGTTCTTGTTAGCGCAGCAATTACAACCTTCTTATTTGGCTATTGGCGCTATTTTTCCTACCAGCACTAAAGATATGACAGGACAGATTCAGGGTTTAGATAATCTTGCGCAAGTGCTGACATTAAGGCCGAATGATAAAGCCAAGCAAATCCCTGTGGTCGCTATCGGCGGTATTAACTTAGCAAGAGCGCCACTTGTGGCAGCAACTGGGGTTGAAAGTATTGCCGTGGTGACTTCCATTACTCATGCTGACGATCCTGAGCAGGCGGTTGCTCAGTTACAAGTTTGTATCAATAAAACCTAGTTACGCACACTGAAGTAAACGCTCACTTGTGTGCTTATTGTTGACTACTATACTTAATGGATGATCATTTAAGTAACTTAAGCACGAGTTACTTAATAACTAAGCGAGTGCTTTATGATTGAATTAACAATTGAGAAAGTAGGTGATGGCTTTGGTGTGAAATTACCGGGAGAAGTATTAAGCCATTTACAGGCAAAAGCTGGTGAGCGTATTTTTTTAGAATATATGTTTAACGGTAGTTATCGTTTGGCTAAGCATGATGAAAAAGTAGCAGAAGAAACCTTGCTCATTGATGGTCAAATGCACGAAGAAGATGCCTAATAAAACTAACTTTTAACTGGAGTAATTTGCTATTTTTATGCAAATAGCGCTAGTTAAAAGTGCATTTTTTCCGGCTTTTCATGGTCAATATTTGATAAAAAAACTCTCATTTTAGCTTGGCTAAATTTTACAGTTTTCATTTCATATCTTAGTTGCCGCACAACAAAAAAATCGCTAAATTGAGCAATAATCCGCCAAATGCAACTGCTGGTTGACAAAATTACAAGCTCGCTTGATAGCTTGCAACTGCATGATTTCCTAAGCTTAAGGCTCAATAAAACCTGAAGAGATGAATGTAATGATACTAGCAGAAAAAATTATCAAATGTCGAAAGCAGCTTGGCTGGTCACAAGAAGAATTAGCCGAAAAAATGAATATTTCTCGGCAGTCTGTCTCAAAATGGGAAAGTGCCAATAGCATTCCAGACTTAAATAGAATTATTAAGCTCGCAGAAATTTTTGATGTCACCACAGATTATTTATTAAAGGATGAACAGGAAGTTAGTCAGCCTAATCAAGAAACTAAGGTTAGCAATCTTAAGCAAGTATCAATGGAGCAGGCGAGCGAGTATGTAGCAAATAAATTGAAAGTGTCAGCCTTGGTAACTAAAGGTGTCATATTATGCATTTGCTCGGTGGTACCGCTATTTTTCTTTTTAGCTATGGCTGAAACAAATCGCCTAAATATCACTGATGATATTGCAGCAGCGCTTGGTATTGTTTGTATTTTAGTTATGGTTGCTATTGCGGTGAGTAATTTTCTTAAGACTAATCAATATGAAGAACAGACTTCGTTAATTGATGAAGAGTCGTTTGAGTTAGCTTATGGCGTACATAGTGTTTTTCAAGATAAGTTAACAAAGTTTAGAGCAACTTATAATCGTCGACTATCGATAGGTATTTTCTTATTTATCATTAGTTTTGTGCCGTTAATGCTGGCAAATATATTCTTTGACGGTAAAGAATTAATGATGTTGATGCTTATCGTGTTATTTATTTTAATTGCTGCTGGTGTTTTTATTATTTCACCCGTATCCGCTGAGTATGATGCTTACAACAATATTTTAAAAGACTGTTCACTTAACTCAGAAAAGAGCAGACGCGCTAAACGTGCAGAAAAGCTGGCTGCGTTTTATTGGCCTTTATTGGTAACCATTTATTTAGGCTGGAGCTTGTGGACCATGAATTGGGCCGTTACTTGGATAGTTTGGCCGGTAGGGGCCGTGCTGTTTGGAGCCTTGGTCGGTTTAATGGAGCTGTTTAGTAAAGAAGAGCTGTAATAGTATTTTTGCCGGCGCAATCTCAAACAAGGTAAACAGTAACAAGGCATTGCATGACTCCTTGTTACTGTTTTAGTGACTTACATTGATGATAATAACTTAGGATTAGTCACTAAGTTACGTACACCATGTGCATGATCTTCGTTAAAGGTATTACCCTGGCACCACTTACCGACAGTTTCGATATTCACTTTGGCAATTTTTGGACGAACACTCCAAGAGACTTGTAGTGGTGAACCTTTCTCGTTATAGCTTGGGCCAGTAGTAGAGCCAGCATACTGAATTGCTGTACCGGTATTATTAGGGATATTCACCGCTTGGTGCTTGCCATTAACGACAGCGTGCTTGGTTAATTCACTAAAATCGAGAGCATGCTTGTCGTTTACTAGTACATAAACTTGAGTTTCAACACGCAATTGCGGGTTCATAATAGCGTCACTTAAACAGGCGCCTAATGTTGGTCCCGGATTAACTTGTGCGCTGGTATGCACGTAATGCAGCTCAATGGTATCACCTGGGTGCAGGCCGCCATGTTTGCTAGGACAAATCTCTTGGTTAACTTTTTTCGTTTCAGCTGCGGTTAGCTTTCCTGAGTAAACAAAGCCGGTTTGAAAGCCAGCACCGTCACCATTGCCCGCGTATTTATTAAATTCACCGCCTTGATGTTCGGCATTTTTGTGGAAGTGAATATTACATAGGTTCATATCTTGATACTTAGGTGCTTGGTTGAAGATACGAGCATTGCTACCTTTTAAGGTATCGATATTGCGCGGAGACTGCGGGCCAAAGCCTTTGCCATCGGTGTTCTTTTCCAGCATAGCACGCTGTTTAGCTATGTATTCATCAGAGACTGTGCTGTGATCACTAGCTGCGTTCGCCGCTAGCGGTACTAATGTTGCTGCAACAATTGCAGGAAAGGTATTTTTATTCATATTTTTGCCTTAAGTTTATTAAATATTCTGTTCATCTCGGATTATTGCGCTTACTTTATAGTGGCTTAGCGAAAGAGCTAAAATTGATACCGTTTGTCTTTTTTAATCATGTCCCTTGGTATAGTTGCTCTTGTTTAATAAAGTCTGTTTTGTGCATTAATTAGGTAAAGTAAGTTGTGATTTTTCGCCCTTAGATTATGGTCGCAGTATGCTACACTAAGCAGCAATTCAGCTAGGTATTTACCAAGATATTCTGTTAAAAATTGTAATCGATAAAATGCATATAATGTATGCAGTATCAAAGGCTTAACTTAAGTAGTGAACAAGTGAATGAGCAAGAATAAAAATAAGTTATTACGCTACCAAGCAACCTCGGTTGCCGATGTGTTCGCGAAAGAAACACAACTGCTAAAACAGGTACAAACGGGAGAGTTAAATCAATGTTTAATGCTGTGGCAGGCAGATAAGCCGACCTTGGTATTACCTGCTGGTAATAAGTGGCCTGAATCGCCAGAGTTAGCGCAAACATTGGCTGAATCTGGTTGGCAAATACTATCACGCAAAACTGGTGGTGCCCCTGTGCCGCAATGTCCGGGGGTGATTAACTTATCTCATATGTATACTTGGCCGAGTGAGCAAGCTTATTCAATTACTCAAGCCTATGAAAACTTATGTACGGTACTGACGGCATTTTTTGCTGACTTAGGTATTGCTTGTCAGGCGCATGCAACTGAACATTCGTATTGTGATGGTGACTATAACCTTAATATCAACGGTAAAAAAATTGTTGGTACCGCCCAGCGAGTTGTATTGAAAAAAGGCGGCGGTAAGGTGGTTTTAGCACAAGCGTTTATATTAATTGATGTGCTGCTTGATGAGCTTATTAGGCCTGTGAATTTGTGCTATCAACAATGTCAGAAACAAGAGCGTGTTAAAGCAGAGGTACACACTAGTTTATATCAGCATATCAATGACAAATTATCGGTAGAGGCATTATATAACCAGCTAAGCCGTGCATTTATTAATAGTGAGTTATATCGATGAATAACAGCGTGTCAGTTGATGAAAGCTTATGCCCATTATGTCAGCAGAAAAATAATTGTCAGGTAGCAAGCGCCTCATCTTGCTGGTGCATGCAGGCTGAAATGCCAGAAGAACTAAAAGATAAAGTGCCAGAGCCCCTTAAAGGTAAAGCCTGTATTTGCCAGCAGTGTCAGCGCGCTTTTCTGCAGGCTAATGACTGCAGTTAAATCCCGCCATCGTTAATCATTAGCTCCTTTTTATGCCTGGTAGCTTTTAACTAAGCGAACTCTAAGCTAATAGAGTTTTGACCATGGTCTATAGTAGTAAAACTAATAAATTATTTATTTTCGTTATCTTGCCTTTATTGCTCTTCTTGGTAACTGGTTGAATTATGAATAAAATATTGGCTGTTACTCATGGGTATAAAGTATATTTAATTTTGACTGAGCTTATTGTCACTTCTGATGGTTGACAAATAATACAGGATGTATAAACATATAGACGTCTAAACATCTAGGTGTCGTAATCTAGCTAAAACATGGGAAGAACATTTTGACTGCACAATCAGAGTTACAAGTTAGATATAACGATATTTATCGAGGGGTTTACTTTATTGGTACTACACCACCCAAAAGTGATACGCCATTAGATCAAGTGGATGAAATTGCTGATAAGTTACTTGATCGTGTTAGCGATATCGACTTTGATGGCTTGATTGTTTATGACATTCAAGATGAAAACTCTCGCATTAACAAACCTAGACCTTTTCCGTTTAAATCGACGCTTGATTCTAGGGTTTATTCTTCGTTATTAAATAAAAAGTCGACTAGGCCTGTGATCACCTATAAAAGTGTCGTGCAGTCTAATAGTGATGATTTTAACCAGTGGGCAAATGAGGCATGGCAAGAATACGGCGTAAAAGATGTCGTGCTTGTTGGCAGCCCTTCAGTTAACAATGAAATATCTTTACCTCTAGCAGATGCCTACAAAACCCTGGTAGATAACCCACATGAGTTCTTTATTGGTGGGGTAACCATAGCAGAGCGTCACGCCAGTAAAAGAAATGAGCACGAGCGTTTAATCGCGAAACATAAACAAGGTTGTAGTTTTTTTATTTCACAAGCGATTTATAACCCGCAAGCAACCATTGATTTATTGACCCGTTATGCCATTGAGTGTCAACGTCAAGGCTTGAAACCACAACGGTTAATTTTAACTTTTTCTCCGTGTGGTAGTGAGAAAACATTAGAGTTTATTGAGTGGTTAGGTGTGAATGTGCCAGAAGCCACTAGCTTACGTATTCTAAATGCTAAAAATCCGCTGCATGAATCGATTCAGTTTTGCGTTAATAGTTTGCAGCAAATACTTGATGCGGTAATGCCGTACGATTTACCGCTAGGCTTGAATATTGAAAGCTTAACTAACCGTAAAGCGGAAATTGATGGCTCAATTCTTTTGTATAAATTATTGCGCTCTAAAATGGATAATTACTTAGCGAAGAAAGAGTTGGCGGTTTTAGGTCGCAGCTAGACTAAAAACTACAGCGCTAATGCGCTGTAGTTTATTGGCTGTACCTGTTCTTCTATTTGAATAGTACTTTTGTGGCTGTATTAACCTTTAAAAGCCTGCTCAACTTGTGAGAAATGCTCAATAACTTCAACAATTTCACCTTTAGCATCTTCACGTTGCTCTGGCGTTGTAATACCAATTGCTGCGATAGCTTGAACGGTTGCAGGGTGTACTAATAAGTCTTTGGCATGATAGCAATTCGCATCGTTGAGTTTAGGTAGTTTACCATCGGCATGATAATCAGTTTCTATCTCTGCTAATGGTAGTGACGGAATAATTGTTGCTGCTGAACTTACCGCTGTCAGATACTCCTGACATTGCGGAAGTTTCTCTTTAAATGCACTGATAATGGTTTGGGATTGCTTAACCAAATTAGCAGATTGAATAATAATGTCTTTATCAGATGCCTTATCTTCAATTAATGAGACTAAATTTATTGCGTCCTTTTTATATTGGTTAAAGGTGTGCAGTGCCTTCGTTGATGTCTCGGTTGTATTCGTGCTGCTATCTGTTTGGTTACAGGCAGTTAAAACCAGTAAGCTAGCTAGGCAAAGAAGTGTTTTCATCATGTTCAGTTTCCCCATATCAAAAAAGCTATAATACCTGAATTAAACAAAATAAACGATAATGATTTTCATTACTGTTGATATTTAAAGGAAAGGGCAAGCCTTTTGCAAGCCTAATTAAGCCGAGCTCATATATGGTCTCCTCCCGTATTGCAAGGTCTATTAGGTGATAACAGGGACAGGTTTGCTGTCATATATTCGGTCTGTTTATGAGCACTTAATTTATTTGCCCTGACCTAGATGTAAATCGCGCATATTGTCCTTATCAGGTTGTCGGTATTTTACTACCCCTGAGCTCGACAGGTTTTCAATATGCCGGTTTGACCTGTTTAATCATCTACCCATTTACCTTCGCAATTCGCTGAAGAGTATTTCTATAAAGCTTGGTAACTTTCCCCTGAAACGGTTATAGCCCAAGCTATTCTTGCCATTTTATTGGCATAGGCAACACAAGCCTTGTTATGTCCTCGTGTTGCTACGATTCGATTTATCCACTGACTAAGCTTATCTGTTTTATTTTTCGCTCTTGAGACGACTGCTTTAGCACCTTGTACTAGAAGATATCTCAGATAGCGATTTCCCCGCTTGCTTATGCCAAGTAATATGTCTTTACCGCCAGTACTATGCTGACGTGGCACCAAACCAAGTGACGCCGAGACATCTCGTCCTCTTTTATAGTGTCTACCATTACCAACCTCATTGTAGTAGCCGCTAGCGACTATTGGACCAACTCCTGGGATAGTCTGTAGACGCTGACAAGCGTCATTACTTGCTACCTGTTTCTTAATATGCTCGTCATATTGTTTAATAGTTTTATCCAAGTGCACTAGCTGACTATATAACTGAGCTAATACTTGCCTAAATGTACTACTTAAGCTTGATGTCTCATCTAATAAATCAACAACGTCCTTGCGTAAATTTTTGATGCCTTGTTTAATGCTAACTCCATATTCAAGCAGTAACCCACGAATTTGATTAGATAAGGCTGTTCTTTGCCCTATCGCTAATTCCCTGACCTTATGAATAAGCTGATTATCCTGCTCTTCAATGGTTTTTATTGGCACTGCTTTAATATGTGCCTGCTGTGAAGCTACAACAATCGCATATGCGTCGTTGTAGTCATTTTTATTTCCTGTTAAAAACGCTTTTACATGTTGAGCAGGAAGTAGCTTTACCTTATGTCCTAATGAGGCAATCTCTCTACCCCAGTAGTTGGAAGTAGAGCATGCCTCCATGGCAACAATACTTTTTGGTAAGTTTGTCACATAATGGAGCAGTTCCCGACGTTTGACGGCTTTCTTACGGACTATTTTATTTTTAGCGTTACAGCACACCACATGAAATACGTTTTTTGCTATATCTATACCAATTGTTGTAATCTGCATCTGGTCTTCTCCCGTTTTGATTGTATGCAATTCAATCATGGCACTTAAATGCCGAATTAGGGAGGAGACCATCACATCAGGTTAATAAGTATGTAGATCAAGCTTTAACTGACTCTGTGTGTTATTTGTGCCGTTGAGCTATTGTATTTTTTATGCACTTCATTATTATCCCCCTCCATCCAAGGCTTGCGAGCTAAATTAGATTTAAAGACAAAATGAGAATGTCGATGAAAGTAGAAATGAATCCTTTTGACCCATTGCTGCCGCAGGCTATGGCAGAAAAAGCAGAAGAGTTAGGTGTAGTTAAAGCGACTAAGAATCCATTACAAGCTTTTTACTTAGCCATTACCGCAGGGGTATTTATTTCTATTGCCTTTGTTTTTTATACCACAGTCACTATTGGCGCAGGCGATATGCCATTTGGTATGGCAAAGTTAGTGGGCGGATTAGCCTTTAGTATCGGCTTAATTCTTGTGGTTATTTGTGGTGGCGAGTTGTTTACCTCATCGGTGCTAACGACGATAGCGCGAGCCAGTAACCGTATTAGCAGTATGCAGTTATTGCGTAACTGGTTGGTGGTTTATCTAGGTAATATGGTTGGCACTATGCTTTTTGTTCTTATTATTTGGTTAGCTAATCAACACCTTATGGCCGACGGTGCTTGGGGGCTAAATGCCTTAAAAATCGCACAACATAAAGTACAGCATGGTTTTATTCAGGCGGTTGCTTTAGGGGTATTGTGTAATTTAATGGTGTGTTTAGCTGTATGGATGACATTCTCATGTCGCAGCGTAACCGATAAAATTATGGTGATGATTTTGCCTATCGCCATGTTCGTTGCTTGTGGCTTTGAGCACAGTATTGCAAATATGTTTATGATACCTATGGGGATTGTCATTCAAAACTTTGCAGGTCCAGAATTTTGGCTAGCAATAGGTTACACGCAAGCAGATTTTGCTGAGCTTACCTTGAGCAATTTCTTTATCAAAAATTTAATTCCTGTCACGCTAGGTAATATAATTGGTGGTGCCGTATTGGTAGGTATGACCTATTGGGCGCTGCATAGAAAAAACATTGGTTAAATCTTCATTCCATAAAGTATCCATCTTACTAAGCCCTGCATAAGGGCTTTAATTTTATATGCCTTGTGGTGGTATTTGCTTTATTTGTTCAAAAACTGCGCTGTTTTACTGGTGATGCTAGTAATTTCAGCAATAGTCGATAATATTCATCGATATTCAACTAGTTATTATTCTAGGAATAACCAAGAATACATGAGGTCATGTTGACCTTTGTAGGTACTTTCAGCTGAATTACTGAACAAAGGTTAACATGCCCTAGTACTAGCAAGCGTAATCGTTGAACTTAACTACAAAGCAGCCGGCGCTTTGTATAGAAAATAATATAAAGGAAGAAAGATGACTTTAGGTGAGAAATTTAAACAACTTAGAATGGAAAAAGGACTAAGCCAGCCTGAATTAGCTGAAATTGCCGGAATAGAACAATCGTATTTATCAAAGTTAGAAAATGATAAATCACTGCCGTCAAATGAGGTCTTTAGAAAAATGCTTAGCGCATTTTCGGTATCGGTTGAGCAAGTACTGCACGGTTTAGAGCAAAGTTATATCAAAGCTAATTTGATGATGATTGCTGATATTGAGCAATTTGTTAAACAACTGCAGGCTAATAAGTTAGCTAAGCAGCGTAATTTACTTTATAGCGCCAGCGCCTTTATTGTTATGGCGGTTACCTTGTTTTATATCGGTTTTAGTAAGCAGGTATTTAGTGAGAAGATGTATGAATATAAATCTTATGGGGTAGTACTTGCGGGTGAGCCGAATGACGTATTTAGCCGTTGGAGGAACTTGATTGATAGCAAGGATAGAAATGTTAGAGATGAGTTAAGGCGAAAAAAGTCGATAGAAATGAATGCGCGTAGCGATGAGCATGCGCTGATAATTAAAGAAAACCTTGGGCAACTTTTTGTTAAGGAAGTTGATGGCGGTAAACGCTTATACAGAAAAGAGCATTCGCTACAAAAACCAAGAGCAATTAATGCTTGGTTGCAGGTGGTTGGTGTGTTTTTGTTTGTTAGTGGCTTAATGCTGTTTGTCGTGGAAAGGCGCTTATATAAGTAAGCTCAGCTTAAGTGGTTAAAGTGAGCAGCTGAGTGTTAGGCTCAGCTGCTATCAAGGGCGATCAGTACTATTTGTCGAGGGAAATTTTAGTCTGCCACTCTAACCAATCGCTATCTAAGGCTTGGTGCAATATAAAATTACTCGGTAGTGTTGGTTCAGCATTAGTTTCATTGTCTTGCTCTGGCGTGGCAAAGGCAATACCACCCGCGATAAGGGTTTCAATTGATTCAGAATCTATATTAACTCCAGAGAAAATACCGGCCTCTATGCTTACCCCGCTGGTATTCCAGAACTTACTGTTAGGCTTAACAAGTGGCGCATAGCGGTTAGCTATGTTGATATACACATCTACGGTATCAGCAGTCGCTGATAAATCTATGCCGATTACCTTACCGACTTTAACTTGACGATACAGCACAGGATTACCAACCCTGATTGAACCTAAGCGGTGACTGGTTAATTTAATATTTAAGCCGTATGGCAACTCAGTTACAGTTGGTGGCAACTCAAGGGCGCTAAACTCGGTTTGAATTTGCTCAGCAGAGTTTGCAGGTGCTGGTAATAAGCCAATAAAGGCACCATCTAATATAGCGGTAACGTTTTTTGAGCCAACTAAACCAATTTCTGGCTCTATTTTCCAAAACTTAGCTCCTTGCTTGGCGTATTGCACACCGTGATCATTAAGCAATACCAGCGCAGTAACGCCGACAGTACCTTGAGTAAATATTAGCCTTTCAATCGTGCCAACTTCTTGCTCTTGATAGATAACCTTAGTGCCTGCTTTTAAGCCCGAGAAATCGTTGAAATGCACTTTAATAGCCAAGCCCGCTTGTTCAGCATGGTCAAAGTGATCAAACAATGAGAATCTATCCAGCTCATTTACCTTGATATCTTGTACTTGGCCGGTGTTCTTAGGATTATAAAAGCTGATACCGCCACGTAAAATGGCATCAATGGATTCGGTTTTGACAACAAAGTCACCTAAGCCACCACTTAAGGTGATGCCACTAGCATTGTAAAAGCGGGTATTTGCTTTGATCAGGTCGCTATGTTCTTCGTCTATGGTGATATTTAGCAAAATAGTATCTTGGTGTTTATCTAGACTAACATTGTCAACTTGACCTACTTTAATCCCGCGATAACTGACGGCACTGCCTGCGGTAGCAACATTGGCACTGTCGGTTACTAAGGTCAGTTGTAAGCCTTTGGCGCTGGCTTTTTTAGCCGGCGGGCTTGTTAATAGCGTAAAGTGTCTTTGCGCTTCACCTTCACCCATATGAAAGCTTATATAACTGCCGGCAAATAGTGCATTGGTATCGGTTGCACCTGATAAGCTTAAATTGGCTGTTGCCAACCAAAATTGCGTGTTGCTGGTTAAAATATGCTGATATTCAGGTAATAGGCCAACACTTAAGGTTTTGCTATCCGCCTCTATATTTACCTCGTGCACAGTGCCAATTTCTTCACCTCGATATAATAAACGAGTGTTAGTACTTACTTCGGTATCAATTGAGGTTGATAAGGTAAAGCTAATGCGTTGTTTGGCTAATTTTTCATTGTTAAATAAAATAAAGCTCTCGCCATTGGCGACTTTTTCAGGTGTTGCGCTACTGCTATCTGGTTGATGATTAATAAAGGCAATACCGCCGGTTAGCATACTTTGCAATGATTCAGCGGCAACTTCTATGCCTTGTAAATTGGCAGATATTTTCAAGCCACTAGCATTGTAAAAATGGCTGCTAGCGGTTACGTAGTGCTGAAACTCTGGCTTAATATGGATATGAATTACATGCTCTGCTGGTGATAGCGTTTCAATTGCTTGCACATTACCAACTTGCTGTTGCTTATAGTAAATATTGCTGCCAATTTGTAGTGAATTTCTATCGCTTGCCTTAAGTACTAAGTGTAAACCTGGCTCACTATATTTATACGGCGGCTTGTTTTTATACACTTTAAATTTATTACGTGGCTTACCATCAAGAGAAGGTCTAATACTAATGTAAGTACCTGTTAACAGTGTTTTAGCATTGGAGACGCCCGTTAAACTTATGCTTGGTGAAACTAGGTAAAACTGAGACTGATCCGTTAAATAAGGGGCAACGCGCGGATTCACTTTTGCTTTGGCAATAATTTTTCGCTTAGCAGGATCAATTCTTGAGATAGACTCAATAGAGCCTATGGTTAAACCTTGATATAAAATGGCGGCGTTGTTATCAATACCTGAGTTCCAATCGAGCGTTAGCTCAACTTCATGGCCCATTTCTGCTGACTGAAAATCAGGATGAAGTGGGAAGTGATGGCCATTTTTTACATTGGGCTTATCTTCTTGATAGCTCAAGGTGTCTACGGCAATACCACCGGCAATAATTGAAGCAATGGAGTCGGTATTTACTTTTAAACCACCGGAAAGCGAGGCGGTTACTTGAATGCCACTAGTATTCCAAAATAGTGAGTTTTCCTTAATTAAATGAGCATGTTCTTGTTCGATAAATACGTTGATATCAATCTTTTTTGAATTATCGTCATAGCGATAGCCAGTTACATAACCAATAGGAATTTGCTTGAAGGTGATTGGCGAGTTTTCGCTTATTGAGCCTAATACGTTAGTTTGTAGTGTTAAGTGTAAGCCCGGTGTTGACATATCTAATGCGGGGGCTTCATTTAAAGCAACAAAGTGATCTTGGCTTTCGGCATTTTCACCAGTATCTGGGATGATATTAATATAACTACCTGATATTAGCGTATCTAAGCCAGAGACACCTTGTAGTGAAATGTCAGCACTAACCAACCAAAATAGCGTATTTTCGGTTAAATAATTAGTAAATTTATCTGACATCTCCACTTCGGCAATAACCGTTTGTAAGTCATCAGAAGGTGTTACTTTGGTGACTAAACCGGTAACTAAGCCTTTGTAGCGTACTTCGGTTTTTTTTGGCACTATGCCAGCGCCATTTTCAAACTCTATGGTAATAAACGTACCTTGCTCAGAAATAACCTTAACGGCTAACCAAGCACCGAAAATAAGCGCGATAAAAGGCACAAACCAAACAATCGAGATACCTTGCCTTGGTACAACTTCAGCGCTATTGAGTTCACTGTGATTAGATGAGGGAGAATTGTCGCTTGTCATTGTTTTCCTTTAAACATGTCATCGTTTATTTCTTTCTTGTCCCATAAAAGCCTTGGGTCGAAACTATTGGCTGCAATCATGGTAAAAATAACCGTTAAGGTAAAATAGTTAATTGCAGGCCCTGCGGCAACGGATGTTATTATGCCTAACTCTACCACAGCTACGAGTAGGGCAACGACGAATACATCAAGCATTGACCAAGGACCTAAAAATTCTAATACATGATAGAGCTTACTGTGTTTATCTGGCTTTAAGCGTACACCTGTTTGCACTTTATACACCAAAAGAAATAGTCCGGCTATCTTTACTAGCGGCACTATAATACTGGCGGTAAATATAATTACCGCAATAGGGTATAAGCCTTGATCAACAAATTGCCCTATGCCAGAAAGTATTGTTGATTCATCGCCAATACCCAAAGAGTAGATGATCATAATGGGGTACAGGTTCGCAGGAATGAAGGATAATAACGCGGCAATATTCCAGGCTAAGGTGTATTGAATGCTATTGCGTTTACGCGGATAAAACCAGCCATGACAGCGTGAGCATTGTTGCGGCTCTGATTCTATTTTGTTTACCTTATGGCATTTAGGGCACAAGCCAAGGCCATTTTGCTTAGCTGTCGTCATCAATGAACTCACGTTCTAATTTATCCCAAATGTAGTCTTGATCTAGCGTGGTCGATGCCATAGTCGACGTGATCAAAAACAGCGTAAAAGAGAATAAGCCAAGGTTGATGGTTAATTCAGTATCATCTAGTAATTTATACATGGATACGACAATACCCAGCATAAATACATTCAGCATGGCCCAGTTATCTAAATGATGATAAGCACGAAAGAAATTTAGCATGGACGGCTTTAGGCGATTGTATTTAAAGCTAAAAGAAATATAAAAAGCGCCAAACAAACGCACTACAGGTACGGCAATAGCAAACAGAAACAGCAAGGTGGCTATCATAAAGAATCCACGCTCAATCAGCACCACAACGCAATCGAGTAATGAGGCATGATGATATTGCTTAGCTAAGGTAACGCCAATAATGGGCAGTAAAATGCCGGGCGCAAGTAAAATAATGCCTGCGATAGACCAATAAAAGCTACGGTTGATAGAATCAACCTTACGCTCAACCAAAGTGCTGCCACAGCGGTTGCACTTAGCGGTTTGTCCTTGCTTTAAATGTGGCTTATCGTATAAGGCATCACATAAATGACAAGCAACAATATGTTTGGTATTCAGACGGTTATCCATAGCGTTTGCTTTAGTTAATTAAGGTGCTTAGCCTACCTGCTTTATCAGGGTAAACAATAGTAAACTTGTATTAATAATGTAAGATTTTACGCTTATTTTTGGGAAAAAGATCAAAAAAAAGCAGCGTTCAACGCTGCTTTTTCAGATTGTTTGTTGTCACTATTATAGTGAAGACATGTATTTAACTAATTCATCAATTTGAGCATCAGATAACTTAATAGCGATGTTACGCATGATTTGGTTGTTATCGTTACCACGGCTACCATCGCGGAAAGTCGTAAGTTGCTTCTTCAAGTACTCAGCATTTTGACCTGCAATTGCAGGGAAACCTGCTTGCGCCATACCTTTACCTTTCACGCCGTGACAAGCAACACATGCTGTGATGTTACGGCTTGGCTCACCACCAAAGTATAGTTTCTGACCTAGTGTGCTACCTTCGCCAGTGCCAGTTTTTGGCGTTTGTACAGCAAAGTAAGCACCTAAGTCATTCATGTCTTCTTCAGTTAACGCTGCAACCATGCCAGCCATTACTGGGTCGTTACGTAAACCTGATTTAAAGTCTGCTAATTGCTTAGCAATATAGTTAGCACTTTGACCAGCTAAACTTGGGTACATAGGAACTACACTGTTGCCATCGACACCGTGACAAGAAGCACACATAGCCGATTTTGTTTTACCAGCAGCAATATCACCTTGGTAAATTGCCGCAGCTGGAGAAGAGGTTACTACTGCTGCCGCTGGAGCCGCTGCATTAGCCGCAGGAGCTGCTGAACCATCAGCTGCTGGCGCTTCTTCTGCTGTTGCCATTGGTAATGAAGAAAAATAAGCTGCTAAGTCAGCCATGTCTTGCTCAGTTAAGTTTGCCGCCATAGGTGCCATCATCATGTCAGTACGAGCGCCTGACTTAAAATCTTTTAATTGCTTGATAATGTAAACATCTTTTTGACCAGCAATATTAGGGTATAAATCCATAGCACTGATACCTGCTGGACCATGACAGGCACCACAAGATGCTGCTTTCGCTTTACCAGCGGCGGCATCGCCTTGTGCTGCTTGTGCAGCATTCACTAGACCTAATGCTAAAATAAGCGAAAAGATAATTTTTTTCATTGAGTTGCTCTCTGCTTGTCATTAATTAGATAACGCTTTTGGACAAGTATAGTTATTATCTAATTAAAAAATGATAAAAAAGTAGTTCAAACCTGACGGCATTTTACACTAATCTGCTCATTGTGTAATAGTGCCAATGAAAAAATCCCCAGAAAAACATCATATTTCATAAGATTTCTTTTAAGATTTAAGAAAAAATAAGAAAACCATAAGAAAAAAGTTATAATAGCGCTTTATTTTTTTATTGAGATAGTCACTTGTCCTCTGCAAATATTCTGTTATCAAAAGCTAAGTTTACCATTAGTGCGCCAGACATTCGTCGATTACCTGCTGATAGCGGCATTGAAGTGGCATTTGCTGGTCGCTCTAATGCAGGAAAATCAAGCGCATTAAACACTTTGACTAAGCAAAAAAGCTTAGCAAGAACCAGTAAAACCCCGGGACGAACTCAGCTGATTAATGTTTTTGAAATAGCTGAAAACAAACGCTTGGTTGATTTACCTGGTTATGGTTTTGCTAAAGTACCACTGGAAATGAAAAAGAAGTGGCAAAAGGCCTTAGGTGAATACTTACAAAAGCGTGAAAGCTTAAAAGGTTTAGTAGTGTTAATGGATATTCGCCACCCATTAAAAGATTTAGATATGGATTTGATTCAGTGGGCGGCAGATAGCGACTTACCAGTATTAGCCTTACTGACTAAAGCGGATAAATTATCTCAAGGTAAGCGTAGTGCAGAGGTGCTTAAGGTGAAAAAAGTATTAGCCCCTTTAAATGCTGATATTAAAGTGCAAGCTTTCTCTTCATTAAAACGCACTGGGGCGGATCAAGCGGAAGCACTGATTTGTAATTGGTTTGCTCAAGGTGATGAACTTGAGCCAGCTGAAGCAGTGGAGCAATAGCCTTAAGGTTTTTTATTGATGCATATCTCGACGCTAGAACTAGTTGATCTATTCTTACGCTTTGTAACCCTAGGTCAGCTGGTCGTTCTGGCGTTATATTTTCTTGTTAAATCGCCGCCATTAAAGTCTGACTTAATCGCCTTAGTCTGCTTATGCCTATCCAGTTATTTATTATTAACCGCGCCTATTGATGATGACTATTACGGCGTGCTGCGCGGGGCTTTCTTATTTTTTGTTGAAATAGGCCCCTATCTATTATGGTGCTTGGCGTATTTACTATTTAACGACGCTTTACCAAAACAATTTTCCTCTGCAATTAGCCAAGTACTATTGGCGTTAGCCTTGGTTTGGTATCTGTACTTTTTTGGCTATCTACAGGGGCGAGGCGCGTTTCATCAAATAAATCATCTACTTGAGTTTGTGGTATTAGTTCATCTTATTGTTTTAACCATCAAAGATTATGCCGATGACCTTGTGGATGCCAGAAGAAATGCCAGAAAAATTATGGTGATTTATACCTGCTTGTATCTATTGGTATTGGTGGTACTTGAGCTGGCTGATGCCAGTATTCGCGGCTCGGCAATATTTACTTTTATTAATGCCTTAGCGATTTTTATCTCCACCTCTGTTTTTATCATCCTGCTGTTTTTAGATAAATTTACAGAAGTCCCTGCTAAGGTTACTAACAGTGATGAGGGTACAGAGGAAATACCTGTAGTATTTCAAGGTTTGCACCAACAATTAACTCAGCTAATGCAGAGCGGCTTTTATTCTGAAAGCCAGCTAACAATTTCAGCTTTGGCACAGAAACTAAATACACCAGAGCATCAGTTGCGGGAAATGATAAATAAGCATATGGGTTTTAGAAACTTTTCTGCCTATTTGAATAGTTATCGTATCGCTGCTGCCTGTGAACAGTTTCAAGATGCTAACTTGTTACGAAAACCTATATTAACCATAGCTCTGGAATTGGGTTATGGCTCTGTTGCCACTTTTAATCGCGCATTTAAAGCACAAACGGGTAAATCACCGAAAGAATTTCGCGATCAATTTCAAAAATGATCAGATTTTTTCATAATCGATAAGCTTTCATCGCTTGTATTTCCTAGTATCAAGGCAATTTCATTCTAGGAAAAAGAACTATGTCAAAAACTAAAAAAATCGTGCTTAGTATAGCGGTGATATTAAGCTTAGTTGTTTATTTTGCTTGGCCTGTTTATCAAGCTATGGCGCATAAAGGTAAAGCTGCATTTTTACCTTTTTATCAGTTTATCGACTTGCCACAAGAGTCACATGTTACTCAGCATTTAACCAGTGATAACTACAAACAAGCTGGCAATATTGCCTTAGCGTTAATCGATAAGCATAGAACTGGCATAAATGCGCCGGGTATTAGTGCCGCTGTTGCTGTTGATGGCGACCTTGTTTGGGCTGGTGCTGCTGGTTGGGCAGATATCGACAAGAAAACGCCAGTAACAACGAACACTCAGTTTCGTGTAGGTAGCACCTCTAAAGCCATTACCGCTACTGGCTTAGCGCGCTTAGTTGATGCTGGTCAATTGGATTTAGATAACACCATCGCAAATTACTTAGTGGCTTTACCGAATGAGCAGTGGCGAGACATTACCCCAAGACAGCTTGCTTCTCATACCGCAGGATTACCCCATTATTTTGAAAATAATGATTATTTAGGTTTTTATCGAACCATTTCATTAGCAACGCGTTATGAAAACGTTACCGATGCCGTTAGCGTGTTTGATGGTAGCGATTTACTGTTCAAGCCCGGCAGTCAATTTAGTTACTCTTCATTAGGTACAGTATTACTTAGTGCTGTCATGTCAGATGCAGCGAAAAAGTCCTTCTTAACCTATATGCAAGAACAGGTGTTTTCGCCGCTTAATATGCAAGCGACTAAGGCAGAGTTTCATGTTGATGATAATGATCAACTAGCGACTTTTTACTGGAATGATGAAGGTCGTAGTAGCCAAGTTAGACCTTGGCGTGATGTGGATTTAAGCCATAGATTAGCTGGTGGCGGTTTTATTTCAACCTCTGCCGATTTAGTTAAATTAGGCATGGGCATGCTAGATGAGAGCTATATTTCATCAGCGACACGCGATAGCTTTTGGACACCACAGGTGTTGCCAAATGGTGAACAAACCCCTAATGGCTATTCAATCGGCTGGCGGGTGATTAGTTATAAGGTAAGTGATGACATTGGTGAAATAACTTTTGCTAATCATGGTGGAGTGTCACGTGGCGCACAAAGTTGGTTGATGGTGATACCTAAATATCATATGGCGATTGCTGTTAATATTAATGCCAATACCGATGTTTTCTGGGATTTTGCCAAGGTTTCGATGCCATTAGCTGAAGTTTTTCTTAGTGAAAAAACTAAGCCGTTCACTGAAAATGAATAATTAAGCCGAGCTTAGGTTAAGTAAGCACTAGGGCTAAGCCTTACGCAACTAAATTGCATAAGGCTAACTAGAGTTTAGGTTAATTTAGGTTAAAATAATCTCCAAAATGGTATTGGGGTAGCGCTTATTAAGTGCGGCTTTCACTTGTGTTTGAATGTCGTTAAGCTTTTGTTGCCCCATGGCTTCTAATGTCTTGCCACTGATATAGACGGCGATCAAATAACTACTGCCCGTTTTGGAAATAAAGCTATCTTTTATGAGTTGCTCTTGCTTAAAGTGTTGATTGAGTACCGCCTCTATATGCTCTCTATCTTGCTGATTTTGTAATGTGCCCCCTGCCAGCTCAACAAATGAATCTCGCACCAGCACAAAAGGCTCTTTGCTCAGCAGTAACACCAGAATGCTAACCAGTATGGCATCTCCGATATAGTGTAAAAAGCCGAAAGAGCCCTCTATGGCAACAAAACTAATAGCGTACAGGGCGAGACCAAGTGCTAATGACATGGCGCCATCAATTTTAGCGCCAGCAAATTCAGCACGTAATATTGAGCTAGTGTAGTTTATTTTTTTGTTCTGATATTGGCAAAAAAGTCCTAAACCAGCACATAACACCACCATAGCGACCGCATATATTAAGATGATATCGGTATTGAGTGCCGATAATTGTTCGCCATTTATGTAGTGAAATATTCTCGAGATATTGCTGGTTAATGCCATTGAGAGTACGCCAATAATCATAATGCCTTTTGAAAGCGAGAACAGTGATTCGTAAACATATTGCCCATACGGGAAGGTTTTTGTTCGTTTTGCTTTTATTGCGGAAATACGTATCGCGATTAAGGTGACAATAAAGGCGATAAATGAATAATTGCCATCTAATAATATTGCTTGAGCATTAGAATAATAAAATGCTAGCCAGCCACAGAAGGCCATAACTAAGTTGATAATGGCCGCAAACCAAAGGGCGGTTTGTTCGACATTGCTGTGCTTCATAGTGAATCGGTTTTTCTGACGTTTGTAGCCATGCTATGCAAAGCGAATGATTAGAGCAAGTGGTCAGTTGATTAAATTTGTTATCTAAAAATGTTGTTTAACTGCTTACACTTTACGTTGCCAGTATAAATACAATCCCGATGCGACAAAAAAGCAGGGCAATAAACTGAAAAACAGCCAGAGAAGGCTAACCGGCCAGGCAATAAAGTCACCAATATGGAACTTATATTTAAAGTGCCATACTTGGCTGGCAATAGATAATTGTGAGGCATCAAAATGCGCTAATTGCTCTCCGCTATAAGGATCTGCCCAGCTCCAGCTGTAGCCATGCGTTTCTTCGGGCATTTTTATCCTTAGTGCCAAGGGCTCATTGTCTTTTTGCGGCATATAAATGCGATATACTTGGCCCGATGCCAGTGCGGCATAAGCTTGTTGATAAGCTCTATCTAACTGCTGAGCGGGTATAGTGATGGCATTATTAGCGCTCGATGCATGCTTTACTAAAACAGGCGGCTTGGGTCTTTTAACTATAGTATCTAAGGTTACGGCTTCAATAATGCTTTTACAGGCATCTTGCCAATAAAAGGCCATACCCGAAAAGGCAATCAACACTAGTGGTATGCAGCAAAATGCACCTAAACATAAATGCAGCTGATGAAAGCGCACTTTATTTTTTGCTTGCCAACGTACTTTTAAACGCTTGAGACGATGCTTAGGTTTAAGCCAGAGAATAATGCCAATGACTAGCTCTATCATCAACAATAAGCTGGCGATAGACATCCATAATTGCATAGGGCGATTGCCTTGGTCATCGCGAAATATTAGCCAGCGATGCCATGCCATAACAAAGCCGTAAAAGGTATCGTAAAAGTTGTGCTTGAGTAGGACTTCACCTGTGTATGGGTTGAGGTTAAGGTATGCTTTATTAACCAAGCGGACTTGCCATACCTCATCAGGGTTTTCACTGCGTTCGATTAAATGTATTTTTTCATCGCTTTGTTGTTGAATACGATTAAGCAAAGCGCTCAGTGGCAGCGGCTGTTGCTGCGAGCTAGGGTCAACTCGCCAATACTGTGGGTTTACTAGTGCTTGGATATCTTTGGCATAAATAAGTAATGCACCAGAAATACTTAAGCTAATCAGAAAAAAGCCTGCAACAAGAGCAAGAAACAAATGAATACGGCGCAAAGCTAACTTGAACAAGGTAATACTCAATAGATTAGTAAAAAAGCAGGTATCCCACAGCGTATTCTATGAGATACCTTAAGAGTTAAGCGTTTAAGCTTGATTAGAATAGGTATTTAATACCTAAATTTACCGAAGTACCTAAACCTTTCACATTGTAGCCAGAGTAGGTATAAGCTTGAGATTTTGCTGGGTAGTAATCTTGGTTAAACAAGTTTTCAATCCCGATAAAAGCATCCCAGTTTTGTGCAAAGTTGTAATGACCGCTAACATTGACAACGTGATAGCTATCAATCGGTCCTTTATCACCAACGTATTCACCATCTACTTTATCGAAACGCTTACGATCGCCAACATACAAGTAAGTTAAACTTAAGTTTGCTTCGTCAACGGGTGACCAATTGACATTAATGGTACCTTTAGGTGCGCTGATTTGCTTTGCACCTAGGTAAACATCATTAGCTGTGTCTTTACCTTCAACCCAAGCATAAGTTGCTGTGACATCAAGGTCATTGCTAAACGTGTATTGTGCTAGCGCTTCATAACCATAGATTTCTTGCGGTGCTCTTACAGGCATATAAACACCTGTGGCTGGATCATATTTGTTGGTAGTACCTAGCTCTGATGTGCTTCTATAAGCAGAGAACTCCATACGGAATTTATCTAACACAGAGGTAAAACCAACTTCATAGTTATCAATAATAGACGCTTCGGTGTGAATATCAGCAATATCATTTACTGTTGCCGTACGTAGTAGTCGACCTATATCTGAAATATCTGAGCCTTGCGAGTAATTAGCAAATGGCTGGAAGTATGCTTGCCAATTGTAACGAATACCAAAGTTGTAGGTAGTAGCACTGTATTCTAGGGTATCACCAACCACATCTACAGGCACAGAGCAGGTATCTGGTGTTCTGCACAGTTTTAATGTGCTGTAGTCATTGACCACTAAGTCGATGTTTTCACGGCGCACACCGGCTTTAATAATAAAGTCATCCTCAAAGACCCACTTAGTTTGTAAGAAGCCGGCAAGGTTTTCCATATCCATTTCAGGCACCCACATGCGGCCATCAACCAGCGGTTGTGAGGTTTTATCGTTTAAGGCATCAATACCGTAAATAAAAGTAGCTTCGAGATTATCCCACTCTACTTGGCTATTTAAGGTGGCACGTAAGCCTTTTTTATCTGACTTAATTAATGATTGCCCGCCAGTGTAGCCTTCGTCTAAGTTGGCTAGTACATAAGAGAAAAAGAAAATATTTTCAATTTCTTGCGCATAGGCATCAACCACTAATTGCGTGTTGGTAAAAATTTCTTCATCAGTATATTTAAGCATAATATTCTGATTATTCGGCCCTTGAGGCTCGCCCGGAGCATCAGTGCCTTCTGGCGCTCTAATGGCGTAGGTTTTTACACCAGTATTGACGCTACCAACAACATCCATTAAGTCACTGTCTTGCTCTGATTCATAATGGTTGAATACTAGCTGCATGGAAATATCGTCGGTAAATTGATAGCCCAATTTTGCAAAGTAGTTTTGCATAACGGCATCAGAAAGCCCGTATTTAAGGCCAATTACATCACCATCAGCATCTTTTTGTAAGCCATACTCTTCGTAACTAGCGCTGGCAACATAGCTAAAGTTATCAATTTGACCATTCATCATGCCTTCAATTCGTTGTCCGGCACTGTCTTCAAACTCTACCGCACTAAAACGGCTTGATAGGCTTACTTCGCCAGTTATTGCGCTATCACCATTTGGCCTTTTAGTGATGTAGTTAATAATACCGCCTGCTGCGCCATTACCGTACACTGAGGTTGCACCTTTGATGACCTCAATACGTTCAATTGAATTGGCATCTATGGTTCTAATGCCTAGGGCACCATTTCTTAGCGGTGTTGATTGCGGTACGCCATCTATCATTACTAGCGGTGAGCGACCACGTAAGGTTTGGCTTGAGTTACTTGATGTACCTGTGCTTGGTGCCATACCAGGAACTAATGTAGCTAGCATGGTTTGTAGCTCTGATGACACTTTTAACTGAGCTTCAATTTGCTGACGGGTGATTATGGTGATAGTGGCCGGTACTTCATCAATACTTTCTACAATTCGACTGCCCGTCACTACTATGCGTTCAACATCGGTTTCATCAGGGGCGTCGGTTTGCGAGTAACTTTGTGCATAGCTGGTCGAGGTTAATAATAACGGGATAAGCAGCGCTAATTTAGACTTGTTCATTGTGGTTCGCTTAATAATCAAAGGTAAGTTAAAAAAACGATGCGGATCTTAATGCAAATTATTACTGTTTGCAACAGCATGTAATATAATATTATTAGTTTAGTAATTGTTTGTTATGTAAAGTTTTTATAGTTTGAGAATTAGCACTGCTAATTATTGCTGTCAGCAATCAGTAGCCAGAAATGAAGGCAATAAAAAAGCCGATAACATTATCTATGTACTAGATGGATATCGGCCTGTTAGCTATGGGGAAGCTAGAATTTTCAAAATTATTACAATAAGTGTTCGCTTAAGAACAAAATCATTGTAGAGCAACAACTCTAGCTTTGTAAAGTCTTTTTAAAGTACTTACTCTATTTTGGTTGATCTGGATCAATTGGTGATGGGGTTGTTATATGTGGAGCGTTACAAATTATCAGAAATGTGCCATGCGACGAGAAAGTTTAAAGTTCTAAATTGTGAATCCGATTAATGTAATAAACCAACTCATACATAAATGTTTCACTAAAATCTTCTATGAAGTCAGAATAAAATATCTGATCTAGAATAAGTAATAGAGTGATTTTCTAGCACTTTTTTTGCCTCTGCTTTTACCTTATAGAAATAAGCCCCAGCACTTAAAGCTGAAGCTAGCAGAACCCCGAGTAATGCTATTAAAGCCGTAATAACTTTTACATCAATTCCAAATATCATTATTGACTAAGTTCCTTTTGTTTTACCTTTTTCTTATCTCTTACCCATGTTGCGGAGCCATGAGTTTGCTTCATTTCAAATAAATCAATAGCGGCAAATAAATCACTAAGCTTTTTAAAGCCGTAATTTCGTTGATCAAAAGATGCATGATTTGAAATATGCTTACCAATAGGCCCTAACTGTGCCCATCCATCATCTTCTTCCGATGCTTCTATTGCTTGACGAAGCATATTCATTAGCCTTGTATCACTTTTAATACTTGGCTTACGTTTTTGTATTGTTTTTTCTTCTGCTTCAATATCGTCAAGATAAAGAAACTTTGAACAGCTATTTACGAAAGCTGCTGGCGCTTTTCGTTCTCCAAAGCCAATGACAAACTTGCCATCGGCTAGTGCTCGTGTAACAAGGGGGGTAAAGTCACAATCAGATGAAACTAAACAAATGGTGTCGACATCTTTGGTATATAGGGTATCCATAACATCAATAACCAACGCAATGTCAGTAGCATTTTTGCCTTTGGTTAAATCAAATTGTTGAATGGGCTGGATAGCATATTCGTGTAAAACATCTTCCCAAGGTTTAATACATGGACTTTTCCAGTTTCCATAGGCTTTGCGAATATTAACAACACCATATCGGGCAAGCTCAGAAAGTATGATGTCTATTTTGGCGGCAGGTGCATTATCAGCATCAATAAATAATGCAATCTTTTCCTTATCTTTCACTATGAAATTTCCTTTAAACTCAAACGACCATAATTTTACATTTATCTCATACCTCCATGAAATAGCAATGTTTTTATACTCAATAGAATCATGTTTGTTGTTTAAAATAAGTTCACTAGCCTTAATGGTATAAACTTAAAAGTGTCTCATCATGAAAGATAATTCAGCGCAGCAACTTTCCTGCAGCTTTAAAAAGACTGCACACGATGTTATGCCAGAAGATATTAGATTAGTTACTTTATTTGCTGAAAAAACATAGTGACTCAGAGTTAGCTCGTAAGTATTATTTCGAAAAAATAAAAGCAAAGCGTAATTGGAAGCCACTCTCCGATAAGTTATTGAGTTAGCCTTCCAATATTAATTTTTTCTATCAATTCAGCTGAATATTCTGGCGAATAGCCCTGCTCATACTCCAAGTAGTCTAGTAATGACTTTGCACACTGTTCATTTTCGCAATAAGCGTTAATCTTGGCTCCATGATTTAGTAGGAAAGAGGCATTTTCATGCTTTCCTACCATCATAGAAAGCATAATTGGCGTATATCGATTATTACAAACTTTTGTTGTGGATACGCCTTTATCTATTAGGTATGACAACAGCTCTTTAGATTTAGAAGAGGCCAAGTGTACCAAGTTACAACCGACTGAGGTTGTAGATGAAAGAAGGCTTTTATCTTTTTCAATTAGCGTTTTAACAACGTCTAATTTATCCCATGAAATTGCATCGAATAGCTTTGATTTAGTGGGTAAATCAGAAGCTAAAATATTAGGCGAGAAGTCAATTACATTATCAACTTTTGGAGCCTTAATAGTGAGTTGGTTCCCTTCAATTGAGTATTCGGGTATAAATATTACAGATGCAAGCTCACCGTTATTCGTAATAGGTCTACCATCTAGTGAAAATAATGTCTGGCTACAGGGGTCAATTAAAACATTACCTTCATAATCAGCACTAAGTGCACAACCTCGCATTGGGTTGATGCCGACCAAAACAATAATGGGGTATGAATGAACTAATGTGTCATTCTTGTGTGCTGTAACGGTAGGTTGATACAAGATCGTCGCTTTTCGATTACCGCTAGTTTTTGCAAAGCTTCGGAATGAATTTTTAAGGTTTTCTACAGTTACCTTGTTAGTATTGCGCTGTATTGATTTGATTTGCTCTTTGCTTGGTTTTAACACCATCGTAGGCATACTTAGCCATTCAAAGCGGATGTGTTTACCTATTGG
Source organism: Litorilituus sediminis (assembly GCF_004295665.1). Lineage (NCBI taxonomy): Bacteria > Pseudomonadati > Pseudomonadota > Gammaproteobacteria > Alteromonadales > Colwelliaceae > Litorilituus > Litorilituus sediminis. The sequence goes on from NZ_CP034759.1 coordinate 2,812,290, forward strand.
CAAGTTGGCAGCATTGATTTTGATGTCTTCAACTTCAAAGGCTTGACCTCCAAAGCTGACAATCAAAATAAGTAATAGTAATTTCTTCATAATTCCATTTATTCAATAAGCATAAATACTTAAAGTAAAATTACTGCATTTTGGCTTAGCTTTCAATTTACCCAGTAAATAAACGTTTGCCCGTCTAATCGATCCCAAAAACAGCGAATTTCTTTCTCATTGAGATAAAGCATTATTTCAATTGATTAACATTAATGTTGCAAATTGCCCTTAGATTTGTACAGACAAATTTGTTATCTTACATTCGTCTAACCAAGAGAAAAGCACTTTGAATACTAACCTTGCTGTAAAAATACTGCTGATAATATCGATTATTTTACAATCGTTTATTGCCGTATCTGCGAGCATGGAAACTCATCAGTTAGACGTTGAGCATCTGCAAACCATTCATGATCACCAGAGGGATCATGCTCCCCAACTCGAAAATGATAAAGAACACGATATGGATGACTGCCACCATTGTGGTCACTGTAATGGCAATCATAGCAGTTGGATTTTGGTAAAAGCATTTGCAGCTAACCTATCTTTACATCACTCAAATAACTTCAACAAATTGACTTTGTTGCCTCTTGGTATTTCCAACAGGCTTTACAGGCCACCTATCGCTTAACTTTACTCCATACAGTGCGTTTTTACGCTAATACAATTTGGTTTAATAAAAGTTAAGAGTCATATATGAATAATATTTTTCAAATCACAGGCATAGCCTTAGTGATTATTTTTGCTGTGTTTTCGATAAACACAACATCGGCTAGTGATAGCCAACATAACACAAGCCACGATGAACATTTGCATGACGTTGCAAAGCCCATTAAAGCAGTAGGCCATGATCATGCTGATAAAGGCAATAATCCTGAGAAACGTTCAGCAGCACAAGAAGAGCATGAACAAGGCGTTTCTTTAAGTCAGGAAAAAATTAAATTAGCAGGCATTAAAGTTAATGCCGTGTTTGCAAAGAAACACATCAATACGGTTTATGCTCCAGGCGAAGTTAAAGCCAATGGCTATAAGAGTTACCTTGTTTCGCCCCGTACAGACTCTGTGGTTATTAATCGCCATGCCAGCTTAGGTGAACATGTAAAAACTGGGCAAAAGTTGGTTACCTTGTTTAGTGAAACTATGGCGCAAACACAAGCTGACTTTTTGATTGCATCATCTAACTGGCAGCGAGCGAACAAGCTAGGTCGTAATAACATAAGTGAACGCACGCTTGTTGAAGCTGAAAACATTTATAAAGGTGTCTATGGTAAGTTGGTTGCTTTTGGTTTAACTACACAGGCGATTGAAAAGATATCCCAGCAAGATAGCTCTACCTTTGGACAATACGCGCTTGTTGCTGAGCGAGAAGGTGTTGTTTTGCAAGATGACTTTATGCAGGGGCAACGTATTGAGGCAGGTGAAACGATTATGCTGCTTGCTGATGAGACCGATCTTTGGGTAGAAGCCAGTATTCCGGCAAATAAAGAATTAAATTTAGTCTTTGGCAGTCCTGCCCTAATTGATTTAAATGGTGTCAAATACCAAGCCAAGGTCATACAAGAAGCTCACACAATTGACCCCATTACTCGAACCAGAACAGTAAGGCTGTCGGTTACTAACAATGGACATAAACTTCATTCAGGTATGTTTGTGAAGGTCTATTTTCAGTTCGAGTCAAGCAGTGACGTCATCGCTGTACCAGAAGAAGCACTGATAAGGAGTAGCGATGGCGACTGGACAGTGTTTATTGAAGAACAGCCAAATAAATTCAAAGCGATTGAAGTGACAACAGGCCAAGCCTTTAGCGAATATAGACAAGTATTCGGCGTTGAATCTGGTATGAAAGTCGTTACCCGTGGTGCATTTTTTGTCGCCTCTGAGATAGCTAAGGGCGGATTTGATCCGCACAATCATTAAGGAGGCCAGCCATGTTTAATCGAATGATTGATTGGTCTATTCACAACAGGCTGCTGGTATTAATAGCGCTAATAGCCTTGATAGCAAGTGCCATTATAACGCTACCTAAGTTGAATTTAGATGCTTTTCCAGACGTAACTAATGTTCAAGTCGCCGTTAATACCGAGGCGCCAGGTTTAGCTGCTGAAGAAGTAGAGCAACTGATAACCTATCCTATTGAAGCTGTGATGTACGCATTGCCAGATGTAGAACAAGTGCGCTCTATATCAAAAACGGGTTTGTCGGGTGTCACCGTCGTATTTAAAGAGGGAACCGATATATATTTTGCCAGGCAATTAGTGTTTGAACGCTTACAAGCGGCGAAAGAGCTTATACCCGCTGGGGTTGGCACACCTGAGATGGGTCCTAACACTTCAGGTTTAGGGCAAGTATTTCAATATCTGCTGATTTCAGATGATACAAGCAAGTATGACTCAATGGCGCTAAGAAGTTTGAACGACTGGATTATTAAATTACTCATCATGCCTGTAGACGGTGTCACGGACGTATTGTCATTTGGTGGTAATGTTCGTCAATATCAGGTCAATGTCGACCCTTCCAAGCTATTGTCTTATGAGTTAACTCAAGAAGATGTTGTCGCAGCGCTTGCAAGCAACAATGCTAACGTTGGCGGCTGGTATATGAACCGTGGCCAAGAGCAGCTAGTTATTCGAGGAACGGGTTGGTTTGCCAGTGGTGACAAAGGTATTGCCAATATCCAGCAAGTGCCAGTGAAAACACTTAATGGCGTAGTAGTTACCGTGTCTGATGTTGCTAACGTAAAACTTGGTGCTGAGATCAGACAAGGAGCCGTTACTATGACACGCAAGGCGGATAATGGCGCGGTTGAAAACTTAGGTGAAGTGGTATCTGGCATTGTATTAAAGCGCATGGGCTCGAATACCAAAGCGACGATAGACGGTATTAATGCCAGAACTCAGCTTATCAATCAGGCATTACCTGACGGGGTAAGATTTGAGCCTTTTTATGATCAAGCAGATTTAATTGAAAAAGCGGTGGCAACCGTTGTGGAAGCGCTGACTTTAGCTTTTATCTTTATTGCCATAGTACTGGCGCTGTTTTTAATGAATTTAACCGCGACATTTTTAGTGCTTATTTCCATCCCAATTTCTATTGGTATTGCCTTAATGGTGATGGCTTGGTTAGGCGTATCAGCTAACTTAATGTCACTTGGCGGTATCGCTGTGGCTATTGGCATGTTAGTCGATGGCTCTGTTGTTATGGTGGAAAACATGTTTAAGCACCTAAATAAACAGCAAGAGAGCGATAGCGATGAAGTGAGAAATAACGCGAGTAATGAAGTAAGGCAAAAGTTAAAAGTCGCTGGTAAAGAGGTTGCTCGGCCGATCTTTTTTGCTGCTGCCATTATTCTGGTGGTTTTTACGCCTTTGTTCAGTTTTGAGGGCGTAGAAGCAAAATTATTTCAGCCAATGGCTATCAGCATTATGCTGGCTGTGGTGTCAGCTATTGTTGTGGCTTTATTTATTGTTCCTGCACTTGCTACTTTCATGTTTAACAAAGGGATAAAAGCAAGGGAAAGTTTGCTGTTAAAACCTATCGATATTTTGTATCGAAAGTCATTAAAAATCACTTTAAAACACACTAACTTGGTTGTTTTTGTCTCTTTAACACTGGTTGCTTCAGCAGCAGTTGTTTTTCCACAAATTGGTACTGAGTTTGTGCCAGAGTTAGAAGAGGGCACGATTAATCTAAGGGTTACATTGGCGCCTTCCTCTAGCTTAGACACTGCTTTATCGGTCGCGCCTGTGTTGGAAGAAAAGCTAATGGCTTTTCCTGAAGTGACGTACGCCTTGAGTCGAATTGGTCGAGCAGAGATTGGTGGTGACCCTGAGCCTGTGAACAATATTGAAATTTATATTGGTCTTAAGCCTATTTCAGAATGGACGAGCGCATCTAACCGCTATGAGCTACAGAATAAAATGGCGCGCTCATTAGCTGAGTTTCCAGGGCTGCTACTTAATTTCTCACAACCTATTGCGACTCGCGTAGATGAGTTGTTGTCAGGTGTTAAGGCACAACTTGCCATTAAATTATTTGGCTCTGATTTGCAGGTTTTAGCAAATAAAGGTCAAGAAATAGCAACTGTGATCAAATCAATTGAGGGTGCTAAAGATGTTGCCCTTGAACAAATTGCTGGTGAAGCTCAACTGGTTATTGCACCAAATAGGCTTGAGCTTTCGCGATATGGTTTATCGGTTGCTGATGTTATGGCCGTGGTTCAAGACGGAATTGGTGGTGTTGAAGCAGGTCAAATTATCAATGGTAACGAACGTTATGATATTTACGTGCGCCTAGAGAAGGAATTTAGATCGAATCGTGAAGCCATAGCTGATATCAGGCTGCAATCTCCTACAGGAGCTTGGCTGCGAATTGGTGATCTTGCCTCTGTGTCTTTTGAGTCTGGCCCGCCACAGGTTAGACGAGATGATGTCCAGCGTCGAGTTGTTATTCAAGCGAATGTGCAAGGCCGTGATATGGGAAGTGTGGTTGCAGATATTCAGGCAGCGATAGCTGCTGAGGTAAACTTGCCAGCAGGCTATTCAGTAGCAATTGGTGGTCAATTTGAAAGTCAGCAACGGGCACAACAGCGTCTTGCTGTGGTCGTGCCCTTATCCTTGGCCTTGATAGCATTACTGCTTTATTTTGCCTTTGGCTCTGTTGGGCAAGCTATGCTTATCTTACTCAATGTTCCATTAGCCGTTATTGGTGGGGTATTTTCGCTATACCTTTCTGGTCAGTATCTTTCCGTGCCAAGCTCTGTTGGTTTTATTACCTTGTTTGGCGTAGCGGTACTTAATGGTGTTGTTATGGTGGAAAGCATTAATCAAGGTGTCAAAGGTGGCTTAGCAACAACAGAAGCTATATTTGATGGCGCTACTTCTAGATTACGCCCTGTGCTTATGACGGCTATTACTTCCGCACTGGGTTTAATTCCTATGCTGTTATCAAGTGGCGTTGGTTCAGAAATTCAAAGGCCGCTGGCGAGTGTTATTGTTGGCGGGCTAATTACAGCAACCTTGTTAACGCTTTTTGTTCTGCCAAGCCTATATCAATTCTTTTCTACAGAGAAAATAAAAGAGTTAGAATAATATCAAGTCCATTTAGCCTCACTTTACTTTTAAATGAGGCTATTGGTAGAACAAACAACGAGAATTAACCGCATTTTATTTAATATTGTTTTGATTCCATGGCGATACTTTACGCTACCTCTTGAGCCATGGAGACGCAAAAAGCAGGTTAGTAATAATTAATAATAATTCAACCCTGCTCAAAATTACTCTCCATATGATTCATAAAAGATGGATTTTTAAATCATAATTCGCTATATAATGATTTATAACAAACAGGAGTTTAAATTACATGTATCATTGGCAACAAAAAAATTGGCCTCAATTTGAATATGATGTGACACGCTTTGAGGCAAGTGTCAGCGAATATTCGAAAAAAGCCTACAGCATTGAAGGGGCATTATCGCAAATACCGTCAAATGACCATAACGATGCATTTGTCCACTTACTGGTGGAAGAAGCATTAAGCACCAGTGCCATTGAAGGTGAAAAACTTAACCGTGAAGAGGTGCGCTCATCGGTTGCTCGTTTTCTAGGCTTAAAAGAGCCTGAGCGCGGTGGTTATTTCCCTAAAGAAAAAGGCATTGCGGCGATGCTTGTTGATGTGCGCAAGAGCATTAAAAGCGTTATGTCTAAAACCTTACTTTGTCATTGGCACACCTTGCTATTACACGGTAGTGAAGATTATTATGTAAACCCCATTACTAAAGGCGATTATCGAGACTCGCCCATTGATGTAATAAGAGAAGATATATACGGCGACAGTGAAATCATCTACAAAGCACCAGGTAATAATCGCACTGAGGTTGAACATGAAATGGATGCTTTTATACAGTGGTATAACAGCACCAATTGTTCAGGCCCTATAAAAGCAGCAGTTGCTCATTTATGGTTTGTTGCTATTCATCCGTTTCAAGATGGTAATGGCCGTGTTGGTAGAGCCATAGCCGAGCATGCGTTATTTCAAGACTTTTCGAGACCTCCGCTTTTTAGCATGTCGAGCATGATTAATACTAATCGAATCGAGTATTATCAGCAGCTTAGAAATACTAATGCTGGCTTACAAATTAATGAGTGGATAGCATGGTTTGTTGAGCTAGTCAGAGCTTCGCAAGATAAATCGCTTGAGTCCGTTGAATTTGTATTGCAAAAATCAAAGTTTTGGGCTGAATATGGAGAGGTCAAACTCAACCAACGCCAAGAGAAGGTGATGAAAAAAATCTTCACTGTAGGCGCTGATGGCTTTGTGCGTGATGGTTTAACTAATGAAAAATATCGAGCCATTACTGGTGCGCCACCAGCAACCGCAACGAGGGATTTAAAATCATTAGTTGGTAATGGCTTGCTGTACCCGTCAGGTGAAGGTAAGCGTGGTTTACGTTACTTTGTGAATTTCCCGCAAGATAACAACCTGTTTATTGGCAAAGAAGATACTCCATTGCTTGATGATGTTAGCTTAAGCAAAATTTTGAAGAAAATAGAGCGAAATATTGAATATTTTCGTGGTGAAAAAATTCAGACTTAACAAAGCTTGTTGATGAATATAAGGCGCTATCATTAGATGATAAAGTAGCGGAGCAAAAGTTAGAAAAGCTTTTAGGACGAAACGGATAAATATAGTGCTAAGTTACCGATATCTGAGCACACTATTATCTATTGGCTCCTGATGCAGGGGGTGACATCGCTTTAACAGGCTACATGGCTTGAAGCCAAGTTACTTCAAGCCATGCTACAAGGTCATTAACCTAGGCACTACACTTTCGCTCTTAACCTCTCTATCACTTCTGTACTTACCCAATACAGATCTAATATCTCGCCATCTTCAGTACGTCGGCTAAAAAACAGATATTTACCATCGGGTGTTACTGTAGCAAAGGTTTCATCAAAGCTTGAGTTAACTTCCATACCAAGGTTTTTCGGCTCAGACCAAGTGCCGTCTTTCTGTTTAAAGTAAATGTATAAATCGGCATCTTTTCTGGTTTCATCTTCTCTATTTTTCGCATCTACGATTAAATAATCTTGCGAGGGTGAGATAAAAGCGTGAGCGCCAAAGTTAATATCGGCTTTATTAACTTTAGAATATTTACCATTAATTCTTAAAGAGTAGTAAGTACTGAAGCCTTTGGATAAATTGGTATAAAAAAGATCACCATTTTTTGACAGTGTAGAGGTCATCACTTCATCATCATTCACTGGTGAAGCAAGCTTTATTGCTTTACTCCAACCATCCCCCTGACGATTCACATACCAAATTTTAGTGTCGGTAAAGTCAGCATTATAAGCGGTAAAGTATATGCGATTGCCGTCATCACTGACATTGGGCTCCATTTCTCCAGCTTTTTCACCTTGGGTAAAATTCACTTTTTCAAATGCTGTCCATTGGTTATCTTTAACTTTTGAAAAGTAAATATGGGCTGGTACGCCGTATTTTGTTTGAGTAGTAAAATACATTTCCTCTAAGTTAGGAGAAAACGACATACCGTATTCTGATCTACCTGCAATTGAAATAAGGCCTGGGGCAAATATTTCTGGAGTTAAACCAGGTGGCTTTTGGCCAAGATAAGGACCCTTCAATAGAGGAAATGCTTGCTGAGCATAACTATTGCCGCTAATTAAAAGTGATAAAGCGAAGGTCATTGAGGAAAATAGCGCTTTTTTCATTGCTTATTCCTTATGAGCAGCAAGTGTAGGTTGAGCTTTAGATTTAGCCTTAAGAGTTGCAATAATGCTAGCATCCACCCAATAAATATCGGTATTACCCTTATCATCAATTTCTCTGTTAAACAGTATGTATTTACCATCAGGCGTTACGCTGGCGAAATAATCTGCTTTATTAGTATTAACCGCTTTACCCATGTTAATAGCCTGGCCCCATGAGCCATCATCACCTTTAAATCGAATGTAGAGATCTGTATCGCCATAACCGCCTGGTCGTTCGCTATCCCAAATAAGATAGCTTTCATCAGGGGCAATAAAAGGGTGTGCCGTCCATTTACCGGTATTAACTACTTCATCCATCAGCTCTGGTGCGTGGCGTTTACCATTGTTAAGTCTTGATATGCGGATGACATCATTACTTTTATAATCATCAAACACATAAGTACCTTGAGCAGACGTTGATAGGCGCATAATGCCCCAGTCTTTACGAGCAAACATGCTGCCAAGGCTTTTACGCTCTGACCAACCAGATGCCGTTCTGTCTCTATAGCCTTCTGCCATAAACATTCGAGTGCCATCACTGGAGAAGCCAATTTCGCCAATACGTGGAAATTCGACAAATTTAGTCCAAATGTTATTTTCTTGTTTAAAGCCGATAACTGTTCGGCGTTTGTAGTTATCATCCATTCTGGTGAAGTAAAACTCTTTCATACCGGGAGCAAACACGCCTTCACCATCCCAGCGTGCCTGAGAAATAATGCCAGGCGCGAAAGGCTCAGCTACTTTACCTGGTGTTTTTTGACCAAAATAAGAACCTTTGACAACAGGGAAGCCAGCATGAGCATAACTATTGCCAGTAAATAATAGTGTTAACGTGATTACTAGTTTTGCAGTGATAGTTTTTTTCATGAGTTACTCCCTATGTGAGGCTAGCGTCTTGTTATGTTTGCTTTGCGATTTAACTCTCAAGTTTTCGATTATCTGAGCGTCTACCCAGTGCATACCCGCATTTTGATCGTTAACGTATCGATTAAAGAAAAGGTATTTACCATCAGGTGTTACTATTGCGCCGTTTTCTGATGCTTCGGTGTTTATTTCATTACCTAAGTTAATAGCTGCACCCCAAGAGCCATCATCTTGACGAAATGAGATAAATAAATCAGCACGGCCATAGCCTTTATCGTCTTGCTCATCCCAAATCAAATATGACTCATCAGGTGCGATAAAGGGGTGTGCGTTCCATTCGCCAAAGTCAATTTCAACCGCTTTAGGTTGTTCACGTTTGCCATTGACTATGCGCGCATAACTAATAGGGCCAGATTGACTTGCCTCATCAAAGTAGTATGTGCCGTGAGCAGATAGATGACATTAAACGCATAATGCGAATAGCATCATAAGGCGCGGCTAGGCTTTTAATTTCTGACCAGCCAGTAGCGGTGCGCTGCATATAGTGTTTGCCTAAATGCATGATTTTGCCATCAGGAGATAAAATTGGTCGTCCTACTCTTGCGCCAACAACAGACTCTTGCCATGCTCCGTTTTCAAGCTTATAGCTGATAAGTGTCCATTTACCATCGGTGTTATTTCTGCGGGTAAAGTAAAACTCCGTCATATCGGGTGAAAAAAAGCCGCTATGATCGCGCTGCTCTGGGGTGCGATCTCGAGGAGCGAATACTTTAGGTGTTAAACCCGGCGGCGTTTGACCAACATAAGGGCCTGTTAGTATTGGTAGCGTTTCTTTAGCATAACTGTGACTTGTTATAGTAAGCAGTAGCGTTATTACGGCGATAGCTGATTTCATCTTTATTCCTATTGGGTTATTCTTCAATTAGCCTTGTTTTTAGGCTCACTTTAATCAATAGAAAGTAAAAAGCTTGACGTTATGCTGACTTTTAGCTGAATTCTAGCTGGTGATTTAAAAGCCTAACATTATCAGCTTGTTACAAAGTTAACTTTGGCTGCGTCAGCAGCTTGTGCTAAGGTTTTTCAGGTTATTTAGCCTGCTTTTTAGCAGTATTTATTAGGCAATACAGAGGTTTTATGTCAGAGCAATATTGGATTGGTGGTTTTTTTATTGATTTATCCCGAAATCAAATTAGCCAAAATCAGCAATCGCAAACATTGGCGCCAAAAGCTTTGGCGGTACTGACTTATTTGGCAGAAAATCAAGGCCGTGTGGTTAGCTACGATGAATTGCTCGACAAGGTTTGGCCTGATACCGTTGTTTCGCCTAATACTTTGCAACGTAGTGTTGCCCAATTAAGAAAGGCGCTCGGTGATGATGGCAAAGGGCAGGTTTATATTCAGACCCATGCCAAGCAAGGTTATAGCCTAGAGTGCGATGTCCTCTGGCAAAATAAGCGTGAAGTTGTCGCAGCAGAAGAGACTGAAAGTCATCAACAAGCAGCTGAGCAAATAGCCCATATAGATGAAACTAACAGCGAAAATAGCGACAATACTCCTGCTGTTGATGGAAAAACTAGTCATAAGTTTTGGCTATCAAAGCCCACCTTATTTAGCCTTGTTGGCCTTATCATAATTCTCGCTATTATGGCCGTGAATTATGCGCCTTCAACACCGAAATTTAGTTTACCCGTTGAACAAATTCGCGCCCTTACCGCTACGGATAATAAAGAATTTGCTGCTATTTACTCGCCTGATGGTGAATATATTGTCTTTTCGCGCTATTCAGAAAAACTCTGTATTGAAAGTAATATTTGGGCAAAAAATATTAAGACTCAAAAAGAAACGCAACTGACCCCGAAAATGGGCGTTTATGGTCGCCATAGCTTTTCTCCAGATGGCAAAAAGCTGACATTCATTGAATCAGAAAGCTGTATTAAACCTATTGAGCAAAAGACTTGCTATAACCTGATGACTTTAGATTTTGAAGCAGCGTTAAAATCGCCACAAGCACCACAGTCTTTGATGGCATGTAAAAATTCAAGAATTAAGCGACCCACTTGGTTAAACAATAATAATATTCTTGTGATGCAACAAGCGGCGAATCGCTGGCAACTGGTTAATTACTCAATCGCAGATAATCAAAGTCATGTTATTTATGCGCGCACAGACGGTAACTTTATTGATTATGACTATTCTGTTCAAGATAACCTGATTGCTTTAACTAGTATTCATGCTGATGGTTTAAATTATATTGAAAAGCTAACCCCAGAAGGTCAGCTGCTTTCTAGTGAACTAATTGAATATCCTGATGAAATAGCTCGAGGTAGACTGCTTTTTCCTAACTTTACACCGCTAAGTAATTTGCTGGTGTTTAGTACAGGTAGACAATTATTTACCCTGTCTTTTGATGGTAAGGTCAATAAAATTCATTTGCCGTTAGATGAGCCAATGGGCTCGCCAACTTTTCATCCAGATGGTAAGCGCATGCTAGTTATCAAAGGGCGTTGGGATAGTGATATTGCGGTCTTGCCAATAGCAAAGCTGGCGAAATCAGCACAGCCAATAGTGGTTACTGAATCAGGCTATCAAATAAAAGCACGTTCAACTTTGGCTGAAGAACAAGCAAGATTTCAACCTAACGGTGAACTTATCGCGTTTAGATCTGATCGCTCAGGAGAAGATCAAATTTGGCTAGCTGAGGGTGAAAATTTAAGGCAGCTGACTAACTTGCCCATGGACACTTATATTCGTGGCTTAGACTGGGCTGCTGATGGTCAGAGTATATTGGTCAATGCAATTAATGTGCTTGTGCAAGTAAACTTAGATGGCAGCACTAAGGTTTTTCCGTTTGCGCATCAAATTATTGAGCTATTTCAATGGCAAAGTGATGAAAATACCGCATTAGTTCAGGCGCGAATTAATGGCGTATTAACCTTAGCGGAAGTTAATTTGAATAGCCTTGACTATAAGCTGCTTACCGATAAGCAAGTAAAGCGAGCGGCTAAAACTGCTGATGGCCGATTAATATATACCGATCAAATGGATAGGTTTTGGCAGCCTGGCGCAATTGAAGCACAATTGATTGAGCCATTAATTAACCAAGGCAGCGACCGTGGCTTTATTATTAAAGATAATGTTATTTATGGCATAAACGATGAACGGCAATTATGGTCGTATGATTTAAACCAAGACACATTGACTAGCTTAGCGACGCTGCCGGAAAAAATTGATTCTATTAGCGATGTTAATCAACAACAGCTGCTGCTCAATGTTCGCGTTACTGCCAAAAAAGAAGTGGCAGAGCTTATTTTATCGGATTAATTGAGTTAGGTTGCAGCCATAGCTACAACCTAATTGATAAAGTGATTTTGATATTATTAAGCGCTCATCGAGTTAATCACCAAACTGCACGCGGATACCGGCATTGACGGTAAAACCATCGTTTCTTGACCAGATATCGGTTGTCCAGCGACCACTTGCTGCTTGCTCAGGTAAAAGCAAAGACTCTTCTTTGGTTTGTCTGACATTAAGTAAGTTTTCAGCATTTAAGAAGTAACTGATTCGGCCAAAGGTTATCTGCCCCAATAAGCCTAAATGCCAATAGGCCTTACTTTTATCTCGATACGGATTATCTTCAAGACGTTGTGTACCAGTATAATAAGCTTCAAAGCCTAATAAGTGACTGCCGTGCTCTTCCCACATCACAACAAGACCTGCTGAATGCTCAGGTGTTAGCGCAATGGGTACACGATTTAAGCCATTATCACTTTCCTTAGTGGCATCGGTATAAAGGTAACTGCCGGTAAATTTAATATCGTGCCAGCGATAACGCATTAATAATTCAGCGCCGCGAATTTCACTCATGCCACTGGCATTGACGATGCGCACTTGTTTATCTGTTGAGTTATCCAAAGGGTTAATCTCTTCTAGCTCAGTAACATTATCTATATCTGAGGCAAATAAGGTCATGCTGGTTTCAACACTACCTTGAATATAACTGATATCTAGTGAAGCGGTTGATGCTTGCTCCTCTTTCAGATCTTCTAATGGTGCCAGTCGCGATAGGCCTGTTTCATCTAAATCCTCAATAAAAGGGGTTGGCGCAAAATAGCCTTGACCGTATGCGCCTCGAATAATCCAGTTTTCTGGGCTGTAGAGTAATGAAATTCTAGGGCTTACTTGTGTGCCATATTCACTGTGCCAGTCGGAGCGAGCACTAAACGACATAGACACTTGCTCACTGGCGTCATAGTCAACTTGAGTAAATAAGCCGGGCACTTGGTAATGGTAATTAAACTCGGCGTAACTATCTGAAGTATATTGATCTTTTTGAAATGCTGCCCCTACCAGCCAAGCAATGTCATCAGTATAACCAGATAGGCTTGACTCAATCAGGTAGCTTTCGTGGTTATCATCTTCAAGTATTGCGCCATAGACATGCTGGTGATCTTGATTCATGGCCGAGCCGCGAATATTGATATTCATTTCTTCGCCTAGTGGCTGATCATAAATAAAGCCGACATCGGTGCGCAATGTTTCCTGATTAAGCGGGTATTGGCTACCATCAGGTAAAGTAGCATCAGCTAAAGTGCCACTTTCTCGCTGCTCTGTCATCACACCTAAGGTCATATAAAGGTTAGCACCACTATCGCCTTGCCAATAAAAACGTGGACGTACACTGGCACGCTCATAACCTGCCATATCAAGCCAACCATCGTCATCCAAATCTTGCTGTTCTTGATGATGTAGCCCAGCAGTGATTGAGGCACTTAATGAGTCAGCTACTGGCGCAGCAAAGTATGAAGTAACATCTTGACCATTTTTTGACGTTGCGTTGACTAACACTTCGCCTTCATATTCATCTGAGGGTGTCCGAGAAATTAGATTGATAACCCCGCCTAGCGCTGAGCCACCATAAAGTGATGATGCCGAGCCTTTAATAATTTCAACATTAGCCAAATCAGTTGGTGGAATTTGCAATAAACCAATAGATGCAGTTTGACCGCCATATAAAGGCAAGCCGTCACTGAGAAGCTGGGTGTAACGACCATATAAACCTTGTAAGCGAATATTAGCGTTACCTAACGCTGGTGATGTGTTTTGTACGCGCACGCCGCCTGTTTCTGCAACCAGCATGGAAATATTACCCGGTCGCATTAAGGCTTTTTCTTGGATTTCTTCGCCGTTAATGATTTCGGTGCGTGTCGCTGATTCAGTGACAATTCGCCCTAAACGAGAAGCTCTCACTTGAATCTTTTCAATGTTTTCTTTGTCTTGATGACCGTGCTCGTCATGGTGATCATGGTCATTTTCACTTGCCTGTGCAAGTGCTGGCATTAGCAAAATTGCTAACGCAGAATTTATCGCGTGTTTACGCATTGTTAACCTCAAAAATGTTTGAGAAAAGTACAGCACCTTAGTACTGAGTTTTTGTTAATGGGATCATTGTGCGCTTTTGGGCGCACTTAGCTTTTATGAGTTAACAATGGGAGGGCGAAATAAGGAGCTGACAATGAATTTAGCTTGCTCAACATCTTGCAGATAGGAGTTTTCTTGCCAAGCCATTACCGCAGCGCCGCCAATGGTATTACTTAAATAAGCAAAAGAAATACAGCCATTGGCAAGACATAAACAATCGAGTGTGCAGCAGTCAATATCACAGCAATCATCTTCGCTTTCAGCTGATAAGGTGTTTTGCGCAGCTAGCGTATCGATACTTGCAGAAGGTATCTCACTGATCAGACTAAACGGCTGCTCAGTTAATAAAGACTGACAAGGTAAAGCACTACTACTCGCCCATGCTTGAGCAAAAAACGCTGCGAGCATAGTGATAATAACGAGAATATTGGTAAGCGCTTTAAACATAATGGTCTCTAAAGGGAATACGCCGCTATTTTAAAAGGCTTTTAAGCGAAAGTGCAATATATTGTTTTTACCTTTAGTTATGCTCTTGCGGCAACTGTTAAGCCAGTACCTGCCATGACTAGGCCTGCGCATTTTTGCATAATACCTGACTTACTCGACGAACAAACGTACTGGCTGGCCTTTGCTGTGGTGTAGGCTAAAGTGATATTAACACTACCAAATGCTAAGGTTGCGCATATCATAATTCCCAGAGTATCGATTAACGTTATGCTGTTGATATCAACAAAGGCAGGGAATAATGCGACATAAAATATAATGGCTTTTGGGTTACTTAAAGTAAGTAAAAAACCTGCCAAAATAGCAGTGTGTTTACTTTTCTCTGGTGCTTGTTCCGTTGTATTTGTTGCTTTAGCCAGTATTAGCGATAGTCCTATCCATAGTAGGTAAGCGGCACACAAATACTTAATTAATACAAAAGCTTCACCTAACAGCTCTGCCACATAAGATAAGCCAGATAGTGCCAGTATAATAAAAACATAGTCAGCTAGAAGTAAGCCAGATGTCATGTATATGCCACGTTTAAAGCCTTCAGTAGCTGAGGCAGAAGCAATAGCCAAAAACGCAGGGCCAGGCACAATAGCAACAACAAACATGGTGATAAATAGCGCGATATAATGTTCAAATGTCATTAACTTCTCCGATATAGCTAGGTTTGTCGTATATGAGGCTGATATGTTTAATTATATTTGCATTGAGCAAACAATAATTGCCGCGATATTTTAGCTTAATAGCTCAATGAGGGGGTTAATTTTTATCTTTAAACTCTGACATAGCAATTAATCTGCCTAAAAAGGTAGATAAACCCGTTGTTTTTCTTATTCTTTCCGCCCAAAGGCCACCAATAATAAAACCAATGGCAGCGCACATAGGTACCCTTAAGCTGTAGAGCTCACCTGCTTGTAAACCAAGTAAAAAACCAATGATAACGCCGATTAATGTTGGTGATGCGGCCACGGTTAGCCAAAGTAATGCTTGGACAAAAAGTGCCGTGAAATTCATTAAATTTCCTTTTGGATTTTATTGTTGTGAATATTATTCAATAGGAGAGTTAACTATTGTGATAATTACTATGCTTTTTGTGCGCCACTGCTGAATATTAAAGCGACTAGCAAGGTCGGAATTGCCGCATACATTAGCGGTGCTATAGCAAAGTTTAAAAAGACAAATATAGAGACTAAGAATAAAACTATTGGTAGAGCAAAATAAAATATGTTTTGCTTAGAGATGAAAGTAAAAGCTTTACGTACAATTAAGACAATAATGATAGATAATATTGAAGCAAATAACACGATTAAGGTATTGGAATAGTAGGGAACTACGAATTCGTTATATGGTTGAAGAAACTCTGGAACAGGCATAGCTGCAACTACACCAGATAACCAAATAAAGATGTAAGCAAAAGAACTACCTAATAGAAATGAAATAGTATTTTTGTGCACGTTAGTCATCATAGACTCCTTCCTTGTGAAAATATATTATGAACCCCTTATTGACATAATATGTCCAAGCTTAATTAAAATGTCAATGGCAAATCGATACTCTAAAATTTATGAACATATAACGCTCACAATAATGGGCAAATATCAGTGGCTTAAAATAAGCAAGGCAGCAGCAAAAATCAACAATTATTGCTTTGTTAAACAGTTTGTTATATTACACAGTTAAATTTCCAAGGTACGCCAAAGCGATCAGTCACTATGGCATAACAAGGTGACCAAAAAGTTTTTTGAGGTGGCAAAATAACCTCGCCACCCTCTTTAAATATCTCGAATAGTGATTTTACCCTCTCCTCAGATGCTAGTCTGAGCAGCAGACAAAATCCTGCTGGTTTCTCATACTCGTTTATGACGGTATCAGTGCCTGCTATGTCAATATTACCAATTGAGATACTTCCATGGAGAATTTTATTCTGCCATTCGTTTGCTACATTTTCTGAAGCAGGAGAGTCCTTATAAGTAAGTAATGGGCCAATGACAGCATCCAAGTTCTTTTGATAAAATTGAAAAGCTTCTTCACAACGACCATCGAAATTTATGTGAAAAGATAAATTCATTCGCTATCTCCATGTGTACAACGCCGAAGGCGTAAATTGACTGATTTGTTATGTTCATTTTTCTTTGAAAACAAGAGAGTTTGCCAAAGTGCGTGCAGACTCTAGTATTTCTTTAGATTGTTTTCGAGATGAGCTGCATCGTGCGATCATCACACTGCCTGCTAGAAGCGATACCAAAGCCAATGCACTGGTTCTATCTCTGCTAACTAACCCCGTACTCATTTGAGCCACAATTTGCTCAAGCTGCTCTGAAAATAACTTCTTTGTCTTTTCATCTGAGCGCATTACATCTGTTGAAAGTGCTGGAACTACACAACTGTGCTCAAGATCATCCATATGCTCTAAACTTAAATAGAAATCCAAAAACTGTTGAGGCCAATCGTCTTGATACTGTTGCTCAAGCTGAGTGAGGGTATCAATATAGTCATTCATTCCTTTTTTTACAACCTCATGAAATGCTTGGTTTTTTGATTGGAAGTGACCATAAAAGGCACCAGATGTCATTCCCGCTCGTTTTGCCAGACCATTAATTCCCAAGCCACTGTAACCCTCTTCACGAAAGCCTTGTTCAGACGACTCCAGTATATGGCCTCGTACCTTTTTCATGTGTTCTTTAGAAGCTCTCATTAGCCAACCTTAAAAATTATAGATAATGATCATTATATTTTACTTGAAATAAATAGCGATCACTATTTATACTAAATATAGTGATCACTACACATTAAAATCAACTCATTAATTTATGGAGAAATAACATGCCAATTCAAATCATCATTACTGAAGGACTTATTACTAAGGAAAACGCTCAAAAGATGCATCAAGCCGTTGGGCAGGCTTTTCTAGATAATCACCAAATCAGTGATAATCGATTCATGCTGCCAAATATTGTTGGCGAGGTGGTATTTATGGATAGCGAACTAACATTTTCGGGGTTAAAACCGTCCCCTCTAGCTATTGTTGAACTACGAGTGCCCTCATTTACGTTTGGCAGTCAAGCACAAAAAGATAGCTTTGTACGAGAAGTCACCGACATTGTGCTTACTCATACCGGGGGAACAATTGACAAGGAATCAATATGGGTTAATGCCGTTTATGCCGTAGAAGGACTTTGGGGCATTGCAGGTAAAGCCTATACAAATGAGGAACTTGGTGAAGCAATACAACAGGCCAGCTAGTTTGCAGCCTAAGCCCTTTAGCCTGCTCAGGCTAAAGGGCGTTTTCAGGAGGAATAATATGAAAAATACTAATCAAGTGCTGCAATTTTTACACGTGATGCTTCGAGTGAGTGACCTTCAGCGTTCACTTGCTTTTTATACCGAATTATTTGCTCTAAAAACCTTAAGACAGGTTGATTATCCAGAGGGAGAATTCACACTTACCTTCTTAGGCTTTGAAGCAGAATCAAGCTCAACTGTAATTGAATTGACGCATAACTGGTATGAGAAAAAGTATGACAAGGGTGATGCTTTTGGACATCTAGCTTTCGCGGTAACCGATATTCATCAATTTTGTCATTCACTAAAAGAAATGGGCGTAAAATAACAAGAGAGCCTGGTCCGGTGCAATTTGATAACAGAGAAATAATTGCATTTATTGAAGACCCAGATGGTTACAGTATCGAGCTGATTGAGGCTAGGTAAAAGCATAACGAATGATATGGACTCCCCACTTGGCATTTATCGCTAGCGAATGTGCCATAGTGGAGTTGTGTTATTAAGCTTCGCTTGAGGAAAGGCAACTACTTTTTGTTTAGAACACTTAGTTTGCGTTTATAGCTTTAATTAAAAACGGGTCTAAAAAAGCTACGTTCATAGCTAACAATACAATCAACTTTATCGGCATACTCAAATGCTTTAATGCACTCTGCATCACTGAGAGATTTAATTCGATAGTCCTCATAATCAGACAAACTATTAAATGAAAATAGTGCTAATGCGATATTGTTGGCGCCCTCAGAAGGTAAAAAGTAGCCGTTATGTATCCCGCCAAACTTTTTAACCAGAGGTATCCACATCTTCGCATACTTTTCAAATTCGTTTACTTTCTTGGGATCAATTACATACCTGACATAACATGTGATCATAGTGGCAACACCTCTTGTATTAACAGTAACGTATAATGCCCAATATTGGGCTGATAATAACCGATGAAAATAAAAGACAAAGGAGCAAAAGCTAGCAGAAAATTATCTTAGTGATTTAACAAGCGAATTTGAGCAATTTTTTAGCTGCGATTTTCGTCTAGCTTTGTAACTATTGCTTTTAAATCAGTAAGTTCCATATCTTTATAGATTAAATATGCCGCAATAGACATAGTAAAGCTAATTTTGCTCTCCAGTGCCGACAAATCCCACCATTCGGGATACTAGGTCTTTGTCTTTTTCGACAAAGTATTGACCGAGTTGAACTTGATGTGAACCATCTGGACCTAAACCCTCGAAAGCAACAGTGACACGTGTAACCTTGGATATGGTATCGCTTTTAACCACTTTGGCTGACCAGCCGGGAGCATTTGCACTAAACATAGCTACATAGTTATTTAATGCTTCAATACCATTTAGCGTTTCAGGTGTTCGAGGGTCAGCGTACTGTATGTTTTCTGTTACTGCGCTATTTATCTTAGCAAGCCTTGGCTCGCTTTCCTGTATTTGCCAAGCTTCAAAAAAAGTTGCAATGCTATCTGACATATTTCTATCCTATTTTTTAGTTGGAGTAACAACGTCCGCAATGCAATGCCTTATATGCGCACTACATATTGCTGTATTTATATTTCTACTACTTATGATGAAACTTTAACAAATTTAAGAGTCATACGATCAGATTCACCAATTTTTGTGTAAACCTCTTTGTCTTTTTCTTTCAGCGCAAGGCTTGGAGGTAATGTCCAAACGCCTTTCTCATAGTTTTTGGTGTCTTTAGGATTAGCGTTTATTTCTGAGCTCGCGACTAATTTAAAGCCAAATGATTCAATTACACTGATAAGATCTGATTGTTTCCAACGGCCACGTTTCGAAGCAGCTTCACGATCGCTTTTAGAACTTTCATCTTCTCTGTGTTGCACTATGGCCAAAACACCATTGTTTTTTAATATTTGCCAAGATTGCTTGAGCCCATTTTCTAGCCTTCCTTGATTTTGCCAGTTATGCATTGTCCGCACGATAAAAACAACATCTAACGACGCCGCCTCTACAGGTAAGCCTTCAACGGCTGGTAACCAAGTACCAATCGCATTATTCCCATATAAGTTTTGTTCATTTTTTATTTTCTCCGGATAGGCAGAAAGCTTTTTTGCCCAGTCAGGCCACTTTCCATAGTAAGCAGGATTGTGTTGCAACCCCACATACCTTCCTTTATCTTTTAATAAAGGTGCAAGTATATGGGTATACCAACCGCCCCCAGGTGCGACTTCACCTACAGAAGATGTTTCATTAATTCCAAAAAAACGTAACACCTGTTCTGGGTTACGAAATTCATCTCGCTTGATTTCTTCCGTTGTGCGGTAAGAATTATTGTGAACTGAATGCCAAATCGCATCTTTATCATTTGTGCCACCGACGGCATCATTTACAAATAATAGAAGTGCAATGCTTACAATAAAATTATATTTAGCCATTTTCTATTTCCTTATATTTAAGCTTGAAATGTTAGATAAGCTTACCCGTGCATGTAACGCCCACAATAATGGGCAAATATCAGTTCCTTAAAATAAGCGATGCAGGAGCAAAAACCAACTGATATTTGTTATGCTTACTTGACCTGAGAAGGTTCATATGTGTTATGTGCCTGTAGTCGTTAAAATGCTATTTAGTGCACTTAACTCTATATCCAATTGAGCTTCATTAATGTGACCTTTTTGATACGCTACCTCTAATTCTAAGAGTTTTAATGTTTGCTTTAAAACCTTGAGATATAAAGGCGCATTAAATGCACGACTTCTTTTAAGGTTGATTAAGTATTCGTTTAGCTCACTTAATGTTGTCTCCGATAAATTTTTGCTAACTATATTTTGCATTAAGAAAGTGTCTAAATAGTCTGGGTATGGTGGTGGATTTTTTACATAGAACTCAACCCTCAACTTATCTTCTTTTGGCAATTTATTAAAATATTCTATTAATTCTTCACTATATTCATAACACGTCTCTACTGAAGAGATAGATGACTTTAAAAGTTTAATAACATCTTGTTTTTCTTTTTGTTTCGCTTCGTAATTTGTAATAGATATAGCTAATAGAACACCAACTAATGTCGCAATAAGAGTGAGAAAAAAATTAATACCTACACTGTGTCGCTCTATAATACTGTTAAATTTAGGTATAAACGTAAAGACACCAAGAAAACAAAGAACAATAGTGAATATTAGGTAAAGCATTTCAATCCTTTTGACTGACAAAAAATATATGTAAAGGTACTGGGGCTACGCCGCAATTTGCAAAGAGCGTAGCGATTCCGACAAGATTGCCTGGTTACATTGAGTCTACGACGAGTTCATTAAGAAACTGTTGAGCTCGTGATAAGGCAGGGTCATTACCATTAACATCCCGATCAGCAGGACTAATCATGATATGAGGTTCAAAGTCTTCTCGGTAGGTATTATTTACGTGATATAGCCGTTCAAATCCAAGCTCTATCCAGGTGTCACTTTCAACCAGTTTGACCGTTTTAATGCCCCCCAAAAGATCAGCCATAGGAGCCCCGATAACCGTTACCGCACCGATTGCATCTAAGCCAATTGTCATCCCTTCTCCCATGCTGCCGGTCCAGCGACCAGCTAAGACAACAAAAGGCTGAGTGTAATAAGGCATATTGGGTTCAACATACGCGGTTTCCATGTGGGCCTCTTGGTATGAAATACCATTTTCTTGCGTTTGATAACGTTGATAGGCTGTTTTTTTGTCAACAAAGTGCCCCAATATTGGTTCCGCAACACCGGTATTGCCACCACTTGGCGTATTTCGAAGGTCGATAATTAACGCATTAGTTGCCGACAAGGCACTGATAGCCTCTTTAAAAGCGTTAACAGTTTTCGAATTACCGAGTGAGTTATTAAACCGAATATATCCAATGTCATTCAGTTTTTTATAAGTTACGGTTGGACCGTTTTTCATTGCATTAAGCCATTCATAACTTGCCGCTAATTGGTAGGTTTTGAATTGGTCGTGATTTTTTAACTTAATTATCCGCTGTTTGTTTCGATAACCACCTAAACTAACGTTAACGCCATAGTTAATTTGCTCCAACGAGAGTTGCTCAAGCTTTTTACCAAACACTTTTTCAACCGCTTGTTTTACCGGTAAATTATCGATAGTTATGATTTCAGCGCCTGGTTGAATACCAGCAAGATCGGCAGCGCCATCAGCCTTGATATCTTCAATAATGAACATATTATTTTTGTACGTTGCGCTAATATCTGAGCCTGTTGGAAACACACTAAAGTCATTTTCATCATAGGGGCCAAGGTTTAAGTGGGGATCGTAAAAATGGCGTAAGAGCATTTGACTGACATCTGCAAACTCTTGTTTGCTTTTGGTCGCTAAAGCTCGAGCCTTGAACTCAGTAAATACCTCTTGAACATTCAAGTTAGGGCGATCTAAATATGCGTATTGTTGCTTAAGCACACTTTCAAGCTCTTCCCAAGAGTCTTTAGAATTAAACTCGCTATCTTTTGTCGTATTAATACAACTAGCTAAAGAGGTGGTGAGCAATAAAACTACCCAGGTTCTAATTTTCATTTTTCATACTATCCGTATCGTTGTGAATTAATGTAATGCCGCATCAAGCGAGGAGTAAACGTTGGCTAAAATGTGAAGCGAAGCGGAACTGAGCAGACTATAGAAAGTCCAAATTAAACAACTTATTATATGCAAATTACATAAATGTTATCCATATTGTATCGTCCAGTATACCAATAATTGCAAACACACTACTGACGTGATTGGTACAGCAAAAATAAGATACCGTTTATTTGAATTTAAATCTTGCTTTGTTACCTTAAATAAAGCGTATGAAGCAACCAATGTGATTAGTACTGGAATTATTGCTGCTGCAATAAAATAACCTGTTATAACCGCTATACTGTCAGCATATAAAGCAATGTAAGTACTAATCACGATCAATAGAGCTGTGATTAAAACTAGATTTGTAAAAAAAAACTTTGAATTATTCACAAAACTCCCTTTGCATATAATGTTTTGCTAGTATGTAAACCAAGTTCGGGCAGGCGATTTGCACCGCAAATGATGTGATCGCTTTGGTGAACCGTAATGCAGTGTCTTGTTATGTTGTAAGCCTCTCAGCTATGTCAAAAATTCCATAGCCAACAACAAAGCCACCAAAACAAAGCCCTACTGTTCTTAGAACTTTAGGAGCATCTTGAGGAATTGCAACTTGATTAGCTATAGATATCCTTTCACCTAGAAACCAACAGAGGCATTTCTCAGCTCCCCAAAAAATAATTGCTAAGTCTACAGCCAAAAGCGCAAAATGATTTTCTTCTAAATAACTCAGAATGAACATTAGAGCGAAAAAAACAATAGCCAAAATAAACATAGCTTTTCTAATTTGTTTCAGCATCCAGATACCATTTTGACAACCAACATTTTGCCAAGGGTAATTGGTTGTTGGCTATACTTGCGCGAAGCGCCAAGCCAACTGTTAATTGTTCCAGTGAGTTTATGAACGAACTTGAGCAATTTGTTAGCTGCTTATTCTGATTTATTCGAGAATTTACGTTTAATCCATTTCCAACCATAAGCGAATGGTATAAATATGATAAACCAGAACTTTTTAGCAAAAATAGCAGCAGCGGCTAAAAAGCCTGCTTTCACAGC
This sequence comes from Litorilituus sediminis, assembly GCF_004295665.1. Classification (NCBI taxonomy): domain Bacteria; kingdom Pseudomonadati; phylum Pseudomonadota; class Gammaproteobacteria; order Alteromonadales; family Colwelliaceae; genus Litorilituus; species Litorilituus sediminis. The sequence continues at coordinate 2,835,763 of NZ_CP034759.1, forward strand.
TGCTTTACCTGTTGCAAGCTTATAAACTAATGCGCCAGCCCCCATTGCAGCAACAGTGTCTGTTTCTGGCATAAAGTCATCATATTGAAAGCCTTCATTATATGTGTAACTCGCTAAAGCAGGCTCCAATACAGCCTCGGCATTAGTAAACTGTTCTGGCGAACCAGCCCAAATAACTTCCGTATAACCTTTTCTTCCTAGTTTCAATGCCTTAGCGTTGACGAACTGTCTGTTGTCACTTGTATGCCCGTTAATTGCCCAATAAATGATTGAGTTTTCTTTATCTAGAAAAGGAGTCTGTGACCAACCGTCTATATATAGTTTGGCATGACCTTCAGCTCGTATTTTATTGGTTTCTTCTGTGCCTTGTATAATTTCTGCTAACATCTCATCAGAATCAATGTTTTCTTCCCAATCATCCATTTTTACGAAGCCTATCTCGTTCCGCTGATAAATTGTAGTAGATTCAGATTCATCGACATGAATTTTAAGTTTTACAGCGTCTGGCTTGAAGCCATCATGCCCTTCGTTAAGAAGCATTAATTTATGGGCATCCTTCCCTAAAACTAAGTATTCATTTTCAGTAATTGTAATTTTTGCATCATTGGAAGCAATATCATAACTGTCAGCGACACCTTTCCAATCTAGCTGCTGCACCTGCTTGAGGTATTCTTCATCTTGAGAAAAAGCTGAAAATGAGAAAAAAATAATATAAACACTTAATAGTCCAAAACGCATTAATATTTCCTTATTTGTTATTGTAACTTCAATTTATGTCGAAATTGCTTAAAGCCAACTGTATTTTGACTTTGTTTAATAGCTTGTTATGTATTCTTTTTAATACTCTTCTTTCCAAGGTAATTGATAATATATTGCTGTTAGAGGTACTGTGAATAATACAACGTTACGAGTATATTCTGTAAACTCCATAAAGGGTGGTTCGAAAAAACCGACCAATGCAATAAGCGCTACTATGACAATTGAACTTGTGAAAGACCAAATGAGACTTCGTGTAAACTTATGGAGTTCTGTAATTTCGAGTAAAGCATAAGCTAACGTCATGAAGATAAACACAGGTATTGTTCCTAACGTGAACAATAACCAAAATAACAGATCTTCACCGTCAAAATCACCGCTTCAATAGTCAACCAATACCATTGGGATTAGCATTAAAAGCCCTAGTTTGAAACCTTTAGTAACTTGTACCAAATAAACCTTAAATTTAGTTTTTTCTAAGATACTCAATGCTAGAGCCAATCCTTTGATGAATACATAATGCCCTACTAAGGGGCTGATAATGCTTGGCTAAACTGTGTAACGAAGTGGAACTGAGCCAAGCGTTAGCAGTCCCGTCCTTGATTGGGTTGTTATGTTTGAGATTAACTCAAACGGCCAATAATTTTTGCTGCCCACTTATCAAGTAGCTTTGCTGGTGTAAAAGATAGGAACAGACCTATTAATGGAAATAATGCCGTAAAAATTGCTGCCACAATTTTGTCTGTTTGGTCTTTAGTCGGAACACCATTGATTTCAATGGAAGCATTTGGGTCTAGCGCGGCTTGAGTAAAAACAAATACCAAAATACTACCAACAAGTATCAATGTCCCACCGGCTAGGCGGCTTACCCCTACCACAATATCTACTTTTTTCTTTAAATCTTCGTCCATACCTGACTCAAACATAACAGTATATTATGTAGACCTCTCAGTAATGTCCGTCTACGTTCATCGCTCTAAATTAACAGAAAAACTCAATAAATCAAATTGTTAAAATTGATTTTACTGTCCAATTACCAACTCGTAAAAAATTAATACTGTCAGCATTAATCTGAATGGCTACGAGTTATGCATCAAAACCTATTTTGATTAATATCGCTTAGTATTAATTTTGCTCAGCGCTAAATTCAAAAATAACTTCATAACTTTCTTTGAAGTTTTGCTTTGGTGCGTATTGCCATTTTGCTAATGCTTTTTTAGCTGCTTGTGTGAATTCTCTATTTACCGTGCTGTTTATCACAGATACCTTAGTGACTTTGCCTTTTTCTGTGATGTGGTACTTAAGTTGAACCTCGCCATATTGCTTATCACGTAGTGAGTTATAGCTATATTTTGGTAACTCCTTATGAATGGGCATTAGTTTAACGTCAGGTTTGCTAAGTTTGGCCAGCGCTGTAATTTGCACTTCAGCCATAGGCAAAGGTGCAGGGGCAATAACTGCTTTATCGGCCGTTTTATCTGATGATATTGGCGCCAAGCGCCTAAGACTTAAAATAAGTTATTGACGCCATAGTCTCTTGTTAGCTGCCTGCACCGTGTTTTTGGCAAGTCGTAAGCTCATTATCTGTTGCGCTGTTTGTAACTAACAATGCCAAATTATTGCGAATCACGATTAATTCTCTTGATATTTATATAGTCTGATAACAGGTTACTCATCGACTATGATCTCACATTTGTAAATAGGCCTGTTAACTTGTGTGATTATAGAGGCAATCTTAGGAAGCAGCTGAGACATCTTTTCGAAGAGCCTCCATGGAGGATTTATTACGATCATCCCTGAAGACGTCATCCCTCTTTGTGATGAGTCATCAGATATACCCAGTTCAAATCGTTGAATATCTCTGATGCCGCTTTTAATTAGTTCTTCCTCCATTCTTGTAATGGAGTGCCTATCAACAACAGGATACCAAATGGCATAAATGCCATTGCTAAATTTTTTATGTGCCTTAATTACACGGTCAATTACCAAGTGGTATTCAGATTTAATCTCATAGGATGGATCGATTAAAACAAGACCCCGCCTACTGATTGGTGGAACCAATGCATTAAGACCGTCATATCCGTCCTTATGGTGAACTCTCATATTTTTTTTGTCGGAAAAGTTGTTGCTTAAAAGATCGTAATCCTTTGGGTGTAGCTCAAACAACCACCCTCTATCTTGGCGTCGAAGATAAAAATTGGCGATAGACGGCGACCCTGGGTAGATATCTATAGCGTCAAATTTATTAAGGGAGCGTATAACTTGGTAATACTTTTCAAGCTCAGGGAGTTCATTAAAATCTAATTTCCCAACACCTTCAGTATATTCCTGTAACTTCTGCGAATCAGGATTCCAAAGGTCGTAAATGCCAGCTCCAGAATGAGTGTCGATATAATCAAATGGAGAATCCTTTTTAATAAGATGTTCAAGAATTTCCACTAAAACTATATGCTTAATAACATCAGCAAAATTACCTGCATGAAATGAGTGACGATAGCTTAACAATTGCTGAGCCCTTTAAATATAAAGCCCACAATAATGGGCAAAAAATGGTTGGCTAAAATAACCGACGCAGGAGCAAAAGCCAACTGTTATTTGTATAAAAACTCATGTTGATTAATATCGCTTAGTATTAGTTTTGCTCAGCGCTAAATTCAAAAATAACTTCATAACTTTCTTTGAAGTTTTGCTTTGGTGCGTATTGCCATTTTGCTAATGCTTTTTTAGCTGCTTTAACAATATAGCGCTTTTTAAGATATCCAGAACCTTTGAACTCGGCAAATAAACTTGTTACCAGCATGGCAAAAATTATTGCTTTGACTGAGTGAATTTTTACTATAGTTAGCAGATTAAAGACAAATTAGGTGAAAAGGTAGTAAGCATGGCGACAGAAAACAAAACCCAACCTACATCAGTTTGCCCGTTAGCGTTTATTGCTACAGTTGAAAATAAGCGCCGTCGTGAAGATGCGTTAGTTGCTCTTGAGCTATTTAAAAAAATTACCTCATTAGCCCCGATAATGTGGGGGTCATCTATTATAGGTTTTGGCAGGTATCACTATAAGTATGATAGCGGCAGAGAGGGTACAATGTTGGCAGTAGGCTTTTCACCAAGAAAAGCTAATCTGGCATTTTACCTTGGTGATAAATTCGCAGGCGCTGCAGAGCTATATGCCAAACTGGGAAAGTACAAGCGGTCGGTGGCTTGTCTGTATATTAATAAGCTGGCAGACGTTGATCTTAACGTTTTGTCAGAAATAATCAGGCGTGATTTTGACAATACCGTGCAGGCTGATCGTACAAATACGAGCTAAGTAAAGGCCTTGTGGTAGTTTACTTCACCTGAGGGCAATGGTGTGTCTTTTAGGGCTAGCGCCAGGAAATATTCTGCTGGCACACCCGCATAGCTTAACTGCGGGTAGGCTTTAAAACCAAAGCGCCTATAATATTCAGGCTCGCCAAGTAATACCACACCTTTTGCTCCAAGTGCTCTTAGCTGCTTTATCCCTTCATTAATAAGTTTGCTACCAATACCTTGCCCTTGCATATTCGGAGCAACAGATACTGGCCCTAAGCCAAACCATTTCAGTGCTTTACCTGAAATTTCTACAGGTGAAAAAGCAATATGACCAACAATTTCATTATCAATCTTGGCTAACAAAGAAAGGCTTAATGCACCTTGTACGCGCAGCTTTTCAACAATGAGATGCTCTGTTGGCAGTGCGCCCGCTTGATGGTGAGGGTGGTTTTCAAATGCTTTATAGATAACTTTGCTTATGCCATCTATATCTTCAGTTTTTTCGTTATCTATATTCATATCTTTTTAGCCTATTGATAGCTTTTATGGCTCTGCGCATTTAAGGCATTTATTTATAAATGAAATTTATAGCTTGGTAAATAAATAACAAAAAGTTAACAAACCCTATTGTCTTTGTAATTGTGATAATATAACATCTTGCGAAATGTGATATTGTCACAAAATAAAACAGTAAGGGAAAAAATGAAAAAGTTAACAATACTTGCGGGTGTACTTAGTGCTGTATTAGGCACAAGTGAGGTATTTGCTGATCAAATATCTGGGCGAGTAAAGGATGCACAGGGCAACGCAGTAGCCGGTGCAACCGTAAAAGTTATGGGCGCAAATGCCAAAGTTATCACAGATAAAAACGGCAATTTTTTATTAGATGTTCCACCTGGCCACTACGAGCTACACATTGCGGCAGAGCAGTATGTTCATCGAAGTGTCAAACTCGATGTTAAACAAAATCAAAGTAATACACTTGATATCTCACTAGATAAGTCAGCCATCGAGATTGTCGATGTTGTTGCTACGCCTTTCCATACCTCAAATATCGAATCTGCTTTACCTGTTACCGTATTACAAGGTGATGAGCTGCGCATGAGACAAGCTAACTCATTAGGCGATAGTTTAAGTAAAGAAGTGGGTGTTCACAGTAACTTTCATGGTGGTGTTGCTAGTACGCCAATTATTCGTGGTTTAGATGGACCACGCGTGTTAGTAACTCAAAATGGTTTAGATGCTGGTGATGCATCGCGTGTTGGTCCTGATCATGCGGTATCAACGGAAGTGTCAACCAGTGAGCGCTTAGAAGTACTACGTGGTCCGGCAACGCTATTTTACGGTAGCGGTGCTATTGGTGGTGTCGTCAATGTAGTCGATGAGCGAGTACCTACTAGCAATGAAACCAAGGGTGAATGGTTGCTGCAACAAGATACCGTTAATGACCAGTCACAAGCTTCAGGTAGCATCAATACAGGAACAGATAACTTTGCATTGCACCTTGATGGTTTTTGGCGAGATGCAAAAAACTATGAAATTCCTGAAAAAGATGGTGTTGATGAGGTTGCTAATTCAGCATCAGAATCAAGCGGTTTTACCGTTGGCGCGAGTTACTTAGTTGAACAAGGCTATGTTGGTTTTTCTTACCAAGACTTAACGCAAGAGTATGGTATTCCAGGGCATAGCCATGGTGATGAAGATATTGACGTACTTGCTGACTTACAACAAAAAAGATGGCAAATACTCAGTGAATTAGATTTTGATAACAGTGTGATAAAGTCACTAAATTCTAAGTTTGCTTATACAGATTATCACCATAGTGAGTTAGAGCTTGATCAGGTAGGCACTACCTTTGAAAATGAATCTTATGAAGCAAGAATAGAGTTATTACATCAGGAGTTTTGGCACTGGCGTGGCGGCATTAGCGTGCATTACAAGCAAAACGACTTTGCCGCGCAAGGTGCTGAAGCATTTACACCGCCTTCAGATACGGAATCTATTGCCTTGGCTTGGATGGAAGAGCGTCACTTTGGCAATGTCTTAGTACAATTAGGTGCACGTATTGAAAGAACTGAAATTACTGCCAATAACGTTAGGTTACCTGAGTTAGAGTTTGAAGAAGAACATGATGATGGTCACGACCACGATCACGACCATCATGGTGGTGACGAAGTGGTACGTAACTTTGATGTTTCCCATGTCTTTAACCCGACCAGTCTTTCTGCTGGCTTAGTCTGGGATTTTACCGACGGCTATAACCTAGGCGTGTCTATTTCACGTTCGCAGCGTGCGCCATCGTCGGCAGAATTATTATCTTTCGGCCCTCACATAGGTACAAGCACTTATGAAGTAGGGGCTTTATTTAAACAGTATGAGTCGGCAGATCATCATCCGTATATAGGGTTAACTGATGAAGATATCGTCTTAGAAACCGCCAATAACATTGATATTAGCTTACGTAAGTTTAAAGGTGACTTTGGCTTTATTTTCAATGCCTTCTATAACCAAATAGATGATTACTATTATCAACAAGCGACAGGTTTATCAGCAGGTGATGGCCATGATCACAGCGGTCATGATCACGGTAGCCATGGCGGTGAAGAAGAAATTGCTCACACCCTACCTTTATATTTGTTTACCGCAGAAGATGTCGAGCTACATGGCTTTGAAGCACAGGTGGTTTGGCAAATTTCTGATAGCTTTGCTTGGAAAGTACAAGGTGACTTAATTCGTGCTCGCTTAACTTCTGGTGAAGAATTACCGAGGACACCGCCGGCGCGCATTGCCACAGAGTTTAAGTATCAGAGCAATAACCTATCGGCTGACTTGTTATTTACTCAGTATTTCGACCAAGACCATGTTGCTGAATTTGAATCAGCCACTGATGGTTACTTATTGGTTGATGCCAACATAAATTACTACTTTGATTTTGGCGCACATAATTTGGCGCTTTATCTGAAAGGCAGCAATTTAACTGACGAATATGCACAAGTACATACCTCATTCTTGAAAGACTTGACGCCATTGCCAGGCCGCTCTTTTGCCTTGGGCATTCGCGGCTCTTTTTAATCACAATTTATAGATAAAAATTACCAGAAAATTTCAACAAGGAAAATTATGAAACACTCATCACTATCAAGCATAGCGCTTGCTATAGCCGCCTTAAATTTAGTGGGCTGTAACGGCAGTGAAACCACAATTATTGAAAAAGATCCAACTATCACGCCAGATCCAGGCCATGGGCATGACGAAGAATTACCTCATGGTAGATTAGCTATTTCAGACTCAGAGCAACCATTGTTGTACATTTATGATCTTGAAGAAAATGAGCTCATTGAAACGATTAACTTAACGCACCCAGCCGAGTACCTATACAGCAGCCCTGAAAATAGATATGCAGTCGCAGTACACAGAAGTAATGATTTGGTTGAGTTTGTTGATGGTGGCTTATGGCAAGAGTTACATGGTGACCATTACGATCAGCATGAAGATGCGCCTAGTTTGACCAGCTTTACGCTAACCGATGTAAAACCAACGCATTATGTACCTCGCGGTGAAACAACAGCCTTCTTTTTTGATGGCGATAAAGACAGTGGCGCAGTCGCTGGTTTAAGTGTACTCAGCGATGAAAGCATCAGTGAAGGCAGCATTATCGCTCACCATAGTTTTGATACCTATATGCATGGTACTGCGGAAATTCGTGGTGATTTTGTGTTAACAACCTTACGTGATGCTAACTCGGAAAGCAGCCTGCCAGAGCAAGTAGTGTTACTTGAGATGCACGGCGACCACTTCCATCAAGAACAAGTTTTTGAAGAAACTTGTCCTGCGTTACACGGTAGCTTCCAAACCGAAGATCACATTGCTTTTGCTTGTGGTGATGGCGTGCTTGTAATTGAACAAGATGGTGAGCTATTCACTGCTAGCAAATTAGCCAATCCAGACTCTATGCCAGAAGGTGTGCGTATTGGTTCGTTAAAAGGTAGCCCAGAGTCCCCACTAATGATTGGTTTATCAAGAGGCGGCGTATTCTTAGTGGATGTTGACCATGGCGAAATTACCCCGTTTGAATGGCAACCAGAAGAAGATATTAGTTATCTAAGCTATGGTTTTGATGGTCATAATGAACATATGTTAATGCTTGATAATACAGGTAAATTAAACCTATATGCAGCAGAAGAAGGTTGGCAGTTGGAAAAGCGTATTGAGGTATTTGAAGAAATTGCTGAAGACGCGAAACCACTGATTATCGCATCGAAAGTTGATGATTTAGTTTATATCGTTCATGAGCATGAAGTATTAACGGTTGATTTAGCTGAAGGTGCAGTGATCCACGATATGCATTTAGATTTTGAAGCAGGCAAGGCTGCTTGGTTAGGTATTGCTGCTGAAGAAGGGCATGATCACTAGAGCTGAGGCTAAAACCTCTTTACTCTGCGTTAAAAGTGGCTGATTTAGCAGACTAAACTGCGCAACTTTTGCCTTGATTAAAGAGTTTTTATCCATCAGCTGAATGATTAAATAAAGGTAAATAGGATCTTAAATATTTTTAACTAACATGTTTTAGGCAGAGGCTGCATCTTGGATGTTCGCTTCCTCTTTTGGCCACAGCTTGCTGTGGCCTTTTTTTAGCCAGAAAAAAGCACCTGTATTTAGGTGCTTTATGTTAGGTGCTTTATGTTAGGTGCTTTATGTTAGGTGTTGTTAGGAGCTGTTTATACCGGCAAACTTGGCGCTGGTATTGTTGGCTCAGTTGCCACTAATTTCTGCCTTTTTTCTGCAAGTAGTAAGTAGAAGCTAGGTAGTATAAATAAGGTAAAGATAGTACCAATGAACATACCAGCCACGAGAATAATACCAATACTATTACGTGCTTCTGCACCAGCTCCGGTAACTAACACTAACGGGAAGTGACCTAAAATGGTCGCCGCTGTGGTCATTAAGATAGGGCGTAAACGAGTTGTTGCCGCTTCTGTAACCGCCGCTAGTTTACTTGCACCTTGCTCTTGCGCATGATTAGCAAACTCAACGATTAAGATACCATTTTTGGCAATTAAGCCGATTAAGGTGATTAAGCCAATCTGTGAATAGATATTAATAGTGGTTAGCTCAACATAAGGGATTAAGAGCGCACCTGATAATGCTAATGGTACACAACCAAGTAGCACCACTAGTGGGTCTCTAAAGCTGTTAAATTGAATCGCTAATACCAAGAAAACAATCACTAAAGATACTGCCAATACCATAATTAAGGTATTACCTTCTTTACGTAGTTGACGTGATTCACCGGCATAATCAATGGTGTAGCCCGGCGGTAAAATATCTTTAGCGGCTTGCTCAATGGCTGATAACGCGGCTTCTTTATTTGAACCAGCAGCAACACCACCGTAAATTCTAAAGGCGCTTTGCTGAGCGAATGTGCCTAACTGACGCGGTACTGTTTTCCAGTGTAAATCAGCAACGGCAGATACTGGCAATAACTCACCTGATGGCATTTTGATATTCAGTGACAATATTGCTTCGGTTTTACTGCGTACGTCATTATCAACAATTGGGATAACGCGATAAGCTTTACCACTAGCATCAAAGCGGTTAACAAAGTTGTTTGATAGTAATATGCCTAGCTGCTCACTGATTTGCCCGACGTTCATGCCTAAATCAGCAATTTTTTCGCGATTTAAGCGCAGCTCTACCTGAGGTAAATCAATTTTTAAATCGGTATCAGCATAGAGGAATTGGCCACTGCCAAAAGCAGCACCAACAAGTTGATCGGCATATTGCTTCATATCATCGTAAGATGCTGAAGATTTAACGATCATTTCCACTTCAAATTGACCTGAGCTAGGCAATGATGACGGTAAAATAGGTAGCATATTCAGGCCTGGAATTTGCGCTAATTTACCGTAAATTGTTGGCACTAAGGATTGCGCGCTAAAGTCACGCTCATCTGCTTTTACTAACTCTAAGCCGCCAAAGCCACCTGAGCCAAAGATAATTTGCCAGATTTGCTTACCGCCTTCAATTTCTCTTAGGCTATCAACCACAGGCCCCATTTGACCAACGTTGTATTCAAGTGATGAATCTGGCGGTGACTGAATAACAAACATCACGCCAGCTTGATCTTCTATTGGCGCTAGCTCTTTCTTTGAATCTAAGTAAAAAGGCACGGTTAGCAATGAAACCACAAGTGCCACTAAGAACACTTGTCCCTGCCACCTAAAAATGTGCGTTAACAGTTTGCCATAGGCTTTTTGAACATCATCAAAAACATGATTAACTTTTCTTGTTAACCAGCCTTCTTGTCCACCTCTTGGCGAGACATAAGCACTCATAATAGGTGATAAGGTGATGGCAACAATACCTGAAATTATGACCGCTATGGCTAAGGTAAAGGCAAATTCTTTAAAGAGTACGCCGGTTAAACCTGATAAGAAGCCAATAGGTGCATATACCGCAGCCAACGTAAGTGTCATAGAAATAATAGGCACTAGTAGCTGGCGAGAGCTGATCAGAGCAGCATCAACCTTAGACATGCCTTGTCGCATTAAGCGAGCAACGTTTTCAACCACAACAATAGCATCATCAACCACTAAGCCAACCGATAATACAATGGCTAATACCGTCAGTAAGTTTAATGAAAAGCCCATCATTGCCATAGCGCCTATCGCGCCCAAAATAGAAATAGGTATAGTAATTAAGGGCACTAGGGCGCTGCGGAATGAGCCCATTAGCATTAATACCACAATACCGACTAATATCACGGTTTCAGCTAAGGTAGTGAAGATTTCCTGTAGGGCATCACGCATATATAGGGTGCCATCGTAAGCAAAATCAATGCTAATACCTTGAGGCAGCGACTGGTTTAGCTCTTCAACCTTTTTATATAGTCGATCACCAATAGCAATTTCATTGGCACCCGGCAGCGGCCAGATAGAAATATACACAGCATCATTGTCGTTTAATCTGGCGGTAACGTTAGAGTCTTCTGCGGCAAGCTTAACGGTAGCGACATCTTTAAGGTAGATATTAGCGCCATCTACCTCACTGATAACTAACTGTTTAAACTCTTCAACGCTGCTTAATTGTGTGTTGGCGACAATATCAATCTTTTGTCTATCATTTTCTACATAACCCATAGTGGCTATGGTGTTATTGGCCGCTAAGGCTTGGTAGACATCGCTAGCACTTAGGTTAAATACCGCTAAGGCTTGTGCATCTAACCATACGCGCATTGCTGGCGTACGCGCACCTTCAATGCCAACACGTTGTACCCCTTCAATCGCGTTAAGAATAGGGTTAACTTGTCTGGTTAAATAGTCAGTAATACGTGATAAATCATTACCATTGGCATGAACATTTAAGTAGAACACGGCAAAAGGTCTATCGGCGCGACTTACCGAAACCACAGGATCTTGCGAGCCAGAGGGTAATTCATAGCGGATTTGGCTTAAGCGCGCTGTTAGCTCTGCTAAGGCTAAGGTACTGTTTTCATTTAGCTTTAACCACGCAGTGACTTTACTGCTACCTGAGGTGCTAGTGGAATCAACATATTCTACGCCTGGTACAGTGGCTGCAACACGCTCAATAGGCTCGGTAATAAAGCCTTGTACAACATCCGCTGAAGCACCTATGTAGTAGGTATCGATAACCAGTGACGCACTTTCAATTTTGGGAAATTGCAGTACCGGAATTTTACTTGCTGACCAGATGCCCGCAATACAGATAATAATCGACAAAACAATGGCAACGACTGGGCGTCGCACAAAGATGTCCATAATTGAGGGTTTATTTTCTTGCATTATATTCCCTTATTGCTGAGCAACTGTGCTGCTTTCATTGTTGGCAACAAATACCTTCATACCAGGAAATAGTTTAAATGCGCCTTTGCTGGCGATAACTTGTCCTGCGCTTAAGCCATCAACAATCATCACTTGATCGCCTTGGCGTTCACCTAGTGTTACTTTGGCAGGTTTAGCTCTAAAGCTACCTTGTTCTGCCTCTTCCAGTAAGAATACGTAGTTACCTAAGGCATCGCGTTTGATAGCTAAATCAGGTACGGCAATAACGGTTTCTTGCTCGGCAATGGGGGCTATAACGCTAACTAAGGTATTAGGTTTTAACGCCAGTGTTTTTGTTGGTACTTGTGCGCGATATTTTAACTGACGTGATTGCCCTGATAATTGTGGATCAATGGCAATGATTTCAGCATCAAATACAGCTTCTTGATTCATTGGTTTGATCTGTACGGTTTCGCCTAATGATAACTCTTGGTAAACCTGCGGAAGGTTGAAATCAATCCAAGTAAAATCATTAATGCCAACTAGCGCTAATACTTGACTGTTTTTATCTAAATATTGACCGACTTCTAAGCTATGAATAGCCACTTTGGCGGTAAACGGGGCAACTAAGGTTTTTTTAGCTATAGCAGTGGTTAGCACGGCGATATCTGATTTGGCAATATCAACGGCAGCACGCGCTTGATCGACACTTTCTTCGCTGATCTCACGGTTTTTATGCAGCTTAATATAACGCGCTAAGGTTTGCTCATTTAAGGTTAAGTTGGCTTTAGCAGCAATAAGGCGTGCTGCTTCATCACGGTGATCTAGTTCAACTAACACTTGGCCTTTATTGACTATGCTGCCTGACGGAGCATTTAAACGCGTTATTTGACCTGCCATTTCATTGGTTAAACTTAAATATTTAAATGGTTGAATTTCACCACTTACTTGCACCGTTTTTTGAAAGCTAACGGTACTTACGGCAATTGAGTTTACTGTAGCAGAAGGCTCAGGCATGTTGGCTGCTTGTGCACTGGCACTTTCTTTTAGTGATGCCTTATAGCTATGTAAGCCAAAGATGATGCTAGCTAGAGCAATAATGACGATGAGCCATTTGGTAAATTTCATGTTGTATCCTTAAACTGAGTTCTCAAACTTATGTTGCTTGAGGTAAAAATAGGTGAATTTTTGCTCTCTATTAATGTTAGTCGTTTTTTATCTTAGTCCAGCATTTTCTAAACACTGGCAGGTGCGAATAATATCGTCATTGCTGACTTTAGTTTGCCAGTCATAACTGTTAACTAATCGTTGCATAGTTTTTATGTGTAAATTATCTGGTGCTAATGCCGTTAGCACTTCTTCAGCATCAAGATCACCATGCCAACATTGATGAACACGTACGGTTTTAAAGTAACCTACTGCTAAAGACCAAGTGGCAAGGTTTATTTCTTCAATATCTTTATTACCTGAGATGAGTTCACCTGAGGCGGCGGCTGATAATAAAAATTGATGAAAGGTAGATTCACAAACCTGACCACAAGCAATCATTTGCTCTAGCCAGCGTGGCGAACAGCGCTTCATCATGGCATTGGTATTAACTATGCTTTCGAGTTGATCATCAAAGGTATACATTTGCACTTTGGAAAAATCTAAAAGACTGATGGCAATAATACGCTCCGGCGTAGTCAGTGGCAGTGATAATACTTGCTTAAACACTCGCTGCCTTTCTTGATACATTTTTGTCGCAAGCGCGATAAGTACATCTTCTTTACATTGAACAAACTTATACACAGACCCCATAGAAAGCCCCGCGAGTTTAGCGATAGCTGACATGGAAAAATCCAATAAACTGCTTTGTTCAATTGCTTTAATTGCCGCGCAGAAGATAAGCTTTTCTTGCTCTTGTGGGCTAAATTTAGGTGCTGGTGCCATAGTAATCTCTGTAATTGAAACTTCATTCGAATATCATTCGAATGAAATTGTAACGGATTTGAAAAAATGATCAAGTGATGACTTATTGAGCGCTAACAGAAGGCTTTTGATTCTCTGTTGTGTTGATGGTTTCCAAGCAAACAGCGCTGTTACACTAAAAACTCAGTTTTACTTTGTCGAGTATGAATAACCTCAGCTAAGTTAAGCGCTTGCTGTTGGTCATTTATGTTTAGCTTAGCGCCTTCATGATTAAGTAACCAAAGTTTACGTTCTATGCCGCCAGCATAGCCAGTAAGGCTGCCATTTGCGCCAATAACACGATGACATGGCACTATGATTGAAATAGGATTTCTACCATTGGCACCGCCAACCGCTTGCGAGCCTTTAGGTTTGTTAACTAGCTTGGCAATATCACCATAACTATAGACTTCACCATAAGGAATATTAGCAAGCTGCTGCCAAACAAGTTGTTGAAAGGCAGTTCCCTTTGGTGCTAGCGGCAAGTCAAAGGCTTTCCTTTTGCCAGCAAAATATTCATGTAACTGATGTTGGCTATCTTTAGTAACTTGATTGGCATTGATAGTTTTAATGTTATCGCCACAGAAGATGGCTTGGCATAAGCCGTCATCATTGGCAGTAAGCTCCATGAGCCCAAGTGGGGTTTCTAAATAATCAATAAACATTATAGTTGGCTCCAAAGTTGGAAGGTTAAATAGCTTCGCCAAGGAGCAGCTTGCTCAGGAGAAAACTCATGATGACTTTGCGCAAGGGCTTTCTTTACTCCTAAATCAGCGCCAAGAAAAATATCGGGATCACTTAAGCCACGCATCTGTGCATAATTGACTGTCCACGGGCCAATGCCTTTTAATGCTAGCCATTGCTGTGGCTCGCTATTATCTTGATGCTCTAGATAAAAGTTAGCAAGGTTTTTTAAGGTGTTTTTACGCGCT